>DASWQY010000001.1:0-2553 GCA_036403435.1 Pyrinomonadaceae bacterium
CTTGCGACGTGGCGGCAACTGCGCGAGCAGATCGCCGTCTTTGATAAAGCGGTGCTGCAGCAGGTCAGGGCGGATCCTATCTGCCGTCTGCTGATGACGGTGCCGGGGATCGGTGCTCTCTCCTCGCTGATGTACGTCAGCACCGTTGAAAACCCGAGCCGATTTTCCCGATCTCGAGCCGTGGGTGCCCACCTCGGGCTGACGCCCCGCCGCTACCAATCGGGCGAGACGGATCGCAGTGGACACATCTCCCGATGCGGCGACGGACTTGCCCGCACGCTCATGTACGAGGCCGCAATTGTGATCCTTCATCGTGTAAAGCGACCGCTACACCTGAAGGATTGGGCCGAGGCGATCGGGCGACGCTCGGGTTCAGGCAAGGCGCGGGTAGCCTTGGCGCGCAAGCTGTCCGTAATCCTGCACAGTGTCTGGCGATCTGGCGAGCCGTTCCGCTGGGCCGCGCCGGCCATGGCAGCGTAGCTCATCGAAACTCGTCAAATACGCCAACACGCATCGCCCCAGGGCGAAGGTGCAGGCAATTGCGCGGCGGGGCGATGGGCGCGTAATCAACGTAAGCCCGTTGTGGACCTTGCAATGCCTGACCTCCGGACCGGACCAGATGTTGCGGCAGCTCGCGCTGACCGCGAAGAGAACCATGACCCGGGCGGGCGACGTAAACAGCGGCCTTGACGTGAGTGCTGCGATTAGAGAACGCCCCCTTCAGGGCAAGGGAAAACATCAGGAATGCCGTGACGCGTAGTCGGATGCTGCCATCTGTCCGGCCTCTTGCGCGGCCATCGACCGCCGGCCTGCATGGGAGTTCGCGGAGCGGGTCCAGATCAAGGTGGCGTACTCGAAGTACGGTGTTGCAGCCTGGTTGTCCCGATCCCGTCTCGCCGACTGTTGCGCCATGTCCTCCTTCCGCTCGCCCTACGCCTCGGTGGCTGTGGCGGGCTTACGCCGCCACGGCCGGAACCCTGTACGTGCCGCCCTTGACCAGCAGGGCCCAGACGATGCGGGCCATCTTGTTGGCCAGGGCGGTGGTGACCAGCATGCGCGGCTTGCGCGCGAGCATCCGCGCCAGCCACGAGCCCGCCGCGGCCCCACGCCGACTGGCCCAGCGGACCACCGCGCTGGCACCCAGGATCAGCAATCGCCGGATGGTCCGCTCGCCCATCTTCGAGATGGCTCCGAGCTTGTGCTTGCCCCCTGTCGACTTCTGCAGCGGCGTCAGCCCAAGCCAGGCGGCGAAGTCCCGCCCGGCGCGGAAGCCCTCCGGCGCCGGCACCAGGGCGGTGATCGCAGTCGCTGCGATCGGGCCGATGCCGGGGATCGTCATGAGCCGCCGCGCGACGGGGTCGGTCTTGGCACGCCGGGCAATCTCACCATCCAGCTCCTTGAGCTGCTCTTCCAAGGCGTTGAGCATTCTGATCAGCACCTGCAGGATCCCGCGTGCGCTCTCGGGTACCGACGATTTCGGGTCTTCGACCAGCGCGACCAGGCTGTCGACGTGCGCGGGACCTTGCGGCACCACATGGCCGTACTCGGCCAGGTGCCCGCGCAAGGCGTTGATGCACTGCGTCCGCTGCCGCACCAGCAGGTCGCGGGCCCGGAACACAACAGTGTTCGCCTGCTGTGCCTCGTCCTTCACCGGCACAAAGCGCATCCCCGGCCGCTGCGCCGCTTCGCAGATCGCCTCAGCATCCGCCACATCATTCTTCTGCCGCTTGACGAAGGGCTTCACGTAAGCGGGTGGGATCAGCCGCACCGTGTGGCCCAGCTTGCCAAGCTCCCGCGCCCAGTAGTGCGCCCCGCCACACGCCTCCAGCGCCACAAGACAGGGCGGCTGCCCCGCGAAAAACTCGAGCACCTTGGCCCGCACCAGGCGCTTGCGGAACACCACCCGGCCGGTCGCATCGGCCCCGTGCGCTTGAAATACCCACTTCGCAATATCAAGCCCTATCGTGCTAGCCTGGCCCATGGACGCCTCCTCTGGGGGTTGCTCAACACCACCTTGGCACATCGATGCCGTCAGGGGGCGTCCACACCATCAAGGTGGTCGCATTAAGGAGCGAACGGCACGGGGCCGCGCCGACGCGAAGGCGAAGGGCGTCAAATTCGGGCGTAAGCCGAAGCTCACCCCGCACCAGCAGCGCGAGGCGGTCAAGCGGCGCGATGTGGACGGCGAAACGCTGCACTCCATAGGCCGCAGCTACAACGTCAGCCCGCAGACGATTTCCCGGCTTCACGCGTGAACGGCGAGCCTCCCCAATGCGTTGCAACTCAAATTTGTTATGAAATCGTTATATGATAGAATATGCGGACAAGGAAAAGGCGATTGCCAATGAGTATTGAGATTTCGCAGGAAACCGAAGTGCGCCTTGCTGCCGAGGCCCGGCGGCTAGGCATTACCGTAATATCAAGCTTGACTTCGCAAATCCCGCTGATGATTCAACAATAATGCCGGCCTAAATTTTGCGACCAAAATATCAAATTGTCCAGAAAACCATCTCGTCAACTCCTTACGTTTCTCAATTAACTCTTGCTGCTCAC
>DASWQY010000002.1:0-65609 GCA_036403435.1 Pyrinomonadaceae bacterium
CTGTCTCCATCCCTGTTCATTCATTTCAAGTGCCCGTTTGCGGCGAATCTCTTTCCAATCTTTGAAAGCGTTCTTCGTGCGGCTCATGCTTCCATATTGGCACGAGTCAAAATCTTAAGCTACTTATGCAACGATCTGTAAGTCTATAGGTGTGGCCCCATCCCTTTGCGCTTCAAGCCGCGCATCTCTTGTGAACGCCCCCGTTGTAATAAGAAGTCCTTCCAGCGCCGGATTCTACTTTCAACTTTCTAAAAGTGGGCGCGCGTCTTGCCGGGCTTGCCGCCTTTCCTGCGGCGCTTCTGTTTGCGCTCGTCGGTGCCCTTCAGGGAGGCGAGCGGCCAGAGTTTGTATTCGACGGTGGCGAGGCCAGCGCCGACGACGGCCTCTATGACTTCTTCGGAAGACTTGTAGCAGGGCGCGGCCTCGTCGATGGGGACGCGGCCGTCCGTGTTGACGAGGATGCCGGCTTCTCTGTACTGGTCGTCAATCTGCCGCTGGTCGAGGCTGCGCGTCGCCTCGCCGCGCGAGATGCGGCGGCCCGCGCCGTGGTTGACGGAGAAGCCGCTGTTGACCGCGCCCGACGCGGGGCGCAGGATGTAGCTCCAGTCCATGTTCGAGCCGGGAATCAAAACGGGGTGTCCCGTCTCCTCCCAGAACGTCCCCTTGAGCCCAGGGTGACCCGCCGGGAAGGCGCGCGTCGCGCCCTTGCGGTGGACCCAGACCTCTTCGTACTCCGGGTGCCACTCCCTCTGCACCAGGTTGTGACTGATCTCGTAGATCAACTCCAGCTCGGACCCGAACGTCTCGCGGAAAGCCTCCGCCACCTGCTCGAAGATGATCAGGCGGTTGATGATCGCGTAGTTGCCGCCGGCCGCCACCGCGTTCAGGTAGTCGCGGTAGTGCTTCGAGTCCGGCGTGAAGTAGCCCAGGTCGATGTCCGTGATGCGGTCGGGCTTCTCCGCCTTCGCCAGCTCGAAGTAGTTCGTCGCGAGCCCGTGCCCGAACCCGCGGCTCCCCGTGTGCGCCTGCACGAAGAGCGTCTGAGTCTCCTCTGATTTTTGCAGCTCGATGAAATGATTTCCCCCGCCGAGCGAGCCGAGCTGGTCCATTCCCCGTTCGGGCTTGCCCTTGCCGCCCCACGGAGTCTGCCAGTCGTCGTCCACGGGCATCCGGTGACGCTCCGCCCGGCTGCGGTCGAAAGACGCGCCGTACTTTTCGACGTAATACTCCGCGCCGCCGCGGACCAGATTATTGAACTCGCGCTCGTCGAGGTGGCCGAGCTTGACGCTCTTGCCGCCCGTCCCCATGTTGACGCGCTCTATCACCGCGCGATTAAAAGCCATGCGCTTCTCCGGCGTGGCCGCGTCAACCGGCACGTCGGATTTGGCGCTGAGCATCCCGCAGCCAATGTCATACCCGACTGGTCCCATCGCGACCGCGCCGGACTCGATATCCGTGAGAATCACGCAGCCGACGGGCACGCCGTAGCCATAGTGTGTGTCCGGGGTGATGATGACCAGCTTCACGCCGGGGAAGCGCGTGGCGTTGACGACCTGCCGGTAGAGTATGTCTTCGGCGTTGCGCAAGAGTTGCGGCGTGAGGAACAGCCGCACGGGTACGTCGCCCGTGTCCTCGGTTTGCAGTTCGTAGTAACCGTCCCCGCGCCAGCGCGCGAGGTGTTTCCAGTTGTCGGCGTTCTTCAGCGTCTTCGCTACTTTTAAAGCCTGGGCGTCTTCCGTGTGCTTACTCATTGCTTCCCTCTGTCTGGAGTGCCAGCGCGCGAACAATCAACTCCGCAATCGCCCGCGCGCTCATCCCGTCTTTAACTTCTAAGCGCAAGCGCGCCCGGCTGTAATGAGCGCGCCGCTCGTGGTAAAGACTCTGGGCCTGGCCGCGCTCGCGCGCCAGCGGCCTGGTGTTAACGGCGCTTTCGATTCTTTGCCAGCATAACTCAAAAGGCGCGTCGAGCCATACGGTGTGGCATCCGTGCTCGGCCAGAAGGGCGCGGTTGCGCTCAATCGTCCACGTCCCGCCGCCGAGGGCGATGACGCCCGCACCCGTTTTCAGAGCGTCGCGCAGGGCCTGGCTTTCAATCTCGCGGAAGCGCGGCTCGCCGTCCTCGTCAATAATCATCTGCGCCGTGCGACCCTCGCGCGCGGCTATGAATCGGTCCAGGTCGATCAGCGGGCGGCCGAGCCGCTCGGCCAGGGCCGAGGCGACAGTCGTCTTGCCCGCCCCCATGAAGCCCGTGATGACGACCGCCCGCCCACGCGCATTCCCCGCCTCCCAAATTCCCATGCGACAAATCATATAACGAAAGTGGTCAGTGGTCAGTGGCCGGTGGTCAGTTAAAAGAAAGAAAGTCAAAAGGCTGCCAAGCTGGACGCTCCTACTGCTCTTTGTCTTTTTCTTAACTGACCACTGACCACCGGTCACTGACCACTGTTCTTGACAGGCGCGCTGCGGGCGTGTTACACCCTCAAGTCTTCCGGCTCGCTTTTCGAATCCTGTATTAGCAGCCGTACCCGGACGGCTTTGGGAAAGGCCACGCCTCATTGACCGAGGAGACGACTGAACTGATATTGCCGAGCCGCCTGGAGGCCATCAATGACGCCGCCGAGGCCGCCGCACAGTTCGTCAGGCGCGCGGGACTCGGCGAGGACGCCGCCTACGGGGTGGACATGGCCGTGCGCGAGGCCGTCACCAACGCGGTGCTCCACGGCAACCGCCGCGACGAGTCGAAGGCCGTCAAGGTCGGCTTTAAAAGCTTGCCGGGCGGGATTGAAATCACCGTCCGGGACCAGGGGGCGGGGTTCGACCCCGCATTGGTCCCGGACCCGACGGACCCGCAGAACCTGCTCAAGACCAGCGGGCGCGGGCTCCTGTTCATGCGCACCTTCATGGACGAGCTGCACTGGTCGCACCACCCCGACGGCGGTACGGTGGTGCGGATGACGAAGAAGCGTTAACCAGCATGACGTTTCAAGTTTCAGGTTTCAGGTTTCAGGTTAAAAGCAGAGAACTTGAAACTTCGAACCCGAAACCTTAAACCGAATTATTTCTAAGGAGATTCTGCAATGGCTGAATTGAATATCAAAGAGCGTCAGGCCGGAGACATCACCATCCTCGACATGGACGGCAAGATCACCATCGGCGAGGGCTCCGTGGCGCTGCGGAGCGCGATCCGGCGGCTGCTCGAAGAGAGCAAGAAGAAGATTCTCTTGAACCTCGGCGGCGTCGGCTACATCGATTCGAGCGGCATCGGCGAGCTGGTCTCAAGCTACACGGCCATCAGCAACGCGGACGGCCAGCTCAAGCTCCTTAACCTGACGCAAAAGCTCAAGGACCTGCTCGGCATCACCAAGCTCCTGACCGTCTTCGACACCTACACGGACGAGTCCGAGGCGCTCGGCAGCTACAAGTAAAAATAATGATGAATGCGGAATGATGAATGATGAATTAAAGACAATCGGTTTTTAATTCCGCATTCATCATTCATCATTCCGCATTGCTTTTGTCCCCTCATGCTCCCGCCCGCACACATCACCCCTGGCATCCGTTGACCGGCGCAGGGCATCTCTCTATCATCTCCCCTTGCGCCAGTGCAAAAAGAGTCTTGCACGCGTGATCCCCGTCGTCGAGCCCGAAATTTTTTAGCTTTATGAGAAGATTTTATTTCGTCATCGCCGCCGCGTTTCTGCTTTCGGGCGTCGTCGCGCGGTCGCAGAACGCCACGCCTACGCCGACCCCGCAGCAGCAGCGCACGGCCCCGCCGGCCGCACAGCGGCAGCAGCAACAGCAGCAACAGCGCCAGCGCACCCTGGACCTTTTAGATTACGGCGCGCAGATCAAGCCGGAGCCGCGCCTGATAGCCGTGATGGCGGCGCTCGACGCGGCCGGGTTCGACCCGACGCCGAAGGGCGAGGAGCCTTCGGTCTTCCGCGCGCAGCTACGGCGCGACCTGGCCGACCTGGATCCTGTCCTGCGCCAGCGCATGGCGGCCTTCTACGAGCGCAACAAGCTGAAGGAAGTCGCGGGGCGCGAGCCCACGCCGGCCGAGCAGGCCGCGCGATACGTGTCGCTCGCCTACGCGCTCGGCCCCGCCCCCGAGTTTCAAGAGCCGCCGCGCTCGCTGGACCTGCCCGCGGGGCTCCTCGAAGTGATGGACTTCGCGCCGCTCGTGCGCGAGTTCTACCGCAAGTCCGCGCTCGACGAGCGCATGCCCGTTTACCTGCGGTCGTACCAGGAGGAGGGCAACCGCCTGCGCCGCTCGACCGCCGCGATGATTCTGGACGTGGTCTCCTACCTCAACACGCGGCCCATCACGACGACCGTCGAGCGCATCCTCCAGAAGCCGCCCGAGGGCGAGAAGCCTAAGAAGAACGCGCCGCAACGCTTTGAGACGCGCGAGCACGACCGCCGCTTCGTCGTCGTGCCGGACCTGCTCGCCGCGCCCGGCGCGACCAACTTCCGCGTCATCACCGACGACTACTTCGTCATCGTCCCCTCCTGCGAGGAGACGAAACATTACTGCGCGGGCCGCGACGACAACCCGGCTTCGCCCGAGCTGCGCCGCGCTTACATCCAGTACGTCGTTGACCCGCTCGTGGTCCGCTTCGGCCGCGACATAGCCGCGCGCCGCGAGCAGCTCAAGCGGCTACTCGACGCGCGCATCGCGGCGGGCGCGGGCGTCTCGCCCGATGTCTTCCTGATGGTCACGCGCTCGCTCGTCGCGGCCGTGGACGCGCGCATTAAGGAGGTCTCGGAGCTTCAGACTCTGGCGCGCGACGCGACTGCGCGCATGAGCAAGGTCACGGACCAGAACGGACGCGCCGAGATTGCCAGGGAGCTTGAGGTCCGTCGCGCGGCCGTCTCGGACGAGACTGTAGCCCAGCTCGCCGAGGCTTACGAGAACGGCGCGGCGCTCGCCTTCTACTTCGCGGAGCAGTTGCGCGGCGTAGAGTCTTCCGGCTTCGACGTGAGCAACTCGCTCCCGGACATGATCGCGTCGTTCGACCCGGCGCGCGAGCTGCGCCGGCTGGAGGAGTCGGACGCGGCGCGCAAGCGAGCGGTGGCCGCCCGCAAGGCGCGCGAGGCGCAAAGAGCGGAGAGCGCCGCGACGCCGGCCGCGCAGTTGCCGAACGCGGCGCTCGTCAAAAAGCTTTTGGACGTGGACAAGCTGGTGCAGTTGAAAAATTACGCGGCGGCCGAGGAGCAGTTGCTGGCGCTCGTGCGCGAGTTCCCCGGCGAGCCGCGCGTCTTCTTCGCGCTCGCGGAGACGGCGAACCTCTCGGCGCGCGACGCGACCGACGAGATGGTGCAGAGCCAGCGGCTCAACAAGGCTTTCACCAACTACCGCAACGCGGTCCAGGCGGCCGCGTCCGCCCAGACCGAGACGGACCCTTGCCTGCTCGTGCGCGCGCACGAAGCGATGGGCCGCATCCTTGAGTTTTTCGAGCAGCCCACGGAAGCCGTCAAGGAGTTCGACGCCGCCGTACAGATCAACGACGCGTCCTGCGAGTCCTACCGCGCCGCCGTCGAAGGCAAGAAGCGACTGGCACAGTCGCAGTGAGGGTCGGAGAAGAACTCGGATATTTCACGCAAAGGCGCAAAGGCGCGAAGAAAACTTTCCTTCGCGCCTTTGCGCCTTTGCGTGAGACTTCTACGCGCGCCTCTTCAGTCGAAATAACCATCAGGGACCAGCGGCAACGGCGCGTTGCGCGGGACCTCTATCACGCGCGGGACGACGAGCTTTTGCAGTTTCGGCAAAGCGAAATTCTGGACCTTCGGCATCGCCTGAAGCGCGCGGTACATCGTCTCCACCTGCGCCCGCGGTGAAATTCTCATGCGGGCCATCGGCGCAAGCTGAAAGTCCGTCAGGTTGAAGGACGGAGTGGGCCTGCGCTCGGGCGTCACCTTGATGGTCCGCTGCGACTTGTCGCGGACCACGGTCAGCGTTACCTCGCCCTCGTCCTTGCGGTTCAGCTCGCGTATGAAGTCCCCGCTGTCCTCGACGCTCTCGCCGTTGACTTCCGTGATCACGTCGCCGGCCTTGAGCCCGGCCTTCGACGCGGGGCTGTTCTCGTTGACCGAAGTGACGAGCACACCCTTGCCGCCGGGGACGCCGAGGTGGTCCGCGAGTTGTTTGGTCAGCGAGGCCGTCAGGATGCCGACGCGCCTGTTGCCGAAGGCGAAGGCGTAAACTTCTGACTCGGGACCTTGAGGGGCGCGCGGCGCGCGGGGCGTCGCGGGCGGGAACTGGAACTGGAACTCAGGGGGCTGCGCCGGCATCAAGTTCCAGGAGCCCGCGGGCGAAACCTCGTGCTTGCCGAGCGTGGCCGTCAGCTGCTGCTCCGAGCCGTTGCGGCTGACGGTCAGGCGGACGGTCTGTTCGGGCGCGGCCTCGCCTATCAGGCGCATCAGCTTGCGCTTGCTCGTCACGGCCTCGCCGTCGAACTCCAGAATAACGTCGCCTTTCTTGAGCCCCGCGCGCTCGGCCGGGCTGTCTTTCGACACGCTGCCGACGCCGACGCCGCGCGGCTGGCTCAGATTGTACCGGCCCATGTTCTCGCGGTTAATCTCCTCGGGCTGGATGCCCAGGAAGTTGCCGCCGTCCAGGAAGAACGTAAAATTCATCGGCTCGCCCGGCACGGCGACGAGCGGCGGCGGCGCGGGCTGCGAAGGCTCGGCCGGCGGCGTCTGCGCCGAGGCAGTCGCGCCCGCCAACAGCAAGGCTGTCAAGACTAAAAACAGATTCCTCATTCTCATGGACAGAAATCCTCCGCGGTAAGTTTGTGAGTTTCACGCCCGGCGGGAAAAGAAGTTCCAAAAAACAGTGGTCAGTGGTCAGTGGTCGGTGGTCAGTTAAAGAAAAGCAGCCGCGCCAATCACGCCGGCTGCTTTTCGTCTTTGTTTTAACTGACCACCGACCACTGACCACTGACCACTGATTACTGACCACTAGCTTTCCCTATAGATTTCCCGCCCGTCGCTGATTTCGACGGCGAGCTTGCCTTCGGAGTAGGCCAAATCCAGGTGAGCGACCGCCTCGGAGACGGCCAGGAAGCGGTGCACGTCGTCCGCGCCGGGGAAGAGTTGGCGTGCCACGTCCCAGGCGGTCGCGCCCGTTTTTGGCACAAGGCGGACGACCTGCGCTTGCCGCTCGCCGACAGCCCGCAGGTAGCGGTGGAAAAGCTCCTCGAAGTCCGTCACCGGCTCGCCGTGCCCGCCGTGGACGAGCGTCGGCGAGAGTGTGCGAATCCGCGCGAGGCTGACGAGGTACTCCGCGAGCGAGTGGAAGCGGCGCGACGGGTCAACCGGGTCGGGCGAGAGGATCGGGTTCGGCGTGATGCGCTTCAGCACGCAGTCGCCGGCCAGGATTGTGCGGTCGGCCTCGCGCAGGAAGGAGCAGGAGCCGGGCGTGTGCCCCGGCGTGTGGACGACGCGCAGGCTCCCCCCGGCAAACTCCAACTCCATCCCGTCCCTCAACTCGCTATGCTGGTGGTCTTCGAGCGCGTCGGCGTAGGCGCGCACGCCCTCGTACATGCGCCGCATCTCGATGATCTCGTCCTCGGGCACGCCCGCACGCACGAGCAGTTGGCGGTGCTCGTCGTATTCGAGTCGGCCGATGCGGTGGCCCGTCTCCCACCCGTGGACCAGGACTTCCGCGTCCTTCGCCTCGTCTCTGAGCGAGCGCGCTAGCCCGCAGTGGTCCTCGTGCGCGTGCGTCAAGACTATGCGGCGGAGGTCCGCGACGCGAACGCCGGCACGCCTGAGCCCGTCGCGCAGGGCCGCGGCGGCCTCCTTCATCTTCGGCCCCGTGTCGATCAAGGTCACGGGGTCTTCCGCGATGAGATAGCAGTTGACCGGCCCGACGTAAAAGGGCGTGGGGACGGAGATGGGAACGATTTTCATAAATTAAAAATGCAAAATTAAAAATGCAAAATGGAAGATGAGAAGCGTGCTCTTCATCCTCCTTTTTGCATTTTTAATTTTGCATTAGTAAGTGTACTTGTTCGCCTTGATGAGCACGTCCGCGATGCGCTGGCGCGCGGCGACGGTGTTCATGGGCGTCAGTTTGGTGAAGCGGCGGAGCGCCGCCAGGAGCGTGCGCAGTTCGTCGCCCTCGCTCATGGCGGCGAGCGTGTTCTTGGCGTTGGCGTCTATGCGCTCGACGGCGTCGTTGCAGAAGACGCGCGTCATGTCGAGGTAGCGCGCCGCCGCCTCTTCGCCCTTCGACGCGGCGAGCTTCTGCGCGCGCAGGATGGCCGACTCCATCGCGTAGGCGTCAATCGTAATATCGGCCACGCCCATCAGAATCTCCTGCTGCTCGGCGAGCGCCATCATGTACTTCTGCGCCGCCGTCCCCAGCGTCATCAACGCGACCTTCTTGGCGTTCTGTGCCAGCTTCAGCTCGGCCGCGAGCACTCCCTCGTCCTCGTCGAAGCTCGGCATCGAGGGCGAGAGCACCTCGTCCATCAGACTTTGCGCCGCGGGCAGGAGCGCGAGCTTGCCCGTCATCGCGCGCTTCATCAGCATGCCCGGAATCAGCATGCGGTTGATTTCGTTCGTCCCCTCGAAGATGCGGTTGATGCGCGAATCGCGGTACGCCTGCTCCGCCGGGTAGTCCGCCGAGTAGCCGTAGCCGCCGTAAATCTGGACCATCTCGTCGGCCACGAAGTCGCAGTACTCCGAGAGCGCCACCTTGATGATCGAGCACTCGGCCGCGTACTCCTCAATCGAGCGCAGCTTCGCGTCCGGGTCAAGCGTTTGGCCGATGGCCGACTCTATGAGCCCGACCGTGCGGTAAGTCATCGCCTCGCCGACCCAGGTGCGGATCGCCATCTCTGCCAGCTTCGCCTTGATCGCGCCGAAACTTGAGATGGACTTGCCGAACTGCTGGCGCTCGTTGGCGTAGCGCACGGACTCGTGAATCATCAGCTTCATCCCGCCGCAGCACGCCGCGCCCAGCTTGAAGCGGCCGATGTTGAGAATGTTGAAGGCGATCTTCGCGCCCTTGCCGGCCTCGCCGAGGAGATTCTCTGCGGGGACCTTCGCGTCTTGCAGGATGACGGCGCGCGTCGAAGAGCCCTTGATGCCCATCTTGTGCTCTTCCTCGCCGGTCTTGACGCCCTCGCCGGTCTCGACGACGAAGCCGCTGAACTTGTCGCCGTCAATCTTGGCGAAGACGATGAAGAGGTCCGCGAAGCCCGCGTTACTGATCCACATCTTCTCGCCGTTCAGGACGTAGAACTTGCCGTCCTCGCTCAAGCGCGCCGTGGCCTTCGCCGCGAGCGCGTCCGAGCCCGAGCCCGCCTCGGTCAAGGCGTAAGCCGGGACCAACTCGCCGGTGACTATCTTCGGCAGATACTTCTTCTTCGTCTCCTCGTTGCCGAAGTAAACGATGGGGAGTGTGCCAATTCCCGTCTGCGCGCCGAAGGTGACGGCGAACGAGGCCGCGCGGCCGAAGTTCTCGGCCACCAATGTCCCGCTCGTCTGGTCGAGTCCGAGGCCGCCGTACTCTTCGGGGATGACCGCGCCGACTAACCCCAGGTCCGCGCTCTTCTTGATCAGCTCGCGCGACAAGGCCCAGTCGTGCTTTTCCAGTTCGGGGATGCGCGGGCGGACCTCGCCGTCAATGAACTCGCGCGTCGTCTCGGCGATCATGCGCTGCTCTTCCGTGAAGTCCTCCGGCGTGAAAACCTCTTCCGGCGTGCGCTCCTCGATGAGGAAAGCCCCGCCCTTGATAATCTGTTTCTCTTCGGCTGCGGCTGACATAAGATTTTCCTTCTCTCCTCAAACTGCCAATCTTTTGAATCAATACTCTTCTTTTCGGAGGGGCCGGCGGCTCAGAACGTCCGCACCGCCGGCCCCTCCGGCGTTCGCCGACAAGCGCCTACCCAACCGGCTTGAGGCTGGCGAGAAGCTGCTGGTACTCGTCCTGATGCATCTTGAACATCTGCGGGGCGGCGAAGGTCAGGACGAAGAAGGGCTTCTTGGCCTGTAGCACGTCCACCTCCCAGATGATCCTCTCGCCGTTGACATCGCCGGTCCCGGCGGCGGTGTAGGCGCGCATCCCGTTGTGCGTGGTCTCCTGGCCGGGGGTCGTGACCTGCGGGTTCTTGATGACCTGGGCCAACTGCTGCTTCAAGTCCTCGGTGGCTTTGTCGAAGTCGTCGCCCCGCGGCACCCAGAGGACGACGCTGACCGCGTCGTGTTCAGAGGTGGCGGTGATCGTCTCGCCTTCGGCCTTCGTCTTCCAGCCGGCGGGCAGCGTGAACTGAATGCCCGCCTGGGAGTTGGTGAAAGTCTCACCCGCGCCCGATGGCGAAGGGTTGCCGTCGCCATTGCCGGCGGTGGCCGGAGTGCCCGTCGGCATTGTCGGCATCGACGGCATCGGCGTCGCGGCGGGAGTGGACACTGTGGAGCTGGCGTTGTTAGTGGTGGTCGTGGTCGTCGTGGTGCCGTTGGCGTTGTTCGCGGTCTTGGAGCAGCCGGCGAAGAGGGCGGCGGCGAGGCCGAGGGCGAGAGTAGCTTTCAAAGTTTTCAAGGGGAGTCCTCCTCAGATTGTTAAGCGACGTGCGCCGTCAGAGCGTTGGCGCACGTCGTGGTCGAATTAAATTCTCTCGAAGATTCCGGCCGCGCCCATCCCGCCGCCGACGCACATGGTGACCATGCCGTAGCGACCGCCTCTGCGCTCAAGCTCTCTCAGGATGGTGGCCGTCAGCTTCGCGCCCGTGCAGCCGAGCGGGTGGCCCAAAGCGATTGCGCCGCCGTTGACGTTGACCTTCTCGCGGTCCAGCCCCAACTCTTTAATCACGGCCAGAGACTGCGCGGCGAAGGCTTCGTTGAGTTCTATCAAATCAATCTGGTCGAGCGTCAGGCCGGCCAGCTTCAGCGCCTTTGGGATGGCGAAGACGGGACCGATGCCCATCTCCTCGGGCGGGCAGCCTGCGGTCGCGTAAGCCAAAAACCGCGCCACGGGTTTGACCCCCAACTGGCGCGCTCTCTCGTCCGACATGACGACGGCCGCGGCCGCGCCGTCAGACATCTGCGAGGCGTTGCCCGCCGTGATCGTGCCCTTGACGTGGAAGGCGGGCTTCAACTTCGCCAGGCTCTCGGCGGAACTGTCGCGGCGCACGCCCTCGTCCTTGTCGAACGTGACTTCGCGCTGACGCTTCCTGCCCTTCTCGTCCAACTCCTCGAACGTGACCGCGAGCGGCACGACCTCGTCTTTGAACTTCTCTTCGTCGAGCGCGCGCGCGGCCCTCTGGTGCGATTGCAGGGCGAAGGCGTCCTGCTCCTCGCGCGAGACCTCGTACTTGCGCGCGACGTTCTCGGTCGCCAGCCCCATGTTGAGGTAGAAGTCCGGGTAGTGCTCGACCAGGTACGGGTTCGGCCGGATGGTGTGCCCGCCCATCGGAATCATGGACATCGTCTCAAGCCCGCCCGCGACGATCACCTCTGCGCCCCCGGTGCGAATCTTGTCGGCCGCGAGCGCGATTGATTGCAGGCCGGAGGAGCAGAAGCGGTTGATGGTCATGGCGCTGGTTTCGACGGGCAGCCCCGCGCGGATTGCGGCCGCGCGCGTCACGTTCATCCCCTGCTCCGCCTCGGGCATCGCGCAGCCCATGATCACGTCCTCGACCTCTTTCGAGTCTAACCCTTCGACCCGCGCGATTGCTTCCTTGATGACGGCCGCGCCCATCTCGTCCGGCCGCGTGTCCTTCAAAGTCCCCTTCGGCGCTTTCCCGACAGCGGTTCTGACGGCTGACACGATTACTGCATCTCTCATAAAAATCCTTTCGGAACTCAGAACATCTGACTCCTGAGTCCTGCCTTTCAATTCCTCAGCGGCTTCCCGGTCTTCAGCATGTGCCCTATGCGCTCCTGCGTCTTGCGCTCGCCGCACAAGGAGAGGAACGCCTCGCGCTCTAAATCCAAAAGGTACTGCTCGCTGACTCTCGTCGGGTGGTTCAAGTCGCCGCCCGTCAGGATGCGCGCGAGCTTTTCGCCGATGAGCGCGTCGTAGTCGGAGATGAAGCCGCCGCGCTTCATTTGATGTATGCCGAGCTTGATGGTTGCAAGCGCGGGCAGGCCCAGCGCGAGCACGTCGCGTCGCTGCTGCGGCCTGACATACCCGGTCGAGGCGAGCGCGATGACTTCCTGCTTGGCGTCGGCAATCAAACGATCACCGTTCATCGAGACGGAATCATCCTCGCTGAGGAAGCCTAGACTCCGCGCCTCTTCCGCGCTCGTCGCGACCTTCGCCATCGCGATAGTCTCGAACGCGCGCTTGACGAACGGGAACGGGTCCGCGTCGTCCGCGCCCTTCGGGATGGAATCCAGCGCGCGCACCAGCATCTCTTTCGTCCCGCCGCCCGCCGGAATCAACCCGACGCCGACTTCGACCAGCCCTACGTAGGTCTCGGCCGCGGCGCGCACGCGGTCGCCGTGCAGGGCCATCTCACACCCGCCGCCGAAGGTCATCTGGAACGGCGCGACCACCACCGGCTTCGCCGAGTAGCGCAAGCTCATCGTCGCGTTCTGGAACGCGCGGATGATCATGTCAATCTCTTCCCAGTTCTCTTCCTGCGCCTCCAGAAGCAGCAGCATCAGGTTCGCGCCGACGGAAAAGTTCACGCCCTGGTTGCCGACCACGAGGCCCTGGAAATTCTTCTCGACCTCGGCCAGCGACTGCTTCAACATCTGTAGCGTGTCGCCGCCAATGGCGTTCATCTTCGAGTGAAACTCAAGGCAGGCCACGCCGTCGCCCAGGTCAACCAGCGAAGCGCCAGCGTTCTTCTTGACGACGCCCGTGCGGTCCTTGACGGATTTCAAGATGATGACGCCCGGCAGCTCGCCCGCGGGCTTGTACTCGTTTGACGCGAAGTCGAAATAAAACTTCTGCCCGCCCTCGGTCTGATAGAAGGAGGTCGCGCCCGCGTCGAGCATCCCCTGCACGTTCGCCGGCACAGCCTGTCCCTCTTCCTTCATCCGCGCGACCGCTTTTTCGACGCCGACGGCGTCCCAGGTCTCGAAGACGCCAAGCTCCCAGTTGAAGCCCCACTTCATTGCGCGGTCAACCTCGATCACGGTGTCCGCGATTTCCGGGATGCGGTTCGCGGCGTAGCGGAAGGTGCGAGACAGGGTCTTCCACAGAAATGCGCCGACGCGGTCCCTGCCCCAGACGAGTGCCTTGATTCTCTCGGGCGTCGCCTCGATGTTCTTCGCCGTGTCGAGCGCGGGAAGCCGTACCTTCTGCGCCGGCTTGTATTCGAGAGACGCGTGGTCGAGCGTCCAGATTTCCTGCTTCTCGCCATCAGTCTTCTGCCGCTTGTAGAAGCCGCCCCTGGTCTTGTTACCCAGAATCCCGCGCCCGATCATCTGCGACAAAAACTCCGGTGCCACGAAGACCTCGCGCTCGTCGTCTTCGGGCAGGGCTTCGTAAAGGTTCTTGACGACGTGGCCGAAGACATCGAGTCCGACGAGGTCGAACGTGCGGAAGGTCGCGGTCTTGGGCCGCCCGACAGGCTGCCCCGTGATCTTGTCAACCTCTTCGATTGAGTAGCCGTCCTCCAGCATCGTCTTGATAGTCACCATCGCGCCGTAAGTCCCGATGCGGTTGGCGATGAAGTTCGGGCGGTCCTTCGCGGGGACGACGCCTTTGCCCAGGCGTTGGTCCAGAAATCCCGCCAGCGCGCAGGAGATTTCCGGCTTCGTCCATTCGGTGCGGATAATTTCGACCAGGTGCAGGTAGCGCGGCGGGTTGAAAAAGTGGACGCCCAAAAAGTGCGCGCGGAAATCTTCCGAGCGCCCTTCGGCCAACTGGCGAATCGGGATGCCGCTCGTGTTCGACGCCACGACCGACCCCGGCCGCCGAAATTCCTCGACCCGCTCGTAGAGCTTACGCTTGATCTCCAGATTCTCGACCACGGCCTCTATGATGAGGTCGCAATCTTTCAACTGCTTCATGTCGTCGTCGAAGTTCCCGACCGTGACGAGCGCCGCGCCTTCCGCCGTGAAGAACGCCGCCGGCTTAGCCTTCTTCGCCGCTTCGAGTCCCGCACGCGCGATCCGGTCGCGCACCTCTTTCGATTCGAGAGTTAATCCTTTGGCCTGCTCTTCCGGCGCGGGCTCGCGCGGCACGATGTCCAACAGCACGGTCGGAATCCGCGCGTTCGCCAGGTGCGCCGCGATCTGCGCGCCCATCGTGCCCGCGCCCAGCACGGCCGCCTTTTCAATCCGAAGCATTTTGCAGAGTACCTTTCAACTTAAGAGGGTCAGACGAGGACGGCCTATCATACTGAATGAGTATTCATTCAGCAAGGGCCGGGGCGTCTCCGGGCCGCGGCGCGTCCGAGGCGGCGAACTCAAGGCAGATGGTTTCTAGGTTCGAGCATAAAGTGACATTCGTCGGGCATAAAATGAAATTTGTCGGGAATAAAGTGAGGTTCAGAAAGCTGAAGATGCGTGAGGGAGTAACCGGCTCCACGCATGAAGCTCTAATGCTTTTGGCTTGTGCTATCATCGCACACCGCTATCTGAAAAGTTAATTTTGCAACCAGCTCTTAATTAAATATTTCGGTTGGTACTTTGGGCGAGCCTTAGTTAAAACGGTAGCTTAGAATTTAACGGTCTTCGGTCTGAGTCGGACCTTTATTGGAGATGACTTGAATTAACTCTTTTTTCCTGATGATTTAGTCTGACGCTTAATCCCTTCACTCTTCACGCTACAAGGCCAAGGAGGAGGAGGCAAATTCAAATCATCCCTGACTAAAACATCCAGCCAGCAGTTTATAAGCTCCGAAAACCGCACTAAGACGAGGAGCGTTGGTTCCCTAGTTCCAAGTTCAAAGCCGCTAATGTAATGACGACCAGGAACTTCATCGGGCAAATCAATCCGCCTGACCATACCCTCTTGTGATTCACCGAGAGTAAGTCGAATCTGTCGAAGTTTCTCGGACAAGCGAGTTGGTTTTGAGCGGGATCCTCTACCCATCAGTTCCTCCTGACGGGCGAGAATCTTCAAGATAGGGTTTAGTATGTTGACAACATCTGCATCGTCTTTTACGATTTGCCGACCTATAAAGGTCGGAAGGGCTCTCGACTGTTGGTCTCGCTAGGACTATGTACAACAATAAATCCACAGCGACACACATCATCAGTGCTGTAGAGCCTCATGACGCATGATTAGTGGCGGTTAATTATCAAACGCGGAGCGCGCTTCAGAATATCAAAAATTATTACTGGCAGGCTACAAAGGTGGAAAGGTTGTCTTGTGGATACACGGGCGCTTGTAGCACTCGAAGAAGCTATGGAGCCTTATCAACGAGCAGGCTTTATAGTCACTTCCCAATCGGAAGGGGCCATTACACTCGTCTATCCCAGACCTAAGTTCAGCTATCTGCTCTTCCTAGGTCTTCTGCTCGTGTGGCCCTTTGCTCTCCTCTACCTCATTTCATTCAACAACCAGCGGGAGCGGAGCGTGTGCCTGAGAGTCACGTCTCAAGGCCAGATCGAGGAGAGTGGATACACGCTCAAAATCTTAAGGATGGAGCGCGACCGTGCCAGACGGATAGACTACTGCATCGTTTTACCCATTAGCATCGGTCTCCTGGCAGCCACTCTGTATGTCTTGTATTTAGCCTTGTGGGGATGATCTAACTCACATGAATATTGAAAGCCCAACCGAGATATACACAGTGGCACTCATCATGTGGCACTTCCAGCGCATGGAGTTGAAAGAAGCCGTCAAGGCGGCTGACGCTACCAAAGATAAGCAAAGGGGCCGCGTTGAGAGATTCCGCGAGACGTTACACCAAGTCGTCGGGAAGCAAGAGGACATCATCTTCAGACTGAACGGTGGATGTGTCGAGGCCGAAGTTGATGGCCTGCGGTTCGCCGCCCTGGAGATTCCCTCTGAGGAGTACGGCACGGTTTCATTGGCAACACTGTTGGGAAGGTGCCCTCTCTGTGGGGTGCGGACGATGAGCGAGCCTTTCTACAATCTGGCCGGACTGGGCAAGATGCTGGAGAAGTTTGAGCCAATCGGGTGGCACTCCTGCGTCCCGAAACCGGGCGACTTACCCAAGAGTAACGAAGATTGAACAGATAAGAGCTTAGATCACCGTCACGCGGAAAACAATTCTCCTACTCAGCTTTCGAATTCTTCTCACCGTTGAAAATTAATAAAGAATTTTGCTCCTCGGAGTTCGTTTCCGGTTTGTGGATAACCTCTTTCAGCAAGTCTAGTAGTCTCTATTAGTTCAATCACAAAATAGCAGGTAACTTGTTTAGTCTCATTCGTTTCCGGTTCTGTCAGCCTAGAATATCTCTATTTACAAACGGCCAAAAATTGAGTATATGCACTACTTGTGAGACACGCATGAGGAGGGCGTAAAAAGAAACGACCTGAAGCAGTAACGGGGTCCAATCCATTCGCTTCAGGCCGAAATCTTGTCCGAATTTTTAACTAAAGTGGATGCTTACCTTGCTTGTTGGCGAGGCAGGTTTCGTGTACTCCCGAAACCTTTTCCATTGTACTCAAGTCCGCCTCCCTGTCAAGGGGTTCATTAGGGAGTACCTACAGTCTTACAAGCTAAGAACACCAAAAGATAATAAGGAGACTTGAAGCTATGAGTACTCGAAAACCTCCCACACGAGGAATAAGAGGCAAAAACGTCGGTAAATTCTTTAGCATTAAAATGAACGTGATGCTCTGGTTCGAGTCATTGCTCGAAGAATCTCTAATGTATCTCTTGGATTTCGATCCAGACGTTAAGAGATTTAAAGAGCAACCATTTCCTATATGGTACATATGTGACGGTAGGAAACGCCGCTACACCCCTGACCTGTTCGTTGAAAGAGCAACGGAAAGACAAATCATCGAAGTAAAACCAAAGAGAAAAGTAGAAACGGAAAAATACAACCTACTTTTTCGGATTATCTCACCAATCTGCGAGAAGGAAGGCTTTAGGTTTAAGGTTTTTACTGAAGAGTCAATCCTCTGGCAGCCTCGGCTCAATAGCATCAAGGCTCTATGGAGCTACGCGCGAACGCCGTTATGCGCACAGCATCAAATATACTGTCAAGAGCTTCTACAAAAGAGATCAGTCGTTAGTCTCGCGGAAGCCTTTGAATTCTTCAAGGCTAAAGGAGTTCCAAAACAGGTCGTTTATGCCCTTCTCTTCTGGGGCGCACTCGACTTCAATCTCGCCGAGCCTCTTAACCCAAACAGTCGAATTTATCTGCCAAGCAGCACCGAAATCCATGCGAGAAGGATAGCATAATCATGCCAAATCATACGCTTAGGAGAGGAATGCATTTCATCACGGCTGGGGGGCGAGAGTATGAGATTTTGAAGCGTCTCCCAACTGGTGAAATACAGATCAAAGACATTGTAACCAATGAGTGTTTAGCGAAGTCAGAGCAAGATATCATCAATGCTTTGTTCGCAAACGAGATCGAGCTGCTGGGGCATGACCGTAATCAAGTCTACTTAAAAGAACTGCTAGGGAAGACTAAAGTCAGCGACATCACCTTGCTTGATGATAATGATCCGCGAAGGGGTGAGATGCAGCGTCGGCGAGCTTACGTTCTGGAAGTGGTAAGGCAAAGGCTCAATAAGCTAACAGAAGGGTCCTTGAAGCCGGTCATTGAAAAGGTAGGCCGAGCTAGCGGTGATATCGAATTGGCCGATTACAAGAAACTAACAAAGGAAGAAAAAACCAAGGTCAAACCACAGCCGTCTGTTTCATCTCTTACCCGTT
This sequence comes from Pyrinomonadaceae bacterium, assembly GCA_036403435.1. Classification (GTDB taxonomy): domain Bacteria; phylum Acidobacteriota; class Blastocatellia; order Pyrinomonadales; family Pyrinomonadaceae; genus QHXM01. The sequence goes on from DASWQY010000002.1 coordinate 17,772, forward strand.
GGGTTAATAAATATATCAAGGCTGGGGAAGATGAACGAGCGTTAGTGCCAGCTACAAAGTCTCGTGGCAATAGAAATCTTAAATTCTCTGGAGCGCGCGAGAAGGGCGGGAAGACGCAAGAGGAAATAGGAGAGGCCGAACGGGCGCGAAGAAAGGCTCAAGCCCTGAGACGCGCAGAGAGAGTGGGAGAACTCGTTGATGAAGCTATCGATGAGGTGTACATGAGCGAACAACGATTCTCCGTCCAAGATGTCTACGACGCTGTGGTGGTTAAAGTCGCCGACGAGAATGAATTCAGAACTGCTGACGATCAACTGCCGGAACCTCATAAAAGCAGCATCTATGACGTGGTGAACAAGTTGGATGATTACGAGGTCCTGGAAGCCCGTTATGGGGAAGAGATAGCTGAGCAAAAGTACAAGGCATTCAAACTTGGCCCACGGCCTACCATGCCGCTTCAGCGGGTCGAGGCGGATCACACAAAAATCGATTTGTTCGCGATTGATCCAATAATGATGCTTCCCATCGGTAGACCCATTCTTACTTGGCTAGTCTGTGTTTTTACAAAGATGATCTTGGGCTTTTATATAAGCTTTAACCCTTACGGTTCTCTTGCAATTATGGAATGCCTCAAACACGCCATCCGGCCCAAAAACTACGTTCGCGAGAAATATCCAGACATCAGGCATACGTGGGGTCCATATGGTGTTCCGAAGGAACTCGTGCTCGATAACGCACCTGAGTTTTGGGGGAGACACCTAGATGATGCGTGCCACGACCTCGGAATGAACGTCCTGTACGGTCAAAAGGGACGTGCTTGGTACAGAGCGACAGTTGAAAGATCATATCGTTCTTACAACACCGGATTGATTCACAGGCAACCGGGTACTACCTTCTCAAACATTTTTGACCTCGCGGATTATGACCCCAAGAGAAATGCGCTCATCACGTTTGATACACTAGATCATATTACCCATAAGTACATCATTGACGTTTTGCAGTGCAGGCCGCACAGGGGCATAAATGATATCCCTGCGCTACGGTGGGAAAAGGGTATCCAGCAGTGGCCGCCATCACTCCCTGCCAACGCTAGGAATTTAGACATAGTGCTCGGCTACATCGAGCGTCGGCAAATTCACCACTACGGGATCGAGATAGATGCAATCATTTATAACGACGAAGGGCTAACGCGGCTAAGAAGCGAGAGTGAAGTGGGTAAAAAGCACATCATCAAACGCAATCCGAGTAACCTTTCACTCATACATGTCTATGACGAAAAGCACGACCGCTTCCTGCCCGTGCCCGCTGTTGATCAAGAATATACGAAAGGGTTGACCTTGTATCAGCACACGGTGATCAGAAGATATGTCCGGGAGCGATTAAAACGGAACGTAGATATCGTCGCCCTTTGTCGGGCAAAGATGGAGATACAAGAGATTGTGGAGCGCGACTGGAATAGAGCCAAGTCGTCAAGAGTCAAGATGGCGCGTTGGAGGAATGAGGGCGTACAGGATCGTCGGGAAGGTTTTGAGATCACTACGGATAAAGATTGGGTAAACCAAGTACTCGGAATTTCTGCGGCGGACAAAAGACCTTTGTTAATGAGTCCTGAAGACGCTGAAAAGTCTCGTAGAGGAGTGTCCGATCTTGCGAGTGCTTTCGATATGAGCGGAAACGCAATTGCTGATAGGAGTCACGATGAGGGCAAAACAGTTTCGGGATTCATAGGGGATGGCCCAACTCCAAAGAAAGTTAATAAGAAAGAGTCTCGACAATTATCAAAGAGCGTGAAAGGTAAGAAAGTGCGAAGCGGGAGCGATGAAAATAATGGCAAAGAAAACCGGAGTCCCGGCGAAGAAGGCACAGGCCAAGAGCAATTATGTAATGAGGGCTTGGATATGACTGGGTGGAATGCTGACTACGATCTGCCCAACTAGGAGGTATTTATGACGAAACGGAAAGACTACTCAAAAATACCGATTGAAGAGCGCAAGAAGATGATCGAGCGGATTTATGTAATTCATCCAAGAAACCGAGCGGTCTTAGAGAAATTTGCATACTGCCATCAACACGCGAAGATTGCTGCTGAACCGGAAGGGATGCTGCTCGAAGGAATCGCCGGAATGGGAAAGACCACGCTATGCAAATATTACATGCAAGAATTCCCCAGAAGACAGACGGAAGATGGAACTATCGTGCCTGTCTTGATTGCAAAAGTTGAAGTGCCTGCATCACCAAAGAGCCTTGTAACGGCGCTTCTCACAGCTTTAGGCGACCTTTTGCCAGATAAAGGAACAACTGTCTCTCAAACCCTACGCTTAAAGAAATTAATGGAATATTGCGGTGTGGAATTGGTTTTTCTGGATGAGTTTCAACATTTCATGGACAGGGATTCTAAGAAAGTCCTCAAAACAGTTTCTGACTGGCTTAAAAATCTAATGGATGGCACCAGAAAGCCGATCATACTTGTGGGTATGCCAAACTCGCACGCTATTCTTGATGAGGATGGGAACGAGCAACTCCAGAGAAGGTTCTCAATACGAATCAAGCTAGAACCTTTTGACTGGAAGAATTCGGAAGATAAGGAAGACTTCAGAAGATTCTTGCAGATTGTAGATGGGAGACTTCCGCTAAATGAATGGTCGAATCTCTCTGGCGAAAGTATGGCCTTTCGATTTTACCTTGCTTCAGATGGCATCGTGTCAAAGGTCATGAAGCTAATTCGACGGGCGGCAGCGATTGCTTTGGACCTTTCTTTAGAAAGGCTTGATCTAGAGACGTTGTGCATCGCCTATGAAGAGTGTCTCGCCGCCAATGATCCCGAAAGAGAGAATCCGTTCGGAGAACGACCGAAGAAAATGGGATCTAAGCATACAAAGGAAGATAAATCTGCGAAAAGAGCAACTAACGCACGCTCAAAAGCAAAGGAGAAAGAGTTAGGTGCTTCCGATGTTTTGTAGGGGATGGAGCCCTCTGTTAATACGTCTTAAATTATCTTGCGTGGTAAAGAAACAACTATTAAGTCGTTATTGAGTATGTTAGCTAAAGATAAATTCCTACTCAGAAGGGGCAAGCCAAAAACTGATGAAAGCTTCATGGGTTATATATTGCGCTTAACCGAGCAGAACGGATATGAAACGCCTACGTGGATATTTAATATTATTAGTCCTGGGAACGAACAATTAAATCAGAATTGCAAGATCGTTTTCGAACCAACAAAATACTTAAATAGCCTAGCTCAAATAATCAACATTCCAGTCAACGAATTAAGGCAATTAATATATCCGTACTCGACCGACTCAGACGGTGCACAGACATACTATTTCTTTGGTCAAAAAGTATCCAAATATGCAATCCGACGTACTCACCTCAAAATCTGTCCAGATTGCTTATTAGAAGCGGCATATTTTCGACGTATATGGGAACTCTCAACAATAACAACGTGCCCTGTACACGAACGACTTCTAATCGACGCCTGTCCACATTGTAATGAGCGAATCTCTTGGTCCAGAAAGACCGTGTGTATTTGTCCCTGCGGGTTTGACTGGCGAATGTCTCCTCCTACGCCGATCAAAGAGCCGGAGTTAAGATTGGCACGTCATATTTACCGGGTTTGCAGATTACCCTTAGATAACTACCTTACATCAAATTCAGTTATTAAAAACCATATTTATAACCTTCCATTACAGGGAACACTCTCAGCCTTATTCTTTATTGCAGGCCAACATCAAGGGCTTTCGCTCTCTACTAATAAAAATTTGCGCCCCTCTGGTAGAAACGAGGATTTGCATCTTATCTTTACAAAAGCATTCTCTGTTTTTGAAGACTGGCCGAATACCTACTATTTGTTCCTAGATTGGGTAAGAGAAAGGGCAAAGAGCATTCCTCTTAATCGCCAACGTCAAAAATCTGTTTTATACAGAGAATTTGGAAATTTTTACGGCAGCCTCTTCAAGATACTTTCAGGCAGCCAATTTGAATTCATGCGGAGAGCATTTGTCGAATATCTAAAAGGAAGATGGGAGGGATACCTTGTTTTTTCTAATAGCCCCAAAGGGGGTGAAATGCCTTATTGCAAAAGTAAGTATATATCAATAAAAGATGCGATACGTTTACTTGCAACAGATGAAGAGCAAGTACGTTGGCTTGTCAAAATGGGTAAAATCAGAACCATAATACTAAGTAAAGGCAAAAGGAGGTTTGTCTTTACAGAGTTAATGGATGTCGTGAACTTTATGACAAGTAGCTAAGTGGGTTAATGATTAACATCTCTAAATAATCGCCGCCACCCTGTCCTGCCTTCCTAGTCCCGGCAGGAGCATGGGCATACTCTAAAAGGGAGATGCCGATCATCTCGGCAGCGCGGGTACGAGTCAGGTCTCGCGAACTGGCACAGCCCGCGAGTAACGCTAGAAGGTCAGCAGTCCCTAGGGCGGCTAAGCGGCCCACTAGGTAGATGGGCGCATCTCGGTGAGTAATACCGGGAGCCTGACGCCTCCTGAATTCTACCATCCACTTCGCGGCCGTCATTACCTAGATCGCCCGCCTCGACCACACGGGTAAGACGGCCAGCCCCTTCTCTGATATCTTTTATCGCTCGCTACTTTGACAATTGCTCACGGCGGCCTATGGGCGGAGCGGCTCGAAACCTCGGATGACGAGCGCGCGGGAGTATGGTAGGGCTGCATTCCCAAGCGAGTTGAATCCGGCACGTCCGCAGGTTGTCTTTAGTCCAATAAAAACTGCCTCACGTCTGAAAGACGTTGCCCCACCAGCAGTTGTTATGTGGACTGAAGCCGAGGGATTGGACGGTAGCAGCTTCTTAATTCCGTCAAACTCCCTTGTGACCAGTAGATATGATCCGGAAACGCCGAGACCATACCACTTTGCACTCGTCTGTTATAGTTCTAAACCTCTGATACCACTAAGACGTGAATATAAGATAGGGTTCAAACAATTGCGGAATCTACGGACAGGTCGCCCTGTTGGTGCATCTCAGGTGACGGCTGTTGTTCAATGCACTGGAATGGGAACGGAGGAATCGCTTATATATGATGTAGCAATCTTGGCAGAACTGGTTAATCCATATTTCGTCCGGCTGAGGAACGCATGCAAATTACGGGACTCAAAGCTCAGTTCATGCGTTTAATAAACTACAGCTTGGCACCCTCTATCGTCTGACGTGAGGTTGACTCGTCGTGTATATGCATGACCGTTCTCGCCGGCTAATGATCCAGCCTCTAACCTCCTCGTATGATCGTCCTCCGCCATCAGCTAAAACGGGCGCAATCGTACTTGGTAGCGCTGACTATGCAGCGCTACCCTACTCAATTATCCTTGCCGGGTTTTCAGTGCTCTGTGTCCTTGATGCTACGCGGGTCGTTGCCCGGAGCTATTGTGTCTTTACTCCGAATCTTCCCGTCACGCCCTTTGATAATCAACTCACCACCGCCTGCCTTGTGAATCTGCTCTTTCGCCTGTGCCGCCGCGTCACCCTGCTTAGAGTGAATGCCTGACGCGCGCTCACCCTGAACCCGCTTGTTGATCCAAGAACCGTCATCACGCTGATACACGATACGGTCATTCTTCTTAGCCATGCTGGCCCCCTTAGCGCCTTGCCAACATGTCCGACGCTGGCTGTTGTGCTGGCGCGTTGACCAAGCCCCAGAATAAGAGCGAGAGTAACAAGCCACCCATGTCGCGCTCTGTCACTCGCCGGTCGTTGACGAGCTTCATGCCGAAGTTCGCCCCTTGCTGCACAGCAACGGCGTGTGCTATGGCCTTTAGTAGTTCCATCTTTCTAAATCTCCTTTACTCTTAATCTGACTGTGAGTTTCCCTGCGAATCGCCCTGCGGACCTACCCCCCCTTGCGAATCCCCTAAGCCTGACGACGTAGGTTGCGAGCCTGACGAGCTAGGCTGCGTTGTTTCTTTCGGCTGTGGATTCTTTGCAGGCCACAGCGTCATGCTCTTATTCGACTCCTCGTTGCTAGGTGTCGGGCGCGTGTACGAATCCCAAAAGTTTTTGTCTGCCATCTTTGTCACCTCAGAAAGTTCTTCACACTGAAGAGCAGCAATGTCACCACGCCGAGCGTGAAGGCTATAAGAGAAATCCAGTTAGCACGCCGCGCTCCTTTGTCCCACCGCTGCGCTGTGTGCTCTTCACAACGAAAGCGCGCGTCAATGGCGTACATGAAGAGAATGAACGAAACTAAAATGGCGACGAGCGCGAAGCCGAAGCAGACCCATGCTAAAGCGAGTAGTGCACGCCAGTGTGCGGGTTTCGTAGCCAGTTGTTGAACGAACGTGAGCGATAAGCCGAGGGCGCCTGCGGAGAGCGTTATCATTGTCTGGTCGAAGCTGCGCGCCGCTTCGCGCTTCGCCTCAATCAATAGGCTTCGCTCTTCGTCATCAATCTGTTCGACTTCAGCAACCATTTCGCGCTTAGTTTAACACTTGCGACAGCATTTCAACTATGAATTTATGCTAAAATGTTACCAGGCGGTGAAAAGTTGGAGGTGCCCTTCATGGGCTCAGCCGTGAGCTTACTCACTAAAACTTTCCCAAATTCATTGCGTTAAATTGGAAGTCCGGTATAATCTGCGCGTTCGCGTGTTTTTGATTCTCACCCTCAAGGAGGAAACTGAGCGAATCGCCTCCCCTCTTGTAAAACTAAGGTCAGCCTTTTGTTAGTGTCTCTTTACCTTCAGCCAACGCTCCTCAACTCTCTAGCTCGTTAGCAGGAGGGAAATATTATGGGAAGTTCTGGATCAGGTAGCTTTTCAGATTATTCAAAGAAATCTGGCAGTAAGAAGGGCGGAACTAAGCGTCGTGGCTCTTCCAAAGGAGGCGGCGGTGGCAGCGGCGCGTCTGGCGGCGGTGGGCCAAGTGGTGGGAATGATTGTGCCAAAGCAATCGGAGATATCTCCCTTGAAGAAGTGGCTAGATGTGAATACTACCAGAAGTATTCTGACGTCCCTCGTGTGAGTACACAGGTCAGAGTACGAAAAGTTCTTGTGGGGAGTCGCCTGGGAGTGGAAAACAATAAAGGGGAACTCCTTGGATACATCCCAACAGAATATAACTACTTAGTAGGATGCCTAGAAGAAGGCTATTCTTATACCGGTTTGGTGAAATCTTCACTGAATGTTCGAGTCCCACGTATTAACATTGATCTTCGACCACATAAATAATGCGTAATCATCCAAAGCTCTGTTTACTTGGGCAAGTATTGGTTGATGTCACGCTCGGCAGTATTTCTGAGTCAATAAAGTTGCGTTTCGGTGGTGTCTTCCATGCAGCACGTGCATCGTGGTCTATGGATGTACCATACGAATTAGCTTTTATCGCCCCATCTTATTTATTAAAGCAGATACAAGATTTTGGCCTCCACCACGGAGCGGCGACAGTCACACAGATCGGAAAGGTTTATGGGTCTCCTAATGTCGTGCTGATTCAAGAAGCGACGGAGGCCGGCCCGCAGGGATATGAATTCTTATTAAGAGATGAGCATCAGTGTATCTTTGACTTGGATAAATTAAAGAGAGTAGCAAAGGACAAAACTCTTACGGATGTAATGATATTCCCCGGCGGCTTCGATCTTAATACTGTTCTCAAAGTGTTTGCTACGGGCAAAGCAAAAATACATATTGATATAAGCTACGGTGTCAAGAAAGTTAAAGAGCTTGAAGCACTTGGGCGGAAATTTGAAGTGATCGCCCTATCTACGTCCTCAGATTTGTTCCTTCATAGATATAAAGGTAAGACGCGGAAACTCTGCGCTGACTTATTAAAGAATTTCGGCGTTGCCGTTATCTTCAAAGAGAACAGAGGAGGCTCAAGGTTCTTCACGCAAGACTCTTTAGACTCCCCGACTAGAGTCCAAGCTCAGTTGCGACCTATAGTTCATTCGGTAGGAGTTGGTGACTGCTTTGATGTAGTGTTTGCAGCCCAGCGCTACCGCGTACCTGATGAGGCTGCTTTAGCATATGCGTCTTCTGTTGCTGCTGAGTATGCATCCACAACATTTCCAGACGATTTCAAGCAGGCGGTACATAGAACACTGTCTATACCCTCTGAGGTTATCCCCCAGTTGGGAGGAGTTTCTCTCCCTTGGGAAGAGCGGCCACACCATCCCATTTACATTGCGGCCCCCGACTTCGATTACGTAGATAGAACTCCGATAAACAGCATTATCGAAGCTCTTAAGTACCACAACTTCATACCACGTCTTCCAGTGCGTGAACATGGGCAGATGGGTTTAGGGGCCAGTCGAGCACGAAAGCAGATGCTATGTGAGGCCGATTTACGTCTCCTTAGTGAATGCCGCATAGTAGTGGCAGTTCTGATTGAGAACGATCCGGGAACCTTGATAGAGATAGGAATTGCAGTGGAACGAGGTATGCCAGTTGTAGTTTACGACCCTTACGACCAAGCCGAAAACTTAATGCTCACAGAATTGCCATCGTTAATATCTTCTAATTTGGATTTGGTTATATCTAAAGTTTTCACGCATATTTCCAACTTGATCCGTCATGACTAAAACTGGAATAAACTCTATTCTATTGGCCTCTGGCGGGATGGACTCAACAACACTGGCTTACTGGTTACGAGATCAAAAGATCAAGTTCCTTCCTGTATTTATTAACTATGGTCAACACTGCGCCGATACTGAACTTAAAACCCTATTAGAGGTACTCCCTAAGCGGGATGCTGCTCGCACAGAAGTCATAAATGTTTCGGACATCTATCAAGGATGTAAATCACGTTTGATTGATGAACCCAATCTTTGGCGTGATGAGATAACAGCAGAAGACTTATACCTCCCGTACCGGAATCTGTTGTTGCTGAGTATTGGAGCAGCCTACGCTCAGGCGAGGGACTACTCTTCGTTATATGCGGCCTTCATTAACAGCAATCATGCAAAAGAGCTTGACTGTTCGGCGGAATTCTTTGAGCGGCTTTCTGGAGTGCTACTTGAATATGGTTCAGTTGAGATAAAAATGCCATTCCGCGAGTTGTCAAAATATGAAGTGGCTAAAATTGGCATTGCCCTGAAAGCACCAATTGCACATACGTTCTCATGCCAAGCTGCATCAAGAGTGCCATGTGGTGCCTGTCCTAACTGTGATGATAGATTAGAAGCTTTTCGTCTGCTTCATTGAAGTGGTAATTATCCTTAGCTCTATGACCGGAGGATAGCTTATGGATATTCTTGCGGATGCCCGTCAACTAGCTGATTACATCGTTTCCTTGAATGACTTTACGATAAGCCCCCACCAGGTGCAGTCTTATGGACACATGGGAGCGACGGTTACAGATTCGATACTCCAAGCCGGAGTAAACTACCGAACAGTTGTTGAACCAAGAGTGAAGCAGGTTATGCAAAGATACCCTGAGGCAAAAACATCAAGAGGATTCCTTACTGTTATTGAACGATATGGGGCAGATCGCGTATTGAACTGGAAGCACCCAGAAAAGCCCCGACGTGTTTATGAATTGACTGCTTTTTTCGTTGATATAAATCTTGAGACAGAGCAATGCCTACAAAGCTGGTTACTTCATCCAAACAACTGCGACAAATTATTAACGTTCAAAGGGATTGGACCCAAGACCATTGATTATATGAAAAGGTTTGTGGGTATTTCTGCAATAGCTGTTGATCGACATGTACGTAGATTTCTTAGCTCTGCTGGGATTCAGCGAGACGCATATCACGAGGTGCAAATAGTCGTTGCATTCGCTGCTGATCTTCTACGGATACCCCGTTCAAGCTTAGATCATGCGATTTGGTCATACTCGTCGAACGTGGCGAGATTCAACCAAAAGCATAAAATCTTACATTAAAACCAATGTATCAGACAGCCAAGACAGGAATGCCCCAGCCGTGGGCGTACCGCCCCATTAAAGAAGGATTTCTCCTCGCCAGGATCTCAAAGACAGTCAATCTCACAGATTTCCTTAATAGTCACTTCCATTACTAGACTTAATCTATAATTAGGGCCAATTTTTATATCTACTCTAATTTTATAATTAGTAACTAACTCTAAATATTTGCACCTAAACAAGTTTTGAAGCAAACTCCCGAAAGTATGAGTATGCGCCTAGAATTTACATCTAGACATGTATCTCCTGTAAATATTGTATAATCACTCAATTTACGTCATTGCTGAAATATTTATTTGTAATTGCTATCTTCGCTATGATAAAAATTCAGATGAAGAGCCACAGCCAAAGAAAAAAGGACGATACCTAATGCAGAAAATAGAACGTAAGGAACCCGTCAGAGCCAGAGACACCAACGTTCAACAAATTAATGTTGATAAAGTCTCAAGTCCCGTGCTCGCTAGGTTGATCGAAGAAGTGCGTAATAAAGAGAATTCAACGCCGAGCATGTATAACCGCTTTCACAATCGCCACAATCGTTCATAATAAAAGTGGTCGAGCTTGATACTGTGCTTTTGAAGGTTGCCAGTCGTTGTAATCTCGACTGCGGCTACTGCTATGTTTACAACATGGGTGACAATGGCTGGGCGAACATGCCTAAGCGGATGTCACAAGAAACGATCAAAGCAGTTGCACAATCTCTCAGCGCATTATCACGTTTGCAACAGCGCCCCTTTGCAGTCGTGCTTCATGGCGGTGAGCCACTTCTACTCGGTAGAGCTGATCTGACACGACTTCTCACAACGCTTCGCAACACTCTACCTTCAGAATATCCCATCAGTATTCAAACCAACGGAGTCCTGATCACTGACGAAATTCTCAATGTCTGCTCTAAGTACCATACTAGTTTGTCGGTTAGCATCGATGGACCGCAACACATTCATGATCGTAATCGGGTTGGACGCTCAGGGAAGGTTACTCATGAGCAGGTCGTAGCAGGTATTGAGAAGCTACGTAACCACCCTGATGCTGCGTTCCTTTTCTCTGGCGTATTGGCAGTGATTGATCCTCAATCGGATGTAAAGGAAGTTTATGACTTCTTCAGGTGGCTCGGCGCTCCGAGCGTCGATTTCTTATGTCAAGATGGAAATCACACGCGCCTACCTCATGGGAAGCTGTCATTCTACTCGACAGAATACGGCCAATGGCTCTCCCGTTTAGTAGACATCTACCTCGCCGACCCAGAGCCAATCCGCATACGACTGCTTGACGACATTATTAAACTCATTCTTGGCGGCAGCGGGACCAAAGACGGGATAGGTGTCACTGATTTTGGTATTGCCATCATTGATACTGATGGATCGATCACGAAGAACGATACACTGAAGAGTTCTTACAACAGAGCTGACCGTTTCACCCAAGGGTGGTCAGTACATTCACATAGTCTCAGCGAGGTGCTCGTCTCATCTGAGTTCGCTGAGTATCATGCCGCGCAACGCCCAAGTTGCAAAACTTGTCTAACTTGCCCCGATTTACAAGTTTGTGGCGGCGGTATGACATTGCATCGGTGGCGCGACGATAATGGCTACGATAATCCATCTATTTACTGTGAAGATCAGCGCTTGCTGATTGGACATATTCGTAAGCACTTGGCTGCAACTCATATATGATCGCAACTCCTGATAAAGCGCAGAATTTTTCTTCAATAGAATTTTTCTCCGCGCCGTTCCCTTACTTCTTTTCGCCAGGGGCATTAACCGAAGAGGCTAGTTCATCAGTATTGGAGTGGCTTGAGAACTGCACATCGTGGAAATTAACGGAAACTGACTTTTATGAGCAGCATGAGTTCAGTTTCTGGGATGTTGAACTGCCTGCACACTTGTCATTCCTCAAGGAGCCATCTTTTCTGGGTGTGCTCAAGGCAGGGATGGAAGAATTATTTGAAGTACGCCTTCAACAGCGTCTTGATTTTACTGCCCATAAACTCATTCCCGGACAGCGCATCAGGATACACAATGATTATATTCCTAGGTGTGAAACTCACCGTTTGCTAATTCAACTTAACCGGGGATGGACGGAGGAGAACGGCGGAATGTTAATGTTCTTCAACAGTCCTGACCCAGCAGACGTGCATCGGATATTCGGCCCAACACACAACAGCGCAGTTGGATTCGCGATCTCTCCCGACTCGAATCACGCCGTTTCAACCATTCATAATGGCGAGCGATTCACCCTTGTGTATTCGTTCTACGCGGAAGCTGCTCATGTTTGATGTAGCGAAGCAGGTTGAATTCTCGCTGCCGTACCATGATGTCGTTTGGCTTCCTCATCTCACGAAGAAATTAACGGAGATATCCTGGCAACAGTTGAGCCGGACTTGTGGCTTGACCAAGCTCTCCTACGGCACAGGTAGGCTAATTTCGTGTAATTCAAACGCGGAACGCCCCATCATCACTTATTTGTCGCCGCAGGCTGGTGTTGATTGGGACGATCCTGCGCTCCAGATTGAGCTGCTTGGTAACAACATCAAGCGCGAGTATGAGGAGGCAGGGGTTAGCTTTTACAACGCGGCGCAAATTACGGGCAGCGCTATCTCAAGTTGCCTGCGAGAGGCAGTAGAAGTTCTAGCAAAAGTGACCACATTGGCGACTACTGTAGCCTTCTTAGTTAAGTCACTTCACATTATAAGACCAGCGAACGACGAATGCGACGTGAGTTTCAGCGAACCGCACATTCCGTTCTCTATATTCGTGTCAGTTCCTTCGAGGCGTGTACCGCACGACACATTGCGAGTAGCTGAAGGGATCGTTCATGAAGCGATGCATCTGCAACTTACGCTCGTCGAGCACGGCGTCAACCTTGTCAACCCAAGCCAAGAGAAATACTACTCACCGTGGAGGGGCGAGTTCCGCACAGCGCAGGGCATCTTACATGGCTTGTATGTGTTTCGAGTGGTGTATGAGTTTTTAGGGAACCTACTGTCTTTACAAAATGCTGATGCAGCTTACATAAACGACCGGAGAGACCAAATCGCTAAACAGATTGCGGAAGTGCATTCATTCCAGCATTGTCTCGACCTTACGGAAGAAGGACAGTGCTTTGTACAAAAGCTAATGTTGTGTGACGTTCGCTGAGTGACTGGTAAGCAGTTAGACTGATCCTAATACAAATGAAGATAAAGCCATATACATACCAGTTTTACTGTGGGTTTGATTTAGTTAGCGTCTGTCCGTAAACTTCGACATCATTTAACAATTGATCAATTAAATCCTGAGCCATTGAACTAAATTTAGCATCAGCCCATCTCGCTTCTTCTATAAACTTGTCAAATTCAGCCTTGGATTTCCGTTTGACTTCATCCTCCTGGTCAAAGGCTGCCAGTGCTTTCAAGTAGACTAAACGAAAATTCATTTTTATTTTGTTGGATTGTTCTAATCGCGCCTCTTGTAATGCCTTCCGACGAAGACCCAGAACCTTTATGGTAGTCCGACCAATATCGTCTAAACCCTCAGGAGCATCCCCTTTGAAGCGAATATGGTTACGCGGGTCTTGTAGTGCCGGGTTGATCAATAACGGTTCTTCCGCATCTATATTATCTGTGGGGGTCTTCGCTCGCGCTGCTGGATTCCTCAGAGGGAACCACGTACCTTTGTGTGTTCGGTTACACACCTCACAACTCACGAGCAAGTTATCCCAAACATAAGCAAGCCACCAGTAGCCGAGATGTTCCGGATCCTCCTTTACAGCACCTTTGGGACGATGATGCTCTATGTCGCCATAAGATGTGGCCCCGAACTTACTCTCGCAGTAACAACACTTATCATGCTGGGCTGCTAACAAAGACTGTTTCACCCCATCTGCATTGTAGATGCTTCCGAGGATGTTGAATTTAACTTTGCCTGAGTGGTAATCCTCGGCACAGTCGTTGTAATTCTCACAATCTCTTATGGTTTGCTCTACCCCGTCTATGCTGATTACTTCGGGGGCAGCGGGTTTCATGATCCGAATCAAGGCAGCAACGCTCCATTTCTTTTGAGAATTTCAGCAGCTCGCTGAATTAAGCTTATCACCTCTTCTTGATCTTGCGGATTCTCGAAAGTCGGTAATCGTTCGATCTGTTTCTCTAAATTATTCAACCGCCTATCTTCGTCTTCAGTCCTGTTCGGATTGTCTAGTAGTTCATCGCGTTCCCTGAACAGCTCTTCTTTCTTAACACTTCGGCCGGCAACATCGAAGAATTCACTCGTCAGGATTTGGTCAACACGCCAACCCTCAACTACCTGAGGTTCGCTATTTATCTCGACCTCATTATTCTTTTGTTGTAGCACGACAAGGTTTTCGGTGGCAGCCGCTTGGACCATCAACGGGCTATGTGTAGTCGCGATGAATTGAATGTGAGGGAAATGTGGAGTTAAATCACTTACCATCGTGCGCTGCCAACGCGGGTGCAGATGTAAATCTAATTCATCCACGAGTACCACCGCTGGCTCTAACAGCGGGGTCTCGCTCTTAGGATAAAGCTGGAACAGTCGCCATGCGAGGTCTACCGTCCATGCCAAAGTTATTTGGTATCCAAGACTCAGTGCGGACAGTGGAACTCTACCGTATGGAGTTTTGACCCACACTCCGCTCCCTTCCTTAACACCACCGGGAATTTTTGGACCGAGAATTTCAACATCATCTTTACTTGAGATGAATGGTATAGTTGCAACTATCATTTCCAAGACGCTTGTCAATCGATTGCCAGCAATATCTTTGTTTCTACCCCCTAGATTTGCGGCAGCATTCAAGCTAACAAGAATCTCTTCGGTATCGTAAAGTTCCGTTCTACCCGTTAACAGAGACGAAAGAGGATTGTTATCAATCTCACTTTGTGCCAGATTCCGTGACCCTATGTAGCGCATCGCTCCATACGAAATGATATTACATTCGTGATAATCATCTTCTGTTTCAATTTCCGAGTTACCCTTTAGCTTGGAATCTTGGATTTCACCATCCTTCCCTTCAATTTGAATGGCGGTTTTCATTTCTCTGCACGGCTGAGAGGAGTGAAAGCCTTGCCCCTGACATAAAGTTCCCTTTAGCGCTAGTGATATTTGAGTGTCCGAGCGTAATAGACTTTCAAGCACGTCGTTGTCTTCATTGTTCAAGGCGGGCGCAAGTGCCATCCTTAAGCCACTATTTTCATCACCTTCATTCATTTGCGGATTGGGTTTATTCGGATCTATTGCTTGAAGTAAGGGTCTCATCCATCCTAAACATTGCAACAATGTTGTTTTTCCGACACCGTTGTCTCCCATGAGCAGTGTCCATTGTGCTGGGCGTCCATGTCCGTCAGTCAAGTCTAGCTTCTGGGGTGTCCCGAAGCAGCGCACGTTTTCTAGCTCAAGTGACGTAAAATAAACTGGAGTTGTGCTTTTGATCTCAGTCATGATTCACCTTAACTCAAGCCTGAAGTGGATGTACCCTTGTATAGTACATTATGAGTTCTTTTCGTCATCATTGTCACCTTTGGAAATTGATTGTTGCTGACAAAAAAGTGGCTGAAATAGTTACGGATAATAGAATAGTAGAACGAGCGGAATCGAGGGAATATACCCCCAAAGTCAGCTTTACAATTTATCAGTTGTATTCCTTTGATTGAGATTCTACTTTTAGCATGGCCCGGCAGTAATTGATTGTGTTTTATACGCGGCGCACGAGCATGATATACAACATCAAAGAATCTTTAATCAATATTTATGTAGCGATTGTGCTGCCATACTTGAATGAGCAAGAAAGCTTAGCGAGTACATGCCGCTCACTCGGTTTTGGTACGGGCGTCGATTCAACTCCAAGAGGTGTAACGCTGTTTTTAATTGATAACGGCTCGACAGATGATTCTGCTGGTATTGCGGAAGGGGTAAAAAACGCCTCACTGGAGCGCAGCGTCATCATTGGGCATGAATCCGAACGTGGATACGTACCTCCACGTCATTGCGGCAACATGATGGCCCAGGCTCTTGCACGATCCATGAGTCTAAAGAATCAAGATGTGCTCATCTTACAAGCGGACGCGGACACTTACTACAACGAGGGGTATGCCATAGCAATGCGGTCAGCGTCGCAAGCGAGCGGACCCAATGTGTTGATCGAAGCATGCGTTTCCTATCCACCGGATTTTGAAACAACCTATCCCAAATACATCGAACTTTGTAATGAAGTAGATCAGGCGGTCGAGGGGTTATTTGCCAACATAGATAGTGATGTCATCGTAGATGACAAAGTCTCAGGCTACCGACTCAGCGACTACTTCGGGTGGGGCGGGCACCAGCGAGAGTACACAGCGAGCGGCGATGAGATTCACTCCGAAACAGCGCGCCTTTACATGAAAGCTAAGGCTAAAGGAGCTGAAAGGTTCCGTGTGGACTCGGCACCTGCCTATCCTTCGTTGCGTAAGGTGATTCAAGAACCGGCGCTCCACTTCGCTAGCGCTGGCTTTCCGCGGGAGGTGAGTTGGAACGAGAGGTGGAGACGGGATTATAGCGGGCCAACAACCATTGATGATTTTTGCTCCAACACCTCACACCCTGATGTTCAGAGAGCTATACAAGTCCGCGAACAGCATTTGATTGCGATCTTTGGTCTTCTCCCTCTTCATGTGGATTACACTCTTAAACAATATATAAGTCCTGAGGGTGCTGAACTCGCCACGACTATCCTACCTTTACTGCCTAAGCGCTCTATTGATGACCTTCAACAACGCCCAGGCACATTAATCTCGGATGTGTTTGAGCTGATTGATAGTTGTGGAACCGAGATATTAAGCGAATGTCTCAAAATTGTATCTAGTGACCGCCGTTCTTGAAGGTGTTTTGGAAATTTCAATATATGTACGAAAAGTGAGGGATTTTCGCACTTAATGCACGAATACTTTTCCACTTTATGAGCGAATCTCGCTGGTAAGCCGTTGATTCTAGATGGAGGGAATTCTCACTTTATGCCCGAACCTACATGGTTTAAGCTGTGTGGATGAGAGAGACAGAGGACGGGCGTTCAGACGATTTGACGGAGACGAAGGAGACGGAGCCCGGAGCCGAGTACGCGCGGCGGCGCGGGGCGCGCGTCGAGGAGGCGGCGCGCGAGGTGCGACGCTTTCGCAAGGTCGGGCTGGTGCGCATCGGCCTGCTTGCTTTAGGAGCCGTGCTGGCCTGGCTCGCTTACGGCGGCATGGTCGCGTGGTGGTGGTTGATTGCTCCCGCGATTGTCTTCCTCGTCCTGGCCGACGTGCAGGACCGCATTACCCACGCGCGGCGCAGGGCGGAGCGCGCGGCCGCGTATTACGAGCAGGGGCTGGCGAGGCTCGATGAGGATTGGGCCGGGAAGGGCGAGACGGGCGAGAGGTTCGCGGACGGCGCGCACCCTTATGCCGGCGACTTGGACCTGTTCGGCAAGGGCTCGCTCTTCGAGCTGCTGTCGCGTGCGCGGACGCGCGTCGGCGAGGAGACGCTTGCCGGCTGGCTGCTTCACCCGGCGGGGCCGGACGTGGTGCGCGGCCGGCAGGCTGCGGTCGCGGAGCTTCGACACAAACTCGACTTGCGGGAAGACCTGGCGTTGGAAGGCTTCAGCGTGCGCTCGGGCGACGACGCGCGCGCTCTCGCGGCGTGGGCCGACGCGAGGGAGTGGCACGTCTCGCGTTTCGTTCGCGTCAGCGTGATGGCGCTGGCCCTGCTCTCGACGGCCGCGCTCGTGCTGGGCATCGTCGGATTCGGGTGGGTTCCGTTTCTCGTCGCGCTCATCGCCGGGAGGGCGTTCAGTTTCCGCCTGCATGAACGTGTGGGCCAGGTGGTCAGCGCCGTCGGCAGGGCCGGGCGCGACCTGCGGCTGCTGTCCGGGGTGCTCGCGCGGCTTGAGCGCGAGCGGTTCGAGAGTCCGCGGCTGACGGAGCTGCGCGCGGCACTCGATGTCGAAGGCGTGGCCCCGTCACAACAGATTAGTAAACTCGACCGTCTGATCGAGCTGCTGGACGCGCGGCGGAATATGATCTTCGCGCCGCTGGCCTTCATCTCACTTTGGGAGACGCAGTTCGCCCTCCGCATAGAGAGTTGGCGTCAAAGCTCAGGCCCGGCCGTGTCGCGCTGGCTGGCCGCGGTGGGAGAGTTCGAGGCGCTCGGCTCCCTGGCCGGCTACGCCTACGAGCACCCGCGCGACCCTTTCCCCGAACTGTTGGAAGGCGCGGCGCGCTTCGAGGGCGAAGAATTGGGCCACCCCCTGATTCCCGAATCAAGGAACGTGCGCACGGACCTGCGCCTCGCGGACGAACCGCGCGTGCTCGTCGTCAGCGGCTCGAACATGTCCGGCAAGAGCACGCTGCTGCGCACGCTGGGGGTCAACACTGTGCTGGCGCTCGCGGGCGCGCCGGTCCGCGCGCGCCGCCTGAGCCTCACGCCGCTTCAGGTCGGGGCCTCGATTCGCATACAGGATTCGCTACAGGCCGGGGCCTCGCGCTTCTACGCTGAGATCACGCGCCTGCGGCAGATAGTGGACCTGACCGCCGGGCCGCTCCCCGTGCTCTTCCTGCTCGACGAGATACTTCACGGGACGAACTCGCACGACCGCCGGATAGGGGCCGAGGGCGTCGTGCGCGGCCTCATCGGGCGCGGGGCCGTCGGCCTGGTCACGACGCACGACCTGGCTCTCGCGCGCATCGCGGACGAACTCGCCCCGCGCGCCGACAACGTACACTTCGAGGACCGGCTCGAAGAAGGCACGATGACCTTCGACTACCTACTGCGCCCCGGCGTCGTCCAAAGAAGCAACGCGCTCGAATTGATGCGCTCGGTCGGGCTCAAGGTTTAACGATGAATGCGGAATGCGGAATGATGAATTAAAAACAGATTGCTTTTTAATTCATCATTCCGCATTCCGCATTCATCATTTCTCAGTAGTTGGTCAAAATCTCTTCGGGCGCGAAGCCCATCTGCTGTAGGCGCTCGCGCGTCTGGCCGATCATCTCGCGTGAGCCGCAGATGAGGGCGACGGGCGAGGGCAAGTCGGGCAGGACGTGGTCCAGCAGCGACTGCACGTAGCCGGTCGGGCCGGACCAGTCGTGGCCGTCGGGCCTGGAGACGACGCGCCGCAGCTCCACGCCGCCAGCCTCCCACTCCTCGGCCTCGTCGCCGTAGCAGAAATAGTCCGGCGTGCGCGCCCCGTAAAGCACGACCAGTTGGCCGAACTCGTCCGCGTGCTTAATGGCACAGCGCAGCGCCGAGCGCAAGGGCGCGACCCCCGTCCCCATTGCGACGAACACGAGGTCCTTGCCCTTCTGCTCGCGCAGCGGGAAGCCGCGGCCGACGACCTCTACGAGTTCGAGCCGGTCGCCCTCTTGCAGCTCGTAGATGCGGCCGCCCGCGCCCCGGCCGCGCTTCACCAGAAACTCAAGCTCCTCGTCCTCGGGCGCGCTTGCAAAGGCGAAGTAAGCCTGCTCGCCGCCCGCGCGCAGGACGGCCACCTGGCCGGGGACGAACTCGATGCCGTGCCCGCCCGACGCCCCCTCGGGCAACAGGTCAAACGAGCGAATCTCGCGCGCCTGCTGCCGCGCGCTTTTGACGACGAGCGTGAGCGGTCGGTCTTTCATCGGGGGTGAAGTCAGGAAGTTTGCCCTTCGGCTTCGGCGTAGAGGCGGTCGATCACGTCGCGGTATTTCTCGTCCACGACGCGGCGCTTGACCTTGAGGGTCGGCGTCATCTCGTCGCCCTCGATGGTCAACTCGTTCTCAAGGAGCGCGATCTTCTTGACGCGCTCGAACTGTGCCAAATCGGGCGTCAGCGCCGCGACCTGGCGCTCGAAGAGGTTGACGACGCGCGGGTGCTTGCAGAACTCCGCGGGCGTGCGCGCCTCTATCCCCTTCAGCTCGGCGTAGGAGCGCAACTGCTCCCAGTCGGGCACGATCAGCGCGGCCGGGAACTTGCGCCCGTTGCCGATGAGCACGACCTGGTTGACGAAGCGCGAGCCCTTAATCAGCTGCTCGATGGGCTGCGGCGCGACGTACTTGCCGCCGGAAGTCTTGAACAACTCCTTCTTGCGGTCGGTGATGCGCAAGAACCCGTCCGCGTCCAGCGTCCCCATGTCGCCCGTCCTGAACCAGCCGTCTGCGGTGAAGACCTCGGCCGTCTCCTTCGGCTTGTTGTAGTAGCCGCGCATCACGTTCGGCCCGCGCACCTCTATCTCGCCGTCCGATGCGATTCTCACCTCGACGTTTCGGATGGGGCGGCCGACGGTGCCGACGCGGTTGTCTTCGAGCATCCCGGCCGAGATGACGGGCGAGGTCTCGGTCAGGCCGTAGCCCTGGACCACGGGCAGCCCCGCGCCGTTGTAGATGAGGGCAATCTCCTCGGAGAGGGCCGCGCCGCCCGAGGCCATCACGCGTATGCGGCCGCCCATCGCCGCGCGCCACTTGCCGAAGACCAGGCGGTCGGCGAGTCTGTGCTTGAGCGCGAGGACGGGCGGGACCCTCCGGCGGTTCGAGACGTGCTGCGCGTAGAGCTTGCCGACGGAAATGGCCCACATCAGCATCGAGTACTTGGCGCGGCCCGCCTCCGCCGCGCGGTCCTTAACGCGCGCGTAAATCTTCTCCAGAAGGCGCGGCACGCAGAGCACCACCGTCGGGCGCACCTCGCGCAGATTGTCGCCGACCTTCTCCAGCGACTCCGCGTAGTAGACGCTCATGCCGTGGTGGATGTACATGTACATGCCCGTGCGCTCGTAGACGTGCGAGAGCGGGAGCACAGAGAGCACGACATCGGTGCTGCCGAACTCCAGGTGGTCCGAGCAGTCAATCACGTTCGACGTGATGTTCGAGTGCGTCAGCATGACGCCCTTCGGCTCGCCCGTCGTCCCCGAAGTGTAGATGATCGTTGCCAGGTCGTCGGGGCGGACCGCGCGGCCCATCTCCTGGGCCAACTCCGGCCTCTCGTTTCCGAACTCGCGCCCGCGCTCTTCCAGTTTGGCGAGCGTCAGGGCGGACTCGTCCGCCGCGCCGCCCGCGTCGAAGAAAACGATGTGCTCAAGCGCGGGGCAGCCGGCGAGCGCCTCACGCACCTGCTCGTACTTGGCCCAATTCTGCACGAAGAGGACGCGCGCGCCGGAGTCTTTGAGGATGTAGGCGACCTGCGGGGGCGTCAGCGTCGGGTAGACGGGCACGTCAATCGCGCCGCTGAAGAGGCAGCCGGCGTCGGCGATCGTCCAGGCGGGGCAGTTCTCCGAGAGCAGGCCGACGCGGTCGCCGCGGCCCAGGCCCAGAGAGTAGAGGCCGAGCGCGACGGCGCGCGCCCGCGCGAGCATCTCCTCGGACGAGAGGCTCTGCCACGCGCCGTCCCGCTTGTAGTTGAGCGCGTCAGGCTTCGGGCGCAGGCGCACCGTGCGCTCGAACATCTCCACGAGCGTAGCGGGCTCGTCCGCGCGCAGCGGCACGCGCGCGGCGCTCAGCACGTCGCGGGGGTTCTCTGCCGTGGGGGTCGTCGCTTTCATCATCATTGGTGGCTCACGCCGTTGAGGAAGATGTCCAGCACTTCGTCGGCCATGGGCGCGAGCTTGTAGCGGCGCTTTGACAAAATCCAGTTGGTCGCCATCTCGTCGAGCGCGCCGAAGAGGACCTTGGCGGCGACATTCGCATTCAACTCGCGGCGGAAGACGCCCGCGCGCTGGCCCTCTTCAATCGCCATGCGAATCAGGCCCAGGTACTCGGCCACGCCCGCGGCCGAGAACTCTTCCATGAACTTGGTGGAGCTGCGCAGCTCGACCTGGAAGACGACCGCGAGGTCGCGGTCAGCGCCGAGGCGTTCGAGGTGCAGGTGCGCTATCCGGCGCAGCTTCTCGCGCGGGTCCGCGAGCGAGCTGATCTGCCGCCGGCCCTCAGAGATGGCGTCGCCCACGCTCCGGTCGAAGACCGAGTGCAGAATCTCTTCCTTGCTCTTGAAGTAGAGGTAGACCGTGCCGTCCGCGACGCCCGCGGCGCGCGCGATGTCGGCGACCTTCGAGTTGAAGTAGCCGTTACGGGCGAAGACCTGCGTGGCGGCGCGCAGGATGGCCTCGCGCTTGTCGGCGACCGGCGGGCGGATTGAAGACAGGGAACGCGCTGAACTCATCTCGGGTGCTCTGGGAAACCTATTCTTTGAAAGTCACGAGGGGCGCTGAATGAACAGCCACTCAGTCAAGCAGCCTTAGCCTAACCTCCGCCAGATGTTTTCTGCAAGCGGCGTGGAAAAATAGGTCTTGTCATTTGCGGGAGTCGGAAGTAGTATGCGCGCCAAATTGAAAGGAGCTACCCATGAAACTCTCAACGTTTCGTCCCTCCTCGCTCTTACTTCTCGCGGCGGCCTTCGCGCTCGCCACTCTCGCGGCCGAGGCGCAGGTCTTCAAAAAATGTGACCCCAACCCTCTGCCGCTGCAACTCGGCGGGTTCGACAACAGCCCGCGGACGATTGATTTCAAGTGCGACAACGGCGGCTGCCCGAAAACGCGCGCGAACGTCATCCAGAACAAGGTCAAGAACAACTTTTGCGCGCCGACGGACCGAATCGTCCCGGTTACGGACGAGACGTTCGCGGCTCTGCAAGCGGCCGTCGAGGGCGTGCCTGGGATTATCCCCAGGACCCCGCCGGAGAGCCGCGCGGCCCTGAAGGATATCATCACGCTCGACGGCGGGACCAAACTCGGCGAGGGCGACGTGGTCGTCTACGTCGCCTACGTGATCAGCGCCAACCACTCCAACGTTGACAAGAAAAAACCTCTGACCACCGGCAGCGGCGAGAGCGTGCAGTGTAACCTGCTCGGCTGCGCCTTCAACGACATCCACGTCGAGCTGAACACCGTGCAGGGGAGCACGAAGAAGTGCAACAACGTCACGGCCGAGATCATCCCGCACTATCGCCCGCCCGCCTGGGAGAGGTTCGACTCGCTTTCTTACAGGAGTCACCTGGCGAGGCACCCTGTGAGAATGAAAGGGCAGCTCTTCTTCGACGGCAGCCACATCGCGTGCAAGAACGGGCAGAGCCAGGGAGACTTGCCGCGGCTGTCCGTCTGGGAGATACACCCCGTTTACGCCATCGACGTGTGCACGAACAAAAACATAGCCGACTGCCGGGTTGACGACGAGAGCGTGTGGTTCCCTTTCAGCGAACTGCAATCGCGCCTCGGCCTGGCGTCCGTCAGCAGGTTGAAGAAGTGCGTCGCCAACACGACCACGCCCGTGAGTAAGTGTGCGGTGCCGAATAGAAGCCGCGGGGGGAGAGGCGGGCGCTAGGCGGGGAGCGCGCGGCCGCCCGGCATTCTGGCCCAGGCCGTAAAGGACGACGATTTCTTAACGCCCGCGCGCGGGCTCGGGCTGCCTCTGCTCCTCCGGCGCGGCCTCTTCGGGGCCGAGGTCGTCGCCGGGGGGCACGAGCTGAAACGCGCCGCCGCGCAGGTTGAGGTCTTGCTGCGGGAAGGGAATCTCTATCTTCGCCTCCTTGAAGAGGCGGTGGATGCGGTAGTTGATGTCGCTCTTGATCGAAGGATGGCGGCGCGGGCGGGTCGTCCAGACGAGCAGGCGGAAGTTGAGCGAGTAGTCACCGAAGTTCAGGAACTGCACGCTCGGCTTCGGCTCCTCCAGCACGTGCTCGACGCCCTCGGCCGCGCTGAGCAGTGTCGCCGTCACCAGGTCCACGTCCGAGTCGTAGGCCACCCCGACGGGGATGGAGATGCGCGAGCGGCGCTCGCCGTAAGACCAGTTGATTAAGTTCTCGTTGACGAGCTTCGAGTTGGGCACGATGGCCGCGATGTGGTCGTTGGTCATCACAATCGTCGTGCGCAGGTTGATGCTCTGCACGCGCCCTTCGGTGATCTTGCTGTCGGGGCCGGTGATGGTGATGAAGTCGCCGACGCGCACGGGGCGCTCGAAGAGGAGGATGAAGCCGGAGGCGAGGTCGCCCGCGATGAACTGCAAGCCGAAGCCTATCCCGACCGAGAGCGCGGTGAAGACGACGGCGAGCGTCGTCAGGTCCAGGCTGAAGGCGGTCTTCAGGCCGAAGAGGACGCCGAGCGTGATGACGAGGTAGTGAACCAGCCGCAGGACCGTGTACTGAATCCCTGGGTCGAGGTTGGCGCGCGCCGCCATCCTTCGCTCCATGAACGAGCGGATGGAGCGCGAGATGATGATGGCGACGACGAAGACGGCGACGCCGATGACGACGCTCGCCAGCGAAATCTCGAAGTTGCCGATAGTGAACTTGTGGTTGATGTAGCGCCAGGCGCGCTGCAACACGTTCTCACCATTCTGCAAGAGCGAGAGGATTAAAAGCGGCTTCCGAATGATTGCTCCGACCATAATCTTTACAACACCTGCTCAAAGTTAAGAGTCCAGTGTCCGCAAGCCGAAATCGCGGGGGACACTGGACTCTGAAATTAAGACTTAAAAATGTGGCGGAGGGTGAGGGACTCGAACCCCCAAGCCCTTTCGGGCGCCAGTTTTCAAGACTGGTGCAATAGCCGTTCTGCCAACCCTCCGCTGTCAACTTTGAAAGCCATCATACCGTACGCTCATGCTTCGCTCAACTTAGGCACGCGAGCAACCTGCGTTCTCCTTTGCGCCTTTGCGCCTTTGCGTGAGGATAAATTTCACGCAAAGGCGCAAAGTCGCAAAGGAATTGAGCCGCTAACTCTGTTGACTTTTGAAGCGACGCTCAAGTGCCTCTCCTCGTCTCCGTGACGATGAGGTAAAGCTCGGGCGTGACAAGGCATGGCGAGGTGTTCGATTCTTTGTTCGCGGGTTAGACTCTGCGCTCTTCCGGGGTGAGCGATTTGTGTATTTGTATGGCGGCCATCGCGCCCTCGGCGGCGGCGACGACGGCCAGTTGGGAGTGCGGCGTGATGTCGCCCGCCGCGTAAACGCCGCGCACGCTCGTCTGCTGCTCGTCGTCAACCGCCACGAGCCCGCACTCAGGGTCCAGCCCGCAGCCGAGCGTCTCGTGCAGCCGGCCCGCCATCTCCGTCCCCAGGTTGAAAAAGAGCGCGTCGCATGCGAGCGCCTCTCCGCCCTCGAAGAGAACGCGCTCCAGTAGCTTCTTCTCGGGGTCGCCTTCGAGGCCCGTGACGCGCTCTTCTCTGACGGGAATGCCGAAGCGCGCGAGCCTGGCGCGGTGCTCTTCGCTGATGCCCTCCGCGTCGCCATCCGTCAGCAGCACGAGCTTGTCCGTCCACGTCAGCAGGCCGAGCGTGAAGCCCACGCCCTTTTCGCCCGCGCTCAGCACGGCGACACGCTTGTCCGAGACCTCGTAGCCGTCGCAGTCCGGGCAGTGGTGCACGGTCACGCCGTAGAAGTCTGCGAAGCCTGGGCAGTCCGGCGTCAGATCGCGCAGGCCCGTCGCAAGCAGGATGCGCCGCGCCTCGAACGACTGGACGGCAGCGAGAGCATTCCTGTCATCGGTGTTCCTGTCGTCGTCACCCGTGCTGACGCGGAAATGCTCTTCGCCCAGCTTCTCGACTTTCGTCACGCAGCCCTCGACGATCAGCCCGCCGTGCATTGTGACCTCGTCGCGCCCGCGCGCGAGCAGTTGCTCGGGCATGATTCCGTGGTGGCCCAGAAAGCCGTGGACGCCGTGCGAGTAGAGGTTGCGCGGGCTGCTGTTATGAAAGGTGAGGACGCGGCGGCGGTAGCGCGCGAGGAACAGAGCAGCGGAGAGCCCCGCAGGCCCAGCCCCGATGACTATGCAGTCGTACATGACACGCACGAGTCTGGGGCCTGGGTTCGGAAAAGTCAAAAATCCTGCTTGTCGGGTAGTGGTTAAGTTCAGAGTTCAAGCCTTAGAGTGCCGATTAGTTGCCGGTGACAGGCGGCAGGGCTTTAGCCTGAACCCTGAACTGACTGGACCACTACTGCTTATTGCGGCGGTGTCGCGGGCGTGGTCTGAGGAGCACGTCTCTTCGGCGGGCGTGCGACGTGACTGGCGCTGGCCCAGGCGGCGAGTGCCGCCGCGTCGCCGCGAAACTTATTCCTGATTATCGGGTCCAGCTCGCGCACCAGCCTCATTCCGCGCTCAAGACTGCTGCTGATGGCGGCGGTCGCGGCGATGCGCTTTTCCGTGTTGGTGTTCTTCTCGTTGAGTGCGTTCTCGAACCGCGTGACGGCCGCCGCCAGGTCTTCGAGAAAGGTCGCGGGCAACTCGCGCTGCAAAAATTCGTTCTTGAGCGGCGTGGCCGCCTCGACGAAGGCGCGCGCCGCGCTAATCAGAGCCTGATCGCCATTGGTGCGCGGGACGCGGAAGTTGACGGAGACGCCGGGTGTGATCTCTTCCATCGCCAGTGCGGTCTCCCTCATGGCGACCATCTTCTCCCGCAGGTCTTCGCGCGCGGCGCGCTTGGCGCTCGTGCCAGCCTGCGCCGCGCCCTTGCCGCCGGACTGGGCCATGCCGTGGGCCTCCACCTCTTCAATCACCGCGGCGATGGCCTGAAATTTCTGCGTGGCGAGGCTCCCGATGGGGAACGAGGAAGTGTGCGACTCGCCGAAGTCGCGCACGCGCCCTAACGTCTCAAGGTTACGTGTTTGAGTGTCTCTCATGGTGAGATTCCTTTCTTTGGAAAGGGAAGCCGGGTAGCTTCCGTGAGAATTGGACCGGGGAAACGCCCGCGCGCCCCCTCTGATTGCTGCGACTCGCCGCCTATTGCTGCGATTCGCCTTCTTTCAACCCCGCGCGAGCCGCCTCCCACGCCGCGCGAGCCTTCTGACACCCTGCGCGAGTCGTCTGACACGCTGCGCAAGTCGAGTTCAGCGCCGCGCGCGCCGTGTTTACCGCCGCGCGCGTGAACTTTACCGCCGCGCGAATCAAGTTTGACGCCGCGCAGCCATCTCTTCCCGCGCGCAAGCCATCTGTACCGCTGCGCAAGTCATCTGTACGCCTGCGCAAGCCGCCTCTCGCCCCGCGCAAGTCAACTGTCGCCCTGCGCAAGCCATCTTTCGCCGCGCCTCAGACAACTCACGCGCTGTGACAGAGACTTTCACCGTCGCACCATCCGGCTTGAGCTTCGTTTTTCTCTTGTGTCTTGGTCGTGAGGCCGACGAGAGCTTATCACCCGTCAGCGGGAACATAAAAAGCGAGGAGTGCGAACCCTTTGCGTGAAGAACGGCCGAACTTTATGTCCGACACGTTACACCTGTCAAGAACTAATCAGCACGGACCCAATCGAAAACGTCCACGCGCTTAATTTCACCGGCGTTTCTTCTTCTTCTTTCTTTTTTGTCCCTGTGATTTACTCGAAGGTTGCCGAAAACCTGGACGAATAGGTTCGGCGAGGAGTCTTTGCTCAAGCCTTTTAAGGCCATCATAATGAATGTGATCTTTAGGTAACCGTGGGAGAAACTCCTCTAACAGTCGGAATGCCTCGGGACGACGATTTAAATTAGTAAGAAGATTTACGAGTTTACGTACAGAGGAAACAGTCTCAGGATGCATATCCCCTAAAACATCTCTACGCAGCTTAACTGCTCTTTCAATATATTCCAGGTTGCGCTTGTAATCGCCAAGATTACCATAAGCTGTGCCAACGTTATCCAGCGACTGTGCGGTGTCCGGGTGGCGCTCGCCGAACAATTCCAGCCGGATGCTCAGCGCCTTCTCTGAATATTCCAGATCGCGTTTGTGGTCGCCCAGATTGCTATAGGCACCTCCGACATTATCGAATGACCATGCGGTGTCCGGGTGGCGCTCGCCGAACAATTCCAGCCGGATGCTCAGTGACTTCTCTGCATATTCTAGGTTGCGTTTGTGGTCGCCGAGATTACCATAGGCAGCTCCGACATTATTAAGCGACCGCGCGGTGTTCGGGTGGCGCTTGCCGAACAACTCCAGCCGGACGCTCAGCGCCTTCTCTGCATATTCAAGGTTGCGTTTATAGTCGCCCAGATCACTAAACGCTGACCCAATGTCACTGAACGACTGCGCGGTGTCCGGATGGCGCTCGCCGAACAACTCCAGCCGGATGCTCAGCGCCTTCTCTACATATTCTAGGTTGCGTTTATAATCCCCAAGAGTTCCATAAGTATTTCCAACACTACTTAACGACTGCGCGGTGTCCGGGTGGCGCTCGCCGAACAATTCTAGTCGAATGTTTAGCGCCTTCTCTGTATATTCCAGATTGCGTTTATAGTCACCCAACTCTCCATAAATACCTCCAACATTATTTAGCGACTGTGCAGTATCCGGGTGGCGCTCGCCGAACAACTCTAACCGGATGCTTAGCGCCTTCTCTGCATATTTCAGACAGCGTTTATAGTCACCCAGATTACCGTAACAAACGCCGAGGTCATTAAATAAATGAGCTTCTAATGCCCTATCACTATTATCACCTTGCCTTACCAATTCGAGGGCTTTTTGGACCCATTCTTTTGTCTCAAGGTAATTTCCTCGATGGTAGGACGGGTAGGCTTGCAACCAGATTAGGCGACTAGAGTGATTCGGAGCATGACGGCTGGCATTCTCTTGCCAGGCTTGCAGGTGGTCAATTTCGGCCTCAAAGCGTGGTAATTCAATGTAATGTTCTCTGCGCTCGTCAAACCAATCGCCAATCCGCTGACAAATCGTGTTCACCCAATCCTGACGGTCCTGAAGTGGTATTTCTTCGCGTCGTACCTCTCCCACTAACCGGTGTATAGAATAACCATCGGCGTCGGACGGCTGCTGTAGTAGGCGCAAGGTCTTGCCTAAGCCAAGTGCATTAGTTAGTTCGACGGGGTCGGCTATATTGAGTAGCGCACACATTAAAGACAGGCCCATTGGGGATGACCCGCTCCAGGTGAGTAAATCTAAAATCTCTTTAAGCTTGGCATCCTCTTTGAAGACTTCCTCGTTAATCTTCAGCGTCCTATAGAGGTCGGCTTCGTGTCTGGTAAAGCTGCCCAACTTGCCCGGCAATGCGGCCCTCAGGTTCAGGGCCAAAAGGTCTTTATATTGCTGCCAGCTTATCTGGCGGTGGCGAAGGTACGCGCCCGCAAGCTCTAACGCTAAAGGTAGTCCGCCCAGCGTCCGGGCTATTTCGCGTGCGGCCTTCTCTTCTTCCTCTCCGATGGGTTCCCGTCCGGCTTCCTGGAGCAGTAAATCGAATGACAGCGTGTCGTCCAGAGGGTCAAGGGGGATTGGGTTGAAGTCCGGTTGATCTGTGCGGCTTGTGACGAGAATGTGAGGGCTGGCCGTCGGCTCCGGCAGGTAGTTCGCAATCGTCTGCGGGTCTTCCAAATTATCAAAGATGATTAAGCAGTCTGAGGAAGTCCGTAACCTGTGGAGCGCAATCTGAAGCTTGTATTTATGTTCGGACTCGGGGGCAATCCAGCGAGCTTTCTCGGCCAGGTCTGTTAGCTGGGCGTCAATGTCCTGGTCGGCGTTGAGCCAGATTACTCCGTTGGGGTATGTGTCTTTATAACGGTGTGCGTATTCCACCGCTAACTGCGTCTTGCCCAGACCGCCCAACCCCTGAAAAGCGGCCGCCTGCCCTATGGCCGTGCTGCGCCCTTCCATCAGTTGGGTACGCACGTCTTGAAGCGCCTTCTCTCTCCCAATCACCTGATTCCCCTTCGGGCGGAAGGGAACGGAGAAGTAAGAATTGTGCGGGTTATAGTCTGCCGTGCGTTGCGGCGGCGGTTCATCCGTGCCTCTACTACCAGCGATTGCGCCTAACTCTTGCACAAGTTCCAGCAGCGGCTCGCCGAAACGCTCGAAGGGTATAGGTTGGACTATATCGTTAAAGGGCAAGCCGCGCGCGATGTCAGCTTTCCGCGCCAGAACGTAATGCGGCCCAGTCGCGCCTTGATAGATACTGCTGATGCCTTCCATCTGCATGCCGAAATAGGCATCGTCAAGACTAAAGCCGATGAATAAGAATGTGTGGGAGGCTAACAGACTATGCAAAGTTTGAAGCGCCGCTTGGTAATAAGCTATGGATTTGTTTTCCTCCGCCTCTGGATAAAGATGACTATAGCCGTCACGGGTCAGAATTATCTTTGACTTGTTGTGGATATGTCCGTGTAGATGCCAGATCACGGGGCGGTTCGCACCGCCGCGTAAATAGGCCGCCATCTCAGCAGGGGCTTCCGTGTCCCAAACCTCTGGACGGACGTTGGGAGGCAAGGCCCAATGCAGTACGTCATCGTAGTTGGTCGTGATAACTAAATAACTTTTTAAATTCCAAACTGCCCGCGCCAGCTTTAGACTCTCGGCCTTTGCGCGCTCGCGCTGATGGTCGAATTGCCCTCCCAGGAAGTCATACCAGATGGCTTCCCCCAAGCCTTCGCGCGCACGACGTGCGGCGTCTAAGTAATCCGGCTTATCTAAATCCAGGAGAGAGCGCACTGCCCTCGCATAAGGAGTCTTGTTCTCTTCTTCCAAACGGTTCGCTGCACGTTCGAGTAATTCTCGCCAACTGGGAAACAGCCGTTCGTCAGTCTCTCGATCCAAGACCGACATGGAAACGCCTGCGCCGACGAAAGGAATCACTTTGTCGGCGCGTAAACGGTCTCTTAGTGTTCTCGGAATATCCATTATCGTGCGGCTGGTGATGACGCCTGCGACGATGTCCTCGTTAAGGTCAGCGTCTGCTTGGAAACGAACTTTTATGAGCGAGGGGTCAGCGATTCCTTACGCGCACGCTCCAACTTCTCATAAAGCTCCGGGTGCGCCGCGCGTGAGGCCGCGCGCAGCTTCTCGTGCTCGGCCTCTCGGGCCAGAAGATACTGGTCTATCTCTTCCTGATTGGCGAGGTAGAAAGTTATTGCGCCGTATATTTGTTCCAGCGTTAGCGAAGGGAATGAACGCTGGATGCTCTCAGGCGAAGCGCCACGGCGGAAGGCGTAGACCACTGAGTCCAGCGAGACGCGCGTCCCGGCGACGCGATAAGTTCCCTCGTACTGTGCGATGTATTCTTTACTCATAGCCACCCTCGCAATCCGCCGAAAGACTGCTGCGCGCTGATTGTAACACGGGCGGCGGAGTCAGGTCGTCAGCCTTCTATATATGCCAGGCAGGCGCTCGGGCAAGGTGAGCACGTCGTCGATGATGGTGTAGCCGATGTCGCCGTAGAGGTCGCGGAGTTCTGTTTCGGACTCGCGGTCGATGGTGATGCAGAAGGGGGTGATGCCCTGTTGCTTGGCCTGGCGGAGGGCTTCGCGCGTGTCTTCGCGGGCGTAGCGGGCGTCGCCGTAGTCGTGGTCGTAGGGGCGTCCGTCGGAGAGGACTATCAGGAGGCGCGTGCGCGCTTCCTGCAAACTGAGGCGCGCGGCGGCGTGGCGGATGGCCGCGCCTAATCTGGTGTTGTTCTGGTAGGTGATGCCGCCGATTCTTCGCTCGACCTCTTCCGTGTAACGCTCACCGAAATCTTTGACGACGTAAAACTTGACGTTGCGCCGGCCCTCGGACGTGAAGCCGTTGATCGAGTAAACGTCGCCGACGGCTTCGAGCGCCTCGCTCATCAGGACGAGGCCCTCTTTCTCGATCTCGATGATGCGGCGGCCGGGGTGCGTGTAGGGCTGTAGGGGGTGGCGGCCGATGGTGCGCGCCGTCGAGGAGGACTGGTCCAAAAGAAACGAGACGGCCACGTCGCGCCGCCGCCTGAGACGCTTCGTGTAGATGCGCTCCGATTGGTGGCCGGCGGCGCGGCGGTCTATAACGTAGTCGATCACGGCGTTCAGGTCGTAGTCTTCACCGTCCAGCTCGTTCGCGACGCGCGTCAAATCCTCGGGCCGCATCAACTGAAACTGGTGGCGAATCGAAGAGATGACGCCCCTGTGCCGCTCGCGCGTCTGCTCGACGAAGGCGCGGCTGCCCGCGCGGACTCTCTTTTCGATGACGCGGCACCAGCCCGTACGGTGGTCCGTCAATTCCCTGTCCCACTCGTCGTAGTTGAAGGCGACCTCGCCCTCTTCCAAGCCCTGCTCGGGCACCTCCCCCTTCGTCCAGGACCCGGCCCCGTCCAGATCGTCGGGCTCGCCCTCGGGCTCAAGGCTGTTCCAGGCGTTGAAGAGGTCGCGCGCGTCCTGCTGCCGCGCCTGCTTGTCGGGCGCGTCCCGCGGCTCGCGCGTCTCGGAGGACATGCCGGCCTCTTCCTCCGTCTCGGCCTCTTCGGGCGTCGTCTCGGCCTGCTGCTGGCTCTGGTCCGGCGCGATTGATTGGAAGAGCGAGTAGACGCGGCTGGTCGCCATCAACGTGTCGGCGACAGTGACGCGCGCGCCCGCCAGATAGTCGGCGACGATGCCTTCGAGTTCGGAGACGATCTGGCCGTAGAACTGGCGCGCGTCGTCGAGCGCGCCGCCGCAGAGCGCGATCTGGAAGAGCAGCTCGAAGGGGACGAGCGTGACGGGGAGGTCTATGACGCGCGGGCGATTGGCGCGCAGGTGCGCTCGAATCAGGTCGAGGTCGCGCGCGAGGCCGCGGTAGGCGCGGCGGAGCCGCCGGTCAATACGCCCGTTCTCAAGTGTGCCAAAAATTTTGTGTGCCAATCCGCGCTGCGGGAAGAGCGAGAGCACGGCGCGATAGTCTGAGTCGGGCGGCGGCAGGCGGCGCTCGGCCGCCGCGAGTCTTGCCTGCTCTTCGGGCGGGAGCGCGCGCTCACCTTTCCCCGGTTCGTTGATGTAGCCGTCGAGGGCGAAGGCGTCGCGCGCGTCCGCGTCCTCTTCCGAGTAGGCTTCGGCGATTGAGCTGTAGGCGGCGCGCAGGTCCGAAGAGTCGCGCTCGTGCGTGCCGAACTCAATCTGGCCGGCGGCGTGCGCGGCGAGGACTTTGTAGAGGCGGAAGTCCAACTGCTCGTCGTCGAACTCGGCGACGTGCGAGGGCAGGTGGATGGTCCGGCCGTCGTTGATGCGCGCCTCCGCGGGGACGGCCGCGAGCGGCGCGATCTCCACGGCGCGGCCCGTGAGAGCTTCGATGTAGAGGCAGAGGAGGTGCTGAATCTTTTCGAGCGCGAGGCCGGAGCCCCCCGTGTGCAGCGCGTCGTTGCTGCGCCGCGTTTCGAGCGCGAAGTAGCTGCGGCGCGCGCGCTGGTCCGACTTCTCCGCGGAGAGCCCCTCGCGCGCCCACTGCTCGAACTGCTCGATGGAGACGGTCCTCAGCGCCTGCGGGCTTGAGCGGAAGCAGGCAAGCGCGGATTCGCCGTCGAGGCGCGCGACCTCGCACGCGACGCCTATGACGCGCTGGGCCAGTTCCGCGGCGCGCGCGCGTTCGGTGTCGCCCGCGAGGCTCTGGAAGAAGGAGGGGCCGGAGCGGACGAAGGCAATCAGGTTGGCGTTGCCGTGTTCGGCGACGGCCCAGAGGAGGCCAATCCAGGCGTCGAAGGCTTCGGGGAGCTGCCGCAGGGTCTCGCCGCCGGCAACGAGCACATGCAGGGCGGCCCCACCGCCGCGCTCAAGAAACTCGCCCGCGCGGCGCATCAGTTGGAGCGCGGCCTCCGGCTTCAGTCCCGCCAGCGCCGCGGGGAGCGCGGCGAAGGCGTCCGCCGCGATGCCGCCCGCGCGCGCGGCGAAGGCGGACGCCAGCAGGGTCGCGGCGCGGAAGATGCGCTCGGCCTCGTTTGGGCCAAAATCGCGCGCGCGGCGTGCGACCCTCGGCGTGGTCTTGAGGAAGTCGGCGCTGTGGCGCGCGGAACGCTTGGAAATCTCCGCCCCGACCTCAAAGAGCATGCGCAGGAGTTCCGCGTCCGTGACGTAAGCCGAGAGCAGCGGCGCGCCCCTGAAAGTTTCGAGCGCGACGGCGCTGGAGAGCGTCAGCTGGCGCGAGCAGACCTGGAAGACGAGCGGGCGTGCCGGCGGCGGAACCTTTGCGAGTTCTTCCACGCCCGCGCTGAAGAAGCTGATGGCCGTCTCCACGTCGCCCATCGCGAGTCGCCTGCCCATCTCGCCCCAGGCGCGCAGGTCCGCGGCCTCTATGACGCGCGCGGCGCGCGGCGCGGCCCGCAGGAATTCTATGCTCGCGCGCAAGCTGACGCCCGCAATCGTGGCGCTCGTCTCCAACGCGGCGCGCGCGGCGTCCACCGGCAGCGAGCCCAACTCGCGCGCCAGCCCCGCAATCGTGCGCCGCTCCGTCACGCTCTTGACCGAGCGCAAACGCTCCTGGAACTCGCCCTCGAACGGCGCGGCCTCCTCAGTCTTTTCTTCGTTCATCACTTAATGAGCAACTCAAAAATTCCACTCAAGCCTTTGCGGCTTCCGTCTTTCTTTTGTTGCGCCTCCAGCGTGAAACAGGTTTTCTCACGCTGGAGGCGCAAAGACGCTCAGGGGTTGAGTGGTTCTGTCTCTTGAAGCTTAGAAAATTCAGGTCGAAAGGGCAATCAGCCATTGGGCCGCGAAGTAGGTGGAGAGGATGAGGAGTTGCGCGCTGCGGAAGCGGCCGCGGAATTTGTCGAGGGCGAGCGCGGAGTCGGACGCGATGAAGAGGAGTGCGCCGAGGAAGGCCAGGAGGCTCCCACGCTGTTCGGTCAGGAGCCTGCGCCCCGCGGCCGTCCATCCCATCGCGAGAATCGCCGCCATGTAAATCAAGACGGGCAGCTTCATCTTCCCCAGGTGCGGCCAGAGCACGCGCAGCATCAGGCAGCCGTAGAGCAGGAAAGGGACTAGCGTCCAGAAGGAGAGCGCGCCCCCGCTCTCGTAAGTGAAAGCCGCGACGTAGAAGACGTGCGCGAAGAGGAAGCTGACCAGCCCTGGGACGAAGCGGTCCCCCGGCAGCATCAGGAAAATGTCGCCCGCGAGCGAGAAGACGAGTCCGGCGATGATCGCCTGCCTGTAAAAAGGAGAAGCCGGATGCTTCGACTGAAGCGCGATGAGCACGATGAGGACGACAGTCAGCGGCTTGAAGAGGTAATGCGTCAGCCTGCGCTTCTGGTAAGCGGAGAGGATGGCTAGGACCGCGGAGGCGAAGGCCAGAATCGAGAGGACGGCTATGAGCATGGAGTGTCTCTCAGGCGGCGAGTCTGGCGAAACCGAAGGCGAGCAGCACGACGCCGACGTGCATCAGGACGCCGACGATT
The DNA here is from genome assembly GCA_036403435.1 of Pyrinomonadaceae bacterium. Lineage (GTDB taxonomy): Bacteria > Acidobacteriota > Blastocatellia > Pyrinomonadales > Pyrinomonadaceae > QHXM01. The sequence goes on from DASWQY010000002.1 coordinate 52,671, forward strand.
AAGCCCGCGCGCATCGTCCGCGCGTTCACGCTCCTTCTCGCGCGCCGGAGCGTGAACAGGCCGAGCGGTATAAAGAACAGAAGCCCAGAGACGAGGCCCGGCGAATATGACCACGTCGCGACGCTCGCGAGCGTGTGCACGAAGCCGTTAATCAAGACGGTCGTGCCAAAACTCACCAGCAGCCAGCGATAGGACTTCGTCACGAGCACCAGCACGACGCCGACGCACATCATCGCCAGCGCCCCGCCGTTCCACGCCAGGAAATTCGCGCTTGAGCTTTCGACGCCCCAGAACCGAGCGATCCACGCGGGGAAGCCGCCCCAGTACTCCTCCGCGATGTGCGCCAGGTAAGTTACAGGAAAAAGCCACGCCCAGCTTCCAGTAAAGGTGTTAGTGGGTGTCGGGGTAACTTTTGTCAGAACAGATTTCACGTCTGTCTTTACCCTCTAGGCCAACATTAAACGCTGGCCTTTCGGTTCTGGCACAGGATCACCGAATTCTTCCGCCGTCTCAATCCAGAGTTGGATTGCTTCGTTCGCGTTGGTGAGGGCAGCTTGCTGCGTGTCGCCGTGAGCCATACAACCGGGCAGCTCAGGCACTTCGGCGACGAACACTTGGTCTTCATTGCTCCAATAAATAATAAGCTCGTATTTGTGCAGTAATCAGCGCCTCCTAATTTATATTTTAATATAACGGCGCGCACCTGACGCACTTAATAAACTTTTGCTTTGTTTCCCTCACGCTGGAGGTTGATCTTTCCTCCACTCCCTGCTTCCTGAACAGATGATGACTGCCCCGCGAAATATTTGCGTCGGCGTTGCCGCAGAGTATCTGAAGCAAGAGTTTTTCGTCCTTGCTCATGAAGATATTTTACATGCGGCGCAGTTAGTGAAGACAGTTGATGTCATCATTCAGATTACCGTCGTCACGATCTCGCGGATGCTGCGTTGCAGTTCGCGGTCGTCCGTGATGGGCGAGCAGAGTGCGACCTCGGAGGCGGCGACCGCGGGGATGCCGCGGGCGATCATCTGGGCGGCGTAAATCAGGAGGCGCGTCGAGACGCCTTCTTCGAGGCCGTGGCCGCGGAGGTTGCGGACCTTCTGGCCGATAAGGACGAGGTCGCGAGCCGTCGCCTCGTCCACGCCGCCCTCGCGCGCGACGATCTCGGCCTCCATCTCGGGCGGCGGGTAGTCGAATTCGAGCGCGACGAAGCGTTGGCGCGTTGACTGCTTCAGGTCCTTGAGAATCGATTGGTAGCCGGGGTTGTAAGAGACCACCAGCATGAAATCATCGGGGGCGTCGAGCACCGTGCCGCGCTTCTCGATGGGCAGGCGGCGGCGGTCGTCCGTCAGCGGGTGGATGATGACGATAGTGTCCTTGCGCGCCTCGACGACTTCGTCCAGGTAACAGAGCGCGCCGTTGCGGACGGCGCGCGTCAAAGGGCCGTCGTGCCAGACCGTCTCGTCGCCTTCGAGGAGGAAGCGGCCGACGAGGTCCGTCGCGGACAAGTCCTCGTGGCACGCGACCGTAATCAGCGGGCGCTCCAGCCGCCACGCCATGTGCTCGACGAAGCGCGTCTTGCCGCTCCCCGTCGGGCCTTTGAGCATGACGGGCAGGCGCGCGGCGTAGGCCGCCTCGAACAACTCCACTTCGCGCGCGACGGCCAGGTAGTAGGGCTCTGCGGCGACGCGATACTCTTCGATGGCTCTTTCCATGATCACGAAAATTTAAGTTTGAAACTGGCCCGGCTCACCCGGCCTCGGAAACAAAAAACGCTCTGGGACGATGGCCGCATCTTATCACTCTCGCGCCAAACGCGCAGCCGAAACAGAGCGCCTTTAATTGATGAGCGCGGGCCGCGTCGCCTATAATGGCGGCCGGAAAGGATTCTTTGTTTATGCTCAAGTGCATACGTGGCAGCACCACCTGATAACTGGACCGGGAAGCCTTCGGAAAACTTATCGAGCCATACCGCCGGCGGGGTGGTCGTGGATATAGGGACCGGCGACGGCCGCTTTGTGTACCAGTCTGCGCGGGCGGACCCGACGAAGTTCTTCATCGGAGTGGACGCCAGCGCGAAGGCGCTGGAGAAGATTTCCGAGAAGATTTACCGCAAGCCGGCGAAGGGCGGCCTGCCTAACGTGCTGTTCGTGCAGGCCGCGGTCGAAAACCTCCCCGCAGAATTAAACGGCGTCGCCGACGAGATTCACGTGCACTTCCCCTGGGGCAGTCTGCTGCGCGCGGTGGCGGCGGGCAACGCAGAGGTTCTCGCCAACCTGCGGCGTATCTGCGCGCCCGACTGCGTGCTCGAAGTCGTCATCGGCGTGGACCCCTCGCGCGACCGCGCCGAGATAGAGCGCCTCGGATTGCCGGAGCTTTCGCCCGCCTATCTCGAATCAATTTTGGCACACAAGTACAACGCCGCCGGGTTCGAGGTGACGGAGACCGGCGCACTCTCCCAAGCGGATTGGTCGCGACTTCAAACCTCCTGGGCGCGCAAGCTCCAGGGCAACACCGGGCGCGCGGTCGTTTACCTCATAGCACGGGCAGTTGATTAAGACTTTCTTCCTTTGCGTCTTTGCGCCTCCAGCGTGAGGAAAAATCTCTCGCAAAGATGCAAAGGCGCAAAGGAACGGCTCGACTGCCTGTTGACTTGCGACCGACCCGAGCGCCTGTCAGAATATCCCGTGATGAAGATCGCAGTAGCAATGAGCGGCGGCGTCGATTCGTCGGCGGCCGCGGCGATTTTAAAAGAGCAGGGGCACGAGCTGGTCGGCTTCACGATGCAGTTGTGGAACCAGCGGCGCGGCGGCGGAAGCCTTGACGAGCACGGCGAGCCCCTGCCGTCGCGCTGCTGCTCGCTCGACGACGTGTACGACGCACGGCGCGTGGCCGAAGAGCTGGGCTTCCCCTTCTACGTCCTCAACCTCGAACGCGATTTCGAGCGCGCCGTGGTCGAGCCTTTCGTCGCCAGTTACCTCAGCGGCGAGACGCCTATCCCGTGCGTCGCGTGCAACAGCCGACTGAAGTTCGCCTCGCTCGACCGCCTGGCGGAAAGTTTGGGCTGCGACAAAGTGGCGACCGGCCATTATGCGCGCGTCCGGTTCGACGGCGAGGCTCATCGCTATCGACTCTTTCGCGGACTGAACTTGCAGAAAGACCAGTCCTACTTCCTCTGGGAGTTGACACAGGGCCAACTTTCCCGCGCCATGTTCCCGCTCGGCGAGATGTCCAAGCCCGAGGTGCGCGACGTGGCGCGCGCGCGCAGACTGGCCGTCGCGGAGAAGGCCGAGTCGCAGGAAATCTGTTTCGTGCCGGACGGCGACTACGCGGGCTTCATTGACCGCTACCTCGAAGCCGAGGACGCGACGGAGCGCCTGCCCGGTGAGGGCGAGATTACGAACACGCGCGGCGAAGTCTTAAGCCGCCACGGCGGCATACACCGCTTCACCGTCGGGCAGCGGCGCGGGCTCAGAATAGCGAGCGAGCGCCCGCTCTACGTCGTCTCGATAGACGCCGCGCGCAACCGCGTCGTCGTCGGCAACGAGGAAGAGTTACTGCGCGACGAGTTCACGGCCGCCGGCGTCAACTGGATTGCACACGACGCACCCGCCGGGCCCGTCCGCGCAGAGGTCCGCGTGCGCTACCGTCACCAGCCCGCGCCCGCCGCCATCACGCCGCGCGACGAGGGCCGCGCCCACGTACGCTTCGACGAGCCGCAGCGCGCCATCACCCCCGGCCAGGCCACAGTCTTCTACCGCGGCGACGAAGTCCTCGGCGGCGGGTGGATAGTCAAGTAAATGATGAATGCGGAATGATGAATGATGAATTAGAAAGCCTTTAATTCATCATTCATCATTCCGCATTCATCGTTCCGGTAAAACCTTTTCCCGCCGGCTTGCGTAATGACAGCGGCGCGCGCGCCGTATCTTCAAAAAATCGGGTTCAATAACTATGGCAATGTCATGCGGGCGTAAAATCGCAATCATCCTCGGCAGCATCTTCCTCGTCTTCGTCATCGCCGTCGTCATCGGCATCTTCGTCGTCCTCTCCTTCTTTCGCGGCAGCGAGCCGGTCATAACCAACAACAGCGTGCTTGCCTTGAAGGTCGAGGGCGAGCTGCCGGACTACGTGCCGGACAACTTCGCCAGACGAATTTTCGGCAAAGATCAGTTGTCCATGACGACTCTGGTCGAGCAGCTTCGCAAGGCGAAAGTTGACAAGCGCATCAGCGGCGTCCTCCTGGAGATTGACCTGCTCGGCGCGGGCTGGGGCAAGGCCGACGAGCTGCGCGAGGTGATTACGGATTTTCGCGCCTCGGGCAAACCCGTTTACGCCTTCATAGAGGTCGGCACGAACAAGGAGTATTACGTCGCGACCGCGTGCGACCGCGTTTACGTCTCGCCCGGCGGCGACCTCTTCATCAACGGGCTCGCGGCGGACGTGATGTTCTTCCGCGGCGCGCTCGACAAGCTCGGCGTCTACCCGGACATTTACCAGATAGGGAAGTACAAGAACGCGCCGGACCAGTTCACGCGCAAGGAGATGTCGAAAGAGCACCGCGAGGTCGTCAACTCGATCCTGGACGACTTCTTCAACCGCTTCGTCAGGACAATCGCCGAAGCGCGCAAGAAATCGCCCGAAGACGTGCGCGCCCTGATTGACAACGCGCCGCTGAGCGCCGAGGCGGCGCGCGACGCCGGGCTGATTGACGGCGCGATTTACCGCGACGAAGTCGAGAATGAATTGAAGAAGCGGTTGGGCTACAAGGACGGCGAGGAGCTGCACGTCACGCGCGCGAACACTTACAAAGAGATCAGTGCGGAGGCGGTCGGCCTGAACCGCGGCGAGCGCATCGCGGTCATCTACGCTTCGGGAGAAATCTGGCCCGGCAAATCCGAGTCGGGCTCGATGGGCGGCAACCAGTCCGTCGGCTCCGACACGATGGTCAAGGCCATCAACGACGCGGCGCGCGACAACTCGATCAAGGCCATCGTCCTGCGCGTGGACAGCCCCGGCGGCGTGCACTACGCGTCGGACGCCATCTGGCACGCCGTCGAAGTCGCGAAGCAGAAGAAGCCCGTCGTGGTCTCGATGGGCGACCTGGGCGCGTCGGGCGGCTACTACATTTCGTGCAACGCGAACAAGATTCTTGCCGAGCCCTCGACCATCACGGGCTCCATCGGCATCTTCGCCGGCAAGCCCGTCGTCAAGGGGCTCTACGACTGGCTCGGCGTGACGAACGAGTACGTGCTGCGCGGGAAGACGGCCGGGCTCTTCCGCGAGACGGAGAAGTTCACGCCCGAGGAGCGCGCGAGGTTCGAGGCGACGGTCAAGAGCAAGTACTACGACGAGTTTGTGCCAAAAGTGGCGAAGGGGCGCGGGCGCGATCCCGAGTACATTGATTCCATCGGGCAGGGGCACGTCTGGACCGGCGCGCAGGCGAAGGAGAACGGCCTGATAGACGAGTTCGGCGGCTTGGACAAGGCCGTCGAGGTCGCGCGCGAGCTCGCGGGCATCCCGGCGGACAAAGGCGTGCGCCGCGTCATCCTCCCCTACCCGCGCGGCTTCTTCGACGACCTCTTCGGGGGCGGCGGCGGCGCGGACGAAGCGAGCGCCCGGCTCCAGCAGCAGCAAGCGGCCTTCGCCGCCCTGCCCGAAGACGTGCGCCGCGCCTTCCGCTATGCCGCCACCCTGGACCGCATGAAGCGCGGCGAAATCATGGCGCTCATGCCGTTCGATTTGAGAATCAAGTAAAAGCAGAATTCAGGAGTCAGAATCCAGAATCCAGAATCCAGAATGAAAACGGCTTCGGCCTTTCATTCTGGATTCTGACTCCTGAATTCTGCTTTACCCAATCCTCTCCATTCCGTTCATGTAGGGGCGCAACGCTTCTGGAATAACGATAGAGCCGTCGGCTTGCTGGTAGTTTTCCGCGACGGCGAGCCAGGTGCGGCCGACGGCGAGGCCGGAGCCGTTGAGCGTGTGCACATATTCGGGCTTCGCGCCGCCCGCGCGCCGGAAGCGAATCTGCGCGCGCCGCGCCTGGAAGTTCTCGTAGTTCGAGCACGAAGAGATTTCGCGGAAGGCGTTCTGCGAAGGCAGCCAGACCTCTATGTCGTAAGTCTTCGCCGGCCCAAAGCCCAGGTCGCCGGTTGAGAGCGTCACGACGCGGTAGTGAAGCCCGAGCCTTTGCAGCACGGCCTCGGCGTTGCGCGTCAGCGACTCCAACTCGTCGTAAGAATTTTCCGGCAGCGCGTACTTGACCAGCTCGACTTTCTCGAACTGGTGCAGGCGAATCAGCCCGCGCACGTCGCGCCCGTAGCTCCCGGCCTCGGAACGGAAGCACGGCGTGTACGCGGCCCACTTCATGGGGAGCTGCGCGCCGTCGAGTATCTCCTCGCGGTGGTAGTTCGTGACGGGGACCTCGGCGGTCGGCACCAGATACAGGCCGCGTTCGTCCGTCAGCTTGAACAAATCCTCCTCGAACTTCGGCAGCTGCCCTGTGCCAAAAAGCGAGTCGGCGTTGACGATGAAGGGCGGCAACGTCTCCTCGTAGCCGTGCTCGCGCGTGTGCAGCTCCAGCATGAAGTTGACGAGTGCGCGACTCAGGCGCGCGCCCGCGCCGCTCAGGATGCTGAAGCGCGACCCGGCGATTTTGCTCGCGCGCTCGAAGTCCAAGATGCCGAGAGACGCCCCCAGCTCGACGTGGTCCTTCGGCTCGAAGTCGAACTCGGGGGGCTTGCCCCACCTGCGCTCCTCGCGGTTCGCCGTCTCGTCCGCGCCGATTGGCACACTCTCGTGCGGGACGTTCGGGAGAGTCGAGAGCAGCTCGCGCATGCGGGCTTCGGCCTCGTCGCGCACGCGATCAAGTTCGGCCATGTGCTCCTTCATCTCCCCGACCTCGCGGCGGCGCGCTTCGGCCTCCTCAAGCTGGCCCTCCTTCATCAGCGCGCCGATGGCGCGGCTGGCTGCGTTGCGCGCGGCGTTGAGTTGATCGGATTCCGAAATCACGCGGCGGCGCTCGGCGTCCGCCCGCGCGAAGTCGTCGAGCGCCGCGGTCGGGAACTGGCGCGCTTCCAGTGCGGCGCGCACTTTATCCAGGTTGTCACGAACGAAGTTAAGATCGAGCATTTGCCGCGGCCCTCTGTCTTATGGTATTGAAACACCTCTGCACAGGCTTCAAGCGAAAAGGGTCAAGCTATCTGACCGCGCACGCGCGTGTCAAGCACATGGTCATAGTCTAACCCGAATCGGAGGACGAATCATCTTGGACAATTCATCCAAGCCTTTTACCGGGCGGGCGGCCATTGTGACGGGCGCGACGCGCGGCATCGGTCGCGCGATTGCGCTCGAACTCGCGCGGCGCGGCACCGACATCGCTTTCAACTATGCGAAGAGCGCCGAAGCGGCCGAGAGCTTGAAGGCGGAAATCGAAGCGACAAACGTGCGCGTGCTCGCGACGCAGTGCGACGTGGCGCAGACGGAAGCCGCCGCGGAGATGGTCAAGCAGGTCAAAGAAGCCTTCGGCAGAATTGATTTCCTGGTCAACAACGCCGGCATCACGCGCGACAATTTGATCCTAAGGATGAAGGAAGATGACTGGGACGCCGTCATTGACACCAACCTCAAGGGTGCCTGGAATTTTGCCCGCGCCGCCCTGCGCGTGATGCTCAGACAGGAAGGTGGCGGCTCGGTCCTGAACATCTCGTCAATCAGCGGCCGCGTCGGGATGGCGGGGCAGTCGAACTACTCCGCCTCGAAGGCGGGCATGTTCGGGCTGACGAAAGCCCTGGCGAAGGAAGTGGCGAGTCGCAAAGTGACGGTCAACGCGCTCGCGCTCGGCCTGGTCTCGACGGAGATGGCCGGGGCGCTCAATGAAGATTACCGGACAAAACTCCTCGAACAGATTCCGCTGGGCCGCTTCGCCGAGCCTGACGAGGTGGCGCGAATCGCGTGCTTCCTGCTTTCGGACGAGGCGCGCTACATCACAGGCCAGGTGATACAGGTTGACGGTGGCCTGGCGATGTGAAGCGAGTTTTGACGGGAGGCTAAAAGCCGATTCTAGTTTCCTGATGCCAGAAAGAGGAGTGCCCCGTCAATCTTTCGACTGACGGGGCAAAACTTTAGGGGCAGGCTCGGAGATTCAGGGTTGGCGTTGGCAATGAACAGAAGATCGTCACATACGTTCGATCCCGTGATTTTGGCGGTGCGTTAGTACGGGCGAGATAAAGCCGTGCGGCTTAAGAAAATTGTGCGTCCGCAGCGAACCCAACGCACCCGCTTACAGAGTTCGTACAAAAGCACTTTCACCACACTTGTCAATCAACTGAAGCGTGCCAATTTGGTCCGTCCTGCCTCAGTGTGTGAGGAATTATACTGAAGTTTTGTGAGCTGTCAAGAACAATTTTCACTGAAACACAATATTTTTGTGACAAAGGGAGAAGCGAGCACGGACAATGACTCAAGTGATTTATTAAATACATGAGACTAAGCTCAATTATTTCCTCATTTCGGTACCTGAAAAGTCAGCCCTGCGCGGCTAAGACCTTGTATAAAATTTTTCTTCTTTTTCCGGCCGGGTGTTCCAGCGTTTGTGAATCCAGAGCCATTGATCGGGGTAACGGCGCACGTAATTTTCGACGACGGACGTGAAGAGAGAGGTCAATTGCCTGACATCTTCCGACTGGTCATCGCTAGGGATGATAGATAACGGCGGGTCAACGTGGAGGACGAAGCGTCGCCGAGTCTCGTCCCAGGGGATGAAGACGGGCAGGACCGCGGCCCCTGTCCGCAGCGCGAGCGCAGCCAAGCCGGAGGTCGTCGAGGCCGGTATGCCGAAAAAGTCTACGAAGATGCCCTCGTGGGGTTGAGTGTTGAGGTCAACGAGAATGCCGAGCGTCCCTCCCGCGCGCAGAGTTTTGAACATCGGGCGCATGGCGGCGCGCTTGTCTATCGAGCGATTGCCGAAGCGCGTGCGCGTCTTCTCGATGAGCGTCTCGACGCGCGGGTTATCAATTCGGCGGACGAGAAAGCTCAGCGGGTAGCCGAAGGCGGAGAGGGCGAAGCTCGAAAGCTCCCACGCGCCGAGATGCCCTGTGAATAAAATGACGCCGCGGCCGCGTGCCTGCGCCTCGCGCAAATTCTCCAGACCCCTGCACTCGATAATCTTGTGCAGGTCTTCGGGCGTCGCGCTGTCCAGTTGGCTGAATTCGCCGAGCAGGCGGCCGAGGTTGGCGAAACTGCCGCGGAGGATGCGTTCGCGCTCGCGCTCGCTCATCTCGGGGAAGGCCAGTTCGAGGTTGCGGAAGCCGGTCAGCCTGAGCCTGTCGCTCAACCCGTAAGCGACTCGGGCCACGGCGCGGCCCGCGGCGCGGGCCGCGGAACGCGGCATCCGGCCGAGCCCTGTAAGTATCAGGCGGGCCGTCCCGTATTCCAAAGCGGTTTGAACTTTTCCACGTTTCCCCATCTCGAAAAGCTGCCCGGCCGTAGTGTAATGTGCGGGCTCACAACTCGCAAACCAGCGCCTTTCATTCCGGCCCAGGCTGCCCCACGACATTTTTGTAAATCGCGCGCCGGCGAGACAACAGATTCGTTTCTTTTCGGCTTTATGCGTCAGTGCATTGAGTAGATTCGTAGAGCGTTTCGATGACCGCGGCGACAGTTTTCTTCAGGAAATATCCGCATCGGTCCAGTTTAAAAGTCTTCCATTTAGACCTGACTTCTTGTCTGGTATGGCGAGTGCAAAAGAGTTCCGTGTCCGGGTCATCAAATTGCCTGCGGGCGTAGGACGGAGGTGAACCCCCTAGATGACTGATATGGAGTCCGGCGTCAACGGAGCGCCGAACCTTGTAACTGGTCACCCTCACACGTCCCAACTCTTCGACTACGGTGTGCACCTGGCCTCCCGCACCCTGTTCCTCTTCGACGAAATCAACCGGCCGACCGCCGCGAAGGTGCTGATGGGCTTGCAGGTCCTCGGCGAGGGCGAGTTGACCGTCAAGCTCAGCACGCGCGGCGGGTGTCGCGTGGCCGGACTCTCGATCTACGACGGCATCAGGGAGTGCCCGGACGCGCGCGCAATCGGCTACGGCGAGGTCTGCTCGATGGGCGTGGTCATCTTGCAGGCGGCCTCGCAGCGCGAGCTGATGCCCAACTCCGTGATCATGGTCCACCCAGGCTATTCGAGCGTCGGGGTTGACCACGACGAGAACACGCAGCGCACGGCCGAGTACGCGCGGCGGCAGCGCGACCGCTGCTGCGAGATTCTGGCCGAGAGGATGGGCATCACCCTCAGGCGGTTCCTGCGCCGCTTCACCTGGGACACCTACCTGACGGCACGCCAGGCCGTCGAGTTGGGGCTCGCCGACAGGGTGCTTGAGCCGTCCGCGTCAGCGAGCGCGCCCGCGCCGGTCGAACAGAATTTCGTCACGCCGATGGCGCGCAAAGCCAGTTGAGGTAGCGAAGACTACTTGGGTAGACGAAAGCCCCGCCGGCCTCCGACTCTGCAATAACAGTCGGAGGCCGGCGGGGCTTTTCGGGTCAGGCGGGGGAACGCGCGGCCGTTACTGCTGGCCGAGGCTCGCCGGCAGCGTGTTGCCCGCGCCGTTGCCGCGGACGTTGTTGTTGCCGTAGGTTTCGATAGTCCCGCCCATCGCTAGAATGCCCGTGCCGTTCTCGCCGATGGTGACGTTCGAGAGGCGCACGGTCGAGGCACCGCCCCCGGCGTAGACGCCGTAGCTCGTGTTGTGCGAGATGACGGCGTCAGAGATGTAGACCTCCGTGTTGGCGTCGGCCGCCTGCACGCCGGCGTTGCCGTTGCCCGTAATGACGGAGTCGCGGATCGTGACCTTCGCGCCCATTCCCGCGTAGACGCCCGACTGGCCGTTGTCGTGAATCCTGACGTTGTTGAGCACCATGTTGACGTTGCTCGTGTTGGTGACGACGGCGTTCGAGAGGTTGTCGTTGATGGTCGTGTTCTGCACGAGCAGCTTCCCGTTCGCGGCCGACCTCTGGTCGCTGATGCCGCGGCCGTTGCCAGCGTTCGAGTCGCGGAACTTGAAGATCGAGCAGTTCTCGATAATCACGGTCTTGGCCGCGAGGATTTTGACGCCGATGAGGCCGGTCGTGGCCCCGTTGATCGAGATGTTCCTCAGCGTGACCTCGTCGTTGGCCCCCGGCGTGTTAATGATGACGCCGGTCGTGCCAGATATGGCGCTGCCGGCGAGGATTGAGGCGTGCGCGCCGTAGCCGTCAATCGTGATCGGTTTGCCGATGGTCACAGCGCCGTAGCCGCCGGCATCAATCACGTCAATCTCGCCGCCCGAGGCCGTCTTCGAGATGGCTCCCGCAAACGTCTTGCACGGGGCCGTGCGGCTGCACGGGTTGTCGTCTGCGCCGACGCCGGACACCCAAGTACGCGTCGCCTGGGCTTGCGCGAGAGAGGAAAGGGTCATGAGGAGGACCGCACAGGTCATAACCTTGAGTGCGGCGGAAAGCGTTTTCATAAAAATTCTCCTTAACAGAATCTGGTTGTTAATTGTCGTAGTGACGCTCACAAACGTACGTCACCTGCTCATTGATACTCGGTGCAAAGCGAGGCTCGCTTTACGGCTGCACTCGAATCTCTCCGGCGGCGCGCGCCGCCTCGAAAAAGTCGAACGACGAGATGGGAAAGCTCTTGGTCCCTATCTTTTCGTCCCTGGGCATGGAGAAGCCTTCGTCCTCCCTGCGCTCCGCGTCCGTCGCGACCCACTTCAGCCCTACTCCGGGGTCCACTTCCAATTCGGCGTCCGACGCGACCCAGGTGACTTTGGGCTGCTCGTACCTGCCCCACGTCAGCTTGTCCGTCGTCTCGACGCCGTCGCCGTCCTCGACCGTGAGCAGCACGCGCTGGCCCACGAGGCTGCTGTCGCTGGCGTCCGTGATGACGCCGCTCATCACGCCCTGGTTCCTGTTGACCAGCAGGTCGTCGAACTGGACCTTGTACGAAATGCCCCTGAACGGCTCCTGCGTCTGGCCCGTGCCGTCCACGTCCTGTGGGAAGAACTCGGCCTCGTCGCTGAAAAACATCTGGCCGCTCGCCTGCCCCGTCGTCTGCGTCGCCGCGTCGAACTCCACGTACTTCGTGTAGCCGTCTTCGAGCGAAAACTGGTAACTACCCTGGGCCGATTGGGCGCTGGCCGTCGCCATCGTCGCGAGGCCCAGCACTATCAGCGCCAAAAGTGAGGTGAACGATTTAATCTTCATCCTGAAACTCCTCCTATCAAGTCGAACGCATTGTCAGAGACGTTGCGTTTTCGAAGGCGGAATCTACAAAAGCGTTTCCGCCTCAAGTCCTGGTTCAGAGCCTGGCGTTCGACTCGTCGCTCAAACCAGCGTCATCGTCCCCGCCTAGACTCCAAATGCCTGTAAAGTTGCGCCAAATAATTCCAAATACTTCCAAACGCGCGCGGCCGATGCCGCCGGCCCGAAATCCCTTAGCTTTTTGTGCCATTTTTCGGCGTGCCTGAGTAAAGCGCGTGAACGATTTTGAAAGTCCTGGGTTAGAATGGGCCGGAGAGAATTTTGTCAGGCGTATTGGTGAGAAGTGAGATGACACCCTTCAAAGCCTTCCTTGCCATCGCCTTGCTCACGCTTGGCGAAAGCCCTGGTTCAGGCCAGAGGATTCCCAGCTTTGACCGCGCCGTCGCTCTCGAAGGCAAGGCTGAAACCACTGCCAACGCGAGTCTCGGCGACCTCGACGGTGACGGTGATCTCGACATTGTTTTGGCTAAGGGACGCCACTGGCCCCTGGTCGATCTCGTTCTCTTAAACGACGGGAAGGGGCGCTTCGACCGGCGGCACGACCTCGGCGGCAAGGCGGATCGGACGTACACCGCGGCGCTCGCCGACCTGGACGGCGACGGCGACCTTGATGCGGTCGTCGGTAACGACACC
>DASWQY010000003.1:0-4093 GCA_036403435.1 Pyrinomonadaceae bacterium
AATCCACCGTCAACCTCGTGGTCGGCAAGCGCTTTGCCAAGAAGCAGCAGATGCAATGGTCAAAGGCCGGCGCCCACTTGCTCCAGAGCTGGCCCAGGAAATCTGAACATCGGGATAAGTGGAGTTTCTGCCTGGCAACAGCCAGGATGGCTGGAGACCAGGAGAGACCATGACCAAACGACCCCGCCGGAACCACACACCGGCTTTCAAAGCGAAGGTGGCCTTGGCCGCCGTGAGGGGCGAGAAGACGCTGGCCGAACTGGCGCAGCAGTTTGACGTTCATCCGAACCCTGCGGCCCATGCCAGAGTTTGCGACATGTGTGGACGCCCCTTGAGGAGCAAGAGAAATCTTCGAGAGCGGTGTGGCACGTGGTCGGGTGCTGACATGTGTTCGGCCTCTGCTGCGGCGCGTTCCATGCCGCGGGCCCAGATGGGAGTCCGAAGATCAGGTCCAATTCAAGCCCACGCGCTGGAAGCGCTTGTCGCAAAGCTGGTTTTCCTGATCCCGTCTCTCGACCGTTGCGCCATCCCTCTCCTTTGACCCTCCCACGCCTCGACAGCCTCGCGGTCGTGACGGCGCCTACACCGCCGCAACCGGAGCTCGATAAACTCCACCCGTGGCCAGCAGTGCCCAGACGATGCGGGCCATCTTGTTGGCCAGCGCCACTCGCACCAGCATCGGCGGCTTGCGGGAAAACCGCACGAGCCGTTTGAGCGAGCGGACGGAGGAAGGGAGAAAGCCCGACCTCCTCCGACTCTACACTGTCATAAGGCCGGATTGGCGGCTTTGGACGTGTTGAGGCAGCGGTGGATGGTGGCGGGGTGGACGTTGAAGGTCCTGGCGACTTCGCTGATGGACCGGCCTTCCTCGACCAGGGAGAGGGCAAGGGTCTTCTGATCTGGCCGTAGCTTCTGCGGCCGTCCAAACGACACGCCGCGGCGCTTGGCGGCTTGGCGGCCCTCGTCGGTGCGGTGCTTGATCAGCGAGCGCTCGAACTCGGCGACACCGGCGAACATCGTCAGCACCATGCGGCCTGCGGGCGTGGTCGTGTCTGCCCAGGGCTCCCCAAGCGACTGCAATCCAGCATTTTTCTCAGAGATGACCTCGGCGATGCGCAGCAGCTCCGCGGTCGAGCGCGCCAGGCGGTCGAGGCGGGTGACGACCAGGATGTCATCGGCGCGCAGCTCCCGTAGCAACTGCTCCAGCGCGGGCCGCTGCCGGGCGGCGCCGGACACCTTCTCCTCGAACAGCTTGCCGCACCCGGCCTCGATCAGCCTTGCGCGCTGCAGGTCGAGACGCTGGTCCTCGGTCGAGACGCGGGCGTAGCCGAGCTTCATGTCCGAGCTTCGGCAGGCGTGCGAAACTTATCGCATAACTGTCCTATTCCGCATGGGAGTTTTGCAGCCTGTAAGCGCCTGATCTTTGGTCCGCGTCCGGACTGACGCAGAAGTCTGGAGTTCCGCACGCCATGCCGAGCCGTTTCCTGTCTGACGACCAGCGTGCGCGTTACGGCCGCTACGCCGGCGATCCCAACGAGGAGCAGCTCGCCCGGCACTTCCACCTCGACGCCGCCGATCGCGAGCTGGTGGGAGGGATGCGCGGCGCCCATAACCGGCTCGGTTTCGCTGTTCAGCTCGGGACAGCGCGCTTCCTCGGCGCCTTTCTCGACGATCCGGCCCAGACGCCACCCGCGGTGATCACGGCCATGGCGCGTCAGCTCGGCGAGAGCTCGGCGCCCTGCCTGGATGCCTACCGCGACGGCCGGCAGCGCTGGCGCCATGCCTTGGCCATCCGCGAGCACTACGGGTTCCGTAACCTGGAGGAAGACACGGCCGCCGGCTTCCGGCTGACCCGGTGGCTCTACGTGCTGTGCTGGACCGGGGACGACCGCCCGGGGCTGCTGTTCGACCGGGCCACCACCTGGCTGCTGGCGCACAAGGTGCTGCTGCCCGGCATCACCACGCTCGAGCGCCTGATCAGCCGCGTGCGCTATCGCGCCACCCTGCGGTTGTGGCACCGGCTGACCTACGCCCTGTCCGACGAGCAGCGCCAGAAACTTGTGGCGCTGGTCACCTCCGATGATGCGACGCTTGACACGCTGGACGACCTGCGGGCTGCGCCGAAGCGACGAACGCCCACGGAGCTGCTGCGCCACCTGGACCGTATCGATGTTATTCGCGGCCATGGCTTGGGCCTGGCGCCCTTCCTCGACTTGCCGGCTGCCCCGCTCGGGCGTCTGGCGCGCAGTGCGCGCTCCGCCAAGCTGGCCAACCTGGCGGCGCTGCACGAGCCGCGACGCACGGCCACCCTCGCGGCCCTGTTCCAGACCTTGGAGGCCACGGCGCTCGACGACGCGGTCGAGCTGTTCGACGCGCTCGCCGGCGACATCGTCACCCAGGCCGAGGAGGCACACCGCAAGTCCAGGCTGCGCTCGCTGCGCGACCTCGACGCAGCCGCCATCATGCTGCGCGACGTGGGTCAGCATGTCGTCAGTGACGAGGACGACGCGCTGCCTGTCGCCGAATGGCGGAATGCCTTGTTCGAGCAGATTGCCCGGGCCGACATCCAGGCGGCCATGGCCAGCGTCGACAGCCTGGTCACCGCGCCTGACGACCGGCGGTATCGGGAACTGCGCCCGCAGTGGCGGCGCGTGCGCACGCTGTTCTCTGCCCTGCTGCAGCGGATCACGCTCGACGCTACGCCAGCCGGCCAGCCTGTTGTCGCCGCGCTGGATTACCTGCGCGGCGTGGACGACTGGACCCGCGCCCGCATGAAGGACGCGCCGACCGCGTTTCTCGGTGCGGCCTGGAAGCGCCATGCCCTGGATAGCGCCGGTCGCGTCGCTGACAACCGCGCCTACGTCTTCGCAGCCCTCGAAGCGTTCAGGGCCGGGCTGAAGCGGCGCGACGTGTTCGTCCCGGCCGGCGTGCGCTACGCCGACCCCAGGCAAGGCCTGCTGAGCGGCGAGGCTTGGAACGCCGCCCGCCTGACCGTCTGCCGCTCGCTCGACCGTTCGCCAGATGCCGAGGCAGACATAGGCGACCTCACCGCGAGGCTGGACCGCGCCTGGCGCCAAGTGGCTGTCAACCTGCCCAACAATCCGGCTGCCCGGATCGAGCGCCGCAACGGCCGGGACGAGCTGGTGCTGAGCCCACTCGACAGGATCGAGCGGCCGCCCAGCCTCATCGCCCTGCAATCGGCCATCGCGGCACGGATACCGAAGATCGACCTCCCGGACGTCATGCTGGAAGCTGCCGCACGCTCCGGTTTCGCCGACGCCTTTACCCATGTCAGCGAGCGCCATGCGCGCGTCGAGGAGTTCACCACCAGCCTGTGCGGTGGCCTGATCGCCCAGGCCTGCAACATCGGCTTCGAGCCAATGGTCCGCACCGACCAGCCGGCACTCAGCCGCAACCGGCTGTCCTGGGTCAGCCAGAACTTCATTCGCCCCGAAACTATCGCTGCCGCCAACGCCCGGATCGTCGCGGCGCAGAACGCCCTGCCGATCGCCCACGTATGGGGAAACGGCGAGGTGGCCTCGGCCGACGGCATCCGCTTCGTCGCACCCGGCAACGCCATCCACGCCGGAGCCAATCCCAAGTACTTCGGCGCCGGACGCGGCATCACCTACTACAACCTCGTCTCCGACCAGTTCACCGGCCTGAACGCCATCGTGGTGCCCGGCACACTGCGCGACAGCCTGCTGATCCTGGGACTGCTGCTCGACCAGGAAACCGACCTCGAACCCGCGGAAGTCATGACCGATACTGCAGCCTACGCTGACACGGTGTTCGGGTTGTTCTGGCTCTTGGGCTACCAGTTCAGCCCCAGGCTCGCCGACATCGGCGATGCCCGCTTCTGGCGCATTGACAGGACCGCCGACTACGGCCCGCTCGACAGCCTGGCCCGCCACCGGGTCGACGTCGAGCTCATCCGCCGGAACTGGGAGGACCTGCTGCGCCTGGCCGGATCGCTCAAACTCGGCCGCATCCACGCCGGCGCCATTATGCGCGTGCTGCAGGCCAAGGACCGCCCGACCACCCTGGCCCGCGCGCTCGCAGAGCTCGGGCGCATCATCAAGACGCTGCACAT
>DASWQY010000004.1:0-1507 GCA_036403435.1 Pyrinomonadaceae bacterium
CCCCACTTCGCGGCGGACGATCAGGTGCCAACACCGCGCCGCCGCTTCCTCGCCGTCCCACACCCAGACCCGCCGGTGCGCGACGTCGACCCGCAACGGGCCGCGCGTGCTCTCGCGCAGGACGCAGCGCTTCCAGTCGTCCATGCCGAAGCCTGCGACCAGCTTTTCCACCGTGATGCCGTCCACGGCGGCTTGCGGCTTGCTGGGTGAACGGCCTCGCGTGGACTGTGGCGCCGGAACGTGCAGCCGGGGCGGTTCGATCCAGACCCGCTGGTCGCAATGAACATCGGCAACGAAGGTCTCAGCCATGTCGTCCAGCGCGCGCAGGAAGGCGGGCTCCTTGCCGTAGCCGCCGTCCACCCCGACCCAGCCGAACCGCATCCCCCGCGCCCGCGCCGCCCGCACCATCGCGAGCGCAAGAGCGCTCTTGGCGCGCATCGTGCGCGCCTGTGGCGGGATTTCGGCCCGGTCACAGCGGGCCGGGTCGTCGATCCAGCGCTGCGGCAGGTAGAGCCGCATGTCGAGCGGCGTGTGCCGCGCCCCATCGGTCAGCACCGCGAACACTGCTACCTGGCAGTTATCGACTTTGCCCAGACGCCCGCACCACTGCCGGGCCACCCCAACCGAGCGATCCCCCTGCTTGACGAAGCTGCTCTCGTCGATGAGCAGCGCGCTGCCCGGCTTGCCGCCGAGCAGGCGGTCGGCATCACGGGCAATCTGCTCAATGACCGGCTCGTGCCGCCACGGCGCGTTGCTGATGACGTGCTGGAACTGCTGTTCGCAGCCGTCCTCAACCACGGCGGCCATCGCGGCGAACGTGGCCGCCGCTGCCTGCGCGAGGCCATGCCGGTAGCGCTGGGCGACCGGCGCGTTGTCGTGCGCACGGCTGCGGAAGAATGGGCCATAGCGCTCGATGAAGCCTGCAAACGCATCCGCGATGCGATCGACGACTGATCTGATCAGCGTTCATCGGCACATACGGTCACTCGACGAATTGACGCTCTCACTTCGCCCCTCCCAGTTCCGAATGTCCTGGCGTCCCACTGACTCAGCATGCGATCCGGACGTCAAGGGGCGATGGCGTGCCGTGCGTGCCGCCAGCGGTTTCGCCGTGGCGGTTCCCCACGCGGTGGCCGCGACCGGCGCATCAAATTCGGATGCGAACATTCCGGTCAAGGTGACTTTGTCAAACTAATACCAACCCGCGAAAAGAATCACTCATCGACGTTGGCTTCCGATCCTGAATGAAGGGCGCTTCATGACCGCGGATGGGTGATTCTTTATGCGGGTTGGTATTAGCAGGCTGCGGAAAAAGCCTGAAACGAATGCCAGCGGCGGAATTTCCTAACTCCAAAGCTACTTGGTAAGCAGTTATATTACTTCAAGGCGCACTTTCGTGGATAAATATTACGCGCCGTCCCCTTTTTCCGCAGCCTGTTAGGCGTGCTCGAAGCACACAGGCCCTAACGGTATTGCCTGAACTGTCTTGACCATAGCCTTTCCCATC
>DASWQY010000005.1:0-1903 GCA_036403435.1 Pyrinomonadaceae bacterium
GGGCGTTCCAGAAGCCAAGCACCGTCCAGGGTACCGCGACGAGGAAGCCGGCAAACAGCATGACATCGATGGGCGTCCAGCCATGCGCGCCGACGACGGCAGCCATCCAGGCTGCCAGCCCGAGATACGTAGCGACATTGAGCCCCAGCACAATGAGCCGGCGCTGCCGGATAGCCTGGACGGATTGCAGACCCACCAGGAACCCGCCCCGCGGGAGGCCTGTTGCTGGCTCTATGACGCCGCCGTGATTGTCCATCGAATGGCCTCAAGCCTAGCAGCCTGTCGGACTCGGGCTTGCGGCCGAGCGTGGCGAGCGATCACGCCGGACAGCCCTGATGGGCGGTTGATTACGTCCCTGGCGGCGTGGGACCGGCTCGACCGATCGGCGGCCGGCTCGCGTCTCTGCGGTGGGGTGCCGCCCTGACCTCACCTGGCGAGGCTCAGGGCGAACATCCGCTTCATGTTCCAGGCCAAAGTCACGAGGCTCCACTCGCCGCGGACGGCGTCGAGCCCACGCAGCAGAAATTGGCGGAACCCCAGCACCGATTTGATGATGCCAAACACCGGCTCCGGAGTCTGTTTGCGCAGCGCATAGAGCTTCTTGCCTTCGGGCGTCTGCAGGCGATGGGCCATGGCCTCTACCAGGGTTGGATGGTCCGGCGCAGGCCCGGCCGCGGCGAAGCGCTCGTGCAGGGAGGGATGATGATGTTGCCGGCCCGCGGCGATCAGCGGCTCGATCTCTGCAGCCTGGCAGACCGTGACATTCGCCGCGCTGAAATAGCCGCTGTCGGCCAGCAGTGTTTCCGGCCGGCCGAGTTCCGCGGGCAACGTGTCAATCTTGCCCAGCATCGGCGCAAGCTGCTGCTTGTCGTTGGCCGCCTGCACCACATCGGCAGCCACCACCAGCAGGCTGCCCGCGGCCACCACGGCCTGCGCGTTGTAGCACTGCTCGAAACCCCCTCCCGCCACCGGCATGATGCGCGACGCCTCGTCGGTCAGATTGATCTGATCGGTGGGCAAGGGTGTCTCGACCGGCGGCTGGGGCGGCCTCCCTGCAGACTTCTTGCCTGAGGCCGCGGCCTTGGCGTCCCGCGCCGCCAACTTGGCTTGGTAGTCGGCCTGCTCGCGCGCAAAGCGTTCTTTCGCCCGCGCGATGATCTTCGCACGGGCCTCGGCGAGCTTCCGCAGTCGCTCCTCACGCCGCGCCAATTCCTCGGGGATCGACAGGCCGTCCGGGATGCCCGCTCGATCCGCCGCCTCGGCCTTCGCCAAGAGCTCGGCCACTTCAGCCTTCAGCTGCGCCTCGATCTTGGTCGCATGCTCGTAAGATAGGGCACTGTGCCGACTGGCATTGGCATGGATCTTCGTGCCGTCGAGCGCCACGGTGCCCAGCTTGAGCATGCCCATCTCGCGCGCCAACAGCAGCACCTGAACGAACAGCCCCTCGATCTGCTCGAGAAATCGCCGCCGAACCGTCGCAATGGTGTCGTGGTCGGGATGCTGGTTCGCCGCCAGGAAGCGCAAGGCGACCGAATCGTAAGTTGCACGTTCCAGCTTGCGGCTCGAAAACACCCCCGTGGCGTAGCCATACACCACGACGCCCAGCAGAACCGCAGGGTGGTAAGAGGCTGAGCCAGAGCCACGATAGCTCTTAGTCATCGCGGAAAGGTCCAGACCGTCGATCACCTCGACCACAAACCGCGCCAGGTGCGTCTTCGGCAGCCACTCGTCCACCGACGGAGGTAACAGAAATCCGGTTTCACGGTCGATCGGGCGGAAATTGCTCATCGATAGCTCATCAATCCATCACGTGCTCAGCGTTGCCCCGAGTCTATCCCACGCCGCCGCGTCGCGTTAAGTCCGACAGGCTGCTAGAGCCTCGTCCGCGCTGATCTGCGCCCAG
>DASWQY010000006.1:0-1695 GCA_036403435.1 Pyrinomonadaceae bacterium
ACCTTGGAGTCTCGGGCAACTCTTTAAGAAACTGGGTTAAACAGGCCCAGATAGATCAAGGAGAGCGTGAAGGGCTTACCACCGAGGAGCGCAAGGAACTGCGCAGGCTCCGCCAGGAGAATAGGATCCTCAAGCAGGAGAGGGACTTCTTAAAAAAAGCCGCGGTGGATTCAACCGGTCGATGCAACACGGTAGTGTTTTTGGTGTTGTTCGGATCGGAGGTATGGGTTTGGCTAAGCTGGGTCGTCCGGGGTTGTCGGCAGCGCGCAAGAAGGAGCTTTGGGATAGGTGGAAGGCTGGGGAGTCCATCAGCGACATCGCCCGGGCGCTCGAGAAGCCTCCCGGCTCTATCCACGGGGTACTCAAAGCTACCGGTGGGATCGCTCCGCCTCAGCGACGCAGATCAAGATGGGCGCTCACTCTAACAGAGCGGGAGGAGATCTCCCGGGGACTCGCCGCCGGAGATTCGATGCGCGCTATCGCGCTCCGGTTGGGGCGGCCGGCTTCGAGCGTAAGCCGGGAGGTGGGCCGTAACGGCGGGCGTAGACACTACCGGGCTCTGAAGGCCGACGAGCGGGCCTGGGAGCGAGCACGGCGTCCTAAGAGATGCTTGTTCGCCGAAAATGATCGCCTGGGCGATGTGGTAGCAAAGAAGCTCAAGGAGGACTGGTCACCGCAACAGATCGCTGGTTGGCTTGCAAGACGCTATCCTGACGATGAGGTGATGCGCGTGTCGCACGAGACCATCTACCGTACCCTGTTCGTTCAGACCAAAGGCGCATTGAAAAAGGAACTCCTTGCCCATCTACGCTCCGGACGGACGATGCGAAAGGCCCGGTGCGCCTCCACCTCGGGCCAGCAGCGCGGGCAGATCAAAGACGCCGTCTCGCTCCGTAAGCGTCCGGCAGAGGCCGCAGACCGTGCGGTGCCTGGACATTGGGAAGGGGACCTGCTCGCCGGGGCACGTAACACCCACGTCGCCACCCTTGTCGAGCGTAGCTCCCGGTTCGTGATGCTGGTTAGAGTGAGTGGCAAGGACACCGAAAGCGTCGTGGGGGCTTTGAGTAGGCAGATTCAACTACTACCCAAGGCCATGATGGCCACCTTGACCTGGGACCGAGGCACGGAGATGGCTGATCACAAGAAGTTCACAGTCGCCACGGACGTTGCGGTCTACTTCTGCGACCCGAAGAGCCCCTGGCAGCGCGGCACGAACGAGAACACCAACAGACTGCTGGGCCAGTACTTGCCTAAAGGGACGGACCTCTCGGTACACAGCCAGTACGATCTCGATCTGATCGCGCTAAAACTCAACAGCCGACCCCGCAAGACACTCGCTTACCGCACCCCAGCTGATACACTGGCCTCCACTGTTGCGCTCACCGGTTGAATCCACCGCGGCTTTTTTTAGCGACTTCTCGGTGATGCCCCTGACGGTGGCGGAAGTGCGAAGCTTGCTATGTCGAGTGGCGTGGGCGTGGTTGCACGAGGAGAGAGCGGTGCTTTCTTGGTCTTAAAGGCGCCGTCGGCACCAGATGCGAGCCAAACGTCGCCACTACCGAAGACGAGGAGCTGCCTTCGATGACTAACGTCGGCTGTAATACTACAGCGTCTGTCATAGCAGTTGACCCACGCGACGGTAGCCGCAGTGCTCGAAGAAGCCCGCCGCGTCTTCGGCCGTCACCGCCGAGATCG
>DASWQY010000007.1:0-5752 GCA_036403435.1 Pyrinomonadaceae bacterium
CGGGAATCGTATTACACGGTGGCCTTTGGCGTACGCTCCTCAAGCAATCTATCACATATCGTGCACGCGATGCCATGGGCTGTCCACCTCAACAGCCCGTAGCGAGCCATGCGTGTCTTCCAGCGCCCCTGGGGAGATTGCCGCCACTACTAAGGAGGCGGCCAAAGGTCTGCCACCTTTTCTGCGCATATGCGCTAACGGCGGATGGTGAGCATACGGGACTTCTGCCAGCAGGACAGGGCGACCCAGACCGAGTTGCGTCGGGTGGGCGTGAGGATGGTGCACGAGGGCCATACGCGGATCGAAGCCGCAGCGGCGGTTGGTGTGAACCGGCACAGCGTTGGTCTCTGGGTTGCCGCCGTTGCGCGATCCGGCGAAAAGACGCTGGTCAGCGGCCGGCCGGGCCGGCGGCCGGACGAACAAAAAGCGCTGTCGCCGGAACAGGAAATCCGCATCAAGCGGCTGATCAGAGAGACCTGCCCGGATCAAGTGGGTCTGCCGTTCGCGCTATGGACGCGCGAGGCGGTTGGCCTGCTGATCGAGCACGAAACCGGCGTGCACCTGTCGTCACGAACCACCATCAGCGACTATCTGCACGATTGGCACTTCACGCCGCAGCGCCCGCAGAAGCGAGCCACCGAACGTGGTGAAGCGGCGGTGCAGGCTTGGCTGGATCGCGACTACCCGGCCATCGTCGCGCGGGCGAAAGCCGAAGGCGCGGAGATCCACTGGGGTGACGAAGGCGGTGTCTCCAACCAAGCCAACTACGGGCGCAGCTTCGCCCCTGAAGGCCAGACACCTATCATTCCACGGCCGGCGAGACGCTTTGCGTATTCAATGATCTCGACCGTGACCAACCTCGGCACGCTGCGCTTCATGATCTACGAAGGCGCGCTGAACGTTTTCATCTTCCTGAGTTTTTTGCGCCGCCTGATCAAAGACGCACCCCACAAGGTGTTTCTCATCATCGACAATCTGCGCGTTCATCGGGCCAAGGCGGTGACCGCCTGGCTGGAGGCCCGCAAGGATTGCATTGAGGTGTTCTACCTGCCGCCCTACGCGCCCGACTTCAACCCGGACGAATTCATGCACAACGACCTCAAGCAGGGCTTGGCCAGGCGGCGCATTCCCAAAGACCGGGCCGCGCTGAAAGCCGGCCTGCAGTCCCACATGCGCAGCCTGCAAAGACGGCCCGCCAAAGTCCCCGCCTTCTTCCAGGCACCCACCGTCCGCTATGCCGCGTGATGCCATGGCAGGGCTTTGACCGTCTGGTTAGTAATCTGTTGACGGCTGCCCCGGGCGTCGATTACTTCGATTCCGGTGCAGTCGGCGGCAGATTGGAGCATTTTGGGCGTGTCGGAACACGAAAAGAACGCCAGCCTCGGCTCTGGGGTCAGCGACAATACTGCCGACCACTTCACGGGAGAACGCCCCGTAAGTAGAGTTCGGCCGAACCCGGAGGCTTACCGGAATATCCAGGTCAATTTCTGCAAAAGGCCCGGTTGCCCGCACTTCTGCGTAGAGCCGCTGGTGGGTTGCATCGGCCCGGGCCGACGGAGTGGATCCGACGGATACCGGCTTGTGGGAGCGAGGGCCGAATCAGCCCTTCGATGCAGCTACTGCGGCGTTGAGAGTCGCATCAAGTCCAATCGTGCCATCCACCAGGAGTTCCGGCGCCAGGCCGCGGCGCTGTTCGCGCCGTCACCGCTGATCTGCCCGACGGAGGGATGTCTCTCCGATCCCCGGCACCCCACCAAGGCGTTCCAAAAGTTCGGCAAGAGCACCGCGGGCGCGCTGCGCTTCCGCTGTCGGTCGTGCAAGGCGACGTTCTCGGTGCCGGGTCCAACCGCCCGCCAGCGTCGCACCCGAGCCAATGCGCCGGTATTTCGCCACCTCGTGAACAAGGTTCCTCTGAACCGTATCGTCGAGTTATGCGGGGTGTCGTTCCCGACGCTCTACGACAAGATCCGATTCATCCACCGCCAGTGCTCGCTGTTTGCCGCCTCCCGCGAAACCTGCCTGACGGAGATGGATCTCGGCCGCCGCTACCTGAGCACGGACCGCCAGGATTACATCGTGAACTGGGGCAGCCGAAGCAACCGCAAGACCATTCAACTCACCGCCGTCGCCACGGCCGACCGGGCGTCCGGGTACGTGTTTGCCTTCAGCCCGAACTTCGACGCCTCGCTCGACCAGGACCAAGCCGAGGCCGCCTGGCTTGCGGCGGGCGATGCCGACAAGCCGCCGCAAATGCGCGACACGGCGCGGCTCTGGACCAAGGCCGACTACGCGCACTCTCTGGCGCGGGCGGCTGGCAAACGGCTGCCTGCGCTCGACGGGCGCAAGGGCGACCAGGTCGCGGTCGTGATCGAGCCGCGCGAAGACCTCGACGCGGCGGAGCCGATGGTTGAAGGCCAGCAGCTTCCGCCACGCGGTGTCCAGATCCATGCCGACTATCTGGTCAACGGCCATTACCACCACTTGCGGCACCTGCTGCGGGGCACGGCACAGGTGAACTTCAGCCTGGACGAAGACAGCGGCCTGCTGGCTGCCTGCATGGGTGCTTTCGGCGACAGGGTGCGCAACCGAACCGCCGAGGTGGTGCAGGTCCGCATCGCGAAGGAACTGTCCATTGACGAGCGGCGGCGGGACCTTGCCGACGCCCGGAAGACTTTTGCAGCGGCTGTCGCGGCGCTAGCCAAACCCGTCAGATCCAGGCCTGACGGCCTTGATGAACATCGTGCCGCGACGGCGGTGGTGGCGGAGGAGATCCGGCGCCTGCGGCAAGCCAGCCCCGAGCCGGGCCGCAAACTCCAGGATGTTTGGGTCAGGAACCCCATCCCCGACGCGGCCGAGCCGCGCAAATTCTGGCGCTTCGTGAGCGATGACGACCACCTTTGCGATCACGACGCAGCCTTCCTGCTGCGGATGTCGACGCTGTGCCCGGTCGACAAGGTGTTCGCCATGCTGCGGCGGCGCGTTGCGATGTTCGAGCGCCCGGTCAGTTCGGTTCGGCGAGCCAGGCGTTCGTGGCAGATTTACGCGGCGTATGATCCGCGCATGGTCGGTCTGATGCTCGAAATCTTCAGAGCCTGGCACAACTGGCTCTGGCGCAGCCCGCGCGATGGAATGACGGCGGCGGAGCGGCTTGGCCTGGCGGCGGGACAGGTCCGGGAGGATCATATTCTCGGCTACGATGTTCGTGTCGCGGTGGAACGGCTTTGGGCGGCTGCGGCCGCCGAAGAAAGTAACGAGGATGGCTATACTACCATCCCCGCCGTCAACAGATTAAGCTAAGTAGGTTGTCGAAAGTCCTGCGACACACGCATCCTGAGCCGTTGGTATCAGGATGGACACACCCAGATCGAGCTATCCGACGTTCAGTTGGACGGAGCGTCGACGCCTGTTGCAAGCGCTTGAGCAAGCGCACGACGCCAGACTTTATCGGCGCCTTCGGGCAGTTGCCGAGATTGCAGAAGGTTGAGTCTGTTGCCGTCGTTGCCAAGCATGCGCGTGTAGAACGCAGCACGATCTATCGCTGGATCGAGCGCTATCTTGCCGAACGAGCGCCATCTGCGCTGGCTGATGGCAAACGATCCGGTCGTCCGCGCACGACGCCTGCCCTTACGGATGCCAAGCTCCGTCAGTTGCTGACGAGCGACCCGTGCCAGTTCGGGTATGACGCCAACACCTGGACCGTGCCACTGCTCGCCACACATTTGCACACAGGACGTTGTGATCAGTGCCCGTACACTGCGGCGCCGGATTCACGATGCCCGCTTCCGCTGGAAGCGTCCGCGCTATGTCGACAGCGAACGGGCGGCGCATGTCGGTGCCAAAAAGGGGGCATGGTCCGACGGCTGAAACGCGGGTTCCAGGTGGGCGACGTGCTGTTGTTCACCGACTGGACGCTGCTGCGGCTGTTTCCACCGCTCCGGGCGATGTGGGCCGCGATCGGCACGCAGGCCACGGTGGCCATCACCGGCCAAAACGCCAAACGTGTGTTGTTTGGCACGATCAATGTGCGAACCGCGCACCGGACAGTCACCATCGGCCGCAGCGTAGGGAGGCATGACGTACAGGCGTTTCTGCTGGCGCTGCGTAAAGCCTACCGACGGGCAGGCACGATCTGGCTTGTGGCCGATCGAGCCAGCGGACATACCGCGGCAGCGACACTCGCGCTGGCCAAGGAGCTTCGGATCGAATTCGTTTGGCTGCCAAAGCAGTGGCCGGAGCTGAATGCGATGGATCAGTTATGGAAAGAGCTGAAACGCGATGTGGCCGCAAACCAGCAGGCTGCCTCAATCGATAACCTCGCTGAGCACGCCTGCCAATGGGTGCTCAACCTGACACCCTCACAAGCACGCGGGAAGTCTGGCATGGCGTCCCACAAATTCTGGCTCAGGTCTCTGTCGCAGCACATTTGGCAACCTACTTAGTTCGACTTTGTCCATTTTGCGCTGCTCATGCGGCGTAGCAGAGGGCGTGCGTAATGCCGTCCCGCAAACGCCGCGGGAGTTTTTGCATGCCCGGGATTTTGCGGGAGATCGAGAAACCCTGTGCCTTCCAGATCTCGCGCCGCACGGCGGCCAACGTATCGGCAAAGGTCGGTTGTTGCTTGTCATACCAAGCTGCCGTCCAGACCGCGCAGCGGGAGCGCGGCGCGAGCTGCTTGGCGAACAGCGCCACCAGGGAGAACAAGCCCAGCAGGCACGGCGTGGTGCGGGCGATGGCCTTGTCGGTCCACTGGCGCTGGCTCTCAAAGCCCAGGTGATCGCGCACCTCGCGGAAGGTGACCTCGACCGACCAGCGCGGCACGAACCAGCCGATGACGCACAGCGGGTCCTTCATCGGCTCGGTGCACAACAGCGCCTGCGGCTCGAACTGGCCGAGCGGGTCGCGCAGCAGCACCCAGCGGATTGGCAGCGGCGCCTGGCCGCTGTGGAACCACACCGCGGTCTGCGAGCAGATCTCCAGGCAGCGTTCGGGGGTGCCGTACCAGTTGCTGACTGTGATCGACTGCCAGCGTGTGTTGGCATCCGCCAGCACCTGCGCCAGGCTTGGCAGGCGCTTGCCCTTCTTGCGCGGCCGCCCCTTGGTGCCGGGCGGGCGTGGCGGCGCGGGCTCGTAGAGCGCCGCGTCCAGACGCAGCCGGGTCACGCTGATGACGCCATGGCGGATCAGCGCCGTCAGCAGATCCAGAACCGCAAAGCTGCTGTCGCCGAGCAGCACGACCTCGCGCCCGGGCAGCCACAGGCGAGCTTGCCAGGCAACCCGTCGCGCCCAGTCGGTCAGCGTCCTGTGCCGCAGGCCGCGCTCCTGGCAGGAGCGCTCCGACGGGGCCAGCACGGTCAGGAAGGGCAAGGCCCAGACCCGCCCGGCCCACGGTATCGGGCTCAACAGCATCAGGCTCAGCCAGCGCAAGCCGCTGGTCTTGACGAAGAACGAGCGTGAGGACCGCACCGGATCGCGATAGATGCCCTTGGCGCTGATCTGCTTGCCGCGGCGGCGCTCGATGCTGTCGTCTATCCCCAGCAGCAGCGGGCCGGTGGGGACAAACGCTTCCACCAGCAACTTCAGCAGCAGACGCGCCGCCAACCGGCTGTCCCAGACAGCGCGGTTCAGCACCCGGTGCCAGGTGACAAAGTGCCGCTCCTGGCGCAGCCCGATGATGCGCAGGATGCTGCACACCGTGCGCTGGCCCGGCACCAGCAGCGCGCCCAGCAGCAGCATCTGCGCGTGCTGCCAGGTC
>DASWQY010000008.1:0-2044 GCA_036403435.1 Pyrinomonadaceae bacterium
TTGAAGTGCAGCTCGCCGCGCAGCGACTTCGCCCTGCGACCTTCCAACATGCGCGCCTTGAGGATGTGCAACTCGGCTTCGCTCATCGTGCCCTTCAAGCCGAGCAAGAGGCGATCGTTGAAATCGTTCGCGCTGTACACGCCATCGGCGTCCGCAATGAGTGAGCTGCCCCCGGCTTTCTTGGACACCCCTTTGCCCGAGGAGCCCGCCATGGTGAAGTTGAGCATGAACGAGATTGGACGAACTGCTGCTGCGACTGATGGGCCTGTGGTCAGCGAGGGCGGGTGCAGCCCGTCCACGCTGACCACAGGCCAGCGCGTCGCCAGCCAGGGCGGCACGCCGCTGACCGCTAGCCGACCTGGTCCGCTGGCGCCGGGGCGGCGCTGGAGCGCAGGGCGCAAGCGCGAGGTGGTGCTGCGGCTGCTGCGGGGCGAGGCGGCGGAGCTACTCTCGCGCGAGTTGGCCGTGCCGATCTACAAGCTGGAGCAGTGGCGCGCCAAAGCCGAGGCAGCACTCGACGGCGCGCTCAAGGAACGTGAGGGCGAGCCTGCCAACGTCGAGCTCGCCGCCGCCATGCAGCGCATCGGCGAGCTGTCGATGGAGAACGAGCTGCTGCGCTCGCGCATCGAGCGCCCCGGCCCTTTGGCCCGGCGGAGGTCGCGCTGATGGCCGATACGACCTCCCCTGCCACCGGCCAGCGCTACGGCATCGTCCGCGTCTGTCACATCTGGCAGCAGCCGCGCTCGTCCTTCTATGCCGCGCGCCAGACGAAGGCCGAGGGCGACAGGCCAGCCGCAATGCCGCCTCAACCACGCGGGCCGAAGCCTGCCATCTCCGACGCGGCCTTGCTCCAGGCCATCAAAGCTGACCTCGCCCGCTCGCCCTGGACCGGCGAGGGACACCGCAAGGTCTGGGCCCGGCTGCGCACCCTCGATGGCGTGCGCGTCTCCCGCAAGCGCGTGCTGCGGCTGATGCGGGAGCACGCGCTGCTGTCGCCGCACCGCACCCGCATCCGCGCCGACGCCGCGCACGACCGTCACATCATCACCGCGGCACCGAACGTCATGTGGGCCACCGACGCCACCCAGATCGTCACCGTGCAGGATGGCAAGGTCTGGCTGTTCGGCGTCGTCGAGCACTGGAACGCCGAACTCCTCGGCTGGCACGTCAGCAAGATCGGCTCCCGCTTCGAAGCCACCCAGGCCGTCGGCATGGCGGTCCGCCAGCAGTTCGGCGAACTCCGCGCCGACGCCGCCCGCGGCCTCGCGCTGCGCCACGACCACGGCTCCAACTTCATGGCCGAGCACTTCCAGAAGCAGATCAGGTTCTGGGGCGTCGCTCCCAGTTTCGCCTTCGTCGCCGAGCCCGAGACCAACGGCGTCATCGAGCGCTTCTTCCGCACCTTCAAGGAGCAGGTCGTGCACGGCCGCATCTACCAGACCATCGACGAAGTCCGCGACGCCGTCCGCGCCTTCGCCACCCGCTACAACGCCGACTGGCTCATCGCCAAGAACGGATACCAGAGCCCCGCCGCAGCGCGCGCCGCCTGGAACCAACCCGACCTCAAGCTCGCCGCGTAACCCTTACCTCTTGTCCAAACAGCCGGGTGCAGTACACGAATTGGGCCCAGCCAGCGTGCATGGTCTTGGGGCCTGGCGGTTTGTAGTAGCAGTTCCATCCGCCGAGGCGGGCGATGATCCAAGCGAGCCAAGCCAGTGAATGGCGCGGATGGGGATTGTGTTGCCGCGCGGTCTTGCCTTCCAGCCGTGGGCCGATGGCATCGACAGCAGGCAGCAAGGCGGCATCGATGACGTCGGTTGCGGGCCGCGAGCTGCCATCACGGGCGTTGACCAGTTGCAGCGTGCGGGTGGCCGCGACGAGTCCGACCAGAGCCAACTTGAACAGCCGGCCGGCTTGCTGCATCTGGGTTTCCTCCAGGCGCATGCCGTCGCTTTTCAAGGCGCGGAAGACCTCTTCAATCCGTCAGCGCAACTGGTAAAGTCGTACGATCTCCTGCGCCTCGGCCGCATTGGTGACAGCGCGC
>DASWQY010000009.1:0-1633 GCA_036403435.1 Pyrinomonadaceae bacterium
GCCTTTGGCGAGCATGTGATAGGCGGCGACGAGGATCTTGTGGGCGATCGCGAGGGCTGCCCGCATGCTGCCTCGGCGGGCCTTCAGACGATAGAACTTGTCCTTGAGATAGCTGCCTTTGGCGCGGGAGGCCGAGATGGCAGCCCCGACCAGCATCGTTCGCAGATGGACGTTGCCGTTGCGGGCTCGCCCGCTTTTCTGTTTGCCAGCGCTTTCATGGTTGCCGGGGCACACGCCAGCCCAGGAGGCGAGGTGGTAGACGCTCAGGAACACGCTCATGTCGATACCGATCTCGGCAATCAGCACGGCGGCAACCAGCCGATCGACGCCAGGAATCTGCATCAGCAAGGCATGGGGAGCTCGATAAGGCTCCAGTTTCTCGTCGATGCGCGCGTCGAGCGCGGCGATCTCCTCTTCGGCGGCTTCGAGCCGGCGCAACTGCAGACCGAGCAGGAAGCGATGGTGCTCCTCGACCCGGCCCTCGAGTGCCAGAACCAGGTCGGCCCGTTTGCGCCGCAGCTGACCCTTGGCGAGGTCGGCCATGGCCTGCGCCGAGGCTGTCCCCTCGATCAGGGCCTTGAGCATAGCACGGCCGGACACGCCGAAGACGTCGCTGAGGACGCTCGCCAGCTTGATGTTGGCCGTCTCCAGGAGCTTCAGGAGCCGGTTCCGTTCAGCCGCTTGGCTTTCCACCAGCTTCCGGCGGTAGCGCAAGAGGTCCCGCAACTCCCGAAGCGGGGGCGGCGGCACGAAGCTCTTCGCGATCAGGCCATGCCGGACCAGATCGGCAATCCATTCGGCGTCCTTCACATCCGTCTTGCGGCCCGGCACGTTGCGGATGTGCCGGGCGTTGCCGACGATGAGCTCGAAACTCCCTTCAAGCACGGCATAGACGGGCTTCCAGTAGATGCCGGTGCTCTCCATCCCGACATGGGTCACGCCCAGGCTCAGCAACCACTCGCGCAATGCTTCCAGATCACGTGTCATCGTCCGGAAGGTGCGCACCTCCTTGGTCGG
Organism: Pyrinomonadaceae bacterium; assembly: GCA_036403435.1. Classification (GTDB taxonomy): domain Bacteria; phylum Acidobacteriota; class Blastocatellia; order Pyrinomonadales; family Pyrinomonadaceae; genus QHXM01. The sequence goes on from DASWQY010000009.1 coordinate 1,018, forward strand.
GCGCTCTCCCGGTTTCCCGATGAGGACGCAGGCCACCACCGTCTCTTGGTGAACGTCCAGCCCGGCCACTCGCTCGATCATCACCCGCATGCTCGCCTCCGCGATCAGAACGGGCGATCGTGGCGCCGCAGGTCCGTTCGAGACACTGCCACGCGTGCTCCCTGGTCCCAGGGGCAACAAAGAATGGTACCTCTGCGCAGCGCGGGCCGGACTGCTGATCGGGGTCGCAAGCCACCGCAGATTTGCCAGCCTCGACACGATCACCGTCGAGAGGTTCGGCCAAACCGGCCCGCAACGCCACCATTTTCACCCATAATGGCGCGCCATCGGCGCAGGTTGGCTGCTTAGATGATGGAAAGAAGTTCAAGAGCCTCAAGCGGCATCTGCGGACGGCTTACAACCTGACCCCAGAGGAGTACCGGGCCAAGTGGGGCTTACGTCCTGATTACCCGATGGTGGCCCCGAACTACGCCGCAGCCCGATCCGAGCTTGCCAAGCAGATGGGCCTCGGTGCCCGACGCAGAAAGACGCCCGAGCCAGCCCCGTCCGCTGCACCGGCCAAAGGACGACGCAAGAAGGCCGCCTGATCCGATCCGGGGGCTTGGAAGGTCGAAGG
>DASWQY010000010.1:0-1662 GCA_036403435.1 Pyrinomonadaceae bacterium
GCCGTCGTGCCGACCAGACCCGAATACTGGATGGCGACCCCATGCCGGCCGCTCTTGAGCACGGTCGTGTCATCGACGATCCAGTGCTCGATGGCGCCCCTCGATTGCATCGCCGGCACGACCCGGCCGAGCACCCGCTCACGCACGGGGCCGTCCTTCCAACTGGCTTCGCTGACGAAATGCTGGATCGCCTGGTGGCGGCGCGAGACGTTTTCGCTTTCCAGACGTTCGGCGATCGGCTCCATGCTCTTGCGCTCACCGGGCAGCAACAGCCCGCTCAGATAGTCGCCCAGCCCGCGCCGCCGCGCATCGTTGCCCACGACCGCGCCAAGATCCTCGAGATAGTCTTGGAAGCGCCGCTCCATCGCGGCGTCGAAATTCGGTCCTTCACTCATGCCCGTTAGATCAGGGCAATCGCTTGAACGGTAGCGCTTTTAGGATTCCGTCCTGGTAGAGAATGTGATTCATAGGAACCCTCTTTTGCGGAGGGTGTCATGGACAAGGCTTCAGGAACGGTTCTGGACTTCTTCAATACGGTTGAGGACCCGCGGCAGCGGGGCAAGGTGTTGTATCGGCTGGACGAAATCCTGCTGATCGCGCTCGCTGGTTGCCTGGCGGGCGCGGACAACATGGTCGAGATGGCGGGCTGGGCGCGCCTGAACCTGGAGTCCTTGCGTTCGATCCGGCCGTTCGCGCGCGGCGTGCCGAGCCATGACACGCTCAATGATGTCGTCAACGCGCTCGACCCCGGCACCTTCGAGGAGTGCTTCGAAGCCTGGATCGGAGCGATCCGGCCCGACGCGCCGGACCTGATCGCGATCGACGGCAAGACCTCGAAGCGGACCGGCGACACCCGCACCGGCCAGCGCCCGCTGCACACCCTGTCGGCCTACGCGCGCGAGCAGCGCCTCGTCCTGGCCCAGGAGGTCGTGGACGGCAAGTCGAACGAGGGCGTCATGATCCCCTCGCTGCTCGACAAGCTGCGCCTCAAGGGCTCGCTGGTGACGATCGACGCGGCCGGGAGCTATCGGCCGATCGCCGAGCGGATCGTCGAGGCCGGAGCCGACTACCTGCTGACGGTCAAGGCCAACCAGCCCAAGCTGCTGGCCGGGATCAAGGCGGCGCTCGAGCGGGCGGCACCGGAGACGGTGCAAAGCTGCGAGCGCGCGGAGACCGCGCACGGGCGTCAGGAGCACCGCCGCTGCACGGTGGCGCCGGCTCCGGCCGGGCTCGGCGGCAAGACGCCCTGGGCCGGGCTCAAGTATGTCGCCGCCGTGCAAGGCACGGTCGTGCGGGGCGGCAAGGTCACGACGCTCACCCGCTACTACATCACCTCGCGGACCCTGACGGCGGACCAACTCCTGGAAGCCGTCAGGGGTCATTGGTCGATTGAAAATTCGGTCCATTGGGTTCTGGATGTCGTCTTCGGCGACGACTACCAGCGCCTGCGCTCGGATTATGGTCCGCGCAACATGGCATTGGTCCAGCGCATCGCGCTCAACCTGATCAGGCGAAGGTCCTCGGGCAAGGACAGCCTCACGGTCAAGCGAAAAAAGGCGGGCTGGTCAATAGCTTACCTGATTGAAACCATTGCGGTGGTCCCGGCCTGAGACAGCTATCCTGCCGAGGCGGCATCTCATCCCTGTTCAAGCGATTGCCCTG
>DASWQY010000011.1:0-54983 GCA_036403435.1 Pyrinomonadaceae bacterium
ACCGGCACGATCTTCCACAGCCCGCCGAAGTCGGCGATCTGCCGCGTGTGCCGCCGCTCGTAGATCGCGCCGACCGCGAGGAACAGCGCCCCGGTCGAAAGCCCGTGGTTCAGCATTTGGTAGACCGATCCGGAGACGCCCTCGACATTCATCGCCGCGAGACCGAGCATGACGAAGCCCAAGTGGCTGACGGACGAGTACGCGACCAGCTTCTTCAGATCCGGCTGCACCATCGCGACGAGCGCGCCGTAGATGATGCCGATGACGGCGAGCGTGATGATGTAGGGGGCGAAGGCTTTCGACGCCTCGGGGAAGAACGCGAGGTTGAAGCGCAGGAGCCCGTAAGTCCCCATCTTCAGCAGCACGCCCGCCAGGATGACGCTTCCGGCGGTCGGCGCTTCCGTGTGCGCGTCCGGCAGCCACGTGTGGAAGGGGAAGAGCGGCACCTTGATGCAGAAGGCGAAGGCGAAGGCCAGGAAGAGCAGCGCCTCCGTCTGGCTCCCCGCGAACCCCGGAAATTTCGGCAGCCCGGCCTTGAGCGCGTTCAGCACCGTGACGTAATCGAAGGAGCCCGCCATGAAGTAGAGCGCGATTATTCCCGCCAGCATCAGGAGGCTGCCGACGGCCGTGTAGATGAAAAACTTGGTCGCCGCGTAAACACGCTCCTTGCCGCCCCAGATGCCGATCAGGAAGAACATCGGCACGAGCGACGCCTCGAAGAAGAGGTAGAAGATGAGCAGGTCGAGCGAGACGAAGACGCCGATCATCGCGCTCTCCAGGATGAGCAGGAAGACGTAGTAGGAGAGCTGCCGCTTGGTCACCGAAGTCCAGCTCGACAGGATGGAGATCGGGACCAGGAGCGTCGTCAGCAGCACGAGCCAGAGGCTGATGCCGTCAACGCCGACGTGATAATTCGAGTTGATGGAAGTGATCCACGGCACGTTCTGGACGAACCGGAAGCCGTCCTCCGCCCTGCCACCCAACAGCAGGAGCGAGAGCGCGAACGTCGCGATGGAGAAGAGGAGCGCGATCCACTTGTAGTGCGACTCGCGCTTGTAGGCGAGGCCGTAGCCTATGAGCGCGACCGCGCCGACCGTCGGGAGCAGAATCAGGATGGTGAGCAAGTATGCCTGCATGCTTCTAAGCTCAGTGGAAGATAATAAAGTAGCCTATGATGGCGAGCGCGCCGAGCAGGATGATGGCCGCGTAGCTGCGGACGAAGCCGACCTGCAAGTAGCGCACGACGCGGCCCAGCTCGCGCACGGCGCGGCCGAGCCCGTTGACGATGCCGTCGATCACGCCCACGTCGAAGAGCTTCCACAGCCCTTCGCGCGAGCCGACCTTGATGGGGTTGATGAGCGCCGCGTTGTACGCCTCGTCCACGTAGTACTTGTTCTCAAGGAGGCGCGGCATCTGGCGCAGCGGCTTCCTACGGAACACGAACCAGCCCATCAGAATGCCCGCCGCGGCGATCATCACGGAAATTATCGTGAACGTTATCTCCTGGCCCACCTCCCCGGCCGAGTGCGTGCGCTCCGCCACGGGCTCGTGCACAGCGCCTTCACCGACGGACCTCGGCGTGTCGCCTTCGGCGTGCGGCGCGGACTCGGCCCCGCGCGCCTGAGCGCCTTCGGCCGCGCCGCCCGTAGCACGGGCCGCCTCCCTCGGGTGAAGGATAATGGGTTCGAGCACGTGCTCGAAGGCGTTCACGTCTTTCAGGCCGACCAGCGAGCTTAAGGCGTATGGCACGCCGACGAGGCCGCCGAGGGTCGAGAGAATCGCCAGCACGACGAGCGGCAGCGTCATCGTCCAGGGCGACTCGTGCGGCTTGAACGGGCCGTGGTGGTGCGCGTCGTGCGCGCCGCCCGCGCCGACCGTCGCGTGCTCGTCGTGCTCGTCGTACTCGTGGCCCACTTTCTCGCCGGGCTCGTGGCGCGGGCGGTCGCCGGCCGAGGGGAGCGCGGCGTCGTGCGGCTTCTCGTCCTCGTCGTAGGCATGCGCGTGCGCCTCGTCCGCCTGGCCCCCGGCGTGCGCCTCACTGAAGCGCCCCTCGCCCCAGAAGGTCATCACCATCAGGCGCGTCATGTAGACGGCCGTCAAAAGCGCCGTCACCGCGCCGACGGCCCAGAGGAATTTGCCCGCGCCGGGGAACAGCTCCGTGCTCCAGGTCTTCCACAGAATCTCGTCCTTCGAGAAGAAGCCCGCGAAGATGGGGATGCCGCTGATGGCGAGCCAGCCCGCCATCATCGTCGCGAACGTGATCGGCATGTACTTCCGAAGCCCTCCCATCCGACGCATGTCCTGCTCGTGGTGCATACCGTGAATCACGGAGCCCGAGCCGAGGAAGAGCAGCGCCTTGAAGAAGGCGTGCGTCATCACGTGGAAGATGGCCGCGACGAACGCGCCGACGCCGCACGCGAGGAACATGTAGCCCAACTGTGAGACGGTCGAGTAGGCCAGCACCTTCTTGATGTCGTTCTGGGCGATGCCGATTGTCGCGGCGAAGATGGCCGTGGCCGCGCCGACGACGGCGATGATGAACATGGCGGTCGGCGCGTGCGTGTAGATGGCGTTGCAGCGCACGACCATGTAAACGCCGGCCGTGACCATCGTCGCCGCGTGAATCAGGGCGGAGACGGGCGTCGGCCCGGCCATCGCGTCCGGCAGCCAGACGAACAAGGGAATCTGCGCGGACTTACCCGTCGCGCCGATGAAGAGGAGTATCGCCGCACTGGTGATGCCGCCCGCGAAGAGCGTGCCCCAGCCGAAGGACTCGACGGGCATGGCCGCTATTTGCGTCAGGGCGCTCGTGACGCCGGGTTTATCGAAGAAGCTGATCGAGCCGCTGCCGGCGGCGCTCGTCAGGAAGAAGACGAGCATGATGCCGAGGACGACGCCCCAGTCGCCGATGCGGTTGGCGACGAAAGCCTTCTTCGCCGCGTCGCCAGCCTCCTTGCGGTCCACGTAGTAGCCTATCAAAAGGTACGAGCAGAGCCCGACGCCCTCCCAGCCGACGAACATCAGGAGCAGGTTGTCGGCCAGGACCAGCGTCAGCATCGAGAACATGAAGAGGTTGAGGTAGGCGAAGAAGCGGTAGAACCCGTCGTCGCCGTGCATGTAGCCGGTGGCGAAGACGTGAATCAGCAGCCCGATGAAGGTGACGAAGAGGGCGTAGATGCCGCTCAGCCTATCAAGCGCGAAGGCGAAGTCCGCGCGGAAGCCGCCGACGTTGAGCCACGTCCAGAGGTGGTCGCGCACGGGTGCAACGCCCGCCGGGACTTCGGCCCGGAGCGCGCCCTCCGACATGAAAGCCAGGTAGAAGGCGATGACGGTCGAGACGCCGACCGCGAGGCAGGCGACTATCCCGATGAATTTCTCGTTACGGACGCGGCGGCCGACGAACCAGTTGATCACGGCCCCGGCGAGCGGCGCGAAGACGATGAGACTCAGTAGTGGGTTGTTATCCTGCATGTCCGAACTCTGATCTTCGCTAGAGCTTCAGAATGTTGGCGTCGTCCACGTCGAGCGACTCGCGGTTGCGGAAGATGGCGATGATGATGCCAAGACCGACCGCCGCCTCGGCGGCCGCGACCGTCATGACGATGAAGACGAAGAGCTGACCCGTCACGTCGCGGAAGTAGCTGGAGAATGCGACGAACGTCAGGTTCACGGCGTTGAGCATCAGCTCGATGCACATGAACATCGAAATCACGTTGCGCTTGATGATGACCCCGACCACGCCGATAGTGAACAGCACGGCCGAGAGCGCCAGATACCAGGAAAGGTGCGGCACAGTGTCCATAATATTTAATGATGAATGCGGAATGATGAATTAAAAAGCAATCGTTCTTAATTCATCATTCATCATTCCGCATTAGTATTTCTTCCGCCTCCGCGGTCGTGTGGGCGACGACCGGGGCGGCGTCGCCGACGGCGTCGGGGTCAACGATACTTTGGGTCAAGACCTGCGAGCCGGGGACGGCGAGCGCGTCGGGCGCGAGTTGCGCGCGCCGCGCCAGCGTCATCGCCCCGACAATCGCCATCAGGAGCAGCACGGACGTGATCTCGAACGGCAGCAGGTAGGTCGTAAAGAGCCCCTTGCCGATTGAAAGCGTCAGCCCTACGTCGGACGTGGCCGGGTCCTGCGGCCCCGGCGTCGGGTCCCTCGTGTGGACGAAGTAGATGACGAAGGCCGCCTGCGCGACGAGCACCGCGGCCAGCAAGATAGCCGACGGGATCAGGAAGCGCAGGCGCAGGCGGCGGCGGACCTCCTCCTCGACGTTCAAGAGCATGATGACGAAGACGACCAGCACCATGATCGCGCCCGCGTAAACGATGACCTGTACGGCGGCGATGAACGGCGCGGCCAGCATCACGTAGAGCGCCGCCAGCGAGATGAAGACGCCGATCAAGGAGATGGCGCTGTAGAGCGGGTTGCGCTGCGCCACGACGGCGACGGCGCAGCCGACCGCGAGCCCCGCGAACAGTATGAAAAGAATCGCAATCATCAATCGAACGCCGGCGCGGGCCGCCTCATAGCCGCCCGCGCTTCCCTCATTTAGGCAACCAGAAAAACGCCCAGGTCGCCGTGATGATGATGTTCAGGATGGCGACGGGCAGCAGAAACTTCCAGCCGAAGCTCATCAGCTGGTCGAAGCGGAAGCGCGGCAGCGTCCCGCGCAGCCAGATGTACAGAAAGAGGAAGAAGGTCAGTTTCAGCAGGAACCCGACGACGCTGACCAGCGCGAAGAGGAAAGTGCCCTGCCCGAAAATGTCTGCCGCGAAGGGGACATTCCACCCCCCCAGGAAGAGCGTCGTCGCCAGCATCGAGACCGTCAGCATGTTGACGTACTCGGCCATGAAGAAGAGCGCGAACTTCATGGCGCTGTATTCCGTGTGGAAGCCGGCGACCAGCTCCGTCTCGGCCTCGGGCAAATCGAACGGCACGCGGTTGGTCTCGGCGATGGCCGAAATCAGGTAGATGACGAAGCCGATGATTTGCGGCCCTCCGGGACGGATGATGTTCCAGCGCATCCCGTGCCAGCCCGACTGCTGCTCGACGATGTTGTAGAGGTCGAGCGTCCCGCTCAGCAGGATGACGCCGACGAGCGAGAGCCCGAGGCTCAGCTCGTACGAGATGAGCTGCGCCGAGGACCGCAGGCCGCCCATCAGACTGTACTTGTTGTTGGAGGACCAGCCGGCGAGCGCGATGCCGTAAACGCCGACCGAGGTGATGCCTAAGACGTAGAGCAGCGCCACGTCGAAGCGCGTGATGACGAGCTGCGTCTCGCCGAACCAGGGAAGCGTGACGGTCGGCCCGAACGGGTAAACGACCATCGTCATCAGCGCCGTCATGATTGCGACCACGGGGGCCAGGAAGTAGACGAAGCGCGTTGACTTGTCGGGGACGATGTCCTCTTTGAGGATGAACTTGAGGAGGTCCGCGAACGGCTGTAGGAGGCCGCCGGGGCCCACGCGGTTCGGCCCGAGCCTGCCCTGTATGAACGCCAGCACGCGCCGCTCGGCCAGCACCGTGTACGCGACGATCATCAAGACGCCGGTGAAGGCGACCGTAATCGCCACCAGCCTCCACACAATGTCCCAGATTGCATTCCAGTCCATAAAATTAAATGATGAATTAGGAATGATGAATGATGAATTAAAGACAACTTGTTTTTAATTCATCATTCATCATTCCGCATTCCGCATTGCTTTTCACGCCTCCTGGCGCAGGCTCGCGTCAATGGTGATCTGGTAGAGGGGCGAAATCAGCACCGAAGGGGGCTCGGGGTTGCCGGCGGCGAGCAGGTGGAACTGCGGCACCTTGCCCGTCAGCGTCCCAGGCTTGAAAAGCTCGTGGCCGACGGGCGGCGTGCCCGTCCATTTTTCCGCCTCCTCGCTCATCCCTTCGACACCGAGGCGCAGGCCCTCGGCCTCCTTCAAGAGGTCTTTGCGCTCGGCCACAGGGTGCTTCACCTGCACGGGCTTCGTCTCGTCCTTCAGGAGCGGGTAGCGCAGGCCCTCGTAAGCCGAAACCTTCGCCGCCAGCTCGCGGAAGACGTTGCTCGCGGACATCTGGAAGCCGAAGTCCGCTTCGAGCGCGCGCGCGAGCTGCGCCGTGATCATCCAGTCCGGCCTGGACTGGTGGACGGGCGGGATTGATTGGCGCACGCGCTGCACGAGGCCGCCGTTGTTCGTGAAAGTCCCGTCCGTCTCGGCGAAGGACGCCGCGGGCAGGACCACGTCGGCGTGGCGCGTCGTCTCTGTCTCGAAGAGTTCCTGGACGACCAGGAAGTCCAGCTTCGAGAGCGCGTCCCCGCGCGAGGAGAGGTGCTCGGGGAGAAAACTGCCGGCCGCGTAGAGGGCGCGGACTTGCGCGCCCGCTGCGTCGAGAATCTGCCCGGCGTTGCGGCCCCCGCGCATCAATCCGATGTCGTGACAGCCGACGCTGTTGTTGTAGAGCGGCAAGGGGTGCAGGAGCACGCGCCTCGCTTCGGTCGAGAACGCGTAAGGGAGCTGGGCCAGAATCGCCTGCGCGGCCTGGCTCAACTCGCCGCCGAACATGACGACCACGTCGCCCTCCGTCTCGTTCAGAGTCTGGCGCAAGGTCTCAAGCTCAGCGGCCTCGACGCCCATCTTGCGCGCGGCCAGAGCGTGCTGCGCGGGATCCGCGAGCGCCAGCACCGCCGCGTCCTCCGCGCCGGGGCGGACGTGCACGAACTGCGCGGCGCGCTCCCTGAGGCGAATTTCTCGGCTGTTGACGATAATCAATTTCGCGCCGCCGTTGCGCACGGCCTGGCGGATTTGGCGGCCCGTCAAGGGCTGCAACTCTTCGGGCTCGCCGCCGATGAGCAGGATGGTCCTGGCGTGGCGGATGTCTTTGTGCGTCGCCAGTGCGCCGCCCAGGTTGTCGAAGAAGGGGACGAGGCTGAAGGCGTCCGTCGCCGCGTAGTTCTCGGTGCCGACGACTTCGGTGGCGAATTTATAGAGCGCGTAGTTGGCCTCGTTCGTGATGCGCGGGCTGCCCACGACGGCGATTGAAGACGCGCCGTGCTCGTTGGCGATCTCTTCGAGTCTCTTGGCCGTGAAAGCAAGCGCCTCGTCCCAGGTCGCGGGGATGAGCTTGCCGCCCTTGCGGTAGCGAATCATGGGCGTGCGCAGGCGCTCCTCGTGGTTGACGAACGGGTGGCCGAAGCGCCCCTTGATGCAGAGGAACTCGCCGTTGTGCCCGTTGACGTAGCGGTCGCGCGCCACCGACCGCATCAAGACCCCGGCGCGCGAGCCCAAAGACATCTCGCAGCCGTCGGAGCAGAACGAGCAGGTCGAGACCGTCTGCTCAAGCTCCCAGGGCCGCGCCTGGTGGCGATAGGTCGCGTCGAGCAGGGTGCCGGTCGGGCAGACCTCTATGCAGTTGCCGCACTGCGAGCAGTTGAGCCAGCCGCCGTAGGTGCCAATGACGGTGTGCGCGCCGCGCCCGCCGGCCTCGATGGCGTCCTCGCCCATCCACTCGTCGCAGACGCGCGTGCACCGCTTGCAGAGGATGCAGCGTTGCGGGTCGTTGGCGACAATCGGCGAGAGGTATTTTTCGGGCGCGGCGTTCTTGGCTTCGGTGAATCGCTCTTCGAGGTTGCCCCAGTCGAACGCCATCTCCTGCAACTCGCACTCACCGCCGCGGTCGCACACGGGGCAGTCCAGCGGGTGATTGGCGAGCAGAAACTCGACCATCGCGCGCTGCGCTTTTTCGATTTCGTCGCTCTCGGTCGTGACGATCATCCCGTCCGTGCAGGTGATCGTGCAGGAGGTTTGCAGCTTAGGTATCTTCTCGATCCGCACGAGGCACATGCGGCACGACGCCTGGAGCGCCAGGTCCGCGTAGTAGCAGAACGACGGAATCGAAAAGCCCTTCTCGCGGCACACGTCAATAAGGCGCGCGCCCTTCGCGACCTGAAAGTCTTGCCCGTTGATAGTGACTTTGATTAACTCTGCTGACATCTTTTTCACTCAGGCTACCCAACAACTCAACCCTTTGCGGCTTTGGTTTTTCTGTTTCCGCGCCTCCAGCGTGAAATACTTTTTCTCGCTGGAGGCGCAACAAAAGAGAAACAGAAGCCGCAAAGGGGAAACTGGTTTTCAGTCTGCCGCGACGCTCGCTTCTTCCGCCTGCGCGGCCAGCGGCGCTAAGTGCCGCTTGAAATCTTCGGGGAACTTCTTGATAGCCGACTGAATGGGCCACGCGGCGGCGTCGCCGAGCGGGCAGAAGGATTTCCCCTCGATGTTGTCGCACAGGTCGAGAATCAGCTGCGCGTCCTCGGGCCTGCCTTCGCCCTTCGCGATGCGCTTGAAGATTTTGACGAGCCAGTCCGTGCCCTCGCGGCAGGGCGTGCACCAGCCGCACGACTCGTGCTTGTAAAACTCGATCAAGTTCTTTGTGGACTCGAACACGTCCACCGTCTCGTCCAGCACGATGAAGCCGCCGGAGCCGACCATTGAGCCGCCCACGACCAAGCCCTCGTAATCCAGACGCACATCCTTGCCGATGATGTCCTCGGCCGGCATGATGTAGACGCTTGAGCCGCCGGGAATGACGGCCTTCAACTTCTTGCCGCCCCGGATGCCGCCGCAGTCCTCCATGATGAACTTCTCCATGTCGTCGTAGCCCATCGGGAGTTCGTACACGCCCGGCAGATTGACGTGGCCCGAGACGGACCAGAGCTTCGTGCCGCCGCTCTTCTCCGTCCCCAGAGCCTTGTACGCCTCGCCGCCCATCGTGATGACGACGGGCACGGCCGAGAGCGTCTCGACGTTGTTGACGACCGTCGGCGACTGGTAGAGCCCCGCGACCGCCGGGAAGGGCGGCTTCATGCGCGGGTGGCCGCGCAAGCCTTCGAGCGAATTTAAGAGCGCAGTCTCCTCGCCGCAGATGTACGCGCCCGCGCCCGTGTGCGTGTAGACCTCGCACGAGAAGTCCGAGCCCAGGATGTTCTTCCCGACGAAGCCGGCGGCGCGCGCCTCCTCAATCGCGCGGTCCATGATGTCTATCAGGTAGCGGTATTCGCCGCGCGTGTAGATGTAGGTGACCTTCGAGCCGAGCGCGTAGGCCGCAATCAACATGCCCTCGATGAGCATGTGCGGGTCGCGCTCCATCAGGTAGCGGTCCTTGAACGTCCCCGGCTCGGACTCGTCCGCGTTGCAGACGACGTACTTCTCCTTCGGCGAGTCCTTCGGCACGAAGCTCCACTTCGTGCCGGTGGGGAAGCCCGCGCCGCCGCGCCCGCGCAGCGCGGACTTCTTGACCTCCTCGATGACCTGTTCGGGCGTCATCGAGTCCAGGACTTTCTTGAGCGCGTCGTAAGCGCCGTAGGTGCGCGCCACTTCGAGCGTGTGCGAGTTCTCGGATTTGAAGCGGGCCAGCAAGAGTGGCTCGCATCCTATGGCTTCGATCCGCATAAGTTAATCAGGGCTTCGGGGCGTCCGCCCTTTCGGGCCTCACGACCGTCGTGTGACTGTTGACGAAATATTTTATCCGCAGGTAGTAGGTGCACTGCACCTGCGGCTTCAACCCGATGGGCGCGAGCACCGCGTCGAACTGGCCCGGCCGGAGCGGGTCGAAGTAGAAGGTGCTGTTCTTGCGCCGCTCGACGACGCGGTAGTTGTCGTCCACCGTGCCCGTCTCGTAAGCCTTGTAAGAGTTGTAAGCCTCGAAGGGCTGGAACGAGTCGAACGCCTCGGCGATGACTGAGACGGGCATCAACTTGACGCCGAGCCGGTTGTAAGACTCCTCCTTCTGCTTCAAGATTTTCTGCGCCTCGGCCGCCATCTGCGCGCGCACCGCGTTCAAATCCCCCGTGACGTAATCCACCTTAATCAAATCGAAGATGCCCGCGGCGGCCGCGAGCGGCACGATCTCGTCCAGCAGGCGGCTCTCCTTGTAGCGCACGAATAGATTTTCCTTGATCTGAAATCCCGAAACTTTCTCGCGCGCCGTGCCGCCCTTGACCACGTAGTCGTAAACCCGGTTCTGCGTGATGAAGTCCAGGTACGTGTCTTCGGGGCGTATCCCGAGGCCGCTGAGCGAGCCCTGGAAGGCGGCAATCTGCGCCTGCAATTTTTTGTTGGCCGCCGGCAAGGTGTCCGCCTCCTGGGCCAGGCCGAAGACCGCCACGTACTCGCTCGTCTCGACGCTCGTCAGGACCTTCGCGTCTATGAACTGGTAGGTCGTGACGAGCTGGTTCTCAGGCTCGGCGACCACCTGCTCGTTCGTGCCGGCTCCGAAGTTAGGGTAGCGGCGCACCACGTCGCCGCCTTGCTGCGTGCCTTGATTGCCGTAGGCGCGGTTGCCGAGTTCCTGTGCCAGCGCCGTCAAAGAGCAGAGGGAAATGAGTAGGGAGATGCAGAGAATCCTTTTCATAGTCAGGCTCCTTTCGGACAGAATCTGGCTGCTCTGATGCCCTCCCCGTCTCATCCCGTTGGTCTTCCGGCGCGCTTTCAGGGCAGCGCGTCAAGAATCTCGTCCACCTTCGCGGTCGTCAGGTTCTCGTGATAGTCGAACCCGATCTGGAACATCGGCGCGGTGCCGCAAGAGCCGAGGCACTCGACCAGTGAAACCGTGAAGCGCCCGTCCGGCGTGGTCTCGCCGGGGCTGATGCCGAGCCGGCCGCAAACGTGCCCGGTTATTTCCGGCTCGCCCATGATCTTGCACGAGAGCGTCTTGCAAATCTGTATGTGGTAGCGGCCGACCGGCTCGGTGTTAATCATCGAGTAGAAGGTCGCCACCTCCCAGATGTCCGTAATCCTCACGCCGAGCCGGTCGGCGAGATAAGCCACGCCCGGCGGGTCCAGGTAGCCGCCGCGCTCGCGCTGCACGATGAACATCAGAGGCAGAATCGCCGAGCGCCTCACAGGGTACTTCGCCAGGTGCCCGTCAATCTCCGCCTCCACCTCCGGCGAGAAGACGGCCATCTCCTCGGGGACTTTCGCCTCCTGCGGCAAAGGATTATTGGGTGTGAATTGCTGGCTCATAAAAGCAGAATTCAGAATCCAGGAGTCAGGAGTCAGAATAAAAAGAAAATCAGAAGAACGGTCGAGAGCCTTTCATTCTGGATTCTGAATTCTGACTCCTGGATTCCGCTTTACCTGTCAATTTCTCCGAGCACGATGTCGAGCGAGCCGATGATGGCGACGATGTCGGCGATCATCTCGCCCTCGGCCATGTGGGGGAGCGCCGAGAGGTTGACGAAGCTCGGGCCGCGGAAATGGACGCGCGCGGGCTTCGGGCCGCCGTTGGATTTCATGTAGACGCCGAGTTCGCCCTTCGACGCCTCTATCGCGTGATAGACCTCGCCCTCGGGGACGTTGAAGCCTTCCGCGACGATCAGGAAGTGGTGTATGAGCGCGTCCATGTGCGTCTTCATCGCCTCCCGCTCGGGCAGCACGACCTTCGGCGCGTCCGCTTTGGTCGGCCCAGGCTTCAGCCGCGAGAGCGCCTGGACCGCGATCCTGTGCGACTCCTTCATCTCGCGCATGCGCACCATGTAGCGCGCCCACACGTCGCCGTCCTGCTCGACCGGCACCTCGAAGTCGTAGTTCTCGTAACCCGTGTAAGGGTTCGCGCGCCGCACGTCGATGTCCACGCCGCTGCCGCGCAGGCACGGGCCGGACAGCCCCCAGTCAATCGCGTCCTCGGCCGAGATGTAGCCCACGCCCTGCGTGCGCCGCTGGAAAATCTTGTTGCCCGTCAGGAGCGTGTGGAACTCGTCAACCGCCTCTGGAAAGTCGTCCGTGAACTGCTTGACGCGGCGCTCGAAGCCGGCGGGCAGGTCCATCATCAGTCCGCCGATGCGGAAGTAAGAGGGCGTCAGCCGCCCGCCCGACGCGGCTTCAATCAAGTTCAGAATCTTCTCGCGCTCGCGGAAGCAGTAGAAGAAGACGGTCATCGCGCCGATGTCGAGCGCGTGCGTCCCCAGCCAGACCAGGTGCGACGCGATGCGCTGCAACTCGCACATCAGCACGCGTATGACCTGCGCCCGCTCGGGAATCTCCAGCCCCAGGAGTTTTTCGGCCGCCATCACGTAAGCCAGATTGTTGCCGAGCGGGTTGAGGTAGTCCATCCGGTCCGTGATGACGATGCCCTGCTGGTACTTCTTATACTCGAAGAGCTTCTCCATGCCCGTGTGCAGGTAGCCTATGTCGGGCGTGGCGCGGACGACCATCTCGCCGTCGAGCACCAGTTCGAGGCGCAGCACGCCGTGCGTCGAAGGGTGCTGCGGCCCCATGCTGATCGTCATCTGCGTGTCCAGCGGACGATCAACTATCTCGAATTGCGGCGGAAGAGTTGTACTCATAAGTTTTCAGTTTTCAGTTTTCAGTTTTCAGTTTCAGAAAAGGCCGGTTGCTTTTGCTGGAGACTGGAAACTGGAAACTGAAAACTAAGTTAAGCTGTACGGCTCGTAGCCGCGCAGCGGAAAATCCTTGCGGAGCGCGTGGCCCTCCCAGTCGTCAGGCAGCAGAATGCGGCGCAAGTCCGGGTGGTCGTCGAAGACCACGCCCAGAAGATCGTAGGTCTCGCGCTCGTGCCAGTTGGCCGTGCGCCAGACGCCAGTCACGGACGGCACGCGCGTGTCGTCGTCGTTCAGGAGAACTTTCAGGCGCAGGCGGTGGTGATGCTTCGTCGAGAAGAGATGGTAGTTGACCTCGAAGCGCGGCTCCTCTTCGGGGCCGCGGTCCGCGCCGCAGATGTCCGACAGGAAATTGAACTCCAGCCCCGGCGCGGTCTTCAGGAACGAGCAAACCTCTACGATGTGCTCGCGCGGGACGACCACCGTGACCTCGCCGAACGCCTCCCGCGCCTCGCCCACCCACTCGGGGTTCGCATGCTGCAACGCCGCCACCAGCGGCGACGGCGTTACGCTCTCAGACGGCGTGTCCTCGGCCGCCGCGCCCGCGCCCCCCTGCTCGATTTCTTTAGACATAAGATTCAGTGGTCGGTGGTCAGTGGTCAGTGGTCAGCAGGAATCAGTCTTTAACTGACTACCGATCACCGACCACTTCAGTTCGATCTCCGCCGCTCGTGGCGCGACGGGATCGTATAGGGGCGCGAACGCTCGGGCTCGTTCATCGCGGCCGCCTCGTTGGTGGCCGAGACGCCGGACGCCGGGAGAGTCCCCGGCGGGACGGCCTCGCGGGCCTCCTCGCGGGGCACGTCCCTGCGGTCGCGCACGGACTCCTTCATCACCTTCTCCTGAAGCATCATCACGGCGTGAATCAGCATCTCGGGCCGGGGCGGGCAGCCCGGAATGTACACGTCCACGGGGACGACCTTGTCCACGCCCTGCACGATGGCGTAGTTGTCGAAGACGCCGCCCGAGGTCGCGCACGCGCCCATCGAGATGACCCACTTGGGCTCGGGCATCTGGTCGTAGATGCGGCGGAGCACGGGTGCCATCTTGCGCGAGACGCGGCCCGAGACGATCATCACGTCCGCCTGGCGCGGGCTCGCGCGGAAGACCTCGGAACCGAAGCGGGCCAAATCGTTGCGCGACGACGTCGCGTTCATCATCTCTATGGCGCAGCAGGCCAGCCCGAAGGTCGCGGGCCACAGCGAAGACTTCCGCGCCCAGTTAATCAATGAGTCCAGCCGCGTCGTCATCACCTCCGGCAACGCCTCGGCTATCTTTTGTTCGAGTCCCATATCGAAAAATCCTTCCGACTCGCGTTCCTCAGGCAGCGCGCTTCACGCTGGCCTCGTGTTTGTGCTTGCGCACTTCGCGCAGCGCCCTCGCCTCTGCCTCCGCCTCTCGACGCGCCCGCTCGCCCCATTCGAAAGCGCCCTTCTTGACGACGTAGATGTAGCCGACCAGGAGCAGGACGACGAAGAGCATCATCTCGACGTAGATGAGATTCCTGGCCCAGGGCGCGAACGCCGCGAACGGCTTGAAGGCCACGGCCCAGGGGATCAGGAAAATGACTTCAATGTCGAAGAGGATGAAGATCATCCCGATCAGATAGAACTTGACCGAGAATCGCTCGCGGGCGTTCCCGACCGGGTCCTTGCCGCACTCGTAGGGCATCAGCTTCGTGCGCGTACTTTTGCGCTGGCCGACGAGCTGCGAGAGCAGGACGTTGCCGACGGCGAAGCCCGCGGCGACGACGAACATCAGCAGGATGGGCAGGTAGTCTTTCAGGTTGAAAGTGTCTTTCATTCGACCCTCGCCTTCGGCCACCTACACTACACGCCACGCCCGTGCTTTACCGAAAAGCACGCGCAGGCTCGACGCCCGGACGGAGATTGAGAATCATGGTACAAAGTGCATCGTAGTTCATGGGAGGGTGCGTGTCAAGCAGGTTATGGGCGGGCGGAAAGGCAACGGGAACAAGGTGATTGACCGCCCGAAAAATCCTGTGCTACTGTCATCTATGCCGTCCCATCAAGCCGGATTCGAGGGCTTTCAGTCTCCAACATCGCGGGCATCAGACGACAGTGATTACGGGCTTCAATACCGACGTTGAGCACGACGGCGTGGTCTATCATGTCCAGACAGAGGACAAGGGGCTGAAGTCGCCCCTGATTCTCTCGCTCGTCTACGTCGGCGGGACGATCCTCGCTAGCAAGCGCACGCCCTACGAAGACCTCGTCAAAGCCGGTTACGACGAGAAGGTGCTCTCCGAGCGCCTCAACCGCCAGCACAAGCTGATCTGCGCCGCCATCCACGCCGGCCGCATCGAAGACCTCAAGCGCCAGACCGAGCGCGACGCCGGCATGCGCGGCGCACGCCCCGCCGAGCAGCCGCAGCCTTCAGAGGCTGTGCCAATTCAGCCCGAGCCGGAGGCGGCGGCGGAGGCCGTGCCGCCCGAGCCGCCCCCGGCGAGTGTGCTGCCGCCGCCGCCCACGGCCCCTCCCCCCGACCTGATTCTGGTCCGCAACGCGGACGACGAGCCGGCCCCCGTCGTCAGGGAGAAAGCGCCGCCGCCGCACGTCGCCGCGACGCCTGTCGAAGAGGTCACGCCGCAGCCGCAGCCGCCCGCGCCGCCCGCCACGGAGCACGTGGATTATAGCCGGGTGGTTGACTACTACGGCTCCATCAGCCCGGTGGACGAGCTACAGGTCAGTATCGTGGACGAGAAGAAGTTCGTCGCCGGCGAGTTCGTCAAGATACACGTGTTCGTGGGGGGCGGCGACGACGGGACCGAGAGCGTCGCGGGCGCGGCCGTCACGCTCAAGGTCCTGGGCTCCAGCTTCCGCCCGCTGATTTTTAACGAGAAGACGGGAGCGGACGGCGTCGCCACCTTCTATACCATGCTGCCCTACTTCACTTCGGGCCGCGCGGCCATCCTCGTCAGCGCCACGGCCGAAAGCCACCGCGCCGAGCTGCGCCGCATCATCCACCAGGCTTGAAGGGGAGGACACAAACCTTGCAGGTACAGGTCAACGGCGAGCGGCGCGACGTGCCCGACTCCGGCACCCTCGGCGGGCTCGTCCGAGACCTCGCGCTCGCCCCCGAGCGCCTCGCCATCGAACTCAATCAAAGGGTCGTCCGCCGCGCCGACTGGCACGACACAGTCCTTCAGGAAGGCGACCGCGTCGAGATCGTCCACTTCGTCGGCGGGGGCTCCAAAAGGGTTTCAAGTTTCAGGTTCCAGGTTTCAGATTAAATCAGCTTTCATAACTTGAAACCTGAAACCTGAAACTTATCTTGCCCGCCACTTGTCACCTGTCACTGGTTTACATAGAATTTCGCTGAAAGGTTGCGCGCACATTATGTCCACGGCAGTCGAGTCGCAGAAGGAAAAGCTGGTCGTCGCGGGGCGCGAGTTTAATTCGCGCCTGATTATTGGCACGGGGAAGTACCGCTCGTTCGACGAGATGAAGGCGGCGCACAAATCTTCGGGCGCGGAGATGGTGACGGTCGCAGTCCGCCGTGTGCCCCTGGACCGCAGCTCTGAATCTTTCCTCGACCACCTCGACCCACAGCTCGCCATCCTCCCGAACACGGCCGGCTGCTACACGGCCGAGGAGGCCGTCCGCACGGCGCGGCTCGCGCGCGAAGCCCTCTCGACGGACCTCATCAAGCTCGAAGTCATAGGCGACCAGACCACGCTCTTCCCCGACAACGAGCAGACGCTCGAAGCCGCGCGCGTGCTCGTCTCCGAAGGCTTCGCCGTCCTGCCTTATTTCACGGACGACCTCATCATGGCGAAGAAACTCCTGGACGCCGGCTGCGCGGCCGTCATGCCGCTCGCGGCACCCATCGGCTCCGGCCTCGGCGTGCAGAACCCCGCCAACCTGCGCATCATGCGCGAGCAACTCCCAGACGCCACCATCATCGTTGACGCGGGCGTCGGCACGGCGAGTGACGCCGCGATTGCGATGGAACTCGGCGCGGACGCCGTCCTCATGAATACAGCCATCGCCGCAGCCCGAGACCCCGCACAGATGGCGACCGCCATGCGCCTCGCCATCGAAGCCGGAAGACTAGCCTACCTCGCCGGCCGCATGCCCAAACGCCTCTATGCCAGCGCGTCGAGCCCGTTGACAGGCGTAATCCGCTGAAGTAAAAACACCCGAGACTTAAGAAAGCTCGCCGGCTTCTTTACTGAAACCTGCGAGCTTTAATCTTATGAAGTCATCGCTTGCCCGTTACGGACACGACGCGGGCGGCGTGGACTTGTTGCGCGCGGTGGGCGCGGTCGTGGGGTTGCTGAAGTCTGACGAGTTGTTGTTCGTGTCGGTGCAGCTTGATGTCCTGATGGTGGAGCGGGCGTCGGGGTCGAGGCCGCCGGCGATGCTGGTGGAGAAGGGCGCAGGGCCTGAGCCTTCGTAGCAGTTGGCGGTCGTGCCGTAGCCGACGAAGTCAACGATGCTGACGTTGTTCGGGTTAAAGGGCGGGTTGCCGTCGTCGCCCGGACAAGCCGTGCCGGTGAAGGCGGTCGTGCCGGAGACGAGCGCGACCTTGCCGGCGGTGGCCGACATGGCGATGTTGCCGGACGCGTCCGGCGTCGGCAGCGCGACGCCGTTAGCGCCGCCCGTCGCCTCTTGAATCAGGAAATACTGGCCGGGGCCGATTGTGCCAGTAATGATGTTCGTCTTCGTGTTGGCCGCACCGAAATTAGCGGTCGCGCCAGCGTACTGCACGGAGTAATTCGTCACGGAGAAGTCAATGGTCGTCGTGCCCTGGTTGAAGATTTCGATGAAGTCGTTGGTGTAGGTCGCGCCGGCGTTGCCGCCGCCGGGGTATATCTGGCTGATGACGAGGTCGGGCGTGTCGTCGTTCTGGATGGTGCCGACGCCCTGGCCGTCCGAAACGGTTGCGCCCGTGACGTTGGTGACGTTGACGAAGAAGGACTCTGTAGGCTCTACGACCTTGTCGCCGTTGACGGTGACGGTGAACTGGTAGTTTTGAGACGCTTCGGGAATGGTTTGCGAGGTCAGGCTCTTGCCGACGTAGTCGTTGTCGCTGATGGTGGCCGGATTGCCGTCGTCCACGACCGCGGTGTTGTTCTGCGTTGCGATGTCAAAGGTCACGCCGCCTGCGGGCGCGGGCTGCGAGAGATGTACGGTGAAGGTATAGGTCTGCGTGCCGGTGTTGCCCTCCAGATGCGTCACGTCGTCAATCGAGATGGACGGGTAAGGCGTCTGCACTTCGTAAGCGCCGATGTCCACGGTGGCGGTGCTGTTGCCGTCGCCGTCAACTTTGCGCGGGAAGCCCGTGCCGCGCTGGTCAAAGGCGAGTTGGGGGATATTGGCGTCGCCGCAGTGCGCCGCGTCCGCCACGCAGTCGTCGCCGGCATCAATGGCGACGCTGCCCGCGCCGAGCGCGCGGGTCTCGGTCGGCCCGCCGTTGTTCTGTAGCGGGCCAAGGTTCAGGGGCGAGGCGGCGGCGTCGAACTTGTCACCACCGGGGTACGGGTTGGAGTTGGTGATAGTTGCGCCGCTGGTGTTGGCGATGATGTTGTGCCCCTGTGATTCGAACGGGCCAAAGACATCACTGCTAATCCCCTGGGCAATAATTGTGTTCCGGCCTGACACCACGCCGCCGCCGTTGTAAATACCGCCACCAGCAGCGATGTCGCCACCGGTGACGAAATTGCCGGAGAGCGTGCAGTTGGTGAGTCTCACGACGCCCTGGCCGCTTGCGGCGTTGTAAATGGCGCCGCCGAAGGCCTGGGCACCGCCGAAGGGGGTGGAGCTGCCGCCAACGGCAGAATTGCCGGAGAGCGTGCTGTTAATGAGATTAACGACGGCATTGCTGCCACTGTTGAAAATGGCGCCGCCGTAGCTGGCGCTGCCGTTACCGGAGCTAGTGCTGTGGGTAGTATTACCGGAGAGCGTGCTGCGGATGATCGTCAAAGTGCCGGAGTTGCTGATGGCGCCGCCCTTGCCGACGAAGCTGCTGGCAGAATTGTTAGAGAGCGTGCTGTAGCTGATCGTCAAAGTGCCGGAGTTGGTGATGGCGCCGCCCTCGACGGTGGGGCCGCCGCCCGCGGCAGAATTCTGAGTGAGTATGCAGTTGCTGATGGTCATGGTGCCGCTGTTGCTGATGGCACCGGCTGTGGGGCCGGCAGCAGCGTCACGAATCGTCATCCCGTCGAGCGTGAGCGCCACGCCGGTTGGTGTCGAAAAGATGCGGTTCGCCTGATTGCCCGAAATGGTCAACACATTCGCGCCCAGCCCGTTGATCGTCAGGTCTGCGGTGATGGAGATGGCGCTCGTCAGCGTGATGGTATAGACGCCCGTCGTGGAATTGTAGCCCGGATCAGTGGTCGGGATTTGGAAGCTGATGGTGTCGGCATCCTGGAGCGAGTTCGCCGCGAAGACGGCCTCGCGCAGGCTGCAATCCGCGTCGCAGAGCTGGTCGTCCGTGTCCGCTGTCTTGGTGACGACGAGCGGAGCAGGCGGTGAGTCGTCATTCTGGATCGTGCCCGCGCCAGTGTTGTCGCTGATGGTCGCACCAGTAGCGCCGAACAGTTGGACGGTGAACGTCTCGTCAGGCTCAGCCGTCGTGTCGCCGTTGACGAGCACGGTGATCTGCATCGTCGTGTCGGCGGGCAGGAAGGTGAGCGTGCCCGTGTTGTTCTGATAGTCGCTATCACCGAGCGTGGCCGTGCCGTCAACAGTCTGGAACTGGACGGACGAGTTGAACGCGGTCGCGCCCGTCTTGCTGACGGTGAAAACGTAGCTGGTCGTGCCGCTGTTGCCTTCCATGTGCGTCACGTCGTCTATGGAGAAGGAGGGCTGGCTGTCGTCGTTCTGAATCGTGCCGACGCCCTGTGCGTCCGAAAGGCTCGCGCCCGAAACATTCGTCACGTTGACGAAAAACGTCTCGTTAGCCTCGCCGGTCATGTCACCGTTGACCGTAACGTCGAACGTGTAGTCTTGATTCCCCGCCGCAATCGTCTGACTCGTGAGACTCCTCGGTTCGTAGTCGTTGTCCGCGTCCGTCGCGGTGTTGTCGGCGGTACTGATGTCGAACTGGACGCCTCCCGTGAGGGCGGGGGACGACAGGTGGACGGTGAAGGTGTAGGTCGTCGTCCCGCTGTTACCCTCGCTCGACGAGACATCATTAATCGAGAGGGCCGGGACTTCATCGTTCTGAATCGTGCCGACGCCCTGCCCGTCCGTCAGGTTCGCGCCCGTGACGTTGGTGACGTTGACGAAGAAAGTCTCGTCAGGCTCGACCGCGGCGTCGCCGTTGACCGTGACGTTGAAGGTGAAAGTCTGCTGCCCGGCCGGGATGACCTGGGTGGTGGTGGGGCGGGCAACGTAATCACTGTTGGCGGTGGTGGCCGTGCCGTTCTGCGTGGCAATGTCGAAAAAGACGTCGGTCGAGGGCGCGGGCGCAGAAAGGCTCACGGTGAAGGTGAAAATGGTCGCCCCCGAATTGCCCTCCGCGGCCGTCACGTCGTTAATCGTCAGGTTCGGGGCCGGACCCGCGACACAACTATTGGTCGCAGATGCGGTGTTGCGTGCGACCGGCGCGCTCGTCGGGTTGAGGAAGTCCGCAGCGTTGTCGTTGGTGTCCTGGCAGCCGCCGGCTTTCCTGACGGTGGAGCGAGCGTCAGGGTCAAGGCCGCCCGCGGTGCTGGTCGAGAACGGCGCGGGGCCTGAGCCTTCGTAGCAGTTGGCGGTCGTGCCGTAGCCGATAAGGTCAACGATGGTGGCGTTGTTCGGATTGAAGGGCGGCGTGCCGTCGTCGCCCGGACAGGTCGTGCCGGTGAAGGCGGTCGTGCCGACCACGAGCGCGACCTTGCCGGCTGTGGTTGACAGGTTGATAACACCTCCCGGCAAATCCGGCGTCGGCATAGTAGACGTTCCGGGATTGGCTCCTGCTGCCTCTTCAATCAAGAAGTATTGGCCGGGGCCGATGGTGCCCGTGGTTATGTTGGTCTTCGTATTCGCCGCGCCGAAGTTGGCGGTCGCACCGGCGTACTGCACGGAGTAAGGCGTGACGGAGAAATCTATAGTCGTCGTGCCCTGGTTGAAGAGTTCGATGAAATCATGCGTGTAGGTCGCGCCGGCGTTGCCGCCGCCGGGGTATATCTGGCTGATGACTAAATCGGCCGCGTCGTCGTTCTGGATTGTGCCCAGCCCCTGACCGTCGCCGATGGTTGCGCCCGAGACGTTCGTCACGTTGACGGAGAAGGTCTCGTTGGGCTCGACCGTCGTGTCGCCGTTGGCGGACACGTCGAACGTGTAGTCCTGAGCCCCTTCGGGAATCGTCTGATTGGTGAGACTCTTCGCCGCGTAGTCGTTGTCTTCGCTGGCCGGGTTGTCGTCGTGCGCGGTGCCGTCCGCCGTACTGATGTCGAAGGCGATGCCTCCGGCGGGAGCGGGGATTGACGAGTGGACGGTGAACGTAAACGTGGTCGTGCCGGCGTCGCCCTCGCTCGACGTGACATCGTTGATTGAGAGCGTCGGGCTGTCGTCGTTCTGAATTGTGCCAACTCCCTGAGCGTCGGAAACGGTCGCGCCCGAGACGCTGGTGACGTTGACGAAGAAAGCCTCGTTGGGCTCGATGGTCACGTCGCCGTTGACCGCGACGGTGAACTGGTAGCTCGTCTGCGTGGCGGGAATCGTCGCGGAGGTCGCGGAGTTCGGCTCGTAGTCGTTGTCCGCATCCGTGGCCGTGTCGTCCGCGGTAGCGATGTCGAAGGTCACGCCCCCCGCGGGTGCGGGCCCGGACAGTTGGATGGTGAAGGTGAAGTTCTTCGTCCCGGCGTCGCCCTCCGTCATGGAGACATCGTCTATGGAGAGCGATGGCGGCGGCGCGTTGACCGTGAGCGTGGCCGTGCCGTTCTGTCCTCCGGCGAAGGCGGTGATCGTGCTGCTGCCGAAGGCGTGAGCCGTCGCTTCGGTCGTCTGTCCCGCGAGGGGCGCGACGGTCGCCACGCTCGTGTTGCCGGAGGTCCAGAAGAAGGAGACGTTGGGCACTTCGACTTCGGGGCCGCCGACGTTGCTGAAGGCTTTGCCCGTGAAGGTCTGCTTGTCGCCGATCTCAATCGCGGGGGAGGCGGGCGTGACTTCGATGCGCGTAATGGCGGGCGAGCCGAAGGGCGTGCCGTCGAGGCGCGTGCCGGGGGAGAAGACGCGGTTGTGTGCGTTCGTCGCCGTGTTGTGCGCGACGAAGCCGCCGCCCGTCGTGCCGATTTCGGCGTCGGGCGAGCGCGTCAGCGACTGGTCGCTCGGCGCGGGCGCGGGGTTCGCGCCGCCGAAGGCGACTTGGTCAATCTGCACGTCCGTGCCGCCGACGCTGAGCTTGACGGTCACGGTGTCGCCCGCGTCGTTCAGGCCGAGCGAGCTGGTCGTCAAAATCAATGCGCCGCCGAAGGCAGGGTCAGTCGTGGGCGGCGTGCCTCCGCCGAAGACGAGGACCGCGCGCCCGGCCGCGAGAGTGGTGCCCGCCGGGAAGGTGAAGCGGTTGGTGATGGCATCCGAGATGACGACGCCCGAGAGGTCAACGGGCGCGTTCGAGTTGTTCAGCAGTTCCACGAACTCGTCGTCGTCCGCGTTGCGCACGAGGTCGCGGTTCGCGTCGCCTTCGACGATGTCGGTCGTCGCCGCATTGTCCGGGGCCACGTCCGCGAGAATCTCGTTGATGACGAGAGGCACCTGTACGTTGAGCGTAGCAGTACCGGAAGCGGTCCCGCCCTGGCCGTCCGAAGTTTCCGCGGTGATAGTCGTCGTGCCGATTCCGACGCCCGTCGCCAACCCGTTCGCGTCAATCGTCGCGACGTTCGTGGCGCTCGAAGTCCAGGCGAAGGTCGCGCCGGGGACGGGCTGGTTGCTGCTGTCGAAGGCCGTCGCGGTGAATTGCTGCGTCTGCCCGCGGTTGATGGTGGCAGCCGCGGGGCTCACCTCGACGTGGTCCACCTGCGGCGCGGCGGCCGTGATGGTCAGAAGCGAGGTGTCTTCGAGCGTGACGTTGTCGTTAGGCCGCGTGTAGTTGACCACGACGGTTGCAGAGCCTATCTGGTCGCCGCGCACCGTGACCGTGTTGGCGGTCGTGCCGGTAATGGTCGCGGCGTTCGCGGGCGAGGCATCGCGTAAGGAGAAACTAAAAGTCAGGCCCGTGATGACGTTCCCGCCCGAGTCGCGCGCCGTCGCCGTGAAGACTTGAGAGTTGCCGGCGGCGACGGAGGCGGACGCGGGCGCGAGTTCGATTGTTGCGACGACGGCGTTGACGGTCAGCGTGGCCGTGCTCGCCTGTCCCCCGGCGAGCGCGCTGACGGTGGCGGTCCCCGCGGCGACGGCGGTCGCGGTCGTCCCTTGCCCGGTCGTCGGCGAAACGGTCGCCGTCGTCGGGTCGCTCGAAGTCCAGTAGAACGAAACGTTCGGCACTTCGATTTCCGGGCCGCCGGCGTTGCTGAAAGCCGTGGCCGTGAACTGCTGCGTGTCGCCTGGGTAGGCGCTGGCCGTCGCGGGCGTGACCTCGATGCGCGTGATGGCGGGCGAGCCGAAGGGCGTGCCGTCGAGGCGCGTGCCCGGCGAGAAGCGGCGGCCGGCGGAGTTCGTCGCGGTCGTGTGATGCTCGAACGCACCCGTCAAATCGGGCGAGCGCGTCAGCGACTGGTCGTTGCCTCCGTTGGAGCCGTAAGTCTCGGCCACGACAACGACGTTCGTGCCGCCGACCGCTAGCTTGACCGAGACCGTGTCGCCGGTGTTGTTCAGGCCGAGCGAGCTGGTCGTGAAGATGAGCGCGCCGCCGAAGTTGGGGTCGGAGGCGTTGGGCGAGCCGCCGCCGAAGATCACCGCGGCCTGGTTGGCGGCGAGGGTGGTCCCCGCGGGGAAGGTGAAGCGGTTGGTGGTCGAGTCGGAGACGACGACGCCCGAGAGGTCAACCGGCGCGTTCGAGTTGTTGACCAGCTCAATAAATTCGTCGTCGTCCGTGTTCGTCGTGCCGTCGCGGTTGGAGTCGCCCGTGATGCCGGCGGGCGGGTCGGCGAGAATCTCGTTGATGACGAGGGGGACCTGGACGTTGAGCGTACTGGTGTCGGAGACGGTGCCGCCGAGGCCGTCGGGCGCGGTCGCGGTGATGACGCTCGTGCCGATTCCGACGCCGGTGGCGAGGCCGTTCTGGTCCACGGTCGCGACGTTCGGGTCGTTCGATGTCCAGGTGTAGGTCACGCCGGAGACGGGCGTGCTGCCGTTGAAGGCGGCCACGGTGAACTGCTGCGTCTGCCCGCGGTTGATGGTCGCCGAAGAGGGCGAGACTTCGATGCTCGTCACGCGCGGCGGTGGCGCGGTGATGGTCAGCGCGGAGGTGTCTTCCAGGGCCACGCCGTCGTTGGGCCGCGTGTAGCTGGCGACGACCGTCACTGAGCCCTGGTTGACGCCGCGCACGGTGACGGTGTTGCTGGTCGTCCCCGTGATGGTCGCGGCGTTGGCGGGCGACGCGTTTCTGAGCGAGAAGGTGAACGTGATGCCCGGAGTCACGTTTCCGTTACCGTCGCGCGCCGTCGCCGTGAAGGTGCGCGTGCTGGTCGCGGGCACGCTCGCGCTCGGGGGATTTAGTTCGACGGAGGCGACGACCGGGTTGACCGTCAGCGCGGAGGTGTCGGCCTGACCGCCAGCGCGCGCGCGAATCGTCGCCGCGCCGGGGGCTATCGTGGTCGCGGTCGTGGTCCGCCCGGTCTCCGGGGAGACGGTCGCCACATTCGTATCGCTCGAATCCCAGCTGAAAGAGACGTTCAGGACTTCGACTTCGGGGCCGCCCGCGTTGCTGTAGGCGCGCGCGGTGAAGAGTTGCGCGCCGCCCGGATAGATGGAAGCGGTCGCGGGCGTGATTTCGATGCGCGTGATGGCGGGCGAGCCGAAGGGCGTGCCGTCGGTCCTGGTGCCGGGCGAGAAGCGGCGGCCGTCCGCGTTCGCGGCGGTCGTGTGAAGCAGGAAGTCGCCGGTGATGTCGGGCGAGCGCGTCAGCGATTGGTTGGAGTCGCCGCTGAGACCCGCGCCGCTGCCGTAGGTGAGCTGCGCGACGAGGTTGCCCGAGGCGTCGCGGACGAAGAGGTGCAGGCCGGTGTTCGTGAGCGAGAGGCCGCTCGTCGAGGTGGTGACGACCTGAGCGCCGCCGAAGGCAGGGTCGGACGAAGTAATCGTGCCGCCGCCGAAGACGACGATGGCCTGGCCGGCGGGCAAGGTTGTGCCGTCGCCGAAGGTGTGGCGGACGGTCTCCGTCGAGCCGGAGAGCGAGCGCGTGCGTATCGTCCAGCCTGAGACGTTGACGGGCGTGTTCAAGGCGTTGACGAGTTCGACGAACTCGTCGTCCGTCGAGTCGCGCACGCCGTCGCGGTTGGCGTCGCCGGCGAGTCCGTCCGGCGGGTCGGCAAGGATTTCGTTGATGGCGACGGTGCGGGCGACGACGTTGAGCGTCGCGGTGTCGTTCTTGCCTCCGGCGCTCGCCTTGATTATCGCCGCGCCCGCGCCGACGCCGGTCGAGAGGCCGGCGCTGTCAACGGTCGCAACGCTGGTGTTGCTGGAAGTCCAGGTGAAGGTCAGCCCTGTGATCTCGTTGTTGCCGGCGTCGAAGGCGCGGGCGGTGAACTGCTGCTGCCCGCCGACGGGAATCGTCGCGGTCTCAGGCGTCACCTCTATGCGCGCGACCGGCGGGAAGCTGACGTTGAGGGTCGCGGCCGCCTGCTGTCCTCCGGCGCGCGCGCGAATCTGGGTGCTCCCGCCCGAGAGGGCCGTGGCGGTCGTTGACTTGCCGGTCTGCGGCGAAAGGCTTGCGACGTTCGGGTTACTCGAATCCCAGATGAAAGAGACGTTCAGGACTTCGACCTCGGGGCCACCCGTGTTGCTGAAGGCGCGCGCGGTGAAAGTGCGCTTAGCTCCGATGTTGTTTGTCGCAGAGGCGGGCGTCACTTCGATGCGCGTGATGGGCGGCGAGCCGAAGGGCGTGCCGTCAACGCGCGTGCCGGGGGAGAAGACGCGGCCCGCCGCGCTGGCCGCGGCCGTGTGGAGGACGAAGTCGTCCGTGATGTCGGGCGAGCGCGTCAGCGATTGGTTGGAGTCGCCGTTGAGGCCCGCGCCGCTGCCGTAGGTGAGTTGCGCGACGAGGCTGCCGGACGCGGTGCGCAGGATGACGTGCAGGCCGGAGTTGGTGAGCGAGAGCCTGCCGGTGGAGGCTTTCAGCACCTGCGCGCCGCCGAAGGCCGGGTCGGCCGAGTTAATCGTGCCGCCGCCGAAGATGACGACGGCGCTTCCCGCCGGGAGCGTCGCGCCGGCCGCGAAGGTGTGGCGGACGGTCTCGGTCGAGCCGGTCAGCGAGCGCGTCCGCAAGGTCCAGCCGGAGACGCTGACCGAAGTACTGAGCGCGTTGACGAGTTCGACGAACTCGTCATCGCCCGAATCGCGCACGCTGTCGCGGTTGGCGTCTCCCGCAGCGCCTTCGGGCGGGTCTGCGAGCACTTCGTTGATGGTGATGGTGCGCGCGACGACGTTGAGCGTCGCCGTGCCATTCTTGCCTCCGGCGCTCGCCTTGACGGTGGTCGTGCCGACCGCGACGCCGGTGGCGAGGCCGTTCTGGTCCACGGTCGCGGCGCTCGTGTCGCTGGACGACCAGGTGAAGGTCAGGCCGGCAATCTCGTTGTTGCTTGCGTCGAAGGCGCGGGCGGTGAACTGCTGCTGCCCGCCGACGGGGATGGTCACGGTCGCGGGCGTCACTTCGATGCTCGCGACCGGCGGGAAGTTGACGTTGAGCGTCCCCGCGCCGGCCTGTCCACCCGCGCGTGCGCGAATCTGCGCGCTCCCGCCCGTGTGTGCGGTGGCCGTGGTTAATTTACCAGTCTGCGGCGAGACAGTCGCGACGTTCGGGTTACTCGAATCCCAAATGAAGGAGACGTTCAGGACTTCGACCTCGGTGCCGGTCGTGTTGCTGAAGGCGCGCGCGGTGAAGAGTTTTATGCCGCCGACGTTGACTGTCGCGGAGGCAGGCAAGACCTGTATGCGCGTGATGGCGGGCGAGCCGAAGGGCGTGCCGTCGGTCCTGGTGCCGGGCGAGAAGCGGCGGCCGTCCGCGTTGGTCGCCGTCGTGTGAAGCAGGAAGTCGCCCGTGATGTCGGGCGAGCGCGTCAGCGATTGGTCTTTATCGCCGTCGAGGCCCGCAGACTTGTTGTAGGTAAATTGCGTAACGAGATTGCCCGAGGCGTCGCGGACGATGATGGTCAGGCCGGAGTTGGTGAGCGAGAGCCTGCCGGTGGAGGCCGTCAGCACCTGCGCGCCGCCGAAGGCCGGGTCCGCTTGATTGGGCGAGCCGCCGCCGAAGATGACGACGGCGCTGTTCGCTGCGAGCGTCGTGTTGGCCGCAAAGGTGTGTCGCCTGGTTTCGGTTGAGCCGGTGAGCGACCGAGTGCTGATGGTCCAGTCGGAGACGTTGACGGAGGTGTTCAAGGCGTTGACCAGTTCCACGAACTCGTCGTCCGCCGAGTCGCGCACGCCGTCGCGGTTGGCGTCGCCCGCCGCACCTTCGGGCGGGTCTGCGAGGACTTCGTTAATCGTCACCGTCCTCGTCACGACGTTCAGCGTCGCGGTGCCGCTCTTACCGCCCGCGCTCGCCTTGAGGGTGGTCGTGCCCGCGCTGACCCCTGTAGCCAGGCCGGTCGCGTCAACGGTCGCAACGCCGGTGTTGCTCGAAGTCCAGTTGAAGCTGAGACCGGCAATCTCGTGGTTGCTCGCGTCAAAGGCGCGGGCGGTGAATTGCAGCGTGCCGTCGATGGGGATCGTCGCCGACGACGGCGTCACCTCTATGCGCGAGACGGGTGGGAAGTTGACGTTGAGTGTGCCCGCGCCCGCCTGTCCGCCGGCCCGCGCGCGAATCTGCGCGCTTCCGCCGGAGTGAGCCGTGGCGGTGGTTGACCTGCCGGTCGGCGGCGAAAGGCTTGCGACGTTCGGGTTACTCGAATCCCAAATGAAGGAGACGTTCAGGACTTCGACTTCTGGCCCATTAACGTTGCTGAAGGCACGCGCCGTGTAGGTCTTCGTCCCGCCGATGTTAATCGTCGCCGGCGCGGGGCCGACTTCGATGCGCGTAATGGCGGGCGAGCCGAAGGGCGTGCCGTCCGTTCTCGTGCCGGGGGAGAAGACGCGGCCGTCTGTGTTCGCGGCGGTCGTGTGAAGCAGGAAGTCGCCGGTGATGTCGGGCGAGCGCGTCAGCGACTGGTCCTTGTCGCCGCTGAGACCGGCGGCCTTGTCGTAGGTGAACTGTGCGACCAGATTGCCGCCGGCGTCGCGGACGAAGAGGTGCAGGCCGGTGTTCGTGAGCGAGAGGCCGCGCGTGGAAACCTTGAGGACCTGCGCGCCGCCGAAGGCCGGGTCCGCTTGATTGGGCGAGCCGCCGCCGAAGAGGACAATCGCACGGCCCGCCGGGAGCGTCGTGTTCGCGGCGAAGGTGTGGCGCACGGTCTCGGTCGAGCCGGTCAGCGAGCGCGTCCGCAGCGTCCAGCCGGAGACGTTGACCGAAGTGCTGAGCGCGTTAACCAACTCGACGAACTCGTCGTCGCCCGAATCGCGCACGCCGTCTCGGTTGGCGTCTCCCGCAGCGCCTTCGGGCGGGTCTGCGAGGACTTCGTTGATGGTGATGGTGCGCGCGACGACCGTGAGCGAGGCCGTGCCGCTCTTGCCCTTCGCGCTGGCAGTGATAGTCGTAGAGCCGAGGCCCGCGCCCGTCGCCAGTCCATTTGAATCAATCGTCGCGGCGGTCGTGTTACTGGAAGTCCAGGTGAAGGTCAGCCCTGTGATTTCGTTGTTGCCGGCGTCGAAGGCGCGGGCCGTGAACTGAAGCGTGCCGCCGATGGGGATGGTGGCGGAGGCAGGTGTGACCTCTATGCGCGAGACGGGCGGGAAGCTGACGTTGAGCGTGCCCGCGCCCGATTGACCGCCTGCGCGCGCGCGAATCGTCGCGCTCCCGCCCGCGAGGGCAGTGGCGGCCGTTGACTGGCCGGTCTGCGGGGAGACCGCGGCCCTGGCGGGGTCGCTCGAATCCCAGATGAACGAGACGTTGAAGACTTCGACTTCAGTCCCACTGGTGTTGCTGAAGGCGCGCGCGGTGAAGACTCGCGTCGCGCCGACGTTGACTGTCGCGGAGGCAGGCAAGACCTGTATGCGCGTGATGGCGGGCGAGCCGAAGGGCGTGCCGTCGAGGCGCGTGCCGGGGGAGAAGCGGCGGCCGTCCGAAGAGGGCGCTTGAGTGTGAAGCAGGAAGTCGCCGGTGATGTCGGGCGAGCGCGTCAGCGATTGGTCTTTGCCGGCGTTAAGGTTCGTGCCGCCGTAGGTGAACTGTGTGACGAGGTTGCCGCTTGCATCGCGCAGGATGATGGTCAGGCCGGAGTTGGTGAGCGAGAGTCTGCCGGTGGAGGCTTTCAGCACCTGCGCGCCGCCAAACGCGGGGTCCGCTTGATTGGGCGAGCCGCCGCCGAAGATGACGACGGCGCTTCCCGCCGGGAGCGTCGAGTTGGCCGCGAAGGTGTGGCGGACGGTCTCGGTCGTCGCCGTCTCCGAGCGTGTCCGCAAGGTCCAGCCGGAAACGTTGACGGAGGTGTTGAGCGCGTTGACCAACTCGACGAACTCGTCGTCGCCCGAATCGCGCACGCCGTCGCGGTTGGCGTCGCCCGCAGCGCCTTCGGGCGGGTCTGCGAGCACTTCGTTAATCGTCACCGTCCTCGTCACGACGTTCAGCGTCGCGGTGTCGTTCTTGCCTCCGGCGCTCGCCTTGACGGTGGTCGTGCCGACCGCGACGCCGGACGCCAGGCCGTTCTGGTCCACGGTCGCGACGCTCGTGTTACTCGACGACCACGTGAAGGGGACGCCCGCGATCTCCTGGTTATTCGCGTCGAAGGCATGCGCGGCGAACTGCTGCGCGCCGCCGACCGGGATGATCGCCGACGACGGCGTCACTTCGATGCGCGAGACGGGCGGGAAGTTGATGTTGAGCGTGCCCGCGCCCGCCTGTCCGCCGGCCTGCGCGCGAATCATGGTGCTGCCGCCGGCTTTGGCGAGCGCGGTCGTAGCACTGCCGGTCGTCGGCGCGACCGCGGCCTTCGACGGGGCGGTCGCGTCCCAGATGAACGAGACGTTCTTGACTTCGACTTCCGCGCCGCCCGAGTTACTGAAGGCGCGCGCCGTGAAAACTTGAATGCCGCCGACGTTGACTGTCGCGGAGGCAGGCACGACCTGTATGCGCGTGATGGCGGGCGAGCCGAAGGGCGTGCCGTCTGTTCTCGTGCCGGGGGAGAAGGCGCGGCCCGCTGCGTTCGTCGCGGTCGTGTGCGGGACGAACTCGCCGCCGGTTGTGCCAATCGCGGCGTCGGGCGAGCGCGTCAAGGATTGGTCGTTCGTCTTGGCGGGGCCGCCCGCAGAGCCATAACTCTGCGTCGCAATGACCACCTCGGTCTCGCCTACGGGCAGCTTGACGTTGACGGTGTCGCCGGTGTCGTTGAGGCTGAGCGTGCCCGGAATCTTGAGGACGAGCGCGCCGCCGAAAGCCGGGTCGTCCGCGGGGGGCGAGCCCCCGCCGAAGATGAGAAGCGCGCGCCCGCCGGCCAGGATTGTGCCGGCCGGGATGGTGAAGCGGTTGCTCGTCCCGTCGGCTATACGGACGCCCGAGATGTCCACGGGCGCGCTCGTGTTGTTCAAAAACTCTATGAACTCGTCGTCGCCGGAACTGCGCACGCCGTCGCGGTTCGAGTCGCCCTCGACGGCCGGCGTCGCCTCGTTGTCCGTGGGCACGTCCGCCAGAATCTCGTTGATGACGAGCGGCACGCGCACCGTGAGCGCGGCCGAGTCGGAGACGGTGCCGCCGAGGCCGTCGGGCGCGGTCGCGGTGATGACGCTCGTGCCAATTCCAACGCCGGTGGCGAGGCCGTTCTGGTCCACGGTCGCGACGTTCAGGTCGTTCGATGTCCAGGTATAGGTGACGCCGGAGACGGGCGCGCTCCCGTTGAAAGCCTTGACTGTGAACTTCTGCGTGCCGCCGCGGTTGACGGTCGCCGACGACGGGCTGACCTCTACGCGCGTGACGCGCGGCGGGGGCGGCGTGACGTTGAGCGTGGCCGCGTCGCTCGCGACGGTCGTGCCATTGCTGGTCGCGCGCGCGGTGAGGTGCGCTGTGCCGGCGCTGCGCCCGCGAACCGTCGCGGTGGCGATGCCGGTGGCAGGGTCCGTCGTGACGGAATCAACCGTGGCGGCCGCGGTGTTGTCAGAAGTGAAAGTGATTGTGACGCCCTTCATCGGGCGGCCGAACTGGTCGCGCGCCTGCGCGGTAAACTGCGTTGTGCGCCCGATGATGACGCTCTGCGAGGCTGGCGAGATCGTGACGCTCGTCAATCTCGCAGGGCAGTTGCCGAAGGGCGTGCCGTCAACTTTGACGCCGGGCGAGAAGGCGCGACCATTAGAGTTCGCGGCCGTCGTGTGCAAGGCGAAGCCGCCGGTCACGTCGGGCGAGCGCGTCAGCGATTGGTTCGAGCCGCCGTTGAGGCCCGCGGCGCTGCCGTAGGTCAACTGCGCCGTCAGGTTGCCGCTCGCGTCCGTGACGACGATTGTTTCGCCGCTGTTGACGAGGGAGAGGCGGCCGGACGACGCCTTGACCACCTGCGCGCAGCCGAAGACCACGTTGTTCGGGTCGAAGGTTTCGTTGCCGCCGCCGAAGACGACAATCGCGCTGTTCGCGGGGATGACTGTCCCGGCGGCGAACGTGTGGCGCAGCCTCTCGGTCGCGCCGTCAAGCGAGCGCGTGCGAATGGTCCAGCCGGAGATGTCCACGGAGGCGCTGGAAGAGTTGACCAGCTCGACGAACTCGTCCTGGCTGGAGTCGCGCTCGCCGTCGTGGTTGGCGTCGCCCTGTAGGTCCGTGTCGGCGCTGCCGGGCGGGTCCGCCAGCGCCTCGTTGATGACTATCTTCGGGGCCGTCACGGTGAGCGTCGCCGTGCCGGTCTTCCCGCCCGTCGCGGCCTTGACGGTCGTTGTGCCAATTCCGACGGCGGACGCCAGGCCGTTCTGGTCCACGGTGGCGACGCTCGTGTCCGTGGACTCCCACGCGAAGGTCAGCCCCGGCATCTCGTTGCCGAACTGGTCGAGGCCGCGCGCCGTGAACTGCTGCTGCCCGCCGACGGGGATGGTCGCGGTCGCGGGGCTGACCTCGACGCCGGTCAGCACCCGCGGCACGAAGCGCACGGTCAGCGTGGCGGGCGCTGACGCGACGCCGCGCGCCCTGGCCCTGAGCTGCGTAGTCCCTTCCGCCTGCCCCGTCGCCGACCCGTCCCCGTCAATGGTCGCGACCGCGGGCGCGCTCGACTCCCACGTGAAGATGACGCCCGCCATGGGATTGCCCGCGGCGTTGTAGGCCGTCGCGGTGAACTGCTGCTGCTGGCCGATGGCGATGCCGGCGCTCGCAGGTGCCACCTCTATGCGCGCAATCGCGGGGCTCGTGAAGGGCTGGCCGTTGACGCGCGTGCCGGGGCTGTACGGGCTGCCGTTGCTGCCCGCGGCGGTCGTGTGCAGGGTGAACGCGCCGGTCACGTCGGGCGAGCGCGTCAGCGATTGGTTCGAGCCGCCGTTGAGGCCGGTCGAGCCGCCGTAGGAGAAGATGGTGACGAGCGTTTGATTCGCGTCGCGCAAGGAAACGACGCCGCCCGTGTTCACTAAGGACAGCCCGTCCTCGGAGGCTTTGAAGACCTGCGCGCCGCCGAACGCGGGGTGCTTCGGATTAAAATTGCCGCCGCCGAAGACGACGATGGCCGCGCCCGCGGGGAAAATTGTGCCGGGCGCGAACGTGTGGCGGAGCGTGTCGTTGGCGGCCGTGGTGCCGCGCGTGAAGAGCTGGTAGCCGCCGACGTTGATGTCGCGCCCGGTCGCGTTGACCAGCTCGACGAACTCGTCGTCGGAAGTGTCGCGCACGCCGTCGTGATTGGCGTCGCCTTCGTGGGCCGGGGTCGCGTCGTCGTCGGCCGGCGGGTCTGCGAGCACTTCGTTGACGACTATGTCCGGCCTCGGCGCGACGCCCGTGAAGGTGACGGTCACGGGATTGCTGTCGCGGTCGTCGGCGCGCACGAAGAGGTCAACCGGGCCAGCGCCGCGAAGCTCCGCGGGAATTCGTACGCGCACCTCGTCCGTGCCGGGCCTCTCTGTAGAGGGGGTCACGGATTCGACCGCGAGCGCGTGGCCGCCCGCGCGCGCCGCGACCTCTGTGGCGTTGCGCACGCCGGTCGTGAAGATGAGGAGGCGCAGCTCTCCGCCGGTCGGGTCGAAGGGGCCGGCGGCGCGCGTCCCTGCGTTGACGATGTCGCCCTCGCCCGTGCCGTCGCCGCTCTTCGTAAAGATGCCCGGCGCGCCCGTCTTAACTTCGATAGTGCCGCGCGACTGAAAGCCCTCTTCGTTGGTGACGACGACAGCGGCCTCGCCCAGCTCCGTCGCAGCCGGGATGAGGAAGTCAACGCGCGTGGGCGAGACGGAGACGATTTGCGCGTGGCGGTTGTTGACCGTCACGGTGGTGCCGCCTGCGGTCGTCGGGTAAGTCCCGTCGGGCAGCCTCTCGTTCTCGGCGGTCTCGAACGAGAGCGCGCCGCCGAACGCGACGGCATAGCTCTCGGGCGCGACCGCATCTGTCGTCGAAGGCTCGTGGCCGAACGACGCGCCGTTCAGGATTTCGAGCGTTCCTTCGGTCGGGCGTGCCGCCGTCCCCGCGACGTAAATCTCGGAGTTGTTCTCAAGCCCCGTCTCGACCTCGCCGGAGAGCGCGCGCGGGAAGTTGAAGGCGACCACGGAGCCGTCGTCCGAGAGCGACGAGACGACCTCAGCGACGCGCGTGCTGCCCTGGAAGCCGTCGGCCTCGGAGGGCGCGTCCGTGACGGCGGCGAACTGGCCCGTCGGGATGTCGTAGGTGTAAAGCTCTATGCTGTGGTCGCCGTTGCCGCCGAGCGCGGGGACCGTGCGGCGCGTGGCGAAGGCGACGCGCGAGCCGTCGCCGCTGATGGTCGGATGCAGCGGCACCTCTGTGTCGCGTGCGCCGAGCGAGGTCAGGGCGCGCGCGCTGTTGGTCCGCGCGTCGTAGAGAAAGACCTGGCTCGAATTGGCGGCCGTGTCGCCGGCGAAGACGACGCGCGCGCCGTCGTCCGAAATGGCACGCCCGTAAGTCATGGCGAGGTTCGTGACGTTGTCCGCCGCGAGGCGCGTGACATTGCCCGCGCGGTCCTGAAGCATCAGGTCGCGCTGGACCGCGGGCAGCGCGCTCGAATCTTTAATGTAGGCGACGCGCGAGCCGTCGCCGCTGAGCTTGGCGTCGGTGGCCCCGTAGCCGCCGGCCGTGTTGGTCAGCTGCGAGAAGCTGTTGGCGGTTACGTCGAAGACGAAGATTTCAAAGTTGCCGTCGGAGTTCTGGCCGGTCAGGTTGCGGTTGGAGGAGAAGGCGATGAAACGTCCGTCGTCTGAGAGTGAGGGCTGGTAGTTGCCGTCCGCGGCGCGGCGCGAGATGTCGTTCGGCGTGGTGTCGGTGATTTGCCTGAGCGCGGAGCCGTTGTAGAGGAAGATTTCGGAGTTGCCGTCCACGTTCGTGCCGAGCGGGTCTTCTTTCGCGGCGAAGGCTATGAGGGAGCCGTCCTGCGAGATGCCAGGCGCGGGCGCTCGCGCGCCGGCCAGTTGCACGAAGGCGGCGGGCGTCCGTGAGATGTCTGCGCGGACGGCGCGGAAGAAAGCGCCGCCGCCCGCGCCCGCGACATCTTCCGTAGTCTCGAAAGCGATGCGGCGGCCGTTGCCGCTTAATGAAGGGTTGAGGTTGAGACCTTCGGCGGTGGTGTTCGTCACGCGCCGCGCCACGGCCGTCTGCGAGCGCGCACCCCAGAGCCCCAGCAGGCAGAGCGCGAGCGCGAGGCTTAGGAAAACGGCTAGCGGTCTCAGGCGAAGCACCGAGGTCTTGCTCCGTTCAGGCGCGAAGAGATTAGAGACTCACGCGACCGGGGATGTCTTGCCGGGAAAGGTCGCGTCCAAACAATGCGAGTTAAGATAGCCCTGGCGAGCGGAAAACCGGCGGCGCGAGGTTGACCTGGATACCTGGGGGGGCGCAGGTTTTCTGTTTCGGCAGAGGCATTCTACATTTTTCGTGGCGAAATACAAGGAAACAGGTTAATGTGCCAAATCGAGATATGAGCCACAGAGGACACAGCGGAACACAGAAGGAAGAGGTTTGAAAGAGCAGGGTTGAAATCTCAAATTTGAGATTCGGAATTTCACATTTGCTCCCTGGTCTTCCTCTGTGTTCCTCTGTGTCCTCGCGTGGTTCATCTTCCTTCACGGCGGAGATTAAGGCATGAAAATTGTCGTCACGGGAGCGAGCGGGCTGGTCGGCCACAGGCTGGTGCCGTCGCTCGAATCAAGGGGACACGAAGTCTTGCGCCTGGTCCGCAACGCGCCGGCAAGCCCGAAGGAAATACGCTGGGACCCGTCGAAGGGGACGATTGACGCTGCCGCTCTGGAAGGCGTTGACGCGGCCGTGCACCTGGCCGGGGAGAATCTGGCCGAAGGGCGCTGGACCGAGGAGAAGAAGCGAAGGATTCGCGAGAGCCGCGTCAAGGGGACGCGCCTGATCAGCGAAACGCTGGCCGGGCTCACGCGTAAACCCGAAGTCCTGGTCTCCGCCTCGGCCGTGGGCTTCTACGGCAGCCGCGGCGACGAAGTCCTGACCGAGGAGAGTAGTTCAGGTGCAGGTTTCCTCGCGGACGTGTGCCGCGAGTGGGAGCAAGCGACCAGTGCCGCGGAGGGCGCAGGCGTGCGCGTCGCGCACATGCGCTTCGGCGTCATCCTGAGCGGCGAGGGCGGCGCGCTCAAGAAGATGCTCCTCCCGTTTCGCATGGGGCTGGGCGGGAAGCTCGGAAGCGGCGATCAGTACATGAGCTGGATCACGCTTGACGACGCGGTCGGCGCAATTGAGCACGCGCTTGAAAACAAGACTTTGCGCGGGCCCGTCAACACGGTCACGCCGCGGCCCGTGACCAACCGTGAGTTCACGAAGGCGATGGGCAGCGCGCTCTCGCGCCCGACGATTTTACCCGCGCCGGCCTTCGCCCTGCGCCTCGCCTTCGGCGAGATGGCCGACGCGACACTCCTGTCGAGCCAGCGCGCGGAGCCCGCGCGGCTGAAAGAGTCAGGCTACGTTTTCAAGTACCCGGAGATAGAAGGCGCGCTGCGTCACGTTTTGAAGGATTAAGAGCGCGTCATCTACAAGCGTCTTCTTTGCGCCTCCAGCGTGAGACGGTTTTCTCACGTTGGAGGCGCAAAGACGCAAAGGGGGTTGAGCCAACGCGTTGCTTACGGCTTTCTGGCGAAGATGTAGGCGCGGCGGCTTTGATACTCGACTTCGGGCGGGTAGGGGTCGCGCTCGATTGTCTCTTCGAGGTGAAAGCCCGCGGCCGTGAGCTGTTCTTTCATCTCGGCGGACTCGAAGAAGTGAAAATCTATTGAGACGGGGCGTCCGAAGAACTCGTCTTTGTGGAGGGTCTCGCGGCCGAGGTGAAAGGCGACGAGGAGCGTGCCCGCGGGGCGCAAGACGCGCCTCAACTCTCGCAGGGCGTCAACGAGTCGCGTGCGCGGGACGTGTATCAGGGAATAGAAAGCGGCGACGCCGCCGTAAGTTTCGTCCCGTACGTCCGCGAGCGCGAGCACGTCTCCCTGCTCGAAAGGGATGTCAGGATTCAAGGCCCGCGCGTGCCTGACCATCGCGGGCGATAAGTCAACGCCGCAAGCCGCGACATCGCGGGCGTGCAGGTAGCGCGCGACCTGTCCGGGGCCGCAGCCCATGTCGCAAATTGGCCCAAGCCCCGCGGCCTTCTCCGCCAGCCAGTCCAGCATCTTCCGGTCGAAGGGCTTCTTGTCCAGCTCGTCCGCGAACTCTCTGGCGTAGTCCGCGGCCACGCGGTCGTAGCCGTCCTGCAAAGCGGTCATGCCGTCACGTTGACTTCCCTGCGCGAGGCGAAGTCTTCGAGCGCGTCGAAGACTTCGAGCGCGTAGCGCACGTTGCCGAAGGGCGCGGAGACCTGCACGCCCTGAATCAACTCTTTGACTTCGATGAGCGACTCGCGCGCGATCTTCAACCCCTCGTCGCGCGCCGCCTCCTTGCTCTTCTCCGACGCGATCCTCATGCGCTCCATGATGGAGGGCGTCACTCTCACGCCCGGCACCTCGTTGTGCAGAAACTCCGCGTTGCGGAACGAGACGAGCGGCCAGATGCCCGCGACGACGGGGATGCGGACGTGCTCGATGCGCTTGAGGAAATCAACCAACTGCTCCGTGTCGAAGACGGGCTGCGTGATGGCGTACTGCGCGCCGGCCTCGACCTTCCACTCGAAACGCTTGATCTCTTCGTCCATGTTGAGCGCGCCCGGATTGACCCCGACCCCGATGCAGAAGGCCGTGGGCTGCCCTATCGGGTTGTTGCCGAGGTCGAGGCCGTGGTTGAGCTTGTTGACCATGTTGGTCAGGCCGATTGAGTCAATGTCGAAGACGGCGGTCGCGTCAGGGTACGGCCCCATCTTCGGCGGGTCGCCCGTGATGAGCAGCAGATTGCGCAGACCCAAAGCGGCCGCGCCGAGCAGGTCCGACATCATGCCGAGCAGGTTGCGGTCGCGGCAGCAGTAATGGAGCACGGCCTCGATTCCGATTTCGCGCTCGACCAGGACGGCCGTCGCCTGGGCGGACATGCGCGTCTGCGCGCGCGGCCCGTCGGGGATGTTGACGCCGTCCACGCCCGCGTCCTTGAGGAGCTTGATGGATTCGAGCGTCTTGCGCGGGTCGCAGCCTTTCGGCGGCAGGACTTCGACCGAAGTGACGAACTGGCCCTCGACGATTTTCCGAGACCAGAGCGAGCGCGCCTCGGGCGGCACGACCTGGATGTCCGAAGGCGTCAACCCTTCGACGCTCGCCGCGGCCGATTCCTTGATGACGACGCGCTGCTTGCGCGGGGAGGCGGCGCGCACGGCGTCCGTGATGAGCTTGATGTGAGCGGGGGTGGTGCCGCAGCAGCCGCCGATGAAGCGCGCGCCGGCCTGAATCAGACGCTTGGCGAATTTCGCCATATACTCGGGCGAGCACATGTAGAACTGGCGGCCCTGGACGTCGCGCGGGAGTCCCGCGTTCGGCTGCGCCGAGAGCTTCCTGTCCGTCACCCCGCGCATCTTCTCAATGCCGTTCAGGACGATGGCCGGGCCGACGCCGCAGTTCAAGCCGATCACGTCCGCGCCCCACTCGTCCAGCCGCTTCGTGAAGACTTCGGGCGTCGTGCCGAAAGTCGTGTTGCCGTCGGGCATGATGGTCATCTGCGCGACGACCGGCAGGTCGCACAACTCGCGCACGGCGAGGATGGCCTGCCGCATCTCCGAGATGTCGGAGAAGGTCTCAAGCACGAAGAGGTCGCAGCCCCCGTCGAGGAGCGCGGAGATTTGCGCCTTGAACAGGTCTTTGGCCTCGTCGAAAGAGGTCGGGCCGTAGGGCTCGATGCGGAGGCCCAGCGGCCCGACCGCGCCCGCCACAAGCGCGCGCTCTCCAGCGGCTTCGCGCGCGATGCGTGCGGCGGCGATGTTGATCAGGCGCAGGCTCCCTTCGAGCCCGTACTGTTGCAGCTTGTGGGCGGTCGCGCCGAACGTGTTCGTCTCGATGATGTCTGCGCCGGCGCGCACGTACTCCTCGTGGACCTCGCGCACGAGGTCCGGGTTGGTCAGGTTCAGCTCGTCGTAAGAGCGGTTGATGTAAACGCCCTTGGCGTAGAGCATCGTACCCACCGCGCCGTCGAAGACGTGCACGTCGTCGGATTGGAGGAGTTCTCTGAAGTTTTCCATAGGTCAGTAGTCAGTCAAACAAAAATCCCGCGCCAAACAACGCGGGACTTCGGCAGAGCTTGAAGTTTGCGGGGTCGTTCGCTGCCGAACTTGTCCGAGCTGTTTAGCGGGTTATTTTACGTGGCCGCAAGTCGCCTTAACTCACCACGTTTCCAATAAATGCTTATACGCCGCCGCCTGTGTGCTGTCAAGCCGGAAATACAAGAGGCTCACGCAAAGGCGCGAAGGCGCGAAGAAAGCACGCAAGGTGAAGAAGCCTTCAACCTCTTTGCTGTCTCCTTTGCGTCTTTGCGCCTTTGCGTGAAGCTTTTTCTTAACGCCGCTGGCAGCGCGGGCAGTAAAAGGTCGAGCGGCCGGCGTGCGCGACGCGGCGGATTGCTGCGCGGCACGTGGGGCAGGGCTCGCCCTCGCGGTCGTAGACGCGCCAGCGGCCTTCGAAAGCGCCGCCGTAGTAGCTGCCGTCAATGTTCTCCGGGTCAACGTTCATCGTCGAGCCGAGCGCCAGGGATTCTCCGAGCACGTCGAGGATGGCCTTGTGAAGACGCGGGACGCGCGCCCCGGATAACCCGGCGGCGGTCGTGAAAGGGTTGACGCCGGCCAGGAACATGACCTCCGCCGCGTAGATGTTGCCGAGGCCCAGCACGCGCTTCTGATCGAGCAGCGTCTCTTTCAAAGTCCGGCGCGAACGCGCGAGCGCCGCGCGCAGGTAGGCGGGCGTGAACTCGTCCGAGAACGGCTCGGGGGCGAGTGAGCGCAGCTCTTTCGTCTCGTGAAGCTCCGCGGCCGTCACGACTTTCATCATCCCGAAGTGGCGCTGGTCGGTGAAGACGAGCTTGCGCCCGTCGTCCAGCTCGAAGAGCGCGTGCGTGTGTTTGGGGAGCGGGGCGGAGGCCGGCAGATATAGGAAGCGCCCGGTCATGCGCAGGTGCGTGATGAGGACGCGGCCGTTGTCGAGGTGCGCGAGGATGTGTTTGCCGCGCCGCCCGACCGAGTTGATTTGCGCGCCGCGCAAGCTGCGCGCGAAGGCGCGCGGGCTGGTGTCGGGAGCGAGTCGCTCGCGCAGCAGGCGGGCCGCCAGGATGCGGCGGCCCGCGACCAGGCGGTCGAGGAAGCGAGCGACCAACTCGACCTCCGGCAATTCAGGCATGAGAGTCTCCGGCCCCTTCTTCCGTGCTTACTTCTGCTGGCGCTTGAGCGCCTCTTCAAGTTGCAGCATCCTGGCCCGCAGGTCGTCAAGCTCTGAGCGCAGGGTCTTCGCCTCGTTCGTTAGCTGCTCGATCTGCCTGTCCTTCTCCTGCGCGAGCCGGTAGAGGCCCTGCACGGCGGCCATCGTCACGCCCGCCGTGTCCACGGTCGAGATGGTCTTGTCGTCCGTGCCGAGGTTGAAAGCCGCGCGGAAGTCCTGGGCCATCGGCCCCATGTGCCGCACGCCCGCGCCCTCGCTCTTGTAGTTCCACGTCTGCACGGGCATCGAAGCTAAGCGGTCGAGCACCGCTCGCGGATTGACGCTCGCGAAGTTAGACTTCAGCGCGCGGTCGCTCGGGTTACTGATGTTGGTCGCCGTCACGGAGCCCTTGACGACGAGGTTACCCGCGGAGTCCAGGCGCATCAAACTGACGCCGCCCGTGCCGGGGCTGTTCTGCGTGTTGTTGTGGACTCCGCCCATGTACCAGTTATAGCCGCCGGCGGTGCGGAAGTATTCGGTCGAAGCCTGGATGCCGATGCCGTAACTGGTGTTCCAGAGGTTGATCATCTGGCGTGTCGTCGCGCCGTAGAACTCGCTGCCGTCAATCTCCAGGTTCTTCGTGACCTTCGTCTTCCCGTAGAAGCGGCCGGCGTAGCCGCTGACGCTCTGGCCCGTGACGCCGTCGCCCGAGGTGCTGAAGCCGAAGACGCCGGAGTTGCTGGTGCTTTGTCCTGAGACGCCCTGGCCCGTGCCGGCGACGCCGCTGACGCCTATGCCGCTGCCGGTCGCCTTGCCCGAGACGCCGTAGCTGCTGCTGCTCTCGCCGTAGACGCCGGCTTTACTCGTGCTCAAGCCCGACACGCCGTAGTTGGTGCTGCTTTTGCCGCTCGTGCCCACGCCCGCGGTGCTCTCGCCGCGCACGCCAGTGTTGCTGTCGCTGAACCCGACGACACCCTGGCTGTTGATGCTCTTGCCGAAGACGCCGGTGCCGGAAGGGCTGTAGCCCTCCACGCCCGTGCCGAGGTCGGCGCTTCCGAAGACGCCGTTGCCGCTGCCCAGGTTTTCGCCGCGCACGGCGCTGCGGAAGTCCGAGGTGGTTAAGCCGTAAATGGCGTCGCCCGCGCCGTTGTTCACGCCTTTGATGACGGCGTCAGGATTGGACGAGCCTTCGACAGTCAACTTCGAGGTCGGGGTCTTCGTCCCGATGCCGACAAAACCTTCGCCGGGCGCGAGCAGCACGAAGCCGGTAGCGCCGCCATTACCGCCCGTCCCGGCCAGGCCGGGCTGCAAGGTGATTGATCCGCCATCGCCATTCGTAGAGCCGGAGACGGCGTCGCCCCCGTCGCCCGTGACCAGAGAGATGCCCGCGCCCTTGCCGGCCGTCTTGCCCGCGGCACTCGTGTTGCCGCCTTTGCCGCCGGAAGTTTGAAGGAGCAGCGTGGCGTTTGCCCCGTTGGTGGCGACCGTCGATGGGTGCGGCCCGTTGACGTGCAGCGTCGCGGTCGGGGGCGCGACGTTGATGCCGATCTTCGACGAGTTCTCCGTCATCACGCTGTCCTCTATGTTGGAAGCGGTCGTGAACTTCGCAACCTTGCCCGGCGTGCCGGTGGCGCTCGTCACGGGCGCGTCGCTCGTGGGCGGGACAGGGGCTTCGGGCGCGGGCTGCTGCTCCTGCGCGCGGCATAGCAAGGAGACGGAAAGAGTCAGGGCGAGAGTGAAAGCCAGACGCTTCAGGTTCATGATGACGGGCTCCTTTAAGATTTCAAGGTAGAGAGACGGGCGCGGCCCTGGCCTGGGCTCGCGGCGTGGAATTCTGGGCCAGCAAGGCGAGGGGTTAGCGCCGGGGATGCAGCCTGCTGTCTCGGGAAACATAAGCCCGCGCGCGGCGGCGGGTCAATAGCCGGTCGGGGTTCGTGGTCCAATATCTTCCCGGCGGCGGAAGACGCTCGCCGCCGGCTCTTTAACGAGTTTCGCGGGCGAAGCCCTCGCCCGCCGCCAGAAGCTCGCCCACCTTCGCGACGGAAGTCGCCTCTGAATAGACGCGCAGCACGGGCTCCGTGCCGGATTGGCGGAGGAGGAGCCACGACTCGTCCGCGAAGAGCAGCTTCGTCCCGTCCAGCGTCTCCACGCCTCGGACTTCGTAGCCGGCGACTTCGGCCGGAGGCTGCGCGGCGAGTCGCGCGACCAATTCTTGCCCGCGCGCGACCTCGCAATGGATGTCGCGCCGGTCGAAGTAGAACTCGCCGAACTCCTTGTGCATGGCCTTGACCATCTCGGACGGCGGCTTGCCCGCGGCGGTGACGGCTTCGAGGAAGAGTAAGCAATTAAGTATCCCGTCGCGCTCCGGGATGTGGCCTTTGACGCCTATCCCGCCGGACTCTTCCGCGCCGATGAGGATGTCGTCCTTGAGCATCAGGTCGGCGATGTACTTGAAGCCGATGGGCGTGTCGTAGAGTTTGAGGTTGTGCGCGTCGGCGATGCGCTTCGTGAGGATGGATTGCGAGAAGGTGCGGACCACGCCGCCCGTCATCCCGCGCACGCGCGCAAGGTGCAGCAGGACGAGCGGGACGACCTCGTGCATCGTCATCGTCTGGCCCAATTCGTTGACCGCGCCGAGGCGGTCGGCGTCACCGTCGGTCGCGAGCCCCAGGCCGGCCTGCGTCTCCCTGACGCGCGACTTCAAAGCCGCGAGGTTGCGGTCAATCGGCTCCGGGTTGACGCCGCCGAACAGCGGGTCGCGCTCGGCCCGTATGGTCTCGACGGAAAGCTCACCGCCTGTGAGAAAACTCTCGACCCAGCGCCCGCCCGAGCCGTGCATGGAGTCAACGACCGTTCTCAGCCGCGCCGCGCGCAGGCGTTCGAGGTCAACGTATGAACTGAGCTGCGCGCGGTAGCCCCGGACGGACGCTTCGAGCAGCGGGCTCATCTCCGCGACGTGGACGCCCGCGCGCCGCGGCG
Source organism: Pyrinomonadaceae bacterium (assembly GCA_036403435.1). Lineage (GTDB taxonomy): Bacteria > Acidobacteriota > Blastocatellia > Pyrinomonadales > Pyrinomonadaceae > QHXM01. The sequence continues at coordinate 42,449 of DASWQY010000011.1, forward strand.
CGTTCGAGTCGAGCAGTGCTTCGACGCCGGCCGTTATCTCCGGCGAGGCGCTCCCGCCCCACGGGGCTTTAATCTTGAAGCCGTTAAACTCGCCCGGATTGTGCGAGGCCGTGATGACGACGCCGCCCGCGGCCGTGTTCAGCTTCACCGCCCAGGAGACGACCGGCGTCGGCACGGCCTCCTCGAAGAGTGCGACTCTCAGGTCGTTGCCCGCGAGAACTTCCGCCGCGCGCTCCGCAAACTTTTCCGAAAGGAAGCGCCTGTCGTAGCCGACGACGACGAGTGATTCGGTTTGGGCTTTGAGGTAGTCGGCGTAGGCTTGCGCGACTCTCTCCAGGTTGGCGAAGGTGAACTGGTCCGCGATGACCGCGCGCCAGCCGTCCGTGCCGAAGCGGATCGGCGTCGAGCCCCGCCCGTCGCTCACGACGCCGCGCCCCCGGCCTGAGAGTAATCCGTCAGCGAAGTCTTGTCGCCGAGCACGGTGCCCGCACCCACAGTCACCGCGCGGCCGATGTGGCAGCCGCGCCCGACAATCGCCTCCGACACCTGCGCGCCCGCGCCGACCCGCGTGTGCGCCCAGACGACCGAGTTCTCCACGCGCGCGCGCTCCTCGACGTAGCAGCCTGGGCCAAGCACGGAGTTGACGAGCTGCGCGCCGGGCTTGACGACGCAGTCGTCGCCGAGCATCGAGAGGTCGTCAATCTCCGCGGTCGTCGCCGCGTCGAAATTCCCGCGCCGGTCCTTGATGTGGATGCGCCCGACGCGGTCTGCCAGCAGGTCCATGTGCGTTTGCAGGTAGCGCGCCGGCGTCCCGATGTCTATCCAGTAGGTGCGCGCGGGCACGTGCGCGTAGAACGGCTCGCCGCGCGCGAGCAGCGTCGGGAAGAGGCCGTACTCGAAGGAGTGGTTCTCGCCCGCCGGGATGTAGTCGAGCACGCGCGGTTCGAGAATGTACGTCCCGGCGTTGATGTTGTTCGTCGTGATCTCTTCCGGCTTGGGCTTTTCGAGGAAGCGCGCGACGCGACCGTCCTCGTGCGTCTCGACGAGCCCGTAGGCGCTCGGGTTCTCGACCGGCGTCAGCACGATGGTCGCCGTCGCCTTGCGCTCCGTGTGCTCGCGGATGACGGCCTTGAGGTCGAGGTCGGTCAGGATGTCGCCGTTGAAGACGACGGTCGGCTCGCGTATCAAGTCTTCGGCATACTTGTAGGCCCCGGCCGTGCCCATCGGCTGCGGCTCGACCGTGTAGCGCAGGTTGACGCCGAAGTCGGAGCCATCGCCGAGCTGCTGCTCGATCTTCTGCGGCTGGTAGCCGAGCGAGAGCGTGATATCTTTGATGCCGGCGCGGCGCAAGGTGTCAATCTGGTAGAGCAGGAACGGGCGATTACAGATGGGGACGACGGGCTTCGGCGTGTAAACCGTCAGCGGCCGGAGCCTGGTGCCTTTGCCGCCCGCGAGAATGAGTGCTTGCATGATAAGTGATAAGTGATAAGTGATGAGTGATGAGTTAAAACATCAGTCACCATTCGTCGGTTAATTTATAAAATAGCGCGGCGAGTCTAACACCCGGCGGCGAGGCTTATCAAATCAAGGTTTTTTAGTGTAGGAGAGTCGTTTGATTCTCGGCAAAGATTCAGGAGCCACGAAGAGACACGGAGCAGGAATAGAGTCTTCCGTGTCTCTTCGTGTAGCTTCGTGATTCGGATGTAGCGCGGGTCAAGGCGCGCGGTGCAGAAAGACATCCCACGCCCAACGCCCGGCCTGCCCCTGCTTCGAGTCGAGCACCTTGGCGCGATACCGGAACCACTGGAATCTCTCTTTAGTCGTACAGCCATAACAACTATCTTCAAAATAGCGTGTCGTGAACCAGCACCCACTACCAGAGCAACAATCTTGTGGCTGTGAAAGTAGATTAAAGGAATCAGTCTGTGACGACTCGGCGGATAAAAATTTTACCGGCGAAAAGCTCGCCGGTAAAAAATTCATCTCGAATGTGTCAGCCCAACTACCTAATGCCGCCCGTTGCTCTTGACGCCTTCCAGCTTTGCTCTCGTCCGGTGGCGGCTTACAAGCATCTATTCTCGATTGTCTGTTTTGCTTTTGGGGCATGGGAGCCCCATCAGTATTCTCAAATCCGGTCCCGTCCCCGAACCACAGTGTCTGGAAGTACAGGACAACCTTCTTCGGCTGGGGCCAATTCTCCTCGGGTTTGAAAGCGTCCCAAGCATCCTGCTTGTAGGCAAGGCTGAAGACGTAAGTCTCGCCCGGTTTGATTGGAACATCGTCCAGCCCCGGCTTACTGTTAATGTCTCTCATCCTTCCATAGTGTACTTCGAATCCTACTGTAAGGCCGTCAGAAAATTTTATTTCGGGCAACTCCAGTCCAAAGCTGAGGGAATAGATGGCCTTATCACCCGTGTTCGTGACCTCAAGCTCGAAGTCTCGCAGCCACTTCTCGTTCTTCATGTCTTTGAAGGCTTTTTCTTTCTCCTTCTTGAGCTTGACCTTAATCGGCAGGTGCTTCGGGACCGTGTCCTCCAACACTTTCTCATCGGTCGTTGACTGCGCCATACTCGGCACGAGCATGACCCGCACCACGAAGATGACGGCCAGGATGACCAGATATATTTGGAAAAATCTTTTATAGCCCGAGACGGGAGTTGCTGCTTGAGGACTCATCGAACTCTCTTTCGCGCCAGAGGGTTGAGCTTCACGGGTGGTGAGAAAATCGGCGACGGGTCTAGCTTATACGCCCCCGCAGTCCCGCCGTCAAGACGAATGGCCGGGTCTCCTGATTCTCGACAAAAATTCAGGAACCACGAAGACACGCGGAGCAATCCGAATCAAGGATGGCCCTTTTCGCGTCGCTTCGTGGTTCGTCTGTTTTTGACGATGAACGGCCCTCGTTTGGTGCGAAGAGTTTGCTTGACACGTCATGATGAATGGTAAATAGTAAATGGTAAATAGTGAATCAGAAGCGGGTGAGTAGAAGAAAGTTTTCCCATTTACCGTTTACCATTCACCCGCCCAGAGGTGCGAACATCATGCAGAGAAGAGAAGCAGTCATCGTCAGCGCCGTGCGGACGCCGACAGGAAAATTCCAGGGCTCGCTGAAGGATTTTTCGGCGACCGATTTGGGCGCGATGGTCGTGCGCGAGAGCGTCAGGCGCGCGGGCGTCCCCGTCGAAGAGGTTGACGAGGTCATCATGGGCTGCGTCATCCAGGCGGGGCTGGGCCAGAACCCGGCGCGGCAGGCGGCGCTCAAGGGCGGCGTCCCGTTCGGCGTCTCGGCCGTGACGATCAATAAGGTCTGCGGCTCGGGCCTGAAGTCCGTGATGATGGCGGCGCAGGGGATTCAGCTCGGCGACTCGGACATCGTCGTCGCAGGCGGGATGGAGTCCATGACGAACGCGCCGTATCTGATTCCGAAAGCGCGCGAGGGCTATCGACTGGGCAACGGCGTGCTCGTGGACGCGATGATTCAAGACGGCCTGTGGTGCGCGTTCGAGAACTACCACATGGGCAACACGGGCGAGGTCGTGGCGACGCGCTACAATGTCACGCGCGAGGAGCAGGACGAGTACGCGCTCGACTCGCACCGCAAGGCCGCGGCGGCGATTAAGGCCGGCAAGTTCAAGGACGAAATCCTGCCGGTGGAGATTCCGCAGAAGAAGGGTGCGCCGGTCGTGCTTGAGGTTGACGAGACCGTGCGCGAGGACACGTCGCTCGAAGTCCTGGGCCGGCTCAAGCCGGCGTTTAAGAAGGAGGGCGGGACGGTGACGGCGGGGAACGCGCCGGGCGTCAACGACGGCGCGTCCGCCCTGGTCGTCACGTCCGAAGAGAGGGCGCGCGCGCTGGGTGTCGAGCCGATGGCGCGCATCGCGGCGCAGGCGACTTCGGGGATCGAGCCCGAACTGGTGATGATGGCCCCCGTCGAGGCGATTCGCAAAGTTTTGAGGAAGGCCGGGTGGTCGCTGAACGAAGTTGACTTGATAGAATTGAATGAGGCTTTCTCGGTGCAGGCCGTCGCCATTATCAGGGAATTGGACATGGACCCTGACAAGGTCAACGTCAACGGCGGCGCGGTCGCGCTCGGCCACGCCATCGGACAGTCGGGCTCGCGCCTGCTGACGACGATGCTCTACGAGATGAGGCGGCGCGACGTGCACCGCGGCCTGGCCGCGCTCTGCCTCGGCGGCGGCAACGCCGTGGCGCTGGCCGTCGAGAGATAAAGGAACGAAAGCGTTGGCGGAGAATCTTTCAATCGAGACGGTGGGCGTGGTCGGCGCGGGCACGATGGGCAACGGCATCGCGCAGGTGGCCGCGCGGGCGGGCCTGCGGGTCGTCCTGCGCGATGTCACGGAAGAATTCTTGCAGCGCGGGATGGCCGCCGTTGACAAGAGCCTGCAACGCGACGTGGACAAGGGGCGGCTCAAGGAAGAAGAGAAGCGCGCCATCATCGGCCGCGTCCGAACCGTCACTGCGCTGGAGGAGTTAGGCGCGGCGGACCTCGTCGTCGAAGCCGTGACCGAGGATGTCAAAGTCAAGACGGACGTTTTCCGCCAGTTGGACGAAATCACGAGGCCCGCGGCGATTCTCGCGTCTAACACTTCGAGCATCTCGATTACGAAACTCGGCGCGGCGACGCGCCGGCCCGAGCAGGTCATCGGGATGCACTTCATGAATCCCGTGCCCGTGATGAAGCTCGTGGAAATCATCCGGGGCCTCGCCACCTCGGACGAGACTTACAAAGTGGTCCACGACCTGACGCTCAAGCTCGACAAGACGCCGCTCGAATGCAACGACATGCCCGGCTTCATCTCGAACCGCGTGCTGATGCCGATGATCAACGAGGCCATCTTCGCGCTCCACGAAAATGTAGCCACGCGCGAGAGCATTGACGGGATCATGAAGCTCGGGATGAATCACCCCATGGGCCCTTTGACGCTCGCGGACTTCATCGGCCTGGACGTTTGCCTGGCAATCCTCAACGTCCTGCATGACGGCCTCGGCGACCCGAAGTACCGGCCCTGCCCCCTTCTCAAACGCTACGTTGACGCCGGCTGGCTCGGCCGCAAAACGGGCCGAGGGTTTTACGAATATTAGTGATAAGTGATAAGTGATGAGTGATAAGAGAAACGCTTTTGCTTATCACTCATCACTTATCACTTATCACTCGTCACTTATGAGGACCGTTTCGCACTACTGCCAAAAATGTCTGGCGGCGAACCCGCTGGGGCAGGAGTTGTGTGGGCGGTGCGGGACGCGCCTGATGTTGGTGGTCGAGCCGCCGGCGGCGCGCTTCGAGGAGGGGCTCGCGGCCACGCACGAGGAGCACCTGTTGGAGCGCATCTCGGCGCTCGAAAACAGGCTCATGCGTCTGACCGACAAGCTGGAGCAGACGCTCGACCTGCTGCTCAGGCAGGCGAAGAACGCTTATTTCGACCACGCGCTCATCGACACGCTCATCACGGTCCTCGCGGAGACGAACGTTTTGGACGCCGCGCGCCTCAACAAACTCTGGCGCGAACGCTGCCGGAAGGACACGGAGGAGCAGGAGACGGCGGCGCGGCGCGAGAAGCTGCGCGCTAAAGTGCTGGCGGCCTACAAGGGGACCGAAGCCGCCGCGTTCGAGGGCGAGGTCCAGGAAGGCTTCGGCCTGTTGGCCCTGAAGCAGCCCGCGCAGGGCGCGCGCAAGCTTGAGCGCGCGGCGGCGCTCCACCCGGTGAACGCGCCGCTGCATGCCTTCCTCGGCGAGCACTTCTTCGAGGCTGGCAAGCACACGCTCGCGCTCGATTACCTTGAGCGGGCCGTGGCCGCCGACCCGAAGAACGAGAAGGCTCGCCTGCTGCTCGGCCTGGCTTGCGGAGATACGGGTGACGCGCAGCGTGCCAGGACGCTGCTGCGCGAATCAATCCGCCGCGCGGGCGCGACCTTCGCCGCGCACTACGGCCTGGGCCGGCTGCTCGCGGCCGAAGGGAAGTGGAGTGATGCGCTCAAAGAGTTCAAGCGCGCGGCGGCGGCGAGCCCCTCGGCCGAGGCGCATTACGTCCTCGGCGGCGTTTACTATCAACTGGGCCGCGACCGCATGGCCGCGCGCCACCTGCGCAAGGCCATAGAGGAGGACCGCTTCTACGCCGAAGTTTTCTACATCCTCGGCCTGGTCCTCTGGCGCATAGGGAAGACGGAAGAGGCGCGCACGGCTTTCCAGGTCGTCGGCGACGCCGAGTTGAAGGAGCCCCGCTACCGCTCGTCCGCGCGGCGCATCTTACGCACGGGCGAAGTGCCACAGAGTTTCAAGGTTTTCGGCCCCGAAGAGGGGGAGACGAAGCTGCTGATTACGGGCGGGGACAGGCGGCTGGCCGCGGCCCTGCGCCGCGAGGCGCTCGCCGCCTTCGAGGACGAAGGCCCCCCCGCGCCCTCCGCGGCACGTTGACTCTCGCGCCCGAGCGGTTATAATAACGCCTTTTGCGCGCGCCTCAAGAAAAGCGCCGTGTCCGAACAGGGTGAGTGAGTGATGCGAATCGAGCTTGACAGGCTGCAAGAGACGGGCGACCGCTTCGCCCACCGTTACGAGCCCGCAGAGTTGGTGCTGGACGAAGAGCACGCGCGGCTGACGGAGCCGCCCGAGGTGACGGGCCGCGTCCAGACCAGCGGGCATGAGGTCCGGCTGAGGGGGCAGCTCACCGCCCGCGCCGAGGTTGACTGCGGCCGCTGCTTGAAATCGGTCGCGGTCCCGGTGGAGACGGAGTTCGACGTGACCTACGTCCCGGAGGCGGACTACAGGGAGAGCGAGGCGGCCGAGTTGCGGGAAGAGGACTTGAGTCTTTCCGTCTTCGACGGCGAGACAATTGACGTGGACGAACTGGTGCGCGAGCAGTTGCTTCTGGCCCTGCCGGCGCGCGCCCTCTGCACGGAGGAGTGCAAGGGCCTGTGCCCCGTTTGCGGCGCGGACAGAAACTCGGACGCGTGCCACTGCGAAACCAAAGAGGTTGACCCGCGCTGGGCGGGACTAAAAGCAATGCGGAATGATGAATGATGAATGATGAATTAAAAAGCAAACGCCTTTTCATTCATCATTCATCATTCCGCATTCATCATTTTTTTTACCGGAGTAATCATGCCTAATCCAAAACGACGCCATTCCAAGGCCCGGACGCGCAAGCGCCGGGCGCACGACGCGCTGCGCCAGCCGCAGACATCAACCTGTCCGAACTGCCAGGAGCCGCGCATGCCGCACCGCGTGTGCCCGAAGTGCGGCTACTACAAAGGCCGCGAAGTAGTGCACGTCGAAGAGACGGCTTAAAAGCCGTGATCAGTGATTAAGTGATGAGTGATCAGAAAGACCCTCTTTCTTTTACTTATCACTTATCACTCAACACTCAGCACTGCTTTTAATGAAGCATGGGCAAAACGAATTGACCGGCAAGGTCGTCGTGGACGCGATGGGCAGTGACCACGCGCCGCACGCGGAGATTGACGGCGCTCTGGCTGCCACGCGCGACCTGGGGCTGGGCGTCATCCTCGTCGGCCAGATCGAGAAGGTCGAGCCGGAGCTTCGCCGCTGCGGCTGGCGCAGGCAGGGCGACCGCAACATCGAGCTGGTCGAGGCCGAAGAAGTCATAGGCATGGACGAGCCCGTGGCGACCGCCGTCCGCCGTAAGAAGAAAAGCTCTTTAAGGGTCGGGTGCAAGCTCGTCACGGAGGGACGCGCCGACGGCTTCGTCTCCGCGGGCAACACGGGCGCGGCGATGGCGACCGCGAAGATGGTTATAGGGATGCTGCCCGGCGTTGACCGCCCCGCGCTCGCCGCCATGATTCCGACCAAAGGGCCGAAGCCCACGCTGCTGCTCGATGTCGGCGCTAACGCCGAGTGCAAGGCGCACCACCTGGCACAGTTCGCCATCATGGGCGACGCCTACTGCCGCGCCGTGCTCGGTACGGTCAAGCCGAGCGTCGGCCTGATGAGCATCGGCGAGGAGGAGGCCAAAGGGAACGACCTGACGAAGGAGGCGTTCCCGCTCCTGCGCGATTTGGCGAGCCTCAATTTCGTCGGCAACGTCGAGGGGCGCGACGTGTTCACGGGCGCGGTGGACGTAATCGTCACGGACGGCTTCACGGGTAACGTGATGCTCAAGCTCTCCGAAGGCTTGACCGAGGCGATGCTCTCGATGATTAAGCGCGAGCTGATCGCGTCGGCGATGACGCGCGCCGGGGCGATGCTCGCCAAGCCCGCGTTCCGCAACATCAAAAAGCGACTGGATTATGCGGAGTACGGCGGAGCGCCGCTCCTGGGCGTGCGGCAGATCGTGATGATCAGCCACGGCAGCTCGAACGCGCGCGCGATTCGTAACGCCGTCCGCAGCGTCAAAGAGTTTTCCGAGCACCGCGCCAGCCAGCGCATCGAGCGCGGCATCGCGGAGACCAACGCGCGCGAGTACGCGGAAGCGGTTAATAGCAAATAACGAATGGTGAAAGGACGCGGGCCGGCCCCCCGGCTTTGTCTTTTCGCCATTTTCTATTTACTATTCACCATTCACCCAGAGGAAAGAGATGGCAAAAATAAACGCTGGCATCCTGGGAACGGGCCACGCTTACCCGGAGGGCATTCTGACGAACGCCGACCTGGAGAAGCTGGTGGACACGACCGACGAGTGGATCACCAAGCGCGTCGGCATCAAGCAGAGGCGCAAGGCCGCGCCGGGAGAGTATACGTCGCTCTTCGCCGTGCGCGCCGCGCGCCAGGCCATCGAGCGAGCGCGGATCGACCCGTCGGAGATCGACACGCTGATTTGTGCCACCGTCACGCCGGACCAGATTCTGCCCTCGACGGGCTGCTTGGTTCAGGCCGAACTCGGGGCCAACAACGCCGCCGCCTTCGACCTCGTCGCCGCCTGCTCGGGCTTTCTCTACGGGCTGACGATGGCAAACGGGCTCATTCAGACGGGCCAGTCGCGCCGCGCCCTCGTCATCGGCGCGGAAGTCCTGACGCAGTACGTTGACTACACGGACCGCTCCACCTGCGTCATCTTCGGCGACGGGGCGGGCGCGGCCGTGCTCGGGCCGGTCGAAGCCGACCGCGGGATTCTGGCCGCGCGCATCAGGTCGGACGGGCGCTACGCGGAGCACCTTTACGCGCCGGGCGGGGGCACCCGTCTGGGCTCGACCGCCGAGACGATTGCGGCCGGCGAGCATTTCTTCAAAATGAAGGGCAACGAGCTTTTTAAGGTCGCCGTGCGCTCGATGACGGACGTGTCGCGCGAGGTCTTGGAAGAGGCCGGGAAGCGCGCCGGGGACGTTGACCTCTTCATCCCGCACCAGGCGAACCAGCGCATCACGGATGCGGTCGCGAGCAAGCTCGAAGTTGACGAGTCGAAGGTTTACTCGAACATCTCCATGCACGGCAACACCTCTTCGGCCTCGATCCCGATTGCGTTAGACGAGTGTGTCGAGGCGGGGCGCGTGAACGAGGGCGACCTGGTGCTGATGGCCTCGTTCGGCGGCGGCGTCACCTGGGGCGGCGTGCTCGTGCGCTGGTAAAAGTTGAAGACGATGCGGACCAGATTCTTTGTCATGGCCCTGCTCGCGCTGCTTCTCTTTGTCGGAGGGGGCGGCGCGCTGGCACAGAAAGATGAGGACAGCAGCCGGCGGTGGCTGCTGGTCGAAGTCACGGACGAATTGGGCCAGCCGATCAAGCGCGCGTGCGTGACGGTCGTGCCGAAAGAGGGCGAGATTATTTTCCGCAACGCGGACAAGCGCGGGCGCGTCAAGTTGAGGAAGCCCGCGGCGGGCCGCTACAGGGTCACGGCCAAGAGCGAAGGGTACGAGTTGCAGGGCAAAGAGATCACGGTCGGCTCGGAGGACGAGACCGTGGCCTTCGCCTTGCGGCCGCGCGCGAATTGATGATGGCACGACTGGCGTACATTTTCCCCGGCCAGGGCTCGCAGTCGCCGGGAATGGGGAAGGACCTGGCGGAGAAGTACACGGCCGCCCGCGAGGTCTTCGCGGAGGCGGACGACGCGCTCGGCTTCTCCATCTCGCGCCTCTGCTTCGAGGGCACGGCCGAGGAGCTGCAACTGACCGAGAACACGCAGCCCGCCATCCTGACGACCTCCGTCGCGACCTTGCGCGCCCTCGAAGCCGAAGGGTTTCCCGCGCCGGAATGGGTCGCGGGCCACAGCCTCGGCGAATACTCGGCGCTCGTCGCGGCGGGCGCGCTCTCGCTCGCCGACGCGGTGCGCACGGTGCGGCTGCGCGGCCGCTTCATGCAGGAGGCCGTTCCCGTCGGCACGGGCGCGATGGCCGCCGTGATGGGCGCGGACGCAGAGACTGTCGGGCAGGCTTGCGAAGAGGCGCGGGCCGGCGAAGTCTGTTCGCCCGCAAACATCAACTCGCCTAATCAGATTGTCATCGCGGGGCACGCGGGCGCGGTGGACCGCTGCCTGAACGTGCTCAAGGAACGCTGGGGCAAGCGCGGCATCAAGCTCAACGTGAGCGCCCCCTTCCACTGTCAGCTAATGATGCCCGCGCAGGAAAGGCTCTCGGCCGAGCTTGAAAAACTGGACTTCAATGATTTACGTTTACCGCTCGTCACCAACGTGGATGCGGCAGTAATTCGCGGGGGCGCGGGGGCGCGCGACGCGCTCGTGCGCCAGGTCTCTTCGCCCGTCCGCTGGCTGGAGTCCGTCCAGTTGCTAATCCGCGAGGGCGCGCAAAGTTTCGTCGAAGTCGGCCCCGGTAAGGTCTTGTGCGGCCTCGTGCGCCAGATAGAGCGCGCCGCCAACTGCGTGACGACGAGCGACGCCGCGGGGCTTCAGGCGGCGACAGAGGCGCTCGCCGGCGCGTAACAGATTTCTAAAGGTTTTCCATCAATCACAAGGAGCAAATCGGTCATGCCCGATCAAGAGATTGAAAATAAGGTGAAGCAGATCATCGTGGACGAGCTCGGTGTGGACGAGAACGAAGTCACGCCGAACGCGCGGTTCATAGACGACCTCGGCGCGGACTCGCTCGACACGGTCGAACTCGTCATGCGCTTCGAGGAGGAGTTCGGCATCGAAATCCCCGACGAGGACGCCGAGAAAATCCAGAGCGTGCGCGATGCCTACAACTACATCGAGCAGCACAAGGGGAAGTAAAGCAGTGATGAATGCGGAGTGATGAATGATGAATTAGAAGACAAAAGCTTTTAATTCATCATTCAACATTCATCATTCATCATTTTGTAAAGGAGTATTCATCTTGCAACGTCGCGTCGTGGTTACGGGTGTCGGTCTGATTACGCCGGTGGGTAATTCGGTGGGGGCCACCTGGTCCGCGCTGATGCAGGGCAAGAGCGGCGTGGACTATATCAAGAAGTTCGATATCGAGAAGTTCCCGGTCAAGTTCGCCGCCGAGGTCAAGGATTTCAACCCGCTCGACTACGTCGAGAAGAAGGAGGCGCGCAAGATGGGTGCCTTCATCCACTACGCCATCGCCGCCTCGGACGAGGCCATCAAAGACAGCGGCCTCCAAATCACGGACGAGAACTCGGAGCAAGTCGGGACCTACATCAGCAGCGGCATCGGCGACTTCTGGGCCATCGAGCGCGAGCACTCGAAACTCCTGGACGAGGGGCCGGGCAGAGTTTCGCCCTTCTTCATCCCGTCGGCCATCGTGAATTTGGCCGCGGGCCAGGTCTCCATCCGTCACGGGGCGAAGGGGCCGAACTCGGCCACCGCGACCGCCTGCGCGGCGGGCGCTCACGCCATCGGCGACAGCTTCAGGCTCATCCAGCGCGGCGACGCGGACGCGATGATCTGCGGCGGCGCAGAAAGCGCCATCACGCCGATGTCGGTCGCGGGCTTCGCCGCGATGCGCGCGCTCTCGACCCGCAACGACGACCCGCCGCACGCCTCGCGCCCCTTCGAGCGCGACCGCAACGGCTTCGTCATCGGCGAGGGCGCAGGCATCGTCATCCTCGAAGAATTGGAGACGGCACGCCGCCGCGGCGCGCGCGTTTACGCGGAAGTGGTCGGCTACGGCATGACGGCCGACGCCTTCCACATCACGATGCCGGACGAGACGGGCTCCGGCGCTGTCCGCGTCATGCAGAAGGCGTTAAAGGACGCGGGGGTTGAGACCGGAGTCGTGGACTACATCAACGCGCACGGGACTTCGACGCCGTACAACGACAAGTTCGAGACGGCCGCCATCAAGAAGGTCTTCGGGGAGCACGCCTACAAGTTGGCCGTCAGCTCGACGAAGTCCATGACGGGCCACCTGCTCGGCGCGGCGGGCGGCATCGAGGGCGTCTTCTCCGTGCTGGCGATTCACCACAAGACGGTGCCGCCGACGACCAACTATGTCAACCCGGACCCGGACTGCGACCTCGACTACGTGCCGAACGAGCCGCGCGAACTCGAAGTCAATTACGCTCTCTCCAACAGCTTCGGCTTCGGCGGCACGAACGCCGCGCTCCTGTTCAAGAAATTCGAGGAATAGTGGTCAGTGGTCGGTGGTCAGTGGTCAGTTAAGAAGGCTGGCCTTTAACTGACCA
>DASWQY010000012.1:0-11847 GCA_036403435.1 Pyrinomonadaceae bacterium
GGTCAGTTAAGAGAAAGACAAAAAAAGAAACTGTGCCAATCGCGCCGGCTGCTTTTTAACTGACCACTGACCACCGACCACTGACCACTGACTACTGACCACTGCTCTTCCTGCTGCCCGGTTTAACGGCCTCTTCGCCGCGGGCGCAAGGTTGGCAGGCGGCGGGCTCGACCGAGGGGACGTTGAGGGTGGCGAGCGCGAGGCGCGGGACGCCGACGTTGGCGCGGCCGTCGGAGCGGTCAATGATGGAGGCCGCGCCGACGACGCGCGCGCCCGCTTCCGTCAAAGCCTCTATCGTCTCGCGCGTGGAGCCGCCGGTCGTGACCACGTCTTCGATGACGAGGACGCTCTCGCCGGGGCGGACTGTGAAGCCGCGGCGGAGCGTCATCCGTCCGGCCTCGCGCTCGGTCCAGATGAAGCGCGCGCCGAGGGCTCGCGCCACTTCGTAGCCGATAATTAAACCGCCGATGGCGGGCGCGGCGACCGTCTCGATTCCCTGGCCCAGAAAGCGCCCGGCCAGCGCCTCGCCGAAGCGCGCGGCCTCCGCAGGGTGCTGCAACAAGAGCGCGCATTGCAGGTAGCTCGTGCTGTGCAGGCCGCTCGACAGAACGAAGTGGCCTTCGAGCAGCGCGCCCGTCCGCCTGAACCTTTCGATGACTTCTTCCGATTTCAAACCTCTCACCTCATTCACAAAGAGACGCGACGCGCGCTACAATGCGGGCGCGATGCAGCCGAGGCGCAACCTCGTTTCCGATTCCGCGCTCGTACAGGAGACTGTCGAGATGCTGCGCGTGTGCGGCGGGCGCGCGCCGGCCGCCGACATCGCCGACCTCGTTTTAAAACTCCCCGACCTGGACGCGGGCGTGGCGGCCATGCTCGTCGCGGACCTCATCAAGGACGACCACCGCCTCGCTTTGCGCGACGGCACGACCGTGGAGTTGGACTGCGAGAACGCCGAAGAGCGTCTGCTCACGGAGTCGGACTTCGTCGTCGTGGACGTGGAGACGACGGGCGCGAAGACGCCCCCGTGCCGCGTGACGGAGGTCGGAGCCTACCGCGTCAGCCGCGGCCGTATCGTCGCCGAGTTCCAGACGCTGGTCAACCCGGAGATGGAAATCCCGCCCTTCATCGTCGAGCTGACGGGCATCACTAACGAGATGGTCAGGACCGCGCCCGTCTTCGCCGACGTGGCCCACGCCTGGCTCGACTTCGCAGACGAGGCGGTTCTCGTCGCGCACAACTCGACGTTCGACGTGCGGTTTCTCAATCACGAGCTGGCGCGCGTCTTTCCGGGACGCCGCATGGTGAACACGCACCTCTGCACGGTCAAACTCTCGCGCCGCATCTTTCCGGGCCTCCTGAACTACAGGCTGCACACCGTCGCGGAGCACTTCGCCATCCGCATCGTCAACCGCCACCGCGCCGCCGGCGACGCCCTCGCCACGGCCGAAATCTTCCTGCGCATGCTGGAGCGCCTGGACGAGCACGGCGTCCGCGACGTGGCCGGCGCGCGCCTCTTCAGCTTCAACCCGAACGGCGATTGCTGAAACACACCAGCCGCGTTTTTTGTATTCGACCCCGGAGGGGATATCCCGACCGCCGCGTTAATCGCCGGCACCTTCATCATGCTTTTCAACCTTCGCCTTTTTCTTCCACAACATTCTTCCGACGAAGAAGAGCACGGCTGCGACTCCCAGGCCAAGCCCCACCCACGGGAAATACTGTTTGAATAAAACTTCGGCGCGGTCGCCGTAAGTCACGGCGAGGTAGCCTTCGAGGAGAAACCGCAGGGCACGCCCGACGGCGATGGCTAACGCGAAGCGCAGGATGCTGACCCGGAAGACGCCGCTCGTGATGACGAAGAGCTTGAAGGGGAACGGCGGCGGCAGGAGCGAGGCGACGAAGACCGAGAGCGCGTCGTAGCGGTCAATCATCCCCTTGACGCGCGCCTGCTTCTTCTCCGAGAAGCGTTCCAGCGCCCGGCGGCCCGCCTTGCGCGAGATGTAGTAAAGAATCACGCAGCCCGCGACCGAGCCGACCGTGGCGGCGGCCGCGTAAATGAGCATCCACGACGGGTTCCTGAGCGTGAGCAGAATCATCACGACATCAGGCCCGGCCGGCAGCGGGATAAGCGCCGAATCCAGAAGCGCGATGGCGAACAGCCCCAGCGGCCCATAAGCGATCAGAAAATCTTTGACGCTCCCGAGCCCGCCCGTGATCTTATCCCACAGCCAACTCAAACCAGTCGCACGCCCCTTCCCTCAGTCGGCCGCTGGCTCCGAGACGGCCGCGTCCGGCCCGGCGGCCCTGCGCTTCGTGCGGTTGATAATCAAATAGGCGACGAGTCCGACGATGCACGCGCCGATGACGATGCCCAGGATGGGGAAGCCGTACTGCTTGATGAAGTCAATCACCGTCCGGCCGTAGAAGACCGCGAGCGTGCCTTCTATGTAGTAGCGCAGCGAGCGCGCGATCATGATCGTCACCATGAAGCGCCAGCGCGGGTATTCGAGCGCGCCGGCCATCGACACGAAAATCTTGAACGGCATCGGCGGCGGCAAGAGCGCCGGAATCGCGAGCGCCAGGAAGCCGAAGCGCGCGTAAGTGCGCTCGACGCGTTCGAGGTCTTTAGCGCGGAAGCGCCGGCGCAGGACGTACTGGCCGCCGCGCCGCATGATCGTATAGAGCAGGAGGCAGCCGAGCACAGAGCCCGCGGCCGCGAAGAGCGGGAAGTAGAAGACCTCGGAAGGCGCGTTCGTGCACCTCATCACCACGAGGTAGTCGTTGATTTCGGGGAGCGAGAGGAGCGAGGAGTCGAGCGCGCCGATTAAAACCATCGCCGGCCCCGCCGTGTAAATCGGCACGCCGATGATGAACTGTTCGAGCCACTGGACGAGAGCCCCGAAACTCTGGTTGAGCCAATGAAGGGCGGAATAGAGCCAGTCGAACATAAGGTTTCAAGTTACAGGTTTCAGGTTTCAAGTTCAAATCGCGGACCGACCTGAAACCTGAAACTTCAAACTTGGAACCTATCTGACGGGCGCGAACACGGTCGGGGTGTCGTAGGTGACGCCGAAGGTGATGCCGGAGCGGGGGCTGAAGTCGGTCAGGCCGGCGATGCCAGCGAAGTCGAAGCGCAGGCCCGCGCCCCTGATCTGCATCCCGAGGCGTGCCTCCGACTCCGCCTCCGTGCCGAGCGGCGCGCGCCCGTTGCGCGTGTTGGCGCGGCCGCTGATCTCGCCGGCGAAGCTGATGCTCTTGTTGAGGCGGACGATGGCCGCCACGCCGTAGAGCAGCACGTCGTTCTGCGTGAAGCGGTCGAGCGGGGCCGTGAGGATGCCGAGGCCGAGGTTGCCGAACGTGTTGACCCGGCCCGCGCGGCCGAACTTCTTGCCTACCAGAATTGTGCCATAAGCGTTGATCTGGTTGAGGCCGACGCCGCGCGCCTCGTTTGAGTTCGGCAACTGCACGCCGAAGCGGAAGCCGAGCGACGGCCCGATTCTGGTTTCGTTGCGGAGCTTGATTTTGGTCGAGAGCGTGAAGTCGCCCGTGTCGTTCGTCGAGCTGCCCGAGGCCAGTTCCAGGGGGATCGGCGACGGCACGGTGACGGAGTTGACGCTCAGCACGTTCTGGACCACGCCGTCAATCTGGAACTCCACGTTCGGTGAGAGGCCGACGTTGATGCCGATGACGCCGACGCGCGTCAGGTCGCCCGTGAGCCCCGAGAGCGGGAACTTCGCGTTCTGCACGAAGTCTATGCCGGCCTCTATCCTGAGCGTGCCCGGCGGGATGATGTCCACGTCCTCCGTCAGCAGCGGCCGCTGCTGCGCGAATGCTCCCGCCGCGCAGAGCAGCACGAGGAGCAGCGCACACCTGGCATGTGACATTCGCATGAGTTTGACTATGACGGGCGCTTTCAATCGAGAATCAGACTTCGCGCGGATTGTAACGGCGCAGGCAATCCAACGTCAACGCGCGGCCTCGGCGGCCGAAGTTGCGACGCGCCGTTTATTCGTTGATGTTGTCGAGTGAGACGAACTTCCAGCCCGCGCGGCCGCGCTCGAAGTGGTAGATGACGACAAGGCTTCCGGCGGAGTCCGGGCAGGGGACGGTAAACTCGCGCGGCTTGCCCGCCTCAGTCTCCGGCTTCGCCGCCGCGAAGCATTTCACGGCGTCCGCCTGCCGGCTGAAGACTTCGTCGTAGCGCCTGAGCAGCGCCGCCCTGTTCCTCACGCTCGGGATGCCGTAGGACATGCCGAGCGGGAAGCTCGTCAGCCGCGCGACCGCCTGCTTATCGCCCGCGATGACAGCCGCCTTGAACTTCCCCCAGAAAGTTTCCATCGCAGCACTTCCCTGCGCCGGGGCCACAATCGCAGTTAGCAACAGAAGCACACAGGTGACGACTGTTCTCTTCATCTCTCCTCCCGTCGAGTCCCAGTCAAAAGCTGCCGGAGCGGCGGCTATGCTATCATTCATTCACACGGATGGATACAAAACCTTTTCTCATCGGCGGCGAGTGGCGCACGACCCCTGACGCGCGCGAGGTGCGCTCGCCCTACACGGGCGACGTGGTGGCGCGCGTCTGCTATGCCGCGCGCGCGGAGGTCGAAGAGGCCGTGGCAATCGCCGCGCAGGCCGCCGCAGAGATGCGCGAGGTGCCGCGCTACGAGGCGGCCGAGGCTTTGCGCCGCGTCGCTGATTACATACAGCGGCGGCGCGAAGACTTCGCGCGGACGATTGCCGTCGAGTCGGGGAAGCCGATTGCGACGGCGCGCGGCGAAGTGGACCGCGGCGTCTCGACCTTCGTCTTCGCCGCGGAGGAGGCGCGACGCTTCGCGGGCGAGATT
Organism: Pyrinomonadaceae bacterium; assembly: GCA_036403435.1. Lineage (GTDB taxonomy): Bacteria > Acidobacteriota > Blastocatellia > Pyrinomonadales > Pyrinomonadaceae > QHXM01. The sequence goes on from DASWQY010000012.1 coordinate 4,848, forward strand.
GTGCCAGTTGACACGCAAGCCGTGGGGGGCGGGCGCGCGGGCTGGGTCGAGCGCGTCCCGCGCGGCGTCATCTTCGGCATCACGCCCTTCAACTTCCCGCTCAACCTGGTCGCGCACAAGGTCGCGCCCGCCCTCGCCTCGCGCAACGCCATCATCGTCAAGCCGAGCCCGCGCACGCCGCTCACGTCGCTCCTGCTCGGCGAGGCGTTTCTCGAAAGCGGCCTGCCCAAAGGCGCGCTCCAAGTCGTCCCCCTGGAGATCGAGCTGATTGACATCCTGATCGCGGACGAGCGCGTGCGGATGATCTCTTTCACGGGGAGCGCGGAGGTCGGCTGGCGCTTGCGCGAGCGCGCCGCGCGCAAGATGGTGACGCTTGAGCTGGGCGGCAACGCGCCCGTCGTCGTTGACGAGTCGGCCGACATCGACTACTCGGTCGAGCGCACGGCGACGGCCGCCTTCAGCTACGCGGGCCAGGTCTGCATCTCGGCCCAGAGGATTCTGCTGCACGAGCGCATCTCGGACGAATGGACAGGGCAGTTCGTCGAGCGCGCCAGGAACCTACGCACGGGCGACCCGCTGGATGAGCAGACCGAGCTTTCCGTGATGATTACCGAGGAGGCCGCGCGCCGCGCCGAGGGCTGGATACAGGAAGCCGTCAATGCGGGAGCCCGCATTCTCTGCGGCGGCGTGCGGCGCGGCGCGTTGCTCGAAGCGACGGTGCTCGCGGACGTGCACGGCGAGATGCGCGTCTGCGCGGAAGAGGTCTTCGCGCCGGTCGCCACCATTCAGACTTTCACTGATTTCGCGGGCGCGCTCGCGGAAGCGAACAACACGCGCTACGGGCTCCAGGCGGGCGTCTTCACGCGGGACATGGCGCACGCTTTTCAGGCGCTGCGCGGGCTCGAATACGGCGGCGTGATGATTAACGACGCGCCGGCCTTTCGTGTTGACAACATGCCTTACGGAGGCGTTAAGCTGTCAGGTGCCGGGCGCGAAGGCGTCCGCTACGCGATGGAAGAGATGACGGAGCTGAAAATGCTGGTCATCAACCACTCTCCCTGAAAGTCCTCAACAAACTTTCCGAGCCAATTTCAAAATCCATTCAACCCTCCAGCGCCTTCAGTTTTTCTCTTGTTGCGCCTCCAGCGCGAACCGCTGTTTCTCACTGGAGGTGCAAAGAGAAAACTAAAGGCGCAAAGTTCTGTCTTGGTCTTTTGATTCGTGCTAGATTATCGGCCGAAGCAGCACCCGATTCCGCCGGAGCGCCCGTGGCACACTCAAAGTTTATGAGAACCAAGCTTCTCCTCTTCATTCTGACAGCCTCCCTGACGCTCGCGCCCTTCGGCGCGGGCGCGCAACAGCCGCCGACGGCGACGCGCGACCCGAGGTGCTGCATCACGCAGCTCGACTTGCTGATGATGCAGCTCGCGGGGCTGCGCGGCAACGTCACGGTTCGGCGCGACGAGCGCGGCATCCCGTACATCGAGGCGGCGGACGAGACCGACCTCTACTTCGCGCAGGGGTACGTCACGGCGAGCGACCGCCTGTGGCAGATGGAGCTTCTGCGCCGGACGGCGCGCGGCGAGCTGGCGGAGATTTTCGGCGCTGGTCCAGAGAACAGCGCGCTCGAAAGCGACAAGCAGCACCGCCGCTACGGCTTCGCACAGCTCGCGGAGAAGCAGGCGGCCGCCCTGCCGCCGCGGCTCAGCGGGGCGCTCGAAGCCTACGCGCGCGGCGTCAACGCCTACGCCGAATCGCTCGACGCCAAAAGCCTGCCGCCGGAGTTTCAGATACTCCAACTCAAGCCGCGCCCCTGGCGGCCCGCCGACTCGCTAGCCATCGGCAAGCTCTTCGACGAGACTCTCTCGACCTCCTACGGCACGGAGCTGACGCGCGCGGCCTTCGCCGACTTGCCGCAGAACGTCCGCGAACAACTCTTCCCCGAAACCTCTCCGCTCGACGTGCTCTTAGTGGGCAAAGACCGGCCGACAAAAAATAAGACCTCTTCCCTTCCTCCGACCGAGCGACGGCCCGAGGCAACAGTCGGGGCGGAAACGCTTCAGGCTCTGGCGAGCGCGGAGAACGCGCGGCGGGCGGCGCTCGAACGCGTCGGCCTCTACGCCCTGGACTCCGCGGCGAGCAACAACTGGGTCGTCTCCGGCAAGCACACCGTCACGGGCAAGCCCCTGCTCGCCAACGACCCGCACCTCTCGGCCTCCGCGCCCTCCGTCTGGTACATGGCGCACCTCGCCACACCCGGCAACCGCGTCGCGGGCGTCTCGGTCGCGGGCCTGCCCGGCATCGCCATCGGCCATAACGAACATATCGCCTGGGGCGTGACGAGCCTGGAGCCGGACGTGCAGGACCTCTACGTCGAAAAGTTCGACGCGCAGAACCCGCGCCGCTACCTGACGCCCGCGGGCTGGCGCGAGGCGGAAGTCCGCGTCGAAGAGATCAAGGTCCGCAAGAGCCAACTCGGGACGGCCACCGAAACTGTGCCACTCGAAGTGACCGTCACGCGGCACGGCCCCGTCATCCTCGAACGCGAGGGCAAGCGTTACGCCTTAGGCTGGACCGCACTCGACCCGCAGTCGAACCTGTCCGAAAGCTTCTACCTCGTCAACTACGCGCGCGGCTGGGACGACCTGCGCGCCGCTTACAGGAGCTACAACGGCCCCGCCTTCAACATCGTCTACGCCGACGTGAGCGGCCACATAGGCTACCAGGCCGTCGGCCGCTTCCCCGTCCGCAAGACCGGAAATGGCACACTCCCTTACGACGGCTCGACGGACGAGGGCGAGTGGACGGGCTTCATTCCCTACGACGCGCTCCCCTCGGTTTACGACCCGCCCGGCGGCATCATCGTCACGGCCAACAGCCGCATCACCGGCGCGGACTACCCATACAAGCTAACGGTCATGCCGCTCGCGCCCTACCGCGCGCGCCGCATCCAGAACCTGTTGGAAGCCCGGCCCCAACATTCGATCCCGGATTTCCTGAACATACAGGGAGACACTTACAGCATCTCCGGCGCTCTCTTCGCGCGCGAACTCGCGGAGGTCGCGCGCGAAGATACTTCTGCCGGAGGCAAGGACGAGCAGTGGCTGGCGGCCGTGCGCCTGATTTCGGAGTGGGATGCGAAGGTGGAGCCCGATTCGCGCGCGGCGCTTTTGGCCTCGCATACCCGCGACGCCTTCCGCACGCGCGTGGTCGCGGGGCTCGTCGGGGCCGAGCGCGCCAACCGCTACCACTTCGGGAACGCGGACACGCTCATCGACCGCCTGCTAGAGGAGCGCCCGCGCGAGTGGCTGCCCAGGGAGTTTAAGACTTACGCGGAGCTGCTGCGCGCGTGTCTCAGGGATGCGCGCGAGGAGCTGACGAAAGCTTTGGGCGCGGACGAGACGCAGTGGACCTGGGGGCGCGAGGCGCTCGTGCGCTTCCCGCACCCGCTCGCGGGAGCGCCGCTCGTCGGCCGAATGTTCGCCGTTGAGCCGTTCCCGCAGCGCGGCAGCCTCTCCAGCTTGCCCACAGTAAACCGCGGCTCGTCCGTCTCCATGCGCCTCGTCGCAGACACGAGCGATTGGGACAAGACGCGCCAGGGGCTAGCCCTCGGCGTCTCCGGCGTGCCGGCAAGTCCGCACTGGAAGGACCAGCTGGACGACTGGCGCAACGTCACCCCGCGCCCCTTCCCCTTCACCAAAGCCGCGGTCGCCGCCGCCGCGAAAGAGACGCTCATTCTTGAGCCGGCGACGAAATGAAGGATCAGGAGGGACGCGGGGACGCAGGGACGCGTGGACGCGGCGAAAAGGAAGTCCTTTCGTCGTCAAACGTCTCCGCGTCTACGCGTCCCCGCATCCCCGCGTCGTCACTCCGCGTTTTCTGCGCCGTGGAGTTGCCGGAGGAGGCGCGTGCGCGCGCCGCCGAGCATGCCGCTCTCTTGCGCGGGCGCTTCCGCGAAGTGCGCGCCAGTTGGCCGCGCGTGGAGAACCTTCACCTGACCTTGAAATTCCTGGGCGAGATAGAAGAGAGTCGTGTTGAAGTCTTATCAAACGCGGCCGGGCGCGCGGCCGCAGACTCGCGGCCCTTCACGCTGCGGCTCGAAGCCGCGGGCGCATTCCCCCGCCGCGGCGTCCCGCGCGTCATCTGGCTCGGCGTCGCAGACTCTTCCGGCGGCCTCGCGCGCCTGCAAAGCCGCCTCGAAGTCGAATGCGAGCGCGAAGGCTTCGGGCGCGAAGAGCGCCCCTTTCACCCTCACCTCACGCTCGCACGCCTGCGCTCACCGCAAGGCGCACGCGCGCTGGCACAGTTACATCAGGAGACCGGCTTCGAGGCGCTCGAATTCCCCGTCACCGAACTCGTCGTCATGCTGAGCGAACTCGGCCCCGGCGGCTCGCGCTACGCCCCGCTCTCGCGCCACAAGCTGAAGCGTGGAAGTTAATAAGCAGGGGGCGCACTTAATTTCTATCGCTTTAACTCTTCGTAGGCAGCATTAATTTCCTTCATTCGTTCTTCCGCAAGTTCAATGAACTCTGGAGCGAGGTTCGCAAGCCTGTCTGGATGGTACATCTTTGCCATTTGACGATAGGCAGCGACAACTTGTTCTACAGACGCCCCTATTGGTACACCCAAAATTTTATGCGCTGATTTTATATTGGTACCCACATCCGGTTTTCTTTGTCCTTTGTGCTCACGACCTCCCGCAGTGTATTCTCTCCGCCGCTGCTGTTGTTGCCATCGCGACGGAGACAAAATACGATTTAAGCTATCCGCAAAAAAGCTCGCCGATTCGATATTAGAAATATTGAGATGGATATTTAATCCTGTAGCAGACTGGAGTTGAATTAGCCCATATTGTGCTATTGGCAATTGTTGGTTATTCGCGAAACGTCGGTCGGGTCCGCCATTCTTGTTAACAAATCGCCACGTATAATCAACCACTCGTGCATCTTGAGGGACGCCCTGTTCTTCAATAAATCGTGTCGGAGCAAACGACACACTGAGTGATTCATAGGATACTGCCCCGTAGCTCCCCCTTTGCCGCACAAACACATAATCAGGCATGAAGAAAAGAGTCATGTCGCTCAGTTGAATGCCCCATACATCAACATTGGTCGCTATAAATGGCGGCTGCTGAAGCCCGATGTGAAGTGGTTGTCGTGTGATTAACGAAGAAGCTCCCGCATTACGCTTCCAATCCCAAGTAGGCTGATTTGTCTGCACCCGCCAGATTCGCGCAGACCGGGAAAGAGCTTCGCAAGCTTGTTGGATAGTCCTGAACTTGTGCAGAGCATCCTCTTCAAGCTCGTAGAAAAGTGGTGTAGTGCGTTTCAACTGATCGCCTTTGTGAACCCGCCACGAGAAAAGCAACCCGCCAATAAATGTAGCCAGCGCGGCGACAACAGCCGCAATAGTGGCGATTGTTACTGCGTAATCACGATCTTTTACAATGAGGTCGGCGAGCGGGGCGGCGAATACTAGAACTATAAAGAAGACCAGGCCCGTAACGGCGAGAGTGCATAAGAAAGCAAGCGGGGCGAACCTTGTCTGCGCTGCGGTGGAGTTTATTTGGTTTAGCAACTCGGCGCTGGACGTCTCAACCAAACGACTTACATCGGCCGTTTCTATGACGTAAGCACTGGCTGGCGGCGGGGCATACGTTTGTCCGAAAGGTTGTTGGTTCGAGGATGGTTGGTATCGGCTCTGTGAGCTTCCCCCTCCAATCCGCTGGCTATAATAAAAACCGTTGCGCCCTGAGTGTATGTATGTCCCTCGCGGCCCCGTAGAGATTCTTGCACCCTTAACTCCCGCAGAAACACCGATGCCGGATTTAGAGAAGTTGAGGCGTACCGGACCAAAATTTATGCTCTTACGAAAGTAGAAGCCCATTTCGCTCCTCCTACAAACGGCGCAAGGGCCTAGCATCTAATTCATGTCGGTAACTGGCGCGGGCGCGGGGGCGGTTGCCTATTGTCGTCCTGGCGCTTCTCGCCGGTTTCGGAGAGCATCTCTTTAATCGCGCCGACGCTCGACAACATGCTGCTGGTCTCGACCGGCATGAAGATGACTTTGGAGTTGTTGGTGCGCGTCATGTCGCGCAAGCTCTCGATGTAGCGCGCGGTGATGAGGTACTGCGCCGGGTTGCCGTGGCCCTCCATCGCCTGCGCGATGCGCGCGATGGCTTCACTTTCGGCGGTGGCGTTGCGAAGCCGCGCCTGTGCCGCGCCGTCCGCCTGTAGGATGGCGGATTCCCTTTCGCCCTCGGCGCGTGTGATGGCCGACTGCTTCTCGCCCTCGGCCCGCGTGATGGCGGCCTGCTTCTCGCCCTCCGCTTGGAGGACGAGCGCGCGGCGCGTGCGCTCGGCCGTCATCTGCTTCTCCATCGTGACGCGCACGTCCTCGGGCGGGTTGATGTTCTTCACGTCCACGCGCGTCACCTTCACGCCCCACTTGTCGGTCGCCTCGTCCAGCCCGATGCGGAGCTTGGCGTTGATCTGGTCGCGCTGCGAGAGCGTGTGATCCAAGTCCATGTCGCCGATGACGGCGCGCATGCCCGTGATGGTCAACTGCACGATGGCGCCGATTAAATCCGTGACCTCGTAGACGGCCTTGATGGGGTCGGTGATCTGCCAGTAGACGACCGAATCGACGTGGATGGTCACGTTGTCGCGCGTGATGACGGGCTGCGGCGGGAGGTCGATGTACTGCTCGCGCAGATCGATGGAGGCGAGCCCCGGCCGCACGTTCGACCAGTAGACGCCGCGCGGCTTGTCGAGGAACGGGACGATGACGTTCAGGCCGCTCCCCGCGACGCGGCTGAAGCGCCCGAGCCGCTCGATGAGCATGACGGTCGCCTGCGGCACGATCTTGATCGTCTTGGCCGCGATGACGAGCGCCGCGATGGCGATGAAGAGGAAGAAGAAGAGGATACCGATTTCCATGTGACCTCCGGGGGAAAACAATCTCAAATTTCAAATTCTCAAGGCGGGTGCGGGCGAGACTA
>DASWQY010000013.1:0-61657 GCA_036403435.1 Pyrinomonadaceae bacterium
GTCCCGTCTCGCACTTTCAACTTGCACCTGAAGGAGTGCGAGTGGCGGTTCAACTGTAAGTCAAAGAACTTGTACCAGGAGTTGTTAAGACTACTGCGGCAACATCCGTTATAGTCAGCTCAACTACTCTAGACCCTTACCATTTACCGTTTACCATTTACCATTCCCCTTCCATGAAACTTCGCATCCTGTATCACGGCCATTGCTTCGACGGTGTAGCTTCGGCAGCCGTCTTCACGCGGTTTTACCATGCGCGCGTCCGCCCCGAGGCGCGGATCGAGTACACGAGTCTGCTGCACCGGCCGGGCCAACTCTTCGACGCGGAGATGTTCGACGGCGACGAGAACGCCATCGTTGACTTCAAGTATTCGACGAGCGAGCGGCTGACCTGGTGGTTCGACCATCACCAGTCCGCCTTCCTCACGCCCGAGGACGAGGCGCACTTCCGCGCCGACCGCTCGGGCCGTAAATTCCTGGACGCCGAACGCAAGTCCTGCACGGAGTTCATCGCGGACGTGGCGCGGAAGCAGTTCGACTTCGCGGACGAAGGGCTTGGGCCGCTGGTCCACTGGGCGCACGTCATTGACGGCGCGCTTTACGACTCGGCGGCGCAGTGCGTGGAGCTGGCCGCGCCCGCGCTGCAACTGATGCAGGTGATCGAGAGCGACCCGGACGACGCGTTCATCGAGCGCGTCATCCGCGACCTCGTCGAGCGCCCGCTCGACGAGGTCGCGCTGGGCCGCGAGGTGCAGGACCGCTTCCGCCCCATCCTCGCGCGCCACCGCGAGACGCTCGAAGTGGTCCGGCGCAAGGCCACCTACGCGAAAGGCGTCGTCACGTTCGACCTCGTTGACGAGGGCCTCGAAGGCTTCAACAAGTTCATCCCGTACTACCTGCACCCGGAGACGACCTACTCGGTCGCGCTCACGCGTGGGCCGCAGCGGACGAAAATCTCTGTCGGCTCGAACCCCTGGGCCCCGCGCCCGCGCCGGCACAACATCGCTACCATCTGCGAACGCTACGGCGGCGGCGGCCACGCGGTCGTCGGCGCGGTCTCGTTCAAGCCGGACGAAGTCGAAGAGGCGCGCGCCGCCGTCCGCGAGATCGTCGCAGAGTTGTCGAGCGGCTACGATTAGTGGCGCGTGAGGCTCGCTATGCGAACGCCGAAGCGCAAGCGCAGACGCACACGCGCGCGTGCCCTTCGGTCAGGCCGTTTGTCAGGCCGCGCGGGTATCTGCGAGTCTGCGTACGGTCAGGAAACTAAAATTCAAAAAGCGGGTCGTGCGGCCGAGGGCCTGGCCCGGAGGAAAACGGATGTCTCTGCTCATCTCGCCGCTCGTGCAGTCTCTCCTGAACGTCGCCGTTTACACCGTGGCTGGCCTGCTGCTCTTCGCGCTCGCCTTCTTCGTGATGGGCAGGGCCACGCCGTTCTCCATCCGCAAGGAGATTGAGGAGGACCAGAACGTCGCGCTTGCCATCGTCATCGGCTCCGTCATCATCGGCATCGCGCTCATCATCGTCGCGTCCATCGTCGGCTGAGTCGTCCGAACGGTCTTTCGGCCCCCGAAAATTTCCCATGCGCCAGGACACAGAGAGTGTGAGCGATTACGCGAGCTTCGCGCGCGCCGTTTACGAGACCGGCGTCATCTCCGACCCCTGGTTCGACGGGCGCGAGCGTTTCGGGCTGCGCGGCGTGGTGCTCACGAGGGGGCTGGCTCGTCAACTCATGGAGGCGGCCGAGCGCGTCACTTACCTACACCAGGAGTTGGTCGAAATCCTCCTGGAGAACCCTTCGCTCGTCGCGGAGTTTTATCAGTTGACGCCGTGGCAGCAGTTGATGTGGGAGACGGCGGGAGGGCTCTGGCACGGGATGGCCCGCGCGGACCTCTTCGTCTGCGAGGACCAAACGGTGCGCTGCTGCGAGCTGAACAGCGACACGCCCTCGGGCCAGCCCGAGGCGGTCATCCTCAACGAGATGTTGAGAGGCGCGCACGGCCGCGCCCTGGACCCGAACGCGCGCCTCGGCCAGAGGTTCGTCCAGATGCTTCGCGAGAGCCACGCCAAGCGCACGACGCGGCCGCTCCGAGTCGCCGGCATCATCTACCCGACCGAGTTGAGCGAAGACCTCGCGATGATCACGCTCTTCTCGCGCTGGCTCGAAGGCGCGGGCGTGCGCGTCGTCTGCGGCTCGCCGTTCAACGTGCGGCGCACGAAGCGCGGGATAGAAGTCCTGGGCGTCGCGGTTGACCTGGTTCTCAGGCACTACAAGACGGACTGGTGGGGCGAGCGCACGCCCGTCTGGGCGGACGCGCCCGAGTTTCCAGACCCCCTGCCGCTCGACGGCCCGCTCACGGCGCTCCTCGGCGCGGAGGCGGAGAACGTCGTGACGGTCGTCAACCCCTTCGGCTCAATCGTCACGCAGAACAAGCTGTCGCTGGCCTTCTTCTGGGAGGAATTGGACCGATTCTCGAAGGGCGCGCGCGGCTGGATTCGTCGCTACGTCCCGGAGACCCGGCGAATGTCAAAGCTCTCTCCCGAACGGCTTCGCGCCGAGCGCGAGGAGTGGGTGCTCAAGAGCGACTACGGCTGCGAGGGGCAAGAGACCGTCTGCGGGCCATTCGTCAGTCAGGAGGTTTGGGAGAAGGCAATCGAGCAGGCGCTGCCCGAACGGTTTGTGGCACAAAAATTCTTCCGCGCGGCGGCCGACGCCGAAGGCCGCCTCGCCAACTTCGGCGTTTACGTCCTCGGCGGCACCGCCTGCGGCTTCTTCACGCGCCTCTCGCACAAGAGCACAGAGTACACAGCACTGACCGTGCCGACGTTCATCGTAGCTGGGAATCACCACAGAGAACACAGAGGGAAGAAAGGGAATTCGAGATAGCAAATCTGAAATTATTTTATCTTCCCCTGTGTTCCTCTGTGGTTCAGTTTCGTCGTTATGAGCAACAAGAAAGTTCATAAAAGATTGACGAGCGCGGGGCGCATCAACCGGCGGCGCTTGAACGCGAATGAGTCGCAGCCCTGGTGGAAGATGTCGCGGCGCACTTTCAACATCGCAAGCGTCGCCGCGACCGTGGGCGTCATCGGCGGCGCGGCGTGGCTCGTCAACCGGGACGACACGACGGAAATTGACGGCGACTCGCTGGAGCTACAGCGCACGCACGGTTGGGACATAGGCTCGGAGGGCAAGAGTCTCAGCTTCCCCGGCGCGCTCGGCACGGACTCGCTGAAGGGCGACGGCTGGCGAAAGTATCTCAATCAATCCGAGATGCTCGACGCCTTCCAGCCGAGGTCGCGGAAGTGGCTGCCCTACTTCGTCCCGACGCTCATACAGGCTTTGCAGTTCGAGACGTTGCGCAAGCAGCTGACGCCCGTCTTCTCGCCCGACATGCAGGAGGCTTACGGGCGCGGCCAGGCCATCGCGCAAGACTTTCTCAGGAACGCGGAGAACGCGGCCGCCGCGATGATCGTGGCGGACGTGCCGGGAAGACAGAGCGTGGCGCTCGGCGCGGGGCTCGCGGAGGCGGCCCACCTCGTCACGACTTTCGACAACTTCCCGCACCCGCTCGGCGTCACCCCGTCGCACGAGACGCTTGCCGCGATGCTCTATTATGCGGCCGAGGTAGAGACGAAACAGAGGGCGCTGGCCCAGGACGCGCCGGCCGTCTTCCTGCTCGACTCGCGCCGGCTCGAAAACTACACGGACGCCGACACGCAGTTCGACAACCGCTACCTGGCGAAGATTCCCTCGGCCGAGAAGCTGAAGGAGCTGGGCGTCAGCGCCGTGCTCTACGTGACGCCCGACCGCACGCGCCAGCAGGAACTGGACGACTTGAACGAGGACTTCGTCGAGTATCAAAGCAAGGGCATCAGCGTGGCGATGCTGCCGCTGAGCGACTTCGCGGGAGTGGACGAGTGGGTCGAGGGCAAGCGCCCCGACGGCGGCACGGGGCGTGTGCAGGAAAGACATTACTACTACGGCGGCGGGCCGAGCCTTCATCCGTACTTCTTCTACTCGTACCCGTTCTACAGACCGACGGGCTCTTTCGTCAGCCGCTACCCGGAATACGGAAGCGTCGCGCGCGGGCGCGCGCCCGTGGGCTTCACGCCGCCCGTCTCGCCGCCGCGGTACACGCCTGCGACGCGCCCCACGATGTTCGCCGGCACGCGCGTCGGCGCGAGCAACCGCGGCGGCGTCGGGCGCAGCAAGCCCACGGGCTTCGGCCGGACCACCGTCCGCATGTCAGCGAGCGGCGCAGTCGTCGGCACACGCGCCGGGCGCTCCGGCTACTACTCGCCCCGCCGCTCGGGCTCCTTCGGCCGCAGCGGCGGCAGCTACGGCGGATAACCAACAAGCCCTTTGCGTCTTTGCGCCTTTGCGTGAGTAAGTGGTTTTGGTTTTTTCACGCAAAGGCGCAAAGGCGCAAAGAAGACGTTCAGGAGATAACGACGATGACGACGCGTAGGTCGTGGTTCAAGAGAGCTTCCGAGATATTCGTCATCGACGAGCCGCGGTCCTACTTCTTCGGGCTGCAAATCCTCATCCACGCTTACGGACAGGACACCCTGCGCGCGCGCTTCGCTGAAGTCATCGAAGACCCGGACGGGGCGCGTCAGGACGCGGAGGCCAAGCGCCGCTACCTCAAGCGCGTCGTCGCGCTCCTGCTCGAACACGAGCCCTACTGGAGCCAGGTCTTCTGGGACTACATGACTGACACGAAGGAGGCCGAGGCCGAGTTCGAGTCGTGGGCGGCGGAGCTTTCGGCCGGCACGGCGACCGAGCAGGAAGAATTGGGCCAGGAGGTTGACGGGATGGAACGCCTGTCGAGCGACAAGGATTTCGTCGCGGTCTCGATCATGCTGCTCCTCGGCGAGCCCTACCCGCCCGCCGGGGTTGACGACGAGTCGCAGTACTGGACCAGGAGCACCATCGGCAGCCTGACGCGCGGTCTCCTGCTCCTCAACCCCGAATCAATCCTCGCCGACGGCGTCTTCGTCGTCCCCGGAAGCCCCGACGACGGCCTCTCGGAAGAAGACTTGCTCACGGGCGGCTGGAGCTACCTGCGCGTCCTCAGCTGACAACCGCCCCCGGCTTGCGCCAGACAATCGTGTAACGCCAGAGCAGGTGGAGTCGCACGAGCGCGCCCGGAAAATACTGGTCCCGTATGGCGCGCACGCCTTTAGCCGTCAGGTAACTTTCATGCCTGCCGTGCTCGTCCCACGCCTGACGGACCTCGCGCCGCTGGCGGAGCCTGCCCGTGCGCCAGAACCTCGCGGCGCAACTGACCGGGAGCCTGACGAAGTTGAGCGCCGTGTCGAAGAGCCCGTCCGGGTCGAGCAGGTCGTGCAGGACCAGCGCGCCGCCCGGACGAAGCAGCGAAATCATTTTCCGCAACGCCTCGTCCTGCGGCAGGTGGTGCAGCGTCGTCGTCGTGACGACGCAGTCGTAAGTCTCGGGCCGCAGGTCCAGCCGCAGAAAGTCGCCGAGGATGAATTGAAGGTTAGGGTAAGCGCGCGAACGCTCCTCCGCGACGCGCAGCATCTCCCCGGACACGTCAACCGCGGTCACGGAACCGGCACGCCCCGCGATCAGGCGCGCGCTCCCCCCCAACCCGCACCCGATTTCGAGGACGCGCCCGCAATTCTCCGGGACGTGGGCGAGAAGAGACTTCCAGTACGGGCCAAGTTCCTCGCGGTCCTGCGCCGAAACGAGCGCGATGCGGTCGAAGTCCGCGCGAACCTGCTCAACCGAACTCCCGGCGGGCGGAATCAACGTGACGCCCTCCTTCGGCCGCGCCTCAGCCTTTGCGCGCCATCAACTCTTCAATCTCTTCCGGCTGCTTCGGCGCTTTGTCGGAGAGGACGCGCGGGGCGTCTTCGGTGACGAGCACGTCGTCTTCGATGCGGACGCCCAGCCCCAGGTATTTTTCGGGGATGTCTTTGGTGCCGGTCGCCACGTAGAGGCCGGGCTCGACCGTCATCACCATGCCGGGCTCAAGCCTGCGCGCCTCGTCCTTGATGTGGTAGCGGCCGACATCGTGCACGTCGAGGCCGAGGAAGTGGCCCAGGCCGTGCATGTAAAATTGCTTGTACTTCTCTTCCTCGATCAGCTTCTTCGGGTCGCCTTTTAAGAGCCCGAGGCGGGCCATGCCCTCCGTCAGCAGCTCGACCGAGTAGTTCCTCAATTCGTCCACGCTCGTGCCGGGGCGGACGCGCTCGACGCAGGCCATTTGCGTCTTCAGGACCAGGTCGTAGATGTCGCGTTGCGCGGGCGTGAAGCGGCCGTTGACGGGGAAGGTGCGCGTGATGTCGGAGGCGTAGCCGCCGTACTCCGCGCCCGCGTCAATCAGCAGGAGGTCGCCGTCCTGAAGCACGGCGTCGTTCGTGATGTAGTGGAGCACGGTCGCGTTCGCGCCGCCGCCGACGATTGAAGTGTAGGCCGGCCCCGTCGCGCCGTTCTTGCGGAAGGTGTACTCGATGAGCGCCTCGACCTCGTACTCGTTCATGCCTGGGCGCGCGGCCTTCATCGCTGCGACGTGGCCCTCGGCCCCGATGTCAGCGGCGCGCTGCATCAGTTCTATCTCCTCCTCGCTCTTGAAGAGGCGCATCTCGTGCGTGATGGTGCCGGTGTCGATGATGGCCTCGGGCGCGCTCACGCCGCGGCGGCCGAGGGAGCGCAGCCGCCTGATTTGGCCCACAATCGCTTCGTCGAGGTCGGGGCGGCCGTTGCCGATGCGGTAGTAAAGATTGGCCGCGCCGTTCAAGTAGTCGCCGAGCTTCTCCTTGAACTGCTCGATGGGGAATGCCTCGTCCGCGCCGTACTCCTTCTGCGCGCCCTCGGTGCCTGCGCGCCGCCCGTCCCAGATTTCGCGCTCGGGGTCGCGCGGGCGGACGAAGAGCGTGTACTTCGGCCCCTCGCTCGACGCCTTGATGACGGCGACGGCTTCGGGCTCGTCGAAGCCGGTCAGGTAGAGGAAGTCCGAGTCCTGCCGGTAACGGTAGTTGGTGTCGTTCGAGCGCGTGGCCTCGTGCGCGCTGGCGACGACGGCGACGGAGCCGGGCGTCATGCGCTTGATGAATTCCGCGAGCTGGGGTCTTTGCATCGAAAATTTCTCCTCTTCGGGATGATGACTTGCCGCCATTGTAACCGAGACGCAGAGACGGTGACAAAACGCGAGCCGCCGTTCAACCCCTTTGCGTCTTTGCGCCTCCAGCGTGAGAGATTTAATTTTTTCACGCAAAGGCGCAAAGACGCAAAGGGAGTATTTCTGCTTTCAATCGCGGCCCGCTTTGGGTGATAATCCGGCGAACGGAGAGAAACCCCCATGAGCGTACAGACTGTAGAGATCAAGGCGGAGCGTCGCGAGGAGATAGTCTCGTTCGACCCGGCGACGGGCGAGGAGGTGGGCCGCGCGCCCGTGGCCTCGGCCGCCGAGGTCCGCGAAGCGGTCGGGCGCGCGCGCGGGGCGCAAAAAGCCTGGGCCAAATTGAGCTACGCCGAGCGCGGCCGCGTCGTCATGCGCGCCCGCCGCCTCGTGCTCGATGAGTTGGAAGAGATCGCGCTGCTCGTTTCCCGCGAGACGGGGAAGCCCGTCGCCGAAGCGGTCTCGATGGAACTCGCGCCGACGCTCGACCTGATGCAGTTCTTCGCGCGCCGGACGCGCCGGCTGCTGCGGCCCGAGAAGATTGACATCGGGCAGTATGGCCTGATGGGGCGCACGTCGCGCATCGTTTACAGGCCGCTCGGCGTGGTCGGCGTCATCTCGCCGTGGAATTTCCCGTGGGCCACTCCGCTCGACGAAGTCGTGATGGCGCTGATGGCGGGTAACGCCGTCGTCGTCAAGCCGAGCGAGTTGACGCCGCTCACGGGCTTAAAAATCGCGGACGTGTTCAGGCGCGCGGGGCTCGGCGAAGGGTTGCTCGAAGTCGTGACGGGCGGCGGCGCGACCGGCGCGGCGTTGGTCGAGGCGGGCGTGGACAAGATCATGTTCACGGGGAGCGTGGCGACCGGCAAGCGCGTCGCGCAAGCGGCCGCGAAAACCCTGACGCCCGTCGTGCTCGAACTCGGCGGCAAGGACCCGATGATTGTTTTGGAAGACGCGGACGTGGAGACGGCCGCCGCGGCCGCGCTGTGGGGCGCGTTCAGCAACTCGGGCCAGGCGTGCGCCTCCGTCGAACGCTGCTACGTTCACGAGCGCGTAGCAACGCGCTTCGTCGAAACGGTCGTCGAGAAGACGCGCGCGCTCAGGCAGAATATTGGCACAACGGAAGACACGGACATCGGCGCGATGTCGAACGAGAATCAGCTCGCGATTGTCGAGGGCCACGTCAACGAAGCAGTCGAGCGCGGCGCGCGCGTGCTCGCGGGCGGCCGGCGCGCTGAAGGCTTGCGGCCCGGACTGTTCTACGAGCCGACGGTGCTCACGGACGTTGACCACACGATGACGGTCATGCGCGAGGAGACGTTCGGGCCGGTCCTGCCCGTGATGACTTTCAGGACGGACGACGAGGCAGTCAGCCTGGCGAACGACAGCCCGTTCGGGCTGACGGCGAGCGTCTGGACGAAGAACATAGGGCGCGGGCGGCGCGTCGCGGAGCGCATTGAGGCGGGGACCGTGATGGTCAACGAGGTGCTCTACACGCACGGCATCGCGCAGACGCCGTGGGGCGGGATGAAGCAGAGCGGGCTCGGCCGGACGCACGGGCGATTGGGCCTGCTCGAACTCGTCACGCCGCAGCACGTGCACGTCAACCGCATCGCACGCCTTCGTGACCTGTGGTGGTTCAACTACACGCCTCGCGCCTCGCGCCTCTTCCGCGGCTTCGCCAGAAGGTTCGCCACGGGGAACGTCCTGCAAACCTCGCTGCTCCTCCCGCAGATGGTCCGCCGCCTCTTCGGGCGCGAAGAACAGAAGTGAGTTTAATGAGCAAAGAGAGCCTTAAGAAAATTTCGGCGGCAGTGATACTTTGCGCTGCCGCTCTCTTCATCTCTGCTTCGGCCCGCGCTCAGCGGTTGATGCCGCCCGAAAGCGTCAGGTGCGACGCGAATCACCTCACTTCGTTCACGGGAAAGATTCTTTCCTACAAGCGCAGGCCGGGGCGCGTGACCTTGCGCGTGAGAACGGACGAGGAGACGACCGAGAGTTTCACGCTACGGTTTAAGAAAAACGAAGACGCCGCGCGCTGGTTTCTGCTCAGGGGCGAGCCTTTCAAGCAGGGCGACTGGACATTGGTAGAGCGGCGGCGATACCAGTTGCGCCCGCGCATGCGCGCGACCGTCTGGGTCTGCGACGACGGCTCGAACCCGATAGTTGATTGGCGGCCGGGCGAACGCGGCCAAACGACTTTTTGAAAACCCGTCACGCCCGACCATAAAAGCGGCCCGTGAAAAAGTTTCTGACGAACATGAGAACGAGGCTCCTTGTCTCGCTGACTATGATTCTCCTCTGCTCGCTCGCGGCGTGTCACCCGAAGAGCGCGGGCGACGCGCGCACGAGCGAGCGCGCCGCAGGGCCTCCGTCGGCCGCGCCGACAGACGGCGCGCGGCGCGTCACGGTCGCGGAGCTGAACGAGGCGATGGAGAAAGGCGAGGCCGTCGCGGTGGACGTGCGCGGGAGCGTTGACTACGACCTCGGCCACATCAAGGGCGCGCGCTCCGTCCCGCTCGGCCTCGTCGCAGAGCGGGCGAAGGAACTCCCGCGCGACAAGCTGATAGTCGCCTACTGCGCTTGAACGCACGAGCAGTTGAGCGCCCGTGCGGTGCAGGAGATGAAGAAACATGGAATCGAAAACGCGGCCGCGCTCCTCGGCGGCTGGGACGAGTGGCAGCGGGCGGGACTGCCGAGGGAGTAATTCAAAATTAAAAATTAAAAATGCAAAATGGAAGACCGGGAGCCACGCCCCTTGTCTTCCATTTTGCATTTTTAATTTTTAATTTTGAATTGAACTACAGTCCGCGGTATTGCAGCGTGAGCGAGTCGGCGCGCGCGGCCTGGCCGGCGGTGAACTCGAACATGCAGGAGTCGTAGGTGTAGTCCATGAAGTTAGTGATCGGGTCCAGGCCCGCCTTGTTCTTGCAGGTGTCGCGGCCCGTCGGGCAGCCGCCCGCCGCGGAACGCTCGGCCGGCGTGTCGCTGACGAGGTCGCCCCCGCCGTTACAGCCGCCCTGGAAGGTGTGGTAGAGGCCGACCCAGTGGCCGACCTCGTGCGTCGCCGTGTCGCCCTGGTTGTAGTTGGTGGTCGAGCCGCCCGGCAGGGAGGAGTAGAGGCAGACCACGCCGTCCATCTTCGGCGCGGCCGCGTAGTCCGAGGGGAAAGTGGCCCAGCCGAGGAGGCCGCCGCCCATGCCGTTCGTGTAGAGGTTCAAGTCGGCCGCGCCGCCCTTGTGTAGCGCGTTCTTCATCTGCTGCTCGCAGGTCCCGCCCGTGCAGGGGAACCAGGTGTTGTTGGCCGTGCGGTCCGTGCTCACGAGGGTGAACCTGTAGAGCGTGTTGGCCCCGCCGGTGACGCCGCTGTAGGCGTCGTTGAGAACCCTGATCTGGTTGGCGATTGCGGTGTCGGAGACGTTGCCGGCCCCCGAGGTGTTGGTGATGACGTGGAAGTAAACGTTGACGGTGACGGTGCCGGTTCTCTGGTCAGAGCCCGTTTCGGCCTTGCGCTGGTTCCTAAATCGCTGGTTGGCGTCGTCAATCAGTCGCGCGGTCTCGTCATCGGGGTGCTTGGTCCCGCACTTGAGGAACGCGGCGTTGCCGTTGGCGTTCTCGACTGCGCGATCCGACTGCGCGGAGGTGCTGCGCGCGAGGCTGCCGACGACGAGCGCGAAGGCGAGCGCGCCCACGCCGATTAAGGCTACGAACTTACGATTCATTCTATGTCCTCCAGGTAGGTGAGACCCTTTTTTTCGTCAAGGGTGGCTGTTAATAGTTTGCGGAGGCGGCCGATGCGCTCCCGCTAGTAGCACGCACCAAGAGAATGATGCCCGAGATATAAAAATAAGCTCTGGGTCGTAAGGGCATTGCAAACGCCGATGGTGGGGGAAGACACCCGCATCTGCAACTGAGGCCCGGACATCCTAAACCCCGCGCCGCTCGAAGTCAATTCAGGAGCGCGGCAAGCCCACCGCCTGAAGGAGCGGCCGTGGAGAATTGGCACAGCCCGCCGACATTCGAACCGGGCGCACAGCTCCGGCCTTCGCTGATTGTCGTTTCGTTACAATTTCGCCTGCGGTCTCTTTGCTCTTGCGTTTTCCGACAACTCGGACTTATACTCGCGGCCTCCTCTAAGCGCCGGCACAAGCTGTTTTCCGTGCCGGTAATTTTTGGCTCATAACCTGCTGATAACCGCGTGGTGGAAGATGGCACGCTTTACGTGTGGGCTTCCGTCTCCCGCCGGCCGAGTCGGCTTGATCTCCATACAGGGTATCCGAACTTACGTGCTAAGTTCCCTCAAATCTTGGTCCCGCCTCCTCCGCCTGGGGTACTGCTGCAAGTGCCCTCGACAAACAATCCAGCCCAGCCTTTTAAGGAGATTTTGATGAAGAGAACAGGTTTCACCCTCGCAGTGGTTCTGCTCGTCGTCGCCGGCCTGCTGAGTGCCTCGCGTTTGTTCACCACCGCCCACGCCCAATCGGGAGAGAGAGGCAAGCCCGAGATTATTCTGCACAGCCTCAACGAGCACGGGCATAATGGATTCGCCTTAACGACGGGCGGGACCCGCGCCACGACGGCCATCAGCTACCACAACGGCCCGCTGATTCGCACCCCCGTCGCCTACATCGTCTGGTACGGCAACTGGAACCAAGCCAACGGCTCCGACAACGCCGCCGGCCAGCAGATCGTCAGAGACTTCCTGACCAACGTCGGCGGCTCGCCGTACTTCCTGATCAATACCAGCTACTCGACCGCCACCTACAACATCACCGGCCAAGTCATCAAAGGCACCGAGACGACGGTCGCTTACCCGAACGGCAGCAGCCTCGGCGACGCCGCGATTCAGACCATCGTCAACAACGCCATCACCTCGGGCGGTCTGCCGTACGACGCCAACGGCGTCTACTTCGTGCTCACCTCGTCGGACGTGACCGAGTCTTCGGGCTTCTGCACGAATTACTGCGGCTGGCACACTGCGGGGACGCCGAGCGCGGGCCACATCCGCTACTCCTTCGTCGGCAACGCCAACCGCTGCCTGAGCGCCTGCGCGGCGCAGAGCACGAGCCCGAACAGCAACGCTGGCGTGGACGGCATGATCTCCGTCATCGCACACGAGCTGGAAGAGGCCGTGACGGACCCGGACCCGCGGTCAGGCTGGGCGGACAGCCGCGGCCAGGAGAACGCGGACAAGTGCGCCTGGACGTTCGGCCACTTTCAGTACCAGGCGGCCAACGGCTCCTGGGCCAATATGCACCTGGGCGCGCGCGACTACCTGATTCAGCGCAACCTCTATCACAACCTGACCGGCAACGGTAAGGACTTCTGCATGGTGGACGCGACGCACAACTAAGCGCGCGAGCAAGAAAGTCTCACGCAAAGGCGCAAAGGCGCAAAGGCGCGAAAAGGCAATGCGGAATGATGAATGCGGAATGATGAATTAAAGAAAATCTCTTTTTATTCATCATTCATCATTCATCGTTCATCATTTCTTTCGCGCCTTTGCGCCTTTGCGTGAAATGGTCGCTTACTTCGCCTTTGACGGGAGCGCCTCGTCCAGCGCCTGCTTGAAGGTCTCGTAAGACTCCGCCCCGAGGAGCACCTTGCGGACGCTGACGCTCCGGCTGTCGGGCGACAGCACGCCGATCAGGAAAGCCGGCGTCCCGTTAATCCCCAGCCTCTGCGCTTCGTCCAAATCGTGGTTGATCTCCGCGTCGTACTTGCCGCTCATCAGGCACTGATCGAACTTCCCCGCGTCGAGGCCGAGCGCCCGCGCATGCGCCGGCCAGTCGTCCGGGTTCAGCTCGTTCTGGTGCGCGAAGAAGCGGTCGTGCGCCTCCCAGAATTTCCCCTGCTCGGCGGCGCAGCGCGCGGCCTCCGCGGCGCGGAAGGCGTTCGGGTGGCCGCTGGTCAAGGGGAAATTGCGGAAGAAGTATTTGACCTTGCCCGGCCTGACGTAGCCCTTGTCAATCTGCGGAAAGGTTTCGGTAACGTAGCTCAGGCAGTAGCTGCACTGAAAGTCCGAGAACTCGACGATGGCGAGGCGCGCGCCCTTGCTCCCTTTGGTCTCGGGGCTCTCGGCGTCCACGGGCAGGTCGAAGGGGGTTTGCAGCTTGGCCGGCGAGATAGTCTTCGGGATGGGCTCGCCCCTCAGCTCCCTGAGCTGTTCCAGGATTCGCTGCTGGCCCAGTTTGAGTTCGTCAATCTCCCTCCGCATGCGCGCCTGCTCTTCCTGGTTCGCCTGCGCGCAGGCCCCCGAAATGAATGCCGTGAGGCAGAGCAGTAGAATGAAAAAGCGTCTGGACATGAAAGACCTCCCTGCCGACTGATGAGGGTTAAATCAGGGCGGATTGTAGCGCAGGCGCGCGCGGCCGTGCCATCACGGTCAGGCCGCCCCTTTGATTTTGCCGCCGCGACCACATATCATCCTCCGGCTTAATTCCGTCAGTGAGGCTGAAAAGATTTTGCTCGGACGATGGATGCACGCGCGGGAGCTGCGGCACGCGCGCCGCGACACAAACAGGATCGTGCGCCCCTTCGAGTGGGGCGCGGGGTTCGTCAGAGAACACGTCAACGGCGACGACCCGCGCCACCTTTTCCGCGAGCACACGGCGGAGGTCATGCGCGAGAGCGAAGAGTTCTACTGCCTCCCGCCCATCACAGATTATCGGCTTGACGGCGAGCACCTCTCGTGGACGAGCGCCGTCGAGACGCCCTCGGCCGAGAACAACACCGTCCACGCGCGCTTCTTCCCCGCGACGGCGAGAGGGCGGAAGTCGGGTGGGCAGTCGAGGGGGCGTCGGCCCGCCGTTTTAATCCTGCCGCATTGGAATGCCCCGGCGGATAGTTACGTTGACCTCTGCCGCCTGCTCAACCGCTTGGGCATCGCGGCGCTGAGATTGACGCTTCCCTACCACGACGCGCGCCGCCCCGCGGAGCTTGAGCGCGCCGATCACCTGGTCAGCCCGAACGTGGGGCGCACGATTCAGTCCGTGCGCCAAGCCGTTTTGGACGCGCGCGCCGCCGTCCGCTGGCTCGCGGAGCACGAAGGTTATGGGCCAATCGGCATCATGGGCACGAGCATCGGGTCTTGCACGGCGTTTCTCGCGTTTGCGCACGACGACGCGATTGACGTGGGCGTCTTCAATCACGTCTCCGGCTTTTTCGCGGACGTGGTCTGGCGCGGCCTCTCGACCGAGCACGTCCGCGCGGGCTTCGCGGACCACGTGACTCTGGAGGAGCTGCGCGAGTACTGGCTGCCGATCAGCCCTGCCCCGTTCGTGCCTCGCCTGCTGAAGATGCGCGCGCGGCCCCTGCGCTTCATCGCCGCGCGCTACGACCTGACTTTCCCCGTGGACCTCTCGCGCGACGTGATCGCGGAGACGCGCCGCCACCATTTGCCGCTCGACGTGGCGTGGCTCCCGTGCGGCCACTACACGAGCGGCGAAGCTCCCTGGAAATATCTTGACGGCTGGAAAATCGCCTCCTTCTTCAGGAAGCACCTTTGAGACGAAAATTTTTGGAGGAACCTATGAGACGCTATCTGTGGGTTTTCACCGCGCTCTGTCTTCTGCCGTTCGCGGCGCAGGCGCAGTCTTACAGGCTGAACAGTCTGTCCGAGCAACTCAGCACGCAGGCCGAGGACCTGGCCTCGCGCAGCTACTCGGACTACACCGAAAGTAATTACAACGGCCGGGGCGAGATCGAGGCGCTCTACCTCGCGCAGCAGTTCGGCGCGTCGGCCGCCGTCTTCCGCCGCATGGTGCGCGACACCCGGCGCGAGTCGGAGCTGAAAGACGCGGCGTCAATCCTCTCGGACCTCCTGAGCAGGTCCGACCGCGGCAACTCCCGCCGCAACCGCTGGGGCGACGTGCGGCGCACGCTCAATGACATCTTGCAAGAGCTGAACGTGCGCGGCGGCGGCGGCAGCGGCGGAGGAGGCGGCGGCTGGCCCAGGCCCGACAACGACGGGCGCAACAGTGGGCGCGTGCGCTGGCGCGGGAGCGTGGACGACAACGTGCAGCTAGTCATCCGCGACGATCAGGTAGAGGTCCGCACCATCGGCGGCAGCGTCTACGAGAACGGGACCTACAACTTCACCTCGCCGCTCCCGCGCCGTCGCGCGAGCGTTAGCGTCAACAAAATCAGCGGCCGCGGCGAAGTGCGCGTCCTACAGCAGCCCACGCGCGACAACGATTACACTGCCATCGTCGAGATACGCGACCCCCATGGCGAAGCCAGGGAGTACGAGATAGAGGTTAGCTGGTGACGCGTGAAAGATAGGACTCCCGACAGGCGCGTGCGTTCGGCGCAGGCCGGTCGGGAGTCTCACCTTTAATGAGGGGAACCGTGGCGTCCGACTCTCTCCCACATCTTCTCGACCGTCTCGACGAAGCGAAGCGACGCTTCGATGGACAGGGCGCTGCCCAGGCGTTCAAGCTCCTCAATCAGCTCGACGGGCGGCGCTTCGCGGACGCCGACTCGCTGATACGCTTTCACGAAATCCTGCTCTTCATGCGCGCCTACCCGCAGGGGGCGCGCGTGCTCGGGCGCGTGGAGAAGATTCTCTCGTCGTTCGCGGGCTGCGTCGCCTCGCTCGAAGAGGCGGGCGCTGACCTTGAGCCCCTGGAGTACGGCGAGGTCTCGGGCATCGCGGGCACGTTCGTCGAAGACACGTTCGGCTACGACCTGACGCGCTGGCTCGTCCGCCGCCACCCCGCGCGGGTCTCTATCAACTGGGGGCGGCACGAAGACCCGTACCGCCTGGCCGCGACCTGGCCCAGGTTCCTCCCGCTGCTCGAAGAGGACGCGTTCGTGGAGGCGAACGTCCCCTATACGGACTGGCTCAGGGCCGCGCGCGGCCGCGAGCGCGAACTGAGCTGGCTGATAGATCGCTTCGAGTGCTCAGACCTTTCCGCCAGAGAGCGCGCAGAACTTTACGAGTCTCTGAAACTTTACGTGCGCTGGGACCTCAAGGACTCGCACGCCACGCGCACGCGCATGAAGCGCGCGGCCCGGAAAATCTTCTACCACCGCGGGCCGCTCATCAGCCGGCGCGACGTTTCGCTCGGGGCCGAGTTCGCCTCCGCGCCCCTCCGTTTGAAAAAACTCTCCCGCGCCGAGGGCGAGGCCGTCCTGGACCTCGCGCGCGAGACTTCGACCGTGCGCTACCGCGAGCTTTATGGCTTCACGCACGGCGACGACGCCCGCGTGCTCCGTGCGGACCTCGGGCGCGGCAACGTCGTGTACGTCGTGGGCGTGCCGCCCGCGCGGCGTCTGCCGTTGCGCGCCTACCACGCGGGGATGATTTTCAAGAACGGCGTGCCGGTCTGCTACGTCGAAGGGCTCTCGCTCTGCGAGCGCATGGAGATCGGCTTCAACCTTTACTACACCTTCCGCGAGGGCGAGTCGGCCTGGATTTACGCGCGCGTGCTGAAGCTCTTCCGCGAGCTGCTGGGCGTGACGGCCTTCTCCGTTGACCCGTACCAACTAGGCCACGAGAACGAGGAGGGGATAGACTCCGGCGCGTTCTGGTTCTACCGCAAGATGGGTTTCCGGCCCGTCACGCCGCGCGTCGCGGAGATTCTCAAAACGGAAGAGCGCAGGCTCGCGGCGCGGCCCACTTACCGCACGCCCGCGCGGCGTTTGCGCTTGCTCGCCGCGGGCCACATGATTCTGGAGACCGCGCCGGCAACCACTCATGGCTCCTGGGACCGTTTTCGGATACGCAACGTCGGCCTTGCCGTCGCGCGCCGGATGGCGAAAGAGTTTGACGGCGACGCGCGCAAAATCCGCCGCGCCTCGGCCGAGCGAGCCGGGCGCGCGCTCGGCGTGAAGACCGAACACTGGAAAGAGAATGAGCGCCGCGCCTTCGACGACCTCGCCCTCGTCCTGGCCCAGATTCCCGACCTCGCTCGGTGGAAAGAAGACGAGAAGAGAGCCGCCGCGGACATCGTCCGCGCCAAAGCCGGCACAGACGAATCGCGCTACCTCCGCCTCCTCCAACGCCATGCGAAGTTACGCGCCGAGATCATCAAGCTGGGAAGTCAAGAATAATCTGGGTGAGTGCTTCCGGCGAGTTGTGATTTCAGCCTGCCGCACACTTTGGCCCAGCGGCTTTATAAAATTTCGTTCCCCCGCCCCCGCTCGCTCCCCCGGCTCGCCTTCACTCCGTCACGATTGAATCCATCAGCGACGCCTCTATGCGCGCGGCGATCTCCCGCGCACGTTCGAGCAGGTCGCGCGCGCGCGAAGAGTGTTCGGAGACGAACTCTTCGTCACCCATGTCGGCCGTGTTGACGAGCACGTTATAGCGCGCCGCAGTGACGGCCGCGAGGACCAGCTGCGCGCCCGTGGCCGCGTCCGCGAGCGCGCTCGGGTTGCCTATCTCCGAGAGCGTTTCGAGCAGCTCCAGCACCTGCACGGCGACGCCCGCGACTTCCAGCGGCACGAGCGCCGCGCCCTTCAACGCCTCTTCCAGCCGGCGCGCGCGCTCGGTTCTTTCCCCCTCGGTCTCCTGCGTGAGCCTGCGCGCTTCCATGACGCGCCTGAAAGCACTGGCGTCTTCGGCGGTCGCCTGGGCCAGCCGCGCGCGCAGCGGCACAAGCTCGGCGAGCGCGTCTTTGACTTCCGCCTCCACGTCCTTGAACCGCTCGCGCCCCTCGGTCAGGCGCGCGAGCATCTCGCCGAGCGCGGCACCGAGGCTCGCCACGTGGGCGGCCGCCGCGCCGCCCCCCGGCACGGGCTCGCCGCGCGCGACTTCGGCGACGAAATCTTTCGCCCTCTCCCTCTTCCCGCGACGCGCCTCGGCGATTCGGTTTTCGAGGACCAGGCCGGGCGCGAAGTTTTCGAGCTGTAGAAAGTATTCCGCCGAGCGGTCGAGTGCCGC
Source organism: Pyrinomonadaceae bacterium (assembly GCA_036403435.1). Lineage (GTDB taxonomy): Bacteria > Acidobacteriota > Blastocatellia > Pyrinomonadales > Pyrinomonadaceae > QHXM01. The sequence continues at coordinate 18,034 of DASWQY010000013.1, forward strand.
CTGGGGAACGAGTCCCACAATCTCGCTGCCGACGACGCTCACGCCGTAGCGCGCGGCCTCGCGCCTGACGGCCTCGAAGGCGTGATGAAGACGCGTCTTCTCGTAGTCAACGAGATTCATGGAGACCTGCACCAGCCCGCGCGAGGGCAGCTCGAAGCCGAGCGCCTTGAGGTACCGCAGCCCGCCGTCGCGCCCGCGCACGGCGCGAGCTACTTTGCGCGCGACGGCGATGTCGTCCGTTTGCAGGTTGACGTTGTAGGCCACCAGGAACGGGCGCGCGCCGACGACGATTGCCCCCGCGGTTTCGTGCAAACTTGCTGCGCCCACGTCCGGCCCGCGGCCCGCCGCCGGGTCCGCGATCTGTTCGCGCAGCTCCTCGAACCCCCTGCGCCGCACGTCCTCCAAATTCACGCGGTCCGGCCTCAGGGCCGCGCGCTCGTAGAAGTAAACAGGAATCTCCAGCTCGCGCCAGATTCTCTCGCCCGCCTCGTGTGCCAGCTGAACGCAGTCTTCCATCGTGACGCCGCTAATGGGAACGAACGGCAGCACGTCCGTCGCGCCCACGCGCGGGTGCTGGCCCGCGTGGTGGTTGAGGTCAATCAACTGCTTGGCTGACCCCGCGACGCGCACCGCCGCCTCCACGACCGCTCCGGCGTCGGCTACGAACGTGATGACCGAGCGGTTGTGGTCCTCGTCCACGTGGGTGCCGAGGACGACCGCGCCCTCCACGGATTCGACGGCCTCGACCAGCCGCTCGATGGTTTCCGGCTTGCGGCCCTCGCTAAAGTTTGGTACACACTCGACGAGACGGTCCATAGCAGTGGTCAGTGGCCGGTGGTCAGTGGTCAGTTAAAAGCGTGGTGACGCGAGCTGACCTTTGAAGAATAAGAACCGAGACAGGCGACACTCTAGCACTGACCACTGACCACTGACCACTGATTACTGCTTCTATGTCTTCCGAGCGATTCATCAAGGAACGTAAGCGCGCGTGGCAGCGGCTGGAGCACCTGCTGGGGCGGCTCGGCGGCTCGTCCCTGCGGCGGCTGGAGCGCGAGGAGGTGCGCGAGCTGGGGAGGATTTACAGGCGCACGGCCTCGGACCTGGCGATAGCGCGGGCCGAGTCGCGCGACCCACGCCTCGTGAACTACCTCAACAACCTCGTCATACGCGCGCACGGCCGCATCTACCGCGCCGACGCGCAGGGCGGCCGCCGGCTGTGGGAGTTCTTCGCCAGAGGCTTCCCGCGCACGTTCCGCCGGACGTGGCGCTACACGGCGCTCGCCTTCGCAGTCTTCTGGATTTTCGCCGTCGCCGGCTTCGCCGGCACAAAACATGACGCAGACTTCTCCGAGCTGATGGGCGTCCCCCCCGCCTTCCGCGCCCAGGTCAATTCGGGCGTGCGCTGGTGGGAGAGCCTGAACGAGGGCAACCAGGTCGGCTCAAGCATGATCATGACGAACAACATTCAGGTCATGTTCCTGGCCTTCGCCCTCGGCGCGCTCTTCGGCCTCGGCACGATCTACATCATGGCCTTCAACGGGGCGATGACCGCTTCCGTCCTGGCGCTCGTTTACCGCGCGGGCTACGGCAACGAACTGCTGACCTTCATGATCGGGCACGGCGTGATAGAGCTGTCGTGCATCTTCCTGGCCGGCGGCGCGGGGCTGCTCATCGGGAGCGCCATGCTCTTGCCGGGCGACCTCTCGCGCGCCGACGCCCTGAAGACGCGCGGCCTCGACGCGATTCGCCTGGTGGCGGGCTGTGTGCCAGTTCTCGTCGTCGCCGGCATCATCGAGGGCTTCGTCTCGCCCGTCCCGATTGAGCCCGCCATCAAGTTCGCCGTCGGCATCACGACCGGCATCGCGCTCTACGCTTACCTTTTACTTGCCGGGCGCAAATCCGGCGAGGTCGGAGCACGCTCCAGAACCTGAACTCAACCCTTTGCGCCTTCCGTTTTTCTTTACCTGAGCGTCTTTGCGAGGAAAAGCTTTTCACGCAAAGGCGCAAAGAAAGACGGAAGCCGCAAAGGGTTGAGTCAGGGAATAGCTTGAGATTGAATTGTTCAGCGGTTGCGCCGAGGTCGTTGACTTTGCCGAAGGGGTTAACGTATCCTCTCCCGCACTTCGTAAGGTGTTCGAGGCTGATCTATAGGGCCTGCGTTTGTCCCGCATCCTGTCCAGCCTTCCGTAAATTTTAATTCACAACTCAGGCGCACGGGCCTCGGCCTAAGACGGCACCGGCAATCGTTGATCGTCGCGTGAAGGAGCAAACTCACATGAAGCATCCCCGCAGATTTTACTGGCTCAGCTTGTTGACCATCTCCGGCCTCGTGGCCCTCGCGCTCGCGCTGCCCCTGCGCATCGAGGTCGCGCTGGCCTCGCACACGCCCGCGCCGTCTGCCGTCACCATCGCCGGGAGTTTGCAGTCTGAGCTGGGCTGTCCAGGCGATTGGGACCCCGGCTGCGCCAACACGCATTTGGCCTACGACGCGAACGACGGAGTCTGGCAGGGCACGTTCAACGTGCCGGCGGGCAACTGGGAGTACAAAGCGCCGGTCAACGACAACTGGGACGAGAACTACGGCCGCTACGCGCAGCAGAACGGCCCGAACGTCCCGCTCGATTTGGCGTCGGCCGCGGGCGTCAAGTTCTATTACGACCACGAGACGCACTGGGTGACGAGCAGCAGAAACGCTGTCATCGCCGTCGCCCCAGGCAGCTTCCAGTCGGAGCTAGGCTGCTCCGGCGATTGGGACCCGAGTTGTTTACGCTCCTGGCTGCAAGACCCCGACGAGGACGGCATCTACAGCTTCGAGACGACGGCGCTCCCCGCGGGCGACTATTTTACAAAAGTCGCCATCAATGAAAGCTGGGATGAAAACTACGGGCAGGGCGGAGCGCCGGGCGGGGCGGACATACAGTTCAACGTGCCGACGAATAACGCCCTGATGAAGTTCAGCTACAACGCTTCGACGCACGTCCTGACCGTCGAGGCGAGTGGGCCGGCCGGCGACATACAGTGGGACGGCCTGCGCCACGACACCTTCAACAGCTACTACCGCGCGCCCTTCGGCGCGGTGCCCGCCGGGAGCAACGTGACGCTCCGCTTCCGCACGGCCCACTTCGACGTGGACGGCGTCGCCGTGCGCGTTTACACCTTCGACCCCGCGACCGGCGCGACCACCGGCCCCGTGGACCACCCGATGTCGTTCCTGGAGAACGTCACGGAGAACAGCACGACCTACGACATCTGGTCTCTGACTCTGGCGACGCCCGCCGCGCCCTCGATTCTCTACTACAAGTTCCGCGTCACGGACGGCTCGGACACGGATTTCTACAGCGACTCCTACACGGACGACCACGACAATCTGGGCCAGGGCGGCGAGGGCGCGGCTTTCGACAACGAGCCCTTCCCGGCCTTCCAGATTACGGTTTACGACCCGGCGTTCCAGACGCCCGCGTGGCTTCAGAACGCCAACGTCTATCAAATCTTCCCCGACCGCTTCCGCAACGGCGACGTGACGAACGACTACTGCCGGCCGGGCTCGACCTCCGGCTGCCCGCTCTTCTACGGCGACCAGCAGCCTCTCCCGCGCGACCCCTGGAACACGGCCATCGGCGACCCGCGCCAGCCCGGACCTTATCAGGGCCAGTACGGCACGCAGTTCTTCGGCGGCGACCTCAAAGGCATCCAGGACCAGTTGGACTACTTGCAGGGCGTCGGCGTGGACACGCTCTACCTGAACCCCATCTTCAAGGCGCGGTCGAACCACCGCTACGACACGGACGACTATCTGGAAGTTGACCCGGCGCTCGGCGGAGACGCGGCCCTCGCCTCCCTGAAGACGGAGCTGGAGCGGCGCGGGATGCGACTCATCCTCGACGGCGTCTTTAATCACTCCTCTTCCGACAGCCGCTACTTCGACCTTTATCACCGCTACGGCCCGCCCGACGGCGGCTGCGAGAACCTGTCCTCGCCCCAAAGGAGTTGGTACAACTTCTTCAACTCGAACGCGCCCTGCTCCTACACTGATTACGAAGCCTGGTTCGGCTTCGGCAGCCTGCCCGTCTTCAGGGACGATTCAAACGGCGTGCGCGACTTCTTCTACCGCGCGCCCGGCGCGAACGTCACGCAGTACTGGTACGAGCGCGGCGCGTCCGGCTGGCGCTTCGACGTGGCAAACGAAATCTCGCACAACTGGTGGAAGGAGTACCGGCCGCTGGCGAAAAGTTATAAGGCGGACGGGCCGCTCGTCGGCGAAATCTGGCCCGACGCGAGCCAGTGGCTCGCGGGCGACCAGTTGGACTCCGTGATGAACTACCGCTTCCGCAAGAACGTCCTCGGCTTCGCGCGCGGGCAGTTCAACTGGGGCGACAACGACAACTTCGGTGCCAACCAGATCGTCGCGCTCTCGCCCAGCCAGTTCGACCACGCGCTCCGCTCGGTGCGCGAAGACTACCCGGCCGAGGCCAGCGCCGCGATGCTCAACCTGATTGACTCGCACGATACGAACCGCTCGCTCTTTGTTCTGACCATCGTCGGCGACAACGGATTGACGGAAGCCAAAGAGCGCCTGAAGCTCTCGGCTCTCTTCCAGTTCACTTACCTCGGCGCACCGATGGTTTACTACGGCGACGAGGCGGCGATTGACGCGCCCTCGCTTGCGAGCGGCCCAAACGGCCCCGAGGACGACCCCTACAACCGCGCCCCCTTCCCGTGGGCCGACGAGGACGGCGACGACAACGCCTACGGCCCGGCGGACCAGAACGTGACCGCCTACTACACGAAGCTCGCGCACATGCGTAAGCAACATCCGGCGCTCCGCGCGGGCGCGTTCGAGACGTTGCTGACGGGCGACACGAGCGCGTCTTCCACGGACGACAGCACCTACGCCTTCGCGCGTCAGGGCAATGGCGAGACGGCCGTCGTCGCGCTCAACAATGGGACGACTGCTAACACCGCGAGCGTCCCCGTCGGGTCTTACTTCGCCGACGGCACGCAGCTTAAAGACGCTCTGAGCGGCGCGACCTACACCGTCTCAAGCGGCCGCGTGACCTTGACGCTCGCGGCACGCAACGGCGCGGTCCTCTTCGACGCGGCCGGGGCGGACGTGGACACGACCGCCCCCGCGGGCCAAATCAGTGTGAGCCCCGCAGCCAACGCGAACGGCTGGCACAATTCTTCGCCCGTGACCGTCAACCTCTCCGCGACCGACGGTGGGTCGGGCGTCAAGGAATTGCGCTACTGGGTCAACAACGGCAACGTCGTGGTCGTGAGCGGCAACGCGGCGAGCATCAACGTCACTACGGAAGGCACGACGACCGTCAGCCTGCGCGCGGTGGACAACGCCGGCAACGTCAGCGCCCTCGTCACCACGGTCGTTAAGCTAGACCTGACGCCGCCGACCGTGACGAACGTGTCCGCGAGCCCGTCGGCGCTCTCGCCGTCGAATCACAAGATGGTGAACGTGACGGTCAACTACCAGACTGCCGACGGGGGCAGCGGCGGCGTTACCGGCGTCCTGTCTGTGACGAGCAGCGAGCCCGTCAACGGCGCGGACGACGGCGACACTGCGCCCGACTGGCAAGTGGTGGACGCGCACCACGTGCTGCTCCGGGCCGAACGCTCGGGCTCCGGCACGGGCCGCGTCTACACCATCACCATCACCTGCACGGACGCCGCCGGCAACACAACGGTTAAGACGGCGACGGTGAGCGTGCCGAAGGGCAAGTAGGTAACGAGACGGACGAAGAAACAGGAACCACGAAATAACACGAAGCGACACGAAAGGGGTTATCCCTATTTCGTGTCGCTTCGTGTTATTTCGTGGTTCGTGGATTTTTGCCGGGAATGAACAGGCCCGTCTAAAGGAGCCCGCGCTCTTTAACCCTCAAATAAGTTTCCAGAAGTGAGGGCGCGAGCGCGGCGGCCGTCACGTCGAGGGCGAGGCCGCCCTGTGCTTCCACCATGCGGAGCGCGGCCTCGCGCTGGTGAATTATCTCTTCGGCGACCGACTGCGTGAAGAGGTCGCGCTCGCTCCGGGGCGCGTCGCGGACCACCGCTTTGAGGTCGCGGTCGGCGATGGTGACGACCAGCGGGAGGTGGCGCGGGCGCAGGAGTTTCAGCGAGGTCAGCAGGTCGCGCGAGCCCTCCTCGTCCACAAGGTCCGTCAGTACGACGACGAGCGCGCGCCGCTTCGTGTTGGCGGCGATGAACTGGAAGGCGCGCGCGTAAGACGGCTCGATCATCTCGGGCTCAAGCGCGTGCAGGGCTTCGAGCGTGGCGTCCAGATGTTCGACGCCGCGCTTGGGCGGGAGGTAGGTTTTAATCTGGCGGCCGAAGACGAGGAGCCCCGCGTTGTCGCCGCCGCGCGCCGCGGCCGACATCAACGCGAGCGCCGCGTGGACCGCCGAGTCCAGCTTCGTCTCCGTCTCGATGCGCGCCGTCATCAGGCGGCCCGCGTCGAGCGCGATGATGATCGTCTGGTCGCGCTCGATCTGGTACTGGCGCGTCGTCAGCTTCCCGCGCCGCGCCGTCGCCGTCCACGAGACGTGCCTGAGTTCGTCGCCGCGCACGTAGTCTCTCAAAGACTCGAACTCGCGCCCCTCGCCGCGCCACGAAGTCTTGCGGTGCGAGGCGACGAGCGAGCGAGCGCCGAGCGCCTTTAACTCCGCCTCGCGCGCGCGCCGCATGTTCGGATAGACCTTGACGCCCGTGGCGCGGCCCGCGCGCGCCTGGTTCCAGACCAGGCCGAGGCGCGAGAGATAGCGCACGGCCACCTGGCCGAACTCGAAGCGGCCGCGCCTGGGCGGCGTCAGCTGATAAACGAGCGTCGCGGAGGAGTGCGGTAAGACCCGCAGACGCCCCTCGCGCTCGGACCTGAGCTTCATCTCCGGCGGGTACTCGTCCTTCAGAAAGAGCGTCACCGCGCGCGCCGAGTTGTTCGAGACCTTCAGCCTCACTTCCGTCTCCGCGCCCACCGCGAACCGCCCGCCGAACTCGCGCTCGACAACGACGCCCGCCGGCAGCCGGCTCACGCGCGAATCAATCACAGCCGCCACCACCAGCGCCGCGTCGTAAATGAGCGTCACCCAACGCAAGCCGGGCCGCTGCCACGACAGCGACAGCGGAATGAAGCCCACCCCGAGCAGCACGTAGAAGAATTTTGTGAAAACGAAGCCCATAAACAGTGGTCAGTGGTCGGTGGTCAGTGGTCAGTTAAAAGAAAAACCTTTAAGAGGCTCGGAGGTCAGTTCTGGCACAACCGCGTGCCGCCGCTTCTTAACTGACCGCCGACCACTGACCACTATCTCGGTACTTCCGCCGCTTGCAGGATGTCGCTGATGACGGCGTCGGGGGTCGCGCCGTCGAGTTCGGCCTCGGCGCGAAGGCTGAGGCGGTGGCGCAGGACGGGGCGCGCAATGTCGCGCACGTCGTCGGGCGTCGTGAAGTCGCGGCCGCGCAGGGCCGAGAGCGATTTCGAGCAGAGCAGGAGCGCGACGGCCGCGCGCGGGCTCGCCCCGTAGAGCACGGACGGGTGCGAGCGCGTGCGGCGCACGATGTCCACGACGTAGCGTTGCACGCCCGGCTCCATGCGCGCCTGGCGCACCTCCATCCGGCAGCGCAGGATCGCGTCCGGCTCCGGGAGCGGGCGGATGTCAACGCGCTCCAGGTGGCGCGAGCTGAAGCCCGCGTCCCAGTTGGCGACGACCTGAAGCTCGGCCTCCGGCGAGGGGTAGTCGAGGAGGATTTTGAGGAGGAAGCGGTCGAGCTGCGCCTCGGGCAAAGGGTACGTGCCCTCGTACTCAATCGGGTTCTCCGTGGCGAGCACGGTGAAGAGCGGCGAGAGGTGATGGCCCTCGCCGTCAATCGTCACCTGCCGCTCCTCCATCGCTTCGAGGAGCGCGGCCTGCGTCTTCGGCGGCGTGCGGTTGATCTCGTCGGCCAGCAGCATGTCTGTAAAAATTGGCCCACGGCGGAGCGTGAAGTCGGAGGTCGAGACGTTGAAGACGTTGGTGCCGGTGATGTCGGAGGGCATCAGGTCGGGCGTGAACTGAATGCGGCTGAACTGCGCGCCGATGATACGCGAGAGCGTCTTGACGGTCAGCGTCTTCGCCGTGCCCGGCACGCCCTCGATCAGCGCGTGACCCTCGGCGAAGAGCGCGACCAGGACTTGCTCAATCGCGTAATCCTGCCCGACGATCACCTTGCGAAGCTCCGTCATGATGTGCTCGACGGTCGTGTGGACGTGTTGCATTAAAGACAGGGATAAGGAAAGACGAGAATCCAGAATTCAGAATTCAGAATTCAGAATGAAAGGCCGAGAACCGCATTCACAGATTTTCTTTTCTTCTGGCTTCTGGATTCTGACTCCTGGATTCTGCTTTTCCTTATCCCCCCTTTCTTTAAGGTTACAAGAGCGTGTTCTATTGCAGTCCCTCGGCGGCCTGGCGGGTCTCGCGCGAGCGGAGGCGGAGGCCGAGGGCGCGCTCGACCTCGCGCAGGCGCGTCACCAGTTCGAGCGACTTGCGCGAGTCAATGCCGCCGCTGTTGATCGCCTCCTCGCACTCGCGCATCAACTGTTCGAGCCGGACGGGGTCCAGCTTGCCGGAGGCGCGCGCGGCGACGCGCTCGGCGATTTCCGTGCGCGTGCTATTGTGACCAAGACCGGCGTGGCGCACAAGCACGCGGCGCAGGCGCGTGTAAATATTTTCTATCGCCAGGTCGTAGGCGCGCGCCCGCTGTTGCAGCTCCGCCATAGAGGCCACGTACTCCAGGCTCGAACGCCTGTCAACCGCCGGCACGGGCAGCGGCCGCGCGAACCTGCGGCCCCCCGTCCACAGCAGGACCAGCACGACGAGCGCGCCCTGCGCGACCATCCAGAGGACGGGCGTGCCTGAGAAGTAAGCAAACAGCGGATTGCCCGTCGCGGCGCGCGCCTGGTGGTACTCGTCGAAGGCTATGACGCCGCCCGAGTCCGCGCCGACGACGTTCAAAGCCAACTGCAAATTGTCCGCGAGGCGTATGCCGCCGTTGGCGACGACGTAGGGGTCGCTCAGGAGGACCACGCGCCCCGCGCCGTGCGGGTAGTCAACCAGGAGCGCGCCCCCGCTGTTGTCGAGGTAAGCGACGGGCGCGGGCGAAGTCAGCTTCGGGTTTCGATATGCGGGGCCCACCGGCGGCGGGGTCGCGCGCGGAAGGGGCGGGGGCGGGGGCTCTTCGTCCTCTTCGTAGTCCTCGTAATCCTCGTTCCCCTCGGCGACCGGCGGTGGCGGGGGCGGGGGTGCCTCGGCCGCGGCGGGCTGAGTCTCGCCGGAGATGTTTATCGCCCCCGCGAAGCGCGACGGCTGGACCAGTTCGATGTCGCGCGTCAGCCAGCCCGGCTGCGAGGCGCGCACGGGCTTGACGCCGGCCGTCATCTCCTCGATCCTGTCCGGGTGCACGTCGCGCGGCAACTCGCGCGCGTCGGTCGAGATGGCCCACTTCTCGGAGCGCGGCAGCAGGCGCGGGTCGGGCCTGCGGTCGATGACGACGAGGCGGCCGCCCGTCTCGACCCACCTCAAGAGCGAGCGCGCCTCCTCCTCGTCGAAGGGCAGGCGAGTTTTGCCTATGACGACGAAGGTCGAGGGGGCCGAATTGCCTTCGACGTTGAGCAGCCTGTGGGGCTGCTCGCGCCAGCGCATCACCCGCCGGCCGGACTCCGCGAGCAGGTCGTAGAGCGCGCGCGCGCCGGTCGCGCCGGCGTTGTAGGTCGAGCGGTCCGGGTTGAACTCCGTGTCCGGCTGCCGCTCCTCGCCCACGTAAGACGCCGTGTTGAGCACGACGAGCAACACGACGACGGCCGCGACGGTGATGACGATGGCGAAGCGTTGGCGCATAAAAAGCGGTGACGAGTGATAAGTGATAAGTGACGAATGATGAGTGATAAGTAAGAGCCTGGTTTTACTTATCACTCGTCATTCGTCACTTAACAGCGAAGCTGTTTTTACTGTCTGCTGGTAGCCGGAGCGGAACGTCGTCCAGTCTTCGGGGGTGGTGGGCGCGAAGCCGTACCAGTGGTTCTCGAAGCTCGCGGTCAGCTTTTGCATCTCCTTCAGCAGGGGCCTCTTCTCGCGCACGGCGCGCAGGTAATCGTGATTGGTCTTGTGCTGCGCGAGCGTGATGACCTTGCGGTCGCCCAGCTCGCAAAGGAGCGCGACGTAGCCTTTGCGAATCGCGGCGCGCAGCTCGCCCTTGCGCGCCAGCGCCTCGGCCTCCGCGAGGATGTCGGCGGCGGTCTGCCCCGGCGCGAGCTTCTCGCCGAGGACGACGCGCGCCCCGCGCTTCTCCGGCTTGAGGCGCTCCTCCCTGCGGCGCGCGAAGTAAGGCAGGAACTTCCAGGCGACGTAGCCGAGGAGCCCGCCGGCCACCCCGAAGACGAGGAACATGGCGAGCGTGGAGAGCCAACTGGTCTGCCCCGGCTGGAGCGAGCTTCCGCCGCGGAAGAGGTTGTTCCACCAACGCTTGATGTTCTCCCAGAGGCGCGTGAGCCAGCCCTTCTCAGGCGGCGTCGTGTCGAACTCCTGGCGGCGCAGGATCGCTTCGAGGCGGGCCTTCTCCTGCTCCTTCGCCGCGACGCCGCCCGCCGCCCGCCCGGCGTACAGCTCATTCAGCCGTTCTTCGAGCGCGACGAGGCGCTCGTACACCCGCGCGAGCAGTTGGGCGCGCTCGCCGCCGCCGGCAGGCAGCCGCTCGAAAGCCTTCGCTTCCGCTTCGAGCCAGGAGTTATTCACGCGGACGCGCCCGCCTCCCCACCTGACGACCTCGTTCGTCGGCACGAGCCGCCGCACCTTCGCCAGGGACGCCCCCATCTTCTCAACGTACTCGGCCCCCGTGCCCGCCTCCGTCTTCGCCGCCTGCCAGACGGCGTCGAGTTCCGTGACCGCCTCGTGGATGAGCGTCCTGTAGTCGTCGAGCGGAATCTCCGCCTCATTGTCTTCAACCGCGGCCGCGCCGCCCGCGCAGGCGAGGACGAGAGCGAGCAGGCACGCGAGCCTCGCCGTCAATCGGAGCGCGCGCGCGGCGGCGCGGGGTGCGCGCGGGCTTGTCGAGAGGAGGAGGAGAGAGTTCATGTGCCGCGTGTTCAGCGAAGGCCGAGCGGGGAGCCCGGCGAGTTGTATGGGGCCGGTGACGGGGCGTAGGCGGGCTGGGCCGGCGCGTAAGGGGTGCTCGTCGCTCCGTGAAAGTTGGGCAGCGGCGCGAGCTGACGGGCCGCCATCAGCTCTATGTCGTAGCCCTCCTGACGGACGCGCTCGTCAACGTACATGAGCGAGAGCCCGAGCATCCACACGGGCGCGAGCAGGATGGCGCTCGCCTGCGTGATGACGCTGTAGCCCACGGCGTACCACATGGGCCAGGTGATCGACTTGTTCGGCAGTATCTGCACGCCCTGCAAGTGGCCGTACCACATGAGCGGGATGATGAGAATCATCAGGGCCGAGTAGGTGGCGAAGCCGTGGAAGAGGAACATCGCCATCAGCCGGCGCAAGTTCCCCTTCGCCAGCGTGAAGCTGCGCCCGACCGAGTCGAAGACCCCGCGCCCCTCGACCATCAGCACCTGCGGGACGTAGGCGATGAATTTCGCCATCGCGAAGAAGATCAGCAGCGCCAGGAAGGTCATCGCCAGGACCCAGATGAGCACCATGACGTAGGCCACCCAGCTATAGACCTCCGCGACCGTGTACCGCCCGTAGATGACAACCTGGATGGCGAGCGCCCAGGCGAAGAGGGCCAGCAGCGCGGCTATGAAAATCCAGAGGGAGACGATGGCGGACGCGCCGAGCAGACTCCAGAAGCGGGCGCGGACGTTGCGGTAAGTCGTGCGCGCCGAGAACGGCTCGTTCCAGAGCAGGTTCGTGATGAGGTTGCGCGCCGCGCCGCCCATCACGATGACGTTGAGCAGCACGCCCCCACACCAGATGAAAAACCCTATGACGGCCAGCAGGATGTCAGCGCCGCTCAAGTCTTCGGGCCTGGCGGGGCGCGTGCCGATGGTCATCAGCACGGAGCCGGTCGCGGAGACGACGACGGGCGGCGCGGCGATGCGAATCAGCGTCGAGAAGTGGCGGCGGTAGAGCCGCACGGCCCTGTCTATGAGGTCGCCGGCCCCAAGCGGGGCGAGCGAAAGCTGGTTGACTGGAAGCGGCGTCGCCATTAAGAGTCCCCGAAGATTTGAAAAGCCCGCAAGGGCAGGCCGGATTTTAGCACACGCAGCGACAATTGGAAGCGCGGCCGCGGGAGTCGCGCGCCCGCGTCACGGGCGCGTCACGGGCGGCCCGTGTGGGCCAGGGCGTGGGCCACCGAGTTTGTGAAAAACTACTCCGAATTTACGGATAAAAATCCAAAAAATTCAATGGAATGCCCCAAAATTTGGTGGCGGGGTGGAATCAAGGACCAACGGCCGCCCACAAAAATTACCTTTTCTCCCTGAAAAACTGTGGGCAGTCACGTGGCCTACTAATTGCCTAAAACGGGTTCGGCATATCTTTCACTGATTCAACCGGAGTGGCGCGTCAGTGCATGATTCAAAACACAACCAACATAATTTTCAGGAGATGCAATATGGGAAAATTTAAGCTCGCGCTGACCGCAGCGTTCCTGCTGGTTTTCGCCCTCGGCCAGTTCGCCGTGGGGCAGACCAGTAAGGGATTCGTTGTGGGAACAGTGGTTGACCCGAATGGGGCCGCTATTGCTGGCGCTACGGTCAAAATCACGAACTCAGAGACGGGCGTCTCTCGTGATACGGTAAGCCGCGATGACGGGAGCTTCCGCCTGGACGCGGTTGACCCCGGCACCTACGCAGTTGAGATCAGCGCGACCGGGTTCAAGACCGCGACGCGCACGAGCGTCGTCGTCGCGGCGGCGCAGACGGTGGACGTTTCCAGCCCGCTCGAAGTCGGTAACCCGAGCGAGGTGGTCACCATCAGCTCGGACAACCTGATCGAGCTTCAGACGGCCGACGGCACGCGCGTCAACACGCTCAACACGCGCGAGATCACGGAACTGCCCGTGGTCGGCCTCAACCCCGTCAACCTGGTCTTCACGCTTCCGGGCGTGGTCGATCCGGGCGGCCTCGCCGGCGGCTTCGTGCAGGGCACGGAGTTCTCGGTCAACGGCCTGCGCCCGCGCGCCAACAACCAGTTGATTGACGGCCTGGAGAACAACGACAACTCGATCACGGGCCAGTCCTACCAGCCGACGGTCCGCGATGGCTACTCGGAAGTGACCATCCTCGGCAGCAACTTCTCGGCCGAGTACGGCCGCGCCGGCGGCGCGGTGGTGAACGTCATCACCCGCTCGGGAACGAACGAGTTCCACGGCTCAGCATACGATGTCATTCAGAACTCAGTCTTCTCGGCGCTGACGCCGGGCGAGAAAGCCATCGAAGGGCTGACGGAAGCCCCGAAGTTTAACGAGAACACGTTTGGCTTCTCGGTGGGCGGCCCCATCAAGAAAAACAAGCTCTTCTTCTTCTACACGTTCCAGCGCGACCTGTTCCGCGCAGGCGGCGTCGGCGGCACCGCCATCACGCCGACTGCCCAGGGCGCGGCTGCGCTGCGCGCGCTCGTCCCCGCCGGCCAGAACCCGGCTCTCGACCAGTACCTGGCAATCGTCAACACGTTCCTCGCGCCGACGTCCGACCGCCTGATCGGCATCGAGGCCGCGGGCACGCCCAACCGCACGCTGATCCCGTTCGGGACGGCCACGCGCCAGAGCCCGCAGCCGGTTGACACCGACGACCACATCGGGCGCGTTGACTGGACGCCGACCGGGCGCGACAGCTTCTCGTTCCGCTACCTGCGTAACGACCAGATTTTCAACAACCAGTTCGCGAACCTGGCCGGCGGAACCCAGTTCCCCGGCTTCGAGGTGGACGTGCCCGGCGTGGCCGACAGCTTCTACGCGGCCTACACGCGCAACTTCTCACCGAACACGACCAACGAGTTCCGCTTCGGCCTCTCGACTTTCGACGTGCTCTTCGGACCGCGCAACGAGGCGCTGGCGACTTCCGGCCCGACCATCACCATCAACACGGGCAGCATCTCGACGGTCGGCCTTGCGGCGACGTTCCCGCAGGGACGTAACTTCAAGAACTACCAGTTCCAGGACACTCTCACGCACACCATCGGGAACCACACCTTCCGCGTCGGCGCGGACATCCTGTCGCAGACCGGCAGCCAGTTCGTCCCGATTAACACGCGCGGCACGCTGTCCTACACCTCGGGCGGCGGCTACACCGCGCTCGGCAACTTCGTCTTCGGCTTCTCGGGGCCGGGCGGCGCGGCCAGCAAGGTCTTCGGCGAGGGCGTCGAGCAGTCGGACGTGGTCAACCAGGCTTACTTCATTAACGACCAGTGGCGTGCCCGCGAGAATTTGTCGTTGAACCTCGGCCTACGCTACGAGCTCTTCGGGACCGTGTCGAACAACGCCAACTTCCCCGCCTTCGGCGGCCTCTTCTCCGACCCGCTCGTGCGTTTCGAGCAGCAGAGGGATAACAACAACTTCGGGCCGCGCTTCAGCTTCGCCTACACCCCGCGCATGTTGAAGGGCTTGTTTGGCGAAGACCTGACGGTCATCCGTGGCGGCATCGCCGTCAACTACGACGTGTTCTTCAACAACATCCTGAGCAACACGCTGGCGACCTTCCCGAACGCCCTCGGCGCGACCACCATCGCCCCGACCGGCGCAGGGGCGGGCCGCGGGCTGCCCAACTTCGGCGCGCAGTCGCTGCCGACCACGCCGTCGGTCAACCCGCGCGCGACGGTCAACAGCATTGACCCGAACCTCGTCAACCCGATGACCTACGTCTGGAACTTCGGCATCCAGCGCGAACTTCCTGGGCGTAATATCTTAGACCTCGCCTACGTCGGCTCGCGCGGGACACACCTGTTAATCAACGAGCAGGCGAACCCCGGCATCAACGGCGTGCGCGTCAACCCGGCCAAGGGCTCGATCACCGTCCGCACCAACGGCGGCGACTCGAACTACCACTCGTTGCAGGCCCGCCTTGAGCGCGGCTTCAGCAATGGGTTCCTGTACCGCATCGCCTACACTTGGTCGAAGGCGATTGACAACACAAACAGCGAGGTCTTCATCACTTCGGGCGGCGACGCGCGCGGCTCCGATCCGTTCAACCGCGGCACTGACCGCTCGGTCGCCAGCTACGACGTGCCGCACCGTTTCGTGGTGACGGCGCTGTGGGATTCTTCCAGCATGTTCAAAGAGGGCTGGCAGAAGAACGTCCTCGGCGGCTGGACCATCGGCTCGATCTACCGCGTTCAGTCCGGCAACGTCGAGACTCCGTACTACGGGGGCTTCGACGTGAACGGCGACCTGAACACCTTCAACGACCGCCCGGCCGTCAGCAACCCGTTCGCTCCGTATCAGACGGTGGCGTACGAGAATAACTTCTGGGGGTGCAACTCGCCGACCGGCTACGGGGATTTCAACTGCAATCCGATTGACCCGGCCAGCGTCCGCTTCCTCGTTGACCCGAGCATCACGACCAATATAGCGGGCCGCAACATCATGCGCTCGCCGAACACTCAGCGGCTTGACATGAGTCTCAGCCGGTCGTTCAAGCTCCCGTTCACTCCCTGGGAGAGCGACCGTTTCGAGATTCGCTTCGACATGTTCAACGTGCTCAACCACCCGAGCTTCACCTGGGACCTGTACTGGGCCGACGGCAACGTCTTCAACCCGGACTTCGGCCAGGTGCGTGAGAACGAAGGTGCCACGGGCTCGGGCTCGACCCGCTTCGGGCGCGTGCAGATTCGTTACAGCTTCTAACTTTCACTCAGTTCAACCTAAGTTGAACCTCTCGGGCGGCTCGCAAGGGCCGCCCTTTTTTTCGCTCGTTATTCGCCGGCGGAAGCCCTCTTGACGACCTCGAACTCGAAGCGCAGCTCCTTGCCGCGGAAGATGTAGGAGAGGTAGAACTCCCAGAACTTGCGCGTGAAGCGGAACGAGGGCCAGTGCTGGTCGAGGTTCGTGATGAATTCGAGCCCGAGCGCGCGCCAGAGGTTCGCGAGCGAGACGTAGACGCGGATGGGCCTCAGTTCCACGTCCGTGTAGAAGGGGAAGAGGCGGCGGTCCTGCATGAAGCAGTTGAAGGAGTAGCTGTTGAGGTGGTTGCGGTGCGTCGGGTCTGTCGCCCAGTCCGGGTTGGTGTAATGCGGCGCGACGATCTTGATGCGGCCGCCGGGCCTGGTGATGCGGTGCAGCTCGGAGACGAAGGCCATCACGTCCGGGACGTGCTCTATGACGTGGCGGCTGATGACCTCGTCGAACTCGTCGTCACTGAACGGGTAGGGGACGACGCCGAGGTCGTGAATCACGTCCGCCGCGGTGCGCGGGTTAATGTCCATGCCGACCGCGCCGGGGTACTTGTTGTCCCCGCACCCCACGTCGAGAATCTTTTTCCCCTCAGACCCCATTGCTCAATGCTTGCGCGAAGGACGCGAAGTCGAAGGGGCGGATTGGGAGGCCGAGACGGCGCTCCAACTCAAGGGGCGTCGTGCCGTCGAGCATCACGGCTTCGCCGCCGCTCTTGAGCGACGAGGTGGGGATGACGACGAACTCGCCTTGTAGGGAGTCGCGCGCGGCCGTGTAGCACTCGCCCGTGAGCAGGCCCGCCACCGAAACGTCGCCGCCGAAGTAGCGGTTCTCGACGCCGACGACCGAGAGGCGCGTGCCGAAGCGCGCGTTCAGGCGCTCGATTGCGCTCCGTAGCTCGGGCGCGAAGAGCGTCCCCGTCATCACCGTCCCGTGAAGGCGCGAGGGATGGGCGGGCGGGCGGCGTTCGAGCCTGCGCCAGAGTTTTTCAAAATCGTTCGCGAAGGAGCGGACCATCCCTATGCCGTCCTCGATCTGCGGGTAGTCGCCGTAGTGCGCGCGCGACGGTACTTTCTTTCCGGCACGCAGGTAAATCTCGTCGCCGAGGAAGGCGAACGTCGTCCCGAGCTTTCGGCGAAACTCGCGTTGGAGCGTCGTGACCTCGCGAATCGTGCGGCGGCAGAACTCCGGCGTGACGGGCGTCAGCCGCTCGTCCGTGTTGTAGCGCGTCAGCCCGAGCGGGACAACCGCCACGCTCTTGACGCGCGGGTGAAGCGCCGCGAGGTCTTCGACAGTCTGGCGCAGCACTCGGCCGTCATTGATTTCTGGACAGAGCACGACCTGCGCGTGAATCTCTATGCCGGCGTCGAGGAGCCGATTCATCTTCGCGGAAATGTCCGCGCGCTCGCGCTCGATGCCGAGCAGGTGCGCGCGCACTTCGAGGTCGGTGGCGTGGACGGAGACGTACTGCGGCGTCAGGCGCTGTTCGATGATGCGGCGCAGCTCGTCTTCGGTAATGGAGGTCAGCGTCGTGTAGTTGCCGTAAAGGAACGAGAGGCGTATATCCTCGTCACGTATGAAGAGCGAGGGGCGTGCCGTCTCCGGGTTGCCTTTGCAGAAGCAGAAGATGCACTCGTTGGCGCACTGGCGCGGGACGATCTGCTCGAAGCCGAGGCCGAAGTCTTCGCCCTCGTCGCGCTCTATGTCCAACTCCCACTCCTCGCCGCTCTGCTTGCGGACTTCCAGGACAAGCTCGGTCTCGCCGCCCGTCTGGAAGCGGAAGTCCAGGTAGTCGCGGACCAACCGCCCGTTGACTTTGATGACGCGGTCGCCCGCCTCCAGCTCAAGCTCCGCGGCCAGGCTGTCGGGCGCGACCTCCGTGATTTCGACCCCGCGGCGGCGTATCTGCGTGACCGCGGGGGCGACTGCGAATTCGTACATCGGTACTTCTTTCCCCTGTTAATTCTGTCTTCGTCCGCGCGCCTTTCGTTCTCTGCGCGCGATAGTGTCGTCGGCCGCTTTACCGGCAATTAAGCGAAATCGGTAGTATAACACGAAGCCTCGCGTTCCCGCCCCGCGCCAGCGCGAGACTTCAGTAGTCAACAGAAGTGCTCGCCCACAGCCCCGGAGTGTCTTCTCCTGTAGACATCTCGCGGCCGCGCCCGCACTCGAAGCCCCGCTTTCGCACGCCGGGAGCGGGCGAGCGCCTCTGGCACTGGCCTTGCTCTCTGTCACCGGACGTTGGGCCAATTTCGGCGTGAGCTGCTTGCCGCACCGGCGGGCAATATCATTGACGTTAAAACGAGGGTCTTATATACTCCGCGCGTTTCGGCCGGTTAAAGAGTCTGCGGCTTTGGCAAGATTCTTATCGCATGACGATCCTCGCTTGGGACTTTCCTACGGAAGAGATGTCGAACACACACTCCAGCCAGCTTCTTCAGTCGGAACTCCTGCAACCGCTCGTCGGTTAGAGACAAGTGCCCAGGACGCCCGAGACCTTGAGTCGGGCGATTTTGACAGCTACTTAAACAACCTCTCGTTGACAATTCGCCCCTGAAGCGCGTCCCCGTGCGTGAACGGCGATTCCCGCCGCGCCGTTTACGGCCCAGGACGGGACGCTACGAACGACCCGCCGTGCGCAAGCCGCCCCGACGCTTCCCAGCGCGTCGGGCAGGTCGCCCGAGGGTCATCACTACTGCCCCCGACGATTGCTTCACTCGAAGCGTCGTCCGTTAAAGGAGAGTTGAAGATGATTCCCAGAACAATCAGGTTTGCCTCGAAGTTCTTTCTGCCCGCCAGCGTCATTCTCCTCACGGCCCTCGCCGCACAGGCGCAGAAGGGCAACGTCTCCTCGCTCAATTCGGCCCAGAACGCGTTAGTACCGGCCGCGCGCCCGTGGACGCGCGAAGAGATGCTGGCCGCCAAACCCTACCCGCTGGCTGAGCCCGCTTACGACAAAGGCGACATCTACACGGTGGCTCCGGTCAAGTCGGGGACTCCGTTTTCGTCGCCCGGCGGCATGGGCGGAGCGAGCGAAAAGACGCCCACGGCCGCCGAGGCAGTCGCCGAAGTGGCCTTCGGCCCGGACCCTGAGCCGAATGCCCCGCCGGCTTACGCCTACCCGTTCCCCTTCTCGCGCTGGGAGAATCTGCCCGCCGCGCGCTACGCCGACTTCCCCTACAGGACTATCGGCAAGGTCTTCTTCACGAAGTTCGGCGGCGGCAGCTTCGTCTGCTCCGGCTCCTCCATCGGCAACTACGCCGTCATCACGGCCGGCCACTGCGTCAGCGACGGGCTGGGCCACTTCCACACCAACTGGGTCTTCGTCCCGGCCTACAACAGCGGCAGCGCCCCCTACGGACAGTGGGCCGCAAGTTTTCTCACCACCCGAGCCGCCTGGCACACCGGCGGCGGCAACGACTACGAAGAGGACATCGGCGGGGCCATCCTCAACAAGCTCGCCGGGCTGAAGATCAGCCAGAAGGTCGGCTGGCTCGGCTTCCAGTCGAGCCAGAGCATCGTCCAGCACTGGCACTCCATAGGCTACCCGGCGGCGGCCCCCTTCACCGGCGCGAAGCAGATTATTTGCGCGGCCGGTTACGCCAAGACCGACGTGGTCAACGGGGTGCTGATGACTTTCGGCATCGGGTGCGACGCGACCGGCGGGACCAGCGGCGGCCCGCTGATTAAGAATTTCGCGAACAACGCCGCGGCCAACAACTACGTCAACGGCGTCAACTCCTACAAGTACACGACCACGCAGCCGAAGGCGCTCTACTCGCCGTACTTCGGCGCGAACGCCCTGGCTATTTTCAACTGCCTGAGGTACTCCGGGCCGGGCGTTTTGAAATGCGTCGCCCCGGCGGTCCTGTAACCGAAGCCGGAAGCCGCGCGAGCAACCCGCGCTCTCAAGCTCAGTCTTTCGGGCCGCGCGCGACGGCTAAAACGCCGGCCGGAAACTTCGTGAGAGTTTCCGGCCGGCGTTTTAGTCAGAGCCGGATTTTAGTGATTTCACCTTCCCGCCTTGAGGCGGAAGGAGGCCAGCATGTCCGGGCCGAGCGGGCCGAGCGGCGTCAGGCGGAAGAGATATTTTTCCGTCGCCACGTAATAAAACTCGTTCGGTGCGAGCTGCTGCATCAGGCGCACGCGCACGCCCTCGCGCGCGCCCTCGACCTCGAATGGCTCGACCGTGTCGCCCTCGTTCACCCACTGCGCTGACTGAAGCCGCTCCTTCAAAGAGGCCGCGCCGTCCGCCTTGAAGACCTCTATCGTGAACTGCGGCGGCTCAAGGTCCGCCGTCTGCCACGAGGCGACTTTCCTATCTTGGAAGCGGACGCGGTGCAGGCGGCCCGAGCCGTCGTCCGACCCCGCGCCCTTCTCAGGCATGACGAAAAATTGCCTGGGGTACTTGATTGAGAATTCGTAAGTTTTGTCCTCGTACATACGCCACTTCTGAACCATGCCGCTTACGGCGTGCCCGGCGTGAGTAATCAGGAACACGGTCGCCGCGACGACGGCCAGCATTAAAGCCCGCGCGACGATTCGCTGTCTAGAACTATTCAGCATCACCTTCACCTTTATCTTCTTGACATCGTGGGAGTGATTTAATAGATTGGCGCGCATCTGAACGGCCGCACTCCTCGCTAGCTAAGAACGAACTTCACCAACGATCTTTCCTGCACTCACGACCAGCTTCGCCGGATGGGTGACATTTACCAGACTCTTTCTCACAGAGGATGACACTCGCAACCCAAGTCCCTGAGAAAAGACCCCGCGGTAACACTCCAAGCCCGAATCACAGTCGAGCAGGCAAAGCCCCTGAAAGGAAAAAGAGATGCGAAGATTCACAGTCGCCGGCTTCACCCTCCTCTGGGCGCTGGCTCTCACTACCGCCTCGTCCTCCCGCGCCGCCTACTCCCAGGAGGCAGCACCCCAGCAAGAGAATCAGGAGTCTCTTTCGTGGACGAAAGACTACTCGCTCATCGTAACCAATAACGCCACGCTCGCCCAGGCCGTCGAGACGGCGAACTTCATCAACTCCAACGGCGGCCAGGTCGCCGTCGTGGTCTCGCCCAGAATGATGCTCGGCTGGGCTCCCTCGACGCTAGTCGGGAAAGAGAGAATCACGGCCGTCCACCAGCGCGCGCTCAACCCGGCCCTCTTCGCCGCGAAGAATCAGGAAGAGTCGGACACGCTGAAATTCTACAACCAGGTGGCAAGCGGCCAGTGGCGTGCCAGAAAGGAGACGCTCAAATCTTCGAGCCCGAGCATGGAGTTTCACGGCGAGGCGGACGGCCTGGAGCCCCCGACGACGAGCCTCAAGCCTGCCGGCAGCGGCGTCTCCGAGTCAATCCCCGGCAACAGCGACATCATGGTCGGGATTATCAACTTCAACGCGATCTTCGTCGAGAGCAACGGCCTGCTCGACCCGAACACCTACACCTGGACATGCGCCAGCATGAGCACCATCGTCGGCGAGCTTTCCGCCGGCTTCAGCTTCTGGTCCAGCCGCGCCGCGGCCTACGGCGTGCCGCTGACGTGGGTTCCGACTTATCATAGGCCGGCGGTCGCGGGCGGCTGCGCCGGGACGGCCAGCGTCACGACCAGGTACGAGCCCATCTTGCGCCCGTCGAATCCGGGCGCGGCCACGGGCGGCAACGGCGACAACCTGTGGATTAACGAGATCATGGGCAAGTTCGGCTTCGCCAGCGGCGACAAATTCGCGCGCGTCAACGCCTTCAACTCCGCGCGCCGCGCCGCCACCGGGGCCAACTGGGCAACCACCTCTTTCATCGCCTACAACCCCCCGCCCGCCCCGACCTCTTTCTCCGACGACCGCTTCGCCTACGCCTACAGGACCGGCCCCTACTCACAACTCCTCTACGCTAACGACGGCTGGGGAGTCTCCAACTACGACATCGTGCACGCGCACGAGACGGGTCACCTGTTCGGGGCTTACGACGAGTACTCCGAGTCAGGGTGCACCAACTGCGCGACGGGCGACGCCGCGGCTAAGGACTGCGTGAACGGGAACTGCTCGAATTGCACCAGCTCGGTCGCGTGCATCATGCGGAGCAACGAGATGGCGCTCTGCGGCTACACCCCCGGCGCAATCGGCTGGGGCGCGAAACTCACCTATGCCAAGACGGCCCGGTCGAATTCACTCATCGAAAAAACGAACTTCAAGCCGGGCCAGCCCGTCCGATATCTGGTCCGCATGGAACTGCCGGGCAAGGCCGGCGAGTGCATGACGGTCGTGTCGCGTTGGTACAGGCAGTTCCCCGGCGGCGTGACCGAGGCCGAATCGTTCACCTCGCCCTGCCTGGCCCAGACGGGCGGAGCCTGGCTCATCTGGCTGGAGAGGACCGTGCCCGCGGGCGCGAAGTTCGGTGAGGCTTCGTTTGAAGTCCAGTTCGAGTTCAATTACTCGACGGCCCCGAACAAGTACGCCAAAGGCACCAGAAGCTCTGACAGGGGCCGCTTCTTCATTCAGACGACGGGTGCCAACGCCAGCGTCGCCTCGCCCGAGCCCGGCGGCGGCGGCATAGTCGTGGTCGATCCGGGCGGTCCCGCCCCCAGGTCGGCCCCGGCCCGTCAACCATAGCCTCGCCCCTCAGCTCTTCACACTGAAGCGCCGCCCGACTTCCACGGCCGGGCGGCGCTTCCCTCTTTCGGGCGGGCATTCTGACCGCTGGGCCATTCATTTTGAAGACTATTGACAGGTCAGCTTGAACTAATTTAATCTGAGTTTAGCCGGCCCGCTTCGCCGGCATCTCCCCTCGAAGAAACTCTCCGGCATTCAAGAGAGCTTAGCAAATCAGCGGCAGCCCGCAACTTAAGGGGCCGGAGCGCGCGGGCGCGGAAGAGACAGGGTCTCGGGCTGTGCCTTCTGTCCATTTCGGGCACGCGGCTTGCCGGAGAACCGGCGGGGCTCCCTGCCGAAGTAGAGCCCGTCCAACAAGCGAGGTCACGCCAGACCAGATGAACGCAACGGAAGAAATCACTGCCACGAGCGGCACGCCGGTTACTCTCCCCGTCTCACAGACTCGCGCGACGCGCGGCACGATCCTGATAGTCGAAGACGACCGCTCGATACGTCGTTACCTGGAAGTCATTTTGCAGCGCGCGGGCTACTCGGTGCTGAGCGCCTCGGACGGCCTTGAGGCGATGAAGGCTGCGCTCACCTCGGCCGTGGACGCCGTCGTGACGGACGCCATCATGCCGCACCTGAACGGCTACGAGTTGTGCCGCTTCCTGCGCCACCACCCGAAGCTCTCGCGCCTGCCCGTCGTCCTCCTGAGCGGGTTCGAGCGCGCCGACGCCGCCCGCGACGCCGCCGACCGCCCGGACGTTTACCTCGCCAAGCCCGTGCGCCCCGACGAACTCACGGGCTGCCTGGCGCGGCTGCTGCTCAAAGCAGCCTGAAGAATTAAAAATTAAAAATGCAAAATGGAAGATAAAGAGCGCGGCTCTCGTCTTCCATTTTGCATTTTTAATTTTTAATTTTTAATTCTGATCAGGTCGTCGAGCGGGGTGTAGGGGAGTCCCTGGTCTGTGGCGACCGCCGCGTAGGTGAGGTGGCCGGCGTGCGTGTTGACGCCCTCCTTGAGGCCGGGGTCGCTCGTGACGGCCTTGAGGAAACCTTTGTTAGCCAGCTTCAGCGCGTAGGGCAGCGTGGCGTTCGTCAGCGCAAACGTCGAAGTGCGCGGGACTGCGCCCGGCATGTTCGCCACGCAGTAGTGGAGCACGTCCTCGACGTAGAAGGTCGGGTTCGAGTGCGTCGTCGGGTGCGTCGTCTCGATGCAGCCGCCCTGGTCCACGGCCACGTCAACGATGACCGCGCCCTTGGGCACGTCCTTGAGCATGCCGCGCGTGACCAGCTTCGGCGCGGCCGCGCCGGGGACGAGCACCGCGCCGACGATCAGGTCGGCCTGCGAGATGGCGTCGTGAATCATGTAGGCCGAGGAGGCGAGTGTGGAGACTTTCGAGAGGAAGATGTCGTCCAGCTCGCGCAGGCGGTCCAGGTTGTTGTCAATGATGGTGACCTTCGCGCCCATCCCGACGGCGATCTTCGCGGCGTTCGTGCCGACGACCCCGCCGCCGATGATGACGACGTGGGCCGCGGGCACGCCCGGCACGCCGCCCAGAAGGATGCCGCGCCCGCCGTTCATCTTCTCCAGGTACGTCGCGCCGACCTGGACGGCCATGCGCCCGGCGACCTCCGACATCGGCGTCAAAAGCGGCAGCGTCCCCTTCCGGTCAGTGATCGTCTCGTAGGCGATGCCCGTGACTTTGTTCTTCAGCAGAGCCTGCGTCTGCTGCGGGTCGGGCGCGAGGTGCAGGTAGGTGAAGAGCAACTGGCCCTCGCGCATCCGCGGGTACTCGGGCGCAATCGGCTCCTTCACCTTGACGATCATCTCGCCCTCGGCCCAGACGGCGTCCGGCGAATCCAGGAGGGTCGCGCCCGCGCGCTCGTACAAATCGTTCTCGAACCCGGAGCCCTCGCCCGCGCCGCGCTCGACCACGACCCTGTGCCCCGCGTCCGTCAAAGCGCGCACGCCGGCCGGGGTGAGGCCCACGCGGTATTCGTTATCTTTGATTTCCTTCGGCAGTCCGACGATCACTGTTGATTCTCCAATCAGTCGGGAAGAGTTTAAGAACTGAGCGCCAGCTCGACGACTCGCCCGCGAACTTTATTCGATACTTTACCCACGTCGATCGACACGCGGCACAATAAACCGTTGCCCTCCCGTCAACTTGTTCCCGTGGGCAATAGTTCCTCTTGAACTTCGCTAGGGTGGAACATCAAATACTCACTTACTTCGAGATTCATCCGATCAATTTCGGCCAGAAAGCCGCCCGCTGATGCCTTGTAATTGACCGGGTTGGTCTCGGTCTTGCGTAAATGGGCGACCATCCGGTGAAAATATTGGATTCGCTCCAACATTGCTTGTAATTCAAGGTCATTCTTAATCACGGCCTATTACCTCAACAATTCCGCGCTTGGTTAGGTCACGTTTGATTTGCCAATGCTCAATCAATTCTGGCTCACTGTCCAGAACTGATAAGCGCCGCATCCAGAAAACACTCGCCCCGATTTTATTCTCTGTCGTCAAATGATCGAAGATCGCAGCCGTTTCACCAGACGTTTCTGTTTTATCAAACGCGTCATCCATCAGCAGAAAGATGTCAACGTCATTCGGCGACGGCTTGGCCGTAATGAATGAGCCGTAGATGATAACTCGTGCCACTTGACCTGTGCCGTGCGCTAAGTCGTAAATGCGAGTTAGTCTTTGGGCGACGATTCGACGTTGCGGCGTTCCTGACCCGAAATGCTCAATAACCTGGGCCAGGGTAGCCTGATAAATGCCAGCAGGTAGATCGCCGTGCTCGTTGAACTCGGGCCATTCTTTTATCGCCCGCGTCAATCCGCGCTCTCTTCTAAATCAATCTGCGCACGCTGGAGTTTGCCGCTGTAGTCAACGTAGATTGACTTCCATTCGGTGAAGATGTCCAGGACCTGCGTGCCGGCCTCGCGGTGGCCGTTGCCGGTGGCTTTAGTGCCGCCGAAGGGCAGGTGGACTTCCGCGCCGATGGTCGAAGAGTTGACATAGAAGATGCCCGTGTACATCTCCTGCATGGCGCGGAAGGCGCGGTTCACGTCCTGCGTGTAGATGGCGGCGGACAACCCATAGCGCACGCCGTTGGCGATCTCGACGGCCTCTTCGAGAGAGTCTGCGGGGATGACGGTCGTGACGGGGCCGAAGATTTCCTCCTGCGCGATGCGCATGCCGGGCGCTACGTCTGTGAAGACGGTCGGCTCGATGAAGTAGCCGTTGGCGTGCTCGCCCTTCGTCAGCCGCTTGCCGCCGCTCGCGAGCTTCGCGCCGTCCTCGCGCTCGCCGATTTCGACGTAGCCGAGAATCTTGTGCACGGCGTCGGCGTTGATGACCGGACCCATGTCAACGCCAGGGTCCGCGCCGTTACCGACGCGCAAGGCTTGGGCGCGCTCCGACAGTTTTTTAGAGAACTGCTTGTAAACTTTCTTGTGGACGACGATGCGTGAAGAGGCCGTGCATCGCTGGCCCGAGGTCCCGAACGCGCCCCAGACCGCGCCCTCGATTGCGAGGTCAATGTCCGCGTCGTCCATCACGATAATGACGTTCTTGCCGCCCATCTCAAGCGAGCAGATGGCGTTTCGGTCGGCGCACGCCGACGCGACGATGCGCCCTGTCTCGGTCGAGCCCGTGAACGAAATCAAACGCAAAGCCGGGTGGTTCGTGATGGCCGCGCCCGCCGTCTCGCCGTAGCCGGTGACGAGGTTGACGACTCCCGGAGGAACGCCCGCCTCTTCACATGCTTTGACTAAATTGTAGGTCGAGAGCGGCGTGTCTTCCGCCGGCTTGATGACGACGGTGTTGCCGCAGACGAGCGCCGGGATGAGCTTCCACGAAGGAATCGCCATCGGGAAGTTCCACGGCGTAATCAACCCGCACAGGCCGACGGGCTGGCGCACGCACATGGCGAACTTGTCGGGCATCTCCGCGGGCGTCGTGAAGCCGTGAAGGCGGCGGCCCTCGCCGGCCGTGTAGTACGTGCAGTCAATCGCCTCCTGCACGTCGCCGCCCGTCTCCTTCAAGACCTTGCCCATCTCGCGCGTCATGTCCGCGCTGTAGCGGTCCTTGTGGCGGATGAGAATCTCGCCGAGGCGGAAAAGGATTTCGGCGCGGCGCGGCGCGGGCGTGCGCCGCCAGCGGTCGGAGGCGTCGCGCGCGGCGTCAACAGCCTTGCCGACATCATCGGCGGTCGAGAGCGGGAAGCGGCCGACGATGTCGCGCGTGTCCGCGGGGTTCGCGTTCTCGAACCACTCCCCGCTGGCGCTCGCGACCCACTGGCCGCCGATGTAGTTGTGATAGGTTTTCGTCGCCGGGCGGGTCTCAGTCTTCCGGCTCTTCTTTTTACCGAGAGCTTTTTTCGCTTGTGCCATAAGGAAGTGGTCGGTGGTCGGTGGGCAGTGGACAGTGGTCAGTGAACAGAAAAACAACCGCTTGTTTTTAACTGACCACCGACCACTGACCACCGGCCACTATTGGTAAGTGAACTGCACGACGCGCTGCACGATGCGGCCGACGTCGCGGTCGTAGCGGGCGACGTTGAGGACGACGGCGTCGCCGGACTTGAGCGAGTTGACGATGCGCTCGAACTCCTCAAGCGTGTTGACGGACACGCGGTTGATGCGAAGCACCACGTCGCCCTCGGCCAGAGAGCGCGGGCGCGCGTCGGCGATGATGCCGCTCGGGTCTATGTCCTTGACGTAGAGGCCGCGCACGCCCACGAGCTTCCTCTCGTTGGCTAACTGCGGCGTCAGCTCCTGAAGCGTGACGCCCAGGCGCAGGCGGTTGATTTCGGGCTGCGGCTGGTCCTTCGCGGGCGGCGCGACGGGCGCGTCGTCTTCGTCGTGCGGCGCGAGCGACGTGGGCCGCTCGCCGATGGTCACGCTCGCCGTGCGCTTCTCCAGCTTGGCGTTCACGTCGCGCAGGTAGGTCATCGTCACCGTCTGCCCGACGGTCGTGCTCGCGACCTTGTTAATCAAGTCCTGCGCGCTCTGGATGGGCTGGCCGTTGTACTCGACGATGATGTCGTTAGCGAGGATGCCGGCCTTGCCCGCCGGACCCGTCTGGTCGCGCACGTCCGTGACAATCGCGCCCTTCGTGTCGGGCAACTCGTACACGCGCGCGAACTCGGGCCTGACCGAATCCAGGAAGATGCCGAGGTAGCCGCGCCGCACCTTGCCGCCCGAGATGATCTGCTGATAGACGAAGCCCGCCTCGTTCGAGGGGAGCGCGAAGCCTATCCCGTTGTAGTCGCCGGTGGAGGTCGCAATCTGCGAGTTCATACCGATGACCTCGCCGCGCATGTTGACGAGCGGGCCGCCGGAGTTGCCGCGGTTAATCGCTGCGTCCGTTTGCAGGAACTGCTGGAAGCTGGTGAAGGGCGCGGCCTGCCGCTCCTTCTTGGAGATGATGCCGGCGGTGACGGTCTGGTCCAGGCCGAAGGGCGAGCCGATGGCAAGCACCCAGTCGCCGACCTCGGCCTCGTCGGAGTTGCCGAGCTTGACGGTCGGCAGGTCGCGCGGGGCGTCGATCTTGACGACCGCCACGTCCGTCTCCTCGTCTATGCCCTTGACGGTGCCGCGAAACTCTTCGCCCGATTGCAGCCGGACGGTGATGCGCGTCGCGCCCTGCACGACGTGCTGATTGGTCAGGATGTAGCCCTTCGGATCAACGATGAAGCCTGAGCCCACGCCGCGCGCGGGCCTTCTGGCCTGGCGGCGCAGCATGTCGAGGAGTGGGTTGTTCGCGGCCGGGTCGTCCTTGTCCTCGCCCTCGTCGCCGTCGCGCTCGGCTATCTCGGGCGCGGCCGTCACGGTGTCAATGTTGACGACCGCGGGCTCGACGCGCCGGGCGATTTCGGCGAACGAGGCCGAGAGCGCCTCGGGGGCTCGCGCCGCGCCCGAGACCAGGTCGTTCTGCGCGACCGCGGGCCGCCCCGTCAGGATCGCGCCGAGGCCGATGCCGACGACCAGGCAGGCGACGGCCAGCGCCACGATCCACACGCGCAGCTTACGCAGGATGGCGCGCTCCGAACCATTCATTTGATCTTTGGGAAGCTCGTACATCACTCACACCACCTTTGGAAAAACGTAAAGGCAATCAATCAAACTTCGCGCCCGGTCCCGAATGGGCCGGACCCGTCTCACACCGGCGCGAAAGGGAGGCCAGCCAGTATAACAGGAGAAGCGCGGCAAAGAGAAGATGGAGGGCGGGCCAGCCGATAATCAGAACGATTTCAGCTTTGTCGAGCGCCCGCGACTATTTCGCGCGGCCTTCGGTGGTAAGATTGTCGGCGCGATGAACGGGCTCTCCGACGGCCAAATTCTGATTCGCCCCTACCGCGCCGAAGACATCCGCGCGATGTACGAGGCCGTGCGCGAGTCCGTCGCCGAAGTCTCGCCGTGGCTGCCCTGGTGTCACGCCGATTACACCATCGAGGAGACGACTGCTTTCGTCATGACGCGTGAAGAGGCTTGGCGAAACGACGAGGGCTACGCGTTCGGCGTGTTCGACGCCGGGGGGGGAAACTACCTGGGCGGCGTCGGGCTGAATTTCATCAACCGGATTCACCAGTGTGCCAATCTGGGCTACTGGGTCAGGACCTCCCAGACGGGCCGCGGCGTGGCCGCGCGGGCCGCGCGTCTCGCGGCGCGCTTCGCCCTCGAACAACTCGGCTTTCAGCGCATCGAAATCCTCGCGGCCATCGGCAACCACGCCAGCCAGCGCGTCGCCGAAAAGGCAGGGGCCACGCGCGAGGGAACCTTGCGCCAGCGCCTCCTCGTCAGCGGCCGACCGCAGGACGCCGCTCTCTACTCGTTCGTCGCGGAAGATTTCGGGTAGGCCGGAGCAATGAAGAAAGCGTCTCACGCAAAGGCGCAAAGGCGCGAAGAAAAGAGTCACGGTTCCTTCGCGCCTTTGCGTGAAATTTCCTATCGGGCACGCTCAATCGCAAACCGCTCTCGTTTCGGCGGCTATTTGTTGGCGTGGACTTTCGGGCGGTTGGTGAAGGAGGGGTCCGCGTCAACCGCGAAGGTCGAGCCGGGGAGCGTGTTGGGATCGTAGCCCGCGCCCGAGATGCGGTTGGAGATGATCTTGTCGTTGTTGCCGATATCGGCCACGCCCGCCTGATAGACGTAGCCGTTCGTCACGCCCGTCTTGCTGATGACGTTGTTCGTGATCTTGACGTTGGTCTGCGCCGCGGGTGCGGAGAAGCCGTCGAGGCCGTACTGCTCCGCGAGGACGCCTACGTCGTTTTCGCTGATCGTGTTCTGCATGACCTGCGTGCCGACGCTGAGGGGGTCGCCCGCCGACTGGTCGCTGAAGACGAGGACGCCGCAGGCGATAGCGCCGGGGCCCGTGTACGAGTTGCCGGTGACGGTGTTGCGCTTGACCATGCCGGTCGCGCCGAAGCCGACCTGAATGCCGTTGCGCGCGATGTAGCCCACGGGGCCGCCGCCGTCAACCGTATTGTCCGTGATGGTCGCGTCCACGTTGCCGTTGGCGATGATGCCGGTCTTCTGATAGTTCTTCGCCGTGTTGGCGTCAACGCGCACGCGCGAGGTCGCGGCCGAGGGCGTGAAATTACGGACTTCGATGGCGTTGCCTTCCTGGCAGCCGCTCGCGCCCTGGTTGAGGTTGACCACCTGCACGCCGCTAATCGAGCCGGACGCCGTGTCGAACAGGATGCCGCGCAGGCGGTTCGCGCCGGCGTCGCAAATGTCCGAGAGGCCGCTCGCCGTGATGACGACGTTCGTGACGTTGGCGCTTCCGCCGCCGTTCTGTATGACGCCGCCGACGAAGTGGCCGGCCGGCGGATCAATGGCCGTGATGGTGTAGCCCGCGCCGTCGAGCGTGAAGCCGTTGGGGACGACGATGCTCGCGTCTGTGGTACAGCTGCCGTTCAGAGTCATCGTCGTCCCGGAGGTCGTGAAAGTGCAGGTCGTCGCGGCGCGCGCCGAAGTGGAGAGCGCGCCCGCGAAACAGAGGGCGGCAAAGAGAGTGAAAAACTTCTTCATGGGGGTTGAGTTCCTTTCCGTCTTGGGGGTTATTAACGAATGTTGCTCGACGAAGACGCCGGGCGGGGAATGCGAAAAGCCCTTTACCCGGAGCACTCTTTTTTACTGACTTCTCACCGGCGAATTCCAAGCAGTGCCTGAGCGGTGTGGTCGTATGTCAGCGAGGCTTAAAACGGGGTTCTCCCGAGGTAAGTCTGGGCGACCGGCAGCGAGTCCCGCTTTCCAAAAGGGCGCACAGCTTAATGACCGCGCGTGCGCTTGTCAAGTTAACTACACGTAAGGTAGTGGTTCGGTTTGAAAAGGAGTCTCACGCAAAGGCGCAAAGGCGCAAAGGAGAACGCAAAGAGGTTGAGTGCTTCTTCACCTTGCGTGCTTTCTTGGCGTCTTTGCGCCTTTGCGTGAGACCGCCTTGCTCACTTAGTCGCCAAAGTAGTATCCGTGAAGCTTACGACTGGGGGCATTCGGGAGAGCAGACCACGAAACTCCCGTAGTCGCTCCGCTCGTTCGCGTCGGCGGCGATGCCGGGCGCGCCCGTGCGAAACGTTTGGTAAGTATCCGTCAGCACGCCGAGGGGCAGGGACTGGCCGGTCTGGCTGTCCTCGATGGAGATTTTCATCTGGTTGCCCGTCACCCTGATGTGGACTTTGAAGAACTGCTTCGGCTGAATCGTTGAGGCGAAGTGTCGAATCGGGATTGACTGCAAGAGCTGCGGGACGCCGTTCCTGACGACGAAGCCGCGGAGCAGGTAAGGATACTCGGCCTTCTCGCCGGTCACCTGGACCAGATAATAGTTCTTCGCGTCCGCCGCGCGCAGGGCGAAAGAGACCGCGACGCCGTTCGTCATCCGAACGTCGCTCGCGAGGTCGAAGTCGGCGTAGTAGCGGAAACTCTGGTCGCGGACGAGCGCCACGCCGCTGCCGTTGACCGAGAGCAGGCTCGAAGCGATCCGCCAGTTGGGAGGCAGCTCCCACTCGTCGGGCGTCCACCCGGCCGTGAAGGTCTTGGTGCTGAGCCGGTGCTCCAGCTCGACCGTGATGCTCTCCTTGCCGGGGACCGTGACCGTGCCGAGCAGGGTTTGATATCCGACCTCGTTCGGGTCGGGCCTGATGTCCACGCCGTAGATGCCCGCGCGCAGGCTGGCGAGGACGGCGCGGCCGTTCTGGATGGGGACCACGATGGTCGCGCCCCTGGGGTTGTACCTGGTCTCGCCCGTCCGCGGGTCCTTGTAAGCCTCGACGGGCGCGTACCTGATCTCGCCCGCCTTGACGTTCGTGTTGACGGCGACGCTTTGCGTGACGGGTTTGAGTTCGAGCGTCACGGAGGCCGGCCTGTTGCGAATGATGGTCACGTCCTTCTCCGCCGGCTCGTAACCGTCGAGGCTCGCCGCCACGCGGTAAAGCCCCGGCTTGAGGTCGTTAAAAATAAAGACGCGCTCGCCCGGCGGGATCGTCCCGACCTGCCCCTCGCCGCCCCCCTGCTTCGGCTCTATGAGGACCGAGGCGTTCGGCTCGGAGGAGGCCACCGAGAGCGTGCCCGTGGTCGGCGTGACCATGACCTTCTTCGTGACGGTGACGACGCGCGTGCTCCGCACGTAGACTTGCCGCGGGGGGTTGGCGTTGGACGGGCGGGTGGCCGCCGCGCCGCCGGTCAAATCCGGCCGGCTCCTGCCGGTCTCGATGTCCTGCGCGCGGCCGCCCGCGCAGGCAAAAATAGTGGCGAAGAGCGACAGGGTTAAGAGTGCTCGCGGTCTGGGCCTTGAACTCACGACTAAAACTCCGGTCAAACTGAGAACTCGGGAGACATCTCCGGCGGGGCGACGTGCGAGGTGCGCCAAGTTTGCGGCCGACAGCTTAGCACGCCCCGCCTGCGCCTTAGAAACTCAGGCTAGAAGTCATACTTCAAAGAGAACTGGATGCGGCGGCCCGGCGTCACCGTCTCGGTCGCCTGGCCGAAACCCGGAGCCTCAAGGAACCGCACGGGGACGCCGAAATTGGCCCGGTTGATGAAGTTGAAAACCTCCACCCTGAAGATCAGGCCCTGGCGCTCTGTAATCGCGAACCGCTTGATGAGGGCCAGGTCCAATTCCAGAATATTTCCGGCGCGGAAGGTGTTGCGCCCGACCTGCCCGTTCTGGCCGAGCGCGGCCCGCAGCGTCGCCGGGTCAACCGTCAGTCGCAGCGGCTGGCGGCGGTCGCCGGTGCGCTCGATGCCGGCCGTGCTGTTTAAGCGGTCCGTGAGATTGCCGTCGAGGTTCACGTCGTAGATGGTGTTGACGGTGAACGGCTGCCCGGTCTGGAAAGTGCCCGTGCCGGCAATTTGCAGCCCGCCGAGGAAGGAGCGGTAGAGGCGGGAGCGGCCGTCGCCGGGGTTCGGGAAATCGTAGATGAAGTTGTAAGAGAAGCGGTGGCGCGCGTCGAAGTTAGACGGGCCGCGCTCCGCCCTCAGATCGAAACTATCCTGGGGCAGGGCCGAGGCACCCGCGAGGTCGAAAACGTCCGAGACATCGTCGGTCGCCTTCGAGAGCGTGTAACTCACCTGGTATTGCAGGCGGCGGAAGAAGCGCCCGCGCAGTTGCGCTTGCAGCGAGTCGTAACGCGAGTTGGCCGAAGACTCGTAAATGTTGACGGCCCCGGCGAGCGCGTTGGGCCGCGCGACGCGCTCGGCCACGCCCGTCGCAATCGGGAAGGGGAAAAAGAGCGGGCTGGTCGGCGCTAAGAAATTAGTGGTCCTGAGGGTGAGGTTCGAGCCTCCATTCGGCGTCGTCAGGCGGAGCAGGTGCCGCCCCTGCGTCCCGACGTAGGCGACGGAGGCGACCATGTTCTGGCCCAGTTCCTGCTCGAAGGTGAAGGCGTAGTGATAGGCTTCCGGGGTGTCCAGAGTGCGCGCGGGCAGCGTGGCGTTGAAGTCGGCGGGGACGGTGTTCTGTGTCGCGTCAACGACGCAACCCACGGGGACCGCGGGGTTGAGCCGGTTGAGGGTGCCGGGCACGATGAGGGGGACGCCGAAGGGGCCGCCGGTGCACGAGATGAAGGCGTTGAACGGGGTGAAAATATTGAACGTGCCCGGCGGGAGAGCAAACAGCGGCGGGAACCCGGCGGCGGGGTCGGGCAAGCCGCCGGCGAAGTTGAAGGTCAGGAACGTGGGGAAGACGTTGCGCGACTGGCTGACCACCGCCCCCAGAATCTGGTCGTGGAAGATGCCGAAGCCGGCGCGCAGCACCGTCGAGTGGCGCGCTCCGAACCATTCGGGCGCGTACGCTATGCCGAGGCGCGGCTCCAGGTTGTTTCGGTCGGGATCGAAAATGCCGCTCCGGCCCGCCACGAAGTTTTGCAGGCCGACCGTCGTGAGCTGCGCGCTGTTGAACGTGCTCTCGATGAGCTGGTTGGATTCGCGCGGCGGCGTGTTGTACTCGTAGCGCAGGCCGTAAGAGAGCGACAGGTTGCGCCGGATGCGCCACTCGTCCTGGCCGAAAAAGTCGTACTGGTAGTAACGCAGGTGAATGGTGGAATCGCTCCCCGTGGTGAGCGTCTGGAAGACGCCGCTCGGCGCTCCAAGCGCGGCCAGTGTGGACGGCTCGACGAGGTTGGGGCCGAAGAAATTGGGCGCGGCTCCGAAGGTGATCAGCGGCCTGGAATTGCGCGGCAGCCGGCTGTTCAACTCCGTCCGGCGGATGTCGGCCCCGAAGGCCACGCCGTGTTTGCCGAGGCCCACGGTCACGACATCGGCCAACTGGTAAGTGTTATTGACGCGGCGCTGCGGGAAGTTGAAGACATCCACCCCGACGGGGCTGAAACCGGCGATGGAGATTTGGCCCACCGGGTTAAAGCCGAAACCGAAGGGGTTGGAGTAGGTGTTGAAGATGTTGAGTAAGGGGCCGGCGGTCGGCAACAGGCCATAGGTCCCGATGAAGTTCTCGGCCGTGAGGCCGGGCGCGCGCAGGAATTGGACGGTGGGGGAGCCGGGCGTCGTGACGTTAAAGAGCATCGGCGCGTTGATGAGAAATTGTTGCTCATCGGGGCTGAGCAGGCCGCCCGCGCTGCTCGGGACCAGGAAGCCCGTGCTGTCGCCGCCCT
Organism: Pyrinomonadaceae bacterium; assembly: GCA_036403435.1. Classification (GTDB taxonomy): domain Bacteria; phylum Acidobacteriota; class Blastocatellia; order Pyrinomonadales; family Pyrinomonadaceae; genus QHXM01. The sequence continues at coordinate 52,609 of DASWQY010000013.1, forward strand.
CGTCGAAGATCAGGCGGGTCCGCCCGTAGGAGGCGCGCAGCTGGTTGTAGATGGAGGTGGCGGCGTTCGGGCCTGAGATTTCGCTGTTCAGGAAGGTGGAGAGGTTCTGCGTCCGCACGCGCGGGCGCAGTCTGGAGAAGAGCGCGCCGCCCGTGACGGGGATGTCCCGCCAATCGTCCGTGAAGTTGTAGCGCGCGGTGAAAGACTGTTGCCGCTCGCGCACGCGGAAGTTGGCGTCAACCTTGCCGGAAATCACTTTGCCCTCGCCGTCGGCGGGCAGTTCCTGCGTCAGCGTGTTTGCCCCGTAGATGCCCGAAGGGTTATTCGGGAAGGGGAAGAAACTGAAGATCGCGTTGCCGGCGACGTTGGCCGGGAAGATGGGGCTGTTGCCGACCGTCGAAGCTCCTACGGCCCCGCGCCCGAACACGCCGCGCTGGGCCACCGTCGGCACGGCGAAGTTGACCTCTTTCGTGGCGTGCAGGAGTTGGCCCTCGGCCGAGATGAAGTAGAACATGCTCCGGCCGGGCCTGCCCGGCTCTTCCGGCACGAGCGGCCCGCCGAAGGCGAACCCGCCCTGCCCGAGCGTGAACGAGTCTTCCCGGCCGGCCGCCCCGTTGGAGACGAATTGTTGCTGGCCGTTAATAAAAACGTCTCTCGCGGTCCCGTCAGGTGCGCGCCCCTGGAGCGGGCTGCTCGTCGCCCCGCTCGCCGCGTCGAAGAAGTTGCGCGCGTTCAACTGGCTCGAATTGAAAAGGCCGAAGATGGTGCCGTGCGTGCTCGCGCCGCCCGACTTGGAGATGGCGTTGACCTGCGCGCCGAGGTTGCGCCCGTACTGCGCGGGCGCGAGCAGCGTGGTGACGTGATACTCCTGAATTGACTCGATGGGCTGCGGGACCAGCGCGAGGAAGCCCTGGCGGCGCACGCCTATGTCCTCGTCGTTGTTGTCCGAGCCGTCAACGGTGAAGTTGTTGGCGCGCGAGCGCAGGCCGTTGACGCTGAACTGGCCGGCCGAGCCGACGCCCGCGCCGACGCCCGGCCCGGCAATGTTGCCGATGGTTTGCGGCGGCAGCGCGACGCCCGGCAGCAGCAGCGCCAGCTTGTCGAACGTGCGCGTCAGTGTCGTCCCGCCCAGCGGCAAAGTGGAAACCTCTGTGTCGGTGAAAGCGCCGCCGCGCCGCCCGTCCGTCCTGTTAATCGCGATTCTGAAATCGTCCCCACCGCCGGGCGCGGCGGACGGCGTCGGAGAGGGCGTCGGGCCGGGCCCGGTGACGGCCGCCGTGGGCGTGGGCGTCGGCGTGGCCCTCTCCGTCTCCATCTTGACCGGGGGGAGGACGACGTTGCTTTGCGTGGCGTAGACTACGCGCGCCAACTCCTGAGTTTGATAGCCGGGCTTGGAAATCTTGATGACGTACTCGCCGGGGCCGAGCAGCCCCTGCTGAAAACGGCCGCTGCCGTCCGTGATCTTGGCGTTCTGGACTCCGTTGACCGTGTAGGTGAACTGCACGACCGCGCCCGCGACCGGCGCTCCCGTCGAGGCGTCCACCACCTCGCCGAGGAACGCCCCGGTGGTTTCACTCTGGGCTGCGGCCGGGGCCGCCAGCGCGAGACAGGCGAGGACGAAGAGGACGAGAGAGAAACAGCTTCGCACGGTGTTGTGATGGTCGCGGGTCATGAGCCTTCCTCCTGTGGGACGCGGGTCAGCCGGGGAGGTTGACCCGAGAAGAGACAACGTGGGGCGGCCTTACGCTTTTGCAGGACGAGCGTGTGGAGAACTGGACTTTACAGACTGCGGCGACAAACTGAAGCGGCGCGTTCGAGGTTGTCGCCAACAGCCAGCCGCGTTTCGTGAAAGAGATTCAACAGATTGCGAGGAACCCGAAACTTGCACTAAAAAAGAACCTGAGTGAGCGAGGAAATTAAACTGCGCCCGCGCCGTTTGTCAAGAAATTTATTCCCGCGGCCTACGCCGCTGCGCTGGACCACAACTTCGGAGACCTACTGCCCCGAGCCGTCGCGCGCGAGCCTGAATCCCAGCGTGTCGTCCTTCGCGTCTCGCTTGACCCAGACCCGAAAGGTCGCGGGGAATTCTCTGCCGCCGCGGTTCTCGACGGCCTTGCCGTAGAGGCTCTGGTGTGAGCCGCCGCGGATGACGATTGTCTCTTCATCACCCGGCGCGAGCTGCGCTTTATTGCCCGGATAGTAAGAGGCACGCGAGGAGGTCCACTCCCAGACGTTGCCGATCATGTCGAGCGCGCCGTCCGGCGTCGCCCCTCGCGGGTAGGAGGCGACGGGCTTCGGGAAGTCAACTTTCTTGCCCGCGCCCGTCCCCAGGTTAGCCCGGTCCTCGAACCAGTCGTTGCCCCACGGGAAACTGTAGGCGCGCGCGCCGCCGCGGGCCGCGTACTCCCACTCCTCCTCGGCCGGCAGGCGGTACTTAACATGGTCGCGCTGCGAGCGCCACGCCGCGTACGCCTCGGCGTCGTCGAGGCTGACGTTCGTGACGGGCCAGCGTTGCTGCTCGGGCGGCGGGCTTTTCTCTCGCCAGCCCTCGGGCGGCTCGTGGCCGGTCGCGCGCACGAACTCCGCGTACTCGGCGTTGGTCACTTCAGTCGCGCCGATGTAAAAGGAGTTGACGGCGACCTCGTGCGCGGGCCATTGCTTCGTGGCGTCGTCCGTCCCCTTGACGACATCCGCCCCCATCTTGAAAGTGCCGCCCGCGATAAAAATCATCCCCGACTGGGTCGCGGCCGCCGACCCCGTTTGAGTCGGGGCCGGACTCCCCGCAATCGCCGGCGCGGGTTCGGTGCGTCTCATCGCGCGGTAGAGGGCGTAGCTGCCGACGCCCGCGACGAGGAAGAGAATCGCCGCGATGGGGATAATCCGCGAGAGACCTTTTTTCTGTCGCCGCGCGCCGGACGAGTGCGTCTCGAAACCCGGCGCGACGGACGTGTCCCACCCGCGCCCGGCATCTCCCCGCGTCTGGTTGCCCCGGAGGCTCTCCTGAGTTTGGAACTGTTGGGTAACTCCCTGGTCGAGCCGCGGGGTCGTGTGGAAGGTCTGGACAGCTTCGGCGGGCTGCTCCGAAGCTCGATGCCCGCCCGTCTGGTCCAATTTGAAGTCAACCGTGGCCTCCCCGTACTCCGGCTCGACGGGGCCGAGCGCGCGCGTCGGCTCGGGCACGGCCGCCGCGCGCAGCCTTTCCTCTTCGGCGCGGCGTCGCGCCTCTTCCTCCCCGTCGCGCTTGCGCGCCGCCTCCGCCTCGCGCTGCCGTGCAGCCTCCTCTTCAGCGCGCCGGCGGGCCTCCTCCTCGGCCTTCCTCCTCGCCTCTTCCTCGGCGAGCCTGCGCACCTCTTCGGCAAGGCGTTTGGCCTCTTCGACCTCGCGCGTGAGGCGGCTCGCCTCTTCCTCGGCGCGGCGACGCGCGGCCTCTTCTTCGGCCCGCCGACGGGACTCCTCCTCGGCGCGCAGACGCGCCTCTTCGACGTTGCGCTGGGCCTCGGCAATCTCGCGCGCGAGGCGGTCGGCCTCCTCTTCGGCGCGGCGACGCGCGGCCTCCTCCCCGGCGCGCTTGCGCTCGGCTTCCTCGTCGCGCTCGCGCGCGGCCTCTTCCTCCGCTCGGCGTCGCGCCGCTTCCTTCTCCAGGTTCAGCCGCGCCTCTTCTTCAGCGCGCGCGCGCGCTTCCTCCGCGCGACGCTGGGCCTCCGCAAATTTAAGCTCAAGCTCTTCGGCCTTCGCCTCGGCCAGCTTGCGAGCGGTCTCCTCTTCGGCCCTCCGGCTGGCCTCCTCTTCGGCGTGCTGGCGAGCCTCCTCGGCGCGGAGCTTAATCTCTTCGACTTCCAGCGCGAGACGATTGGCTTCCTCTTCGGCGCGGCGTCGCGCCTCGTCCTCCTCGGCACGCTTGCGCGCCGCCTCCAACTCGCGCTGGCGTGCGGCCTCCTCTTCAGCGCGCTCCTGCGCGGCCTCTTCCTCGGCACGCAGCCGCGCCTCTTCCTCCGCGCGCAGCCGCGCCGCCTCTTCTTCAGCGAGCTTGCGCGTCGCTTCCTCTTCGGCGCGTCGGCGGGCGGCTTCTTCTTCGGCGCGGCGACGCGCGGCCTCTTCGACGCGCAGGCGAGCTTCCTCCGCGCGCGCCTGCGCCTCCGCGAGTTCGCGCGCGAGCCGCTCGACCTGCTCGTCCAGACCCTGCCGCGTCTCTTCGAGGCCGAGGCCGTGCTGCTCGCCGGGGAGCGGGCTGGCCGTGGTCGCGTCGCCGAGAGTTTCGGGCCGCCTGAACGAGATGTCGGGCAGCGTCTCCTCGGCCGTGCGGTAACCCGGCTGAGAGTCTTGAGCGTGCTGGCGTATGACCGCGCTCCGGGTGGTCGCGTCCCTCAGCCGGACGATGAACTCTTCCACGCTCTGCGGGCGGTTCGCGGGCTTCTTCTCCAGCGCGCCGCGTACCACTTCCTCGATGGCCGGCGGAATGTACACGCCGAAGCTCAAGAGCTTCGGCGGCTCCTGCGTCAGATGCTTGTTCATGATCGAAGGCAGCGACGGCCCCTTGAACGGCACGTCGCCGCCGAGCATCTGGTAGAGCAGCACGCCGAGGCTGTAGATGTCCGCGCGCGCGTCCGGCTCTTCGTCCCCCCACTGCTCGGGTGCCATGTAGAAGGGCGAGCCCATCAGCCCACTCGTCTTCGCCTGCACGAACGAGCCGAGCAACTCGCCGGACTTGATCTTCGCCAAACCGAAGTCGAGTATCTTGAGCCCCTCGCCGACGGACATCCCGGATTGCAGCATGATGTTCAGGGGCTTGAGGTCGCGGTGGACGATGTTGTGGCGGTGCGCCGCGGCCACGCCGGCGCAGGTCGGCGACATGATCTCCAAAGCCCTCTCGGGCGAAAGCACCCTCTCTTCCGCGAGCAGCGCGTGGAGCGAGCGGCCCTTGATGAACTCCATGACGAGGAAAGGCATCGTCCCGCGGGCCACGCCGAAGTCCGTCACGGCGATGATGTTCTGGTGGTGTACGGCGGCCGCCGCTATCGCCTCCTGCCGGAAGCGCGTGGCGAGCATCGGGTCGTTGCCGACCAGGTCCGGGAGGATGACTTTGATGGCGTGCGCGGACTTTAAGAAGATGTGTCGGGCCTGGAAGACGACACCCATGCCGCCGTGGCCGATGCGCCGCTCAAGTTGGTAGCGGCCGTCCAGGACGGGCTCGCCCGAGATCGAGAACGTCGTCGCGTCGCCGTCGTCCGGGCAGTGGTTGACGTGGTCTGGGAAACAACGTCGGCAAGCTGGGCATTCTTTCATGTTCGACCCTGGTTGAGGAGCCGGAAGAAATAAGAGACCTCGAAAACACCGAGGGGCGGACCCGTTTCCCCGCAGTGCTGTTTATCACGTCGCGTAGCGCGTGTAAACAGTCTTCACCTTTTCGAGGAAGTCGCGGCGGTCCACGACGTAGTGGAGCTTGACCGCCCCCTCGCCGCCCGTCAGGTGCTCGACCAGTTTTTCGAGCACCTCGAACTGGTCGCGCTCCGTCAACCCGAGCGCGTCCAGGTGCCCGCTGTAGCGCATCCGGCGCACGAGTTCGACGAGCGTCAGGCGGCCCTCGAAGGTGCGCCCGCCGTGCTTGTGCGAGCGGCTGACGAGGTACTGCACGAGCAGCACGTCGTTGTAGAGCGCGGGCGCGAGGAACAGCCGGTCGCCGTCTCTTTCCCAGCCCTCTTCGAGCCGCTGCGAGCGGCGCACGGCGCGAAGGCCGTCGAAGATTTCGGACCAGTTTGTCTTCGGCTCGATTCTTTCGAGATAGACGCGCGCGACTTCGATGAGCCAGCGGTCGTCCTCGAAGTCGAGGTTGCGCCCCATCGTGTCGAGCCACTCGAAGAGGAGCGCGCGGCGGTCCGACTTCGTCTCCGCGACTTGAAACTGTTCCTCCGCCTTCGGCAGGGATTTGACGAGCGCGCGGCGCGCGGCGTCCGTCTGCCTGCCGCCCTCTATGCGGTAGGTATCGAAGCGCGCGTGCCAGCGCCTCGCCGCGGCGCAGTAAGGGCAGCGCGGGTTCTTCTCTTCGCTGTCGAAGTAGGGCCGCGAAGCCTCGGGCGCGGTCAGCTCCTCGATGCCCGGCGAGTGGCGCTTGATTTCGGAGTAGGCGGTGCGCGGCGCGAGGCCGAGCTGCTTGGTGAAGATGTCGAAGATGCAGGCCAGGCAGAGCAGCGTCGAGTATTCCGTGACCGCGCCGGGTGGGAAGGCCGAGAAATCGAGTTCGCGTTTTTTGGCGGAAGCTGCCATTCGTGATTCTTACGCGATGGAGACGAGCGCGGGGCGCAAGCCCTCGTCCGTGTGGCCGAGCGCCAGGTCAAGCTCGGCCGCGACATCGCCCGTGCCCGAGCCGAGACTCTTGAAGTCGAAGAGCGCCGGGTCGAGCAGGTGAGACGGCGCGGCGTTGCCGAGCGCGGTCAGCATGGAGCTGCGGACGTTCGGAATCTCTTTCTCAAGCTCCGCTATCAGGCGCTTGACGCGCGCGCGCTTGAGGTTCGTCTGCGAGCCGCAGAGGTCGCAGGGGATGATTGGAAAATTCTTCTCGGCGGCAAACTCCGAAATATCCGACTCGCGGCAGTAGGCGAGCGGGCGAATCACGGTGTTGCGGCCGTCGTCCGAGCGCAGCACGGGCGGCATGGCCTTGAGCATGCCGCCGTAGAAAAGGTTTAAGAAGAAAGTCGCGATGATGTCGTCGGCGTGGTGGCCGAGCGCGATCTTCGTGCAGCCTTCTTCGACCGCGACGCCGTAGAGGATGCCGCGCCTGAGACGCGCGCACACCGAGCAATAAGTCTTGCCTTCGGGCACGAGACGTTTGACGGTCGAGTAAGTGTCCTGCACCTCGACGCGAAACGGGACATTGCGGCCCGTCAGATAATCCGGCAGGACGTGCGCCGGAAAGTTGGGCTGCTTCTGGTCCAGATTGACGGCGAGGATGTCGAAGCGGACGGGCGCACGGTCCCGCACGTCCAGCAGCAAATCGAGCAGCGTATAACTGTCCTTGCCGCCCGAGAGGCAGACCATCACGCGGTCTCCCTCCTCGATCATCCCGAAGTCCTTGATCGCCTCGCCCATCCGCCTGAGCAGCCTGGTCTTGATCTTACTCTCCACGAACATCTCGCAAACTTCTTCCTCCCCGGCCGTAGCATTGACGCCCAAAGGATGCCACGCCGCGCCCGCCGTTGACAACCGCGTGCGCGAGCGCGCGGGGTTCTCTCCAATCTCAAAAATCAGGAACCACGAAGACACACGCGCACGGCACGAAAATGTCCGCCCTTGTTTCGTGTCCCTTCGCGTTACTTCGTGGTTCCGGCTTCCTGCGTCACTTCGCGGCCGCCGCGCCGTACTGTGCCTTGATTAAGCCGGGCGAGCCGGACGGTGGGACTGTGACGATGAAGAGGTCGCCGTACTCGGCGTGGTCAACGGGCGCGGGCCGGCCCGTGAGGGCTTCGAGGATGAGAGGGACCGTGTTGCTGTGGCCGACCACGAGCACGGTCTGCCCCGCGTGCTTCTCCGTGATGTCGCGCGCGAGCGTCTTCCCGTAGTCGCCGGGGTTCTGTAAATCTTTAACGGGCAGCTCCGTGACCGAGACCTTGAGGCGCTCGGAGAGCGGCTGCGCCGTGTCGCGGTTACGCTTGAACTGCGTCGTGTAGATGGCGCTCACGCCCGCGGCCTCGGCCACGTGGACGAGCGCCCGCGAACGCTCCGCGCCGGCCTCCGTCAGCGGACTGTCCTCGGCGTCCGAAGCCTTCTCCGCGTGCCGCACGATCAAAACGACGGTCGAAGGCGTTGCTGGCTGCGGCTTGCCGCACGAGATTAACGTTAATGCGAACAGGAGCGCGAAAACCGCCCTGGCGTTTTTACTCAAATCCATCTTCCTCGTGTCTTGTCGGTAAATCGGACGCCCGCCGCGTTTCGTCTTCACGGCCGCAGCAGGACTTTGACGACGCCGCGCTCGGTGGCGCGCTGCATCGCGCGGACGCCGTCGGCGAGGCGGTACTCTTCGCTGATGAGACTTTCGACATCCACCGCGCCCGAGCGGAGCAGTTCGAGCGCCGGGCCGAAGCGGCCGCAGCGCGAGCCGACGACCGAAATCTCGTCAACGACGATGCGCGCCGAGTCAACACTCGTCTTCCCGTGGAAGGTTGACTTCAGGACGAGCACCCCGCGCGGGCGCAAAAGGTCCAACGCGAGCGCGAAGCCGGATTCCGAGCCGGAGGCTTCGACAGCCACGTCGAACTCGCGCGCGCGCCCCTGCACGCGGTCCAGCGTCTCGGTCTCGATTCCGCGCGCGGAAGCCACGCGCAACTTCTCCGTGTGCTTGCCGACTAAGAGCACGCGCGCGCCCGAGAGCGCCAGCGCCTGCGCGCAGAGCAATCCGAGCTTGCCGTCGCCTATCACCGCGACGCGTGTCTCTGCTGAGACGTTCGCGCGCTCCGTGATCCCGTAGGCGGCGGCCAGCGGCTCGCAGAAGACGGCGCGCTCGTCCGGCACGTCGTCCGGCACGGGCAGCAGATTCACGACGGGCAGCCGCAGAAACTCCGCGTGCGCGCCGTCGCGCCCGACGATGCCCAACACCGTGCGCTCGGGGCAGTGGCGCGAATCGCCGCCCTCGCACAACGCGCACCGCCCGCACCCGGCGTTAATCTCCCCGACCACGCGCCGGCCCAAGAGCGCCGCGTCGGGCGCGCTCTCGACCACGCCCACGAACTCGTGCCCGATGGTTCCCTCGAATCCCGCGTAGCCGCGCACGATCTCCACGTCCGTATTACAAATCCCGCTCAGCGTCACGCGTACCACGGCCTCGTCCGCTTCCCGCGGCTTCTCCCTCTCCGCCACGGCCAGCCGGCCGCCTTCGTATCGCAAAGCAAGCATAAAAATCAGGGGTCTGATGAAGTTAAGACAGTCAAAGCGGGTACTCCCGCAGCAGTCTTAACAAGGCACGATACAAGTTATCGTGCCGATGGTTAAAGCGCCACTCGCACTCTTTCAAGTGCAGGTGAAAAGTCGCAGCCGGCACGCCGTTGAACTTCTGCAAGCG
>DASWQY010000014.1:0-12292 GCA_036403435.1 Pyrinomonadaceae bacterium
CGGCAAAGTAGACCGCGCGGCGCTGCCGCCGCCCGAGCAAGTGGAGTCCGGCGCGGACATAGTCGCCCCGCGCACCCCCGCCGAAGAGTTGTTGGCTAACCTCTACTCGGAGGTGCTGCACGTAGAGCGCGTCTCGGTCGAGGACAACTTCTTCGACTTGGGCGGGCACTCGCTTTTAGCGACACAACTCATCAGCCGCGTTCGTCAGGTCTTCCGCCTCGAAGTGCCTTTGCGACTGCTCTTCGAGCGGCCGACCGTGGCTGCCCTGGCCGAAGGCGTCGAGACCCTGCTCCATGCCTCACACTCTGTCTCGACGGCGTCGCCGCTTGAGCGAATCGCACGCGAGGGGCCGTTGCCGCTCTCGTTCGCGCAGCAGCGCCTGTGGTTCATAGATCAGTTGGAGGGCGGCTCCGCCTTCTACAACATGCCTGTCACGTTGCGTCTCACAGGGGAACTCGATGTCGCTGCTCTCGAACAGGCTTTTAATGAAATTATCTGCAGGCATGAGACACTCCGTACCGTCTTCACTGCTATAGACGGCACGCCTTCCCAGATCATACAACCTGCTTCGCCCCTCCCGGCGCTGTCTGCCCGCGACTTATCCGCCTTGACGGTAGAGGAGCGCGAGGCGGAGGTCGAGCGGCTGGCGCGCGAGGAAGCGCAGCATCGCTTTGAGCTGTCGCGTGGCCCGATGCTGCGCGTGAGCGTGCTGCGAGCAGGCGAGCACGAGCACGTCGTGATCTTGACGATGCACCACATCGTCAGTGACGCGTGGTCGATGGGCGTGCTGGTCAGGGAAGTGGCCGCGCTCTACGAAGCCTACAGTCAGGGACTACCTTCGCCCCTGCCGGAGTTGCCGATTCAGTACGCCGACTACGCACACTGGCAGCGCGAGTGGCTGAGCGGTGATGTCCTCGAACAGCAACTCTCCTACTGGCGCGAGCAGTTGGGCGGCGAGCTGCCTGTCTTGGAACTGCCGACGGACCGTGCGCGCCCGAGCGTGCAGAGTTACCGCGGCGGGCAACTGAGCTTCGAGGTCAACGAGGAGGTGACGACGCGGCTCAAAGAGTTGAGCCAACGCCAGGGCGCGACGCTGTTCATGACGCTGCTCAGCGCCTTCCAGGTCCTGCTGATGCGCTACAGTTCTCAGGAAGATGTGATAGTAGGGACAGCCGTGGCGGGGCGGACCCGGAAGGAGTTGGAATCGCTCGTCGGCTTCTTCGTCAACACTTTGGTCCTGCGGACTGACCTGTCAGGAGACCCGACCTTCGAGGAGTTAGTAGGGAGAGTCAGAGAAGTGTGCCTGGGGGCGTACGCCCATCAAGACATCCCGTTCGAGCGGCTGGTCGAGGAGCTACAGCCGGAGCGTTCCCTGAGTCTGACGCCGCTCTTCCAGGTGATGTTCGTCCTACAGAATGCCCCGGCGGAGAGACTGCGACTTCCTCAAGTTTTAATAGATTCCACAGTCACACCTGGCGGGCTGGCGAAGTTCGACATCACTTTAGAGATATCCGAAGCGGACGAGAACTTATCGATCTCCGTCAATTACAACGCGGATTTGTTCGAGCGCGCGACGGTCGAGCGGCTCAGCCGTCATTACCAGAGCCTGCTGGCGGGCATCGTCTCCAACCCGCGGCAGCGCCTCTCGCGGTTGCCGCTCTTGAGCGACGAGGAGCGCCGTCAGTTGCTGGTGGCGTGGAATCAGACGCAGCAACCATACCCACGTCACAAGTGCATCCACGAATTATTCGAGGAGCAGGCCGAGCGCACGCCCGATGCCGTAGCCCTCATCTACGGTGATGAGCAGGTCAGTTACGAGGTGCTGAACCGGAGAGCGAATCAAGTAGCCCACCGATTGAGACGAATGGGAGTGGGGCCGGAAGTGCGTGTTGGGATATGCCTGCGGCGGTCTGTAGAGATGGTGGCGGGGCTGCTGGGGGTGCTCAAGGCCGGAGGAGCTTATGTGCCGTTGGATGCAGAGTATCCAGAGGAGCGGCTGAGGTGGATGATGGAGGACGCGGCCGTGCAGGTGGTACTAACGCAGGAGCGTTTTGTCGAACGGCTGCTCAAGCACTGCGCGCAGGTGATGTGCCTGGACACGGAACGGACTTTGATTGCGCGCGAGAGCACCCACAACCCGGCCGGCGGAGCCGCCGCTTTGAGCCTCGCCTATGTGATGTACACCTCCGGCTCGACCGGCGAGCCTAAAGGGGTGAGCGTCGTCCATCGCGGCGTCGTCAGGCTGGTTAAAGAGACTAACTACGTAGAGCTGAACCCGGACGAGGTCTTCCTACAGTTCGCCCCGATTACATTCGACGCCTCGACTTTCGAGATATGGGGCTGCCTGCTGAACGGGGCGAGGCTGGTCATCATGCCCCCGTCCGTCCCTCCGCTTGAGGAGCTGGGCGAGGCGCTTCGGCGTTACCGGATCACCACGCTGTGGCTGACCTCCGGGCTGTTCCATCAAATGGTGGACCAACGGTTAGACGACTTGCAGTGCGTCCGCCAGCTACTGGCCGGAGGCGATGTGCTGTCCGTGTCACACGTCCGTAAGTTTCTGCGAAGGGCGCAGCGCGGGCGACTCGTTAACGGCTACGGGCCGACGGAGAATACGACCTTCACTTGTTGCCATCAGATAGCGGACGAATCGGAAATCAGCAGCTCAGTCCCAATCGGGCGGCCGATCTCAAACACACAGGTTTACATTCTGGACCAACATCAACAGCCGGTGCCGGTCGGCGTGGCCGGGGAGCTTTACATCGGAGGCGACGGGCTGGCGCGCGACTACCTGAACCGTCCCGACCTGACGGCCGAACGCTTCGTAGCGCACCCGTACGCCACGGATGAAGGAGCCAGATTGTACCGAACGGGAGACCGAGCAAGATACTTGGGCGACGGTCGGATTGAGTTTCTGGGGAGGGTGGACGGACAGGTCAAGCTGCGTGGCTATCGCATCGAGCTGGGCGAGGTCGAGGCGGTCTTGTGCCGGCACCCTGCGGTGCAAGAGGCGGCGGCATTTATTCAAGAGGACGAATTTGATGACAAGCGAATCGTGGCGTGCTGCGTCGCGAAAAAAGAGGGGGCACCTTCCGCCAGGGAGTTGCGCCGTTTCTTACAGGAGAGGCTCCCCGCTTTCATGATTCCGTCCGCGTTCGTCATGCTCGACGAGTTGCCGCTGACGCCGAACGGCAAAGTTGACCGCGCGGCGCTCCCCGCCTTTGAGCCGGCGGCCGAAAAGTCTGCCGGCCATCTGGCCCCGCGTACGCCCGTCGAGGAGTTGCTGGCCGGAACCTGGGCGGAGATATTGAAAGTCCCGCGAGTCTCCGTCCACGACAACTTCTTCGAGCTGGGCGGGCACTCGCTGCTTGCCACAAAAATCGTTTCACGGATACGAGAGGTGTTTCAAGTCGAGGTCGGCTTGCGCGCGCTTTTTTCCGCCCCGACGGTGGCCGGCGTGGCCGAACACGTCGAAGCGGCGCTGCGTGATGAGCAGGCCGCGCCGATTGCTCCGATTCAAAACGTCAGGCGCGACCGGCCGCTGCCGCTCTCGTTCGCGCAGCAGCGCCTCTGGTTCATAGACCAGATGGAGCCGGGCAACGTCGCTTATAACATTCACGCCGCGGTGCGCTTTCGGGGGCACTTGGACGTGTGTGTCCTGGAGCAAACGCTCTCGGAAATTATTCGCAGGCATGAAGCCCTACGGACCACCGTCGCCGTCGTGGATGAACAACTGGTGCAGTTGATAGCGGAGCCCGTGCCGCTCTCCCTGCCGGTCGTCGATGTGAGCGGACTGGCCGAGGGCGAGCGCGGCGCGGAGGCGCAACGATTAGCGGCCGAAGAAGCGCACCGCCCGTTCGACATCGCGCGCGGCCCTTTGCTGCGAGTCAGTTTAATCAGAGTTGGTGAAGAAGAGCATGTCCTGCTCTGCACGATGCATCACATCATCGGCGACGGCTGGTCAATCCTGGTGCTGATGAGAGAGATGAAGGCGCTCTACGAGGCATTCTCCATCGGGGCTCCCGCCCCGCTCGCCGGCTTGTCTATCCAGTACGCGGATTACGCCGCCTGGCAGAGAGAGTGGCTGCAAGGCGAAGTGCTCGAACGGCAGTTGGCCTACTGGGAGCGGCAGCTTCGGGATGCGCCGCCGGTCTTACAACTGCCGGCCGACAAGCCGCGCCCGGCCAGGCAGACCTATCGCGGGGAGAGCCGGACGCTGCTATTACCCGGCGAGCTGGGCCAGTCATTAAAAGAGTTGAGCAGGAAAGAGAGCGCCACGTTGTTCATGACGCTGTTGGCCGCGTTCCAGTTGCTGCTCCACCGCTACACCGGGCAGGACGACATCGTGGTCGGCACACCCATCGCCGGGCGTAACCGCTCGGAGCTGGAGAGCCTCATCGGTTTTTTTGTTAACACGCTCGCGCTCCGCTGCGATTTATCCGGCGACCCTTCGTTCCGCGAGCTGCTGGGGCGCGTGCGCGAAGTGTCTCTCGGGGCATACACACACCAGGAGCTGCCGTTCGAGAAAGTTCTGGAGGAGTTACAGCCGGAGCGCAGCCTGGGACATACGCCCGTCTTCCAGGTCTTCTTTAACATGCTCAATCTCGAATTTGAGAAGATTGAGCTGCCCGGCTTGACCGCGGAATATCTCGCCACGACTGACATCGGGTCGAAGTTCGACCTGACGCTGTACGTCGAGGAGCTGAGCGACGCCGTCTCTCTCCGGCTGGTTTATAACACGGACCTTTTTTCGCGGGATCAAATGGCCGAGCTGTTGGAGCAATACAGGCATCTCTTACGGCAGGTGGCGCGCGACCCGAATACGAAAATATCCCGCTTCTCGCTCATCACCCCCGCGGCCCAGGCCATCCTGCCTGATCCGGCCGAACCCCTTGACGACGGCTGGGTCGGGTCCGTCCATTCATTATTCTCTGAGCACGCGCGCCGCTCCCCGCAAGCCGTTGCAGTGGCCGACGAGGATGACTCCTGGACTTATCAGGAGCTGGACTCGCGCAGCAACCAACTGGCCCACCACCTGCTCGCCCGTGGTATCCGGGTCGGCGACATTGTCGCCATCTATGCTCACCGGAGCGCCTCGCTCGTGTGGGCCCTGCTCGGCGTGCTCAAGGCGGGGGCGGGATTTGCGATACTCGATCCGAGCTACCCGGATATGCGGCTGCTCGAATACCTGCGCGTCGCGAAGCCCAAAGAATTGCTCGTCCTGAGTGAGGCCGGGAAGCTGCCGGATGAGCTGGAAGAATTTTTAGAGTCCGACGGCTCCGGCCGCCTCGAACTCCCACGCCGCTCGGCGGCCGCGCGGGCGGGCTTCCTGAGCGACTACTCGTCCGGGCTTCCTGGGGTGCATGTCGGCCCGGACGATCTGGCTTACGTCTCCTTCACTTCCGGCACGACCGGGACGCCCAAAGCGATTCTCGGCCGGCACGGCTCGCTGACACACTTCCTGCCCTGGTTAAAAGAGACCTTCGACTTGAACGAGTCGGACGCCTTCAGCATGTTGTCGGGTCTTTCGCACGACCCCCTTCACAGAGATGTTTTCACGCCCCTTCAGTTAGGCGGGCGGATATGCATCCCAGGGCCGGAGGTGATCGAGACGCCCGGCCGGCTGGCCCGTTGGATGAAGCAGGAGCGCGTCAGCGTCGCCCACCTCACGCCCGCGATGGGGCGGCTTTTAACGGAGGCGACGGCGGAGGGGGCCGGCGGCGAGGTCCCGAGTCTGCGCTACGCTTTCTTCGTCGGCGACGTGCTCACGAAACGAGATGTCTCCCTGGTCCAAAAGCTGGCACCCGCGGCGACGTGTGTTAATTATTACGGGGCTACAGAGACCCAGCGGGCCGTCGGTTATTACGTCGTCAGGAATGAGCGAATGGAAATTTCTGACGGCGGGAGAGCGCAGAGAAGGTTGCGGAAGGAGACCATCCCGCTCGGCTGGGGCATCCGGGATGTTCAGTTGCTGGTGCTCAATCAGGCGCGACAACTGGCCGGCATCGGGGAGGCGGGCGAAATCTACTTGCGCAGCCCACACCTCGCGCTCGGATACCTGGGCGACGAAGCCCTGAGCCGGGAACGGTTCATCCCGAATCCTTTCACACAAGCCGCCGGAGACCGGCTCTATAAAACCGGAGACCTGGGTCGTTACTTGCCGGACGGAAGCGTCGAGCCGCTCGGCCGGGCGGATCATCAGGTGAAGGTCAGGGGCTACCGAGTCGAATTGAGTGAGATCGAAATTGCCCTCGGCTCGCACCCGGCCGTCAGCGAAGCGGTCGTGGTCGCCAGAGAAGACGCCGCCGGCGACAAGCAGCTGGTCGCCTACGTCGTGCCGGGGTCGCACGAAGCGGTCGGCTTGAGCGCGCTGCGCGAGTTTACACGGCGGAGGTTGCCGGACTACATGGTGCCGGCGAGTTTTGTGCTGCTCGACGGGCTGCCGTTGACGCCGAATCGGAAAGTGGATCGCGCCGCACTTCCCGCCCCCGAGCAGGTCGAATCCGCCGCCGGGCTCGTCGCGCCGCGCACGCCTGTCGAAGAGTTGCTGGCCGGCATGTATGCCGACTTGCTGAAAGTCCCGCGGGTTTCGATTGACGACAACTTCTTCGAGCTGGGCGGACACTCGCTGCTTGGCATCCAGCTCATGTCACGAGTGCATCGTGACTTTCAGGTGGAACTCCCCTTACGCACCCTTTTTGAATCCCCGACCGTCGCCGAGCTGGCCCTGCTCGTCGAGCAAAGAAAAGCGGCACACCAGGCGTCAGGCGCGGCGGTGAGAACGATTCGGAGGAGAGAGAGTAAGAGGGTGGAAGAACTGCTGGCCGAGTTGGGGCAGGAGACAGTCGCGGGCGATGAGGGCGACAAGGAAATTCCGTTGACCAGAGGGTGAATGATTAAAGGATTCGACAAGTTCAGGGCCGTCAAGCCGGTCAGCGTCTCCGGCGCGTCGCTGGTGAAGATGTCGCCGTTGCGGGAAG
The DNA here is from genome assembly GCA_036403435.1 of Pyrinomonadaceae bacterium. Classification (GTDB taxonomy): domain Bacteria; phylum Acidobacteriota; class Blastocatellia; order Pyrinomonadales; family Pyrinomonadaceae; genus QHXM01. The sequence continues at coordinate 6,978 of DASWQY010000014.1, forward strand.
GTGAGGACTTGCCGCTCGTGATGGAGGCCGCGTCTGAGGGGGTGGATTTGAGCGGCTGGGCGCGGGGCCGGCGCGAAGAGATCGAGGCGGAGTTGCTGCGCCACGGGGCCATTCTGTTTCGCGGCTTCCGTCTCGGGACGGTGGCGGAGTTCGAGCAGGTGGTGAGGGCGGTCTCACCGGACCTGCTCGATTACACGGAGCGTTCGTCGCCGCGGTCGGAAGTTCGGCGGGGGATTTACACTTCGACAGATTATCCCGCGGACCAATCCATCCAGTTTCATAATGAGCAGTCATACACGCGTGCCTGGCCGATGAAACTTTGGTTCTTCTGTCTGCGGGCGGCGGACAAAGGGGGCGCGACCCCGCTCGCCGACAGCCGCAAGGTCTTAAAATCTCTGGGGCCGCAGCTCAGAGAACGTTTCGTGAGCAGGAAGGTGATGTATGTCCGAAATTATATTGCCCACCTCGGCCTTTCGTGGGAGGATGCCTTTCAAACGACCGACAGGACCGAAGTTGAAGCTCACTGCCGAAAGGCTTCGATAGATTTTGAATGGAGAGGGGGTAATCGTCTTCGTACCCGCCAGGTGTTTGAAGCAATTGTGGCCCACCCGAAAACAGGCGAGCCGTTGTGGTTCGAACACGCAGCCTTTTTTCACGTCTCAAGTTTAGAGCCGGCAGTTCGAGACGCGCTGCTCGCAGAGTACGAGACTGACGACCTGCCTTTTAATACTTACTACGGCGACGGCTCCCCGATTGAGAGTTCGGTCCTGAGTGAGATTCGGGAGGCGTACCGGCAAGCGGCAGTCAGATTCCCCTGGCAGGAGGGGGATGTCCTGTTAATAGATAACATGCTGACCTCTCACGGGCGCGAGCCGTACGAAGGCCCGAGAAAGATTGTGGTGGCTATGACAGACCTCTACTCGAAGGATATTGATTAAGGTTAAAGAGAGGGACAAGCAGTGAAACAGGAAGAACTCGAAGGCTACCGCCTCTCGCCACAGCAGCAGCGCCTCTGGCGACTCCGGCAGCACTCACGCGCCTTCCGCTCGCAGTGTGCCATCCTCCTCAGTGGGCCGCTCGACGTAGCGGCGCTGGAAGCCAGCCTCCGGCGAGTGATCGACCGCCACGAAATCTTGCGGACAGCCTTTCGGCAGTTGGAGGGCATGAGCTTGCCCCTGCAAGTCATAGTGGGCAGCAGCAGCCCCTTGCGGCTTCATCCCCTCGACTTGGGCGAGCGTCCGGCAGCCGACGAGCAACCGGAATTGGCCGCGCTGTTGCGGGCCGAGCGCGAGCATCCGTTTGATTACGAGCGGGGTCAAGTGGTGCGCGCCGGGCTGGCGCGGTTGGCCGCCGAGCGCCACCTGCTGGTCATCAGTGTGCCGGCGCTGTGTGGCGACGTGCGGACGTTACAGAACCTGACGCGGGAAGTGTGGCAGCACTACGGGGCCGCGGTGGCGGGCGCGGCAGAGGAGTCCCGCGAGGTCGTCCAGTACGTGCAGTATTCGGAGTGGCAGCACGAGTTATTAGAATCGGAGGAAGAGGGCCGGCAATACTGGCGCGAGCAGGAGGCGCGATGGGAGGGGTTAGCGGAGCCGAGGCTGCCGCAGGAGAGCGGCCGGCGTGGCGAGGGGGCGGCAGATTACGAACAGGAGGAGGTGCGTCGGGAGGTTGGACCAGAATTGTTGGCTGGGATTGAAAAGCTGGCCGCGCAGCAGGGGATTACGTCGGAGGCCGTCCTGCTGGCCTGCTGGCAAAGTCTGCTGTGGCGGCTGACGAGTGGGGAATCATTTGCAGTGCAGGTCGCCCTCGACGGCAGAAAATATGAAGAGATGTCCGAGTCGCTCGGCTTATATCTGAAGTGGCTACCCATACCTCATGTTATTGAAGGAAACTCTCTCTTCAATGAATTGTTAAAGAATACTTCCCGCTTAATCCACGCTTCACACACGCGTCAGGAGTACTACGCGCCCCCGATTGCACACAGCCCCGGCGACCAAAGCCCATCGAGTTCTCCTATCGGCTATGAGTTTTGGACCTGGGGCGAGGAGTCGCCCCACGCCACTCTGCGTTCGACCTGCGCGGAACTCTACAGCTGCACGGAGCGCCAGAAGCTGAAGCTGACCTGCCAGCGCCAGGGCGCGGGCCTGCGCCTCCAATTCTACTATGACCCGCAGACCTACGGGCGGGCGGGCGTCGAGCGCCTGGCCGAAGAGTACGTCACGCTCTTAGGGGGTGCCGTGGCAGAGCCCGAGCGAATGGTCAGCCGCCTGCCCGTGGTGGGGGACGCCGAGCGCCAGCAGTTACTGGTGGAGTGGAACGAGACCGGGAGGGAGTACCCCCGAGACAGGTGCATTCACCAGTTATTCGAGGAACAGGTGGAACGCACGCCCGAGAACATCGCCGTCCTTAGTGAAGATGAGCAGGCGACATACCACGAGTTGAACGAGAGGGCGAACCAACTGGCCCATCACCTGCGCTCTCTGGGGGTGGGGCCGGAGGTCGTGGTTGGGGTGTGCCTCGACAGGTCGGTGGAGATGGTGGCGGCTGTGCTCGGGGTGTTGAAGGCTGGCGGCGCTTACCTGCCTCTCGACCCGGAGTACCCTGCCGAGCGGCTGCGCTTCATGCTCGAAGACGCGGGCGCGAGAGTGGTGCTGACCAAGCAGGCTTTGATGGGCTTGTGGCCTGCCGGCGAGGAGAAGTTGTTGTGCCTGGACGCAGGGGCAGTAAGCGGGCACGCCGCCTGGAACCCGACAATCGAAGTCAGCGGCGGGAACCTGGCCTACGTCATCTACACGTCAGGCTCGACCGGCAAGCCTAAAGGCGTGATGGTCGAGCACCGCTCGGGCGTCAACCTCTGGGCGGCACTTGAGCAGTCGGTCTACGCCGGGGACGGCCGCCTCGGGCGCGTCAGCCTGAACGCGCCCCTGAGCTTCGACGCCTCGGTCAAGCAGTTGCTCCAACTGCTGAGCGGGCGCTCTGTGTGCCTCATACCCGAGGGGGCGCGGCGCGAGCCGGAGGCGCTGCTACGCCACCTGTCGGAGCATAGCGTGGAGGTCCTGGACACGACGCCGTCTCAACTGCGGCAGGTGCTGGCGGAGGACGCCAGGGGGCGGCTGCCGGGGGTGGTGCTGGTCGGGGGCGAGGCGATAGACGAGGCACTGGCGGCAAGGATGAGGGAGTGCGGCGGGAGCCGGTTCTACAACGTCTACGGGCCGACTGAGTGCACGGTGGATGCCACCGTCGGCGCGGTGCGCGGGCGGGGCACAGAGGGCGGCGCGGAGAGCAGTGAGGAGAGCGGCGGGGTAATCGGGAGGCCGATAGCGAACGTGCAGGTCTACGTCCTGGACGCTCACCAGCAGTTGGTGCCGGTCGGCGTCAGCGGAGAGATCTACATCGGAGGCGAGGGCTTGGCGAGAGGCTACCTGAACCGCCCCGACCTGACGGCCGAGCGGTTCGTCCCGCACCCGTTCAGCAGAGATGAAGGTACGCGGCTGTATAGAACAGGGGACGTGGGGAGGTACAAAGCAAGTGGGGAGATTGAGTACCTGGGAAGAGTAGATGGGCAGGTCAAGCTCAGGGGCTACCGGATCGAGTTGGGGGAGGTGGAGGCGGCGTTGAGCGGGCACGCGGGGGTGGAGCAGTCCGTGGTGGTCGCGCGTGAGGACGTGCCCGGCCAGAAGCGCCTGGTGGCTTACGTAAAACCCAGACAGCGCGTGTCGCGGCAGCACCACCAGGGCGCATCACGAAAACGTGCGGTAGATTTCGCCGGGCGCGCTCGCTACACCTTACCGAACAACGTAACGATTGCGCACCACAACCGGAACGAGACGGAATACCTCTTCAAAGAGATTTTCACCAAACGAGTCTATCTCCAGCACGGTATCAGCTTGCCCCCGGATGCCTGCGTGTTCGACGTTGGAGCCAACATCGGAATGTTCACGATGTTTGTCCGCGACCAATGCCCCGCGGCCAGAATTTACGCGTTCGAGCCGCTACCTGAGCTCTACACGACGCTGAGGGTTAATGCCGGGTTAGGCGGCGGCAATGCAGTTAAGACGTTCGACTACGGGCTGTCTGATGCTGAGAAGACGGAGACCTTCACTTACTATCGGCGCTACACGATGATGAGCGGACAGAGCAGCTACGCGGACGCGCCCGACGAGGTGGAAGTAATTAAAAACTATCTGCGTAACGAGCAGCAGCAGGGGGTGACGGAAGCCGGGCAGTTACTGGAATACGCCTCGGAACTGCTTGAAGGCCGGTTCGAGGCTACAGAACAGAAATGCCGGCTACGGCCTCTAACGGATGTGATCCGTGAAGAAGGGGTGAAGCTCATCGATCTCCTGAAGGTGGATGTGCAGCGAGCAGAGCTTGATGTACTGCGCGGGATTGGTGCTGCTGACTGGGCCAGGATCGGGCAGGTGGTGATGGAGGTGCATGACAAACAGGGGACGGCGAATGAAGGACGCGGAGGACTCATTAAAAAGCTCCTTGAGGAGCACGGATACAGTGTAGTGCTTGAACAGGATGAGTTGTTAAAAAATACGGACCGTTACAATTTATATGCAGTGGCGGAATGGTACGCCGCAGAGAGGCGGAAGCAAAAGGCAAGAGATGAAGAACAGAGAGGAGCAGATGAATTTGCATCAACGTTGACGGCGAGCGAGCTGCGGAAATTTGTTTCGCAGAAACTGCCTGACTACATGGTGCCGTCGGCGTTCGTCATCCTCCCCGCGCTGCCGCTGACGCGCCGCGGCAAGGTTGACCGCGCGGCGCTGCCGCCGCCCGAGCAAGTGGAGTCCGGCGCGGACATAGTCGCCCCACGCACCCCCGCCGAAGAGTTGTTGGCTAACCTCTACTCGGAGGTGCTGCGCTTGGAGCAAGTCTCGGTCGAAGATAACTTCTTCGAGTTGGGCGGGCACTCGCTTTTAGCCACACAGCTCATCAGCCGCGTCCGTCAGGTCTTCGGGCTAGAGGTGCCGCTCCGGCTGCTCTTCGAGCGGCCGACCGTGGCTGCCCTGGCCGAAGGCGTCGAACTGTTGCTCAAGAGCGGGGACTCGGCCGTGTCACCGCCCATCGAGCGGGTCTCACGCACGGGGCGGCTGCGGCCCTCGTTCGCGCAGCAGCGCCTCTGGTTCATCGACCAGTTGGAGGGAGGCTCGCCGTTCTACAACAGCCCGGCGGCCGTGAGGTTGACGGGGCGGCTGGACGTGGGGGCATTGGGGCGGACTTTCACGGAGGTGGTGCGCCGCCACGAGGTGCTGCGGACGCACTTTGCGGTCGCAGGGGGCGAGCCGGTGCAGGTCATCGAAGAG
>DASWQY010000015.1:0-6207 GCA_036403435.1 Pyrinomonadaceae bacterium
TCGGTGGTCAGTGGTCAGTGAAATCAGTTTTTTACTGACCACTGACCACCGACCACTGACCGCTTATTCGTAAGATAATGCGCTCACAGCGTCCAGGTTCGCGGCGCGGACGGCCGGGTAGAGCGCGCCGATTGCGCCGCCGAGAAGCCCTATCAGGGCGGAGGCGACGGCCCAGCTCCAGCCGTACTCGAAGACGAGGCCGTAGGTGCGGCTAATCAGCGCGCCCGCCAGAAGGGCGACGGCGAAGCCGGCGACGATGCCGAGCGCGCTGATCAAGATGGCCTCCTTCTCTATTGTGCCAATAATGAAGCCGCGAGACGCGCCCATCGCCTTCAGAATTCCGATCTCGCGCGTCCGCTCCGTGATCGTCGTGTACATCGCCAGCATGACGACGAGCGCGCTCACGACAGCCGCCAGGCCGACCAGCACTTTCAGGAACAGCCCCAGGTACGGGATGCTCTTCTCTATGCTCGTGAACACGTCGCGCGTGAACTGAATCTTGTTGCCCGAAGTGCCGGGGTCCGCGCTGATGCGCTCGGCGAGCACACGCTCGTCCACGCCCGGCTTGGCCTTGACGAGGATGTAAGTCGCCTTGCCCGGAGCCTCGACCCTGTACTGCATGTCGGCGAGCGCCATCTTGACGCGCGCGCCCGACTCCGGCGCGTAGATGCCGACGACCTTGTGCGGGATGTCGCCGAAGAGTTTCAGGACGCCGCCGACGCCGACGCTGCTGTTGCGCGCCTTCGTCTCGTCAATAATGACCTCGACCATCTCGCTTTCCTGCGCCTCGGGGCTGCGCGCGACGGGCGCGCGGCCTTCCGTGAGGCCGAGGCCGTTCATCGCGGCGAAGGGCTCCCAGTCAACGCCCTCGACCTGCTCGAAGCCGAAGCCGGCCCCGCCCTGGAAGATGTAGCGAATCACGGGCACGGCCGACTCGACGCCCTCGACGGCGCGCAAGTTCTCCACGTACTTCGTGCTCAGGTTGGCGGGCGAGCTGGTCAGGTTGTCCATCGTCCCCGGCCGCGTGAAGATGATCTCGGCCCGAAGGTTCTGCGAGCGGCGCTGCAAGTCGTTGGACATCCCGCGCGCCAGCCCCGTGAACAGCATCACGAGGGCCACGCCCAGCGCGACCCCGATCACGCTCACGAGCGAGCGAATCGGGCGCTGGCGTATGTTGGCTGCAATGAGATTGTCCATAAAAACAGAATTCAGCATTCAGGAGTCAGAAGAAAAGAAAATCTGAAGAACGGGCCGCGGCCTTTCATTCTGGATTCTGGATTCTGACGCCTGGATTCCGCCTGTCATTCCGGCTTCTGACTCCTGACTCCTGACTCCTGCTTTTCGCGCGCGTCCAGGTCGAACTCGGGCAGTTGCCATTTGTTTTCGAGGACGAAAACTTCCGACGGGTAATCGTGGTCGAAGACGACCGCCTCTGGCGACTGGTAGATGATGCTCAGCTTGTAGCGGTCGTGCGGGCGCGTCAGCTCGACGCGCGAAGGCATCACCAGGCGGCTGTCCTCGCCGAAGTTCTTCGGGAGCTTGTAAGACACGTCCGAGTCGAGCATCCCGTTTTTGTCGAAGGTCTGCATGCGCGCGAGGCGTATGCTGCCGACGCGGTCGAACCAGAAGCGGCGCAGGAGGCGCGCGCCCGTCTCGCCGCCCGGCGACAGCTCGTCCAGCAGGAAGTAGCCGCGCACGACGCGCTCGCCTTTTTTCGCGCGCTCGCTCGTGTCGTCTTCCTCCTGGTAAAACTCGCTGCGCGCATAGACCAGGCCCGAGTCCGTGCGCGGCCGGACGGGGCTGATTAAGAGCGCGTCCGTGAAGTGCTGCGGGCGCAGGTTCGAGAGCGTGCTGACCGTGCGCTCGCCGTTCTTCCCCTTGCCGCCCTTAGCATTCGAGCCCGCCGTGTCCATCTCAAGCTTGGGGTAGCTGGCGTTGTTCGTGCCCTTGACGAATCGCTTGTACTTCTCGTCGCCCTGCAAAACCGCGACGCGGAAGTGCTCACCGTCAGAAGTCATCTCGGCGATGTTCGTGCCGACGAACGGCGCTTGAATCTTGAGATAAATCTGGCCCGGCCGCTGCAAGTAGACGGTCCCGTCGGCGGTCCGGTACTTCTCGGCGATGCCGCTCTCGGCGAACGACGTGTCCTCGATCTGTATGTCAATCTTGCCCCGAATCGAGCGCACGGAGGCGTAGCGGTTGACTTCGGCAATCAACTCGGCCGTCGTCGCGTCCCTGAGCGGCCCGAGCAACGGCGTGGTCTTCACCGTCCGCTTGACGCCGAACAGGCTGGAACAGCCGCTCGTGGCCGCGAGGCAGAGCGCCAGCAGCAGGAGCAGGCACGCCGGCCGCGCCCGTAGCCTTTTCCCCGGAGAAACTAAACTAAGCATCAACAAAAGTATAACGACTTAAAGCTCAGAATTAAACTCAGCAAGCTAGCAAACGGGTTAGGTGTTGTCAACGAACGCGGAGTCATGGATTGTTGTTCTATCATCTACTGTCGTGCGCGATGCTCAGACGGCAAGCTGGGTTTCTGCTTAGATGTTCGAAGTGCGCTATTGAGCCTCCGCCTTCTTGATGCGGGCTAACCCTCTCACCACACCCTTCGCATCGAAAATCCGGGGATGAGCGTCCGGTTTGATTTCGCAAACTCAGCGCCTCTTGTATGTCTATTTTCTGCCCGCCTAGCATACAGAAGGTTGATCTAATGGTTTTTTTGCCCATAGTCCCTCCAACTGCTTGACCTAATACTATTCAGGGTTTCCCTGGTTGAGTATTATGACACGGCGAGCGGAGTTTTGCGGCGGGCGCGCGCCTGCTCGGCGGCGACGCGCTTGACGAAGGCTTCGAGGCCGTAAAGATTGAAGCTCTTGGTGAGACTCGCGATGCGTTCGTGGTCGTTCTCGCCGAACGCGCCGTCGAGTGCGCCGGTCGAAAGAAACTCCGTCTCGACCTCGCCGCGCTTGGCGTTGCGCGCGCCCAGACGCGCGAGCCAGTGGCAGACGGCGCGGTAGACGACCCAGTAGCCGATGACGTTCGGCCCCGGCAGCGGCGTGAGGACGAGCGTCAGCGGCGCGGTGAGCGCGTTGACGATGGACCAGAAGGCGTGACGCCCCTGGCGTGCCTTGAGGTACTCGCGCCAGAGATTCTGCGCCTCCTCCTCCGTGTATGCCGGCGGGTGGTGAAGCACGACGGCTCGTGTGCCGCGAAGCCCGCGGAGCAGCGGCTCGTCCGGCGCAGTCCGCTTCTGCAACCACTCCCAGACGCGCCGCACGCGCAGGCCGACGCCCTTCTCCGACTCGGTCAGGATAATCTGCAAGCTCTTGAATTTCCGCTCGACCCAGCCGCGCAAGCCCCCGCGCGGGGCCGCCGCCTCGGGGTCTGCCGCTGCCGCCTCCGGCCCCTCCGAATAGAACACGCACCGCCCGCCGTCCAGACTGAGTAAATAAACTTTCACAATCGCTCCCGAAAACTGTCTGACGTGAGGATGCGGCGGCGCTCCTCAAGGAGTTGACCCAGGGCTTCGTTCACGACTTCGCCGGCGACGCCGTCGAGGCCGAGGCCGCGCCCGGCGATTCCGTCCCAGAACTCGTCGAGCCCGCGCACGCCCGCACGCTCGAACGAGAGCGTCTGGACCAGCAGGTCGATCACGTCCGCGGCCTTGACCAGCCGCGACTCAAGTGTCTCGCGCTCCTCGTAATCGTCGTGCAGCGCAACGTACTTTTCCATGAGCCCGCTGACCCGGAAGGGGGCGACCATGTCCCTGAAGGCCGCGCCCTCTGCGCGCTTCCTGGCCTCACTCCCGAAGTACTCGGCCGCCGTGCGCGGCATGTCGCCGACGCGCGCCTCGGCCCAGTCGTGCACCACGGCCATTCTCAGGACGCGCTCCGCGTCCACGCGGACGCCGCGCGCCGCGACCTCGTCCGCCAGCAGCATCGCCGCCACCACGACGCCATAAGAATGGTCCGCCACGGACTCCGCGCCCTGCGCGATGCCGCGCAGCATCCAGCCCGTGCGCTCCAAGCCCTTCAGCCGTTGCAGCTCTATCAGTGTCGAAATCATAGTGGTCGGTAGTCGGTGGTCAGTGGTCAGTAAGAAGCAGTTTTTTCAACTGACCACTGACCACCGACCACTGACCACTCAAACAAACATCTTCCCTGGGTTGAGAATGCCGTTGGGGTCGAGCGCGTTCTTGATGCAGCGCATCGCCTCGACGGTCGGAGCGTCAATCGCCATGTCGAGGTAGGGCGCTTTGACGTAGCCTATGCCGTGCTCGCCGCTGATCGTGCCGCCGAGTTCTACGGCCGCGCCGAAAGTGTCCCGCACGGCCGCGCGCGCTCGCCGCACGGCGTCCGCGTCCTCGCGGTCGCACATGAAGTTGACGTGAATGTTACCGTCGCCCGCGTGGCCGAAGTTGACGACGAAGGTCTCGCGGCGGCGGCCGATCTCCTCGACGCGCTCGATTAACTCGGGCACGCGCGAGCGCGGGACGACCACGTCCTCGTTAAACTTCAGCGTCCCGAATTTTTTGAGCGCGGGCGAAATCGCGCGCCGCACGTCCCACAAGCTGTCCTCCTCCTCGCGGCTCTCGGCGCGCATGAGCTGGTAGCCGCCGCCCGCGCTCAGAATCTCTTCGACCAGGCGAGAGGCCCGCTCGACTTCGACGGCCGGGCCGTCAACCGAGACGAGCAGGAGCGCGCCAGCGTCCTGTGCCAGTCCGAAGGCGTACTGCGACTCGACGCACGCGATTGAGTTTCTGTCCAGGACTTCAATCGCGACGGGCGTGACGCGCGCGCGCGAGAAGCGGGCGACGCAGGCGCAAGCCTCGCGCATCGTCTTGAACGTGGCGCGCACGGTGCGCGTCGCCTCGGGCAGCGGGAGCAGCTTGAGCGTCGCCTCCGTGATGATGCCGAGCATCCCTTCCGAGCCGCACATCAGGCCCGTCAGGTCGAAGCCGACGACGTTCTTGCTCGTGCGCCCGCCCGTGTGGATGACCTCGCCGGTCGGCGTGACGACTTCCAGGCCCAGCACGTAATGCTTCGTCACGCCGTACTTCGCGGAGCGTATGCCGCCCGCGTTCTCCGCGATGTTGCCGCCGATGAAAGAGTCTTTGTAGGAGGCGGGGTCGGGCGGGTAGAAGAGCCCTTCGGCCTCGACGGCCTGCTGCAAAGCGTAAGTCGTCACGCCGGGCTCGGTGACGGCGTAGAGGTCGTCGGCGTTGATCTCATGGATGCGGTTCATGCGGTCTGTGCCAATAACGACGCCGCCCTCGATTGGCACAGCGCCGCCCGTGTAGCCGACGCCGCCGCCGCGCGCCGTCACGGGGAAGCGCGCCTCGTTGGCGAGTTTCAGGACGGCCGCGATCTCTGCGGACGTCCGCGGGAAGAGGACGGCCTCGGGCGGGAATTTTTCCTTGACTGCGTCCTGCGCGTAAGGCTCCACCTTCGACGGGTCCACGACGACCCACTCCGCGCCGACGATCTCTCGCAGCCGCGCCAGCACCTTTGCGTCCGACGCGGCCGTGCGCGCACGCTTCTTATCCGAAATGATTCCCACAGACCTGCTCATGCTTTTCTGTTATTACTTTAACGTGCGGCGGGTCAACGCAGCAATCTCTCCTTTGCGACTTTGCGCCTCCAGCGTGAGACTTATTCCTCACGCTGGAGGCGCAAAGTCGCAAAGAAAAACGCGGCGGCGCGAGTCGCCTCACGCCGCCGCATCGGGTTAATTACACTTCGCTGAACTACGGGCAGCCCGCGTGCTCACAGCCGCAGGCTATTTCCGTGATGTCGCCCGCGTCCCGGCAGTACTCGCTGCAATAATCCTCGTCGCCTGACGCGCGGCAGTTGCAACCCTCGTGCGCGCACTTGCTCTCGTCTCGCTCGTCCGCCATCGCTGTATCCTTTCTTCCTCGTCAACAAAAGAGAGCACGGGGGACGAACGCTCTCGGCCAGTTGTTTCAGGGGAACTCGTTCCCATGCTAGCCCCGACAGTGGGGACGGTCAAGAACAGTGGTCAGTGGCCGGTGGTCAGTGGTCAGTTAAGAACCGGCGGAGCATTTGTGCCAGAATCGGTCTTCGCAGGCCGTAATGGTCTTTCTCTTAACTGACCACTGACCACCGGCCACTGACCACTGTTCTTGACCGTCCCCACTGTCGGGGCTAGCATGGGAACGAGTTCCCCTGAAACAACTGGCCGAGAGCGTTC
>DASWQY010000016.1:0-7698 GCA_036403435.1 Pyrinomonadaceae bacterium
GGCGCTCTGCAACGGGGCGACGCTCTGCCTGGCTACGCGCGAGCAGTCGCGGCCCGGTCCGGGATTAGTCAGCCAACTGCGCGAGCAGGGCGTGACGGATGCGACGCTGCCGCCCTCGGTGCTGTCGGTGTTGGAGCCGGAAGAACTCCCGCAGTTGCGGACTGTGATTTCAGTGGCTGAAGCATGTCCGGCCGGCACAGTGGAGCGATGGACGGCCGGGGGGCGTCGATTCCTGAACGGGTACGGGCCGACGGAGGCGAGCGTCGGGGCGAGCGTCACGGGGCCGCTGGTGGTTGGCAGGGCGGTGACTATCGGGCGGCCGCTGGCGAACGTGGAGATTTACCTCCTGGACAGACATCAGCAGTTGGTGCCGGTCGGCGTCAGTGGAGAAATCTACATCGGAGGCGAAGGCTTGGCGAGAGGCTATCTGAACCGGCCGGAGTTGACGGCCGAGCGGTTCGTCCCGCACCCGTTCAGTCGTGATGCCGGGGCGAGACTGTATAGAACGGGGGACTTGGGGAGGTACACGATCACGGGGGAGATCGAGTACCAGGGGAGAGTGGACCAGCAGGTGAAGGTGCGCGGCTATCGGGTTGAGGTGGGCGAGATCGAGGCGGCGCTGCGTGAGCACCCGGCTGTGCGTGAGGCCCTGGTCGTGGCGCGGCAGGATGCGCCGGGCGAGACGCGTTTGGTGGCGTACGTGGTGGCTGAGCAGGAGGGGGCGGCCGGCGCGCAGGAGGTGCGCGGCTATTTGAGGACCAAACTGCCCTCTTACATGATCCCGTCGGCTTTCGTGCTGCTCGACGAGTTGCCGCTGACGCCGAACGGGAAAGTAGATCGTGCGGCCCTGCCCGCGCCGGACGCGGGCAAGACGGAGTCTGCAAAAGCTTTGGTGGCACCGAGAAACGAGCTGGAACAAATCATAATCGAAATCTGGCGTGAGGTGCTGAACGTCGAGGCGATTAGCATACACGACAACTTCTTCGACCTCGGCGGCCATTCCTTGCTCATTGTGAAAGCTCACGCCCGCCTACAGGATGCCCTGGAGACCGAGTTCTCGATGGTCCTGATGTTCGAGCACCCGACTGTCAGCTCGCTCGCCGAATTCTTCATCAACAGGATGAAAGAGCAGCCGACGAGCACCGAAATAAAGACTCGCGGCGAGGCCCGAAAGGACTTATTGCAAAAGCAGAAGCTGTTGAGGCAGAACCGCCGGGCGATGGCTAAAACCATAGGAGCTGAACATGAGTGATCAGGGGGGAGTTGATTATCTCAGCGGCTCCGAAATAGCAATCGTAGGGATGTGCGGCCGCTTCCCAGGGGCAAAGAGCGTCGCCGAATTTTGGGAGAACCTGCGCGACGGAGTCGAGTCGTTATCAGTTTTCACAGACCAGGAACTCAGGGACGCAGGCGTCGAACCGGATTCGCTGAACGACCCGAACTACGTCAAGGCGGGGATGGTGTTGGAAGACGCGGACCTCTTCGACGCCGCGTTCTTCGGGTACAGCCCCAGGGAGGCTGAGGTCATGGACCCGCAGCACCGGCTCTTTTTAGAGTGCGCCTGGGAGGCGCTGGAAACGGCCGGCTACAGCGCCGACCTGTACCGCGGGGTGATTGGCGTTTACGCGGGCGTCGGCACTCCCACGTACCTGCTGCATAACATCCTCTCGAATTTCGGCGTCGCCCAATCCGCGGGCCAGGCCCAGATATCAATGGGCAACGGCGTTGATTTTCTGACCACGCGGGTCTCGTACAAGTTGAATTTGAAGGGGCCGAGTCACCTCCTGCAATCCGCCTGCTCGACATCCCTGGTAGCCATTCATCACGCGTGTCAAAGCCTCCTCAGCGGCGAATGCGACATAGCCCTGGCCGGCGGCGTGTCCGTCAACAGCAGGCAAAAACTCGGGTACTTATATAAAGAAGGGGGAATCTCTTCCCCGGACGGTCACTGCCGGGCCTTTGACGCTCAGGCCCAGGGGACGGTGGGCGGCAGCGGGGTGGGCGTCGTCGTCTTGAAAAGTCTGGTGAATGCGCTCCAGGACGGCGACCGCATCGAGGCTGTGATAAAAGGCTCGGCCATCAATAATGACGGCTCCCGAAAGGTCGGCTTTACTGCGCCCAGCGTGGAGGGACAGGCCGAGGTCATCGCCGAGGCGATGGCGATGGCCGGGGTCGAGCCCGAGACCATTAACTACGTCGAAGCGCACGGCACTGCTACCCCGTTAGGAGACCCGATTGAGATTGCCGCTTTAACAAAAGCCTTTCGCACGGGAACCGAGAAGAAAATTTTTTGCGCGCTCGGCTCACTGAAGACGAACGTCGGGCATCTCGACGCGGCGGCCGGCGTGGCAGGCATCATCAAGGCCGCGCTGGCCCTCAAACATAAGTCCTTGCCCCCGAGCCTGCACTACCGGCGGCCGAACCCGAAGATCGAGTTTGAGGACAGCCCCTTCTACGTCAACACGTCGCTCGCCCGGTGGGTGAAGGGAAGCGCGCCCCGCCGCGCCGGGGTCAGCTCCTTCGGCATCGGTGGAACGAACGCACACGTGATTCTCGAAGAAGCGCCCCCACAGCGGGCTTCAGGGCCTTCGAGGTCGTGGCAGCTCCTGACGATTTCCGCCAAGACGGCCAACTCGCTCGAAGCCGCCACAAGCAACCTCGGTGATTTCCTGCGGCGGCACACGGAGGCAGACCTGCCCGATGTCGCTTACACGCTCAACGTCGGCCGGAAGGCGTTCGGCGAGCGGCGGGTCGTCGTCTGTCGTGACGCGGAAGAAGCGGCCGGGGCCTTGAGCACACAGGACCGGGACCAGGTTTTCACCGCGCGCCCGCGGGAAGACGGAAGCGCCCCGCTCGCCTTCATGTTCACGGGGCAGGGTTCTCAGTACGTCAACATGGCTCGCGGGCTGTACGACGAGGAGCCAGCTTTCAGGGAGCAGGTCGATCTCTGTTCGGAGGCGCTCAGACCTCACCTGGGCTTTGACTTACGGAAGGTTCTTTTCCCCGTCGAAGAAATGGCCCAGGAGGTCGCCGCGCAGCTCGACCGGACAGACGTTACGCAGCCGGCTCTCTTCGTCGTCGAATACTCGCTGGCGAGGTTGTTAATGAGCTGGGGGCTTCGGCCCGAGGCGATGATCGGGCATAGCATCGGCGAATACGTGGCGGCATGTCTCTCCGGCGTGTTCTCACTTGAAGACGCGCTCTCGCTGGTCGCCGGAAGAGGCCGGTTGATGCAGGACCTGCCGGGCGGGGCCATGCTCAGCATCCCGCTCCCCGAGGAGGAAACGAGAACTCTCCTCGCCGACGGGCTCTCGCTGGCGGCGGTCAATGGTCCGTCGGCCTGTGTCGTTTCGGGCGCGAGTGAAGCGGTCGAGAGGTTAGAAAGCCGCCTCGCCGGAAGGGGGGTGACGCCCCACAGGCTGCGCACGTCGCTCGCCTTTCACTCCGAGATGGTCGAGCCGATAAGGGACGAGTTCGTCGAGCGTGTGAGCGGAGTGACGCTTAATCCTCCGCAGATTCCCTACGTCTCCAACGTGACGGGAACTTGGATCAGCGAGGAGGAGGCGACGAGCCCTCATTACTGGGCCGAGCACATGCGCCGACCCGTGTTGTTCGCGCGCGGAATCCGCACCCTGTCGGACGCCCCCGGAAGAATTCTTTTGGAGATTGGCCCAGGACAAACTCTCCGTACTTTGGCGAGACAGAACCTGGGCGGGGCGGCGAGCGCCGAGGTGCTGTCCTCCCTGCGTCATCCACACGACCGGCAATCGGATGTCGCCCTCTTACTCAAGACGGTGGGTAAGCTCTGGCTCCAGGGGGCGCGCGTGGATTGGGACGCCTTCTACGCCCGCGAGCAGCGCCAGCGCGTCGCGCTCCCGACCTACCCCTTCGAGCGGCAACGTTACTGGGTCGAGCCGCGCACCCCCGCACAGCATCGCCGGTCGCCGGAAGTCAGGCCGGTTAAGAGAGCCGACATCGCCGACTGGTTCTATTCGCCTTCATGGAAACGTGCCCAGCGGCTCGCCGCCGCGTTCGACCCGCAGCCCGAAGCCGGGCAAAAGAAAACGTGGCTCGTCTTCGCCGGTAAATGTCATCTGGCCTCCCTCGTCATGAGTCAACTTGCGCAACAGGGCCAGAGCGTCGTCAGCGTGGCGGCCGGGGAAGAATACGGCAGGACTGATGACCGCGCGTACACCGTCAACCCGCGCGAGAGTGGGGACTACGACGCGCTGTTCAAAGAACTGGCCGCCCGGTCGCTCACCCCGCACCACGTCCTTCATTTGTGGGGCGTCGAGCCGGCAGACGATTCCGACCCCGGACGTGACTCGTTCGAGAAAGTCTGGCACGCGGGCTTCTATAGTCTGATTTTCCTGGCCCGGTCGCACGCCAGGACCAATCCCGCGCGCCCGCTCCAGGTGCTGGTCGCGTCGAGCGAGATGCAGGAAGTGACCGGCGTGGAACCCGCCTGCCCGGAGAAGGCGACCGTCCTGGGGCCGTGCAAGGTCATCCCGCAGGAATACCCGAACATCACTTGCCGCAGCGTTGACCTCATCCTCCCTCAGCCGGGGAGTCGTCTTGAGGGACAAGTAGCCGGACAGTTGCTCGCGGAATTGACGCCGCAGGCGGGTGAACATGTGATTGCCTATCGTGGGACTCACAGGTGGGTGCAACACTTCGAGCCGGTGCGTCTTGACGCGAACGGGGAGCGGCCGTCGCTGCTGCGTGACGAGGGGGTCTATCTCATCACGGGAGGCTTGGGCCGCATCGCGCTGGAACTGGCGGCCCACCTCGGGCAGACGCTGCGGGCGAAAGTGGCGCTGGTGGGGCGCAGAGGTCTTCCCCCGAGAGAAGAGTGGCCGCAGTGGTTGGCGAGTCGCGGCGCGGAAGACGAGGTGAGCCACAGGATCAGAAAAGTACAGGCGGTGGAGGAGAAGGGCGGCGAGGTCTTAATTCTCCAGGCCGATGTCGGTGACGAGAAGCAGATGGCCGCCGCCGTCCGGGACACGCAGTCGCGCTTCGGTCACATTCACGGTGTCATTCACGCCGCGGGCGCTCACCGGCAGCAGCTAACCTCGATTCAGGAGTTGGGGGTGTGCGAGAGCGAGGGACATTTTCAAGCTAAGGTCTACGGCCTCTCGGTCCTGGAAAAGGTATTGCGGGACATCCCCCTTGATTTTTGTCTGCTGTTCTCGTCTCTGTCGTCCGTCCTGGGAGGATTAGGGTTTGCCGCCTACTCGGCCGCCAATCTTTTTATGGACGCCTTCGCTCACAAGCACAACCGTGCGAGTTCTGTCCCCTGGGTCAGCGTGAACTGGGACGGCTGGCAAATTAAAAAAGTGGACGAACAGCCTGCGGCCCACAGCCCGGCCATAGCGGGGATGACCATGACGCCGGAAGAAGGTTTCGAAGCCCTCCGGCGCATTCTCCGCCCGAGCGACAGCACACAGCTCATAGTTTCGACGGCAGACCTGCACGCGCGCCTTGAGCAGTGGATTAAGCTGAGTTCCGTGCGCAATGCCGAGGCGGCCGCCGCCCCGCCGGCCTCGCCGCCGCATGAAAGACCGGAGTTACAGAATGCTTTCGTCGCCCCCAGGACTGAGACCGAGCAGACAATCGCCGGCCTCTGGCGGACACTTTTGGGCCTTGAGCGGGTCGGCGTCCACGATAACTTTTTTGAATTAGGCGGACACTCGCTGCTCGGCGTTCAACTCACGTCGCGGCTGCGCCAGGACTTTCGCCTGGAGGTCCCGCTGCGCGCCCTCTTCGAGACGCCGACCGTCGCGGGACTCGCCCTCTTGATCGAGAACCGATTGGAGACGGATCGAATGGCGGAAGCGGGGCCGACGCCGATTGAGCGGCGCGAGGGCAGAACGATGGACCAATTGCTGGCCGAATTAGAGCAGGAAACGGACGAGCCTGTGGCGACGCCGCAGCGAGGTCCACAGAGCAGAGGGTAGGATTGTCGCCGTGGACGATTTACTGAAAAGTTTGGCGAAGCTGTCGCCGCAGAAGCGCGCGCTCCTGGCCTCGCGTCTGCCGCCGCTCTCGTTCGCGCAGCAGCGGCTGTGGTTCATAGACCAGTTGGCTCCCGGCAACCGGGCGTATAATATGCCCGCCGCCCTGCGCCTGACCGGGGAACTCAACCTTGCCGCGCTCGAAGCCGCTTTCACAGAACTGGTCCGCCGGCACGAAATCTTACGCACCGTCTTCGTCTCTCTCGAAGGCAATCCGGTGCAGATCATCCAGCCCGCCGCGCCAATCACGATCCCCGTTACGGACCTCTCGACGTTGCGGGCCGAGGCCGACCGTCAGGCCGAGGTTCGCCGTCTGACGGATGAGGAGGCGCAACGCCCGTTCGACTTAGAGCGCGGGCCGCTCCTGAGATTGGGCCTGGTGCGAGTCGGGGGGCAAGAGCATGTGTTGCTGATGACGATGCACCACATCGTCTCGGATGGCTGGTCGATGGGCATCCTCGTCAAAGAGGTGGCCGCATGCTACGAAGCCTACTCACAAGGGCGGCCCTCGCCCCTGCCTGAGCTGCCGATTCAGTACGCCGACTACGCACACTGGCAGCGCGAGTGGCTGAGCGGCGATGTCCTCGAACAACAACTCTCCTACTGGCGCGAGCAGTTGGGCGGGGAGTTGCCTGTCTTGGAACTGCCGACCGACCACTCGCGCCCGAGCGTGCGGAGCTACCGCGGCGGGCAACTGAGCTTCGAGGTCAGAGAGGAGGTGACGAAGAGGCTTAAGGCTCTGAGCCGGCGGCACGGGGCGACGCTGTTTATGACGCTGCTCGGGGCCTTCAAAGTGCTGCTGACGCGCTACGGCTCGCAGGAGGATGTCGTCGTCGGGACGCCCGTGGCCGGGCGGACGCGTGCTGAGTTGGAGGGGCTCGTCGGCTTCTTCGTCAACACGCTGGTCATGCGGACTGACTTGTCAGGAGACCCGACGTTCGAGGAGTTAATCGAGAGGGTGCGGGAGGTCTGCCTGGGCGCGTACGCCCGCCAGGATGTGCCGTTCGAGAAGTTAGTCGAAGAACTACAGCCGGAGCGGAGCTTGAGCCGGACGCCGCTCTTTCAAGTGATGTTCGTCCTACAGAATGCCCCGGCGGAGACGCTTAAAATATCCGGCTTGACGTTGCACGCCTTGCAGGCCAGCAATGCGTCAACGAGTTTTGACTTGAGCTTGTCAATTACAGAGGCCGGGGGAGGGCTGACCGTTGCGCTGCAATACAACGCGGACCTGTTCGAGCGCGCGACCGTCGGGCGGATGGGCGAACACTTCCAGACGCTGCTGGCAGGCGTCGTTGAGAACCCCGCACAGCGCCTCTCGCGCTTGCCGCTCTTGAGCTGGCGAGAGCGACAGCAGTTACTGGTGGAGTGGAACGAGACCGGGAGGGAGTACCCGCGAGACAAATGCCTCCACGAGTTGTTCGAGGAGCAGGTGGAGCGCACGCCCGAGGCCGTGGCGCTGGTCTGCCAGGACGAGCGGGTCAGTTACCGCGAGTTGAACGAGAGGGCGAACCGATTGGCCCATCACCTGCGCTCGCTGGGCGTCGGGCCGGAGGTCGTGGTCGGAGTCTGTTTGGAGAGATCGATTGAGATGGTGGCGGCCGTGCTCGGAGTGTTGAAGGCGGGCGGCGCTTACCTGCCTCTCGACCCGGAGTACCCTGCCGAGCGGCTGCGCTTCATGCTCGAA
>DASWQY010000017.1:0-7522 GCA_036403435.1 Pyrinomonadaceae bacterium
CGGCAAAGTAGACCGCGCGGCGCTGCCGCCGCCCGAGCAAGTGGAGTCCGGCGCGGACATAGTCGCCCCGCGCACCCCCGCCGAAGAGTTGTTGGCTAACCTCTACTCGGAGGTGCTGCACGTAGAGCGCGTCTCGGTCGAAGATAACTTCTTCGACCTGGGCGGGCACTCGCTTTTGGCGACGCAGCTCATCAGCCGCGTTCGTCAGGTCTTCCGCCTCGAAGTGCCGCTCCGGCTGCTTTTCGAGCGGCCGACCGTGGCTGCCCTGGCCGAAGGCGTCGAACTGTTGCTCAAGAGCGGGGACTCAGGAGCGAGTGCGCCGCCCATCGAGCGGGTCTCGCGCTCGGGGCGGCTGCGGCCCTCGTTCGCGCAGCAGCGGCTCTGGTTCATCGATCAACTGGAGGGCGGCTCGCCGTTCTACAATAGCCCGGCGGCCGTGAGGTTGACGGGGCGGCTGGACGTGGGGGCATTGGGGCGGACCTTCACGGAGGTAGTGCGCCGCCACGAGGTGCTGCGGACGCACTTTGCGGTCGCAGGGGGCGAGCCGGTGCAGGTCATCGAAGAGGCTGCGGAGGTCAGTGTACCCGTCACGGACCTGAGTCATTTGGGCGAGAGTGAGCGGGAGGTGGAGGTCGCGCGGCTGGCGCAGCAGTCGGCGCGGCACCGCTTCGAGTTGTCGCGCGGGCCGATGCTGCACGTGGGCGTGCTGCGGCTGGGCGAGTGTGAGCATGTGGTGCTCCTGACGATGCACCACATCGTCAGTGACGCGTGGTCGATAGGCGTGCTCATCCGTGAGGTGGCCGCAATCTACCAAGCCTACGTCAACGGGGAGCCGTCGCCGCTTGAGGGACTGCCCGTCCAGTACGCCGACTACGCACACTGGCAGCGCGAGTGGCTGAGCGGGGACGTGCTGGAGAATCAACTCTCTTACTGGCGCGAGCAGTTGGGCGGGGAGTTGCCTGTCATGGAGTTGCCGACCGACCACGTCCGGCCCAGTTTCCTGAGATATCGCGGCGGGCAACACAGCTTCTCTGTCAGCCAGGAGGTAACGGCTCAGCTCAAGCAAGTGAGTCAGCGACAGGGCGCGACGCTGTTTATGACTCTGCTCAGCGCCTTCCAGGTCTTGCTGATGCGCTACAGCGGGCAGGAGGAGATAGTCGTCGGGACCGACATCGCCAACCGCACCAGGACCGAGACCGAGGCGCTCATCGGCTTCTTCATCAACCAACTGGTCATGCGGACTGACCTGTCGGGAGACCCGACCTTCGAGGAGTTAATCGAGAGGGTGCGGGAGGTCTGCCTGGGCGCGTACGCCCATCAAGACATCCCGTTCGAGAAACTGGTCGAAGAACTCCAGCCGGAGCGGACGCTGAGCCACACGCCGCTCTTCCAGGTGAAGTTCCTGTTGCAGAATACGCCCGCGGAGAGCCTTGAGGTGCCCGGCCTGCGGTCTGAGCCGGTGCGCAGTGAGAGCGGGGCGGCGCGCTTCGACCTGACGGTGGCGATGATGGAGCACGAGGGGCGGCTCATGGCCTCGGTCCAGTACAACTCGGACTTGTTCGAGTTGGAGACGATCAACCGGATGTGCCAGCACTTCAAGACGCTGCTGGCGGGCGTCGCCTCTGACACACAACAGCGCCTCTCGCAGTTGCCCATGTTGACCGCGGACGAGCGCCACCAGTTATTAGTCGAGTGGAACGAGACCGGGAGGGAGTACCCGCGGGAGAAGTGCGTTCACGAGCTGTTCGAGGAACAGGCCGAGAGAACTCCCGAGGCCGTCGCCGTGCTCAGCGAAAGGGAAGAAGTCAGTTACCGCGAGTTGAACGAGAGGGCGAACCGACTGGCCCATTATCTGCGCTCCCTGGGCGTCGGGCCGGATGTGGTGGTCGGCGTTTGTCTGGAGCGGTCGGTCGAGATGGTGGTGGCCGTGCTCGGCATCCTCAAGGCCGGGGGAGCGTATCTGCCGCTCGACCCGGAACTCCCGCTGGAGCGGCTGCGGTGGATGTTGGAAGACAGCAACGTGCCGCTGCTGCTGACGGAAGAGCGTGTGGAGGGGCGGTTGCCGACTCACTGGGGGCAGACGATTTATTTGGACGCGGAGTGGGAGGCGATTGCGGGGCAGGAGGCGGAGAACCCGGCGGGGGCGGCTGCGGCAGGGAACTTAGCCTACGTCATCTACACGTCGGGCTCGACCGGCAGGCCCAAGGGCATCATGATTCCTCACAGCGGACTCACTAACTATTTAAGCTGGTCCGCGCCAACTTATGCGCTGAGTGGCAGGCAAGGCGCTTTGATGCATACTTCGCTCGGCTTCGACCTCAGTGTGACGAGCCTGTACGCCCCGTTATTAGTCGGTCAAAAAGTAGAAATTCTCCCCGAGCATAATGATGTCGAGGCTTTGACCAGAGTCTTCCAGCGGGGTCGAGACTTCAGCTTTATCAAGCTGACGCCCGCACACCTCGCGCTGCTGTCCGCCCAACTGACGAATACGGAAGTGGACGGGCTGACCAGTGTCCTGGTGGTCGGCGGGGAGAACCTTCTCGCAGAGACGAGCAGCTTCTGGCAAAGTAATGCCCCGAGCACAAGGATATTTAATGAGTACGGGCCGACGGAGACGGTGGTGGGTTGTTGTGTCCACGAGCTTGTCGAAGGCGATCAGCACAAAGGCTCCATCCCAATCGGGCGGCCGATAGCGAACACGCAGCTTTACGTCCTGGATGGTCGTCAGCAGCCCGTCCCCATCGGCGTCGCCGGGGAAATCTACGTCGGGGGCGAAGGCTTGGCGAGAGGCTACCTGAACCGCCCCGAGCTGACGGCCGAGCGTTTCATCCCGCACCCGTTCAGCCGTGAGGCTGGGGCGAGGCTGTACCGGACGGGGGACGTTGGCCGCTACCTGGCGACGGGGGAGATCGAATACCTCGGGAGGGTGGACGGGCAGGTCAAGCTCAGGGGCTTTCGCATCGAGCTGGGTGAGGTCGAGGCGGTCTTGAGTGAGCACCCGGCGGTGGAGGCGGTCGTGGTCATGGTGCGCGAGGAGGTGCCCGGCGAGAAGCGACTGGTGGCCTACGTGGCGAGGCGCGGGGAGGCCGAGCCGGCGGGCGGCGAGTTGCGCGCATACCTGCGCGGGAGGCTGCCGGAGTACATGATCCCGTCGGCTTTCGTGCTGCTCGACGAGTTGCCGCTGACGCCCAACGGCAAGGTTGACCGCGCGGCGCTACCCGCCCCGGAGCGCGTGGAGACTCAGACAGAGTTCCTAGCGCCGCGCACGCCCGTCGAGGAGATATTAGTCAACCTCTACTCGGAGGTGCTGCACGTAGAGCGCGTCTCGGTCGAGGACAACTTCTTCGAGCTGGGCGGGCACTCGCTTTTGGCGACACAGCTCGTCAGCCGCGTCCGCGAAGTCTTCCGCCTCGAAGTGCCGTTGCGTGCGCTATTTGATTACCCGACGGTGGCGGAACTGGCCGCCGTTCTCGAAGGAAGCATTATTCAGGAAGTCGAAGGCTTGAGCGACGAAGAGGCTCAGAAATTGCTCCAGCCGCCCGCTCTTTAATTTCAACTGTCGGCCGGCCGTACCCCACTACGCAGTCTTGCGGCCCCGGATGCCCCCGTCGGTGATGGCGCACGGAGAACCAATGCGGCCCCGTGCGCCCGTGACAAGCTGTCGCTTAGTTTAGCCGAACCGATTCGTACAGAGACTTCGGATTGCGCGAACTGTATTTGCTCAAAAGGAAGTATGACCACTTATTCTGGACCCTCAGTCTCCGAATATCATCCTTCCACTCTGGTGGAGCTTCTTCGCCGGAGGGCATTGGACCAGCCGGACAAGTGTGCTTACAGATTTTTGCTGGACGGCGACGAAGGCGATGCCGTTACCATTTCTTATGCCGAATTGGACCGGCAGGCCAGGGCCATCGGGGGGCGGCTCCAAGCCGCCGGGGCGAAGGACGAATGCGTCTTACTGATCTACCCGCCGGGCTTGGATTACATCGCCGCTTTCTTCGGCTGCCTGTACGCCGGGGCGGTAGCCGTGCCCGCCTACCCTCCGCAGCTCAACCGCACCCTCTCGCGGCTCCAAGCCGTCGCCGCCGACGCGCGGGCGAAAGCGGTGCTCACGACCGCCTCGATCCTTTTGCGCGTGGAAAGGAGTTTGGACCACACCCCCGAGTTGAAAAAGATCGAATGGCTGGCGACCGACGCGGCCGGCGGAGGGACGGAAGAGAGTTGGCGGGAGCCTCTCGTCACTTCCGAGACGCTGGCGTTTCTCCAATACACGTCGGGCTCGACGGGCACGCCCAAGGGAGTCATGCTGAGCCACGGGAACTTACTTCACAACTCGGCGTTGATGGCGCGCGGCTTTCAGTACACGCCCCTCACCGAATGCGTGACCTGGCTCCCTTTGTATCACGACATGGGCCTGATCGGGGGGGTGTTGCAGCCGCTGTACGGGGGGTTCCCCAACACCTTGATGTCTCCGATCTCCTTCGTGAGAAATCCTTACAGCTGGCTGAAGGCCATTTCCACATTTAAGGCGGACCTCAGCGGCGGCCCGAACTTCGCTTACGATTTGTGCGCGCGCAAAATCTCCGACGAGCAGCGGGCGACTCTGGACCTTCACAACTGGAACGTGGCTTTCACCGGGGCCGAGCCAATCCGGCCGGAGACCCTGGAGCGATTCGCCGCCGCCTTCGCCCCTTGCGGGTTTCGGCGTGGAGCGTTCCTGCCGTGTTACGGGTTGGCCGAAGCGACCCTCATAGTTTCTTGCGCCTCCCCTGGCGAACTGCCTCTGATTCACGCCGTGGAGCGGGACGCGCTCGAACAGCACAGAGTCGTGGCCGCCTCTCCCGACGCGGGCGACGGCGACGACGTGCTGAGATTAAGTAGCTGCGGAAAGCCGCTGCCGGGCCAGCGGGTGCTCGTCGTCAGCCCCGAATCGCTGACCGAGTGCCGGCCGGACGAGGTCGGAGAGATTTGGGTGTCGGGCCCCAGCGTGGCGCGGGGTTATTGGCACAGGGAAAAGGAGACTGAAGATACGTTTCACGCCTCCCTCGCAGGCACCGGCGAGGGCCCCTTCCTGCGTACCGGCGACCTGGGGTATCTCTCCGGCGGAGAGCTTTTCGTCACCGGACGCCTGGACGACCTCATCATCATCCGGGGCCGCAACCATTACCCGCAGGACATCGAGCTGACGGTAGAAAAAAGTCACGCGGCGCTGCTCCCGAACGGCGGGGCGGCCTTCCTGGTCCAGGCAGCCGACGAGGAGCAGCAGTTGGCCGTCGTCCACGAACTGGACCACCGCCGGCAGGCGGAGACGGATGCAGTCGTCGCAGCCATCCGTCAGGCGGTCGCGGAGGACCACGGGGTGCAGGTGTCCGCGGTCCTGCTGGTCAGGCGCGGGGGCGTGCCTAAAACGTCCAGCGGCAAAATCAGGCGAAAGGCGTGTCGGGCGAAGTTCCTGGAAGGCAGTCTCGACGCCGTAGCCGAGTGGAGGGAAACGGCCGCACGCCTCGACGACGCGCCCGATCTCATCTCAGCCCCTCGATTAAATAAGAGGGAAGCGATTGAAGCCTGGCTCACGACACGGCTGGCGGCGCGGCGCGGCGTGAATCCTTCCGCAATAGATGTCAACCAGCCGATCACGCGCTACGGGCTGG
Organism: Pyrinomonadaceae bacterium; assembly: GCA_036403435.1. Lineage (GTDB taxonomy): Bacteria > Acidobacteriota > Blastocatellia > Pyrinomonadales > Pyrinomonadaceae > QHXM01. The sequence continues at coordinate 5,652 of DASWQY010000017.1, forward strand.
ATTCTCTGGCGGCAATCGAGCTGGCGCACGGCCTCGAAAAAAGCGTCGGCGCATGCCTGCCGATGGCGAGCTTCCTTGAGGGCCGCAGCGTCAGCCAACTGGTCGCGCAGGCGCTTGCTCAATTCAACGAGGCCACCCCTTTAACCGCGGTCGCCCTCGCCCCGCGGGAAGCCGTCACCCGACATCAACCCTCACACGGCCAGCGCGCCCTCTGGTTTCTACATCAATTAGCGCCGGCAAGTCCGGCTTATAACATCGCGGTCGCCGCGCGGATTTTATCGGGCGTCGAGCCGGCAACGCTGCGACTCGCCTTTCAGGAGCTGGTGAATCGCCACCCTTCTTTACGGACCACTTTCCCAGGCGTTCACGGCGAGCCGGTCCAGCGGATTCACGAGCGCGCGGAAATATGTTTTTGCGTGGTTGACGCTTCGGCCTGGAGCGAGGCGACGCTGAATGAGCGCCTCGCCGAAGAAGCCCATGCCCCGTTCGACCTGGAAAATGGCCCGGTGCTGCGCGTGAGCGTCTTCACACGGGCGGCGGAAGAACACGTCCTGCTGCTCGCCGTGCACCACATCGCCGCCGATTTCTGGTCGCTGGTCGTGCTGGTGAAAGAGTTAAGCGCGCTATCTGAAGCGGCAAGGCTCGGCTCCGCGGCTCATCTCCCGCGGCTCAATTTCCAGTATGCGGATTACGCGCGCCGGCAGGCCGAGATGCTGCGCGGGGGCGAAGGGGAGCGGCTCTGGTCGTACTGGAAGAATCAGCTGAAAGGGAAACTGCCACTATTAGACCTCCCGACCGACAGACCCCGCCCGGTCCTCCAAACCTACCGTGGCTCCTCCGTCACCTCGACGCTCGACGCGGAGTTAACCCGCCGGCTCAAGGCTTTGAGTGTCGAGCGCGGGGCCACTCTGTACATGACCTTGTTGGCAGCTTTTCAGATACTGCTGCATCGCTATACGGGGCAGGACGATCTTCTCGTGGGTTCTCCGACGGCGGGGCGGAACCGCGCCGAGCTTGCGGGGGTGGTAGGCTACTTCACCAACCCCGTAGTCTTGAGGGCCGATTTGTCGCAAGACCCGAGTGCGGAAGATTTCCTCGCTCAAGTGCGACAAACGGTCCTGGACGCCTTCGAGCACCAGGACTACCCGTTCGCCCTGATAGTCGAACAGCTTCAGCCGGAGCGCGACCCCGGCCGCTCGCCAATATTCGACGCGGCATTCGTCTTTCAAAAACCTCAGGAGGCCGGGAATGAAATCTCCGCCTTCGTCTTAGGCGAAGCAGGCCGGAACCTCGAAGTGGGCGGTCTCAAATTCGAGACCGTCGCGCTGGAGCAGCGGGCCGCCCAATTCGATATCACTCTGATGGCCGCCGAAGTGGGCCAGGAAATAATACTCTCGCTGCAATACAACTCGGACCTGTTCGAGCGCGCGACCGTCGGGCGGATGGGCGAACACTTCCAGACGCTGCTGGCAGGCATCGCCTCCGACCCCGCACAGCGCCTCTCACAGTTGCCCCTGCTCACCGCGGCCGAGCGCCAGCAGTTATTAGTCGAGTGGAACGAGACCGGGAGGGAGTACCCCCGAGACAAGTGCATTCACCAGTTATTCGAGGAGCAAGTCGAAAGGACTCCCGAGGCCGTGGCGCTGGTCTGCCGGGACGAGCAGGTCAGTTACCGCGAGCTGAACGAGAGGGCGAACCGACTGGCCCATTATCTGCGCTCCCTGGGGGTGGGGCCGGAGGTCGTGGTCGGAGTCTGTTTGGAGAGATCGATTGAGATGGTGGCGGCCGTGCTCGGAGTGTTGAAGGCGGGCGGCGCTTACCTGCCTCTCGACCCGGAGTACCCTGCCGAGCGGCTGCGCTTCATGCTCGAA
>DASWQY010000018.1:0-1846 GCA_036403435.1 Pyrinomonadaceae bacterium
CGTGCGCCATGAGCGTCTCTATGTGAAATGGACTGGGGATGAGATGCTGGTGCATTGGAAGACTGAGTCAAAATGAGCAATTACATCCGACTCGATCGGTGCATTGAGCGCGGCATCTACAGGGTTGAGGCCGCATCCGTCCCTCCGCTCGCTCAGCCCATCGAAGCCAGCTTTGCAAAGCCGGACTTGAACGCCCCCACCAGCGTGTCGATCTCCGCTTCGGTCATCGGCGTGGAGAACGTGCACGTGCCCGTGCTGATGATGCTGCAACCTTCGTTGTAGAGGTGATCGAGCAACGCCTTGAGTCGGCGCGACTCGTCGGGCGTCGGGTACGCATCGCGGTAATTTCGTGGCGGCGTCTGCTTCATGTGCACCAGGAACATCGAGCCCGCCCCGGTGACGCTCGCGGGCGCGCCCGTCGCGCGGATCGCGCCTTCGATGCCGTTCCTGGCCCGATCGGTCAGCGCGTTTAGGCGCGCCACCGCGGGTCGGTCGAACTTCAGCATCGCCGCCATGCCCGCGGTCATGCTGATCGGGTTGGCCGTGAATGTTCCGGAGTGCGGGAACACGTAGCGGGGCGACTGCGGGTTGAGCACATCCATGACTTCGGCGCGGCCGGCGACGGCGCCAATGGGAAATCCACCGCCGATGATCTTGCCCAGCGCGGTCATGTCGGGCGTGACGTCGTAGCGCGCTTGCAAGCCGCCGTGCTCGGCCCGGAACGTGATGACTTCATCGAACACCAACAGCACCCCGTTGCGCGCGGACCACTTGCGCAGCGCGGTAACGAACTCGACATCCGCCGGACACAAGCCGACGCGGTGCGGCATCAGATCGATCAATACGCACGCGAGGTCCCTGGCGTGCTCGTCCAGGATCGCCAGCGTGCGCTCGGTGTCGTTGAACGGAAAGACAACGACGTCCTTGAGCGCGGACTCGGGTGTGCCGTGCACCAGCGGAACGCTGCGCGGATGATCGATGCCGCCCCAGGTCGCCGGCGTGGAGCCCTGGCTCACCTCGGCGTAGTCGTAGACGCCGTGGTAGGCGCCCTCGGCCTTGGCGATCTTCGGCCGCCCGGTAAATGCGCGGGCCGCCTTCAGCGCGACCATGATCGCCTCCGTGCCCGAGTTCATGAAGCGCATCTTCTCGAACGAGCGGTTGCGGCTGCACAAGTGCTCGGCATAGCGCACCTCGATCTCGGTTCCCATCATGAACGCGGTGCCGCGGGTCATCTGCTCCGTCACCGCCTGGATGATCTCGGGGCAGGCGTGGCCGTGGATCAGGGACGCCATGTTGTTGGAGAAGTCGATGCGCGTGACGCCCTCGAGGTCGGTCACGCGGCAGCCCTTGCCGCACTCGACGTAGGTCGGGTGACCCGCCCGCAGGATCGCGTTGCGGCTGACGCCGCCGGGAAGGACTTTGAGGGCCCGCTCGTAGAGGGCGGCGCTGCGCGAGAGGTCGGTTTGCATCACATTTAAGAATTAAGAGTTAAGATTTAAGAAGCGGTCGTATTGCGCCTCGAACTCTTGATGATCGAAACGAAGATCGCCGTCAGCTCGTCGCATTCCCGCTGCAGAGGAGCTAGCTTTTCCGGAATGACAAACTCTGCATCAACAAGCAGCTCGAGCCAGTAAGCGGTTTCTTCGACTTCCTTCAAACAGTCGCCGCACTTCGAGATGAACTCCGGCTTACTGCGCGCTCGGAAAGCCTCCCGATAGTTTGCTCCCACCGACGTCCCGGAACGCAGCACTTGCTTGCCAAGAATCTGTGCTTCAGTCGTTTTCGGCAGAGCCGAAAACATCCGAACAATACGAAGCGCAAAGTTCTTCGTTCGTTCACGCAAATC
>DASWQY010000019.1:0-18674 GCA_036403435.1 Pyrinomonadaceae bacterium
CTCGGACGAAACTTCAGGGTGTCGCAGGCTTTGTGTCGGGCTTGCCCGATTGCTTCTGCTTCGTGTCGCCCGGCTGTGCCGAGGGTTTTTGTGAGCTATCCTCAAAGCGTTTGCCCGTCGCGCGGTCGAAGACCTGGTTTCGCAGGAAGGCTTCTGCCGTCCACGGCGGAGACGCGCCGCCGAGGTAGTCGTGGAACCATTCGAGGTGCGCCGTGTAGTAGAGCGCCATCTCGTACCAGTTGGGCCAGTGGCCCGCGTTCGAGTAGATGATCAGGCGCGAGGGCACGTTCATCTTTTGCAGGTCGGTGTAGAAGTGCAGCGACTGAGTGTAGGGCACGCGGTAGTCGCGCTCGCCGGAGATGACGAGCGTCGGCGTCTTGAAATTTTTGACGAAGTTCGACGGCGACCACTTCTCGTAATTCTTCGAGTCCCACGGCGTGCCTTTCAAGTCCCACACGGGGAACCATTGTTCCTCGGTCGCGCCGTGGAACGAGCGCAGGTCGTAGATGCCCATCATCGAGGCGATGGCCTTGAAGCGGGCGGTGTGCCCCTGCATCCACATCATCATGTAGCCGCCGAAAGACCAGCCCATCGCGCCCATCCGGTTGCGGTCAACGTAAGGCAGTTTTTCGAGCGCGTCCGTCACCTTCATCAAGTCTTCGTAGACGCGCCCGCCCCAGTCGCCCGAAATCTGACTCGTGAAACCCTGCCCGTAGCCCGTCGAGCCGTGCGGGTTCGGGAAGGCCACGATGTAGCCCGCGCCGGGATAGACCTGCCAGTCGCCGCGGAAGGCGTCGGCCCACTGCGACTGCGGCCCGCCGTGCACGTTCAGAATCAGAGGGTACTTGCGCGCCGGGTCAAAATTGTGCGGCTTGACAATGAAGACGTGAATCCGCGCGCCGTCCGAGCCCGTCACCCACATCGTCTCCGCAGGGCGCACGTCCACTTCGTTCATCAAAGCGTCGTTGAAGGTCGAGAGCTTCACAGGCGTCGAGGCTTTACCCTTCGCCACCTCCGCGCCGTAAATCTCGTTCGGCTCGCCGACCGCGCGCTTGATGTAAATCAGGCGGCGCTCGGCCGGGTCGAACTCGAAAGCGTCAATGGTCTTGTCCGTCAAAACCTCCGTGATCGCTTTCGTGTTGATGTCGAGCCTGTAAATCGGGTTCTGTCCTTCGACGGGGCCGGTGAAGTAGATGGTCTTGGAATCATTGGCCCAGTAGTAATCGTCCACCCAGTTGTTGAAGGATTCGGTCAGGACGGTCGTCTTGCCGGTCGCGCGCTCGTAAAGAGCGATGCGGAAGATGTCCGACTCGTAGCCCGGCTGCTTCTGCGTGCGGTAAGCGATGTAGCGCCCGTCGGGCGAATACTTCGGGCTGCCGTCGTAGGCGGGGTTCGACGCCGTCAGGTTGCGCGGGGCGGGCGCGCGCTCGCTGAGCGAGATGAGCCACAGATCATTGTTGGTCGAGACGGCCGGCACGCGGTCGTGGTTCGAGACGTAAACCAGCTCCGTGCCGTCCGGCGAGAAGTCGTATTGCAAGGGGCCGCCGAGTTGGAAGGTGGGCGTGTCGTAGTTGCCGGGCGTCACGTCGCGCGCCTCGCCCGTCGCCGCGTTGGCGACGAAAGTGTGCGTGCGCGTGCCGTCCTTCCAGGCGGTCCAGTGGCGGTAAAGCAGCTCGTCGGCCGTGTGCGCCTTGAGCGGACCCTGCTCCCAACGCTCGGAGATTCTCTTGTTGCACGCGTCGTCGCCGCCGCACTCCGGGTAAACGTCCGAAGAGAAGGCTATCCACTTGCCGTCCGATGACCAGAGCGGGTCCGAGACGCCCGTCGAGAGGCTCGTCAGTTTGCGCGCCTCGCCGCCGCTCGCGTCCATCAGGTAAAGGTTGGGGCTCTCGTCCTTCGCGCTGACGAAGAGAATCCGTCGGCCGTCGGGCGAGAAGGACGGCGAATACTCGCTCTTGTCGCCCGTGGTCAACTGGCGCGGGTTACGCCCGTCAGCGTCCGTGGCCCAGATGTGGCTCGTGCGTTTGGCGCGCGCTAAATCCGAGGTCGTGACGACGAAGATAATCGTCCGCCCGTCGGGCGAGACGTGCACGTCCGAGAGGTTCTTAATCCGGTAAAGGTCTTCGACGGTAAACGCGCGTTTCTGCGCGAGCGCGGGCAAGAGTGAGCAGGCGAGCAGGACGAAGAGCAGGGAAGCGCGACGCATCATTAGTTATGACTCCTTTGGGTAGGGACAGTGCCTGCAACCGCTCCCGCAGCAGTAACCGCGGCGCAGAAGAAATTTCGCGGTGAACACGTAAAGACCCTTCTCGACGTAAAAATCCTCGCCCTCGACGAGCGGCTGTTCCGGGCCTTTCGACGCGGGAGCCTTGTCGGGCGAGTCGGCCCTGACGGGATCGCTATCGTTAATCACGTCTGCCTAGTCTATCGGAAGTTCGCGGGTTTGAAAAAGTAGGGTGGGCAAGAGAAATATCCGAGAGCATGTCTCAAACATAAATTCAACCCTCCAGCGCCTTCCGTCTTTCTTTGCGGCTCTGCGTGAAAAGCTGTTTCTCGCAAAGGCGCAACAAAAGAAAAACCAAAGCCGCAAAGGGTTGAGTCAATCAGTCGCTTGAGTTTTGAAGCGGAGTCACGTTCAAGCGAGGGAAGCCACGGCCACGATGCGGTCGGTCGCCCCGTCGTGTGTTTCGCGGTCGTAGCCGCCGAAGTATTCAACCGCCCCGAAGCCGGCGGCGGTCAGGCGACCCTGTAGCTCCTCGCGCGTCCAGCAGCGCATGACGAAGTCGTAAGCGGAGACGCGTCCGCCGCCGGGAGTTGTCAGCGTGTGCTCTTCGGAAATGTGTAGCCGGCGCGTCTGCTGGTCCAGGCGCGTGACGCTGCGGAAGGTGAGCGCGCCGCGCGGCGTGTTGACCGTTTTCTCGAAGACGGGTTCGCGCGTCTTGCGGCGGACGCTTCCGTCCCACTCGCGCACGTCCATGAGAAGTGCTCCGCCGGGACGCAGGACCTTTACTAATGCGTTTAATGCCTGCGCGCGGCTCGCGTCGTCCAGCAGGTCGTTGAGCACGCCGCGGCAGAGAACGGCGTCGAATGATTGTCGCCCGAAAGGCAACGCCAGCATGTCGCCGCGCACCAGCGGGAGTGCGACCGAAGCACTCTTAACGCGCTCGCACGCTTCGGCGAGCATGGGCGCTGACAGGTCCAGGCCGCAAAGACGATAGCCGCGGCGCGCAAGTTCTAAGGCGAAATGGCCCGCGCCGCACCCCGCGTCGAGAATCCTCGCCCCGGCGTGGACGCCGCGCGCGTCGAGCAGTGCTTCGATGCCGTCACACATGCGCCCGACGGGCCGCGCCGCCAGCAGGTCGTACGCCCAGGCATACTCACCATAAAACGGCCTGCTCGCCATGTGCCTCACCTCCCGCCTTTAACAACTGAAGAAATCCTATTCGATTCCAGTCTCAAAAGGAAAGGTTTTGCCATCTCTCCTTCGGCCTCCCGCTTGATTCGGCTTGAATTTAGTCTCTCCCGATAGGGATTACTCCCCCTCCTACTCTTGCCACGAGCAGCTTTCTTTGATACACCTCTGCTTCATCAGGAAACACCCTTGCTTTCTTGAGAAAATAACAGTCTTCCAAAGGAAACAATCCTTCTTCTAAAGGAAGACGACATGCCCCTGTTGGAAGATTCGAGGATTCCTTTCGTTCCCGGCGTGACTCAAAGGCTCAAGCTCGTCTGAAGACGGTTCGTGAGGGGAGGAGAAGACCGTGAAATCAAAACATCAAGCGGCTCTGTTGTTGGTGCTCTTGCTGGCGTGCGCCTCCGTGGGCGCGGCGCAGCAGGCGAACAACGTCCAACTGGTCATAGAGGGCAAGGTTGTGCGCGTCGCGGACGGCGACACCATCACGGTCCTGGACGCGGACAACAAGCAGCACCGCATCCGCTTTCAGGGGATAGACGCGCCCGAATCGAAACAGGCTTGGGGGCAGGTGTCCAAAGAGAACTTGGCGAAGATGGTCTTCGGCAAGCAGGTCACGGTCATCTGGGACAAGGTGGACAAGTACCGCCGCACGGTCGGCAAAGTCCTCCTGGACGGGCGCGACATCAACATAGAGCAGGTCAAGGCTGGGCTCGCCTGGCATTACAAGAAGTACGCGGAGGAACAGCCCGCGGAAGACCGCGTCACTTACGCCAGGGCGGAAGAGGAAGCGCGCGCGGCCAGGCGCGGCCTCTGGCAGGACCCCAATCCTACGCCGCCGGGCGAGTGGAGGGCCGAGGCCAAGACCGAGCGTTGGGGGCCGCCGCCGCCCGAAGGCACCATCATAGGCAACAAGAACAGCAAGAAGTATCACAGGCCGGACTGCCCAGGCTATCGCGACATGGCCGAGAGGAACCGCGTCTTCTTCAAGACGGTCGAAGAGGCGGAGGCCGCGGGCTACAGGCGCGCGGGCAATTGCCCTGCCGAAGTTTCCACTGTGCCGACGGCGAAGGTCACCCCCGTCGCCTACAGCCCGCAGGAGACGCCGCAGGAGGAGAAGCCTAAGACGACTCCGATGCCCAAGCCTTCCGCCGCCGCGGCCGACACCGCCATGTCCGCAGAAGTGGTCGGCAATAAGAACAGCAAGATTTATCACAACCCAGGGTGCCCCGGTTACAAGAGCGTCTCGGAGAAGAACCGCGTCTATTTCAAGACCGCGGCAGAGGCGGAAGCCGCCGGCTACACGCGCGCGAAGAACTGCAAGGCCGGCGATTCAAAGACGGGTGAGGCGTCGGAAGCGAACGCAACCACAACTCACTCTTCAGATTCTGCCGAAAGCAATCCACACACGCCGCCGGAGAAAACCACGCCTGCCGGGGACGCGACCACCGGCACGGCCGAGACTCCTACGGCGACCGGCGAGATTATCGGCAACAAGAACAGCAAGATTTATCATCGGCCGGACTGCCCCGGCTACAAGAGCGTCTCGGAAAAGAACCAGGTCAGATTCAAGAGCGTAGCGGAGGCCGAAGCCGCAGGCTTCCGCGTCGCCAAGAACTGCCCCGCCCAGCCGGCACAATAGGTTTGTGGGCTGCTGACTAAAAGCTCAACCCTCCAGCGCCTTACGTCTTACCTTTGCGCCTTTGCGAGAACGGCTGTTTCTCGCAAAGGCGCAAAGGTAAAGAAAAACGGAAGGCGCAAAGGGTTGAGTTGTTTTGTCTGCTGAGTTCTTTCTTCTTAAGTATAAAGTTTGTTCTTGCACGGCCCGCGTGTATTGCATAGAATTCGCGTCATCCACCCATCCCTTCCCACCCGAGAAGGAGATGTCCCGCGCATGGCTAAGAACCAGCACAAGCGTCTGCCTCCGGGCAAGATCGAGGCCGACGAGAACGGCTTCGCCGCGCTGCGAACTATCACGGGCTACACGCCAATCAACTCAACCTACTCGCTCGACGCCGTCTGCTCCGCGCACGAAGAGTTGCGGAACCTGCGACGCGCAGCCGCCGCCGCGCAGGCGCAGGCGCAGGCCGCGCGCGGAAGCGCCGTCGCTAAGGAGTGGGAGTTCCACAACCTGATGCTCGGCGTCAAAGAGCAGGTCATCGCGCAGTTCGGCAAGGACTCCGGCGAGGTCGAAGCCCTCGGCCTCAAACGCAAGTCCGACTACAAACCGCCGAAGCGTAGATCGAGCGCGGGCAACGGGGCGGAATAGCCGCAGGGCTCTTGTCATTGCGGAACAAAAGACACCTTCAGCCGGTCAACGGCCGACGGGGCGAATGGACGCTGCCTGCGCTCGACGCCGGCCAATGAGATTCTGGCACAGCCCGGCGCTCTGCCAATCATCCTTTGGCCGCTATCTCAGTCTTCTCTAATTCCTGCCCACGGCGAAAAGGTGATATCCTCTGGCCTCCTGCCGATTTTTCTCGTCCACGGGTGTTAATAATCTTCCGCGAGGTGCGTTTTATGGGTGGAGACAACCTGAAGGAGGAACCCGTGCAAGCTGCTGTGACGCACCTCAAACCATTGCCCGAGCCGCCGAAGGAGCTGGAAAGGCTCTTCCGCGAGCACAACGAACTGGTCTTCCGCACGGCCTGCCGCGTGACGGGCAGCGCCGAGGACGCCGAAGACGTGCTGCAAACGGTCTTCCTGCGCCTGGCGCGGCGTGAGGTGGTTGACCTCGCCCCGAGCCCCGCGAGCTACCTGCACCGCGCGGCCGTCAACGCCTCCCTCGACCTCGTACGCAGCCGCACGTCCGCGCGCTCGGTCGCGCTCGACGACATGGCGGACGAGCTTCCCGAGCGCCCCTCGCTGAGCCCAGAGGCAAGGCAGCAGGACCGCGAGCTGCGAAAACTGATTCAGCAGGCGGTGGCACGCCTGGGCGCGTCCGCCGCGGAGATGTTCGTCCTGCGCTACTTCGAGGGCTACGGAAACAGCGAGATCGCGGAGCTGCTCGGCACTTCGCAGATGGTCGTCGCCGTCACGCTGCACCGCTCGCGCGCGCGCCTCCGCAAAGAAATCGGCAATTACCTGGAGAAACATCATGAAGCGTAATCGGAAAGAGCTTGATTCAATCCTCGACCGCGTCGCCGCCGGAATCCGCGGCGAAGAGCCGGACGCCGCGACCGTGGGCCGCGCGGCCGACCGCATCTGGGCGCGAATCCAGAAGGAGGGCGCTGTGGCGGCCGAGCTACTGCCCGAGACCGTGAAGCCCGCGGACGAGATTCGCGGCTGCGCCGACTTCCAATCTCTGATTCCCGCTTACCTGAGGAAAGAGCTGTCGGAAGCGCGTCAACTTCTCGTCGAAGACCACACGCGCGAGTGCATCCCCTGCCGCAAGGCGCTGAAGGCCGCGCGCGGCGGCGGAGTTCGGACAACCACGACAGTCCGCCCGGCCGCGAAGGTCGAGCGCGCGACGACGCACGCGCCGGTCTGGAAATGGGCCATCGCCGCGACGCTCCTCGTCGGGCTCGGCATCGTCGTCTATAACGTTTACCGCCGCATCAATGTCGAGGCGCGCGCGACCGTGGAGATCGCCAGCGGGGCGGTCTATAAGGTCACTGACGCGGAGAGCCGCGCGCTCGGCGTCGGCGACGAGATTCGCGGCAATGAGATTATCCGCACGACGAAGGACTCGGGCGCGGTCGTGAAATTGGAAGACGGCTCGCTCGTGGAGATGCGCGAACGCTCGGAGTTCTCGCTCTCGCGCAACGCGGACGGGACGACCATCCACCTGAACCGCGGCAACGTCATCGTCGAGGCAGCGAAGCAGCGCGGCGGCCACCTGTACGTGGCGACGCCGGACGCGCTCGTCTCCGTGACTGGCACAATTTTCTCCGTCAACAACGGCACGAAGGGTTCGCGCGTCTCGGTCGTGGAGGGCGAGGTCCACGTCAACCACGCGGGCGACGAGAAGGTCTTGCACCCCGGCGACCAGACGACGACGAGCCCGAGCCTGGAGCTTGTGCCGATTCAGGAGGAGGTCGCATGGAGCCGCAACGCCGAGCGTTACGCGAAGCTCGTGATGGAGCTGACGGCCGTCAAGCGGGAGCTGGACCAGAAAGTCCCGCGCCCCGGCGTCCGCTACTCGACGCGGCTGCTGGACCTGACGCCCGACGGCACGGTGCTTTACGCCGCGCTGCCGAACCTGACGGAGACGCTCGTCGAGTCGCACCGCATCATGCGCGAGCGGATACGGCAGAACGCCGCGCTTCAAGAGTGGTGGGCCAGGGAGCGGCCCGACCAGAATCCCGGCCTGGACCAGCTCATCGAAGAGGTTAACCAGTTCGGCAAGTACCTGGGGACGGAGATCGCGGCGAGCGCCAAGATGGGCGACCACGGGCCGGAAGACCCGCTCGTGCTGGCCGAGCTGGCGGACGCAAGGGGCTTCCGCGCCTACCTCGAACAGAAGCTCGCGTCCTTCACGACCTCCGAGAAGAACGCGCCGCGGATTCGCATCATCGACGACCCCGCGACCGCCGCGCAGGCCGGCGACGGGAAGCAACTGAACGAAGTCCTCGTGTGGATTAACAACGACCTGATGGCGGCCGCGCCGAAGCTACAGCAGTTGCAGCAGCTCGACGCCGCGCTGAAGGGCTCGAACAACTTCAAGACGACTTCGTTCTACGCGCGGCTCGCGGAGACTTACCATGCGGGCGCGGGGCTCATCGTCGCCGCCGATTTGGAAAAGATCATCGGCCGCATGGTCAACGAGGGCACGAGCCCGGAGGCCAGGAAACGTTACGAGACTTACAGGCAGCTCGGCCTGCTGAGCCTCAAGCACTTCGTGGCCGAGCAGAAGGACGTGGACGGGAAGACCAGCAGCCGCGCGGCCGTCAGCTTCAAGGAGCAGCGCACGGGGATAGCTTCGTGGCTCGCCGCGCCGGGGCCGATGGGAGCCCTGAACTTCATCTCGCCGGACGCGAACATGGTCGCGGCCTTCGTAGTGCGCGAGCCCGCGTCGCTCGTTGACGAGCTGCTCGGTTACCTGGACACGGCGAGCCCGCGCATGCGGGAGGACCTGAAAATACTCGAAAGCGAGTCGGGGCTGAAGCTGCGCGAGGACTTCGCCGCGCCGCTCGGGGGCGAGTTCGCTTTTGCCCTCGATGGGCCAGTCCTGCCGACGCCTTCGTGGAAGATGGTCTTCGAGGTCTATGACCAGGCACGCCTGCAACAGACCTTCGAGCGTGTGGTCGAGGAGGTCAACCAGCGGGCCGCGAAGGTCGGCGCAGGCGGCCTCCAGTGGGAGCGGAGCGAATCGGGCGGGCACACGTTCTACGTTCTCAAGTCCGTCACCTACGGCGTGGAACTGCACTACACCTACGCCAACGGCTACCTCGTCGCCGCGCCGAGCCGCGCGATGGTCGAGCGCGCGTTGCAGTACCGTGAGTCCGGCTACACGCTGCTCAACTCGCCGCGCTTCACTTCGACCTTGCCGGCGGACGGCCAGGTCAACTTCTCGGCCATCTTCTACCACGACCTGGCCCCGCTGCTCGCGCCCGTCTCGGGCCAACTGGAGCGGGCCACGAAGGAGATGACGGAGGAGCAGCGGCGGGCCATCCGTGCGACGGCCGAGGCTCCGCCGACGCTGGCCTACGCCTACGCGCAGGGCGACGCCCTGGTCTTCGCCGCCGACAGCGAGGGCGGGCCGTTCGGCCTGAGCCCGGCGACGTTGATGGGCCTGCCCAGCTCGTTCGAGATGCAGCACGTTCTCAGTTCAGCGATGGGCGGCGGGGAGAAGAAGTAAGGCACGGCAGATGAACCGCAGAGGACACAGAGGAACACAGAGGGGGATAAAAATAATTCAGGATTTGAAATTTCAAATCTCAGATTTCAAATCCCTCTTAACCTCTGTGTTCCTCTGTGCCTCTGTGGTTAATTTGCTCTGGTAAGGCGAAGATATGAGACCTGTCATTGACCTCAACGGCCTGGGCGTGCAGTTTGACGGCAAGCCCATCCTGAAAGACCTGAAGGCGGAGTTGCGCGGGCGCGCTATCGGCCTGCTCGGCCCGAACGGGGCGGGGAAGACGACGCTCATCCACACGCTGCTCGGCTTTCACCCTCCTTCCGAAGGCACGGCGCACATCTTCGGCCAGGACATCATGGCGGGCGCGACAGCGATTCGCGCCTTCATCGGCTACATGCCGGAGCGCGACTCGTTCATCTCCAAGATGTCTTGCGTGCGCTTCGTCAGTCTGATGGCGGAGCTTTCGGGGCTCCCGCCGGAGGCGGCGCTCGAACGCGCACACGAGGCGCTCTTCTACGTCGGCCTGGGCGAGGCGCGCTACCGCAACCTCGAAACCTACTCGCTCGGCATGAAGCAGTTGGCGAAGCTCGCGCAGGCCATCGTGCATGGGCCAAAACTGATCATCCTCGACGAGCCGACTAACGGGCTGGACCCGCCGACGCGCCTGCGCATGATTCGCCTGATACGCGAGATACGCGACAGCCACCAGGCGCATGTCCTGCTCTCGTCCCACCTGCTGCGCGACGTGGAGGAGTGCTGCGAGGAGATTCTGATTTTGAAGGACGGGCGCATCGTGACCTACTGCAACCTTGAGGAAGAGCGCAAGGCCAACCTCAAGTTCCTGGAGGTGGAGACGCGGGGCGACGCGCGCGCCTTCGCGGAGGCAATCGGGCAATTGGGCTGCGAGTACGCGCTTGCGGGCGAGCGGCGCTTGAAGCTCGTCCTGCAAGGCGGCGTCGAGGTCCGCGACCTCTACAAGCTCGCCGCCGAGCGCGAGGTGCAGATTCGCCGGCTGAATTACAAGCGCGACTCGCTCGAAGACATCTTCCTCAAAGCGATGGAGGAAAACGGCCCGGAGACAGAGTACAGAAGTCAGGAGTCAGAATGACAAGGCGGAGAGCCACGTCAACGGATTTTCTTTTCTTCTGACTCCTGACTTCTAACGGAGAATTTAAATGGCGGTTTATGAGCACACCTATAAGCAGTACGCCGGCCCGGAGACACCGCGCTGGTCGCGGTTCCTGGTCCTGCCGCGCCACTCCTACCGCGGCATCTTCCAGTCGAAGTTCTTCATCGCGATCTTCGTCGCCTGCTTCATCTACCCCTTAGTCGCCTCCGTCCTGATCTACCTGCACCACAACGCCGAGGCGCTGGCCGTGATGGAACTCGCTGTCCGCAGGCTCGTGCCGATTGACGCGGCGTTCTTCGAGAATCTGGTCATCGGGCAGGGGATGTCTGCCTTCTTCATCACGCTGCTGATCGGGCCGCCGCTCATCTCGCGCGACATGACGAACAACGCGCTGCCGCTCTACCTCTGCCGCCCCTTCTCGCGCGCCGAGTACGTCGTCGGCAAGATGAGCGTGCTGCTAATACTGCTCTCGCTGATGACGTGGGTCCCGATTTTATTGCTCTTCCTCTTCCAGTCTTACCTCGAAGGCTGGGCGTGGTTCACGGAAAACTTGAGGGTCGCGGGCGCGATTTTTCTTGGGAGTTGGGTCTGGATTCTGCTCCTGGCGCTAATGTCGCTGGCGATCTCTTCGTGGCTCAAGTGGCGGCTCGCCGCGAGCGCCGCGCTCATCGGAATCTTCTTCATCCCGATGGCGTTCGGCGAGGCCATCAACAACATCTTCTTCACGCGCGTCGGGCACCTCATTGGCCTGCCGAATTTAATCAAGGCGGCCTGGTCCAGTCTCTTCGGGACGTTCGTCAGCGAGACCGGGCGCATCAGCGGCTTCGTCCGCGGCCAGCGGTTCAGAAACTACGTCATGTACGAGCCCCCGCCCTGGGCCTCCTGGCTGGTGCTCGTCGGCATCGGCGCGTTCTGCCTGCTGCTGCTCGTCCGCAAGGTCCGCGCCTACGAGGTGGTGCGCTGATGAAAGAACTTGATTCACAGATGATCGTCTTCGATGACGTGTCGAAGTTCTACGGCGAGATACTCGGCGTCAACCGCGTCAACCTGTCAATCGCCCCCGGCATCACGAGCCTGGTCGGGCCGAACGGCGCGGGCAAAACCACCTTGATGAACTTGATGACGGGGCTCCTGCGCCCCACGCGTGGGCGCATCAGCATCCTCGGCGTCACGCCCGACGAGCCGGAAGAATTGTTCCGCAGCGTCGGTTACTGCTCTCAGTTCGACTCCTTCCCGCGCGGCGTGACCGGGCGCGAGTTCGTTCTGATGTACCTGACCGTCCACGGCTACGGGAAGAAAGAGGCCGACGCGCTGACGATGAAGGCGCTGGAGCGCGTCGGGCTCGCGGACGCGGCCGGGAAGAAGGTCGGGGCTTACAGCAAGGGCATGCGCCAGCGCGTGAGATTGGCACAGTCTGTCGCGCACAACCCGTCCGTGCTTATCTTAGATGAGCCGCTCAACGGCCTGGACCCGATGGCGCGCGCCGAGACTATACGCCTCTTCCGCCAGCTCGCCGACGAGGGCTTGCACCTCATCATCTCCAGCCACATCCTGCACGAAGTTGACATGATGTCCGACACGGTCGTGCTCCTGAACAACGGCTACGTCGTGGCCGAGGGCGACGTGCACGGCGTGCGCGACGAGATGGAAGAGCACCCGATGCAGATTCTCGTGCGCTGCGACCGGCCGGGCCAGTTGGCGGCGCACGCCTTCGGGCAGGAGGATGTTGTCGAGGCGAAAATACAGGAGGACCGCCGGGGGCTCTTTATTAAAACGCGCGATGCGGATAAATTCTACCTGCTCCTGAACCGCGTGGCGGCCGACGGGCTCGTCTCAATCGAGTCCGTGACGCCGGTGGACGACGACCTGAGCGCCGTCTACCAGTACCTGATCGGGTCGGAAACAGAAGGGAGCCACGCATGAGTTCGAGGGCCGAGACAGTCATTATGGAAAAGACCGCTCAGACATCGCGGTGGGCGCTCTGGAGGCGGCAGATCGCCTCCATCCTGCGCCTCGAAGTCCGCAAGAACTTCACGGGCAAGCGTTCCATCCTGATTTATCTTTTGGCGCTGCTGCCCGTCTTCATCATGGCGGCGCTCTCCTGGATTTTTTACGACGACATACGCCGGAGCTTCGCGGAGTCTTCGGTCATCTTCGCCAACCTTTACGAGGGGATGATTCTGCGCACGGTCGTCTTCTTCGGCTGCGCGTGGATTTTCATGAACCTCTTCCGCGGCGAGGTCGTGGACCGCAGCCTGCATTACTACTTCCTCTCGCCCGTCAGGCGCGAAGTCCTCGTTACCGCCAAATACCTCTCGGGCCTCGTCGCCTCGGTCCTGCTCTTCGTGACGATGACGGCCCTCTGCGTCTTCTTCATCTACCTGCCGCTCGGCTACTCCGGCGCGATGAGCCAACTGTTCGACGGGCCGGGCCTCAATCAGGTGCTGACTTATTTAGGCATCACCGTTTTGGCGTGCGTCGGCTACGGCGCGGTCTTCCTCGTCATCGGCCTCTTCTTCCGCAACCCCATCATCCCCGCGATACTGCTCTATGGCTGGGAGTTCATCAACTTCCTTCTCCCGCCCATGCTCAAGAAGCTGAGCGTCATACACTATCTCCACTCGCTGACGCCTGTGCCAATCAACGAAGGCCCCTTCGCCATCGTCACCGAGCCGACCTCGGCCTGGCTGACCGTCCCCGGCCTCATCCTCGTCACGGCGATGGTCCTCCTGATGGCGAGCGTGCGTATTCGCCGGATGGAGATTAAGTACGGCGGAGATTAACGGCGTGCTGTGATTAGCGCAGGTACCTGGTGCGCTCGTCGGGCGTCAACTCTCTCATGCGCCTTTTCTGTGCCAGCTTGAGAAGGTCTTCGTGCGAGACGCATAAGTCGCAGGCGTAAACACGAACTGTTCCATCCTTATCGGCTGCCAGCACAAACTTTCCATCGCGGCTGATGTCCAGCCAGGGCTCAATCCCGTCGCGCTTCAACTTCTCGGCGATGCGCTCGACCGCCGGCTTCTCACGGCTGTTGTGGGAAAGAAAAATGTCGAACTTCATGGCTGACGGACGGACGGCGTCGGAAACTGTTGGCCCAAAATGTTAAGCTCCGGCGTGAGCCTGTAGTTGCGCGGGCAGTGCGTTTCTATCTCAACGCCGGGAACCCGTCAATTCTTTTTGGAACTTTTTAAGCCCGGCGCGCGAATCAAGGATGGCAGCCGGTAGTTGAAGACGAAGACGACGGGCGGATAACTTTGTTCACGACTCCCAGTGACGACGAACTGCTGCGGCTGATGACGGCCGGGGACGAGAGTGCGTTCGTCGCGCTCTACAGGCGGCGGCAGGCAGGGATCTATCGCTTCGCGCTCCAGATGAGCGGGTCCGAGGCCATCGCCGAAGACGTGACGCAAGAGGTTTTCATGGTCCTGATGAGTGAGGCGAAAAATTTCGACCCGGCCAAGGGCACGCTCGCGGGCTACCTCTACGGCGTCGCGCGCAACCAAGTGCTGCGCGCCATGGGGCGCGACCGCTCGCTCGTCCCGATTGGCGAGGGCTACGGCGGGGAGGAGGGCGAGGCCGCGCATGAGCAGCTAGTGGCCCAGGACGACCCGCTCGGCGACTTGACGCGCGCCGAGGTGATTGACTCCGTGAGGCAGGCGGTGATGGCGCTGCCGACGCACTACCGCGAAGTCGTGGTGCTGTGCGACCTGCACGAGCTGAGCTACGCGGAGGCCGCAGAGATTCTGGATTGCGCCGTCGGCACGATTCGCTCGCGGCTGCACCGCGCGCGCTCGCTGCTCATAGAGAAACTGCGCGCGACGAAAGAGCCGGGCACCGCTTCGCCCATTGTTAATACAGCGAGGTGCTTCGCATGAGCTGTCGAAACTACGAAACGATTTTAACGGACGTGGCGCGCGGCCAGATGCTCGACGCGAGCGCCAAAACGGACGCGCTCGCGCACGCCGAAACGTGCGGGCGCTGCGCGGCACGCCTGGCCGACGAGAAGTCTCTGAGCGCGGGCCTGCGCTCTCTCAGTGCCGGCGCGGCCGCGACCCAAACTCCTGTGCGCGTCGAGACGGCGCTCTTGGAGGCTTTCCGTCAACGCTCTACTTTTGTGCCAGTAACAGCGCCCGCTCGCGCGGGCAGGCCGCGTTGGTCGCGTTGGTCCGTCGCGGCTGCCGCGGCGATCCTGGTCGTCTCGGCCCTCGCCGCGTTGCGTTTCCTCCCCGCGGGCGCGAAGGAAACTGCGACGCAAGGGGCGCGCATCGCCGAGCCGTCGCTTAACGAGTCTCCGCCCTGGTGGGAAGGTGAAAAGATTGCCGATGCAGGCGAGCCGCGGCCGGCGGGCGGAGGGAATAACACAGGGCAGAGATTCGCTCCCGTCTATCAACCTCAACGCGGTCGCAGAGACGCGCCGCGCGGGCTCGTACACGACGCGTCGGCTAATGGCGGACGCCTGACATCTGGAGTCCGCCCGAGGTTTGCCTCTGGCACTGACGAAGAGATCGCGACGGATTTTATGCCGCTGACGTACGACGGCAGCTTCTCGCAGATTGACGACGGGCAGGTCGTGCGCGTCGAGCTGCCGCGCTCGGCCCTGCACTCCTTCGGCCTGCCCGTGAATGCGGAGCGCGGCGGCGAGCGAGTGAAGGCGGACGTGCTGCTCGGCCACGACGGCGTGGCCCGCGCCATAAGGTTCGTGCGCTAGGCGCGCGGCTGTGCCAAAAGTTTGGGTCTTGGAAACTAATTGACGGAATCCTGATTGTGCTAAAGAGGAGAGATTAGGTAATGAGAATTCAAAAACGATTGATTACGAGCGCCGTCTGCACGCTCGCGGCGCTGTCGTTTTCCGCAGTCGCCTTCGCGCAGGATGCGCCGCCGGAGAAGGCGGGCGGGAAATCGGGTGACGTAATCGTGTTCGAGCGCGAAATCGCTGGCCCAGGCGGCGGAGCGAGAATCAGACAGCCGCTTCCGCCCGGAGCCCCCGGCGGAGACGACACGCTCGTCTTCATCTCGTCCGAGATGAGCTTCGACAGCAAGGTCGTGAAGGGCGCGCCCTATTCCGCGCAGGCGATCACGGAGACCACGCGTACCCTGGCCGACGGCAACCGCATCAAGCGCGAAACCAGCGCCACCGTTTATCGCGACAGCGAAGGCCGCACGCGGCGCGACCAGGAGTTGGGCGCGGTCGGCCCCTTCGCGATGGCCGGCGACCCGCGGAAGACAGTCTTCATCAATGATCCGGTGGCCGGAGTCCACTACGTCCTGGACCCGCGCACGCGCACCGCGCGCAAGATGCCCCCCATTCGGATCAGCGTCTCGCCGGACGTGGCCCCGGTCGTCGCCGGGACGGGCGGCGCGCAGCCGAAGGTTAGAGTCAGGGTCGAGGAAGACGTGTTCACGGCCCCCGTGCCCGCGCCTCCTCCGGGAGCCGAGGGCGCGCAGATGCATGACTTCCACATCATGGCGATGCCGGACAAAGGCACGACGGAGTCCCTGGGCAAACAGACCATCGAAGGCGTCGTGGCCGAGGGCACGCGCAGCACCATGACGATTCCCGCGGGGAAGATCGGCAACGAGCAGCCCATTCAAATCGTGTGGGAGAAGTGGTACTCGCCCGAGCTGCAAACGGTCGTCATGTCGAAGCACAGCGACCCGCTGGTCGGCGAGACGACTTACAGGCTGACGAACATCGTGCGGAGCGAGCCCGCGCGCACGCTCTTCGACGTGCCGTCAGATTACACCGTCAAGGAGGGACCCGGCCCCGTCCGCGTGACCAGGCGGAAGCGAGCGGGCGACGAGAAGTAAGCTCTCGTCGGCAGGGAATGATGGTGGGGGGCAGCGCAGAGTTTGTCGCGCTGCCCTTTTAGATTTTGCGCAGCATCACGTCCGCGTTCGTCTGCACCTCTTCGGCGCGCGGGATGTCTTCCGCCTCAAAAGTCGAGAGCACTTCCTCGTTGATTTCGGGCAGCGAGACGATGCGGTTGGCCTGGCGGCTGATCGTCGCCTCGAATAGATTTCGCGCAAGCCGCGCGTTGCCGAACGACTCGTCGCGGTGCGCGGTCAGGGCGTTGAAAACTTCCATCAACTTTTGCTCTGCGGCCGCGGACAGTTTGTAGTCGGCCTTCTTGCCGAAGGAGATGAAAATCTGTTTGAGCTGCTCGGCCGTGTAGTCCTCGAAGTGCACGAACTTATTAAAGCGCGAGCGCAGGCCCGGATTTGACGAGAGAAACTGGTCCATCTTCATGGTATAGCCGGCGACGACCACGACCAGCTCGTGCCTGTGATCCTCCATCATCTTCAGCAGCGTCTCTATTGCTTCACGCCCGAAATCCTCCCCGTCGCCGGAACTCAGGGAGTAAGCCTCGTCTATGAAGAGTATGCCGCCCAGGGCCTTGTTCACGACCTCCCTGACCTTGATCGCGGTCTGCCCGACGTAGCCGGCGACGAGGCCCGAGCGATCCGTCTCAGTCAGGTGGCCCGCGCTCAGGATTTCCAGCGCCCTGTAGATTTGGGCCAGCAGGCGCGCGACCGTGGTCTTACCCGTGCCTGGGTTCCCATAAAAAACTACGTGGCGCGAGACGGGTAGCGTGGACATCCCTTTCTCCTGCCTCATGCGCTGGACCTTTAGGAAATTGACTAGCTCTTTGATCTCCGATTTGACGCGCTCAAGCCCGACGAGGGTGTTCAGCTCCGCGAGCAAATCTTCGAGGCTGCGCGGCGGCTCCTCTTCGATTGTCTCCACGGAATCTTGGGGCGTCTCGTCCAGTTGCTTCAAGGCGCTGGAGCCGGGCGGGTAGAGCGTTTCCTTGAATCTCAGAAGGGCGGCTTCCTCGGCGTTCGTCACCTTGCCGTCGGATTTGATAATGAGATTGGCGAATTGAAAAAGTGCGTTGCGCGCTTTGTCCGCGTAGTTGGTCCCGTGCCTCGAATCGTACTCCTCAAGATAAGAGACCGTGGCGGGCGAGCGGTTAACTTTTTGTAGAATGTTGCGATCAAAATAGCCCTGGTCCGGGACGGGGAACGTGATGCCTTTGCCGTCCAGATCGAAGCGCCGGCAAATTTCGGTAAAGTAACGCTGCCTTTCGGCGTCCGAGCAATCCCGTATGTTCACGAAGCGTTGCGCAGTCAGCATCAGTTGGTTGTGCAGAATTGTCTTGCCGTCGGGCGGGCTTTCTTTGCCGCGCCAGATGGCCCGTATGCTTGAGCTGAGCGGCTCGTAGAGTTCGCCGAAGGCTTTGATTAAGACGGAAACGAGATGCGTGTTGCCGGGACCTAAAGACAAGTCGTCATGCTCCTAGAGATATTAGCCAAGACTTTTCGTGGGCTTTAAAGTATAGCACCGTCGTCTCGTTTCACCTTCATTATTGGTTCGCTCTTGACGGCCCGGACCACCCTACCGAAAAAGTTTTTCGCGAACGACCAGGTTGCGCTTGACAAATGTCCGGGCATGTCTATAATGCCTCTTTGCCTGAAACACGGCGGTTGACATCCAAGCAACAGAGAGCTTTTCGCGCCACTTCTCTCAGCGGAGAATTTTGTTGGGAGGGCGGCTGTTTCATCCCTGAAAATAACTTTCAAGGATGAAGAAAAAGCACTTGACAGGCGAGGGCTAGTTCGGTAATATGCCTTTTTGCTTGGGACGCGAAATAGTCGTCTGTAGGGCAAGAAGCCAATGAAGACTTCAAAAGAAATTTTGAGTCGGTTGGCAACCAAGTGAATCGGGCGAGCAACTAAGTCTGGTTTGCTTAATTGGGAAAGCGATCTTTGAAAACTAGATAGAGCGTGTCCATGTTAATGACTTTGGGAGTCAAACGCTGAACGATAAAGTTCGCGTAAAACTCTTTTTGAAGAGTCATAATCGGATACTATCCAGTAACGATTATGTTCCAGTATCAAATCTTAACGAGAGTTTGATCCTGGCTCAGAATCAACGCTGGCGGCGTGCCTCAGACATGCAAGTCGAACGCGAAAGGTTCCTTCGGGGACCGAGTAGAGTGGCGCACGGGTGAGTAACACGTAGGTAATTTGCCTTCGGGTGGGGAATAACAGCCGGAAACGGCTGCTAATACCGCATAATGCAGCGGCTCGACATCGAGACAGTTGTTAAAGCGGGGGATCGCAAGACCTCGCGCCTGAAGAGAAGCCTGCGGCAGATTAGCTAGTTGGCAGGGTAATGGCCTACCAAGGCGACGATCTGTAACCGGCCTGAGAGGGCGGTCGGTCACACTGACACTGACATACGGGTCAGACTCCTACGGGAGGCAGCAGTCGGGAATTTTGGGCAATGGGCGAAAGCCTGACCCAGCAACGCCGCGTGAAGGATGAAATCC
>DASWQY010000020.1:0-16935 GCA_036403435.1 Pyrinomonadaceae bacterium
CCTGAACTCGTGCATGTCAGAGGCATACACATTCACGTCGGGTCGCAAACCCCTGATGTCGAGCCGTTCGCCGCCGCCTTCAAAACCATGTGGGAACACCTCGTCACGCTTAATCACGAGACGGGCCACACGCTTGAGCACATCAACCTGGGTGGCGGGATTCCCGTCAACTACCTGCGCGACCGCTCTATGGCCGACCAACTGCCGGAACATGAACGCGACATGCTTGGAGCCGACCTCGAACCCGCAGACGTGCTTGCGGCGGCTCTCAAGGTCGCACGAGAATCTGCGCGAGAGGCGAGCGCCGAACATCTGCTGGACCGTGTGACCATCCTCTTAGAACCGGGCCGCAGCATCATCGCCGACGCAGGACTTGTCTTAACCACCGTTCGCAACATCAAGCGGCGGCCTGAGACCGGTGATGTCTGGCTTCTGACAGACGCGGGCTACAACCTACTGCTCTCGATGAACAATTACAAGTGGTACTACCACCTCGTCTCGGCGGCGCGCGCGGCCGCCGCGCCCGACACGGACTACAAGGTCGCCGGCCCGCTCTGCGATTCCGGCGATGTCTACTTCGACATCGAGCGCGAGGGGCGCTTGCCCGACTACCGCAGGCTCCCGGCCGAAGTTCAGCCCGGCGAAGTGCTGGCGCTCCTCAACAGCGGAGCCTACTCGCTCGCGCAGATG
Organism: Pyrinomonadaceae bacterium; assembly: GCA_036403435.1. GTDB lineage: Bacteria > Acidobacteriota > Blastocatellia > Pyrinomonadales > Pyrinomonadaceae > QHXM01. The sequence goes on from DASWQY010000020.1 coordinate 691, forward strand.
TTCCACTACAACGGACGACCCTTGCCGGCCGCCGTCATGGTGCGCGAAGGAGGCCAGGTGGATTTAATCCGCCGCCGGGACACGTATGAAGATTTAGTCACGAACGACATCTGGTAAGAATTTATTAAAGCCTGCTTGAAAGCTTCTACGCGGCGAATTTCCAAGAACCTCTATGTCCAAGCTCGCGCCCAGCAACGTCACACTCATTCGCGGCCTGACGCTCCTCGCCGCCGCCTCCATCGTCATCGGGAACGTTGTCGGCACCGGCGTCTTTCTCAAGGCGCGCGTGATGACGTGCAACGTCGGCACGCCGGGCATGGTGATTACCGTGTGGGTGGTCGCCGGAATCCTCAGCCTGGCGGGCGCGCTGACCTACGCGGAACTCGCGGCAATGATGCCGCGCGCGGGCGGCGAGTACGTCTTCATGCGCGAGGCTTACGGGCCCCGGATGGGGTTCCTCTACGGCTGGATGCAAATCTTCATTGCCAAGACCGGCTCGCAGGCTTCGGTCGCCGCCGCCTTCGCCATCTTCCTCAACGACCTGACGGGCGGCACGCTCAAAGAGCCGCTCTTCACCGTCAACCTCTTCGGCCACGCCTGGGGCCTCGGCTACCTGCAACTGATCGCGCTCGCGCTCATCGCGCTCTTCACCTTGATTAACTGCGCGACCGTCATCGTCAACGGCTGGATTGCGACCGCCCTGACCGGCGTCAAGATCGCGCTCGTGCTCGGCATCGGCCTCGGGGCCTTCATCCTGGCGGGCGGCGACTGGGGCCACTTCGGGATGAGTAACGTCGGGGGAATTTGCGAGGGCGTGAGTCCTGGGACGATGTTCGGCATGGCCGGCTTCAGCGCGGCGATGCTGGCGGCGCTCTGGGGCTACGATGGCTGGAACAACATCACGCTCGTGGCGGGCGAGGTGAAAAACCCGCAGCGCAACATCCCGCTGGCGCTCATAGGGGGCACGATTCTCATCATCATCCTCTACGTCTTCGTCAACATCGCCTACTTCTACGTGCTGACGCCGACGCGCATCGCCAGCGTCCGCGGGGGCGGGTCCGTCGCCGCCGAAGTCGCGCGCACGTTCATGGAGCCCTTCAGCCAGACACTGCGGAGTCTGATCGCGGGGCTGATCGCCGCGTGCCTGATGGCCTCGTCGCTCGGCACACTGCACACCTCCATCCTGACGGGCGCGCGCGTCCCCTACGCGATGGCGCGCGACCGCCTCTTCTTCGACCGGCTCGCGCGCCTCTCGCCCCGCACGCATGTCCCCGTCAGCGCGCTCGTGGTCCAGGGCGTCTGGGCCGGGATACTCACGCTCTCCGGCTCGTTCGACACGCTGACCGACTTCGTCATCTTCGGCTCGTGGATTTTCTACGGGCTCGTGACCGCCTCCGTCTTCATCTTCCGGCGGAGGATGCCGCACGCCGAGCGCCCGTACCGCGCGTGGGGCTACCCCGTCGTCCCCATTCTCTTCCTGCTCGTCACGGGCTTCCTGCTCTTCACGACGCTGCTGCCGGACCCGGCCGCCGGGCTCAAGGGCGTCAATCTCAACGCCCTCGTCGGCCTGGTCCTGATCGCGTCGGGCCTGCCCGTCTACTGGTACTTGTCCAGGCGTCACCACGTCGAGTACGAAGGCGGAAGCGCCGGGGAGGATGACTCGACACGCGGGCAATGACGGCGGCGCACGCGGCGGCGAGTCAAGAAAAATTATTCTTGACTTGCCGTCGGAGTTGGCTTAGAAGCACTGTTGTTCTTTGACCCGAAAACGAACTGAAGCGTCTTTTCGGACGGAAATTTTCGTCCCTCAGACTAACTCGACCCTAAAAGGAGCCCTTGAAATGAATAATCGGATTCTAGGCATTGTCGGATCGGTCTTGCTTATTGTCGGCATCTTTCTCCCGGTCGTCAGCGGACCCAGCGTCAACCCCAACGCGACCAGCGCGGCCGATGCTTTCGGAGACACTGTCAGCTATAGCTACTTCAGCACCCTGACGAGCGGCGGAGGATTCTCGCTCGGCATCCTGTGCGCCGTCCTGGGGCTGGTCTCCCTGGCGCTCATCTTCACCAGGAAGTATAAACTCCTCGTCGCGACGGGCGGCCTGGCCCTCGCCATCCTGGCCCTGGACTTCTTCGTCTCCAGGTCGAAGCTGGGCGAGATTCCCGCGGAGATGATGACGGCGATGGGCGACAAGGCCCCTGGGTTTGTGTGGGTCGGCTGGCTGGTCCTGGCCCTCGGCGCAATCTTAGTTCTGCTGGCCGGGATCATGAAGAACAACGAGCCCGCCCCCGGCGCAGCCTGGGGCTCCGCGCCGCCCCCGCCGCCGCCCTACACACCGGGCCGGTAAGGGAAAGGGGTGAGAAAGGAATGATGAATGCGGAATGCGGAATGATGAATGAAAGACAACTTGTTTTTAATTCATCATTCCGCATTCCGCATTCATCATTTGCTTTTCATCCCCTTATTTTTTGCGGCGAGGGCTTCGCGGGCGACCTCCTTGTCGTCGAAGTGCAGGACTTCGCGGCCTATGAGCTGGTAGTCTTCGTGACCCTTGCCGGCGATGACGACGAGGTCTCCCGTGCGCGCCTCGCCGACGGCGCGGTGTATGGCCTCGCGGCGGTCGGCTATCTTCTCGTAAGGCTTCGCCGTCTCGCGCAACCCCACCTCCACGTCCGCCAGAATCCGCAGCGGGTCTTCCGTGCGCGGGTTGTCGGAAGTCAGAATCACTACGTCGCTTAAGGAACCCGCGGCCTCACCCATCGGGGCGCGCTTCGAGCGGTCGCGGTCGCCGCCGCAGCCGAAGACCGTGATGACGCGCCCCCGCGTCACGTCGCGCGCCGTGCGCAGGACGTTTAGGAGCGCGTCGTCCGTGTGCGCGTAGTCCACGACGACGGCGAAGTCGCCCGCGTGCGGCACGCGCTCGAAGCGGCCCGGCGCTCCAGCGCAACTTTCCACGGCGCGCACGATCACGTCGAGGTCATAGCCGAGCGCGAGCCCCGCGCCGGCCGCCGCCAGGATATTGTAGATGTGTGGGCGGCCTACGAGCGGCGAGTGAACGGCGCGCTCACCCTCCGGCGTGAGCAGCAGAAAACGCATCCCTTCGAGCGAGTGCTCGACGGCCGTGGCCGTCACCTGCGCGTCCGCGTCGAGCGCGTAGCGTATGACTCGCGCGCCGTCGGCTTCGAGGTCCTGGGCCAATTCTCTGCCCCGCTCGTCGTCCACGTTGACGACCGAAGCCTTCGGCGTCCCGCCGAGGCTGCCGTCGAAGAGGCGTCGCTTGGCGGCAAAGTAGTTCTCCATCGTGCCGTGATAATCGAGGTGGTCGCGCGTCAGGTTGGTGAAGACGGCGACGGCGTACTGGAGCGCGTCGCAGCGGTGCAGGTCAATGGCCTGCGACGAACTCTCCATCACGGCCAGCTTGCAACCCGCCTCGACCGCCCGCCGCAGGATGCGCTGCATGTCCGTCGCCTCGGGCGTAGTCCTCTCGGCCTTCCAACGCTCTGGGCCAACTCTGTACTCGACGGTCGTCGTCATTGCAACCGCGTGCTCGGCCGCGTCAGCGATTGCCGCGACGAGATAAGTGGTCGTCGTCTTCCCGTTCGTCCCCGTGATGCCGACGAGCGGAATCTCGCGCGACGGGTAATCGTGGACCTCGGCCGCCGCGAGCGCCATCGCGCGGCGTATCTCGTTAACCTCTATCCAAGCGCCGCCGAATCCCGCGGGCGCTTCCAGCTCGGAGATGACTCCCACCGCGCCCTGCTCCATCACCTGCGGGACGAAGCGGTGCGCGTCGAGTTGCGCGCCCTTCACGGCGGCGAACAAACTCCCCGCGCCCGCCTGCCTCGAATCGTGCGTCACGTCGAGCACGACGCCGTCGCCGTCGCCCGTCAGTCTCCCGTTCACCGCCCGCGCCACGTCGTCGAGCGTCACAAGCCGTCTCTGTTTCAACGTCTCAGCCAATCTTTTTACCTTCCGTTCGTGTTCTTCTGAAGTCGCAAAAGTTTTACCGCGATTCCGGCTGACAATCAAACTCTTGCCATGAAGAAACATTCCGGGCAGAATGCGGCGCGACGCTCTAATCAGCGTTCTCATCCTTTCAGCTTTCGGAGTCGCCGTGAAAACAATCGCCGTCGTCAGCTCGCTCCTTTGCGCCGCCGCGCTGCTCTCCTCGTCGCTCCCCTCGGGCGAGGCCGCAAGCCCGCCGCAGTACGACCTGCTCATCAAGAACGGCCGCGTCGTTGACGGCACGGGCCGCGCTGCTTACGTCGCGGACGTGGCCGTCAAGGGCGACCGCATCGCGCGCGTCGGGAGACTCGGGCGCGCGCGTGCCCGCCGTGTCATTGACGCGAAGGGCCTCGTGGTCGCGCCCGGCTTCATAGACATGCTGGGCCAATCCGAAGCCAACCTCCTGATTGACCCGCGCGCCATGAGCAAGGTCATGCAGGGCGTCACGACCGAAGTCACGGGCGAGGGCAGCACCATCGCGCCGATGAATGAGCGGCTCGCCGCGGAAGACGCGGACTACTACCGCCGCTTCAACCTGACCGTTGACTGGCAGACATTCGGGCAGTATTTCACTCGGCTCGAAAAGCAAGGCACGGGCATCAACTTGGCGACGTTCGTCGGCGCGACACAGGTGCGCGCCTACGTCATAGGCTTCGACGACCGGCCGCCCACCGCCGACGAGTTGATAGAGATGCGGCGCGTGGTCGCGCAGGCGATGGAGGACGGCGCGCTCGGCCTCTCCACGTCGCTGCAATACGTGCCCGCGCGCTTTGCGAAGACGAACGAGATAGTGGAGCTGGCGATGGCGGCCGGGCGCTACGGCGGCCTCTACGCGACGCACCAGCGCAGCGAGGCCAACGCCATCGACTCGTCGCTCGAAGAGGTCTTCGAGATCGGGCGGCGGGCGCGCGTCCCCGTCGAAATCTGGCACCTCAAGACCGCCTACAAGAAGAACTGGGGGCGCATGCCCGAAGTCCTGAAGCGCATTGAAGCAGCGCGCGCGCGCGGCCAGGACATCACGGCCGACGTTTACCCTTACACGGCCGCCAGCACCTCGCTCTCGGCCTGCCTGCCGCCGTGGGCGCTCGAAGGCGGGACGGCGCGCATGCTTGAGCGACTGCGCGAGCCGAAGACGCGCGAGCGTTTGAAGCGCGACATCATGAGCGACTCGAAAGACTGGGAGAACATTTTCCTCGGGAGCGGGGGCGCGAATGGTGTGCTCATCAGTTCCGTCGTCAACCCGTCGCTCGAAAACTTGCAGGGCAAGCGCGTCTCCGAGATCGCTGCCGAGCAGCAGAAGGACGACCTCGACGCGCTCTTCGATCTCATCCTCGCCGATCACGGCGAGACGGACGCCATCTACTTCATGATGTCCGAGGACGACCTGCGTGCGGCGCTGCGCGCCCCCTTCGTTTCCATCTGCACCGACAGCGCGGCGCGCGCGACCGACGGCCCGCTCTCCAAAGACAAAGGACACCCGCGCGGCTGGGGCTCTTACCCGCGCATCCTCGCGCGCTACGTCCGCGACGAAAAACTGCTGACGCTCGAAGAGGCCGTGCGCAAGATGACAATGATGCCGGCCGCGCGCGTCGGATTGAAAGACCGCGGCGTCATCAGAGAAGGTGCCTTCGCGGACATCACCGTCTTCAACCCCGCGACGGTGCGCGACCGCTCGACGTTCGAGAACCCTAACCAGTATCCTGAGGGCATTCCCTTCGTCATCACTAACGGCCAACTGAGCGTTGACAACGGGCAACGCACGAGCGCGCTGGCGGGGCGCGTCCTGCGCGGTCCCGGATACAAGCGCAGGTGAAGGCGGCGACTCTGACGATTCTTCCGATGAAACAAACCCTCAGCGTCAGCCTCGAAAGCCCGCAGCACGGCTTCATGTCGCTCCGCCTCAAGACCGCGGGCCAGAGCTTCGTCACCGTCGTCTCGCACGCGCCTTACGATTCGCTGCGCGACCTGATCGCGGCGCTGTCCGCCGTGCTTGAAAGCGACTGCGAGCGGATCGTCAAATGGAACAGTGAGCCGGACGAGTACGACTTCCGATTCACAGCGCGCGGCGACCATCTGCTCCTGGAAGTGATTCACTACCCGGACCACCGCAAGCTGCCCGAGACGGCCGCGGCCGTCTTCACCTTCCAGGGCTCGAAGACCGACGCCTGCCGGACTTTCCTGGATGAGTTACAAGACCTGCAAAGCCGCGCCGGCCGCGACGAGTTCGACCGCCAATGGAGGCGGCCCTTCCCCGAACGCGAGTTACAGGAATTGACGGAGAGAATGGGAACATTAGAACGCGAAATCTAATCAAGAGCCGGCGGCTCTCATCGCTAGACAACATTAAAGCAATCTTTTAATCTCACATTTCTGAAGAGTCGCCGGGGTGGTGAAATCAGGCAGACACGCGGGTCTTAGAAGCCCGTGCCGCAAGGCGTGCGGGTTCAAATCCCGCCCCCGGCACCAAAGTTTTTGACGTTGCACGAATTGTTCCCGCGATCATCAAGATAAGGAAGGCAGCCCGTTCCGCTCAATCCTTTGCCGGGGCGGGCTTGAAATTTAATGAAGACTGAACTGGTTGATTTGTCGCAGACGCGAAAGGAAATCAAGATCGAGATTGAGGCGGAGGCCGTGCGCTCGGCCTACGACACAGTCTCGGACCGCTACGCGCAGCTTGCGACCGTGCCCGGCTTCCGCCGCGGCCACGCGCCGCGCGCGGTCGTTCGCACGCGCTTCAAGGACAAGATTCGCGGCGAGGTCTTGCAGGAATTGGTCCCGCAGGCCGTGCAGGACGCGATTGCCGAGCACAGTCTCAACGTCATCGGTGAGCCGGAGCTTCACCTCGACAACGCCGAAGAGTTAGCCAGCTTCGGCTCCGGGCCAATTCAGCTGCACGTCCACGTCGAAGTGCTGCCCGAAGTCGCGCTCGGCTCTTACAAGGGACTGGAGGCTGGGCGGCGCACGCGTCCCGTCAGGGACGAAGATGTCGAGCGCGTCATCGAGGGCTTGCGTGAAGCCTCCGCGTCTTTGGAGCCCGTGGAGGATCGCGGCGCGGAGCCGGGCGACACCGTGACCGTCAACTTCCACGGCAAGTTTGTCGAAGCGCCGGACGAGGAGGACATCAACGTCGAGGACGTTGACGTGGAACTCGGCGGCCCCGGCGTGCAGCAGGAGTTCACGGACAACCTGCTCGGAGTGAAGGCCGACGAGGAGCGCACCTTTACGGTCAGCTACCCGCCGGATTTCTCGTCGAAGGGTCTGGCCGGCAAAAGCGTCGAGTATGTGGCGACGGTGACGGCCGTCCGGCGCAAGGAGTTGCCGGAAGTGGACGACGAGTGGGCCAAGAGTCTGGGCGAGGAGTTCGAGTCGGTGGCTTCCCTGCGCGAGAAGGTGCGCGAGGATTTGGAGAAGCGCGCCGGCTTCGAGTCCGACAACCGCGTGCGCAGCGAGGTGATGAGAAAATTGGTCGAGGCGCACCCGTTCGAGGTGCCGCAGACCTTGAGCGAGCACCAGGCGAACCAGCGGCTTCAAGAGGCCGTGCGCGACATGATGGGGCGCGGGATTGACCCGCGCGCGCAGGAGATCAACTGGGAGGGCGTGCGCGAGCAGTTGAAGGTCCAGGCGGAGTTCGACGTGCGCGGCTCGCTGCTCCTGGAGAGGATCGCCGACGAAGAAAATATCGAAGTCTCGGACGAGGAAATCGAGGCCGAAATCAACTCGCTTGCGGAAGCGTCGCGCCAAGCGCCCGAGCAAGTGCGTGCTGCCTTGACAAAGCAGGGAGGCGCTACTAGCATCGCCGATAGGTTGCGCAACCGCAAGGCGCTCGACCTGATTGTTGAAAACGCGCGCGTGGCGGACGAGGAGTGGCGGGACGAAGAACAGGAGTCAGGAGTCAGGAGTCAGGAGTCAGAATAAAAGAAAAACGGTTTCAGCCGCCTGTCCTGACTTCTGGATTCTTGCTCCTGACTTCTGCTTTACCTCCTGACTTCTGACTGCTGTGTTCTGACTGATGCTTTTGTGAGGTCGATATGCTAGTTCCGATGGTCGTCGAGCAAACGTCGCGTGGCGAACGCGCCTTCGACATTTACTCGCGTCTGCTCAAAGACAACATCATCTTCTTGGGCACGCCGATTGACGACATGGTCGCCAACCTGATCGTGGCCCAACTTCTCTTCCTCGAAGCCGAGGACCCGGAGAAGGACATCAACCTGTACATCAACAGCCCCGGCGGCTCGATCACATCCGGGATGGCAATCTACGACACGATGCAGTTCATCCGCCCCGACGTGACGACGATCTGCGTCGGGCAGTGCGCCTCGATGGGGGCGCTGCTGCTGACGGCGGGCGCGAAGGGCAAGCGGTTCGCGCTGCCGAACTCGCGCATCCTCATCCACCAGCCCTCGGGCGGCGCGCAGGGCCAGGCCACGGACATTCGCATCCAGGCCGAGGAGATCATCCGCATGCGCGAGCTGACCTCGCAGATCATCGCCAAGCACACCGGCCAGTCCTTCGAGACGGTCGAGCGCGATGTCGAGCGAGACCGCATCATGTCGGCGATGCAGGCGAAAGAGTACGGCCTGATCGACGAGGTCATCGCGCACCGCGAGTAAACTTTTGACAAGGCTCGGGCGGCCACCTTGAAGCGCGCCCGCGCGGCCCCGAAGCAATGCGTTTCAGGACGGCGACGGAATCCACGCTGAGACTTCTGGCGCGGCGGATCAAGCACCCGCTGTGCTGCTCGTTCTGCGGCAAGCTGGAGGACGAGGTCAAGAAACTCGTCGCCGGGCCGAACGTCTACATCTGCGACGCGTGCGTGCGCGTTTGCAACCAACTCATGGCGGACACTGAAGGCCCGCACCAGGCCCCGGCTTCTCCCAAGTAATCCGAAGTTCGACCGAATTCTAACGGAGTTCCCCAGACGCCTATGGTACGACGAACCGACGACACGCTGCGCTGCTCCTTCTGCGGCAAGTCGCAGAACGAGGTCAAGAAGCTCATCGCTGGCCCAACGGTCTACATCTGCAACGAGTGCATTGACATCTGCAACGAGATCATCACGGACGACCAGCAGGCCGAATCGGTCGCCACGCGGCCGCCGCTGCCGAAGCCCGGCGAGATCAAGAGCTTTCTGGACGAGTATGTCATCGGGCAGGAGGAGACGAAGAAGCGCCTGGCCGTCGCCGTCTACCAGCACTACAAGCGAATAGAAATGGCACGCCGCCGCAGCGATGTCGAGATTCAGAAATCCAACATCCTGCTGATTGGACCGACCGGAACGGGCAAGACGCTTTTGGCACAGACGCTGGCGCGCATGCTGTCCGTTCCCTTCACCATCGTTGACGCGACGACGCTGACGGAAGCCGGCTACGTCGGCGAGGACGTGGAGAACATCATCCTGAAGCTCTTGCAGGCGGCCAACGGCGACGTGGAGCGCGCGCAGCAGGGCATCATCTACATTGACGAGGTTGACAAGATTTGCCGCAAGGACGAGAACCCCTCGATCACGCGCGACGTGTCGGGCGAGGGCGTCCAGCAGGCGCTCCTCAAGATTCTCGAAGGCACGGTCGCCAACGTCCCGCCGCAGGGCGGGCGCAAGCACCCGCACCAGGAGTTCTTCCCCGTTGACACGACCAACATCCTCTTCCTCTGCGGCGGCGCGTTCGTCGGCCTTGAGAAAGTCATCGAGAGAAGACTTCGCAACAAGTCGCTCGGCTTCCACGCCGAGGTCAAGTCGGGCATCCACCGCCACTCCGAGGCGCTCGCCGCCGTGCAGCCGGAAGACCTCGTGCGCTACGGGCTCATCCCGGAGTTCGTCGGCCGCCTCCCCGTCTGCGGCGTCCTGCACGAACTGGACGAGGGCGCGCTCATCAAGATTCTGACCGAGCCGAAGAACGCGCTCGTCAAGCAGTACCAGAAGAAGTTCGACTTCGACAACGTCAAGCTGAAATTCACGGACGACGCGCTCAAATCTGTCGCCCGCCAGGCCGTCGAGCGCAAGGTCGGCGCGCGCGGCCTGATGATGATTCTCGAAGAGCTACTGCTCGACGCCATGTACACGCTGCCCTCACAGAAGCGCATCAAGGAGTTTGTCATCACCTCCGAGATGGTCGAGCGCCGCCGCGCCGTCCCCGGCGAGGGGCTGACGGGCGTTGACGGCGCGGCCGCATAAAAGCTAGAGATAAAACGGCACGGCGAGGGGCGGAAGAATGATCTTTCCGCCCCTCGTGCTGTTTCGGCCGCGAAGGTTGTATAGTGTAGCCCCACCCGTACTGACAACTTGAGAGAAGGAAGGTAGACGAAAGATGAGTGAAGACCAAAACAAGAGGAAGTCGCGGGTGGAGAGAGTCGAGGAGGCAGTCCGGATATTGAAGGCCCTGGCGCTCAGGGCCGACGAGCGCATGGACGATTTCGACAGCGCCCTCAACAATCTCACCGTGAAAATCGAGGCTCTGACCGACGCCCAGATTCGCAACGAAGAGACAGGCGCGCGGAGATTTGAAGCCCTGGCGCTGGCTCAAGAATCGCTAACGGTTAAGATGGAAGCTCTGGCGGAAGTCCAGGCTCGTAGCGAAGAGAGACTTACGCGGAAATTTGAAGCTCTGGCAGAGGCTCATGAGGCGCTGACGGTCAATGTCGCAGCCCTGGCAGACGGCCTGGCCCAAACGGACAGGCGGCTGGGGGCGTTGATTGATATCGTCCGTGAAGGCCGAACCGGGGGGACGGCTTAGGCCCCTGTTTCTTTTCCCTTTTTACTTTTGCTTCCCTTGGGGCTACAATTAACCCGGTTCACAGGAGAGGGCGAGACGGCGTCAATCGGCTCGCCCTTCTTCGCAGGTTTTACTTTTCAACCGGCACAGTAAAATTCGAGTTATGGAAGAATATTCAGACCGCACGCCCTCAGACCTTGCGCGCTACCCGATGGTCCCGATCCGCGACGTTGTCATTTTCCCTTTCACAAAGGTCGCCTTCAAGATCGGGCGGCCCGGCTCCGTGCGCGCTCTTGAAGAGGCGCTGGCGACCGACCGGACCATTTTCCTCGCCACCCAGCACGACGCGAGCGTGGACGAGCCGACGCCCGAGCAGATTTACGGCGTTGGCACCCTGGGGCGCATACTGCAATCGCAGCGGCAGGAGAACGGTCAAATTAAAGTCGTCGTCGAGGGGCGCGAGCGCGCCACGACCGTCCGCATCGAGAACAACGACGGCGCTTTCACGGCGCTCATACGCCGCGCGCCGCAGGTTAACGAAGAGGGTCCGCGCGTCGAGGCACTCATCCAGAAGATCAATCAGCTCATCGAGCAGCACCTGCGGCTCGCGCCCGACGCGCAGACGGACGCGCTGCAAACCGCCCTGCGCAACCAGGACCCGTCGCACCTGGCCGACGCCCTGGCCTCGCAGCTACGCATCTCGGTCGAGGACAAGCAGGGCCTCCTGGAAATCTTCTCGACGCAGGCGCGGTTGCAGCGGCTCGTTGAGCTGCTCGAAACGGAACTCGACAAGCGGCAGCTCGACCGCACCATCCAGACGCGCGTCAAGCGGCAGATGGAGAAGGCGCAGAAGGAGTATTACCTTAACGAGCAGATCAAGGCGATTCACAAGGAGCTGGGCCGCAAGGACGAGAAGGCTGAGCTGGAGGAATTGAAGAAGAAGATCGAAGAGGCCGGGATGTCGGACGAGGCTAAGGAAAAGGCCATGCAGGAGCTGCACCGCCTGGAAGCCATGCCGCCGATGTCCGCTGAAGGGACCGTCTCGCGCACCTACATTGACTGGCTGGTGAGCGTGCCGTGGAAGCAGAAGTCGAAAGAGATTAAAGACCTCGGCAAGGCCGAGGAGGTCTTGAACGAAGACCACTACGGGCTCGAAAAAATTAAAGACCGCATTCTCGAATACCTGGCCGTGCGCCAGTTGGTGAAGAATCCGAAGGGCTCCATCCTCTGCTTCGTAGGCCCGCCGGGAGTCGGCAAAACTTCTCTGGGCAAGTCCATCGCGCGGGCGACCGGAAGAAAGTTCGTGCGCCTCTCCCTGGGCGGCGTGCGCGACGAGGCCGAGGTTCGCGGCCACCGCCGCACGTACATCGGCGCGCTGCCGGGCCAGATCATACAGATGATGAAGAAGGCCGGCACCATCAACCCGCTCATCCTGCTCGACGAGGTTGACAAGCTCGGCGCGGACTTCCGCGGCGACCCGTCTTCGGCGCTCCTCGAAGTCTTGGACCCGGAGCAGAACAACACGTTCCAAGATCACTACCTGGACGTGGAGTACGACCTCTCGCGCGTCTTCTTCATCGCGACGGCGAACGTGCTCCACACGATCCCGCCGCCTTTGCAGGACCGTCTGGAGATCATCCGGTTGTCCGGCTACACCGAGCGCGAGAAGCTTGAGATTGCCAACCGCCACCTCGTGTCGAAGCAGGCGGAGACGAACGGCCTCAAGCCCGAGCAGGTCGAGTTCACCGAAGATGGAATTTTAGAGATCGTCCGCCACTACACGCGCGAGGCAGGCGTGCGTAACCTTGAGCGCGAGATCGGCTCATGCATGCGCAAGGTGGCACGCAAGCTCGTCTCCGAGAGCGCGGGCGAGGACTTCAAAGACGTGGTCACGGCCGAGCGCGTGCGCGACATGCTCGGGCCTGTGAAATTCCGCCAGCAGGGCGTCGCGGCCGAGAGTGAAGTCGGGTTGGCTACGGGGCTGGCCTGGACGGAAGTCGGCGGCGAGGTGCTGCAAATCGAAGCCACGCTCGTCAAGGGCCGCGGCGGCGTCACGCTGACGGGCAAGCTCGGCGACGTGATGCAGGAGTCGGCGCAGGCCGCGCTGACCTGCATCAAGGCGAGAGCCGAACGCCTCGGCATGAGCCTGGACTTCATACGCAAGCGTGACCTGCACATACACATTCCCGAGGGCGCGATTCCCAAAGACGGCCCCTCGGCCGGCATCACTTTGGCGACCGCGATGGCGTCGGCGCTCGCGCGCGTGCCGGTGCGCAAGAACGTGGCGATGACGGGCGAGATCACCTTGCGCGGGCGCGTGCTGCCCATCGGCGGCGTCAAGGAGAAGCTGATGGCGGCCCACCGCTTCGGCATCACGACGATCCTGCTGCCGAAGGACAACGAGAAGGACTTAATCGAAGTCCCCGAAGAGGTGCGCAGCGTGCTGGACATCAACCTCGTCGAGACGATAGACGAGGTCTTGGGCCTCGCGCTCGAAGACTCCTGCCCGGCGGACGCCGGGGCCGTTGACGAATCGAAAGCGCCCCCGCTCTGGTCAACCGACCAGCCCGCGCAGGGCGTCCAGACCATCGCCGAATGAAGCCACAAAGCGGCGGGAGCGAAGAAGCAGCAACCGACTTCGCTCCCGCCCTCCAAACGATTTTGCTGATTAGTTCGTCTATCACCTCGCGCCGGCCGCCCTTTAACCGGCGGCAGTAATCAAGCTAACAGACCGCGAGCGCGATCCCGCCCGAAAGTTTTGGCCCGACATCTCCCAGGCGCGAGAGCGCGCTCCCCTTTCAACGGAGAATCCCTAATGAGTGAAAAGTACGAAGACGCAAATCTGATTCTGAGGCTGTATGAGCTGCGCCGCGAGGAGGTCATGCGCAAGGCGCGCGACTGGTACATCTGGTTCAACCCGACGAGCACGCAGGACATCATCGACGCCCTGATGGGTGAGCACAGCGCCTACTACCGGATGGTCACGACCTACTGGGAGATGGCCGCGACGCTCGTCAACCACGGCGCGATTGACAAGGGGATGTTCAACGAAGCGAACGGCGAGCACCTGGTCGTCTTCGCCAAGCTTGAGCCGTTCCTCGCGGAAATGCGGACGATGTTCAACAACCCGAAGGCGATGGCGAACCTTGAGAAGCTCGTCATGAGCGAACCGAACGCCAAGGAATCTCTGGAGGCCCTGCGCGAGCGGTTCCAGAAAATGGCGGCCGTGCGGGCGGAAGCCGCGGCAAAGGCGCAGGCGGGGTAATTAAGTTTCAAGTTACAGGTTTCAGGTTTCAAGTCAAAGACGAAGAACCTGAAACCTGAAACCTGGAACCTGAAACTTGTATGAAAGTCGCGAGCGCCGAATTCGTCAAGAGCGCGTTCGAGGAGGAGCATTGGCCGCGGGACGCCGCGCCGGAGGTGGCCTTCCTGGGGCGGTCGAACGTCGGGAAGTCGAGCCTGATAAATTCCCTGCTCGGCGTGCGGGGGCTGGCGCGCACCTCCTCGACGCCGGGGCGCACGCAGAGCCTCAATTTCTTCCTGATCAATAATCGTTTCCGTTTCGTTGACCTGCCGGGCTACGGCTACGCGCGCGTGCCCAGAATTATCAAGGCTTCGTGGGGGGAGATGGCGACAAACTACCTTGCCAAGCGCCCTCAGCTTGTGCTATCAATTCAGATCGTAGATTCGCGTCACGAACCCACGACATTGGATGTGCAGCTCAACGAGTGGCTCGCTGCTCATGCGAAGCCCCGCGTCGTAGTTGCCACGAAGTCCGACAAGCTCTCCAGTAACGAGTTGCGGAAGAGCCTTGAGCGGGTCAAAAGGGCGCTCGACGCTGAGCGCGTCATAGCCTACTCGGCCACGACCGGCCGGGGGCGCGAACAAGTTTGGCGGGCCATCGAAGAAGCGGTAACGAATTTTTGATTTGAGATTTCTGATTGGGGCTGGACTTCAAGACTGCTTATTCCTTATCCTTATCCAGTCAAAAATCAAAAATTCTAAATTTCCCCTGGGGGCCACGCGCCGCGCGCGCGGGGCATCAAAGCTGGGCCCTAAATTCAGGAATACTTGACCGGATTCCCGTGGACGTGAGACAGTTGGGCAGAGTTGCACCGTCATCCGCCTCGCCTTTAGAAGTGAGAGGGTAGCCCCACACGCGCCTGCCAGACTGATTCGAGCGCAACCGTAAATTTCTTCCCGATTCTACAGCATCGGCATTAATCAATTGACAACGATAGCAGCAGCACGGCCCTGGTTCGACGCGGGCCGTCCCGTTAGAAGCAAGAGAGACGAGCGGCCCCGTTTGATGCGGGCCGCGCGAGAGAAGAACTGAAATGTCACAACGTACACCACGCACGCGCGCCAGCAGCAGCAGCGCAGCAACCAGCAGCACGACGACGACCGCCGCCCCGCCCGAAGAGAACGGCGCGGACGCGACGACGATCACCACCACGGCCACCGCCGAGGCTCCCGAGGAGCCTCAGACCTCCGCCAAAGAGACCCGCGGCGAGCCGAAGATTGAAGACATCTTCAACCTGTCGGAGCTGAAGGAGATGTCCATCTCCAAGCTCACGCAGATCGCCAAGGGCATGGACGTGCCCGGCGCGACAGGCATGCGCAAGCAGGAACTCATCTTCAAAGTCCTGGCCGCGCAGACCGAGAAGAGCGGCCTCATTTTCTCCGAGGGGGTGCTCGAAACCCTGCCCGACGGGTTCGGCTTCCTGCGCGCACCGGAATACAACTACCTGCCCGGCCCCGACGACATCTACGTCAGCCCGTCGCAGATTCGCAAGTTCGATTTGCGCACGGGCGACACGGTCTCGGGCCAGATTCGCCCGCCCAAAGAGGGCGAGCGTTATTTTGCACTCATCAAGGTCGAGGCCATCAACTTTGAGGCCCCCGACATGGCGCGCGAGAAAGTCTTCTTCGACAACCTGACGCCGCTCTACCCGGACGAGCAACTCAAGATGGAGACGAGCAAGGACAACCTCTCGGCGCGCGTCATAGACCTCGTGACGCCCATCGGCAAGGGGCAGCGCGGCCTGATCGTCGCCCCACCGCGCACGGGCAAGACGATGCTCCTCCAGACCATCGCCAACTCCATCACGGAGAACCACCCGGAAGTCACGCTCATCGTCCTCCTGATTGACGAGCGCCCGGAAGAGGTCACGGACATGCAGCGATCGGTCAACGGCGAGGTCATCTCCAGCACCTTCGACGAGCCGCCGACGCGCCACGTCCAAGTCGCCGACATGGTCATCGAGAAGGCCAAGCGCCTCGTCGAGCACAAGCGCGACGTGGTCATCCTGCTCGACTCGATCACGCGCCTTGCGCGCGCGTACAACGCAATCGTTCCCCCGTCGGGGAAGGTCCTGTCGGGCGGCGTCGACTCCAACGCCCTCCAGCGCCCGAAGCGCTTCTTCGGCTCCGCGCGCAACGTCGAAGAAGGCGGCTCCCTGACCATCATCGCCACGGCCCTCATCGACACCGGCTCGCGCATGGACGACGTCATCTTCGAAGAGTTCAAGG
>DASWQY010000021.1:0-178190 GCA_036403435.1 Pyrinomonadaceae bacterium
CCGACTTCTCGACAGACCGCGGCGCCTTCTCGCCCGAGAAGGCGCGCCAGGTAATGAAGGACGGCATCGGCCAGATCGCGCGCCAGCGCGAGGGCAAAGACCCGCGCGAGGCCGCGCGCTTCGCCAACGCCGTGCAGAAGTGGCTCGTCGAGAACACGCGCCTCGGCATCCCCGCCATCTTCCACGACGAGATTCTCCACGGGCTGATGGCGCCGAAGGGCACGAGCTTCCCCACGCCCATCGCGCTCGCGAGCAGTTGGGACACGGGACTCGTCGGCAGAGTCTTCACCGCCGCCGCGCTTGAGACGCGGGCGCGCGGCAGCCACTTCGTGCTCGGCCCCAACCTCGACCTCGCGCGCGAGCCGCGCTGGGGACGCACCGAGGAGACGTACGGCGAAGACCCTTACCTCGTCTCGCGCATGGGCGTGGCGGTAATCCGTGCGATTCAGGGCGAAGGCCCCGCCGTTGACGACGAGCACGTCTCCGCGACGGCCAAGCACTTCGCCGCGCACGGCCAGCCCGAAGGCGGGACGAACATCGCGCCCGCCAACGTCTCGGAGCGAGTCCTTCGCGAATACTTCCTGCCGAGCTTCGAGGCCGCAGTGCGTGAGGCGCACGTGATGAGCGTGATGGCCTCTTACAACGAGATTGACGGCGTCCCGTCGCACGCGAACCACTGGCTCCTGGACAAGGTCTTGCGCCAGGAGTGGGGCTTCCGCGGCCACGTCGTCTCCGACTACTACGGCATCCCGCAGATGGAGAGCCTGCACCACATCGTCAGCGACGACGCGTCGGCCGCGCAGCTCGCCATAGACGCAGGCGTTGACATTGAGTTGCCGGACCCGCAAGCCTACACGCACCTCGTGCAACTGGTCCGCGACGGCCGCGTCTCCGAGGCCGTGGTTGATCGCGCGGTCGTGAGAAACCTCCGGGCCAAATTTTTGCTCGGCCTTTTCGAGAACCCTTACGTTGACCCCGACCGCACCGAGCGCCTGACGAACGCGCCGGCCCACCGCGAGCTGGCGGCCGAGGCCGCGCGCCGCTCAATCACCTTGCTCAAGAACGAGAACAACCTGCTGCCGCTCGACCGCACGCGCCTGAAGTCAATCGCCGTCATCGGGCCGAACGCCGACCGCGCGCACCTCGGCGGCTACAGCGACCCGAACCCTGGCCGCGGCGTCGGCGTGCTCGAAGGCATCACCAGGAAGGTCGGAAGCGGCGTGCAGGTCAACTACGCCAAAGGCGTCAACATCACGGTGGAGGGCGGCAACTGGTGGGCCGACACCTCGCACCTCGCCGCGGCCGAAGAGGACGAGAAGCTGATCGCCGAGGCCGTAGAGGCCGCGAGGCGCTCGGACGTGGCCGTGCTCGTCCTCGGCGGCAACGAGGACACGAACAAGGAAGCCTGGGCCGACAACCACCTCGGCGACCGCGACACGCTCGAACTGGTCGGCAGGCAGAATGACCTCGTCAAAGCCGTGCTCGCGACCGGCAAGCCCGTGGTCGTGATGCTGATTAACAGCGGGCCGCTCGCCATCAACTACGTCGCGGAGAACGTCCCCGCCATCCTCGAAGGTTTTTATCTGGGCCAGGAAACTGGCACAGGCGTGGCCGACGTTCTGTTCGGCGACTACAACCCCGCCGGGAAACTCCCCGTCAGCTTCCCGCGCTCGGTCGGGCAGCTTCCCATCTACTACAATAGCAAGCCGACGGCCAGGCGCGGCTACCTCTTCACGAACAAGGAGCCGCTCTTCCCGTTCGGCTTCGGGCTGAGCTACACGACCTTCGAGTACTCTGCGCCGACGGTGACGCCCGCGCGGATAGGGCCGGGGGGCCGCGCGGAAGTCAGCGTGACGGTCAGGAACACGGGCCGGCGCGCGGGCGTCGAAGTCGTGCAGCTCTACATACGCGACCTCGTCAGCTCCGTCACCCGCCCCGTCAAAGAGCTGAAAGACTTCCGGCGCATCTCGCTCGCGCCCGGCGAGAGTAAGACGGTGACGTTCACCATCACGCCCGACAAGCTCTCCTTCTACGACCTGCACATGGAGCGCGTCGTTGAGCCGGGCCAATTCGACATCATGGTCGGCACGAGTTCCGCCAGGTACCAGACGGCGAAACTCGAAGTCGTCGCCAGGTGAGAGTGGACAAAACTTCGTCAGCTTAACTCAACCCTCCAGCGCCTGACGTCTGACCTTTGCGCCTCCAGCGCGAAAAAGCTTTTCGCGCTGGAGGCGCAAAGGTAAAGAAAAACGGAAGACGCTGGAGGGTTGAATGGTATTTTGGTCCACTCCGCTGCTTCTTCTGTTTCACCTCGCGGGCCGGGATGATATACTCGCCCCCACCGCAGGGAGAATTCGAGTCATGAGTAAACTGAGCCGCCGTGAGTTTATCGGGACGGCCATCGCCGCGACGGGCGCGTG
Source organism: Pyrinomonadaceae bacterium (assembly GCA_036403435.1). Classification (GTDB taxonomy): domain Bacteria; phylum Acidobacteriota; class Blastocatellia; order Pyrinomonadales; family Pyrinomonadaceae; genus QHXM01. The sequence goes on from DASWQY010000021.1 coordinate 2,421, forward strand.
CGCCGTGGGCGGGGCCGTCGTCAGCAGGAGCCTGAAGGCCGGGGGCGCGGCCGAAGTCTCAACCGCCTTCGTCATAGACCGCTCCGTCAAGAGCCCCACAGACCGCGTGCGGCTCGGCAAGAGCGGCCTCAAGGTGAGCCTCGTCGGCGTCGGCACGGGCACCATCGGCTACGCGCGCCACTCCAACCAGACGCAACTGGGCCAGGAAGAGTTCACGCGCCTGATGCGCCACTCCTTAGACCGCGGCATCAACTTCTTCGACCTCGCGGACTCCTACGGCACCAACCCCTTCTTCGCCCGCGCGGTGAAAGGCGTCGCGCGCGACCGCTACGTCGTCCAGACCAAGACCGATAGCTCCGACGCCGAGAGCGTGGCGTCGGACGTGGACCGCTTCCTCACAGAACTGGAGACCGACTACATAGACTCCGTCCTCATACACTGCGTGACGGAGCCCGACTGGACGACGCGCTACCGCGGCGCGATGGATGCGCTCTCGGAGGCGAAGCGGCGCGGGAAGATTCGCGCGCACGGCGTCACCTGCCACAGCTTCGGCGCGCTCGAAGCGGCGGCCACGAGCGACTGGGTCGAGCTTAACCAGGTGCGCTGGAACCCGCGCGGCGCGCACATGGACGCCGAAGTCGAGACGGCCCGCGCCCTCTTCAAGAAGATGCGCGCCCGCGGCCAGGGCATGATCGGGATGAAGGTCGTCGGCCAGGGCGACATCGTCCGCGGCGAGCGGCCCGCCATCTCGCCCGAAGACTGTTTCCGTTTCCAGGTGGAGTCCGGCGTCGTGGACGCCTTCGTCGTCGGCGTCGAGCAGACGGCGCACATAGACCGTCTGATTTCCGGGACGCAACTGGCGCTCAGCGAAGTCGGCTACCGCGTCGTCCAGGCGGCGTGAAGCCGCAGCGGCCCCGCAAAAATTTGATTGTGCGAAAAGTTCGCCGGGCTTATACTCGTCATCACCCAGCCAGGGTTTCCACTTAATTGAATGTTCGCCGACGTAAAGTTCGGTCTTTCGGGAGGGGATGAATTTTTCGCCCCGCCCCTGTCGGGCCATTTTGAGTGAGCCCGCTACGGTCTGCCCGCCGTGGAAAGGAATGCGATGAAAAGCTATCGGACGAAGCGAATCACGGGCCTCGCGTTACTGACGGTCAGCGCGTGCGCTCTCGTGCTGGTGCTGTCAACGCCCGCCAGCGCCCAGCGCGCGAACCCCATAGACCTCTACAACGCCAGGAGGACCGCCGAGCGCGAAGAGGCGCTGCGCCGGCGCGAACTGGAGAACGTCAGGAACGCGACGCGCGCCAAAGTGCCCGTGGACCCGCGGCGCAAGCAGGCCCTGATCGCGCAAATCAGGGAAGACTTCAACGCCATCCAGGTGCTCAACAACGAGATGATTCGCGCCGCCTTCGCCGCCGACGGGCTCGACTACGACTCGCTTTCCGAGAAGGCCGGGGAGATGAGGAAGCGCGCTAACCGGCTCCGCGAGAGAATCAAGTTTTCCGAGGAGGAGGGCGAGGAGGGGCAGCACAGGAACCAGGAGACTTTCGACGACGTGCGCCTGAAGACCTCCGTCCTCGTGCTCAGGAACATGGTCAAGAGCTTCGTCACCAACCCGCTCTTCCAGCAGAACGCCGGCGCGCTCGACGTGCAACTCTCGACCAGGGCCACCCGCGACCTGCGCGGCATCGCCGACCTGAGCGACGCAATCAGAAAAAACGCACGACGACTCGACAAGAAAAATGATGAGTGATGAAGGCGGAATGCGGAATGATGAATGATGAATTAAAGACAGCCGGTTTCTAATTCATCATTCATCATTCCGCATTCCGCATTACTTTTCCCCTCCCGTTACGCCGCACGAAAGATTCCGGCGCGGCCTCCCACCCTCGCCGGCGATGCCCAAGCCTTAGTCAGGCCCGCGGGCTTTCCGCGCGGGCGTAGAAGGTGTCATGGCCTCCGCCTGGGAAACAATCAACAGCGACCGCCGCTGCGAGCCCCGCCACAAGGTGAGCCTCAGGGCCAGCGTCTCGGTCGTTGACGCCGGCGCGGACGAAAAACTCCGCGTCAGCGTTTTGGCACACACCAGGGACATGAGTAAAGAGGGCTTATGTCTCGTCATGCCGGATGGCCGCCTCGGCGAGGAAGCCCATACCGTGCTGATCGTGCTCGTCCTGCCCTCGGGCGTCAGCGTCAAACTCGAAGGGCGCTCGGCCTACTGCACACCGCTGAAGCCGGACGAGCCCACGGCCGGCTGCCTGGCCGGCGTCTTAATCACGAGACTCGAACCCGAAGACCGCGCCGCCTATGACGACTTCATAGACAGCCTCTAAAAAGAGCCGCAACCTTCCGCCGCCCGGTAAATGTCGGAGCCCCGGAGGGGGCGGAATCAGACGCCGCCCTTCCGGGGCTCCGACATTTTGTAACGCTATGAGCACGGCATTGGACGCACCGGGCTATAAATATTCCGCCCCTGACGGGGCTGCGCTCATCTTATCGGGATGGCCCAATCTCCCATCAAGAGATTCTGCGGAACCTGCTTGAAGCCGTACTGGTTCGAGTCTGAGTCGCGGTCGAAGACCCAGACCATCTCGAAGCGGTCTTCGGGCCACTCCTGCGGCGCGGTCGTCTTGTTGCCCAGTATCTTGTTGGCGATCTTCGGCAGCAGCTCGTGCTGCCAGCAGATGAGGACCACGCCCGCGCACAGGAAAGCCTCCTCCAGCATCGTCTCCACCTCCAGCTTCGGGTAGTTCGAGTTGACCCTGATCGCCAGCTTCTCCGCGAGCGGCGTGATCGTCTCGATGGAGCGGCGGCTCCCCTGACGCTTGGTCGGCGTGGATGCGTAGATGAACTGCGGCCTGGCGAGCGCCGGGTCCTGGAAGGAATTGTTCGCGGGCGCGAAGAAGGCCGCAAGCGCGCCGGCCCGCTGCCACCCGCGCACCGTCAGCGACTCGCTCTCGCGCTCGCCGCCCGAGGTCACCCCGTAAGGCGGGGGATCATTCGTCGGCTTCTCGCCGTGGCGGATGAGCATGATCTTCGTCGCCTGTCGAACCGTTTGACTCATAGTGTCTCTCTCCGTCACGCCCCCTCAGAATCGCATGCCCCCTCAAGTCGAATTGCCCGAGCGCGCAGCATTCTACCCGATTTCCTGCGGCGGGGAAGAAAAGTATTATCTCTCTTCGCCCAGGGCCGCGCCCGAGGGAAACGTGATATATTCCGCGGCGCGGTTAAAAATTGTGCCAGAGCCGGCTCGCACGAAATCTTTTTGCAGACTGCGGCAACCACATGAAGTGCTGTCCGACCTGCCAACGCATTTACACTGACGACACGTTGAGGTTTTGTCTGGAGGACGGCGCGGCCCTGCGGACGGTGGACGCGCGCGCGGACGCGGACAGGACGCTGGCGCTGACGGAGGGCGGCGGGCCGCCGCCCACGGAGGTCCTCGACGACCCGGCACTCGCGCCGACGCTCCCCGCGCGCGGAAGACCTTCCGCCCAGGTGCCGCCCGCGCAGTCAACGTGGCGCGGCCGATATGAGCCACCGGCACCGCCGGTCGTGAAGCGGCGGAGCACGGCCTCCGTCGTCACGCTCACGGTCGTGGCGACGGTGCTGCTGCTGGGCCTGGGCGGCGTGGTCGCGTGGCAGTTGATGAAGGATGACAACAAGGCTGTCACGAAGGGGACGGGCGATCAGGAGAACGCGAATGTCATTACCCGTGACGGCGGCAACGTTTCGACTCCCTCACCAACGGCGACGCCGACGCCGACGCCGCCGCCCGCGGACGGCTTCATAGAGGGGAGCATGGCCTACCCCAGCGACGGCATCCCCGGCGTGATGGTCGCGTGCGCGGAGAACGTGGAGACGCGCGCCGCCGCTGCTTGTTCCGAGAAGCGCGACGACTGGCAAGACGGCGTACACTACAGCCTCAAGGTGCCGCCGGGGAGGTACTTCGTTTACGGCACGCTTCTTCCGGGCGACGACTCCGTCGGCGAGATGCGCGGCAGGAAGGCTTATTACACGGACTACATGAAGTGCGGCATGGGCGGGAATTGCGCCTCGCACACGCGAATCGTCGTCGAAGTCAGTCCCGGCCGGACCCTGAACGGCATCACCGTCGGCGACTGGTGGGCCGACCTCTAGCTCTGCGCGCGCGCGCCAGGAATATTTGAGTTGAACTATCTCGCCTCCTATTCTATAGTCCTTTCACCACCCATCCACTCCACCCTTGAGCTGAATCTCTATAAGGAGTGATAATCCACGCAATGAACGAAGAACCCACACGGAACATGAACGACGGCCGCTCTTTCGAAGAACGCGTCATGGCCCGCTTCGACGCTCTCGAAGCTCACCTCGACTCGCGGCTCGATGCTTTTGAAGCACGCCTTGAGAAGATGGAGACGCAGCTCAACGAGATGGACGCGCGGCTGACAGCTTTAGAAGAGAGAGTTGATCAGCGGCTGAAGGAGACGCGCCCCATCTGGGAACAAGTCTTGGTGCGCCTCGACGGGATGGACGCCCGGCTTGATAAGTTTGACGCGCGCTTGGCGGGCGTCGAAAAGAACCTGGACTATCTCAAGCGTAAGTTTCGCATCTTTACCGAGGACATCCTGACGTGGCAGAACCAGCAGGAAGACATGGAAGAGCGCGTCAGTAAATTAGAAGCGGAGCAGACGAAATAAGCTTCGCCACGTCAGGGATCGAGGACGCCGGCACTTTCCACACTCACTTAAGGTACCAGTCCGGCTGCGAGTCCATGAAAAGTTTGGCCGGCGGGATTGAGACGCGGCGGCCCGACCGGGCTTCCCGGTTGACGGGTCGGAAGTCGTCCGTGATGAGCGCCTCCCCGCCGTTAATCGGGACTTTCCTGTGTGCCAGTTGCTCGTAGTCGCGCGTGCGCCCCCGCACTCGCCTGTAGTAGTCGCGGAAGTGAACGGGCCGGACGCGCAGGCCCTCCAGCCAGTAATAGACCCTCCCGAAGTAGGCCGCGTGCAGCCACTCTTCCCAGGGCCGCAGAGAGTACAACTCTTCTTTCAGGCGCGAGCTGTAGAGCGGGAGCCAGAGCACGTAGATTCCCTTGCGCGCGTACTCGGCCGTGCGAAACTGTATCCGCCGGAGCGGCAGGTTGCTCACCTGCACCTCGATGGCAACGGGGACGTTCGAGATGTACGCGCTCACGTCCGGGCGAACTGTGCCGAGGTCACGCTCCATCTCGCACTTGCGCACGCGCGGGTCCGCCGACAGGTTTTCGTAGAGCGCGATCTTGCAGCGGCGGTGCGCCTCCGATTCGCCCGCCCCGTACTCGCAGGTCACGGGCGGCACGTGCGCGAAGTGCGGCGCTTTGATCTCGCCCTTTCGGAGCGTGACGACCTGGCGGCAGCAGAAGCAGCGGAAAGGCCCGTCCTTTCTTTTCACCTCCCACGCCGCGACCTTCCGCCCATCCTCCTCTCTCGCCGCCGTCAGCATGGTTCTGAAACTTCCCCGGCGTTGATTAACTCTTCGACGGCCAGTTCGAGCGCGACCGGGTCGAGGCTTCTTTTGAAGACGAGCGCGTGGCGCGGCGGGCGCGTCAAAGGGTCGCGGCTGCCGCGCAATTCGTCCCAGGCCGCAAGGATGAAGTTCTCGAAGCGCGCGTGCTCAAACTCCGCGAGCCTCTGTTGGAGGTGCCGCGGCGTCCAGAAGCCCAGTATCTCAAGATAAAATTTTTGTCCGTCGTCGCGCGTCAAGACGAAGTCCGGGATGAACGCGCTCTCGCCCAAATCAATCACCTCGCGGCTCGCTTCCAACCGCCACGCGGTCTCGACGCGCCCCCAGCTCGCCACCAGTTTTTCAGCGACAGACTTTTCCTGCGGCGCTTCCGTCAGGTAATGAGAGCTGAGCCGCTTCTGGTCGCTGCCGAGTTCAAAGTACGCGTTCCCGCGGCCGTCCGCGTTCGGCTGCGCGATCTCCGCGCGCATGTGCCAACTCTTGCAGAGCAGGAGCGCGGGCAGGAAGACGGCCATCTGCACGCCGTACTTCTTCGAGCGTTGGAAGAGCGAGACGGGGCCGTCGAGCCTCACCTCGTAGCCGCCGCGCACGCTTCCCCGAATGGTGTGAATCAGCCTGTAAGACTTGATGGCGCTGAACAGCTCGCGGTAAGAGTCGGCGTCCTGCGTGCCCACCTTGAGCCGCATCTCGATGCAGTGATAAAGCAGCGCCTGCGCCTGTGCCAGATTGTAGAGGCTCAGAAGCTCCGCGCCCCCCACCTGGTCGAAGGCCGCGAGCACCTGATTCTCGGGCAGGTCCGCGTACAGGGCGCGCATCATCGCGTCCGGCTCGACGCCCAGCTCGCGCGCCGCCTCCGTGATGGCGGCCGCGCGCGCGCTTTCTTCGCTCGTCACGGGATGACGCTCGCGGGCCTTGAGGAAGAGCGCGCGGCGAATCTCGACGGGGTCTCGCGTCCCGCTGATTTCAAAACTGCACCTGTCAGTCAGGAGCTTGATGAGGCCGCGCAGGAATTTATAGTTCGTGCCGGTACCGACGTACTCTTCCAGGGCCGCGTCCAACTCGCGCCGCGGCCGCCCCTCGTGTTCCGCGAAGAGCTTGATGAGCTGGGCCGCGTCGCCGAGCCGGTCGGGGTCGTCCGTGCGCACGTGCAGGGGGCGCACCTGGTCGCCGCGCCGCCAGCTCTGTGCCAGATCAGCCGTCAGCATCAGCCTTCACCCGCCCATCCGAAGAAGGCGCTGTAGCCCGCCTCGCGGAATTGGGCCGCGCTCGTGCGCCGCTCGCTGATGCCCTCCTCGGTCGTCTCGCTCGCGATGACTTCGTAGAGCACGGCCTCCTTGCCCGGCTGCTTTCTCAGGATGCGGCCCAGGCGCTGGATGTGCTCGCGCGTCGAGCCGGAGCCCGAGAGCACCACGGCGACCGCCGCCGCGGGGATGTTGACGCCCTCGTTCAAGACCTTCGAGGTGGCGAGCGCGAGCACCTCCCCCTTGTTGAAGGCTTCGAGCCAGAAGCTGCGCTCCTTGATGCCGGTCTGGTGCGTGATCGCCGGAATCAGAAACTGGTCCGAGATGCGGTAGACCATCTCGTTCTCGGCCGTGAAGATGAGCGTGCGCTCCTGCGAGTGGCGCGCGAGGAGTTCCATCAGCACGCGCAGCTTCGCGTCCGTGCCGAGCGCGACGCGCTTCGACTCCCTGTAGGCTTGCATGGCGCGGCGGCCCTCCGGGCTCCGCGCGCTCGCCCTGATGAAAGACTGCCAGCCCGTGAGCCCCGCGAGGTCAATCCCCTTCTCGCTCAGGAAGCGCCGGAAGATTTGTCTCTCGCGTTCGTAGAAGACGCGCTCTTCGGCGCTCAGCCTGACGTTGAGGCGGACGATCCTGTAGTCGGCCAGGTATTGGCCCGCCATCTCGTGCGCCTCGCGGCGGAAGAGAATTGGCCCAATAAGACGTTCGAGGCTGCGCTCCTCGCCGTCCGCGCGCTCGGGCGTGGCCGTCAGGCCCAGGCGGAAGGGCGCTATCGCCATCTCGGCCGCGTAGCGATTCGCGCTGCTCGGCAGGTGGTGACACTCGTCGAAGATGACGAGGCCGAACTGATTACCCAAACGCTCCATGAAGCGGAAGGCCGAGGCGTAGGTCGTCACCGTCAGCGCGCCCAGTTCGTAATAGCCGCCGCCGATGAGGCCGACTTCCGCGCGGAAAGATTTTGTGAGCAGGTCGTACCACTGGTTCATCAGGTCCAGCGTCGGGACGACGACGAGCGTCGAACGATTCGTGCGCTCAATCGCCATCTGCGCGACGAGACTCTTGCCCGCGCCCGTCGGCAGGATGACGACGCCGCAGCGCCCGCGCCGCATCCACTCTTCTATCGCCTGTTGTTGGTAGGGGCGCGGCTCAGTCTCCGAGGTGGAGGAGAAATCGAACTTGTCGTAAGCGCGCGCCTGATCTTCGTAAGGAGTTTTGGAGCGGAATAAATCGCGGACGACGTGACGGTAGGCCGAGGCCGGCGCGCGCCAGCGCAGGACCCGTTCGTCCCAGCGGAACTCCGACGGGACCCGCGCCGCGCGGTCCGCGCCGTCCAGGAGGAGCGTCCCCGAATCGAACCTGAGCGTGAAAGGCGTAAGACTCACTTTAAGAACCTAACAAAGTTTCCAGCCTCCTTTTTACAGGTAGCTGTGCCAGTTCTTCAAGCGGCCTTCTTGTGCGTCTGGGCGGCGCGCTGGGCGCTCAGGCGCTCGCGCAGGCGCGGGTATTCCTTCAACTCCGCCGCCGGGATGCAGTCCGGGCAGACCCACTTGCCGTCCGTGTTGCGCATGTGCAGAGTCTCCTGCGGCTTCTTGCAGGCTTCGCACCTGAAATCTTTGCTCATCTCTAAAACCTCCGTCTGCTTCAGGCCACGCGGGCGTGCCGCTGGTGCGCCTGCTGGCGCAGCGGGTCGTACTCGCGGCGCAGGTACTCGCGCGCGATGAATTTCAGCACCGCCGAGACGTGCTTGCACTCGAAGCCGGGCTCGCCGTTGCCGTTGAAGATGAAGTCGGCGCACGTGCAGACCAGGCGCTTCGCCGCGGGGTCGCAGTAAAGGCGGTAGTCCTGCTCTGACCCCGATTCCGAATGCGCTATCCAGCCGTAAGGCGACGCCTCGGCGACCTTGATCCGCTCGCTGCGCGCGGCACGCTTCTCGGCCGGGGAGAAAGCCACGACCTGACCAGCGCCACCCTTTTTCGCTTTCGTTTCCATGCCCGGCATTATACCACTTCTCAGCCGCTTATGAAACTGCGTTTCACGCATGGCACACAGATTTTCAAGTAAAAGTGTCTCCACGTTTTTGTTTCGGGGGAGAAAACTTCTAAACTAGCGGCCGAACGAATTTCCTGTGCGGCGGCGGAGGGATGGGCGAGCGGCGCAAACTAATCAGGGCGTCCGAAGTGGGCGAGTACGTCTTCTGCGCGCGCGCGTGGCGGCTGCGCCTCGACGGTTACGAGCCGACCGCGGGCCGGCACGCGCGCGAGGCGGGCACGGCCTGGCACCTCAGGCACGGCCAAGCGGTCAGGCGCGCGCGGCGACTGAAGCTCGTCGCGGCCTGTGCCAGTTTTCTCGCGGTCGTCGTCGCAGTGCTGATGCTGCTCTCGTGGTGGTGGCGATGATCTACCTGCCCGCCGCGCTCGTCGTCCTGCTCCTCGTCGCCGTGGTCGCGCGCGCGGCGGCTCGCCGCGCCGGGCAATCGAGCGGCCTTCCCACGGGGCGGCTCGTCTACAGCGACACGGGCTTTGCGGTCGGGCGCGTCGCGCCGGCGGAGAAGAATGAGGAAGGCGTCAAACAGGAGCGGCCGCTGGTCTCGCGAAGGTACGGCCTGACGGGGAGGCCGGACTATCTGGTCCGAACGAAGGAAGGGATTATTCCCGTCGAAGTTAAGTCAACGCGGAGCCCGGCAATGGGTCGGCCCTACGACTCGCACGTCATGCAACTCGCGGCCTACTGCTTGCTCGCGGAAGACGCGCTCGGCGAGAGCGTCCCTCATGGCGTCATACGGTACGCCGACGGCGAAGTTAGCGTGGACTACACGCCCGAGCTGCGCGACGAGTTGTTGGCATTACTGGAAGAGATGTGGGGGGCGCGCGAGGCCGGGGACGTGCACCGCAGCCATGATGAGGCGCGGCGCTGCAAGGGGTGCAGCATGCGCGAGCACTGCGTCGAGAGCCTGGCCTGAAGTGGCCCAATTCTTTCGAGTCAAACTATGCGTCGAAATTTTCTTGTCCACACGCCGGGGCCTTTCGTCGGCGCGTTACTTCTCGTCCTGACAATTGCCGCGGCGGCGCGCGCCGAGTGGGTGACGCAGCCAAGCGGGACTTCTGTCCGCCTGCGCGGCGTCAGCGCCGTCAACTCCCGCGTCGCCTGGGCGAGCGGCGACAAAGGCACCTTCGCGCGCACGATTGACGGCGGCCGCACCTGGACCGCGAGCACCGTGCCGGGGGCGGCGGAGTTGGACTTCCGCGACGTGGACGCCTTCGACGCCGAAACAGCTTACCTGCTCTCAATCGGCGAGGGTGACAAGTCCAGAATCTACAAGACCACGGACGGAGGCCGCCGCTGGGAGCTACAGTTCAAGAGCGCGCGCGCCGCCGCGTTCTTCGACTCGATGGCCTTCTGGGACAGGGACCACGGGATAGCCGTGAGCGACCCCGTGGGCGGGCGCTTTCTAATTATTCAGACTTCGGACGGCGGCAGGACTTGGGAGGAGACGCCCGTCGAAGGGATGCCGCCCGCGCTCGAAGGGGAAGGCGCTTTCGCCGCGAGCGGGACGTGCGTCGCCGTTGAAGGCAGGACGAACGTCTGGTTTGCGACCGGCGGGCCAAACGGAGCGCGCGTCTTCCGCTCGACCGACCGCGGGCGCACATGGGCGGCCGCCGCGACGCCGATAGTCAGCGGCAAGAACGCGGGCGTTTTCTCCATCACGTTCTGGGACGCTTCGCGTGGTGTGGTCGTGGGCGGCGACTACACGAAGGAGGGCGAGGCCGGAAGCAACGCGGCCGTCACAACGGACGGCGGGCGGACGTGGGCCGCCATCAAAGGTCCAGGGCCGAACGGCTACAGGTCGTGCGTCGTCTTCGTGCCCGGCACGGGCGCGCGCGGCACGCCCACGCTCTTCGCGGTCGGGCCGAACGGCTCTGAGTATTCGACGGACGGCGGGCAGACGTGGACGAGTATTGGCACAGGCGGCTACCACAGCGCCGACTTCGCCGGCAAAAAAAACGCGGGCTGGGCCGTCGGCGAACGCGGAGTGATTGCGAAATACAATGGCACAGTTCGGGATAAACCTAAAACGCAAGCCACGCATTGACGGCGGAGATTATAAGAATGAGGAAGATAGTTTCGCTCTTATTGGTGACGGCTTTTTTGATTTCTTTCGTCCTGCCCGCGCGCGCGGACGAGGGGATGTGGACTTTCGACAACCCGCCGCGCAAGCAGTGGAAGGAGCGTTACAACTTCGACCCCTCGGACGCGTGGCTCGATCACCTGCGGCTCTCCTCCGTGCGCGTCGGGACTTCCAGCGGCGCGTTCGTCTCGCCCAACGGCCTCGTGCTCACCAACCAGCACGTCGCCTCCGGCCAGCTCGCGAAGCTCTCGTCCGCCGAGCGCAACCTCACGCGCGACGGCTTCTACGCGCGCACGCAAAGTGAGGAGTTGAAGTGCCCGGACATGGAGATGAGCGTGCTCGTCTCTTACGAGGACGTGACGCGCCGCGTGCAGGGCGCAGCCAAGCCTGGGGCGGGCGACGCGGAGGCCAACGCGCAGCGCCGCGCGGAGGTCGCCAGAATCGAGGGCGAGTCGAAACAGAAGACGGGGCTCGACGGCCAGGTCGTCATGCTCTACAGCGGCGGCGAGTACTGGCTCTACCGCTTCAAGAAGTACACGGACGTGCGCCTCGTCTTCGCGCCCGAGGAGCAGACAGCCTTCTTCGGCGGCGACTACGACAACTTCACCTACCCGCGCTTCGACCTGGACATCACCTTCTTCCGCGTTTACGAAAACGACCGCCCGGCCAAGACCGACAACTATCTCAAGTGGTCTCAAAATGGCCCGGCCGAGGGAGAGTTCGTTGTCCTCTCGGGCAACCCCGGCTCGACCGACAGGCTGCTGACCGTGGCCCAGTTGCGCTACCAGCGCGACGTGGGCAACCCCTTACAGATGCAGGTCTGGACTTCGCGCCGCGCGGCGCTCACGCACTACGCGGGCGCGGGCGCGGAGCAGGAGCGCCGCGCCGGGTCCGCCTTGAGGTCGGTCTCTAATTCTATCAAGCGTCTGACGAGCCAGCAGGAGGGCTTGCTCAACCCGCGCATGTTCGCCAAAAAAGAGGAGGAGGAAAAGGCCCTGCGCGCGGAGGTCGCGCGGCGCGCGGAATTGCGGCAGGAATTGGGCGGCGCGTGGGAGCAGGTCGGCGCAGCCTACGCGAAGTTGCCGCCGACGGCCAAGCGCATCGCTTTCTCGACCATCGAGCAATCGCGCCTGGGCTCCATAGCCTCCACGCTCGTGCGCCACGCCGAAGAGTCGCGCAAACCGAACGAGCAGCGATACGCGGAGTTCCGCGACAGCCGCCTCGAATCGCTGAAGCTCAACCTGTTCTCGCCCGCGCCCGTTTACGCGGACATGGAGGAAGCAATCCTGGCCGGCTGGCTCGAAGAGGCGCGCAAGACCCTCGGCGCTGACGACCCCTTCGTCCGCGCCGCGCTCGGCGGTGAAGCGCCCGCGGAAGTGGCCCACAAAGTCATCGTGGGGACGAAGCTCTCGGACGTTGCGGCACGCCGCGCGCTCTTCGAGGGCGGCACGGATGCAATCAATAAGTCGGACGATCCGTTAATCGTACTGGCCCGCAAGGTCGAGCCCGTCGTGCGCGAGCTGCGCGCCTGGAACGAGGCCAACATCAAGAGCGCGGAGGCGAGCGCCGGGGAGAAGATTGCGAAGGCGCGCTTCGCCGTTTACGGGAAGTCGGTCTACCCGGACGCCACCTCTTCCCTGCGCCTAAGCTACGGCAAGGTGCTCGGCTACGAAGAGGGCACCACACTCGTCCCTTTCAAGACGACCTTCTACGGACTCTACGACCGCGCCGAGAGTTTCGGGGAGAAGCCGCCTTACAACCTGCCCGCGCGCTACAAGGAGAAGCGCGCCGGCCTTGAGCTTTCGACGCCCCTGAATTTCGTCTACACGGCCGACACCATCGGCGGCAACTCCGGCAGCCCCGTCGTCAACCGCGACGCCGAGATCGTCGGCCTCAACTTCGACAGCAACATCCAGAAGCTGCCCAACCGCTACTGGTTCGTTGACGAATCGGAAGGCGGCCGCGCCGTCGCCGTCCACAGCCGCGCCATCACCGAAGCCCTCCTCAAAGTTTACGGCGCGACGGAACTGGTCAGGGAGATAACGCAGAAATGATGAATGCGGAATGATGAATTAAAGACAAAGGCTTTTTAATTCATCATTCCGCATTCCGCATTCATCATTATCTTTTCACGCTGCCGTCCTCGACTGAGCCGCGAGTCTCGTCAGGTGCTGCTCGATGACTACTTCGAGCGCGCCGCCGAGGCCCGCGCCTGTCGGCTCGCCCGGCTCGACGGACCAGTTCGAGAGGCGGCCGGCCATCGTCCGCGCGACCGCTTCCTTGAGCGCAGCCTCGATGAACTTCCAGCCATAGACGACGCGGCCGCTGAGGACGACGCGCGTCACGCCGAGGCCGCCGATGACGTTGCCGATGCCGACGCCCAGGTATTCGCCCGTGCGTTCGAGCGTGGAGCGAGCGCGCACTTCGCCCGCTTCGGCGCGCGCGACTATCTCCACGAAGCGCGGCGGACTCCCGCCCCTCACCTGCGCGCGCTCACCCGCGTAAAGCGCCGAGGCGCTGGCCGCCGAGGCGTAACGCTCCCAGCAGCCGCGGTTGCCGCAGGCGCACGGCTTGCCGCCAGCGACAATCGTCATGTGGCCGAACTCGCCCAGCAGTCCGCCGTCCGCGCCCGCGCCGCGATAGACCTCACCATTGAGCACGAGCCCTACGCCCACGCCCGTCCCGGCCCGGACCAAAACGAAATCTTCCCACTCGCTCGCGTCCGCCTCGCGCAGTCGCCGCCGCGCCTCGTAGAGTCCGGCCGCGGTCGCGTCGTTCTCCACCGTGACCGCGGCCTCACGCCCGCCCGCGCCGCGTAGCGCCTCCGCCACTTCCACGTCCTTCCAGCCGAGGTGCGGCGCGAAGAGCAGGCGCGTGCGCTCCGCGTCGGTCGGGCCGGGGACGCTGACGCCGATTGCGCTGAGCACGCGGCCCCGCGCGCCTGCACACTGCCGCTTGACGACCGTCCGAATGCGCGCGAGCGCATCGGCCGGGTCCGCGGGCGTGTCGAAAGACTCTTCGCCGAGGAGCCGGCCGGAGACTCCCGTCGCGCCGACCTGCGTGAGCCTGACGCCGATGTTGACGCCGATAAAGAGCGCGCCCGCGTCGCCGAGCGAGAGGCCGACGGGCGGCCGCCCCAGTCGCCGCACGCCGTCCGCCTGCTCCGCCTCTGCTTCGCGCAGCACGCCGGAAGCGAGCAGCGGCTTGACCACTTCCGTCACCGTGCTGCGGTAGAGCCCGAGGCGACGCGCGAGGTCCGCGCGCGAGACGGGCTGCGCCGCGCGGACGACCCGCAGAATCGTGCGCGCGACATTGCCGCCAGCGCCGGCGGACGCTTCCCTCCACTTCGACAGCACGTCGCGCGCCGGCGCGTTCGCTGGCCCAGTTTTTCGCAGGGCCAGTAAACGCCCCGCCTGATCGGGGACGAAATTTAATTGCCTGATGGCCCGCCGGACGCGCTCGCTCGTCTCGGGCGCGACGTGCCTGGATTCGTTGATGACGTGCGAGACGGTCGCCGTCGAGACCCCGGCCAGCCGCGCGACATCGTATAGCGTTGACATAACTCCCCCTGAAACCTGATGACAGTTAACTAACCTCGCAGCCGCCGAAGCAAACCGCAAGCCAGATGCTGGAGATTATAACGGAGACACCTTGCGGCCGAGTTAACAACCGGCCTTCAGGCCGGCGCGGACACGAACGCCGACATACTTGTCGGCGCGTGGAAACTCAGACGACATTAACGTCACGCGTTCGACAACTGACCTTCGCGCTCGCTGCGGCGCTCGGCCAGGGCCAGCCGCTTCTCGTAAGCCTCGCGGGCGATTTGCACGTCTTCGAGGAAGTGCGGCAGCTCGTCCAGCAGGAGCGCCTGCGGCCCGTCAACGAGCGCGCGGCCGGGCTGGGGGTGGAAGTCCACGAGCACCATGTTGGCCCCGGCGACGACGCCCTGCGCGGTGACGTGCATCACGTCGAGTATGCCTTCGGGGCCGCGGCTGCGCGCGCCGACCGAGTGTGAGGGGTCAACGCAGACGGGCATCCTCGTCAGGCGCTTGACGACCGAGACGTGCGCGAAGTCAACGAAGTTGCGGTGCGGCTCGCCGATGTTCGTCTTCATCCCGCGCAGGCCGAAGACGACCTTGTGATTGCCCTCGCTCGCGAGGTACTCGGCGGCGTGCAGTGACTCGTCGAGCGTGATGCCGAAGCCCCGCTTCAAGAGGACGGGGAACTCCTGCTGGCGGCCGGTGATCTTCAGCAGCTCGAAGTTCTGCGTATTGCGTGTGCCAATTTGGAGCATGACGCCGGTCGGGTTGCCGGTGCGCTCAAGCTCCTCTCGGATTTCGTCTATGTGTGACTCGTGCGTCACCTCCATCGCGACGACCTTGATGCCGTACTTGCCGGCCAGCTCGAAGACGTAGGGCAAACACTTGCGCCCGTGGCCCTGGAAAGAGTAAGGGCTCGTGCGCGGCTTGTAAGCGCCCATGCGCGTGCAGACCTGATTGTTGTCCCTGAGCGCGCGCATCATCTGCTCGACGTGCTCGGGCGTGTCCACGGCGCAGAGCCCCGCGAAGACGTGCAGCGTGTCCTGGCCGAAGCGCAGCCCCCGGTACTCGAAGTGCGCGGGCCTGTGGTCGTCCTTGTGCCGGCCCAGGACGCGATACTCCTCGGAGACACGCACGACGCGCTCGACGCCGGGCAAATTCTTCATCTCCTCGGCGGGGATGGCGGACGTGTTGCCGATCAGGTAAATCTCCGTCAGCGACTGCTCAGTCCCCTGCTCGCGGTGCACGCGCGCCCGTATCCCCTGAAGCCGCGCGAGGTGTTCCATCAACTGCCTGTACGCCTCGCTCTCCGGTTTGATGTTCGGTGTCAGAATGAGAATCATAGGATTTGCTTCCCTCGAAAAGTCCGCGTGTAATATTCAACCCGCCCGCGCCGCGCGAAGCGTACTCCCGCAGCTCCGCGCCCGCGGCCGAGAGCTTCGCGGCGAGTGCGTCCACGGCGTCGGCCACCTCCGAAGAATTCGTCGCCAGGATGTCGCGCCAGACGGGCCAGGGGCTCGACGCGAGCCGCGTCATGTCGCGGTAGCCCTCGCCCGCCAGGCCGCAGAGCGCGGCGGCGTCCTCTCGTTCGCGGACGGCCGCGGCGAGCGCGCTCGCCAGGAGCTGCGGCGCGTGACTGACGATTGCCATCGCGCGGTCGTGCTCGCCCGCCGTCAGCAGACGTGCGCGCGCGCCGATGCGCTCCACTGCCTCCTTCAAAACGCCGACCGCCGGGCCGGCGGCCTCGTCCTCTTCTTTAATCAGGACGTAACTCGCCCCCTCGAAAAGGTCCGCGCGGGCATGCGCGAGCCCACTCAAGTGATGGCCCGCGACCGGGTGGCCGCCGACGAACTGCCTGTCGGGCGGCAGGCAGAGACGCGCCGCGCGGCAAACTTCCCTCTTCGTGCTCCCGGCGTCCGTGACGAGCGCCCCAGGCTTGACCTGACCCGCTCGCTCGCAGAGGAAACGCATGATCTCGCCGACGGGCGTCGCCAGATAAATCAGGTCCGACGGAGAGACGGCCCCTGCGCCGAGAGCCGCGTCAACTTCGTCAATCACGCCCCGCCTGATTGCTTCGTCCAGGACCGAGACGGACGAGTCCCAGCCGGCAATGCGCCCGCACAAACCCGCGCGCCGCAAGGCCAGCGCGAAGGATGCGCCGACGAGGCCGCATCCGACGATTGAGACGCGCTCCCACAACGGCTCGCTCATTGGACCACGCCCTCCAAAAGTTTCCAGAACTCCGGCAGCGAGACTTCGACCGCCGCGCGCGCGCCCTCTATCTCTGAATCCCCCGCGGCCGCGAGCGCCGCGACCGCGCACGACATCGCTATCCGGTGGTCGCCGAACGACGAGAGCGACGCGCCGCGCAAGCGCGGGCCGCCGCCGTGAAGCCGCCAGCCGTCTGCGCGCTCCTCCACGCGCGCGCCCATGCGCGAGAGGTTTCCGACGGTCGCGCGAATGCGGTCCGACTCTTTGACGCGCAACTCCGCCGCGTCCCTCAACTCCATCTCGCACCCGAGCGCCGCCGCGGTGAAAGCCAGGAGCGGCAGCTCGTCTATCAGGTTCGGGATGACTGGGCCAGAAACTGAGAGAGACCGCGCCCGGCGGGACTCCCGCCCGCTGACGCGAATCGTGCCCACAGGCTCGCCGCATTCCAGTCTTTCGCCCTCGACCGTGATGTCCGCGCCGAGTCCTGCGAGCGCCGAGAGGAAAGCCGTGCGGGTGGGGTTGAGCCCAACATCGAGTAGCGCCAGCTCCGAGCCGGGGAGGATGGCCGCGGCGGCGGCGAAGAAGGCGGCCGAGGAAACGTCGCCCGGAATGGTCAGCTCGCGCGCGCGGGGTCTCGCGCCGCCGCCGACGGTGATCTCGCCGTCGTCAAAATACACGCTCACGCCGAACGCGCGCAGCATGCGCTCCGTGTGGTCGCGCGTAGGAGTCGGCTCCTCGACGCTCGTCACGCAGTCCGCGAAGAGTCCGGCGAGCAGCACGGCGGACTTGATCTGCGCGCTCGCGACCGGCGGCCGGTAGCTGATGGCGTGCAGCGGCCTGCGCCCTTTTATCCGCATGGGCGCGCGCCCGCCGTCCGCCAGCTCGACGGTCGCGCCCATCAGCCTCAGCGGCTCGGCCACGCGCGACATCGGCCGCGAGCGCAGCGACTCGTCGCCCGTCATGGTGGTCGCAAAAGGCTGGCCGGCCAGGATGCCCGCCAGGAGCCTAACGGTCGTCCCGGAATTCTCGGCGTCTAAAACCTGCGCCGGCTCTCTCAGGTCGCCGCCGCGCCCGCCTACGCTGACCGTCGTGCCGTCGCGGGCGACACTCACTCCCAGCGCCTCAAGGCACCGCAGCGTCGAAGCGCAGTCACGCGCCGACGAAAAGTTTTTCACGACCGACCGGCCGCGTGCGAGCGCGGCCAACATCGCCGCGCGGTGCGAGATGGACTTGTCACCGGGCACGCGCATCTCGCCCGCCAGGCGGTTGACCGGATTGACGACGACGCTGCCCGTCTTATCATTGCCAGACATTCAAATCAGCCTATCTTTCTCGGGTAGTGGTTCAGTTTCAGACGGGCGAAGGGAAAGGCGGTTTCACGCAAAGGCGCAAAGACGCGAAGAAAGCACGCAAGGCGAAGAAGCCTTCAACCTCTTCGCGTCTTTGCGCCTTTGCGTGAAATTCCTCCCTGATAAAGACGGCCCACAACTTCAAACCGAACCACTACCCTTTCTTGAGCTTTTCTTTGCGCCTCCAGCGAGAAACTTTCCTCACGCAACGGCGCAAAGGCGCAAAGAAGAATTTTCAGCTTCGCGCCGACGGGTAACAGCCGAGGATGCGGACTTCCGCCGCGCGGTCGCGAAGCTCCGCGAGTGCGCTCACGACGTGCTCGTCCGCGTCCGCCCCCTTCAGGTCCAGATAAAAATGGTACTCCCAGGGGCGGCCCTGTATCGGCCGGCTCTCTATCTTGAGCAGGTCGATGCCGCGGCGCGCGAAGGGCTCAAGCGCGGCCAGGAGCGCGCCCGGCCTGTGTGCCAGTTTCACGACCAGCGAGAGCTTGTCGGCCCCCTCAGGCGCGGCGGCCGACGGCGCGAGCAGCACGAAGCGCGTGTAGTTTTCCGCGTGGTCCTCCAACCCCTCTTTCAGGATAACGCCGCCGTAAACTTCGGCCGCGCGCCGTCCCGCGATGGCCGCGCGCGTCGGGTCGTTGCTTCTGACGACCTCGGCCACGCTCCCCGCCGTGTCTTCGGCCACGACGCGCCGGACCTGCGGGTTCGCGGCGAAGAAGCGCGCGCACTGTGCCAGCGCGACCGGGTGCGATTGGACAACCCGCACGCCCTCGAACGACGCGCCGCGGCAGCCGACGAGGCAATGCCGGACGGTGATGATGACCTCAGCCGCGATGTGCAGCTCTTTCTCCAACAGCAGGTCGTACGACCGATGGACGGACCCGGCGAGGCTGTTCTCGACCGGCGCGAGGATGCAGTCGGCGGCCCCGTCTTCGATTGCCGCGAACATAGACTCGAAGGTCGGGCGCGGCACGAGCCGCACGTTTTGGCCCAGGAGCCGGACGGCCGCCTCCTCGCTAAACGCCCCGCGCTCGCCCTGGAACGCCACGCGCGCGTTTTCGCCCTTCGCGTTCGTCAAAGGCTTTCCCCCTCACTTTCGGCCGCGGGCCCCGTCGCGCTCGCCTGCATGCGCCGCGACTCCTCTATGATGAGGCGGAAGAGATTCGTGACGGCGCGCTCGTCGAGCGGGCCGGGGTTGGCGGCGCGCGCGCGCTCCAACACCTCGCGCTCACGCTCCTGGTCGCAGAGAGCGCGGCCCGCGGCCCTTTTCGACTCCCCGGCCAGGAGCGCGAGCCGCGCGCGCTCGTTCAAGAGGCGGAGCAATTCGTCGTCAATCGCGTCGATCTCCGCGCGGCAGTCTTCAATGCTCATCGCAACTCGGCCCCCTTCTCAAATAAAAAGCCGGCCGCAACTCAACTAGGTCGGGTCGCGGCCGGCTTCGGCTGAAATCTTTCGCTCGCGTCTTAGTTCTTCAAATCCTCACGCGCGCGCAACGCCTGCCGCCGCCCCTCCCCGTAGGAGAAGCGGTAGGTAAAAGCGAAGTAATAAAACGGCGTGCGCTGCATTTCGTGTTGACTCATCAAAACAGATTCTTCGTCCCGTTGACGACCACTGCACTATAGGCAAATCTTTGAAAACCTGTCAACGCTAATCCCGGAATTAGACAAGGCGGCGGGCGCAAGCCCCTCTTCCCGACCTGCCAATTATTTTGTCTTGAATCATTCAGCCCGCGCCGCCTCTGAGGTCAGGAAGGGCGGTTTACCCCCGCTTGCGCTGAGCGCCATTAGGATTATCTTGCGAACTCGTCTGTATCCCCTCGTCATCAACGTCTAGCACGCGCACCTTCGCCCCTGTGCCATTTCGGCGGAAGCTCTCGGCAATCGTCTCGCCGAGTTCGGCGAAGCGCGCGGTGGCGAGCGCAAACACACTCGGCCCCGCGCCGCTCAGGGCCAGGCCGACGAGGCCGGGCTCGCGCGGTGTCGAGAGCGCCGCCGACAATCCGGGCACCAGGAACTCGCGGTGCCGCTGGTGCAAACGGTCTCGCATGGCCTCCCACAGCAAATCGTAGCGGCCCGCGTCGAGCGCCGCGACGAATAGCGCGGCCCGCTGGATGTTGTGCACGGCCGAGGCGCGCTCGACCATGCGAGGCAGCGCGTCGCGCGCCTCGGCCGTCTTCAGCGGCACGTCCGGCGAGACGACGATGGCCTTCAGGTCCGCGGGCCAGCGGCGCTTGACCGCGAGCACGTCCCCGTCGCTCGTCACACAGTTGACGACGAAGCCGCCGTAGAGGGCCGGGGCGACGTTGTCCGCGTGGCCCTCAAGCTCAAGCGCGTAGCGCAAGACGGTCTCGCCAGAAAGTTCACGCCCGCAGACCAGCGAGCAGAGCGAGAGCCCCGCGACGATGGCCGCCGCGCTGCTCCCGAGTCCGCGGCCCAGCGGCAGCTCGTTGTGCACGGCGAGCCGGACGGGCGGCAGCTCCAGCCCCTCGCGCGACGCCGCGTGGCGCATCGCGACGTAAATCAGATTGTCCGCCGTGCGAGACAGGCCCGCGCCCTCGCCGCTGTTGCGCACGCGGCAGGGCTCGTCCGCCGCTGCGACGATTGTGGCCCTGACGCTCAGGTAGAGCCGCAGGGCGAGGCCGAAGCAATCGAAGCCCGCGCCCAGGTTCGAGGTCGAGGCCGGCACGCGCACAGTGAAAGACCGCGCGCGCTTTCCTGGCCCGCGCCGCTCGCCCTCGAAGGCCATGACAGATTCGCCTCTCACGCCGTCAACGAGTCCTTCCTTTATTCATCTTCCCTGCGCCTGAGCTTGTCGAGAATCGCGGCCTTCGTCGCCTTCACACGGGCGGGCGGGTTGCCGAAGGTGCTTGCCAGACGGCGCTCCTCTTTCGTCCTGTCGGGCGAGCGGTCGTGCGTGTAGAGGGTCTCGCGGTGGTAGTTGATTGCGTAGTCCGTGTCCTTCAGCACGTGCCCGGTCAGCACGGCGATCACGTCCTCGTCCGCGCCGACTGTGCCGTCCGCGACCATTCGCTTGAGCCCCGCGACGGTCGTCGCCGAGGCGGGCTCGCACCCGACACCGTCGCGCCCGATGACGGCCTTCGCATCAGCAATCTCCTGCTCACTCACGCTCAGCACGCGCCCGCCCGTCCACACGACCTCGCGCAAAGCCTTCTTCCACGACACGGGCGCACCGATCTTGATCGCAGTCGCGAGCGTCTGCGGGTGCCCGATTGGCGTGAGCCCGATTGCTCCCGCGCTGTCGAGCGACCAGTGAGAGCCCGCCGCCCGTTCGTGCGACGCGAACAGGCGCGCGAACGGGGCCGCGCCTGCGGCCTGCACGACGGAGAGTTTCGGCAGGCGGTCTATCAGCCTGAGATCGAGCAGTTCTCTAAAACCTTTGCCGAGCGCGGCGCTGTTGCCGAGGTTGCCGCCGGGCACGACGACGTGGGAGGGCACGCGCCACCCGCGCTGGTGCAGGAGTTCCGCCGCGACCGTCTTCTGGCCCTCGATGCGAAACGGGTTGATGGAGTTGACGAGGTAGATGGACTCGTCCTCGGCCAGCTCGCGGATGACGCGCATCGCGTCGTCGAAGTTGCCGTCGAGTTCCAGGACGGCCGCGCCGTAGTCCAGGCTCTGTGCCAGTTTCGCGTGGCTGATTTGCCCGCGCGGGACGAGGATCGCGCATTGCAGCCCGGCGCGCGCCGCGTAAGCCGCGAGGCTCGCCGCCGTGTTGCCCGTGCTGGCGCAGACGACCGTCTCGACTCCGAGCCGCACGGCCTGCGTCACCGCGACGGTCATTCCCGTGTCCTTGAAAGAGCCCGTCGGGTTGCAGCCCTGGTGCTTGAGCGTCAGACGCCGGAGCCCGCAGTAACGTGCCGCGCGCGGCGCGTCGTAGAGCGGCGTGTTGCCCTCGCAGAGCGAGACGACTTCCACATCGTCCGCGAACGGCAGCAGCTCGCGGTAGCGCCAGACGCCGCTGCGGTCGCGCGACTCGAAAGACGCAAGCCTTTCGTCCCACGCGCGGCGCGAGGTTGCAGCTTCGCTCTCCCCCGCGTCCCGCTCCACGTCGAGCAACCCATCGCAGCGCGGGCAGACGTAAAGCCGCTCGTCTATCGCGTAGCTCGCGCCGCAACCCGGCTCCATGCAACGTTGCGAGGCGCGCGCGGGTGTTGCCATCACTTTCTCGCTCGAAAGGTTCATGCCCTGGAGAGAGTACTTTCAGAGGATTCGAAGCGGGAGGCGCGGCGCTGAAGGCCGAACTCGCTGTGCACGGCCAGGACCGCGTCGCGCATCGCGGCCGCCTCGACGACGAACGAGACATTGTACTCCGAAGAGCCCTGCGCGATGGCAATAATGTTGATGCCCTTGCGGCCGAGCGCGCTGAAGGTCCGGCCCGCGATGCCGGGCGTGCCGCGCATCATGTCGCCGACGACCGCGACGACGGCGATCTCAGGGTTGACCGTGATGTGCTCGACCTGCTGGTGCCTCAAGTCGTAGGCGAACGTCTCGCGCAGGGAGGCGACGGTGCGCGCGGCGTCCTCCGAGCCGACGATGAAGCAGATGTCGTTGCCCGAAGAGGACTGCGAGATGAGCAGGACGTTGGCGCGCGCGAGGCCCGCGGCTGCAAAGGTCTTGGCGGCGACGCCTGGGACGCCGACGATGCCGCGCCCGCCGACCGTGATGAGTGACACGTCCTTGATGGCCGTAATCGCCTTGACGCCGCGCGCCGTCGGGTGGCCCGTCGCGGTGATTTTTGTGCCGGGAAGCTCCGGCGCGAAGCTGTTGCGAATCCAGACCGGGATGCCCCTGTCGGCCACGGGCCTGAGCGTCTTCGGATGCAGGACTTTCGCCCCGAAGTAGGCCAGCTCCGCCGCCTCGTTGTAAGAGATTTCGCGCAGCGTGCGCGCTTCGGGGACGAGCCGCGGGTCAGCCGTCAGCACGCCGTCAACGTCGGTCCAGATGATGACCTCCGAGGCGTCGAGCGCCGCGCCCAGGATGGTCGCCGAATAGTCCGAGCCGCCGCGGCCGAGCGTCGTCAAAGCGCCCGCCTGGGACGCGCCCGTGAAGCCCGTCACCACTGGCACAAAACCTTCTTCGATCAAGGGCGGGAGTCGCATTGCTACGCGCTCGCGCGTCTCCTCCATCAATGGCTCGGCCTGGCCGTGGACTCCGTCCGTCACGATCAGCTCGGTCGCTTCGACGACCACGCTCGCCAGTCCCAGCTCGCCCAGGGCGCTCGCCAGCAGCCGCGCGGAGAGGCGCTCGCCCGCGCTCGAAATCGCGTCCATCGCGCGCGGCGTCAATTCCCTCAGGAGCGTCGTGCCGCGACAGAGGCTCACCGTTTCTTCGATAATCTCGGACGCGCGTTCGAGCAACTCGGCACGCCTGCCTTCTTCGCGGACGAGAGCTTCAATCGCCGCCGCGTGCTGTTTGCGGAGCGCCTCGGCGAGGTTCGTGGCGGCCGCCCCGTCGCCTCGCTCCGCGGCCCTGGCCGCTTCGATTAAACGATTCGTCACGCCGCCCATCGCCGAGACGACCACGACCACCGCGCCGCCCTCGCGCGCCGCCGCGGCCACGATCTCCGCCACGCGCGCTATGCACTCGGCGTTGCCGACCGAAGTGCCGCCGAACTTCATCACTCGTGCTTTGTCTTTCATGACGTGAGAACTTCTTTCGTCACGCGCCGTCCGTCACTGCGCCGAGGCTGCTACTCGAAACTTGCCGCGCGTATTTGGCGAGCACGCCGCGGCGGGCGCGCGTCGTGGGCGCGACCCACGCGGCGCGGCGGCGCTTTAACTCGTCTTCGGGGACGTTAAGTTGAAGCAGGCGCGCGTCCGCGTCGATGGTAACAGAATCCCCTTCCGACACGAGCGCGATTGTGCCGCCGACGGCCGCCTCCGGCGCGACGTGGCCGACGACCATGCCGTAAGTCCCGCCCGAGAAGCGCCCGTCGGTGACGAGGCCGACCGCGTCGCCGAGCCCCGCGCCGATGATGGCCGAGGTCGGCGCGAGCATCTCGCGCATGCCGGGGCCGCCCTTCGGCCCTTCGTACCTAATCACGACCACGTCGCCCGGCACGATTGCGCCCGACAAGACAGCCCGCAGGCAACTCTCCTCCGAATCGAAGACGCGCGCCGGGCCAGTGATGCGCGGACTCTTCACGCCTGTGATTTTCGCCACCGCGCCTTCGGTCGCGAGGTTGCCGCGCAGGACGGCAAGGTGGCCGTGACTGTAAAGCGGATTGTGCCAGGGGCGGATCACGTCCTGGTCCGCGCGCGGCTCCGCCGGCACACTCTTGAGCACCTCGGCCACGGTCTCGCCCGTCACGGTCAGCGCGTCGCCGTGCAACTGACCATTGGCGAGCAGCATTTTCATCACCTGCGGGATGCCGCCCGCGCGGTGCAGGTCCGTCGCAACGTAGCGGCCCGAAGGTTTCAGGTCGCACAGGACCGGCACGCGCGCGCGAACCTCCTCGAAGTCATCGAGAGTCAGAGGCACTTCAGCCGAGTGCGCTATCGCCAGGAGGTGGAGCACGGCGTTCGTCGAGCCGCCCGTCGCCATCACGACCGCGATGGCGTTCTCGAAAGCCTTTCTGGTGAGGAGCGAGCGCGGCAGGATTTCGCGCCGGATGGCTTCGGCCAGCACGCGGCCCGACTGCGCCGCGCTTTCGGCCTTCTCCTCGTCTTCGGCGGCCATCGTCGAAGAGTAAGGCAGACTCAGGCCCATAGCCTCTATGACGGCGGACATGGTGTTGGCCGTGTACATCCCGCCGCAGGAACCCGCACCGGGGCACGCGCGTCGCTCGACTTCCAATAATTCATCTTCACTGATGCGGTGCGCGCAGTATTGGCCCACGGCCTCGAACGCGCTGACGACTGTAAGGTCTTCATTCTTGTAGCGACCGGCCTTGATGGTGCCGCCGTAGACGAAAACGGAAGGGATGTTGAGCCGCGCGATGGCGATGAGAGCGCCCGGCATGTTCTTGTCGCAGCCGCCCACCGCCAGCACGCCGTCCATGCTCTGCGCCTGGGCCACAGTCTCGATGGAGTCCGCGATAACCTCGCGCGAGACGAGGCTGTACTTCATGCCCTCGGTCCCCATCGAGATGCCGTCGCTGACCGTGATGGTGCCGAAGACCTGCGGCATCGTCCCCGCCTCGCGCAGAGCCTCGGCCGCGCGCGTCGCAAGCCGATTCAGCCCGACGTTGCAGGGCGTGATCGTGCTGTACCCGCTCGCCACGCCGACAATCGGCTTCCCGAAGTCCTCGTCCCCGAAGCCGACGGCCCGCAGCATCGCGCGATTCGGCGCGCGCTCCACGCCCTCGGTGATGGCACGGCTTCTGTGGTTGCTCATAACGAAATGATGAACGATGAATGCGGAATGATGAATTAAAAACCAACCGTCTTTAATTCATCATTCATCATTCCGCATTCCGCATTGCCTTTCTCATACCGCCCAGAGCGATTGGTCCGGGTCGTGGTGGAGCGGGCGGTCTTCGCCGGTCAGCCAGTCGAGGCGCGTCGGCGCGCAGATGTCGAGCGCGATGGTGTCTTCGAGCGCCTCACTTGAGTGCTCGACTCCGGGCGGGATGCTGAGCATCTGGTTCTCCGAGAGCGTCACCGCGCCCCCCGGCAACTGAAAGCGCCAGGAGCCCTTGAGGACGAGAATCATCTCCTCGTTCTCGTGCCGGTGCGCGTGCGTGATCGCGCCCTCCTTGACCTCGACCCGCGCCACCGTGATGTTCTCCCCGATGGCGACCTTGCGCAGATACAGGTCCGTTATCTCTTCGGCCGTCATCCTGTCCCAATCGTACAAACCCATTTCCTTTACCTCCGATAATGAAAAGCAGAATACAGAACTCAGGACTCAGGACTCAGAAGAAAAAAGCCTGTCTTTCATTCTGAGTCCTGAGTTCTGACTCCTGCTTTTCAGTTTTTCGCCTTGTCCACCAGCCGCCCCTCGCTGAGCCAGGGCATCATGCCGCGCAGGCGCGCGCCGACGCGTTCGATCTGGTGCTCGCGCGTTTTCGTTTCCAACTCCTGGAAACGCGGGCGGCCCTTGCCGTTCTCTCTCATCCACTCGCGCGCGAACGCGCCCGATTGAATCTGTGCCAAAAGGTCCTGCATCCGGCGCTTCGTCTCGTCGTTGATCACGCGCGGCCCGCGCGTCATGTCGCCGTACTGCGCCGTGTTCGAGATCGAGTAGCGCATCTCCGAGATGCCGCCCTCGTAAATCAAATCCACGATCAGCTTCATCTCATGCAGGCACTCGAAGTAGGCCATCTCGGGCGCGTAGCCCGCCTCGACCAGCGTCTCGAAGCCGGCCTTGATGAGCGCCGTCAGCCCGCCGCAGAGCACTGCCTGCTCGCCGAAGAGGTCCGTCTCGGTCTCCTCGCGGAAACTGGTCTCGATTATCCCGGCACGCCCGCCGCCGATGGCCGACGCGTAGGCGAGGCCGACGCGTCCGGCGTCGCCGGTCGGGTCCTGGTGCACGGCGAGCAGGCAAGGCACGCCCGCGCCGCGCTCGTACTCGCGGCGCACCAAATGGCCCGGCCCCTTCGGCGCGACCATGAAGACGGAAACGTCCGCGGGGGGCTTGATGAACCCGTAGTGAATCGAGAAGCCGTGCGAGAAGGAGAGATACTTGCCGGGCGTCATTGATTCGGCCACGTCGCGCGCGTAAACTGCGGCGGCCTGCTCGTCGGGCACGAGCATCATCACCACGTCCGCCTCGGCGGCGGCCTCGGCCACGGGTAGCACGCGCAGGCCCGCTTCTTCGGCCTTCGCGCGCGAGGGGCTGTCGGGCCGGAGGCCGACGACCACGTCGCGGCCCGAGTCCTTCAAGTTGTTCGACTGCGCGAAGCCCTGGCTGCCATAGCCTATGACGGCGATTCTCTTCTCGTGGAGCACGGAGGCGTCCGCGTCACTGTCGTAATAAATCTTCATCGTTTAGTTCCTCTCAAAAATTCGAGCTTCAAAACCTTCCGTCATTTCTTTGCGTCTTTGCGCCTCCAGCGTGAAAAATCCGTCTCACGCTGGAGGCGCAAAGACGCAAAGGGGTTGAGTCAAGCGGTGTAGCCGGCCTCCTGTTCTTCTTCATCCGGCACGGCCTCCGGGTTCGAGAGGCGGCCGATGGCGATGCAGCCCGTGCGCGTGATGTCGCGGATACCGAGCGGCCGGAGCAGCTCGATGAAAGCTTCGACCTTCTCCTTATTGCCGGATGCCTCGACGATCATTCGCTCCTGCGAGATGTCCACGACCTTAGCGCGGAAGACGCCGACCAGGCTCAAGACCTCCTGCCGCGCCGCGCCCGGACTCGCCTCCACGTCGATCAAAGCCATCTCGCGCTCGATGTGCGGCTGGCGCGTCACGTCGCGCACCTCGCGCACGCGCGCCAGGCGCTCGCACTGCTTGACGATCTGCTCGATGGTGCGGTCGTCGCCGCGCGTGACGACCGTCACGCGCGACCAGCGCGGGTCCGGCGTCTGCCCGACCGAGACCGTCTCGATGTTGAAGCCGCGCGCGCTGAACAGCCCGACGATGCGCGAAAGCTCGCCCGGCTGGTCCGCGACGACAATGGAAAGTGTGTGACGCATAATAATCAATGCGGAATGCGGAATGCGGAATGATGAATGAAGAAACGGGTTTCTGCTTTTAATTCATCATTCATCATTCCGCATTCATCATTTCGTTATCATGTCCCGCGAGTTAGCGCCCGCCGGGACGATGGGGAAGACGTTCTCTTCTTTGGAGACGACGACATCTATGACGGCGACTCCTTTGTGCGCGAGGCCGGCGGTCAGGACTTCCGTTAACTCTTCGGGGCGCGCGGCGCGGGCAGCGAAAGCTCCGTAGGCTTCGGCGAGCTTGACGAAGTCGGGCGAGACGGAGAGGTCAACCTCCGAGTAGGTGCGGTCGTAGAACATCTCCTGCCACTGGCGGACCATGCCCAAATAGCCGTTGTTCATCACGACGACCTTGACGGGCACGTCGTACTGCACGGCCGTCGCCAGCTCCTGGTTCGTCATCTGGAAGCCGCCGTCCCCGACGACCGCGACGACGAGCTGGCCCGGCGAGGCGAGCTGCGCGCCGATGGCCGCGGGCAGGCCGAAGCCCATCGCGCCGAGGCCCCCGCTCGTGATCCACTGGCGCGAGCGCCTGAACGGGTAGAACTGCGCGGCCCACATCTGGTGCTGCCCGACATCAGTTGTAATAAGAGCATCGCCTTTGGTCAGGCGGTGCAGCTCGCGTATGACGTGCTGCGGCTTGATCTCGTCGCGCGAGCCAGTGAAGCGCAAGGGCTGCTCGTGCTGCCACGCGCGCAGCCGCTCCCACCACGCGGCGCGGCGACGGATGCTCTCGCCAATCACTTCTGGCCCACGGGTAATGATTTCCGCTCTCAGCGCGGAGAGCGCGCGGCGCGCGTCGGCCGTCAGGGAGATTTCCGGCGCGCGGTTCTTGCCGATGTTGGCCGGGTCAATCTCGATGTGGATGACGCGCGCGCCGGGCGCGAACGTGGCGAGCTTGCCCGTCACGCGGTCGTCGAAGCGCACGCCGACCGCAATCAGCAGGTCACTCTCGGCCACGGCCATGTTCGCCGCGTAGGTCCCGTGCATGCCCAACATGCCGAGCGAGAGCGAGTGAGCCGAAGGGAATCCGCCGAGGCCCATCAGCGTCGGCGTGACCGGGAGCTGCAAGGCTTCGGCGAAGGCCAGGAGTTCCGCGGCCGCGCCTGAGTTGACGATGCCGCCGCCGACGTACATCACGGGGCGCTCCGCACGAAGAATCGCGCTCGCCGCGCGCTCGACTGTGCGCGCGTCGGGCCGCCGCGTTCGCTCCACGCAGGGGAAGCTGACGTTCTCCAGGCGCGAGGCGGAAGCCCTCGCCGCCGACACGTCTTTCGGGATGTCTATGACGACGGGGCCGGGCCTGCCGGTGCGCGCCAGGTGAAAAGCCTCGTGGACAATCGCGCCGAGGTCGCGCACGTCGCGGACAAGGTAGTTATGCTTGACGCAGGGGCGCGTGATGCCGACCGTGTCAACTTCCTGAAAAGCATCCGTGCCAATAAGAGGGAGGGGGACTTGGCCCGTGATGACGACTATCGGGGTCGAGTCCATGTAGGCGTTGGCGATGCCGGTTACGGCGTTGGTCGCGCCGGGGCCGGAGGTGACGAGCGCGACGCCGACTCTACCGGAGGCGCGCGCGTAGCCCTCGGCCATGTGGACCGCGCCCTGCTCGTGGCGCACGAGGTAGTGCGTGACGCGCCCGCGTGCGCGCCACAGCTCGTCGTAGATGTGCAGGACCGCGCCGCCGGGGTAGCCGAAGATGCAGTCCACGCCCTCGTGCACCAGCGCCTCCATCAGAATCTCCGCCCCGCGCGGGCACAGCTCGTCGGCGGGGGCCTGGGAGGGTTTTGGTGTCGGCCTAATCAGCCTTGCTTGTGCGCTCATATCGTTCCTTCGATTTCAATTTGAAATATTTGTCGGACTCATGGGAGCGAGGTCTCGCCCATCAGGTATTTGTCCACGCCCCGCGCGGCGCGACGCCCGTCCGCGATGGCCCAGACCACGAGCGACTGGCCGCGCGCCATGTCGCCGGCGGCGAAGAGGCCCCTGACGGTCGTCATCTTCTCCTCGTCCACGGCGACGTTGCCGCGATTGTCAATCTCGACGCCGAGCTGCGTAAGCAGCCCGTTCGTCTCGGGGCCGAGGAACCCGAGCGCGAGTAAGATCAGTTGCGCGGGCCACTCCCTTTCCGTGCCGGGAACCTCGCGCGAGGTGAAGCGCCCGTCCTCAGTCTTGACCCATTCGACTTCGATTGTCTCGACGGCGCGCACCCGTCCGCGCTCGTCGCCTAAGAATCGTTTGCTCATAACGGAGTAGGCGCGCGGGTCGCGGCCGAAGCGGGCGACCGATTCCTCCTGGCCGTAGTCGAGCCTGTAAATTCTGGGCCACTGCGGCCAGGGGTTGTCGGGCGCGCGCGCCAGAGGCGGCTGCGGGAGGATTTCAAACTGGACCAGGCTCTTGCAGCCGTGGCGCAGCGTCGTGCCCATGCAGTCCGTGCCTGTGTCGCCGCCGCCGATGACGATCACGTCCTTGTCCTTCGCCGAGAGGTATCGCCCGTCCGCGTGAAGGCTGTCGAGCAGACTCTTCGTGTTGGCGCGCAGGAATTCCATCGCGAAATGTATGCCTTGAAGTTCGCGGCCTTCTATCGCGAGGTCGCGCGGGCGCGTCGCGCCGCCGCACAGAACGACCGCCGCGAACTCGCTCGTCAACTGGTCCGCCGAATAGTCGCGCCCGACCTCCACGCCCGTGACGAAGGAGACGCCCTCGGCCACCATCAAGTCCAGGCGGCGACTGACGAGCCCTTTTTCGAGCTTCATGTTCGGGATGCCGTACATCAGCAACCCGCCCGCGCGGTCTGCGCGCTCGAAGACGGTGACACTGTGCCCCGCGCGGTTCAGTTGCGCCGCGCACGCGAGCCCCGCGGGGCCTGAGCCGACGACCGCCACGCGCTTGCCCGTGCGCGACGCGGGCGCTTCGGCCGTGACCCAGCCCGCCTCGAAGCCTCTGTCGATGATCGCCTGCTCGATTGACTTGATGGTGACGGGCGAGTCGTTGATGCCGAGGACGCAAGAGCCTTCGCACGGCGCGGGGCAGACGCGCCCCGTGAACTCCGGGAAGTTGTTGGTCTGGTGCAGGCGGTCGAGCGCCGCGCGCCACTGGCCGCGGAAGACCAGGTCGTTCCACTCGGGGATCAAATTATTGATCGGGCACCCGGAGGCCGCGCCACCAATGAGCTTGCCCGTGTGACAGAACGGCACGCCGCAGTCCATGCACCGCGCGCCCTGCTCGCGCAGCTCGCCTTCGGGCATGTGCCCGTGAAACTCGCGCCAGTCGGACACACGCTCGGCGGCCGGCCGCGCGGGGGCCAGGTTGCGCGCATACTCCATGAATCCGGTGGGCTTACCCATAAAAATCAATGCGGAATGATGAATGCGGAACGCGGAATGAAAGACGACTGGCTTTGTAATTCATCATTCATCATTCCGCATTCATCACTGCTTGATAAGCGGCCATCTCGGCGTCTTCGTCCGACAGACCTTTCGTCTTCATCTGCCGCTGCGCTTCGAGGGCGCGGCGGTAGTCGTTGGGGATGACGCGGACGAAGCGTTGTCGCCACTCTTCCCACGCGAGGAGGATTTCGGTGGCGCGGCCGCTCCCCGTGTACTCCGAGTGGCGGAAGATCATCTGCTTGACGGCCTCCGCCTCTTCCGCGTCTTCGAGTGCCGTTAGCTCGACCATCTCGCGGTTACAGCGGCGCGCGAAATCATTGCGCTCGTCGAGCACGTAGGCGATGCCGCCCGACATGCCGGCGGCGAAGTTGCGCCCCGTGTCCCCGA
Source organism: Pyrinomonadaceae bacterium (assembly GCA_036403435.1). Taxonomy (GTDB): domain Bacteria; phylum Acidobacteriota; class Blastocatellia; order Pyrinomonadales; family Pyrinomonadaceae; genus QHXM01. The sequence continues at coordinate 33,768 of DASWQY010000021.1, forward strand.
GCACGACGACGCGCCCGCCCGTCATGTACTCGCAGCCGTGGTCGCCGACCGCCTCGACCACCGCCACGGCCCCGCTGTTACGCACACAGAATCGCTCGCCCGCCGCGCCGTAAATGTACGCCTCGCCACTCGTCGCGCCGTAGAGAGCGACGTTGCCGACGATGACGTTCTCCTCGGGCGCGAAGGTCGAAGCGGCCGGCGGGTAGATGACGAGCTTCCCGCCGGAGAGCCCCTTGCCGACGTAGTCGTTCGCGTCGCCTTCGAGTTCGAGGGTGATGCCGCGCGGCAGAAACGCCCCGAAGCTCTGGCCGGCCGAGCCGTCGAAGTGCAGCCGGATGGTGTCGTCCGCCAGCCCGCGCGCGCCGTAGCGCCGCGTGACCTCGCTCCCCAGGATTGTGCCGACCGCGCGGTTGACGTTGCGAATGGGGAGACGCGCGGAGACGGGTGTGCCATTTTCGAGGGCGGGCTGGCACAGTTCCAGAAGCGTCGTCCGGTCGAGCGTCTTGTCGAGTCCGTGCTCCTGCTCGATCCGGCAGTACCGGCCGAAAGTCTCGGGCACGTCGGGCTGGTAAAGAATCGGAGAGAAGTCCAGGCCGCGCGCCTTCCAGTGCTCGACGGCCGCGCCCATCTCTATGCACTCCGTGCGCCCGACCATCTCCGTGAGCCTGCGGAAGCCAAGCTCCGCCATCAACTCGCGCACCTCGCGCGCGACAAAGAGCATGAAGTTGACGACGTGCGCGGGGTCGCCCGTGAACCTGGCGCGGAGCGCAGGGTCCTGGGTGGCGATGCCGACCGGGCACGTGTTGAGGTGGCAGACGCGCATCATGATGCACCCGAGACTGACGAGCGGCGCGGTCGCGAAGCCGAACTCTTCGGCCCCGAGCAGCGCGCCGATGACCACGTCGCGCCCGGTTTTAAGTTGCCCGTCGGTCTCGACCGCGATGCGGCTCCGCAGGTTGTTGAGCAGGAGCGTCTGGTGCGTCTCGGCCAGGCCCAATTCCCAGGGCACGCCCGCGTGCTTGATGCTGGTCAGAGGCGACGCGCCGGTGCCGCCGTCGTGGCCGCTGATGAGCACCACGTCTGCGTGCGCTTTGGCGACGCCCGCGGCGATGGTGCCGACGCCGACCTCCGCGACGAGCTTGACGCTGACGCGCGCGCGCGGGTTCGCGTTCTTCAGATCGTAGATTAGTTCCGCCAGGTCTTCGATGGAGTAGATGTCGTGGTGGGGCGGCGGCGAAATCAGCCCGACGCCCGGCGTCGAGTGGCGCACGCGCGCGATTTCGGGGTAAACCTTGTGGCCCGGCAACTGCCCGCCCTCGCCCGGCTTCGCGCCCTGCGCTATCTTGATTTGCAGCTCCTCGGCGTGGACCAGATAGTTGCTGGTCACGCCGAAGCGCGCCGAGGCGACCTGCTTGATGCGGCTGTTACGCGAGTCGCCGTTCTGGTCCAGAAAATAGCGCGCGGGGTCTTCGCCGCCCTCGCCCGTGTTGCTCCGGCCGCCGACGCGGTTCATCGCGACCGCCAGCGTCTCGTGCGCCTCGCGGCTGATAGAGCCGTAAGACATCGCGCCCGTCTTGAAGCGCCCGACGATCTCCTCTACCGATTCGACCTCCTCAATCGGCACGCTCCGGCGCGTGGGCCTGAGTTTCATCAACCCTCGCAGCGTGCAGAGGCGGCTCGATTGGTCATCAACCAAGCGGCTGTACTCTTTGAAGACCTTGTAATTATTGGCCCGGCACGCGTGCTGGAGCTTGTGGATGGTCTCCGGGTTGAAGAGGTGATACTCGCCTTCGCGCCTGTAGCGGTACTGCCCGCCCTCGTCGAGAGCGCGCGCCGCCGTCACGCGCTCCGGGAAGGCGGCCTTGTGCCGCATCAAGACCTCTTCGGCCACCACGTCCAGGCCGATGCCGCCGATGCGCGAGGGCGTCCAGGTGAAGTAGCGGTCAACGAAATCCTGGCCCAATCCTATCGCCTCGAAGATTTGCGCGCCGCAGTAGCTCTGGATGGTCGAGATGCCCATCTTCGAGATGATCTTGACCACGCCCTTGTTCACGGCCTTGACGTAGTTGGCGACCGCCTGCTCGTAATCAACGCCTGCGAGCGAGCCTTGACGAATCATGTCGCCCAGGGTCTCGAAGGCAAGATAGGGGTTGACGGCGGCCGCGCCGTAGCCCAGGAGCAGCGCGAAGTGGTGGACCTCGCGCGGCTCGCCGGACTCTATGACGAAGCCGACCTGCGTGCGCGTGCCCTCACGAATCAGGTGGTGGTGGATGCCGGAGACGGCGAGGAGCGCGGGGATGGGCGCGCGCGCGCGCGAGACGCCGCGGTCTGACAGGATGATCACGCCGTAGCCATCATTGATGGCCTCGCTCGACCGGCGGCAGAGTTCCCTGAGCGCGCTCTCCAGCCCGCGCCCGCCTCGCCCCGCCTCGAACAGCATCGGGAGCGTGACGGATTTGAAGCCTGAGACGCCCGAGTGCGCGTCGCCGTCACCCAGGCGTCTCAGTTTCTCCAGGTCCCCGTTCGTCAAAATCGGGGAGCGGAGCTTGATCTGGCGCGCGCACTCCGGGCGCGGCTCAAGCATGTTCGCTTCCGGCCCGACGGTCGTCGCCGTGGACATGATGAGTCCTTCGCGGATGGCATCCACGGGCGGGTTCGTCACCTGCGCGAAGAGCTGCTTGAAGTAGTTGTAGAGCAGTTGCGGCCGCTCGGAGAGGACGGCGAGCGGCGTGTCCGTGCCCATAGAGCCGACGGCCTCCGCGCCGTCGCGCGCCATCGGCGCGAGCAGGAGTTTCAGTTCTTCGGCCGTGTAGCCGAAGGCGAGCTGGCGCGTGCGAATTGTCTCCGGCTCGACTTCGGGCGCGGGGCCACGGGCGGGCGCGTCGTCGAGGCTGATGATGTTTTCCTCAAGCCACTGGCCGTAAGGGTGCTCGGTCGCGATTGACTGTTTCAGTTCCTCATCGCCGATGATGCGGCCCTCGGCCGTGTCAACCAGGAGCATGCGGCCCGGCTGCAAGCGGCCTTTGAGCAGCACGCGCTCCGGCGGGATGTCGAGCACGCCGACTTCCGAGGCCATGACGACGAGGTTGTCTTTCGTCACGTAGTAGCGCGAGGGCCTGAGGCCGTTGCGGTCGAGCGTCGCCCCGATCTGCACGCCGTCGGTGAAGGCTATGGCGGCGGGGCCGTCCCACGGCTCCATCAGGCAGGAGTGGTACTCGTAGAACGCCTTCTTCTCGGCGCTCATCGTCTCGTGGCCGCCCCAGGGCTCCGGGACCATCATCATCATCGCGTGCGCGAGCGAGCGGCCCGAGAGGTGGAGCATTTCGAGCGCGTTGTCGAGCATCGCGGAGTCGCTCCCGTCCGTGTCTATGACGGGCAGGACTTTCGAGATGTCCTGGCCGAAGAGCGACGATTGGAACTTGCTCTCTCGCGCATGCATCCAGTTGATGTTGCCGCGCAGGGTGTTAATCTCGCCGTTGTGCGCGACGTAGCGGTAGGGGTGCGCGCGCGCCCAGCTCGGGAAGGTGTTGGTCGAGAAGCGCGAGTGGACGAGCGCGAGCGCAGAGGCTACGGTCGCGTCGCCCAGGTCCGGGTAAAACTGTGCCAACTGCTCGGCCGTCAGCATCCCCTTGTAAACGATTGTCCGCGCCGAGAGGCTGGAGACGTAGAACATGCGCCGCTCGTGTATGCCGCGCTTGGCCCCCTTGCTGACGCGCTTGCGAATCACAAACAGCTTGCGCTCGAAGGCCGTGTCGTCCGCGACACTCGCGCCGCGGCCTATGAAAATCTGCCGGATGACGGGGCAAGAGCCCTTCGCCGTCGGGCCGATGCGCGAGTCGTCCACCGGCACGTCGCGCCAGCCGAGCACGCGCTGCCCCTCCTCGCGCGCGATCTTTTCAAAAAGACGCTCGCACTCGTGGCGGCCCTCGGCGTCGCGCGGGAGGAAGACCATCCCGACGCCGTACCGGCCCAGGCGCGGCAGCTCAATACCGGCGCGCTCGCACTCGCGCGCCAGAAACTCGTGCGGCGTCTGCAACAGAATCCCCGCGCCGTCGCCCGTGTCCTTCTCGCTCCCGCACGCGCCGCGGTGTTCGAGGTTCAAGAGGACGTTGATGGCCTGCCGGACGATGTCGTGAGACCTGCGGCCCGTGTAGTCAACGACGAAGCCCACGCCGCAAGCGTCGTGCTCTTGTCGCGGGTCGTACAGTCCTTGCCTCCGGGGGGCCTCAAGCATCGTTGCAGAAAATCCTTCGATAAATACCTTCGATAAATAAAGGCCACCAACTCTTGTTCGTTGATGGCCTTCGAGGAGTGGTTCAATGTCGGCGGGCCATCACGTGCCGTCCTTCGGCGTGACGAGGAGGGAGAGCTTAATGGACACGACGGCCGGCCCCGCGGGGAGCAGCGGGCGACGCGACGTAACCACCGACGCAAACGACATCAGACGTGACGAGTGATTCACCATACACAACCTTCCGCGTCCCGCCGCCTGCCCGAGCATGAGAAAATTGGTCCCGAACTCGCGCGAGCGGTAAACGCGCACAATCTACATCTTTCCTCCCCCTTTGTATAATTGATTATTTTTTGGACCTCATAAATGAAACGCTCACCAAGAGACGATTCCAAAACTCAAGCTACTGCTTCACTCAACCCCTTTGCGTCTTTGCGCCTTTGCGTGAGTGTTTTTGGATTTTCACGCAAAGGCGCAAAGACGCAAAGAGGAGTTGACGACATTTATGTCCACGCTCGACGCGGGCGTCACAAAAATGTCGCCGGCCGCGCGTTCGCGCTTACAAGGAAAGCAGGAATTAGTCAGGCAAACGCTCCGCCGTCCGTCTACAGCGCGGCCCGGCCTTACGGTACAAAGGTTGCTACCGCAGCGCGGGAGTTCTTGTAAAACCTGACTCCTATCTTGAGCGAAGACAGTGGACCGCAACGCGCCTGAAGTGGTCCGCCGAGTAAAGCTGCCCGTGTCTACAGTCCGAGACGTTGCACCCCCACCAACGGGGACACAGTTCACCGCCCGCAGGCAGACGCACCGCGAGAAGGTGCTGGCCCACGCCGCCGCGCGGCTCGCGCCCCGTGCGCCCGACACGTCCGCGCCCGAAGTCGCCGAACGGCTGAGGACGTTCCTCAAGCTCGAAACCGAGCGGTTGAGAATGGCCCATTACACGGGGGTCTCCGGCCTCCAGTCCGCTTCCGCGCGCAGCTTCGTCCTGGACCTCGCGGTCGAGCACGCCTTCCGCGAGGCAGTGCGGCTGAGCGAGGCCGAGGGCGTGATCGTCCAACCGCAGAGCGGCTTCGCGCTGGTGGCCGTCGGCGGCTACGGCCGCGCGGAACTCGCGCCCTACTCGGACCTGGACATCCTCTTCCTCTACAGCAATCACCGCACGGCGCAGCTACGGCAAGTGGCCGAGCACGTCCTGCGGCTGCTCTGGGATGCCGGGCTGACCGTGGGCCACAGCCTGCGCACCGTCGGCGACACCGTGACGACGGCGCGCGCCGACCCGCACCTCCAAACCGCGCTCGTGCACAAGCGGCTGGTCGCGGGAAACCGCGGTATTTACAACTCACTTGCCGAGGCGCTCGAAAAAGACCGGCGCAAGCGTTGCGAGGCTTTCCTTGCGAGCGTCCGGCACGAGCGCGACGCACGCCACCTGAAGTTCGGCGCGACCGTTTGTCTTCAAGAGCCGAACGTCAAGGAGAGCGCCGGCGGCTTGCGCGACTACCACACGGCGCTGTGGGCCGCGCACGCGCGCTACGGCTCGACGACGACCGAGGAGTTGCGCGCGCGCGGCGTCATCTCCGAGGACGAGGCTCTGAGGGCGGCGCGCGCCTACGACTTCCTCTGGCGCATACGCTACGCGGCGCACTTCTCCGCGCGCCGGAAGACGGAGAGATTGGCCCTGGACCTCCAGCCCGTTCTGGCACAGGAACTGGGCTACAAGCCGGGCGCTTACCTGCTCGGCTCGGAAAAGTTTATGCGCGACTATTACCGCCAGGCGCGCGAGCTGTGCCTCTTCTCCGAGGCGCTGCTGGCGCGCGCCGACGAGCCCGAGACGAAAGGCGGGCGGTGGTGGGGAAGGAGGACGACGAGGACCGCGGGCGGCGAGCCGTTCTCGATCAGCGAAGGCCGCCTTCAATTCGACGGCGACGCCGATTTCTTCGTCAAAAAACCTCTGGCGCTCTTCGACGCGTTCGCGCTGGCCCAGGCCGCGCGCGTCTCTTTCGGCCACGGCCTGCACCGAACTGTTCGCCAGAGCTTGCAGGCCGTGCGGCCCGCGTTCCGCGCTTCGGCCGACACGTCGAGCGCGTTCCTGCGGCTCCTGCGCCGCCGCGGGCGCGCGGGCTTCGTCCTCCGCCTGATGCACGACGCGGGCTTCCTCTCGCGCCTCCTGCCCGAGTTCGGCCGCGTCAGCCTGCTCGTCCAGCACGACCTTTATCACCAGTACACCGTGGACGAGCACACGCTCAAGGCGGTCGAGGCGCTCGACGAATTGCACACGGGACAGGACAAGCAGCGCGCGCAACTGCGCGCCGTCTTCGATGAGGTCGCGGACCCGGCGCTGCTCTACCTGTCGCTCCTCCTGCACGACATAGGCAAGGGGCGCGGGCGCGGCCACATCGCGCGCGGCGTGAAGATCAGCGAGCGCATCGCGCGCCGGCTGCAACTGACGGGGGAGGAGACGGAGAAGGTCTTGCTCCTCGTGAGGCTGCACGTCGCGATGTCCCACGTGGCGCAGCGGCGCGACCTCAACGAGCCCCAGGTCATCAAGGAGTTCGCCGCGCGCGTGGGCGACGTGGACTCGCTCAACATGCTCCTGCTGTTGACCTACGCGGACCTCAACGCCGTCGCGCCCGGCGTCTGGAGCGAATGGAAGGGCACCCTCCTGTGGGACCTCTACCGCCGCGCGCGCACGCTCATGACGGGCGAGGACGCGCCCGTTGACGAGGCCGCCAAGCGCGCGCACTTCAAAGAGCAGGTGGCGCTGGCGCTGGACCACGCGATTCCTCAGAGCGAGGTCGAGCGACACCTCGCCCTGCTGCCCGACCGCTACCTGCGCGTCACGGGGCCCGCGACGGCCGCCCTCCACCTGCGACTCATCGAAGACCTCGAACGCGCCCCGCTGTCTTGGCGCTGGGTGCGGAACGCGACGACTTCGACGGAGCTGACCGTCTGCACGCGCGACCGCCACGGTCTCTTCGCGGACATCGCGGGCACGCTCGCCGCGCACGGCATCGAAATCCTGAGCGCGGAATTGAACACGCGGGAGGACGGCATCGCGCTCGACGTGCTGATGCTGCGCGAAGCTTCGACGCACCACGCCATCGATACGCACCGCTACGCGGCCATCGAGCGCGCGCTCCAGAAGTCAACCGCCGGCGAACTGGACGTGGCGGCGACGGTCGAGCGATGGCGCACGCGCAACGCGCCGCGCCGCCGCGCGGTCCCGACGGGCGCGCGCCGGCGCGACCTGCCGCGCGTCGTCTGCGACAACGAGGCGTCGCCGTCCTCGACGCTCGTCGAGGTGCACGCCTACGACGAGCCTGGGCTGGCGCACAAGATAGCGAGCGCGCTCGCCCTCGTCGGCCTGGACATCGTCTGTGCCAGAATCGCGACCGAGAAGGCGGACGCGCTCGACGTGTTTTACGTGACCGACCGCGCCGGGCTGAAGCTCTCGGAGGAGGTCATGCGCGAGGTCGAAATGACCCTCAAAGAAAAATTGTCGCGGCCGGGAGCGGCGGCGGCGGAGACGGTCTCGGAGGGATAAATTTTGAAGGAGAGGATTGGATGAAAAAAGTTGAAGCGATTATCAGGCCGCACCTCTTGGACGCCGTGCGGAGCGCGTTGCAGGACGTAGAGATCGTCGGGATGACCATCAGCGAGGTCCAGGGCTACGGCCGCCAGCGCGGCCACACGGAGACTTACCGCGGGACGGAGTACCAGATAGAGTTCGTCCCCAAGGTCAAGCTCGAAGTCATCATCCCTGACGACGTGGAGGAGTTCGCCGTCAGCGCGATCATGAAGACGGCGCGGACAGGCAAGTTCGGCGACGGCAAAATCTTCGTCCTCCCCATGGACGACGTTATCCGCATCCGCACGGGCGAGCGCGGCGAAGCGGCGCTCTGAACTGCAATGCGGAATGATGAATTAAAAACAAGGTGTCTTTAATTCATCATTCATCATTCCGCATTCATCATTTGTTTACAACTGCTCGGTGAGGACGTTGGCGTTCGTGACGAGGGAAGAGGCGGCGACCTTGCCGGTCGCCCTGACGGGGGTCAGGTCAAGGTCCAGGTTGTAGCCGTCCTCGCCGTGCTGGCTGAGGTCGAGGCCCTGGATTTCGTCCTCCTCATTGACGCGCAGGCCGATGACGAGGTCCACGATTTTGAGCAGAACCACTGTGCCAATTACGGCGAGGGCGACCGTCACGCCGATGCCCGTCAACTGGTTGAGAACCTGCGCACCGTTGCCGTCAACTAAGCCGACCGGGAGCGGATTCCCCGCCGCGTCTTTGAAGACGGGGTTGACGGCGCTGGTCGCGAAGACTCCCGTCAGGACCGCGCCGATGGTCCCGCCCGTCCCGTGCACGCCGAACACGTCCAGCGAGTCGTCGTAGCCCAGCCGCTTCTTGACGACCGTGACCATCAGGAAGCAGCCGACGCCGGCGACGAAGCCGATGACGAAGCTCGGCATCGGCCCGACGAAGCCGGAGGCGGGCGTGATGCCGACCAGGCCGCAGACCGCGCCCGAGATCGCGCCGAGGACCGTCGGCTTGCCGTGGCGGACCCACTCGGCCGCGACCCACCCGAGCGTGCCGGCGGCCGCCGCGAAGTGCGTCGCGACGAACGCGCTCGTGGCGAGCGAGCCCGCGGAGAGGGCGCTCCCGGCGTTGAAGCCGAACCAGCCGACCCAGAGCATGCACGCGCCGATGAAGCTCAGGACGAGGCTGTGCGGGGCCATCATCGTCTTCGGGTAGCCTATGCGCTTGCCCATGTAAATGGCACAGACGAGCGCGGAGAAGCCGGAGGCGATGTGGACGACCGTGCCGCCCGCGAAGTCGAGCGCCGGCACGCGCCCGCCCAGGACCGCGTTCAAGAAGCCGCCCTTGCCCCAGACCATGTGGGCCAGCGGGAAGTAGATGACCGTCACCCAGAGCACCGTGAAGGCGAGCATCGCGGAAAACTTCATGCGCTCGGCGAACGCGCCCGTGATCAGCGCGGGCGTGATGATGGCGAACATCAGTTGGAAGAGCATGAAGCTCTGCTGCGGGATGGTCGCCGCGTAGTCCGCGTTCGGGACGGCCCCAACGCCCTTGAGCAGCGCGTAACTGAAGTTGCCGAAGAAGGGCGTGCCCTCGGCAAAGGCGATGCTGTAGCCGTAGAGCGCCCAGAGGAGCGTGACGACGGCCATCAGGATGAAGCTCTGCATCATGGTGGCGAGCACGTTCTTCTTACGCACGAGGCCGCCGTAGAAGAGGGCGAGGCCCGGCCCCGTCATCATCAGCACGAGCGCGGCCGAGACCAGCATCCAGGCGTTGTCGCCCGCCGATTGCGCGGAGGCCGCCGCCGCCTCCATCTTCGCCAGGCGCTCTTCGAGGGACTGCCCGGAAGATTGTGCCAGGGCGGTCGCGGAATTGGAGATGAGCCAGAAGAGTCCGAGCGCGGGGATGAAGGCGCGACGCAGGCGGGGCACGAAGGATGTCTCCATGAGTGTGATCTTCAAGCGAAACCTCATTTGTGATTTTGTGCCCCCGGAAACGGCAGGGCTCGAATGCTTCGAGGCTGCGCTTAACAACTATCATGCCAGCCCGCCGGCGTGCGATTCGCGCGAAAAGAGACTCGTGGGCCAAAACGAAAAGGACATCTTTGTCGCGGATCAAAAGCCGTGCGGACAAAAATGTCTGTCAGGACTGCCTGCGGTCGCGGGCGGGTCTCAAGCCGCGGCGGACACCCGCCCGCGACCGCAGGAGGCGGTACTGACTTAACTTGCCAGCCGCATTAAATCTGTTTACCCGCTCATAAAAATAATAACTTTGACTTCCGGCGGGGCGGCCTCTAGGATGTTTCGTTTGATAAACCTATGTTCTCTTCCGCGCCTCCTCTGACAATCAAACTGAAACTCGCCCCTTCGGCGGCCGTCTGGTGTGCCAATAATGAGACTTAAGATAACAGTTCTGGCGGGCGACGGCGTCGGCCCCGAGGTGACGGCCGAGGCCGTGCGCGTGCTGCGCGCGGTCGCGGGCGTTTACGGCCACAAGTTCGAGTTCATAGAGCTGCCCGTCGGCGGCGCGGCCATCCGCGAGACGGGCGAGCCGCTGCCACAGGCCACGCTCGACGCCTGCCTCGCCGGCGACGCCGTGCTGCTCGGGGCCGTCGGCTCCCCGGAGTTCGACCACCTCAAGCCCGACGCGCGCCCGGAGGCTGGGCTGCTCAAACTCCGCACCGCGCTCGGCGCTTACGCGAACCTGCGCCCGGCCGTCTCTTACGAATCCGTCAGCGACTGCTCCCCTTTGCGCGCCGAGGTGGTCCGCGACGCCGACATTCTCATCGTGCGCGAGCTGCTCGGCGGCCTCTACTTCGGCGAGCCGCGCGGCTTCTCCGGGGAGACTGCGAATCCGGCCGCCTTCAACACCATGCGCTACTCGGCCGCGGAGGTCGAGCGCATCGCGCGCGTCGCCTTCGAGGCCGCCGAGAAGCGCCGCCGCAAAGTGACTTCCGTGGACAAGGCGAACGTGCTCGAAGCCTCGCAACTGTGGCGCGAGGTCGTGACGCGCGTGGCCTCGGACTATCCGAACGTGGCGCTCGAACACGTTTACGTTGACGCCTGCGCGATGCACCTCGTGACGAACCCGCGCCGCTTCGATGTCGTTTTGACGGAGAACCTTTTCGGCGACATTCTCTCGGACGAGGCCGCCGTGATTACGGGCTCACTCGGCATGCTCGCCTCGGCCAGCATCGGCGGCCGCGTCGGACTCTACGAGCCCGTGCACGGCTCGGCCCCGGACATCGCGGGCCGGGGCATTGCCAACCCGCTCGGCGCGATCCTGTCGGCCGCGCTGCTCCTGCGCCACTCCGCGCAGATGGAGCAGGAGGCGCGCAACGTCGAGTCGGCCGTCCGCGCCGTCCTCGACGCCGGCCACCGCACGCCCGACCTCCAACGCGGAACTGGCACAGCGCCCGTCACGACCTCCGAGATGGGGTCATCCGTCGTCAAGACCTTCGCCGAGATAGTCAACGCGCGGCAGGCTTATCATGCGGTATGAAAGAAGTGGTCAGTGGTCAGTTAAGAACGGGCGGCACGCGGCTGTGCCAGAACTGACCTCCGAGCCCATGAAGGTTTTTCTTTTAACTGACTACCGACCACCGGCCACTGACCACTGAATTTATGCGGACACTTTTTGAGAAACTCTGGGACGAGCACATCGTCTTTGAGGAGGCGGGCCAGCCCGCGCTGCTCTACATTGACCTGCACCTCGTGCACGAGGTCACTTCGCCGCAGGCGTTCGACGGGCTGCGCGCGGCCGGCCGGCGCGTCAGGCGGCCGGACCTGACCGTGGCGACCGCGGACCATAACGTGCCGACGACGGCGCGCAACCTCCCCATCACAGACGAAATCGCCGCCCGGCAGATTGACGCGCTCCGGCGCAACTGCTCCGAGTTCGACGTTCCCTTCTTCGACCTCAACTCCGCCGAGCAGGGCATCGTCCACGTCATCGGGCCGGAACTCGGCCTGACGCGGCCCGGCATGACGATAGTCTGCGGCGACAGCCACACGAGCACGCACGGCGCTTTCGGCTCACTCGCCTTCGGCATCGGCACGAGCGAGGTCGAGCACGTCCTCGCCACGCAGACCCTGCCGCAAGCGAAGCCGCGCACGATGGAGATACGCGTCCGGGGCGGGCTTCCCATTGGCGTCACGGCCAAAGACCTCGCGCTCGGCATCATCCGACAAATTGGCACAGACGGCGCAACCGGCCACGCCATCGAGTACACCGGCCCGGCCGTGCGCGCGCTCTCGATGGAAGGGCGCATGACGCTCTGCAACATGAGCATCGAGGCGGGCGCGCGCGCCGGGATGGTCGCGCCGGACGAGACGACCTTTAGTTACCTGGAAGGCCGCCCGTTCGCGCCGCCGAAGGAGGAGTGGGACGAGCGCGTCGCCTACTGGCGCACGCTCCCCTCGGACGAGGGCGCGCGCTACGACACGACAATCGAGATTGAGGCCGCGTCCCTCGCGCCTTACGTGACCTGGGGGACAAGCCCCGGCCACGCCGTCCCCGTCACGGGAATTGTGCCAACCCCCCTTGATGCGGCGAGCGAGACCGACCGCCGTGCCTTGAAGCAGATGCTCGAATACATGGGACTTGAGCCGGGGACGCCCATCGAAGAGATCGCGATTGACCGCGTCTTCATAGGCTCCTGCACCAACGCGCGCATCGAGGACTTGCGCGCGGCCGCCAGCGTCCTGCGCGGCTATAAAATAAACAGCGCGGTCCAAGCGATGGTCGTGCCGGGCTCGCAGGCAGTCAAGCGCGCGGCCGAACAGGAAGGGCTCGACGACATCTTCCTCGCGGCGGGCTTCGAGTGGCGCGAGGCCGGCTGCTCGATGTGTATCGCCATGAACCCGGACACGCTCAGGCCCGGCGAGCGATGCGCCTCCACGAGCAACCGCAACTTCGAGGGCCGCCAGGGCCGCGGCGGGCGCACGCACCTCGTCAGCCCCACGATGGCCGCCGCCGCCGCCGTCGCCGGCCACTTCACCGACGTACGCAACTGGGAGTTTAAGTAAACGCGGAATGCGGAATGATGAATGATGAATTAAAGACGGTTGGCTTTTAATTCATCATTCATCATTCCGCATTCATCATTAAAATTATGAAGCCTTTCGTCATTCACACAGGGGTCGTCGCGCCGCTCGACCGGCCGAACGTTGACACGGACCAGATCGTCCCGAAGCAGTTTTTGAAGCGCATCGAGCGCACGGGCTTCGGCGAGTTTCTGTTCTACGACTGGCGCTACACGGCCGAGGGCGTGCGTGATGAGAGTTTCGTCCTCAACGAGCCGGGCTACCGCAGCGCGAGCATCCTCGTCGCGGGGCGTAATTTCGGGTGCGGCTCGTCGCGCGAGCACGCGCCGTGGGCGCTCCTGGACTACGGCTTCCGCGCCATCATCGCGCCCTCGTTCGCGGACATCTTCATGAACAACTGCATGAAGAACGGCATCGTGCCCGTCGTACTGGCTGGGACGGAGGTTTCGGAGTTGATGCGCCGCGCGCGCGCGGCCCCCGGCTACCGCGCGACCGTTGACCTGGAGCGGCGCGCGGTCACGGACGACGCCGGCTTCCATGCCTCTTTCGCGATAGACGACTTCCGCCGCCGCTGCCTGATGGAAGGGCTCGACGACATCGCGCTCACGCTCCGGCACGAGGCGCTGATCGCCGCCTACGAAGAAACGCGGAATGCGAAATGATGAATGATGAATTAAAAACCAGTCGTCTTTAATTCCGCATTCATCACTCCGCATTCCGCATTGCTTTTCGACTTGATTTTAATCCGGGGGTGACATAACAATCTCTCAAGCGAGTTGGAAAATCCACGAGGAGGGCGCGGCCTGTGGCGGGCCGCTCGCGGCTCCCACGAAGATGACACCGGAACAGGCTGAGGCGCGGAAGCTGGCGACGTTTCTGGAGACGGGCCGGACGCTCGCCGGGACTTTCGAGCTGCGGGACGCGATGGCGCGCGTCCTGGGCTTGCTCGGTCGTCATCACAACATGATGCGCGGCACGGTCGTCCGGCTCGACCCCGACACGAACGACCTCTACATCGCGGCCTCCCACGGCGTGGATGAGGGCCTGGCGCGACGCACGCGCTACCAGATCGGCGAAGGCATCACGGGCCGCGTCGTCCAATCCGGCAAGCCCGTCGTCGTCCCTCAGGTGAGCCTTGAGCCGCTCTTCCTCGACCGCCTCGGGGTCCGCAAACGCACGCTCAAGCAGCAGGAGCTGACCTTCATCTCGGTCCCCATCCTCGTCAACGGCCGCGCGGTCGGCGCGCTCGGCGTGGACCTGCGCTACAAGCCCGACCGCAACTACGAACGCTCGACCAAGTTCCTCTCCATCATCGCCACGATGATCGCCCAGGCGATAAAAGTGGGCCACTTAATTGAGGCCGACAAGCAGCGCCTCCTGGACGAGAACATACACCTCAAGCAGGAGCTGCGCGAGCGATACGACTTCAGCCACATCATCGGAAACTCCGGCCCCTTGCGCCAAGTCTACGAGCAGGTGACGCAGGTCGCGCGCACCAACACCACCGTGCTCCTGCGCGGCGAGTCGGGGACGGGCAAGGAACTCATCGCCCACGCCATACACTACAACTCTTTGCGCGCGAGCAAGCCTTTCATCCGGGTGAGCTGCGCCGCCCTGCCCGAGACGCTGATCGAGTCGGAGCTATTCGGCTACGAGAAGGGCGCGTTCACCGGCGCGCAGGCACGCAAGAAGGGCCGCTTCGAGCTGGCCGAGGGCGGCACGCTCTTTCTGGACGAGATCGGCGACCTCAGCGTCTCGACGCAGATCAAGCTCCTGCGCGTCCTGCAAGAGCGCGAGTTCGAGCGCCTCGGCGGGACCGAAACCATCAAGGTCAACGTGCGCCTGATCGCGGCGACCAACAAAGACGTGGAGCGCGCCATCTCGCAGGGCGAGTTCCGCGAAGACCTCTACTACCGCCTCAACGTCTTCACCATCTTCATGCCCCCCTTGCGCGAGCGCAAGTCGGACGTGCTGCTCCTGGCCGACCACTTTTTGGAGAAGTACGCGCGCGAGCACGGCAAAAGCATCCGCCGCATCTCGACGCCCGCGATTGACATGCTGACGAGCTACCACTGGCCCGGCAACGTGCGCGAGCTTGAGAACATCATCGAGCGTGCCGTGCTCGTCTGCGAGACCAACGTCATCCACGGCCACCACCTGCCGCCGACGCTGCAAACGGCCGAAGAATCTGGCACAGTCATGCGCCTCTCCCTGGACGCCGCCATCGGGGCCTACGAGCGCGACATCATACAGGACGCCCTGAAGACGACGCGCGGCAACCGCAAGCGCGCCGCCAAGCTCCTCGACACGACGGAACGCATCATCGGCTACAAGGTCAAAAAGTACGGGATTGACTGCGAGCGATTCCGCACTTAGGCCGCGCGCCGCCAGAACTCTCCGCGCCGCGCGCGGCAGACTCCCGGCGGCGGCCTTTGAAAAAGATTATCCGGCGGAATGGCTGGCCGCCTTTTCCGTCAAATCGGCGGCCAGGTTTTTCAGGTCTTCCCACGCCTGAAGGCGGACGCTATTTTCGACGTAGGGCTTGAACCTGTCGCTGCCGTCCCTGTAGAACATCATCTTGGCGATCTGGTGGATCATGGCGACTTTCCACTCCTCGCTGTTGCACCCGCGCGCGCTCCCCCACTCCCGCACGGTCCTGAAGGCCATCTCGCGCATCTTCGCGGTCGGGACGATTCGGTAAGCCAGGTCCGTCATCAACTTTGAAATGTCGCTGAGGAGGTGACGCTTGGACTTGACGTTGCCCCAGTCAATCAGGGCCACCGTCTGAATCCGGCCCACAGACGACAGGACCGCGAAGATGTTATCCGAGTGCAGGTCGTCGTGCACGATGCAGGTGCTGACCGAGTCCTTCAGCTCGCCCTGGTTCAGCCTGGACAGCTCGACAATCAGCTCCTTGACTTCGTCGAAACCGGGGGCGACGGGGTAGCTCGAATCCAGATAGTTTTGGAGGGGTCTCGCCCCTTCGGCGAGCGGCTTCAGCATCAGGTTGATGATCGAGCGGCCCGCCCCCTTCCTTCTTTCCATCCAGCAGGACAGTTGATTTTTGAGCATCGTGAGCCCCGTCGTCAGCTCCTCTTCGGTCGCCGTCTTCACCCACTGCGACCAGGGCACGGCCTCCTCGCCGGCTCCGACGAAAGTGTAAACAATCGCCCCGTACTCCTTGCTCCGCTCGGCCTGGTAGCCGCCGGTATGCGGCGGCCACGGGAAGCCCCTCGCCACGTCAATCCGCGAAGCGCCCCCGACCTGCTTGTTGTGCACGTAGCGGTAATAGCGCCACAACTCGTTGGCGATGATCTTGGCGTCGCCTACCTTCAAGACCCTGGGAATCTCCCTGATCCCCCCTTCGCCTTTGACGCTGAGGCGGAAGACCGGGGCACCGCTGTGCCCCGCCCGCAGGGTGTCAATCTCGACCGTCGAGTCGGTCGGCATCAAGTCCTCGGCGATTCGCCGTAGCATTTTCTCCGACAGTTGAGGCGGAATCAGCGAACGGTGCGGCATTCTCTCTATGTTCGCGCCGCCGCGCTCTAACCTGGCATCGGGCCACCAGGGGAAGCCCGGTATCGGGAGCAGCAGGGCGAGGTAGCCCGAGACGCCGAGGGCGAGGCGGCTGAGCAGGTAAACGTGCGCCGGCGTGGACTGCGCCTCCGGCCCCTTCACAATCATCAGGATGATGCCCAGACACCACTGGCGCTGCGGGTGCAGAATGGGCACGATGCACATGCCCGAGAAGTCCGGGTCGCCGACGATGTTGGCGAGGTCGTCCCCGCCGGCCTGGATGCGTCTCGCCCACGCCGCGCTCAGCGGGTGTCTTAATAGTAGCGAGCGGGTCGAGCGCCCGACCCAGTTGAAGGCATTGAGGTCGCCCTCTCCCTCCTCTTTCAGTCTCGGGACGGCTTCCGGCAGCCAGTTCCAAAGATGCTCCCCGCCGCAGAGCTTCCAGTCGTCGCCCGTGTCGAGGTAGATGCCGACGCTGATGGTGGTGTCCCTGGGGGACCAGTGCGTGAACTTCTCTTCGAGCGCCTTGGCGAGCCGTTTGGCGACCTCCTGGATCACAGTCCCCGTCTGGAGTTCCTGAAATTTCTTGCGCAGCGCCTCGCGCGCGAGCTGCTCCTTGAACCACAGGTCCGGGTAGAGGGGCACGTTCGGGTTCCGGGGCTCTTCGAGGATGGCGGCGAGCGCGCCCGTCAGTCTCTCCCTGACTTTTTCAAACTGCGCGAGCGATTCCTTCTGACGGCCGTTGACGTAGAGCCGCCAGGACTTTCCATTAACCTGCTTGACCCAGGAAGTCCCCTCGCGGGTTTTGAACCCTAGCGGCTTATCCACCATCTCGGGGGAGTGCGGCTTCCGGCGGTAGTCGTCCCAACTCAGGGGGCCGAACAGCGGCTCCGGCTCGCGCACGCCCGCCAGGGCGGTCAGGTACAGGTAACGGTCCACGGGATCCTCGCGGTAAAGGATAAGGGCCAGAGAGTCATCCTACGCGGGGTCCAGCTCCAGCCCCGAATTGTCGATCACAGTCTGCGCAAGGACGCTCTCCCTAGATGGACCGCCATTCAGGTCAAACATGCCGGCTCCTTTGCAACTTGTCTTTGGTGATCTCCCGTCTTCGTTCCGGGCAGTAGCGAGGTGACACTTGGTGAGCGGCTCAGCTTTAGGAGGAAACGCCCGGCTTGAGATAGACGCGCGAAAGGTCGGGCCGGGCGGCCGCGTGCTTGCGGCCTATTCTCTCACAGCTGCGCCTGTTCGTCACGACTGCCCCGCGCCGTGCCGGCCCCGCGGGCGTCGCTCAATATCTCGTCGGCGCTGAGGTGTGCGGCGAGTTATACTCTCAGGAATCTACCAGCGAGGAGCGGCAAGCAGGTGTCCGAACAGAAACCTTTGTGGGGCGCGGAAGACCAGACGCAGAGGCTCGCCGAGTTGATCGGCGACGAGGCCGAGGTGAAGGAAGCGCCGCTCAGGCGCGACGTGCGCGTCCTCGGCCGCCTGCTCGGCGAAGTCTTAAAGGAGCAGGGCGGCCCCGCGCTCTTCGGCGCGGTCGAAGAGTTGCGGCTGCTCGCCATCGAATACCGCGACGCCGCGCACGGCGAGGGCGAGGGCCGGCGGGCCGACGACTTGATCGAACGCGCCGCCGGACGCGCCGCGCGCCTCGGCCTCGACGAAGCCTACCGCCTGACCAAAGCCTTCGCCATCTACTTTGAGCTGACGAACCTGGCCGAGACCAACCACCGCAAGCGCCGCCGCCGCGCCGCCGAGCTTACGCCCTCGCGGCAGCCTCAGCCCGGCTCAATCCGCGGCACCCTGCGCCGCATGCGCGCCGCGGGGATGACGGTCGAGACGGCGCTCGAATTTTTGGGCCACATCTGTGTCGTGCCGGTTTTCACGGCGCACCCGACGGAGGTCGCGCGCCGCACGGTCCTCTTCAAGCGCCGCCGCATCGCGGACGACTTAGAGAAGTTGGACCGGCTGCCGCTCACGGACACGGAGGCGCGCGAGCGCGAGGCGTCCATCGGCGCGGAGATTTCGGCGCTCTGGCAGACGGACGAAGTGCGCCGCCGCCCGCCGATTGTCCGCGACGAAATCAAGATGGGGCTCGACTACTATGCGGGCTCTTTGATCGAAACCCTCCCGCGCCTCTACGAAGAGTTCGCCGACGCCTTCCGGCAGGTCTACGGGCGCGACCTCGCGGCCGACGAGCTGCCGACCTTCCTGCGCTTCGGCTCCTGGATCGGCGGCGACCGCGACGGCAACCCTTACGTCACGCCCGGCTGTACGCGCGATGCGCTCGCGATGGCGCGCGCCGTCATCCTCGATCATTACCTCGCGACGGCAGTCGAATTGATGGACCGCCTCAGCCCCTCCGCGCGGCAGGCCGGGGCTTCGCCCGCTTTGCGCGCGACGGTCGAGCGATACAGCGAGCGCATGCCGGAGGTCGCGCCCGCGAACAAGACGCGCGCCGAAGACGAAATCTACAGGCGTCACCTCGACTACGTGCTCGCGCGCCTGCGCCTGACGCGCGGCGAGCCCGCGCACCAGAACGCTTACACAGGCGCGGACGAGTTCGCCTCCGACTTGAAATTGATGCGCGAGAGCCTGGACGCGAACGGCGGCGGCCGCGTCGCGCGCAGGCTCTTGGACCCGCTTCTCAGACAGGTCAACACCTTCGGCTTTCACCTCTACGCGCTCGACATACGCCAGCACGCGCGCGTGCACGAGCGCGCCGTCGAGGAGCTGTCGGGCGGCGGCGTACTTGGCGAAAGCTCAAAAGTATCCTTGCCCGAATCGCCTTCTGACGAGACGCGCGGGCTGCTCGAAACCTTGCGCGCGGTGGCCGAGCTGAAGCGCGAGTTCCCGCCCGAGGCCATACGCAGCTACGTCATCAGCGGCGCGAGTCGCGCCGCCGACGTGCTCGCGGTCGTCTGGCTCGCGCGCCTCTGCGGCGTGCGCGTCGAGGCCGCGCCCGAAGCGGGCGACCCCGGCCTGATGCCCGTCCCGCTCTTCGAGTCCATAGAGGACTTGCGCGACTGCCCGCGCGTGTGCCGCGAGCTGTGGACCTCAAACGATTACGCGCCGCTGCTCGATTCGTGGGACCGCCGGCAGGAAGTGATGCTCGGCTATTCGGATTCGAACAAGGACGGCGGGATGCTGACGAGCGCGTGGGAGATTTACAAGGCCCACCGCGCGCTGCACGAGACGGCGGCCGAGTGCAACGTGCGCCTGCAACTCTTTCACGGGCGCGGCGGCACAGTGGGCCGCGGCGGCGGACCCACACACAGCGCGATTGTGGCCCAGCCCGTCGGCGCGTTCACGGGCTCGCTCAAGATCACCGAGCAGGGCGAGGTTCTGAACTGGAAGTACTCCGATACGGTCCTGGCCGAGCGCAACTTGGAGTTGATGGTTGCGGCCTCGCTCGAAGCACTGGCGCGGCCCGGCGCGGAGCGGCGCGACGAGAGCGAGTGGGAGGCCGCGCTCGAAGAGATGTCGGCGAGCGCCTTCCGCTTCTACCGCGAGCGCGTCGCGGACGATGCGGAAGTGCTGACCTACTTCGAGGAGGGGACGCCGGTCGAGGAGTTGGAGCACGCGCGCATCGGCTCGCGCCCGGCGCGGCGCAGTCAGGCGCGCGGCCTCGCGGACCTGCGCGCCATCCCGTGGGTCTTCGGCTGGATGCAGAGCCGCCACGTCCTGCCCGGCTGGTTCGGCGTCGGGCACGCGCTCCGCAGTTTCATCGGGCACGACGAAGCGCGCGTGACACTGCTGCGCGACATGGCCGGGCGCTTTCCGTTCTTCTCGGACCTGATAGCGAACGTCGAGATCGGGATGGCGAAGGCGGACCTGACGATTGCGCGCCACTACGCGGCGCTCGTCACGGACCAGGGCGCGCGCGAGCGCGTCTTCGGGATGATCGCGGAAGAGTTCGAGCTGACGCGCCGGATGATCCTGCGCGTGACGGGCCGCAAGGAACTCCTGGCGACCAACCCCGTGCTCGCGCGCTCGATCCGCCTGCGCAACCCTTACGTTGACCCCATGAGCATGATTCAGGTCGCGCTCCTTGAGCGCAAGCGCGCGGGCGAAGAGAGCGAGGACTTAAACTACGCGCTCGCCGCCACCATCAACGGCATCGCCGCCGGCCTGCGCAACACAGGCTAGCCGCAGCGCCGCCGCGCCCGGTCGTTGACGCGGCGGCCGCTTTTGGCCTATTGTCCCACCTGCCGACAAACAACCCCGACAGGAATCTTCGCCTCGCCGTTCTGTTCGTCCGCGCCGCGTTCGGACGCTGCTTTCCAATTTTACAAGGAGTCCTTTAAGCCATGACCACAGTCAAACGCTTCGCTCTCGTGCTCGCTTTCGCTCTCTTCGCACTCGTGACGGGCGCTCGTGCGCAGACGCCTTCGGTCTCGACAGTGAACGTCACGCCTGACGGGGAGAAGGTGCGCGTCGCGGCCGTCGGCGATGTGCTCGACATGCGCGTCGCGGTCAGCGACGAGGCGGGCGATATCGTGTTCGAGAGCGGGCCGGTCACGGGCGACAAACTCGATTGGACGATGAGGAGCGACGGAGGCGTGAGGGTCGCGCCCGGCCCGTACACGATGACGGTCACCTACCGCACGTCCAGCGGCAAGCTGCGCAGAAGAGTCGAGCAGGTGCTGGTGAGCGAAGCGGTGACGACCGCCACGGAAAAGCAAACTTCATCTTCGCCCACGCCGGCGACGGTCGGGACGATTACGGGCGCGGGCACGACCAACCGCGTAGCGAAGTTCACCGGCGCTAATTCAATCAGCGACTCAGCCATCATCGAGACGGGCGGGAGGCTCGGCTTGGGCACCACCAGCCCGGCGCAACTGCTGCACGTCTTCGGCGCGTCGTCGCGGATGCGGTTGCAATCAACGGGCACCGGCTCGCTGACGACTAACGAATACGTGACCGACAACAGGCTCTGGCAGTCGGGCGCGGGCGGCTCGGCGGCCGCGAACGGTGTGGCGAGCAAGTTCTTCATCTACGACCAGACGGCCGGCCAGTTCAGGCTCGTCATTGACCCGAGCGGCAACATCGGCGTCGGCACGGTCACGCCGACCTCAAGGCTCACCGTCAACGGCGGCATCCAAATCTTAGGCTCCGGCAACGGCATCAAGTTCGCCGACGGCTCCATCCAGACTAAAGCCATCGCCGGGACGATTACGGGGACGGGGACGACAAACAGGCTGGCGAAGTTCACCGGGCCAAACTCCTTCGGCAACTCCATCATCACGGAGAACGGCGGCAACGTCGGCATCGGGACGACCGTGCCGAACCGCCCGCTGGAGATCGCCAACGGGAGGCTTCGCATGTCGTCCTCGCAGGGTGACATAGAGTTCACGGAGACGGCCGACCTGATCGCGCTCGCGACGACTTCAAATCCTTCGGGCACTCTGCCGGCCTTCCGCGTTGACGTGGGCACGGGGCTGACGCGCGCCTTCACCGTCCTCACCAACGGCAACGTCGGTATCCAGAACGCGAGCCCGGAGCGCGCCCTGCAAATTGGGCCGGACTCCAACGCCGCCTTCACCATCTCGCCGTCCGACGCGAGCCCGCGCGCCGGCTTCATACGCTTCGGCGACCACACGGGCTGGACGCTGTACTTCGCGCGCTCGCGCGAGTCGAGCGGCGGGGCGCTCAACACGGGGATTACCGGCAACCTGATGGAGCTGCGCGACGACGGCCGGCTCCGCCTGGTCGGCTTCCCCGAAGGCGCGACCGGCACGGGGCCGCTCTGCCGCACGCTCTCGAACGTCATCACGATCTGCGAGTCCGGCTCGTCCAGCCTGCGCTACAAAACCAACGTCGCGCCTTACCGAAGTGGCTTGCAGGTCATCAACCGTCTGCGGCCGATTACTTTCACGCGGAAGGAGAGCGGGAGGCGCGGCGTCGGGCTGGCCGCCGAGGAGGTCAAAGAGGTCGAGCCGCTGCTCGCGTTCGACAACGAGAAAGGCGAGGCCGAGGGCGTCAGGTATGAGCTGGTGGCCGTGACGCTGATTAACGCCGTCAAGGAACAGCAGGCAGAGATAGCGCGGCTGCGTGCGCGCCTCGCCCGCGTCGAGAGCGCGCACCGTTCTACCCGCAGAGCACCGCGCCGCCGTTGACGTTGAGGATTTCGCCCGTGATGTGCCTGGCCCAGTCTGAGGCGAGGAAGACGATTGAGAGCGCCACGTCGTCGGCCGCGGCGACGCGCTTGAGCGGGATGGCGTCCGTGACTTTTTGCCTGTAGGAGTCTTCGCCGAAGACTCCTGTATTCATCTCCGTGTCCACCCAGCCGGGCGCGACGGAGTTGACCCGGATGGCGGGTGCGAGTTCCGACGCCAGCGATTTAGTGAAACTTATCTGGCCGCCCTTCGAGGCGGCGTAGTTGGAGTAAAAGGCTTCGCCGCGCTGCCCCGCGGTCGAGCTGACGATGACGATTGAGCCGCGCCCCTGACGCCTCATCGCCGGCACGGCGGCGCGGCAGACCGTCCAGGTACCCTTGAGGTTCGCGCCGACGACGCGGTCCCACAATTCTTCCGTCATCTCCTCGACGGGAGCGCCCTCCCAGACGCCCGCATTCGCCACGAGCAGGTCAACGCGCCCGAGGTGTTCGAGCGTCGCGGCGACGAGCGCCTCCGCCTCGCGCACGCTGCCCACGTCCGCGCGCAGGGCGAGCGCCCTGACGCCGAACTCGCGCGCTAATCGTGCGACCTCTTCGGCAGCCGCCTCGTTGCGCGCGTAGTTGACGACCACGTCGGCCCCGGCCTCCGCCAGCCGGAGCACGGTCGCGCGCCCGATGCCGCGCGACCCGCCCGTTACAATCGCTACCTGCCCGCGCAACAACGCGGCCGGCAGCGCCGTCTTGTCTCTGTAATCCTCGCTCACGTCCGTCACTCCTAACTGGCACAGCCGGCCCGCACGCGCGAGGGCTGCCTGTTCATGTGCTCGTCGATGAGGGGGACGAGCGCCGCGGCGTCGGCCAGGAAGCCGTCGTGGCCGTGGCTCGATTGAAGCTCGGCGTAGACCGCGTCCGCGCCCGCCGCGCGCGCGCTCTCCGCCAGAGCCCGCACGTCCTCCGCCGGGAACAGCCAGTCCGACGAGATGCCGACCAGCAGCAGACTCGCGCCCGCGCGCCCGAGCGCCTCACCTTCCGTCTCGGACCCGCGCGACAACTCAAAATTGTCCATCGCCTTCGAGATGACGAGGTAAGAGTTGGCGTCGAAGCGGCTCGTGAAAATCTGGCCCTGGTGGTCCAAATACCCCCCCACGTCGAAGCGCCCCTCAAGGGCCGCGTGCGGGTCTTCGCCGCTGCGGTCGGGCCGGCGCGCGAAGCGCCGCGCGAAAAGCTCCGCCGACTTGTAAGTGCACATGGCGATGGCGCGCGCCTGGGCCAATCCCGCGGCCGGCTGCTCGCCCGCCGGGTAGTCACCGCCGCGCCACGCCGGGTCGCTCATGATGGCCTTGCGTTGCAGGTGGTTGAGCGCGAGCCCCATCGCCGAGAGCGGCGCGGCCCCGATGGCGACGCACCGCTCTACTCTTTCTGGAAAATCCATCGCCCAACGCAGCGCCTGCATCCCGCCGATTGAGCCGCCGATGACGGTGTGAAGACGAGGGACGCCCAGGTGCTCCAGGAGCCGCGCCTGCGCGCGCACCATGTCGGCGATTGAGACCACGGGGAAGTCCGCGCCGTAAGACTGGCCCGGCCGCCGCGGGTTCTCCGAGCGCGGGCCCGTCGAGCCGTAGCACGAGCCCAGGACGTTCGTGCCGATGACACAGTAGCGCGCCGTGTCGAACGGTCGCCCCTCACCGAACAGCCGGGGCCACCAGTCTGCCACGCGCGCCGAGCCCGAGAGCGCGTGGCAGACCAGGACCGCGTTGTCGCGCGCCTCGCTCAGCTCGCCGTAGAGCGCGTAGCGTAGCGTGACAGGTCGGAGGCTCCCGCCGCCGTCGAGCGCGAACGCTTCGTCCCCGGCAAAGGTGAAATCGCTTTCGACTGTCGGCTCCGCGCTCCCGCTCATCTCACGCGACCCCGCCCGCGCCGGCCGCCGCCTCTTGCGGCCCGTCCGTCAGCTCACCGCCCGGCCCAGGCAGCGCGCTTCCACGCCCGGTCAGCGCCTGGTCTAAATCGGCGATGATGTCGCGCACGTCTTCGATGCCGACCGAGAGGCGGACCAGTTCGGGCGTGACGCCCGTCGCGCGCTGCTCCGCTTCGCTCAACTGCGAGTGCGTGGTCGAGGCCGGGTGAATGACCAGGGATTTCGCGTCGCCGATGTTGGCGAGCAGGCTGAAGAGCTTGAGCGAGTTGATGAAACTCTTGCCCGCCTCGTAGCCGCCGCGGATGCCGAAGGTGATGAGCGCGCCGGCCCCGTCGGGCAGATATTTTTGGGCCAGCGCGTAGTACGGGCTCTCTTCGAGGCCGGGGTAGTTGACCCACTCGACCTCCTCACGCCCGCGCAGAAAGCGCGCGACTTCGAGCGCGTTCTCCGAGTGGCGTTGCATGCGCAGGTGCAGGGTCTCCGCGCCCTGCAAGAGCAGGAAGGCGTTGAAGGGCGAGAGACACGCGCCCGTGTCGCGCAGGCCCTGGACGCGCGCCTTGATGATGAAGGCCAGGGGGCCGAAGGCTTCAGTATAGGAGACGCCGTGGTAAGACGGGTCCGGCTCCGAGAAGTCGGGGAAGCGGCCCGAAGCCTTCCAGTCGAATTTCCCGCCGTCCACGATGACGCCGCCGATGGAGGTGCCGTGGCCGCCGATGAACTTGGTGGCCGAGTTGACGGTGATGTCTGCGCCCCACTCGATGGGCCGCGCGAGCGCGGGCGAGGGCGTCGTATTGTCGATGATGAGCGGGAGCCCGTTCGCGTGCGCGATTTGTGCCAGCCGCTCCACGTCGAGCACGTCCAGTTTCGGGTTGCCGACCGTTTCCGAGTAGATGGCCCTGGTGCGGTCATTGATGGCCTCTTGCAGGCCGTCGTAGTCTGCGGCGTCAACGAAGCGCACGGTGATGCCGAGTTTGGGCAGCGTGTAGTGAAAGAGGTTGTAGGTGCCGCCGTAGAGCGAGGTGGTCGAGACAAGCTCGTCGCCGGAGCCGGCGAGCGTCAGGATGGCTAAGGTTTCGGCGGCCTGGCCCGACGAGAGCGCGAGGCCCGCGACGCCGCCTTCGAGCGCGGCGATGCGCTTCTCGAAAACGTCGGTCGTGGGGTTCATGATGCGCGTGTAGATGTTGCCGAACTCCTGCAAGGCGAAGAGGCGCGCGGCGTGGTCGGCGTCGTCGAAGACGTAGGACGTGGTCTGATAAATTGGCACAGCCCGCGCGTGGGTCGCGGGGTCCGACTCCTGCCCGCCGTGTATGGCGAGCGTCGCGAAGCGTGGTTTCCCGTTGTTCTGGTCGTTTGACATCGTCATCTCCTTAATTGCCGCGCCAGCGTCAAAAGCGAAGCCCCCCGCGCTAAAGAAGTAGCGCGGGGGGCTTCTCGGCGGAACGTGCGACAAGTAACCAGCCCGGCTCTTTAGCAGTTTTTTACGTGGAGCAAGTCGCCTTAAATCGCCACGCTGCAAGCAAGCGGTTTAGAAATCCGCACCAACCAAAGGACAGCGCGAGTTTAAGTAACGCCCTCGACCCAAGTCAAAGCAATTCTTTTTATCAGAACATAAATATAATTTAAAAGCGGTGATGAGTGATGAGAGCGTGTTTGAAAACCCAGGCTCAAGCCTTTGCGGCTTTGGTTTTTCTTTTCCTGCGCCTTTGCGAGAAAAGCAGTTCACGCAAAGGCGCAAAGTTAAGACGTAAGACGCAAAGAGTTGAATCAATGCCTGGCTTGAGTTTTCAGACGGCCTCTGAGTAACAGCAACCGTCTTAACTCATCACTTTCCACTTCCCTCATCACTTCGTCAAAAAGCAGCGCGTTGGTCGAGATGGCGTCGCCGCCGCGGATGGTCCGCTGCCCGCGCGAGATCGACCGCGAAGTCAAGCAACTGCCCAAGCTCTTTTTGGTCCAAGCTCATCCCCCGCCCCTCATTCTTTGCCGGTCCTCGCATACGCTACCACAAAGAGCGCGCCGAGGAGTAAGTCAACGGCGGCGAAGCCGAGCGTGAGGGCGTGGAGTCTGCCCTGTAGGTAGAGCACGACGGCCGCGACGCCGAAGGTCGCTTTCTCCAGGACGGCCGGAATCATTACGGCGCGGTAACGCACGGGGTCTCTGCTGATAATCAGGAAGAGCACCTGGAAGGCCAGGCCGACGCCGACGAAGCCGTAGTAAAATTCCGGGTGCGTGATCGGGGGCGGGAAATCGCTCCCGGTTTTGGTCTCCAGAAAATACTGCGGCGCGAGCACGATCAGGCCGTAAACTCCCGCGATAAAAAAGACGCGCCTGGCGAATTTCATAGCGTTTCCTTTGCGCCTTTGCGCCTCCAGCGTGAAAATTTTATCTCACGCAAAGGCGCAAAGGCGCTAAGAGCTGAGTCACTCAGTCACTTGCGTTTTGATATGAACTCCTTTTCAGCACAGACCACCCGGCCCACGCGCCGCAGGCTTCGATTAGCGAGAGCAGGAACGCCGTCGCCTGAAAGACGACGGCCCAGCCGGCCGGTGACATGCGCGCGACGTGCGAGACGTGGTCCGTGGTGTCGGCGATAAAGTGGTAATAGACTCCGAACAGAAGCGAGCCAATCATCGAGCAGATTAACAGCAGCGCGCCCGCTTTTTCATTTCTCTTCCAGATCAGAAATCCCGCGACGAGCGGCGCGACGATGATGACCGCGACGATGAAAACGAGTTGCGCGGGCGAAGCCTTCACGCCAAGAATTTCGTGCGCCGACGAATGGGCGGCCAGGATGGCGGCGTGCGCGGCGACCGCGTAGAGCGCGAACCGAACGGCGTTCGACCTGTCCGTTTTTTGGGCCATTTAAGAAGCCTTCCGCCGCTTGAAGTAGATGGCTTCGAGGCGGCCCGTCCTGACGGGCAGTTCCGCCTGGCCCACCATCTCCCAGCCCTCGTTGCCGAGCCGCGCCATCGCCTTCACGACCGCCGCGCCCTGCTGCTCCGAGGCCCTCTCCTCCACTTCGACTATCTCCACGCCTGAATCTCTGAAGTAACTTACCCAGTACGTGCCGCCGCGGTTCGACGCCGCGTAGCCCGCCTTGCTCACGGCGCAATACTCCCAGCGTTCTACGGCGGCGGCCGCGCCCGCCTCATTGCTCTCATCAGCTTTGCCCGCGGCGCGGTTGAGCGCGCCCGCGCAGAGAAAGCCGCCGAGCGCCACGACCATCAGGAGGGATGCGTATAGAGCCTTTTTCATGGCGAGTCTCCTTCTCAAACTTACGTCTTCCGCGCCGCCGGCCGACACCCGCCTACTTATTAACGCGGAATCCAGTGCCGAAACGGATCAAGCGTCTCCGCGCGAGCCGGTTTTCATTTTTGAGCGTCCGCGTAAGCCTTCTGAATAAACTCGGGCGGCGCGGGAGGCGCTAACTTCTGACCCTTGCTGAACGCCCAGCGGCCCAACCAGTCTGAAGTGGGGATGTATTTTTCGGGAGTTTGATAAACGGGGTCAGTCAGAGCCTGCTCCACGGTGATGAAGCGATAGCCCCTCTCGGTCATCACCTTGAGAAGGGCGTCGAAGTTGTCGGCGTTAAGCTCGTTGGCGTGTAGCAGGAGGATGTGTTTGACGCGACGCCCGAAGAGTTCCGCCGTCGCCTTCTCGGCGAAATCGAATTGGAGCCCGACGAATTTCAGATACTCTTCGGAGACGCGCTTCAACATTTCGGAATCATTCCGCGTGCGCGCCTCCAGGTACGCGGCGAGAAACATCCAGTCCCAACTGCTGACCGTCACGGGCGCGACGTGGTAGCCCCTTTCCGCGATGAAGCTCTCGAAGGCTTGCTCAAGCTCGGGTGTCGTCCCCGTTTGCAGGAAGGGGTGGCGGAAGTACCTGGCCTTCCGCCCCTTCTCTTTCATCAAGAGCCGCGTGAGCGCGTCGCCGCGTATGAAGTCGTCCTCGTAGTCGGCGAGCGAGGCCGTCTTGAATCCCGTGTGAGAGAAAGTGTGGTTGCCCAACTCTATTCCTGCGTCCGCCCACTCTCTCAGGAGAGAGATGCGCGCGTCCGTCTCGCCCGGAACGTAGAGCAGGGATTCGTTGACGAAGCCGACGACGGGGAGCCCGTGTTTTTTAATCCCGGACAGCAGCTTCTCAGTCATGTCCCGCAGCCTTTTAAGCTCAGTCCGCGGGCCGTTCAGCGGCACGTCGTCTATCGTGACGGCAATCTCTTTCTGCTGCGCGAAAGCGTCGGGCTGGGTTTGCGCGCGCGTGCTGATTAAGCCGACGCCCGATGCCCAGACAATCACCGCAGCCAGACAAAAAACTTTTCGTCTCATGCTCCCCTCCCGTTGACACGGCCCTGACGGCCTGACTAAATTCTCACTCATCTCCATCGAATCCGATTCAGGACTTTACATTATGGCACGCTCGTTCACCGTTTTTTTCATCCTGGCCGCGCTCGCTTTCGCGTCAAGCATTGCCTCCGGGCAGACGCCCGGTCCCGCCGATAAGCCCGCGGCCCGCAACGATGACCAGACCTGGGTCAGCAAGCACGCCGAGCTGCTCGAAAAGGCGAAGAGGGGCGACATCGAGCTGTACTTCGAGGGCGACTCGATCACGCGCAGGTGGGAGGCGACGCACCAGGACAACTGGCGGCAGAACTTCGCCGGCTGGAAGGCCGCGGACTTCGGCGCGGGCGGCGACCGCACGCAGAACGTGCTCTACCGCCTGCTGAACGGAGAACTCGACGGCGTCAACCCGAAAGTCGTCGTCCTGCTGATTGGCACAAACAACGTCGGCCCCGACCCCGTCAAAGGCGACGACGGGCCGCTCGTCAGGGACGTAACTAAAGGCATCAAGGCGTGCCTGAAAGCCATGCGCGAGAAAGCCCCCAGAGCCAAAATCCTGCTTGTGGGAATCACCCCGCGCAACACGGACGGCAGCACCGCCCTGATGCCCACCATCAACTGGATCAATAAACATATCGCCAAATTCGCGGACGGCAAGACGATTAGATATCTCAACATCAACGACAAGCTGGCCGACAAGGACGGTAAGCTCTACGAAGGCATGACGGACGACGGCCTGCACCTGACGGACAAAGGCTACCAGGTCTGGGCCGACGCCATGCGGCCCATCCTCACCGAATGGCTCGGCCCCCAGAAGAAATGATGAAGGCGGAGTGATGAATGAAAAACCAATCGTCTTTAATTCATCATTCATCACTCCGCATTCATCATTTCTTCACATGCCTATGTTTTTGAGGTGATAACGTTCGGTGTCGTAGTATCGCTCGACATCCACCGTGTTCAGCTTGCCGAGCACGGATGAGATATCCACGAGCGAAAGCTCGCAGGCCGGGGCGATGCCGCGAGCCGAGACCATC
Source organism: Pyrinomonadaceae bacterium (assembly GCA_036403435.1). Lineage (GTDB taxonomy): Bacteria > Acidobacteriota > Blastocatellia > Pyrinomonadales > Pyrinomonadaceae > QHXM01. The sequence continues at coordinate 63,505 of DASWQY010000021.1, forward strand.
TTGCCGAAGTCGCCCGCGGCGACGGCGTCGGCCGCGCGCGCGCCGAACATCATGCCCATGATGCGGTCAATCGGTGAAGGAGCGCCGCCGCGCTGCGGGTGGCCGAGCATCGCAGAGCGCGCGTCGTACGGCGTCTCGCTCATAATCCTGCGCGCCAGCACCTCGCTGATGCCGCCGAGCCGCGCGTGGCCGAAGGCGTCGTGGCGGTCGTCAATCGTCACCATCTCGCCCTCCTCCGCGTAAGCACCCTCCGCGACCACGATTACCGAATACCGCGGGCGCAGAGGGTCGCGCCGGAGGTTGTGGCTCGTATCGCCGAGGCGTTCCGTGAGGTGGTGGTAAATCTTCTCGTAGCGGAACGGGTGCTCCGGGATCAGAATCAGGTGGGCCTGCCCGGCCACGCCGGACCAGAGCGCGAGGTGCCCCGCGTGGCGGCCCATCACTTCAACGACCTGCACCCAGCCGTGCGAGCCGGCGGGCGTGCGCGAGCGTTCGAGGATTTCCGTCACGTTGCGGAGCGCCGTGTCGAAGCCGAGCGTATAGTCCGTCCCCCACAAATCCTTGTCTATCGTTTTTGGCACACCGACGACGTTGACGCCCTTCTCCGAGAGCCGCGCCGCGACGCCCAGAGTGTCCTCGCCGCCGCACACGACGATGGCCTCCAGGTTGAGCCGCCGGATGTTTTCGAGCACCTCCTCAGAGCGGTCAACGCGCTCGCCCTCCTCGGTCAGCGACCGGAAGGGGTTGGTGCGCGACGAGCCCAGATTCGTCCCGCCGTCGCGGTCCCAGCGCCGCACGCTCGCGCGGTCAAGCGGCAGCACGTCCGGCAGCGGGTTGAGCAGACTCCGCCAGCCGTCGTAGAGCCCGACCGTTTCGATCCCATGCTCGGAGGCGCGATAGACCACCCCCTTGATCGCCGGGTTGAGCCCCGGCGCGTCGCCGCCGCCCGTCAGAATACCTATCCGTTTCACTTCACAACTTCCCCCTCATTAAAATTTCTTCACGCCCCCCGCGCGCCCGCAAATGAAAAACTCCCGCGCCGAACCGAGGGCGCGGGGAGCGCAAGACACCTGATGATTAAGCTCCTCCGAATGGGGTCTCGGAAAATTATACTTGCAATCGGCCGGAAAATCACACGCGCCCCATAATATTTCTTGACAAGCGGGAGGATACATAATAGACAAACAGTTCAAACCCCTACTCGTTATTGTTCTGCAAATTGATTCGGCCACGAGCTACGCTTTGGAGACAAAGAGCATGATTTCAAAAAACAGATTAGCGGCCTCGGTCCTCTGCCTGGCGGCGCTTTTCACGACTGCCGCGGTCGCGCAAAAGAGGACCGCGGTTAAGCAGGAGCCCTGGGGCACCGCGGACGGGAAAGAGGTGAGCATCTACACGCTCACCAACCGCAAGGGCGCTGAGGCGAGAATCACCAACTACGGCGGCATCGTCGTCTCGCTCCGTGTCCCAGACCGCAAAGGCCAGTTGGACGACGTGGTCCTGGGCTTCGACACGCTCGACGAGTACGTCGCTGGCAACCCGCCCTACTTCGGCGCGATCATCGGCCGCTACGCCAACCGCATCGCGAAAGGCCGCTTCACCTTGAGCGGCGTCGAGTACAAGCTCGCCGTCAACAACGACCCGAACCACCTGCACGGCGGCGTCAAGGGTTTCGACAAGGTCGTCTGGGACGCGCGGCCCTTGAAGACCAGGACCGGCGCGGCGCTTGAGCTAACTTACCTGAGCCGCGACGGCGAGGAAGGCTACCCCGGAAACTTGCGCGCGCGCGTCGTCTACACGCTGACCGACACGAACGACCTGCGCGTTGACTACACCGCCACGACCGACAAGGACACCGTGGTGACCATGACGCACCACGGCTACTTCAACCTCAAGGGCCAGGGCAACGGCACCATCCTCGATCACCAACTGACGCTCAACGCCTCGCGCTTCACTCCGATTGACCCGACCTCGATTCCGCTCGGTGAGCTGCGGAGCGTGAAGGGCACGCCTTTCGACTTCACCACGCGAATCGCCCTCGGCGCGCGGATAGACCAGGACGACGAGCAGCTCAAGAACGGCAGCGGCTACGATCACAACTACGTCATTAACGGCCGCGGCGGGGTGCTCAGGCGCGCGGCCGCGGCGTACGAGGCGACGACCGGGCGCGTGATGGAAGTCTGGACGACCGAGCCCGGCGTGCAACTCTATACGGGAAACTTCCTGACGCCGGGCCTCAAGGGCAAAGGCGGCAAGACGTACGACCGGCGCTACGGCTTCTGTCTTGAGACGCAGCACTTCCCGGACTCGCCCAACCACCCCAACTTCCCCACGACCGTCCTGCGCAAGGGCGGCCAGTTGAGGTCAACGACCATCTACAAGTTCTCGGCGCGCTGAAAAGCAATGCGGAATGATGAATGATGAATGAAAGACGGTCGTCCTTAATTCATCATTCATCATTCCGCATTCATCATTGCTTTTCAAAGCTACGGCGGGGTGAAATAAACATTCATCTCACCCCGCCGTGGCTTTTCGGTTGGCTGCTGGCACAAACATTCTCTCGGCCGCGTCGGGTTCCCTGCCTAACCCTGACACTGCCCGCACGTGCATTCGTCGCTCATCATATTCCTCCGTTCCTACCCTCTGAGCTAACTCCCGACTGCTTCGACCAGTTCAAGACTGATCGCGTCGCTCGGCGCGAGCAGCGACAGCAAGTCCTGATCGTAGATTCGCTTCTTGCGGTCGGCCAAGCGTGTGAAATCCCTGTAGGCCGCGTCCAGCTCGGCGGCAGAGAGCGCGTAGCCCAGCTCCGCGTAGCGTTGCTTGAGCGCGTGGCGGCCCGAGTGTTTCCCGAGCACGATGCGGTTCGCGGGCACGCCCACCGACTCGGGCGTCATGATCTCGTAGCAGAGCGGGTTCGAGAGCACGCCATGCTGGTGTATGCCCGCCTCGTGCGCGAAGGCGTTGCGCCCGACGACCGCCTTGTTGGGCTGCACGTCGAAGCCGATGATGGCCGAGAGCAACTGGCTCGTCGTGTAAATCTCCTCGGTGCGTACGCCGCACACGTACGGCAGGCGGTCGGCGCGCACCTGCATCGCCATCACGACCTCTTCGAGCGCGGCGTTACCCGCGCGCTCGCCGATGCCGTTGATCGTGCACTCGACCTGCCGCGCGCCCGCGCCGATGGCCGCCAGGCTGTTAGCGACCGCCAGGCCCAAATCGTTGTGACAGTGCACGCTGATGACGACATCTGTGCTGTCGCCGACAACCCGCTCGCGCACGGTCTTGACCAGCTCGAAGAACTCGCCGGGCGTCGTATAGCCGACCGTGTCAGGCACGTTGAGCGTCGTCGCGCCCGATTCGACCGCGGCCGCGAACACTTCGCACAAGTAGTCAACGTCGCTGCGCGTCGCGTCCTCGGCCGAGAACTCCACGTCGGCGGTCAGCGAGCGGGCCAAGCCCACCGCGGCGCGCGTCATTTGCAAAACTTCGGCGCGCGTCTTCTTGAGCTTGTGTTCAAGGTGTATGTCGGAGGTGGCAACGAAGGTGTGCAAGCGCGGCCGGGCTGCTTCGCTCACGGCCTCCCACGCGCGCAACACGTCCTGCTCGGTCGTGCGGCAGAGCGCCGCGACCGTGGCCTCGTGGCATTCGGCCGCGACCGCGCGGACGGCCTCGAAGTCGCCGTCCGACGCGATGGGGAAGCCCGCCTCTATCACGTCAACGCCGAGAATTTGCAGTTGGCGCGCGAGCCGCAGCTTCTCTCCGAGGTTCATGGAGCAGCCCGGCGACTGCTCACCGTCGCGCAGCGTCGTGTCAAAGATTTTAATTCGGTCTTGTCTGGTCATAAGGGTGTCACCAAAACGCAGGGGACGGACATCCTACAGACCTCGGCGCGCGGAAAGCAAAGTTATTATTTTTATCCGGCTATAAAAGATTGTAATTGCCGGGAGACGGCCCTCAGTGGGGCGCTTTGGGCTCGTGGCCGTTCGAGCCGTCGCGGAGGATTTTGAGGAAGGCGGCGGCCGCGTGCGAGAAGGCCGCGCCGCGGCGGTGCGCGGCCCAGAGGGTGCGCGTGTAGGTCAGCCCCCGCACGGGAATCGAAGCGAGCGTGCCGCGCTCCAACTCTTCCGTGACGCACATACGCGGGACGAACGCGATGCCGATCTGCTTCTGGACGAACCGCTTGATGGTCTCGACGGTCGCCAGCTCCAGCGTGATGTTGAGCGGCGTGTGGTGCTTCGCGAAAGTCTCTATCACCTTGAGCCTCGACGACGCCTTGACGTTGTGCGCGAGGAAGGATTCCTGGCCCAGTTCCTTGACCGCCACGGAGTCGCGCGACGCCAGCGGGTGCTTCGGGCTGAAGATGAGGACAAGCTCATCCTTCAGGATCGGGAAATATTCAAGCTCGCTACGGGACGGCTCGAACGCCATCAGCGCGAAGTCCACGTTACCGTCCAGGACCTCGCGCGGCAGGCGCTCCGAGGCGTGGCGGTAGATTTCGACTTTGATTTTGGGGTGCTTCTCGCGGAAGCCCAGGATGAGGTCCGGCAGGAGGTAGAGCGAGGTGCTCTCGTTGGCCCCGATGCGGACGCGGCCACGTTCGAGCGCGCGGATTTCCGCGACAGCCTCGCGCGCCTGGTCGCGGAGTGCGATGATCCGCTGCGCGTAGTCGTGGACCACCTGGCCCACTTCCGTCAGCGTCGGCGTCTTCTGCGAGCGGTCGAAGATGGGCGCGCCGACCTCCTCTTCGAGGCGCTTGACGGCGATGCTGACGGCGGGCTGCGTGCGGAAGACGCGCTCGGCGGCTTTGGAGAAGCCGCCCTCCTCCACGACTTTTAAGAAGAATTCAAGCTGCGTGATTTCCATGACCGTCCGGGCCAACTATACCACTAATCATCCGGCGGTGCGTGAAACTCTTACGCCAAAAGCATGAACCGCGAAGACACACGCGCACGACACGAAAGGGGTTGAGCTTACTTCGTGTCGTGCGCGTGTGTCTTCGCGGCCCGCAATTTCTTGAGCATGATAAGTTCAGGTGGGAGAGATTCGATTGGATAGCGTCTCGGTCCGGGTCAGACTACGGGCAGGCTGATTTCAACGGCGAGGCCGCCGCCGAGCGAGTCGGCGGCGCGGATGGTGCCGCCGTGCAGGTGGACGGCGCGCGCGGCGATGGCTAAGCCGAGGCCGGTCCCGCCCGTCTGGCGGTCGCGCGCGTCTCCGACCCTGTAGAACGGGCGGAAGATTTTATCAATGGCGTCCGGGGGGACGCCCGCGCCGCGGTCGCGCACGCTGATCGTGGCGAAGGTTTTTGTGCCAACGCCTTCGCACCTGAGCGCGATCTCGACTTCGGTCCCCTCGGCCGTGTAATAGACCGCGTTGCGGACGACGTTCTCGACGGCGCTGCGCAGAAGCTCGATTGCGCCCGTCGTCCGGCAGGGGTCGCAGGCCACGACGCGCACGGAGCGGTTGCGGCCGCGGGCCTCGAACTCGGCGTCCTCCGCGACGGCGCGCACGAGGTCCGCGAGGTCGAGCTTGACGCTCCTGAGCCCATCCGTCCCGCTCTCGACGCGCGAGAGCGCGAGCAGTTGGCCGATCATCTCGTTGATGCTTTCGGCCTCGCGCGCGATCCGGTCGAGCGCGGGCGCGGCATCCTCCCCGGCCCGCCGCCGCGCCAGTTCGAGCGCGACGTTGAGGCGGGTCAAGGGCGAGCGCAGTTCGTGCGAGATGTCGCGGATGAGGAGCTGCTGCGCGCTCACCAAAGTCTCGACGCGCTCGGCCATCGCGTCGAAGTCGTGACCCATCGCGGCCACTTCGTCGCGCCGGCGGCCCAACAGCGGCCCGACGCGCGCCGAGAGGTCGCCGCCCGCGAACTGCTTCGTCACGGCGCGCAGCTTCAGGACCGGCGAGACGATGTAGCGCGCCAGCAGGTAGCAGAGCAGCCCCGCCGTCAGCATCCCGGCCAGAAAGCGCGGGAGCAGGAAACGCGGGTTGGCGAAAGGCGGCTCGGGCGGTGCGCCCAGTTCGCCGACGAACACGTAGCGCCGCCCGCCCCATGTGGCGGCCGGGAAGGCGAACATGGGCTTGTCAACCGGCGCGTCGAAGATGCGGCCGTTCGAGTTCTCGACTCGCCTCACCAACACTAACGCGCCCGGCTGCGCGCCCAGGCCCGAAAGCTCCGCCCCCTGCGCGTCGAAGAGTCGCGCGCGGACCCCGGACAGGCTCGTGAAATGTTCGAGGTAAGCGGCGAGGCCCGGCGGCCCTTCGCGCTCGTAGGTGAGGGCGGCCGTCTCCGCGATGAAGGACGTGTACCTGTCCGTCATGGAGCCGCGCGAGTACATCTCGCTCGGCCGCGTCAGCTCCGTCGTGATGAGGAACGCCGCGACGACCAGCCCCATCGCCAGCCAGAACCAGAGGAAGACTTTGAGAAACAGACTACGCATGGACTAAAAATAATGCGGAATGCGGAATGAAAGACAATCGGTTTTTAATTCATCATTCATCATTCCGCGTTCATCATTTCTTCCGTGTAGATGTAGCCGACGCCGCGGACGGTCTTGATGCGCTCGGGGCCGGTCGCGCGCAGTTGGTGGCCCAGTTTCTTGCGCAGGTTGCTGACGTGCATGTCTATGCTGCGGTCGAAGGGGGAGAGGTTGCGGTGGAGCACGTCCCTGACCAGCTCCTCGCGGGTCACGACGCGGCCCGGCGCGGCGAGCAGTCTCTTCAAAAGGTCGTACTCGACCGCCGTCAATTCCACCACCTGCCCCTCGCGCCTGACGGTGCGCGTGCGGTTGTCCATCTCCACGTCGCCGACCGCGAGCGTCTCGCGCTCCGGCCTTTCTTCCACGGCGTCCGGCCGCGCCCTCCTTAAGACGGCGTTGATGCGCGCGACCAGCTCGCGCGGGTTGAAGGGCTTCGGGAGGTAATCGTCCGCCCCGAGTTCCAGGCCGACGATGCGGTCCACGTCCAGGCCGCGCGCCGTCAGCATCACGACGGGCAGGCGCGAGCGGGCGCGTATCCGGCGCAAGACCTCGAAGCCGTTGATGCCTGGGAGCATCACGTCGAGCACGGCCAGCTCGTGCTCGCCCGAGACGGCGCGCTCCACGCCCGCCTCGCCGTCGTGCACGGCCTCGACCTCGTAGCCTTCCGGGCCGAGGTACTCCGCGACCAACTCGCAAAGGCCCACGTCGTCGTCAATCACCAGCACGCGCTGCATTCCGAACAGCCTCACTTTCGGCCCTGCGCCGTTTCCGTCGCGCTCACAGGGCCGCAGGCATTCTATCTCAAATCCGTGCTTCCGCTCTGTAAAGAAGTGTCAAGAGTGTGCGCCCGCGCGTTGACGAAATCTTTACGTTCCGCTGACCGACTCTTTACGTCCCGCCGGGCCAAAAATTCGTCATACTACGGTGGCGATGAGAGAGGACAGACCTCGCCGAGAGAGTCGGATGTGGACGAGTCTTTCATCAGCCGTTTTGCGAACAAGCGGGGGTCAACGGGGGCGCTCTTTACGGTGGGGCGCTCCCACACACGAAGAATCTGACAGGCTGAAGAGGAGAGAGAAGATGACACAGAGTTGGAAGAAGCTGAGCGCGGCGGTCGCCATCACGGGCGCGCTCCTGTTGGTGTTGGCGGTGGTCGGATTGGCACAGCAGGGCGGCGGCCCCGGCGGGCGCGGTCCCGGTCGCGGCCACGGTGGTCCGGGATTCCACGGCGGCCCGCCGCGCGACGGCTTGGGTCCGATTGCGCGCGACCTCAATCTGACGGACGCGCAGAAGGCGGAGGTCAAGAAGATCACGGACGGGTTCGAGGAGAGCACGAAGTCTCTGCGCGACCAGATGGAGGCGCAGCGCCCGGACGGCCCGCCCGACTTCCTGAAGGACGGCGCATTTGACGAGGCGGCGGTGCGCGCGGCGGCGCAGGCGCGCGCGAACCTTCACGTCGAGCTGGACGTGGCCCACGCGCGCATGATGTCGCAAATCTTCAACGTGCTGACGGCCGAGCAGAAGGCCCAGCTCGAAGCCAAGCGGCAAGAGTTCGAGCAGCGCCGCAAGGAGTTCGAGGCCAACCGCCCGGCCCCGCCGGAGCCGGAGAACTAAGAACGCGAGGATTTCTTAGCGCCTTAGCGCCTTTGCGTGAGCAACCCAAATCTTTCACGCGAAGGCGCAAAGACGCAAAGGGGTTGAGTAGTTCGGGGAGGTCTCCCCAGAGGTGACAGGCGAAAGGCGGGGCCGTCGGGCCTCGGCCCGCGCTCGGGGATGCTTGTGAGGGGCGCAAGCGATCTCTGACGCGGGCCGGCGCTGCGGGCTCCCGCCTCTGTCATCCTCCACTGACAGGCAACAGCGTACTTCACACCGGGCCGGTTGAATTAAAAACATGAACGAAGCAATGGTGCTGGACCAATCCCACCTGACGTGGGCGCGCGATGACGAGCGCGCCGCGCCGATTGATGCGTCCGACTTTGATTACCGCCTGGCGCAGCGCGTAGCAAGCGGCGATATGCTCGCCTTCGAGGAGTTCTACGAGCGATACAACCGGCGCGTTTACGCCCTGTGTCTCAGGATGACGGGCAACACGGCCGAGGCCGAAGACCTGACGCAGGAGGTCTTCATCCACGTTTACCGCAAGATCGGCAGCTTCCGCGGCGACTCGACCCTGATGACGTGGCTCCACCGCGTGACCGTCAACCGCACGCTGATGCACTTCCGCAAGAGCGCCGTGCGGCGCGAGCGCACGACCAACGACGGCGCGACGCCCGAGCCCGAGGTCAGGCCGGCCGAGCGCCTGGGCCAGATGCCTGCGGTTGACCGCCTGATGCTCGAAAAGGCCATCACGCAACTCGCGCCCGGCTACCGCGCTGTCTTCATCCTCCACGACGTTGAGGGCTACGAGCACTCCGAGATCGCGCGCTCCCTCGGCATCTCGACGGGGACGAGCAAGTCGCAACTGCACAAGGCGCGTCTGCGCTTGCGGCAGTTCATCGGGCAGGAAGTGGGCCAGGCCGCTTCAGAAGTTTCGTGACGCTCGCCACTCGCCCGCCAGCATCCCGTAGACGACGTGGTCGTCGAAGTGGTCTCGCCGCCAGCGCACCTGGCGGAGCACGCCCTCCTGTGTGAAGCCCAGCCTTTCGGGGACGCGGCGGCTGCGGAGGTTCTCGCTCATGCAGCGTATCTCGACGCGGTTGAGGCCGAGCGTGGCGAAGGCATAATCCGTCATCGCGCGGCACGCGGCGGTGGCGAGCCCTCTGCCCTGAAAAGCGGCCCCGAGCCAGTAGCCCAGCTCCGTGTTCCTGTGCGCCCGGTCGATGTAGTTGTAGCGCACGCACCCGGCGAGTTGATTCTCGAACCAGATGCCGGCCTCGACGCCGTTGCCGGCGGCGGCTTTTTCGAGCGCGATGATAATGTGCGCCTCGGCGTCCGCGAGCGAGTAATCGTCGCCGACCCAGAACATCCACTCGCCTATATGCGTGCGGTTCCGGTGGACCAGCTCGAAAAACTCCTGGGCGTGGCCGAGGGCGAGCGGGCGCAGTTGCGTCCGCGCGTCAATTTTGTACTCGAACATACCGACGAATGATAGCCGCGTCCGAAACCCGCTTGCAATCAGTTTGCTTGACAAGAGCGCGGGGTCGTGGCTAAGGTTTGATGTCTTCTTGATAGTTCTTTTGAAGCCGAAGTAGAGGCGCGACCTCCATCAGTAACCCGCCTTCTGGAACGAAGGAGAAAGGGACGGGGTGGGTGAAAGGGGCTGGTCGCCGAAGCGCGCGTGTGCCAATTATCCTTCGTGAGCGCGCGCGCTGGTCGCCGCGGCTAAATCCGCGGGACTGTCACCGCCCCGAGGCGGCGGTGGAGAGCTACGACTCAAGAATCCTCGAAAGGCGCGCGCTCCCGGCGTCGCACCTTTAATCAGCTTTGAGCAGAGGGCCGGTCGTACTCCACGCGCACGACCGGCCTTTACTTTTTCTGCGGCCGGAAAGGTCGGTTGCCAAAGCATGAACCAGCCTCCCACAGTGTTGAAGTTCGGCGGCACGTCCGTCGAGGACGCGCGCGCCTTCGGGCGCGTCGCGCGCATCGTGCTCGCTCACGCCGACGCGCCTCCGGTCGTCGTCGTCTCCGCGATGAGCCGCGTCACGGACGCCCTGCTCGCGAGTTTCAAACGGGCCGCCGAAGAGGGCAAGGCGGAAGAGGCCGCGCCCGCGCTCGAAGAACATTTCGGCCGCCACAGGGACGTGGCCCGCGAACTCTTGAGCGCGGAGGACGCGGCGGCGTTCGAGGCGACGCTTAGTAAAGCCCGGTGCGAATTGGTCGCGCTGCTTCAGGCGGCCGCGACCGAGCGGGACGACCGGCCCGCGCTGCAAGACGAGGTGGTCTCGTACGGCGAGCGGCTGTCGGCCGACCTGCTGGCGGGCGTGCTGCGCGGAATTGGCCCACGGCCCGCGCGCCACGTGGACGCGCGGCGCTGCATCGTGACGGACGGGAGATTCAGCCAGGCCGAGCCCGAGATGAAAGAGACGACGCGCGCGACGCGCAAGTCAGTTGTGCCAGTTATAGAGGCCGGGGAGATTCCCGTGCTCGGCGGCTTCATCGCGGCGACCCCCGCGGGGATGACGACGACGCTCGGGCGCGGGGGCTCGGACTACACCGCGGCGATTATCGGTGCGGCGCTCGGGGCGCGCGAGATTCAAATCTGGACCGACGTGTCGGGCGTGCTGACGGCGGACCCGCGCGTCGTCTCGGGCGCGCGCTCCATCCCGCGCCTCTCTTACGCCGAGGCGGCGGAGTTGGCCTACTTCGGCGCGAAGGTGCTGCACCCGAAGACGATTCTCCCGGCGGTCGTGCGCGGCATCCCCGTCCGCATCTGCAACTCGCGCGCGCCCGATTCCGAGAGCACCGTCATCAACTTCGACACGGACGCGACGCCGCACACGGTCAAGGCCATCGCGCACAAGCAGAACGTGACCATCGTCCACGTCACCTCCGCGCGCATGCTCGGCGCTTACGGCTTCCTGCGCGCGCTCTTCGAGGTCTTCGACCGCCACCGGACGGTCGTGGACCTGGTCACCACGTCCGAGGTCAGCGTCTCGCTCTCCCTGGACGGGGCGCACGAACTCGGCGCAATCGTCGCGGACCTGGAGAAGATCGGCGCGGTCAAGGTGGAGCACGGGCGCGCGCTGATCTGCGTGGTCGGCGAGGGCTTGCGCGACGCGCGCGGGGTCGCCGCGAAGGTTTTCACGGCCGTGCGCGACATCAACGTGATGCTCATCTCACAGGGCGCGTCGAGCATCAACCTGACCTTCGTCGTGGACGAGTCGCACGCGGAAAAGGCTGTGTGCCAATTGCACGAAGCCTTCTTCGAGCAGAACACGCGCGAGCTTTACCAGACGGCCGCGGCGGACGATTGAGATTCACTTTTAGCGGCTCTGCCGCCGGGGCTTGAGCCCGAGCTATGTTTTTTGGCCCATGAACCTGTTCGCCTTCGCGCGCCAACTGATCGACATCCCTTCGGTGAGCGGGGACGAGCTGGCGGTCGCGCGCTTTCTCGCGGAGTACCTTGAGGCGGCGGGCTTCGAGACAGAGTTGCAGGAGGTCGAGGAGAATCGCGCGAACCTCATTGCGGCCCACGCGACCGTGCCGCCGCGCGTCGTGCTTTCGACTCACCTGGACACGGTGCCGCCGCACGTCGCGGCGAGCGAAGACGGCGAGTACATTTACGGGCGGGGGGCGTGCGACGCCAAGGGCATCATCGCCGCGCAGGTCGCGGCGGCCAGGCAGTTGCGCGCCGAAGGGATTGACGACGTGGGCTTGCTCTTCACGGTTGACGAGGAGCAGGCAAGCCTCGGCGCGCTCGCTGCCAACCGGCACAGGCTTGCGCGCCTGTGCCAATTTCTGATAAACGGCGAGCCGACGGACAACCTGCTCGCCACCGGGTCGAAGGGCTCGCTGCGCGCGCGCGTCAAGACGGCGGGGCGCGCGGCCCACTCGGCTTACCCGGAGCACGGGGAGTCCGCGATTGAAAAACTGCTCGACGTGCTCCGAGACGTGCGCGACTACGACTGGCCGCGCGACGAGTTCTTCGGCGAGACGACCGTTAACGTGGGCACCGTCGCGGGCGGGACGCGCTCGAACGTCGTCCCCGCAGAGGCCGAGGCCGTCTTACACATTCGATTGACCGTGCCGTCCGGCGTAGTGAAAGAAGCACTCGAACGAATCGCGGGCGCGCGCGCCGAAGTCGAATACCTCTCGGTCTCGGAGCCCGTGCGGATGCTCCCGGTCGAGAGTTTCGAGCAGTGCATCGTGCGCTTCACGACGGACGTGACTTACCTGTCCGGCTGGGGCCGGCCGCTGCTTATTGGTCCAGGCTCCATCCTCGACGCGCACACGGCGCACGAGCGCGTCGCCAAGCGCGAGCTTGAAAAGGCGGTCGAGCTTTACGTGCGGCTGGTGCGCCGGCTGCGGGCCGGAGTCGAAGAGTAGGCGGAAGGAGAAGGTTGATGAGAATCGCACTGTTCGGCCGCGGCGCGATGGGGCGGCTCGTGGAAGAGCGCGCGCGAGGCGAAGGACACGAGGTCGCGCTCGTCCTCACGTCGCGCGACGCGGGACGCGTTGAGTTGGCCGACGAGTTGCGCGGCCTGGACGCCGCGATTGACTTCTCCGTGGCCGGCGCTGTGCGCGCGAACGCCGCCCTCAGCGCCCGCGCGAATGTTCCGCTCGTCATCGGTACGACCGGCTGGCGCGAGGAAGAAGAGAGCGTGCGGCGCTTGTTTGAAGAGCACGAGGGCGCGCTCGTCTACGGGGCCAATTTCTCAATCGGCGTGAACCTCTTTTACCGCGTCGTCGAGCGTGCCGCGGAGTTGTTCGCGCGCTTCGACGCCTACGGCCCGTTCGTAGAAGAGGCGCATCACGCGCGCAAACGCGACGCGCCTTCCGGCACGGCGTTGAAGCTGCGCGACCGCCTCGCCGCACACTACGACGGCGACATCCCGGTCGTGAGCACGCGCGCCGGCCACATCCCCGGCACGCACCGCGTCGGCTTCGATTCGGCGGCCGACCAGGTGCTCCTGACACACACGGCGCGCTCACGCGAGGGCTTCGCCGCCGGCGCGCTCGCCGCCGCGCGCTGGATTCAGGGCCGCCGCGGCGTCTATGAATTCACAGAGATGATCGACGAAATGCTCGGAGCATCACTCAAGACCTAGCCCGTGAAAGCAGAAGAGGAGACGAAGCGTTTATGACTATGAATGTTGATTGGCTGCGGGGATGCGCCACGGCGCTCGTGACGCCTTTCAAGGCGGGGGGCGAGGTTGACATCGAACGCTTCCGCGCGCTCGTCGAGCGGCAGATCAAGGGCGGCGTCAAGCTGCTCGTGCCCTGCGGCACGACGGGCGAGAGCGTCACTCTGAGCACGGAGGAAGACCAGCTCGTCATAGAGGAGACCGTCCGCCTCGCGCGCGGTCGCGCCCACGTCATCGCCGGCGCGGGCAGCAACTCCACGGCGCACGCCATCGAATACAGCCAGGCCGCGCGCGCCGTCGGCGCGGACGCCGTCCTCGTCGTCGCGCCATACTACAACAAGCCCACGCAGGGCGGGCTCTACGCGCACTTCCGCGCCGTGGCCGCCGCGGTCGAAGGCTTGCCCGTCGTCGCCTACAACGTGCCCGGCCGCACCTCGTCGAACATCACGGCCGAGACGACTCTGAAACTGGCACACGACTGCGAGAACGTCGTGGCGACGAAAGAGGCTTCGGGCAACCTGTCGCAGATCATGGCGATCCTGCGCGAGCGGCCCCGTGGCTTCCGCGTGCTCTCGGGGGACGACGCGATCACGCTCCCGATGCTCGCGCTCGGGGCCGACGGCCTCATCTCGGTGGCGTCGAACGAAGCGCCCGATTTGATGTCGCAGATGGTTGACGCCGCGCTCGCGGGTGAATGGGAGAGCGCGCGCGAGCTGCACTACCGGCTGCTCCCGCTGATGGAGGTGAACTTCATAGAGTCGAGTCCGGGGCCTGTCAAGGCCGCGCTCGCGCTGATGGGTCTCATCGAGGAAGAGCTGCGCCTGCCGCTCGTCCGCGTCGAGGAGCAGACGCGCGCCCGCGTCCGCGCGTGTCTCACCGAGCTGGGGCTCCTGAAGGGGACGGCCAATGTCGCTCAGTGAAAGAATCCTGGCGCTGGCCGAGGCGGACAAGCGGGAGTACGCCGGGGAAGACTTCGCGCTCTTCGACGAGTTCAAGGCGGCGCTCACACGCGGCGAGGCGCGCGCCGCCGAGCGCGACCGCGAGGGGCGCTGGCAGACAAACGCATGGGTCAAGCGCGGCATCCTCCTGGGCTTTCGGATGGGCCAAATCGTAGATATGTCGCCGCCGGACCGGACGTTCGTCTTCTACGACAAGGACACTTACCCGGTGCGCCCGACGCGCCTCGAAGAGAGAGTCCGCGTCGTGCCCGGCGGCTCAAGTATTCGCGAGGGCGCGTACGTCGCGGCCGGCGTCGTCTGCATGCCGCCTTGTTACGTCAACGTCGGCGCGTACGTGGACGAGGGAACGATGATTGACAGCCACGCGCTCGTCGGCTCGTGCGCGCAGGTCGGGAAGCGCGTGCACCTCTCGGCCGCCGCGCAAATCGGCGGCGTGCTGGAGCCGGTCGGCGCTGTGCCAGTTATTATCGAAGACGACGTGCTGGTCGGCGGCAACTGCGGCGTGTACGAAGGCACTCTTGTCCGCGAGCGCGCGGTGCTCGCGCCGGGGACAATCCTGACGGGCGCGACTCCCGTTTATGATCTGGTGCGCGGGGAGGTTTACCGCAGGACGGCTGCCGGCCCGCTTGAGATTCCGGCGGGCGCGGTCGTGGTACCCGGCTCGCGCGCGGTAACGTCTGATTTGGGGCGCGAGTGGAATCTGTCGCTCTACGCGCCGGTCGTCGTCAAGTACCGCGACGAGCGCACGGACCGCTCGGTGCAGTTGGAGGATTTTTTGCGTTGAGCGAGTTTCGACCCGCCAGGCGACTGCGCGGAATCGAGAAGAGCATGATCCGCCAGGTCTTCGACCGCGCGCTTCCGGGCAGCATCAACCTCGGCCTCGGCGAGCCGGACCTGCCGACGCCCGAGGTCATACGCCGCGAGGCCGCGCGCGTCATACGCGAGGAGCAGAACGGCTACACCTCGCACGCGGGGCTGGTCAGTCTGAGAGAAAGGGTCGCGTCGGACTACCCGCATCTGTCGGGCCAACCCGAGCGCGTCGTCATCACTGCCGGCTCGCAGGAGGCGCTCTACCTCGCGCTGATGACGATGGTGGACGAGGGCGACGAGGTCTTGCTGCCGGACCCCGGATTCGTCGCGTACCCGACGATAGTGAGGATGGCGGGCGGTGTGCCAATTTTTTACAGGCTGCCGGCGGCCGGCGGCTTCAGTTTCGACGCGGACGAGTTCCGGCGGCGCGTGTCGCCGCGCACGAAGGCGGCCGTCGTCATCAGCCCGTCGAACCCGACGGGGCGCGTCTTCTCCGCAGAGAATTTGGCACAGCTGTCCGGGGCGCTCGAAGAGACGGGCGCTCACGTCATCTCGGACGAGATATACGGCGAGCTTTACTACACGAGCGAGAAGCCCGCGAGCATTTCCGCCCTTGACGGGCGCACGGTCGTCATCGGCGGGCTGTCGAAGGCCATGAGCATGACGGGCTGGCGGCTCGGGTGGCTCGCGGGCCCCGCGGAGGTCGTGCGGAGCGCGCTCGTCCTGCACGGGTACGTGACGACCTGCGCCTCGACCGTCTCGCAGAAGGCCGCGCTCGCCGCGTGGACGGAGGAAGCGGGGCAGGCGCGCGCGGCGCATCGCCGGACCTTCCGCGAGCGGCGCGACCACTTGCTGGCGAGCGTGCGCGAAGAATTGGGCCTCAGCGCCGTCGAGCCCGAGGGGGCTTTCTACATGATGGTTAACGTGGGCGAGTACGGAAGCTCGATGGAAGTGACGGAACGAATGCTTGAACGCGGCGTCGTCACGGTGCCCGGCTCGGCCTTCGGGCCGGAGGGCGAAGGGTACTTGCGCGTCTCCTTCTGCGCTGATTTGGAGACGCTGTCGGAAGGCGTGCGGAGGATGAAAGAAGTATTGAGAGCTTAAGTTTTTCTTTGCGGCTCCAGCGTGAAAAACCCAAACCACTCACGCTGGAGGAGCAAAGGGGTTGAGAGGGGAATTAAGATGAGCGGTAAATATCGTGTCGGGATTCTTGGCGCGACGGGGATGGTCGGGCAGCGGTTCGTGCAGTTGCTGGAAGACCACCCGCAGTTCGAGGTCAGCGCGCTCGCCGCATCGGGCAACTCGCAGGGGAAGACTTACGCGCAGGCTTGCTCGTGGCGGCTGCCGGGCGAGGTGCCCTTGAAAGTGCGTGACATAGTCGTCGAGGCCCCGCGCCCGCCGCTCGACTGCGACCTTGTTTTTTCGAGCCTGCCGGGCGATGTCGCGCGCGCGTCCGAAGGCGCGTTCGCCGAGGCCGGCTACGCCGTCATCAGCAACTCGTCCGCCTTCCGCATGGACGAGGACGTGCCGCTCCTGATACCGGAAGTCAACCACGAGCACTTGCAGTTGATCGAGCGGCAGAGAGCGTGGGGAGGAAGCGGCGGCTTCATCGTCACGAACCCGAACTGCTCGACTATCATGCTGGCGCTGGCGCTGGCCCCCTTGCACGCGCGCTTCGGCGTCGAGGAGGCGGTCGCGACGACGTTGCAGGCGATTTCGGGCGCGGGCTATCCGGGCGTCGCCTCGCTCGACGTGGTGGACAACGTGCTGCCATTCATAGAGAGCGAGGAGGAGAAGATAGAGACCGAGACGCTGAAGATTCTGGGGCGCGTGAGCGGAGGCCGCGTGGAGGACGCGTCGCTGCGCGTCAGCGCGCAGTGCCACCGCGTCAACGTCTCGGACGGGCATATAGCCGCGGTGCGCGTGAAGCTCGCGCGCAAGGCCGAGCCCGAAGAAGTCTCTGAAGCGTTCTCCTCTTTCACGTCGCTCCCGCAGGAGCTGCGCCTGCACACGGCCCCCGCGCGACCGCTCGTCGTGCGCACGGAGCGCGACCGCCCGCAGCCGCGACTCGACCGCGACGCCGCGGGCGGCATGGCGACGACCATCGGCCGCATCATGCGCGACCGCGTCATGGACTTCCGCTTCGTCGCGCTCAGCCACAACACCATCCGTGGCGCGGCCGGCGCGGCGATTCTCAACGCGGAACTGTTAATTGCTACGAAGCGGCTCACGCTGAATCGCGGCGAGTCGAGTTAAAGACGGCACACAAATTATCCCCGCGGGGGAATGAACATGATAGCCGGGGGCACGCAGACGTGAGTTTGCGCCGCCCCCGGCTATCATCTGTGACTCTTTCAGGGTCTACTGCTTAACTGGCGCGCGTCTCCAAAGCGTTTTTCTTTTAACTGACCTCTGCTACTTCATCCAGCGGTGGTCAACCATGAGGCAGCGGTCCTGCACGACCTTGATGCCGGCCATCGCGAGTTTCTGGGCGGCCTGGTCGTTGCGTATGCCGGACTGGAACCAGACGGCCCTCGGGTTTTTCGCCAGGATGTCTTCGAGGTGTGGCGGGATGTCTTCGGAGCGGCGGAAGACGTTGACGAGGTCAACCTCGCCTGGAATGTCCGCGAGCTTGCGGTAAACTTTCAGGCCCAATATCTCCGTCACGTCCGGGTAATAGACGGGGACGGGAATCACGTCGAAGCCCGCCGAGGCCAGGTAAGACGGGACGTAGAAGGCTGGCTGGCCCGCCTGCCTCTCCGTCTTGATGCCGAGTACGGCGATGCGCTTCGTCGCCGCCAGCAGCGCCTTGATCTCTTCTTCACTCTCCAGCAGATTCTCTTTCCAGCTCATCCGATTAGCCCCCCCCACGTAAACATTGAAAACTCCGCCGGGACTTTTAATATTAGCCCAGCAACCGCTCGCTGTGAACTGGTATCCGCGGGCGCGGCTGCAACGTCCGACGCCGCCGGGTGTTTCAAGGGAGTCCCTTGCGCTTCGGCGGCTGCGGCCCCAAAATGCTAAGCTCTTCTGCGGTGCGGCCGGCCGCACGGAATATTAAGACGCGGGCATGATTGTTTTAGGGATTAACGCTTATCACGGCGACGCCGCCGCAGCCCTCGTGCGCGACGGGCGACTAATCGCCGCCGCCGAAGAGGAACGCTTCAACCGGCGCAAGCACTGCGCGGGGTTTCCCACGGAGGCCGTGCGCTATTGCCTGACGGAAGCGCGCGTCTCTCTCGAAGACGTGGAGCACGTCGGCGTCTCGCGCGACCCTTCGGCCCACCTGCACAAGAAGATTCTGTACGCGGCGATGAGGGCGGCTAAATCAAGAGGGCGCGGCTTCCTCGGCGCGGTGACCGACCGGCTGGCTAACACGACGAAAGTCAGAAGTCTGAAAGACGATCTGGCGAAGGCGCTCGGTGTGCCAAAAAGCCGCGTGCGCGCCGAATTTCATAACGTCGAGCACCACCGCGCGCACCTCGCCAGCTCCTTCCACGTCTCGCCGTTCGAGCGCGCGGCGCTGCTCTCGATTGACGGCTTCGGCGATTTCGTCTCGACGATGTGGGGCGAAGGCCGCGGCAACGTGATTGAGGTTTTGGGCCAGGTCGAGTACCCGCACTCGGCCGGCATCCTCTACACGGCGACCACACAATTCCTCGGCTTCCCGCACTACGGCGACGAGGGCAAGGTGATGGGCCTCGCGCCTTACGGCCGCCCGCGCTTCATCGAAGAGTTCCGCGACATCATCAGGACGGGAGAGGGCGGGAGGTTTCAGTTGAACCTCGATTACTTCCGCCACCACGCCGAGGGCGTGGAGATGACCTGGGACGAGGGCCCGCCCGTGGTCGGCCGCATCTTCTCCGACGAGTACGAAAAAGTCTTCGGCGCGCGGCGCGAGGAAGGCGCGGCGCTGACGAGGCGGGACGAGGACATCGCGGCGAGTCTTCAGCTGCGCCTCGAAGAGGTCGCTTTTCACGTTCTCACTCACCTGCACGAGCGCACGGGGCTGACCGATTTGGGACTCTCCGGCGGCGTGGCTTATAACTCTGTGATGAACGGAAAGATTCTGCCCAACACGCCGTTCCGCCGCGTCTTCGTGCAGCCGGCGGCAGGCGACAGCGGCACGGCCGTCGGCGTCTGCTACGAGATTTACAACGGCTTGCTGAAGCGCGAACGAGGGTCCGTGATGGAGGGCGCTTACACCGGGCCGGAGTTCTCGGACGAAATGATTCGGGCGGAATTGGAGCGCGGCGGGCTCGAATATGAAAGCTATCAGACGGAAGGCGAGTTGACGACGCGCGCGGCCGCGGACATCGCGGCGGGCAACGTCGTCGGCTGGTTCCAGGGGCGCATGGAATTTGGCCCACGCGCGCTGGGGAACCGCTCCATCGTCGTTGACCCGCGCCGCCGGGAGATGAAAACAATACTCAACGAGCGCGTCAAGCGGCGCGAGCCTTTCCGCCCATTCGCGCCCTCGATCCTGGCCGAACACGTCGGCGAATACTTCGAGCAGACGCACCCCGCGCCCGCCATGCTGATGGTCCACAAGGTCAGGCCCGAGTGCCGCGCGGACATCCCCGCCGTCACGCACGTTGACGGCTCCGCCCGCTTGCAGACCGTGACGCGCGAGGCCAACGGGCGCTACTACCGGCTCATCAGCGACTTTTACAGACTGACGGGCGTGCCCGTCCTGCTGAACACCTCGTTCAACGAGAACGAGCCGATAGTCTGCACGCCGCGCCACGCCATTGACTGCTTCCTGAAGACGCGCATGGACGCGCTCTACCTGGGCAACCACGCCGTCAGGCGTGAAACTTTGTTGTTGAAGGCGACCGACTCGTCAACCTGATGCGCATCATTATTCTCAACCAGTTTTTCTACCCGGACCATTCGGCGTGCGGTCAATTCATGACTGACCTGGCCGAGAGCCTGGCGGGGCGCGGCGTCGAGGTGACGGCGCTCTCGGGCCGCGGCCGCTACAACGGCGGGGAGCGTCTGCCGCCGCGGGAAGTTTACAAAGGGGTGCGCGTCGAGCGCGCGTGGGCGACCAGTTTCGGTAAGGGGAATTTAATCAAGCGGCTCTCGGACTACCTGACCTTTTACCTGTGCGCGACGTGGAAGCTCACGCGCCTGCCGCGCCACGACATCGTGCTCGCCCTCTCGACGCCCCCGTTCATAGCGTTCGTCGCGCTCGTCATCGGCCGGCTGCGCGGGATGCGCGTGGTCGCGCTCGTCCAGGACGTTTACCCGGATGTCGCGGTCTCTCTGGGCGCGCTCAACGGGCGCAACCCGGCGGCGCGGCTTCTCGATTGGCTCAACCGCTACACGCTCCGCAACTCTGACCGCGTCATCCTCGTCGGCGAATGCATGCGCGAGCGCGTCCTTGCCAAAGTCGGGGAGCAGTTCGCGTCGCGCGTCCGCGTGATTCACTACTGGGCGGACGGCCGCGAAATCAGTCCCTTGAACGGGGAGAAAAATTCTTTCGCGGAACAACTCGGCGCGGCCGGCAAGTTCGTCCTTCTCTTCTCAGGCAATCTCGGCTGGATCAACGAATTCTCGACCGTGCTCGACGCCGCGCTCAGCCTGCGGGACCGCACGGACATTCTCTTCCTCTTCGTCGGGGACGGCGTCAAAAAGGCGTCGGTCCAAAAGTTCAAGGAGCGCCACGGCCTCTCCAACATACGCCTGCTGCCTTACCAGCCGCGCGAGACCTTGCGCTACAGCCTCGCGTCCGCGGACGCCGCGCTGGTCACGCTGGCCGAAGGGCTCGCCGGCCTGAGCGTGCCGAGCAAGACCTACGCGAGCCTCGCCGCGGGCCTCCCCGTCCTCTACGTCGGCGACGCGCGCAGCTCAATCGCGCGCATCGTCGCCGAGAACGGATGCGGCGAAGTCATCGCGTCCGGCGACCACGCGGGCCTGGCGCGCGTCCTGCGCGAATGGGCCGCGGACAAAGCGAAGGTCGCGGCGCTCGGCCGTGCCGCGCGCGCCGCCTTCGAGCGCGACTTCGAGAGAGGGCGCGCGGTCAGAGCCTATATGGAAACTTTCGCGGAGTGCATGGGCGACAACGCCTTGCGGCGGGAGAGCACGGGGGTTTCAGACTGTAAGGAGACCTCTGTGTGAGAACGCACGCCGCGATTTTTTTCGGCCGCTCTCTTCTTTCCAATCCGCAATCGGCACGTCAGCACTGCGCGGGCAACTTTTTGCCGGCTCATCTTGCCGGCGGGCCGCATCGTCCCGCCTCACGTCCCGCTCGTCACATAGTTCTGGTTTGATCGGGGAGGAAGTTGCCTAATCGCGGGTTGGCCTCTGTGACCGTGGGCCAATTCGTAATGGCACAAAACCTCCGACCTCTTTATCGGCTTTCCCCGAGCGCGACCGGGGATTCGTGCGCCTTTGTTGTCTTCACGTCCGGCGTCTGAGATGATGTGACGAGCGATGGATGAGCTGGTCTCGAAAAGGTATTGGTGGCAGAGCCTCTGGGCGCGCGCCGGGCTGGTCGTCGGCGTGTGGACTTTCATCGGGCTGATTTTCACCCTCCAGTGGTACTTCGCCTCCTATCGCTCCGAGCAGCCCGTCCCGTGGGGCCGCGCCCTCTACGTGCAGATGAGCTGGGGCTACCTCTGGGCGCTCGCGACGCCGCTCGTGCTCTGGTTAGTCCGCCACTTCCCCATCGAGAAGCAGCACTGGCGGCGCAGCGTGCTCGTCCACCTGCTGGCGAGCACGCTGCTCAGCTTCGCCGCCGGCATCGTCGGACACGTCTTGCTTTCCTTCAAATACGGGGCCGCTTTAGGTCGCCCCTACGCGTTCCAGAACTCCGTGCGCTTCGCCGTCAGCAACTACACCGAAGGCATGGGAATTTATCTATTAGTTGCGTTCCTGGCCTACGCCTACAACTATTACCAGCGTTACCGCCAGGGCGAGTTGCGCGCCTCGCGGCTCGAAGCTCAGCTCTCGCAAGCTCAGTTGCAGGCGCTGAAGATGCAACTGCACCCGCACTTTCTCTTCAACACGCTCCACTCAATCTCCGCGCTTCTGCACAGGGACACGGACGGCGCGCGGAAGATGATTACGCGCCTCGGGGACTTCCTCCGACTGACGCTGGAAAATTCTGGCACACAAGAGGTGACGCTCAAGCAGGAGATAGAGTTCCTGCGCTGCTACCTTGAGATCGAGCGCATACGCTTTCAGGACCGCCTCACCACTCACGTCCAGGTTGACCCCGACGCCCTGGACACGCAAGTCCCCAACCTCATCCTACAACCCATCGTCGAGAACGCCATCCGCCACGGTATCGCCTCGCGCTCCACGCCCGGCGAGATCGAAATTCGTGCGAAACAAGAGAACGGGTTCCTTCGTATCCGAATACGAGACAACGGACCAGGTCTCCCCATGAATCGAAGCACCGAAAGCCTTTTCAAGAAAGGGTTGGGTTTGGCGAACACGCAGACGCGCCTGGATCGTCTCTACGGCGCGCGTCACCGCTTCGAAATCGCCAACGACCCCGACGGCGGTCTTGCCGTGACTCTGGAAATACCCTCGGCGAGAGAAAACGGCGCGGCCCCGCACGATAACAACGGGCGGCGGTGAGTCGTCTTTAACAAATAAGCAAAGCGTAAAGATTTTTGCCACAACGCGCGCGCTCGCGGTGTTAGCCCATTGTAAGGATAACTCTACCCACTGGCGCGAGCCGCGCAACGGGCAAAAACATTCCGGGCTTCAAGAGGAAATCAAGCGTGACGACTACCGCGACGCAAATCCGTGTGCTCCTCGTGGACGACGAGCCGCTGGCGCGCGGGATGATTCGCGAGATGTTGGAAGCGGACCGCGACGTGGAGATCGTCGGCGAGTGCACGGGCGGGGATGAGGCCGTCGCGGCCATCCGCGAGCACAAGCCCGACCTGATCTTCCTCGACGTACAGATGCCCGAGGCAAGCGGCTTCGAGGTCCTCGAAAGGTTGAAGGACGAGCACACGCCTCACGTCATCTTCGTCACCGCCTACGACCAGTACGCCGTGCGCGCCTTCGAGGTCCACGCGCTCGACTACCTGCTGAAACCTTTCGACCGCGAGCGATTCGAGGCGTCGTGGCGGCGGGCCAAGGAGCACATCCTCAAAGAGAAGGGCGGCCGCCTCGACGAGCGCATCCTGACGCTCCTGGAAGAACTCAAGGCGGGCGCGAAATACCTGGAGCGGCTCGTCATCAAGAGCGGCGGCCGCGTCTTCTTCCTTGAGGCCGATGAGATAGACTGGATCGAGGCCGAGGGTAACTACGTCTCCGTCCACAGCGGGAAAAAATCGCACCTGCTGCGCGAGACCATCAGCAGCCTCGAAGCTCAACTGGACCCGAAGAAATTCCGCCGCGTGCACCGCTCGGCCATCGTCCAGCTCGCTAAAATTAAAGAGCTTCAACCCTGGTTCCACGGCGAGTACCGCATCGTCCTGCACAGCGGCGCGCAGCTCATGCTTTCGCGCAATTACCGCGAAAATTTGCAGGAAGCACTGGGCAAGGTCTTGTAAGCGAGGGGGCGCTCCTCGTCCCCCCCCTGGGCCGATTTGTCACGAGGATTGGCCCACTGGTCACAAAAGCCGGCCCGAGCGCGGGGCTTGAACGTATCATTTATCGTGCGCGCCCTTCAGCGTTTTATATTCGACAGGCGGGGCGTGCCGAAGGGGAGGTTACGAGGTGAACGGATTAGCAGTCAGAGAACACTCGGACATGCGCTTGGTCAACCACGACGGCGAGGGGAATTCCACGTACGCGCCCGGCAAGATCAAGACGCTGAAGCAGCTCGCCCTCAGACTCCTGCTTGAGGCGCAGACTCTCAACGAGGTGCCGACGCTCGACGTGCGCGACGGGATTGACTTCTACGAAGAGGTCAAACGCTTCGAGGTTGACCTCATCCAGAGCGCGCTCTCGCACACCGACGGCAACCAGGTGCGCGCCGCGCGGCTCTTGAACATGAAGGTCACGACGCTCAACTCCAAGATCAAGCAGTACGGCATCAACATCAACGTCCTCGTCGGCGGCTTCGTGCCCCAGGAGGCCGCGGAGTCCGTTCACAAGGAAGCCTGACACCGCCCGCCAGTTGTCATGACGAAGAGGGGCGAGACGCCGCAACAGTCTCGCCCCTCTTTTTTTTCCCTCCCGCACTTTTCACCCGCGCGTCGCGCATACGAGATTTCGTATGAACCCGTCGGGCGCACGCCGCGCGCTCGCTCCTCATATCCAAATCTTTAAACTTCGCGCCCCTTCAATATCCAAATGTTTCAAGATTCAGGGGCGCGCTCGCGCGTCTCCCGATCACCAATCTTGAAAGTTGAAAAGGCTTTCCGCGCGCGCGACTGAGGCGGCACGGTCGTTGCCCTATCTGAAGAGCGGTGGCTTGAAGTCAGCTCTCTGCGCTTACGAATTTTCGTAAGCCCTGCGTCCGATGCGGTGCTCAGACGAGGGCGGCTCACGAGCCTATCTGTATTGGCAGAGAAAGGAACTCTTTATATGAGAAAAACTATGCGAGTCATGACCTCGCTACTGTTCGCCCTGTGCTTCACGCTGTTTGCGACGAGCGTGATGGCGCAGACGGCGACGACGGGCACAATCGAGGGCTCTGTGACCGACGTTAACGAGGCGGTCGTGCCCGGCGTGACGGTGACCGTCACGAGCCCGAACCTCATCCGCGCGCAGTCCGCGACGACGGATGACGAGGGCCGTTTCCGTATTCTTAACCTCCCGCCGGGGAGATACGCCGTGACGCTTGAGGCCGCGAAAGGCTTCGCTCGCTACGAGCAGTCGGATGTCGAGGTCAACCTCTCGAAGACATCTTCGATTGACGTACGGCTCCAGCCCGAGGGAACGGCGGCCTCCGTGGACATCACGACCACCGCGGGCGCGACCGTAGACACGTCGAGCAACACGACGGGCTCGAACGTCTCGACCGAGCAGTTCTCGAACTTCCCCACGCAGCGCACCGTGCAGAGTCTCTACACGATTGCGCCGACGGTCGCCCGCTCGGGCCTGCGCGACGCAGCGGGCCGCGACCGCGACCCCTCGGTGGCTGGCTCCTCCGGCCCCGAGAACAACTACATCCTCGACGGCGTCAACACGACCGACCCGGCTTACGGCGGCTCTGGCGCTAACCTTCCTTTTGAATTCATCCAGGAAGTCGAGATCAAGACGGGCGCTTACGGCGCGGAGTACGGCAAGGCGACCGGCGGCATTTTTAACGTCATCACCAAGTCGGGCGGCAACGAGATTCGCGGCGACGCCTTCGCCTACTTCTCGACCAAGCAGCTAGTCCGTGAGACGAAGTTCTTCTCCAACACGGGCGCGGCCCCGAACGGCTTCTCCGAGTTGGACGCGGGCTTCGACATCGGCGGCCCCATCATGAAGGACAAGCTCTGGTTCTTCGGCGCGTTCAACCCGCAGTACCGCAAAAACTTCTTCCTGACGCAGACCTTCCGCGATGACGCCGAGAACAAGGTGAGGACGCCGTTCTACGCGGGCAAGCTGACGTGGGCGCTCAACCAGAACCACGTCGCCACCTTCTCGACCTTCGGCGACTTCACCAAGGTTGACGGCTTCATCCTCGGCTCGATTCAGGGGCCGGGCGTGGTCCCGACCACCGGCTTCGGCGACAATCCCGAGGCGTTCGTCGGCACGCTCGAAGCGGGCGGGCACAACTACGCCGTCCGGCTGAACTCGACCATCACCCCGACCTGGATCGGCGAGTTCAACTTCGGCCTGCACTTGCAGCGGGCCAACATCACCCCGACGGCTAATGGCGCGAGCACGTCTTTCATCAATAACAACTTCGCCATCCTGCGCGCGGACGGCACCGTCGCGACCCCGACCTCGACCGGCGTTAATGTCGGCGGCATCACGGGCTTCGCCGACTTCGTCTACGCGCCGGGCGGCTCCTTGCAGCGCAACTACCAGACCGGCCCCGGCTTCGGCCAGTTCACGGCGCAGGACCGCGACCGCTGGGAGTTCGCCGCGAGGTTGCAGAACATCATCGGCCGCCACACCATCAAGTACGGCTTCGAGTACGTGCGCAACAACTACTCGATTGACGACCGGCGCTCGGGCGAGGACCGCGTATTCCCGAACCCGCTCGGCCTGACCTCGGAGGCCAACGACCCGAATAACAATTCGGTGAACGGCTACCAGGTGACGAACAACTTCGCCGTCTGCACGTCGCGCACCGTCGGCGGCCAGCTAACGGTCGTCTGCCCGAACGCGAGGGCGGTCGGCGTGGCCGGCGCGTTCGCGACCGCCGCCAACGGCTTCCCCGGCGGCGCTATCCTCGGCGCGCTGACGAATAGCGAGTTCAACAACAACCCGCTCCTGGTCCGCCTCTCGACGCGCATCCGCGACTTCGAGCTGCTGGGCAAGAGCTACACCAACACGGAGAGCTTCTACCTTCAGGACGACTACAAACTCGCCAAGAACGTCCAGTTCAACTTCGGGCTGCGCTGGGACTACCAGCAGGCTTACGGCGAGGGCGGCCAGTCCTACCTGAGACTCAACAACTTCAAGGACAACCTGCAACCGCGCATCGGCCTCATCTGGGACTTCACGGGCCAGGGCCGCGGCAAGCTGTTCGCCAACTTCGCGCGCTACCTTGAGACGCCGATTCCGCTCGACGTGAACATCCGCGCCGGCAGCAGCGGCGTGCAGACTGACAAGAACTTTAACGTCAGCGTGATTAACGCGGGCGCAGGGGCGAGCATCGTTCCGGGCATCCGCGCCGATCAGACCGTCGGCACGGTCAACCTCGGGTCGGAGCCGACGCCGATTGACCCCGACCTCAAGCCGCAGACCGTCAACGAGGTGACGGCCGGCGCGGAGTACGAAGTCCTTCGAGACCTGGCCCTCGGCTTCCGCGGCATCTACCGCGCGCAAGGGTCCGTCATCGAGGACGGCTCGTTCGACGACGGCGGCACGTACTTCATCTTTAATCCGGGCGAGAGCCAGACCGAGCGGCTCGCGCAGCAGCCCCCGCCGGTAGGCGTCGGCGAAGGCTTCGGCCGCGCCCGCCGCTACTATCGTGCGGTCGAGTTCACGGCTACCAAGCGGTTTACGAACAACTACCAGTTCCTCGCTTCCTACGTTTACTCGTCGCTCATCGGCAACTACGAAGGTCTCTTCAGGAATGACAACGGGCAGTCTGACCCGAACATCACTTCCCTGTTTGACCTCGTCAGCCTGCTGAACAACTCCTACGGGCGTCTGCCGAACGACCGCCCGCACCAGCTCAAGTTCAACGGCTCTTACCAGACGCCGTGGAGGTTCCTGATCTCCGGCAACTTCTACATCCAGTCTGGCATTCCGTTCAACGCGCTGGTCCCGCACGCGGTTTACGGGAACAACAACGGGCTCGGCGTGCCGCGCGGCACGGCGATCATTCCGTCCGACAGGCCCGGCAGCATCCGCCAGGGCGGCAGCCGCACGCCGACGACGTGGAACCTGGACCTGGGCGCTTACTACCCGATCCGGTTCAGCGAGAATCGGCAGCTCCGCTTCCAGGTTGACTGGTTCAACGTCTTCAACCAGCAGCGCGCTATCAAGCTGGACGAGACGTTCCAAATCACGAGCGGCGTGACGGGCGTGGCCCCGGTCAGCAATCCGTTCTACGGATTCGGCTCCATCTTCCAGTACCCCTCTTCGCTGAGGCTGGGAGTGAAGTTCCAATTCTAGAACTTGCACTTAAGCTCTCCCGCGAGTCGTGAGCCAGCAGCAGACGACGCGCGGGGGAGCCTTTGCGGGAGGAGCGCCATGCGTGCTCCTCCCGTTTTTCTTTTCGACTATCCCTCAACCCTTAGCGCCTTATGTTTTCACTTCGCGCCTTTGCGTGAAGTTTTTTTCTTGCTGGAGGCGCTAAGGGTTGAGTCGTTTAATGAACAAATAATTTATGGCGGCGACGCCAGAAATCACTTTTGGGCCAGCGGCGCTCTTCGGCATAGTGGCGCGCGTGGGCGCGAGCGTAGGCGGCGAACTCCCTGCGGACCAATTTTTCATAGCGCGTGAGGCCGCCCGCGTCCGCTTTGAGGAGAAGGTCCGCGACGGCGTAAGAGGTGAAGATTCCCGAGCGGAGTGATTTGACGATGCCCTGAGAGGAGAGCGGGTCGTAGGTCGAGGCCGCGTCGCCGGCGGCGAGCCAGTCGGATGCGCCGACGGGTTCGAGGCGGCTGGAGTTGGCGGCGCGCGTGACGGCAGTCTTGCGCGGACGGCCGCGGCCGACGCTCCCTTGTATCCAGCGCGTTTCGGAAAGCAGATTGAGCCAGCACTTCTCGTCGCCGAGCCCGAGGCGGCGCGCGATGTCCGCGTCGGTCAGACACGTCACGACGCGCCTCTCCCCGGCCAGCGCCGTGTACCACCACCCTTCCGAGAAGGCTTCGATTAAAGTGCCGGGCTCCGGCTCGTCGTCGAGCGTGAAGAAGCGCGCGTAGGCGACCAACTGGTCGAACGCCAGGCGACGCGCCCCCGCGCTGCGCGCGAAGGAGGCCGCGCGGCCTGACGCGTCAACGACGAAGCGCGCGCAGAGTTCTTGCCCGTCTGACAGCAGCAGCCGCCAGCCCTCTTCCGACCGCGAGGCCGCGCGCACGCGCGCTCCGGTGCGGACCTCCACGCCGCGCTCTCGGGCCTGACCGGCGAGGAAGGCGTCGAAGCGCGCGCGCTCAAGGTGCCACCCCGCCCCGTGCGTCGTGTAGATGAAGTGATTTTCGCTCAGGGCCGGATGGCCCCAGGCGGCCGCGGCGCTGTGCGCCGGCCTGTGCCCCTCTCCCTCGAACGCCTTCAGGACGCCGAGCTGATCGAGCAGGCCGCGCGCCAGCGCCGGGAGCACCTCGCCGACGCGCGTCCGTTCGTAAGCCGTGGCCTCGACGAGGGCCACTGAAAGAGCCGGCGCGTGCGCCCTGAGCGAAAGTGCGGCCGCCGAGCCGGCCGGGCCGCCGCCCGTGATGACGATGTCAACTGGTCGCAGAAGGCAGTCCTCTTCAGTCCTGGCGGACGGCGTAGAAGGAGGCGACGACGCCGGCCGGCGCGGTCCCGCCGTCGCTGCCGGACGAGTGCGGCACGGTGCGCGTGACCGAGCCGACGATGGCCGGGCGCTGAAGCGTCGAGTCGCTGTTGGGCCAGACGGGGACGAGCCAGCCTACGTAGTCGTAGACCCACTCCTCGCCCGAGACGAGCCGCGGCCCTGGAAGCGCGCCTGCATGGGCGAGCCGTAGGCGCGAGAGCCGTGCAGCGTGAGCGACCAGCCGGGGCCCCCGATTGTGCCCTTGAGCACTTCCGGCGCGGCCTCCTCTATGACTATCTCGCCGCGGCCGAACTCCAACTTGTCGAAGTCCTGGTTGATGTCCGGGTCGTTCAATAGGCTGCGGTAGGTCCACGCCCCGACGAAAGGGTTGTCGCTCATTGCTTCACTCCTGTGTGCGTTCCACACTGATGTATTTAGCGTCGGGCGAGGGCGAGTCGAGCTTCTTCTCGCTCATGTAAGGGTTGCGGACGACGAAGCTGAGCTTGCGCCACTCGGTCACCATCTTCAAATCGCCCGCGTTCGTCTGCGGGACGCCGCGCGACCAGTTCAAATACTTGAGCTGCGGCTGCCCCCCGCTGAAGCCGACGAGTTCGAAGGTTTGCAGCGGGCGGTGGGCCGGCCACCAGAGCGTGTCCCAGACCTGCTCTTCGAGCTTCATCCAGGGGTCGTGCTGCTTGTCCGGGTCGATGTTGTTCCACTGCTCGTAGGTGACGTTGATGGGCTGCATCGTGCACTCGTTGAAGTCCGACTGCCAGGGGAGCGCCATCTGTTTCGTCAGGTCGCCGGGCTGCAAGCCCGTCTCGTAGTCGCTGTCCTGGCTGAGCGCGGTGTCGGCGTAAGCGACGTAGTCGTCGGGCGAGATGCGCCCGGCGTTCGCCTGCGCGGCCGTCTGGCGGAAGTTGTAGAAGGCCGGGTCCGCCTTGAGGCGGAAGGGCTCTCTGTAAACCGAGGGGTTGCGGACGAGCCAGCCGACCTCGCCGCCGGGGCAGAACGCGCCGCCAAGCAGATTCATCAGCACGCCCTGGTCCAGGTCGCGCCCCGTCTTGTTGGCCCAATTCTCGTAGGGCTCGAAGGTCGGCGGGTCTTTGAGCCAGCCCTCACGCTGCTCGTTGTAGAACTTGCCCTCGGCCCACTGCCGCAGGATGTAGTGCTGGTAGTCGGTGAGGCGCAGGAATTTCGACGGGACGTGATTCGTCAGCGGGTTGTCGCCGGCCAGCAGTGGCATCAGCGGCAGGTTGAACATGCGGCTGTTGGGGCGGCCCCCGAGGCGGAAGGCGTTCTCCTCGCCGGGCTGGCGCAGGAGGTGATAAAGGTACATGCGATAGATGCGGTAGAAGTCGTAGGTGAACTGCTCGCGCGCGCTCCCGAAGCGGTCTTCGAGGAGCTTGCCCGTGCGGAACTCTTTGACGTAGCGTTCGAACGAGTCTTCGATGGGGCGCGGCGTGTCCTGCTCGGTCGCGGCCTCGGCCGGCAGGCGGCGTTCGAGGGCGCGCGCGACGAGGCGGTCTTCGACGCCCGGCTCCTGTGCCACTTCTTTGAGCAGCGACGCCTGAATCTGCGCCACGGCGTCTTGGAGGGCCGTCTTCGCCTCCACGTATCTCTTCTTGAAGTCATCCGTCTCGGGCGCTGCCGACGCGCGCTCGTAGAGGTCTTTCCAGTTTTTCAGGTAGAGGTCCGCGTCGCGCTCCTGCGCGCCCTCGGGGTAGACGGCCTCGGCGAACTGTTTGAGGGCGTTTCGCAGGTCGCGGCGGATGTCCTGCTTGTGCATGGCGTGGACGAAGCCGCGCTCGAAGCGGTCGTCCGCTTTCGTCCTGAGCCCTTCGTCGAGCAGCGCGAGCGTCGGCTCCAGGGCGTCAATGAAGAGTGCGCCCGACTGGTTGGCGCGCGCCGCTTCAAGCTTGGCTTTGGTCCAGGCGGTCTCGTTGACGAAGGGCGGGACCGACAGCTTGTTCGGGTCGAAGTTGCCGCGCTCGGTCTGGTTGTGCGGGTAGTTCGACTGCTCCAGGACGTTCGTCAGGTGCGTCATCTCGTCGGCGCGGAAGAGAATGGGCCAGATGTCGCGGTAGAACCACGGCTTGTAATCGGGGTTCCATTCGAGGCGGCCCGTCTTCCAGTGCTGGAGCGCGGCCGTGTCGGTCGGGTCAATGCGCTCGGGGTCGTCGAACGTCCCCGTCTCGCCGTAGATGTCGGTGCGGTAGGCGAACTCGCGCACCGAGAGATCGTACACGACATCGTCGAGCGTAACGATGTCGAGGATTTCGGGGACGTAAGCCGGGTAGCCGACGATGACCCACGCGGGGTACTCGACATCTATGAACCGCAGGCTGCCGACCTCCGAAGAGAACATCACGAGGCGGGCCATCACGACGCCGTCCGAAGTGTCGTCGAACCAGCCGTCGTTGTTGGCGTAGTCTTCGATGCGCGGCTGGCCGAGGCCGCTCAAAGCTGTGCCGGAATTCCCGTGGCCGCCGAGGACGAGCAGCCGGCCCGTGGCGTCCGTCTTAATCTCGCCCAGCGTCTCGATGGAGTTCGGCGTCAGCGGGGGCGGGAACGTCGGCGCGTAGATGTCCGTGTGATGCCGGCTAAACGAGGCGCTGCGCCGCGTGGTCGCGTTGACGACCCGCGCGCCGGGGTCAATGATTAACTGCTGGCGCGCTTCAAGGTCCGTGATGTCGGCGTTGCGGCGCTTGTGATGCTTGCCGTAGCCGCGCTCGCCCGCGAGCGCGTCGAACTCGTACCAGACAGATTTCTTGTTCGCCAGATAGACCTGCCACTGTATGTCAACGAGCACGCCGTGATTGCCGCCGCCCTTGATGGGATCGCCTACTTTCAGCGGGCGGCCCGCGGGGCTCTGGTCGTCGTAGGCGTAGAGGTGAAAGCGCGCGGCCTGCCGCTTGATGCGCCCCTGCGCGTCTTTGAACTTCTTGACGGCGAGTTCCGCTGTCCCGTCGGGCGAGAGGCGCGGGTTGCCCTGCTCGTCGCAGTCTATCGGCAGCGCCGCCGGCTTCTCCGGCGAGATGCAAAACTCTCTGGGGCTGTCGCCGAGGCGGGCGATGCCTATGGCCGGGTGTATGCGGTACGCGGGGGCCGCCTCATTGTTCGTCGTCATACGCGCTCCTCTTCAGTCCAGGAAGTTCAGTGACACGCCTTCGAGGCGCAGCAGCTCCGGGTCCTCCTCGTAGTCCACGCCGATGACGACGAGCGTGATCTGTAAACTCGTCGCCCCTCCCCCGAAGAGCCCGCGGGCGCAGCGCGTGACGTTAACGCGGTGGTTGCGCGGCGTGTTGTGGTCGCGCGGGCGCAGGTCGTAGTCGCGCCGCCGCGGCGGCGGCACTTCGCAATGGCCGGGTCCGCCGTAGCAGGCCCCGTGGCCGAAGACGGCCAGGTAGCCCGCGTAGTGCTCGTCCTCGATGCGCGTCGTGGCGTCCGCGCCCGGCAGGTTGAGGAAGACGCGGATGAAGCACGAGCGCGGGAGCTGCGGCACGCGGTGTAGGCGGACCTCGACCTCGCCCTGCGACTCGCGCACCAGCTCTGGCACCTCGATCTTCGTCGAGACGAAGCGGCCGACCGGGACCTCCGCGCCGACCGGGATGATGCAACTGCTTTTGACGTACTCGTAGCCGAAGCGGTACATATCGAGCGTGTCGCGTGAGGTGTAGCTCCAGGGCGTGAGCACCGCGTCGAGGTCGGCGGGGTTCGAGTCCGGGTGCTGCTGCTGCCAGTCCCACCAGAGCCGGTCCACGTTGGCGTGCACGGGCCAGAAGACGGGGTCGTAGGAGGCTGTCAGGTTGCTGAACATGTCGCCGTACTGCGGTTGGCTGTAGAGGTCTTCGCGCTTGTGGAACTTGCGCCCGGCGACCTGCACGGCGCGGTTCCGGTCTTTGGGCATGGGGACCTGGCCCTCCTTCGGCGTCCCCGCGTTCGGGTCGAAGAGGGGGTTCATGCCGCCGGTCCAAAGGTGCAGCGTGTTGTGCGGGTTCTGGTCCATGAAGCCGAAGGCGTCGTTGTAGAGGCTCCCGCCGCCGAAGTCGCGGAACGTGCGCAGACTCATGATCTGCTTGAGGTCGTCGGCCGAGGGGTAGTGATAGCTGAACGCCTGGTTAATCGTCTGCCCCTTGTACTCGCCGGGGTAGCGCAGTGGGTACCAGAGCGAGTTGGCGTCGAGCAGCGCGTCTATGAAGCGCCTGCGATAATCGCCCTTCGTGTACTTCTCCGCGACGCCGCTCTCGACCACCGCGGCGAAGAACCTGGTCAGCGACGGGAAGGCCGGGTCGAGCTTGCCCAGCTGGCGCACCAGGTCTTTCAGCTTGTCCGTGGGGACGCCGTGCTTTTTGAGGAACGTGAGCGAGTCATCGGTCAGGAACGCCTGGAAAGCCTTCGGCACTCTCCAGCCCTTGTCCGGCTGCGCGGGCCTGTACTGCGGCATGACCCAGTCCCAGTAGGGCATCGTCACGTCCGGGAAGTGGTCCTGGAGCGCCTGCTCGAACTCGTAGAGGTAGATTCTGTGCCAGGTCAGGAATCGCTCCCAGCCGTGCTGGCAGTGGTTCTGGTGAACGAGCGCGAGGTTGTTGTAGTTGCGGCTGTCCTCGGGCCACTTGTTCAACTCGTAAAGCTCGCGGAAGGCGGCGCGCAGGCGCTCGACCTGCGACTCATCCAGGCAGTCCACGTTCATGCGCTGCTTCAGCTCGCCGCGCCGGAACTTGTACTCGCCCGCGGCCGCCGGGCGGAACTCGTGGCGCGTGCGCCGCAACTCCACGAGCGGCGCGAACGCGCCTTCGGTCCCCTCGGTCCTGATGGCGTCCACGTCGAAGCTGTAGGCGGTCCCCTCTTCCCCGCCGCCGGCCGGGCACCCGTCGTCAATCCAGTCGCCGACGAACTGGACCAGCTCGGGCGCGACCCGCGGGCCGCCCCAGGGGAGCGGCGGGAACTGCGAGCCGTCGAACGGCCGCTCGCCGCGCAGGCCCTGCACTAAGCCGGAGCGCGCGCCGCGGCCCGCGGGCTCGACCGCGCCCGCGGCGTGGTGCTCGCAGCACGACGCCGCCTCCTCCCCGGCTGGCCCAGTTTCGGGCGCGATCAAAGGCACGCCGTGGAGCCTCGCGTCGAGCAGCTTCTCGCGCGAGAACTCCCAGAGCGCCAGGCCGCCGTAAGCCGCGTCGCGCCCCTCGGCCGCGTCGCGCAGGATTCCCCGGACCCGCTCGAAGCGCGTCTGCCCGGCCCCGTTCTCTTTCGTGGTCATGTCCACCTCCGGCTCTCGAAGGATTAAGCCCTGGGCGTCACTTCGCTTGACGATTTGTGTTGTGTACTTCTCTGGGCGAGACCCCTATCGGGTTTTGGTGAGGCTGACACGAGGAAAGCCTACATCAGCACAATTCAAAGGGCCTTCAAATGGGTAAGGCTTTGGTAATCGGGAAAGAAAATATATCCCGCGGGTGGCCCTGTCAACAGAAAAATTTTCCCGAGAAGAAAACCGTGGAAGGGCGTCAGACGTGCCGGCCGGCGGCGTGTCCCGAGGCCCACGCCCACTGAAAGTTGAAGCCGCCGAGCTGCCCCGTCACGTCCACGACTTCGCCTATGAAATAGAGCCCCGGCACGCGCGCGGCCTCCATCGTCCGCGAGGAAACCTCCGCGGTCGAGACGCCGCCCGCGGTCACCTCCGCCTTCCTGAAGCCTTCGGTCCCCGACGGCGTGATTCGCATTTCGTGAAGCCCGCGCGCGATGTCCTCAACCTCGCGCGCGCCGTAGTGCTTGAGCCTTTTGGAAGTCGCGTAAAGCTCGCACCACGCCTGCGCGAAGCGCCTCGGGAGATGACGCGCCAGAAGACTGACCAGTTCGACCTCCGCGTTCTCGTCCTGGGCCAGCAGGAAGAGAGCGTCCTCGTCGGGCAGGAGGTTGATCGAGACTGGCTCGCCAGCCCGCCAGTAGGACGAGATTTGCAGGACGGCCGGGCCGCTCAAGCCCCTGTGAGTGATGAGCACGTTTTCACGGAACTCTTTGCCGCGACAGCCGACGAGCGCGTCGAGTGAAACGCCGCTCAACGTCGCCAGCCGGCTCAGGACCTGCGGGGCCAGCGTGAAGGGCACGAGCGCCGGCCTCGGCTCCTCCACGCGCAGGCCGAACTGCTGCGCGAGCCTGTAGCCGAAATCCGTCGCCCCGAGCGTCGGGATTGACAGCCCGCCCGTGGCGACGACGAGCGCGGCCGCATTGAAACTTCCCTGACTGGTTTCGAGCCCGAACTCATCACTCTTGCGCACCTCGCGCACCGCGCACCGGCAGAGAATTTCCACGCCCGCTTCGCGACACTCGTCCAGCAGCATGTCAATAATCTGCCGCGAGCTGCCGTCGCAGAAAAGCTGGCCCAGCTTCTTCTCGTGATAACGGATGCCGTGCTGCTCAACCAATGCGACGAAGTCCGCGGGCGTGTACTGCGCCAGCGCAGACTTCGCGAAGTGCGGATTGGCCGAGATGAAATTCTCCGCCGTCGTATGAACATTGGTGAAGTTGCACCGCCCCCCGCCCGAGATACCGATCTTCTTCCCGACCCTCTCGGCGTGCTCCAACACCAGCACCCTCCGCCCGCGCCTCCCCGCATGAATCGCACAAAACAGCCCGGCCGCGCCCCCGCCGATGACGATGACATCCCACTCACGCATGGAAGAGGCCCCAGCTGGGCGACTTGAAACCACTATAGGGTGCAGCACAAAGTCTGAATTTCTACATCTGCTTTCAGCAGCTTACAGCAACTATTGACTTAGGTGAATTCAACTTGTAAGTGCAACTTTGAGATTAGCGTTTGAGAGGTAAGCTGCTTTCAGTCCCGGATGCCCTCGCCCTCGACGATGACGTTGAGCATCTGGTCCTTCACCATGCTGCTGATTACCTGTGGGTGAATCCTGTAAGGCACGCTTGCGTGGAGGTCGCGCAGGTAGAGCCGGAATCGCCCTGGAACGGATTTGCCCATGCCGCATCGCCATGCGCCAGGCGGCGGGCGATAGCGTGCGTAATGATTGACTCCATACCTGGTCCTGCCTTATCGTTCCCTCTCGCGGCTGGACCAGTCCCGACTAGCCAATCAGTAACCCGTTGCGCTTCATGTTCCACGGCCGCACGCTTCGGCCATGACTTCCCTTTCAACCTTTTGCCCAGGAGTTTTCGCTGTGATGACAATCAAACGCTTATCTTCCGCCCTCTTCGTTACTCTTTTCGCGTTGGCTCTGAGCGCACGCGCGCAGACGCCTTCGGTTTCCACAATCAA
The DNA here is from genome assembly GCA_036403435.1 of Pyrinomonadaceae bacterium. Taxonomy (GTDB): domain Bacteria; phylum Acidobacteriota; class Blastocatellia; order Pyrinomonadales; family Pyrinomonadaceae; genus QHXM01. The sequence goes on from DASWQY010000021.1 coordinate 99,786, forward strand.
CATCACGCCCGACGAGAAGAAGGTACGGATCGCGGCAGTCGGCGACGTGCTCGATATGTGGGTAAGTGTCAGCGACGAGTCGGGCGACGTGGTCTTTGAGAGCGGGCCGGTCACGGGCGACCACCTGGATTGGACGATGAGCGACCCGCAAGGGCAGAGGGTGCCGGTAGGTACATACGCCCTGACCATCACCTACCGCACCCCCTCCGGCAAACTGAAGAGGCGCGTGGAACAGGTTTCAGTGATCGAAGCACTGACGACCGGGGCGGGCAGCAAGCAGGAGAGTCCGACCCCGCAGGCCGTCGCGACCATGACCGGGCAGGGCACGGCCGGCAGGATTAGTAAGTTCACCGGGGCGAATGCCATCGGTGACTCCGTCATGTTCGAGAACGCTGGGCGGATCGGCTTCGGCACGACAGCACCGCAGCAAGGTCTACACGCCGTCGGAGCCTCGTCGCGGCTGCGCCTGCAATCCACCGGCGGCACTTCTCTGACGACGACGGAGTACGTCACCAACGGCAGGGTCTGGCAGTCGGGCGCGGGCGGCTCGACCGCCGCGAACGGGGTCGCCAACAAGTTCTTCGTCTTCGACCAGACGGCCAACCAGTTCCGGCTCGTGCTTGATACTGCCGGCAACTTCGGCGTCGGGACTACTGCCCCGACGGCAAAGCTGACCGTCAACGGCGGCATCCAAATCTTAGGCTCCGGCAACGGCATCAAGTTCCCCGACGGGAGCATTCAGACTAAAGCCATCGCCGGGACGATCAACGGGACAGGAACCGCTAACCGCCTCGCCAAGTTCACAGGCCCCAACTCCTTCGGTAACTCCTCCATCGCTGAAGTCTCTGGCAACGTCGGCATTGGGACCACAGCGCCCACGGCTAAGCTGGATGTCATCGGGTCAATCTCGGCCTCCTCGGTTACGGCCTCCTCTGTCTCGGCCTCCTCACTCACGACCAATTCGTTCCAGGCTTCGGACAACGTAGGGCAGAGCGCGTACAGTTACGGCATAGTCAAAGCGATGCTCCGGATGCAGGGCGACGGCACGCAAGTCTACTGCTACAACGGCGCGACCAAAGTCAGCTCCTCTAGTTTCGCGTCGTGCGGCTTCTCCGTCACAGCCAACAACGGGGGCGTGTACAACATCGACTTCGGGTCCGCGGTAAACAACACCCAGTACCGCTTCGTCTCGCTCAGCGGGTCATCGAGTATCATCCTCACCGCTTTCCCGGCCACTACCTCGATCCAGGTCGCCGTCGGCAATACCACGTTCGGGTACGCCTACTACATCATCGTCTACTGAGCCACGCGGCATCGCGTACGGGGCCTGCTTATAGTTCACACGCTGGCCCCGCCTGATAAGGCAGCGGTCCTGATGTCGTCCACTTCGCGCAAGACTTCACTCACCAGCTTGCGCTCGCGTGCGGTGCGTGGCGCGGTCCTTCTTTCCGGCGGAAGGCTGTAGTCAACGGTCTCGTCCACAGAGACACACTGATTTTCATAGTAGAACCACTTTATGTCGTTTTAGCCGTCGGAAGAACTCGTGGCGGTCGGCAGGGCTTCGAGCACATCAAAGCGCAGCCCGCTGGAGCCTTCGCCCCGCCCCGGCTGTTTCTTGCGACCTGCCCAGAGCTGCGTCGAGCCGTCGATCCAGCGCGCATACTGGTAACTGCGCGTGACGCGCGCGCCTTCGCGTGGGACTTCCTCGTCGCGTAACAGCAATTCACGCCCCGGTTCGAGGATACGCCCTTGCGGCTGCGCGACTGCGCCGGACGGCGCTCCCGGCAACGTCCCCCGCTTGAGTTGGACAGTCGCCCCGCTCAGCACGGGCAGCAACGGAATCCAAAAGTCAGGCGCTCCGGTGCCGAGGCGATACCACAGCCGTCCGGGCGCGGACGTTTGACTGCCGTTAGCTCCTGCCGTTGCCGCGTGTTGTTGCCGCTTCTGCGCGAAGCTTTCATGGCGATCCAGCCGCTGGCCGCCGGGGCTCTCGATTGTGCGCTCCACGGCCCACGCCATGTTCGCCATCTCGTCGCGCAGCAACAGCACGTCCTCGACCGGCGCACCTTCCAGGCTCAAACCCAGGACGGGCGGCAGGAAAAATGCATCCATGAACTTGAGTCCGGGGTCGGGCGTGGCGGCGGCCTGCGCAGACGATAAGCCGAACATGCGCCATGCGGGCTGCGCGCCGTCCACCTTAGTCGTGTGCTGCACCAGTAGCTTTTGCCCGAAGGTGTTCGTCACGACGAGCGCACGCACCAGGCTGAGCGAGCCCACCGGCATCGCTACCGGCACCAGAAACCAGTCATTGCCGAACTCAAGGGCGAAAGTCACTAAGAGCGCGCGGGCCAAGTCTTGCGGCGCGGCTTCGATGTTGGCGAAGTTGACGCCGCCGTCTTCCATCTCCCAGTAGCGGCTCGCGGGCATGCCGCGAAAACTGACGGGCGCGGGCAGGAAGGTGGTGGCCGTGGTGCTCGCCCCTCCCGTCGCGCCGAGCGTCTGCGCCGCATCGAGGTCGAAGGAGTACCAGTCGAGCCGGCCGTCGTAGTACTCCGGCGCGGTCATCGCCAACTCGCCCCGCGAGGTGTTACCGGCGACGGTGAAGGTATACTCCATGCGCTCCTTGACCCATGCCGTCTCGCCCGGTTTTGGCTGACTGAAGAGTCCATCGTACCAATCTACCCACTCCGTAGCGGCCTGCACCATAGCCGAGAGGTCGGTCGCGAGGACTGCTTTGAAGGGGGCTTCCGCCGGGAACACGACCGGGGCGCTGCCCACGCGTGCGGGCGCAAGTTTGGCATAGAGCGCCGCGCCGTTGATGACGCGCTGCGCCATGACTGCCAGGTAGTTCAGCGTGGTCGTGTCGAGTGTGCCGCGCTCCGCTTCTGTCGGCGGACGCAGGGCAAAACTGCTGATGAACGGCCCTGTGTATTTAGCCAGCCCGCGCAGGCTGAGCAGGCGTGTGAAATGCAGACCGGCCTGCGCGGCGGCGCGGAGGTTGACGTTTGGTGCGGCGCTGATCGGTTCTCGCTCCACACATGTTTCGAGCGGCGTCCTGGCCGGCGCATAATCCATCGCGGCGGCCGTGGCAGGGCCGGGGCGGTAGCGTGTGAGCGGCACGGTCTCCAACTGTAGCTGCGCGCCGACCGGAGAACCGGCGTCGTCGGCTCTAAACTCGCCCGTCTGCCATTGGCGCGCTAATAACCACAGCGGGTCGTGAACGCGCGCTTGCAGGCCGTCCTGCATGTCGGGACATTGATTTCTTGGCTCAAGCTGCTTCATGGCACTTAAATCACTCCGGGGGTATAGATGAACGCCGGCACGAGCGGGCCGGACAAAGTGCCAGCCCGATTCCACGTGGCGCGACCATTCGAGAGGGCGAAGGACATGCCCCGCACTTCGCGCCCGTCCAAACCGACGGCGGAGGCCGGCACCGCCAGTCGTACCCACTGGCCCGCGGGCGGCAGTGCGCCCATCGAGCGACGAGAGGCCGAGTTGTCGATGCCCCACGTAATTAAGTTCTCGCCCCAGTAGGCACGGTGCTCCCACCCGCCGTCGTTCCATTGCAACATCACTTCACGCGGCGGGCTCGATGGATCGAGGAAAACGTCGGCGTAAAGAAGATCGCCTTTGGACACCTTCAGCGTGTCTTGACGCGGCGCGGCGATGCCGGCGCGATCCCACGTGGCACGCCCATCCCACAAGGAAAAGGCCATGCCGTTGATGTCGCGCCCTTCCAGCCCCACCAAACGGGCCGGCGTTTCCAGCCGCACCCACTGGCCCAGCGCAGGTAACGGCCCCATGTACCGGCGGCTGATACTCTCATCTACGCCCCACGCTATCAGGTTCTCGCCCCAATAGGCGCGGTGCTCCCACCCGCCGTCGTTCCATTGCAGCATCACTTCACGCGGCGGGTTCAAGGGGTCTAGGAAGGCGTAGGCGTAGAACGTGTCGCCTACGCCTACGCGCATCGGCGGCGCGTTGAAAAAATAGTGCTGGTGCACGCCCTGCACTAGCGCAGACTGGTGCGCCACGTTGCCGAACTGTGGCGCAGGATTTTGACTGACCCACAGCCAACTCTCGCCCGTGCCTTCCGCGACGGCACCGGGAGGCAACTGATCGTCTACCCAGACGTTTTCGCTCCCGACGACAAAGTAGTGTTGGTGAATTCCGGCGGCCACGCTCGACTGGTGGGCGAAGCTACCATCGAGCGCCGCGGGGTCGCGGCTCACCCACTGCCATAAATCGGAGTCGGCACTGAGCGTCGCGCTCAGTGGCAGTCGGTCGTCGAACCAGACCGTGCCGTTGCGCTCGTCGGCTGCATCCACGGCCGCCGGCTGCATGGTTATTTTCCCGGCGCGCTCCCATGTCACGCGCCCGCCCCACAACGTGAAAGCCATGCCGTTGAGTTCGCGGCCTTCCAGCCCGACGAGCGCCGCAGGCACTTCCAGCCGCACCCACTGACCCGCGGGCGGCAGTGCGCCCATCGAGCGACGAGAGGCCGAGTTGTCGATGCCCCACGCTATCAGGTTCTCGCCCCAATAGGCGCGATGCTCCCACCCGCCGTCGTTCCATTGCAACATCACTTCACGCGGCGGGTTCACGGGGTCCAGGAAGGCGTAGGCGTAGAGCGTGTCGCCCACGCCGACCTGCAACGTGTCGGTTGCACCGAGGAAGTAGTGCTGATGCTGCGCCGCGAACACTGCTGATTGATGCGCCGGGCCGCCCGCGAGCGGTCGCGGCTCGTTCGTCACCCACTGCCAGATATCGTTGTCAGCCTGTGTCTGCGCCCCGCGCGGGAGCCGCCCCTCCGCCCAACTCACCTCGACATGGCCGTCGGCGGCGAACGCGCGCGCGCGCGCCAGCGTGAGGGTGTCGCTCAGCGTCGCTTGCAGTGTGTCTAAGTCCCACACGGGGCGGTCGTCGGGCGCGACGGCGAGCAGCATGGACTGCGGCGCGCAGGCGTTGGGCTGATCGAAGTGGAACGTCAGCCCCGTCACCTCGCTCGCGCTGGGCACCATCTCGTTCCATTCATCAATCAACAGACCGGCGAAGGGTTGGTCGAACGAGACAGCCTGCGGCAGAGGCGTATGAGCTACTAACGAAAGACGGCCTGCGCTAACTGTGCCCTTGAGCGCGGCCCAGCGGTCGCCGCTCTTGTAAGGCAACTGCCCGACTTTGAAATCGAGCTTCGCCCCGGTGCCCAACGCCTCGCCGTATGCAAGCGCGTCATGCAGCCGCGCCGCGCCGTCGCGCACGCAGGCAACACGTTGAAACCACGTCACCGACTCAAGGGCGTTGTTGCCTTGCAGAGTGAGGCTATTGGCGAACGACTGCTTGAGGTTGACTGCGTTCGGCGGCGCAAGCCAAACGACGGTGCGGAAGTCAGCCCCGAACAACTCACGCCAGCGCGTCAGTTCGTAGTCGCGCAACGCTTCAGCGGTTGCGCCCGGCGGCACGGTCAGCTTAGCGATGCGTTGAAGCCGAACATCAACCTCCTGCGCCGCCGAGTCGGCCTGCGCTACAAGGTCGGCGCGCGCCTCGGCGGTATCGCCTGTCGCCGCCAGTGGAATTGTCCCGGCAACGCCGAAGGCGGCGGCCTGGAGCAAGGCATTGCGTAAGGGGTCGAGGCTGCCGGTGGTTGTGCCGCGCGCCGCCGTGAGCGCCGCGCGCAGCGCCGCGAGCGCGTTCGCTAATAACTGCCGCGCCGCGGTGGTGCGGCTTGACAGGTCGTTAATCCCACTGATGCCAGCGTCGGGCGCGTCACTCTGAGCGGCCAAGTCGCGGCTGTCGATGGTGCGTGCCCCGGCCAGCAAGGCGCGCACGGTGCGGGCAACTTCGACCAGTTCACCCAGACTAAAATTGTCGGCGGGCAACGTCGGGGCACGCCCGTAAGTGGGTCGTATGTCCGCGCCGGACGGGACGAGCTTTGTCCGCGCTACGTGGTAGCGCAGCCGCTCTTCGAGTTCCGTGCGTTGCGCGCCTTGCGGGCTGGACGTTGTGTAAACGACATCCAGCGGCGAGAGCGCCAGGGACGTAAGCAGCACGTCGGTTGTGCCGACCACTTGACCCGTTGTGTGATTCACATATTCGACACGGCAAGACACCTTCGCCGGATTGGGCAGCAGCAGCGCAGCCCACGCGTTGAGCACCGGCTCAGCCGCGGCCCTGACTTGATTCGCATCCGTCGGCCACGCAGGCACAGCGTAATTAGGTAACTTGGGAAAGAGCACCAGCAGGCGGTGCGTGAGACCGACGCCGGTGCGGGGCGTGCGAATCACTTCCATCTCGGGCGGCGGCGCTTCGCCGCCCGAGATGGCGTCCAACGTCGCGCCCGAGCGTAACGGATTGCCCTGGACCAGGTGGTACGTGCTTTCGGCCAGGACGAGATCGCCCACCGCGTCCACCATCTCGTCGAGCCAGCCGAACTGTGCGTCGAGCATTTTGAAGTCGCCGGTCGCGGGCGCGGGGAAGCCGAGCGTGGTGTCACCGAAAGGTATCGTCGTGGCATCCCAGCGCGGCGGCGTGAACTGCCGGGCCGCAGTCCAGCGCCGGCGTAATTCCAGCCCGTCAACTACATTGTTGGCGGCGACCGATTCAAGCGCCTTCTGCCATTGTTCTTTGAGCGCGCGCGCCAACGCCAGCCGCGCCGCCGCCAGGTCCTGCTCCGCATGGCCGGGCGTGCCTTCCAGGGCGGTCGCCTGACGGTCGAGCGCCTCCGCCGCCTGCTGGTGCTCAGTCTCCGCCGCCTGCGCGGCGGGAATCGATTGCTCGTTCTGCTGGTCGTCGAGCCGCGCCACCTGCGCGAGCGCGTCCTTGTAAGAAGGTTCCGCCTCGGCCGAGCGCCTGCGCAACTCCGTCTCGGTAATCTTGGCCTGCTGCCAGACGTTCTCCAGGCGCGTCTGTTCGTTTCGCCACGCGACGACATCCGTTTCCTCGACAAGCTCGATGGCCTCAACTATTTCCAGGGTGCCGCCGCCGAGCTTAGCAACCGTCCTCTTCCGCAGCACGCTCTGCGGGTTCGTCAGGCGGTGGCTGGTCACAGCGGCCGAGGCGTTAGCGACGGCCAGAGCCGCAGCCGGCACGTCCTGATTCTTCAGCTTCAGGTAGCCGTCAATCAGGCCCTGATACTGCTGGCGCGTACTCTGGCGGGCCTGTCTCAACGTTCGCCAGGAGGCGGCAGACGCAGACTCACGCGCGGCCTCGTCGCGCAGCGCCCGCACCTCTTCGTCAAGCTTCTCCTTCTCCCGCACTGCCGCGTAACTTTGTGTGAGCTGGTCATTCTCCTTGATGCCCGCGAGGGTACGAAAACGCGCGATGTATCGGTCGAGACTGCGTTCGTGCAGCCGGCGCTCGAAGCGATAGCCGAGCAGCGCGCCGAGCGACTGCCCCTGCCGCACGCCGGCTAGTAGCCACTCGGCGCGGCGGACACGGTCGGAGGATAAGTTTACGGCGAACGGGTTACCTTCGCCTTCGTCCCGGTGAGAGAGATAGCCGCTGCGCAAGATCGCCGCCGTGGCTGCGTGCGCGAGCGAAGGCGCTTGCGCGAAGCCCATGTTATCTGCGGTTTGAAACACGGGCCCGACGACGCCTGCCGGGGTCGGCGCTGGTTGCCATTGGGCCGTCGCCGGTCGCACGTCCTCCACCCAGCCATAGCCGCCAAGCCGGATGGCGGCGGGGTTTGCTCTACGCAACTCGTCGAGCCGTCTGGTCGCCAGCGAAGTGACCCAAGCGTCCACGCGATGAGAACAGGCGTCGAGGCTCTCGGTCAGGAGAGCTTGGGCGACCTCCGCAGGCCAAGCTTTAAGACTCGCCGGCGGCAACAGCTTCGGCAAGAGAGCGGCCGCCGTCATGTCCTCGGTCGTCTGCGCCGTGCCGTCGGCAAAGTTCTGAATGAGATAGCGGCAGGAGTTGCCGGACTCGGCCATGAGCGTGATGAGATCGCTGCGCCGGGCCACGCCGGGCGCGGCAGCGGCGGATCGTCGCCAGACGCCTTGCCAGGCGTTGAGCCGTTGCAGAAAGTTGGTTTCGGCTTCGGGGCGCGCACGCCTGGCGAACCGGGCGAACGACGCCACCGGCAGCACTCCGTAGGGTTGGTTGCCGACGCGCAATGCGGGCAGCGGGCCGCGGGCGATGACGTAGCTGGCAAAGTGTTCGCGCGCGAAGTCTGCGACGCCGCCGGCCAGCCCCTCGACCAGCAACCGCCGTAGCCAGGGCGTGTCCTGCGGCCAGAGTTGGCGATTCATGCTGCGGGCGTCGCGTTGCTCTGTCCCGTCAGCATACCTGATGTGCTCGAAGGCGCTGGCGGGCAGACCCAGCGCCCAGGCCAGCCAGTGCCCGTCACGTCGGTCGTTGGCGGCGGGCATGGGGCCTCCAGCGATCAAGGCCGCGCCCAGCTCAACCGTGTAGGCGGCCTCGGCGTCGCGGTCTGCCGCGCCGTAGCCGGAGGGTGACTGCGCGGTGTTGTTGGTCGGCACGTTCTGCGGCAGCAGCGCCAGTCCTTGAGTGTAGTGTTGGGCGTCAAGTAGTTCGGCCAGGCGCTCGGCCGCGCTGGCGGCGTCTAAAGACTTGATGCCGAAGACGAGGAGGCGCTCGAAGCCGCGATTATCGGAGAGCGGCAGCCGCAACGCCATGCCGGCATCCTCTGCGACCTTGAAATCAATCATCCAGCGCATGCCGTCATCGACGCTCGGCAGCGACGCATCGGCAGGCGGTAGTGTGCTCGTGCCGCCCGTGGCTGGTCCAGGCCCTGTGGGCAGAACGTCGCCGATTGACTTGCCCCACACGGTCAAGGCCGGGCGGTCGCCCCGGTAGGCGACGGCCACCCAACGATCCGGCAAGACCTTCGTGTAGGGCGCGCGCGTCCACCCGCTGCTGCGCGTGCCGACGTTGAGCGGGTGGTCGGGGTTGAAGACGCGCGCAATCCAGGCCGCGCGCCGGACGCCGAACCGCTCGACCAGTTGTCGCCACGCCCTCCTTTTTGCGTCCTCACCCGCGCTGCCCGCCAGTCTGGCTTGTGTCTGAAAGTAGGTGCCCCAACGCTGCTCGTCGGCGGTGAGCGCGGGTTCGTGCGTATCTATGTGCACGTCGTCGGGATAGACACGGACCCACAATTCGGTGGCCGGCGCGTCGGGCGACGGCCGCATGAATCTGGTTTCGAGGCGCACCGGGAACAGCAAGAGCGGCTGTCTGGTATCGACGCCGCCGAGCAGGCGTGCTGTGGCCGCGTCGCGCGCGGCGCGTAGTTCTTCAAGGCGCGGCTTCGGCGCGTCGGCGGCGGCGAGTTTGGCGGCGGCGTCCTGTTGCGCAGGCGCGACCTGCGGCTGAACCTGACTCAGTTCCAAGCCCAGTTGCACGAGCGCGGCTTGCAGTTCCGCCTTACGGCGTCTGGCCGCTTCGAGCTGGGCGACCGCCACGTCATACTGCGCGCGTAATTCCGCCAGCCGATGCGTGCGTGCCTCTTCCGCGTCCGGGTCTATCTCCGGGGGTTCGGGGAAGCTGACTGGTCTCATTCCGGCCTCCTCCGCATCACGTTGGTGATGCGCCGTTGAAGGTCGGTCATGGCGGCTGCGGCGCTCGTCTCCTCCGTAGCGGTCTGGGCTAGCTGTGCGTTGAGGTTGTTGATCTTCGCGTTGAGTTCCTGGGTCAGAGTTTGCAAGTACCACTGCCGCCTGTCAGCCGCCGCCGACGCATCAAGCGCCGCCGCGTACTGGCTATCCAACTGCTCGACGCGCGCTGTCAGTTCGCGCTCCGTGGTCTCAAGCGCGCCCCGGTCAAAGGGCTGGCGCGCGAGTTCCTGCTGCCAACGAGTGATGACCGTCATCATTTGCGTGACGGCATCTCGCTGCGCGCTGGCTTGCGCGGCTTGCTGGCGTAAGGGCGCGGCAGCAGCGGTGGCATTCGCCGCATCATTATCGGCAAGGGCGGCGCTCGCCTGTTGTTGCGTAGCGGCGGCGCTGTTCTGGCTGGCTGCTGTACGAGCAGCCGCAGCCGCGTCGCGGGCTTGATCGCGCTGCGCTTTGAGGGAACTTAGAGTGTCATTCCACACGGCCCATTCGGGGTTGGGGATGAATGGTGGCTTGCCGCGCGGGTCGGGGTTCTCAATCACCCGCTCCGGTTGAAGTGCTCTGTGCTCCACGATCTGCTGGTCGAGATTGGCCGCCTGAGCGTCGGACGCAGCAGCCTGGGCTTGAAGGTTCGCAGCCACACCGTTCATACGTGCGGCTTCGGCGCGCGCCGCCGTGGCACGACTCCGCGCGGCTGATGCGACCTGCTCCTGCTGGGCGGCGCTGGCGTTCGCCTGCGCGGCGAGGGCGTCGTAGCGTTGCGCCTCCGCCTGCAATAACCCGAGTTCATGCGAGAGGTAGATCATAAAGCACCTTTCCGGTGAGATTCGATCTAGTTATGCCGACAGCCACGTGCGCGCGTGAATGACCAGCCGAAACGGACTCTGCCGTAAGATGGACGCCATGTGCGCGGAGTTCTTTCCCCAGGTGGCGCTGCCGGGCGGCGGGTTCTTCAACGCTGGCGGCGGGCTCTTCGGCGTCCCATTGAGTGGGACATAAACGATCTGCCGCAACGAGTCCGCGTTCGCCGCCAGGTGAGCCCATGAGAGGTCGCTCCACTTAGTGGGCTTAGTGCCGAAGGTCTGATCGGTCGCAACGTCCAAACCGAAGCGCGGCTCGGTCGGTTGTTCCTGTAGCACGAAGAACCAGCCTGCGCCGCCTGGAGAGCCAGCCGCCGGAGCGTCCGCCCCGCGCGCCTGTTGCTGCGTCAAGGCGAAGCCCAGCATGGTTATGTCCGGCGCGCGCGTGACCCGAAACATCGGATATAACTCGCTCGTCCCAGGCACACGGGCGGCGCTGCCCGACCATTGCGCTTCGAGGGCGTAAATGAGAGAGCGCGGGTAGCGGTTAATCAGATCGCCGCGGATGACCAGTACGATTTGAGCCGCGGAGGCGCTGCCGCCAGAGTGCTCGCCCAGGTGTGTGTCGTCTCGCCAGTCCGCGACGGGTGTGATGTCGGCGAGTTGGCTGCGTTCCTGCGATGTGTGACCGCTCACGTCCCAGAATTGACGGAAGTAAGTGCCCCGCCGGTCTGCCGGGTAGTCGCGCCACAGCAACTCCCGGCTCATCTCGTGATTGAGGCCAAGCATGTAGGCTTCGACGAACTTAGGATTAGTCATTAACAGCGAGACGCTGTTGGCGGGCACGTGCTCCAGCCCCGGCAACAGCACGTCGGCGAAGTAATCGCGCAGCGGCTCGTACATGGGGCTAGTGAACGTCGGGGCGAAGCGCGCCAGGTCGGTGCTCTGTTCGGCGGGAGCCTCTGAGAGCGGCGCGTCCGCCTGCGCAGCCGGGGCGACGCTCAGAGTTTTAACGGGCTGGCCCGCCGCCCGCGAACCCATCGCGGTGAAACCGGCCATCAAATTGACCATCGGCGCGGCGCTTTCGCCTGTCGGGCCGAAGAGGGCCGCACTGATTGCTGCGCTGTTGGGCGAGCCTGCCGCGCCCGCGCTCACCGCTCCGCCTTTGCCTTCAACAGCAGCCAGTCGTCGTGCGATGGGGCCGCGCGCACGCGCTATGCGGCGGAACGCGGCGGAGGCCGCGCCTCCCCTCAATGAGTTAAGGCTGCTCTCCGGCGCTGGAGGCGCGGCGGCGACCCGCGCCGTGGCGGCAGTGGCAGCGGCAGCAGGCTGCGGGACAGCGGCACGAAGCGGGGCAGTCACCTGCATCAAACTCTGCGGACTTAACGGTGCGAGATGTTTGTCAGCCAGGGTCAGTCCTACTTCTTCAGCCAGTTGAGCGCGCTTGCGCTGTTCGTGGTCCGCCTCTTGTGCAGCCAACTGATCCCAAGCCTCGGCCATCAACTCTTCCTGCCGGTAACGCACGACCAGCGCGCCCAGACCCGCCGCGACGCGATAACGCGGATCAAGGTTTACTTCACTCAGCCAATAGGGCGGAGCGCCTGCGGCAGGCAGACTTTCGAGCTTCGGATACCACTGCCCGTAGAGCGGCGGCCCCACGGCGGGCGCGCTCGTGGCAGACACGGGCTTGGCGGACGTGTCTAAAATCTGCCGCAGCTTTGTCTGAAACGGCACACGCACGTCGTCCGGCCACGGCGCTGTCGGCACGTTGGGGTTGCGCAGCGCGCCTTCCAGTTTGACTACCGCCCCGGCCGCTTTAGCCGGGAACGGCCCCACGCCCCAGCCCGGTCGGCTGACATCCATCTCCTTGACGCCCACTTCGGCGCGCAAGGGTCGCGGCTGCAAGCGACGCGCGAGGGCTTCAAAATCTCCGGCCATGCCGGTGCTGAATTCCCAGTGATGGTAGACAGGTAGCCGCAGCGTGGTCTGCGCGCTGCCGACCGGCGCAGTAGTCCACGCGGCGCGCAACGCTCTTTCGTCTTCGATGGTGAAGCTCTCGCCCAGACCGGCCATGCGCCCCACGGCGTAGGTCGGCACCAGACAGGCGTAGTAGGCGGTGGCCGGTTCGAGGCGGCGCGGGCAGAGCAGGCGTGAGACCGTGCGTTCCTGTTGGGCGAGCGCGTCCGGCACGTTCGGCACAGCCGCGCTGCGCGTGACCTGCGCGTGCGCCCATGCCCACGACTCGGCGAGGTTGGGTAGTTCCTGTAGCAGGCATTCGAGCACAGGGAGCGGTCGTCTGGTGTCGGCGGTCAGCTGTGCGCTCGTCTTGCGCACGGCCACCAGACAGAGCCACGGCGGCAGACGCCCGGCAGCGTCGGCTACGGCTGGAGTGAACATCCAGGGGAAATCGGGGTGGTCGAATTCGACGAACGGCAGATAGTTCGGCTCGAAGTCCGCCATCAAATGCTGCGGCTCGAAGCGCACGATTTCGCGCGGGTCGATGCCAACGATATCGCCCGGCCCGTAGAGCTGCACGGGCACGTCCGCAAGGTTGGCGTTGTTGAGGCGTAAGCGAACGGGTAGCGAGAGGTGTCCGTCTTTCACGGTCAGCCCAGTATCGCGTCGGGCCGCCAGCCCCTGACGCACCCACGATAAAAAGCTGAAAGTCGCAACGGTAGGATCAGTCATCTTCAATCTCCACCCGCTTCATCCCAGACGCAGCCGCGGCCCCTCGGTGCGCAGCGCCGCCGCCTGAGCCGCGGCCCCCAGGTTAGCAGCCGCTTCGAGCGCCGCCGACGGCATCATGTAAGGCGGCAACGGCTGGGCAGGCTGTTCCGGGACGACGAGCAGCGTCTCGTAAGTGATCACGGCGTCGAGCGCCGGCTCGTACCCGTAGGCGAACTCGCCCGTAGCGAAACGAATCCCGGCGTGCTCGTTTGTGAAGGCAGGCGCAGCAAGCTTCTGGTCGTCGCTCATCTCCACGAACTGCGCGAGGGCGAAGGAGTCGCTGATGTTGTTGACGGGAATCTCCTGTCCATTGTCGCTGCGCACGGCCTTCAGCCGAAACGTCTTCTCGCCCGTGACCGGCGCATTGCCGAACCTGGCGATTGCTCTGTCGAGCGGCACGACGCGCTCCCGCACCGCGACTTCGGCCAGGGGGTGAACGCGCAGCATGTTGGTGGCGGGCGCAAGTTGGCGGAACGTCACCAGCGGGCGCTCGCCCGCGGGGAGTTCGCTGCTCCAGTTCCGCGCATCATTGAGGGCGGTCCCCAGCAACGCTTTCACGTCAACCGGCGCGGGCGGCGCGGGGCGCAGGTCGGGGCCGAACTGTGCGTCGAACGAGACGGACTGTTTGACGGAGAGAATCGAGAATTGTGCCGTGCCCCAGACGTGCCACGGCGACGGCCCCGTGAGCGTCATATTCAATTGCACGCACATCAGCACCGTCCCATTCATCCGTAGCGCGACGCTCGCGCTCAGGTCGGTGATGAAAGAGAAGGGGTTGAAGTGGATTAACGCGTCGAAGCCCAGCATGCCTTCCACGCTGAACGGCTGGACGGCGAAATAGAAATCGACCCGCGCCCCGAATTGGAGAGTGTTCGACGTGACCGCCAGGTAAGACTCAAGCCGCAGCCGCGCGTCGTCGCTGCCGGAAAGCACGAGCGCCATGCGGGCCAGGCGCGGGAAGTCGGCGGGCGCGTTGAACCGTGGATTCCACCCGCCGATGGCGAGCAGGAAGTTTGGATTACGCCCCCAGCTCAAGCGCAGCGCCATGTCGCCGGTGAGGACGAAACTGAGCAGCCGCGAATCGTAGAGCGTGGCGTCGAGCGACAACTGGCCCGCGGCGAAGTCGAGCACGCCGAGCGCGTCCATGCGAATCTGCACGAGCGCATTCTTCTCGTCGGGCAGCGTCGCCTTGAGGCGGCCCAGAATAAGCAGTCGCACCGGCTCCGGCACTTCGAGGACGACACCAAGTTCGAGTTTTAACAGCGCCGGTGTGCCCCACTCGATGATCGCCATGGGGCCGAACACGCAGCGATTGGGCGCGGGCGGAAAGACCGTGCCCACATCGCTCACGATGCGTTGCGCGTTGCGCACCGGGTCGGCGGGGAAGAGGATGGAGCCGAGCGTTCCCGCCTTGATGCCGGAGCGGAGCGCGTCAACCGCCGCCGTGCGGTTGATGCCGAGCAGCCCACCGATGCCAGTCAGCGTGAACCCGAAACCCAACTGAACGGGGGCGAACCCTTCGGCGGTGAGGATGACGAGCAGCGAGAAGCCGCGCGCGCCGTCGGGCATACGGGTGGTGAGCAGGCCCACCGCCTTGATCGCGACCGCTTGCGCGAGTTCCAGTTGGAGGATGCCGGCGTACTGCTCTTTCTGCGCGTCGAAGAACAGGTAGCCGCCACCGGCAACGGCACCCGCCTCGATTGTCAGGCCCGCACCCTTCGGAGGTTGGAAGGTGAGAGACATCTCTGCCGGCCCGAGATTACCGCCGCCGGCCGGGAAGCTGAATGTCGCTTGCAGCCCGGTGCGTTCGATGACGGCAGTGACGGGGCCGAGCTTGACGCTAGCCGTGGCCGCAGTCACGACTTGAACGTCTGCGCCCCTGGGTTGCACTGCCAAATAGACAGAATCAACAGAGAGGAGTCCGAGCAAGGATGCCTGTACCGGGAGCGTCGCTTCCAGCCCGGCGCTGCCGCGGAAATAAAAGCCCCGGCGGTTGGACCACCCGAACGCCAGCTCGAAGGCGGTACGCAATCCGTCGCGCGGCAACACCTGCTGGAGAAAGCCGTCACCGTCTCCCGCAGCAATAATCAGCGCGGCTGAGCTGGCCTCGGCCATTACTTCATAATCCTGATGGCTCGCGTTCAGGCCCAGCTTGCCCGTCACCTGCAAGCGCCCGACTTCCAGACGGGTGCCTTGCGCGCTCCCGATACGCAAGGCGGACGCGCCGCCGCCATCGCGTCCTTGTTTGGTCAGGCTGAAGGAGAGATTGACCTCCCCCGGCGGCGGCACGTTGGCGGGCATTTGAACCCCGCCGGGTTTGATCAGCAGACTGCCGATAAACGGGGTCGCTTTGGAACGGAGAAGCCAGTCGCCGATAGATTGGTTGAGGGTTAACTCACCTACGGGTAGGACGGAGAGGCCCGGCCCCCCGCCTGATGTTGGCACGATCTTGAAATCGAACCCTGCCGCGCCCGGTATTTCTCCGACCAGAAATCTCCAGCGAGCGGTGAGCGTGATGGGTAGAAGGTCCGCCTGCTGCGGTGTCAGTCCGGGTGAGTTGCCGTCAAGAAACACGAGCGTGTCAGCCCCGAGCTGCTTGAGGAGGTCGGCCAGCGGGCGAAACAGCACCAGGGCCAACGCGTTCGCATCCTTCTGCGTCGCCAGCGCCTGCGCGGAATAGGCCGCCTTCAATTCTTTCACAGGGTCGGCCAGCAGTTTAGATATGCGCGCCGTGTTAAGTTTGCCTACCCCTACAGGCTTGCGAATAACATTTTGGCCCTGGACTATTTGGGGCCGCGCCTCTTCGTTGATGATGCGAAGTAGTGTGAGCAGTTGGTAAGGAACAGGCGCGCGGCGGTAGAGGTAGAACACAAAGAGATTTTCGATCAACTCGATGGGCAGTTTATTGAGTTCCTGCACTTGCAGTTGGACGCCGCCCAATGAAGACGGCAAGGCTTGCATCGCCTCGACCGCCGACTTTACAGTCCGCAACGCTTTGGCTAGCTCGTCTAATGTTTGTGGAGGTGTGTTCGTCTGTTGCGCGACCACGGCGAGGGCGTCGGCGATGTTCTTAACGTTGTTGATGAACGGTTGTGAGTTGGGGCCGAGAATCGTTTTTATGTCCCAGCCCAAAGTCTCAAAAATCTGGAAAACTTTGGTCGGGTCATTAACGGCGACGACCAGCGGGCCGAAGGCAAAAAGCAGTTCGTTGAGGAGCTTTTCTTGAAAGTTCTGATCCATACGTTATACCTCGCAACGGGTGTTAGCAGTAGTGCTGCGCTAACTTCGGGGTGCCCCGCGAAGCAAGAGACCAGATCGTGGGCCGCAACGTCACGGCGGCCCCTGCTATAGAGCGCGCCAAATCTCGTCGGCCCGCAGTAAGATGCTGTCCAGCAGGTTGCTGCGGCGAATGTTAATTTGAACGCCGCCCCTGAGGTACTCCCGCCCGATGATGGTGTCGAAGCTATCCACGGTCTCGCCTATCTCTTCAAGGAAACCCTTAAAGAGCTTGTTGTACGTCTCGTTAGCCATACCTGAGGCACCGACCTGCCCCACCAATTCGTCCCAACGCTTTGCGTGAGGCCCGTTCACTAAGTCCAAGACGTGGCCCAATTCCTCCTTCGCAACATCTACACTCAGAATGATTGCCGGGTCGTCAATAGTGCCGCGCATCTCAGCGTATTGGGCGGCCACCTTTGAGTCGGTAGTGAAATAACAGCCTATCCCAAGATCGTGAAGGTCGGCCGGCACGCCCGGATTGCCGGTCTTCCAGCGCATGGTCGTACCGCGGAACATAACTATGGTCGGCAGGCTGCGGCGTGCGACCATACCGAAAGCGCGCCGCTTCGCCCGAAAGCTCTCCAGGACGGATTCGGTGACGCTGTCGGCTGAGCCTTTGAGCGAAGAGTTGGCCGCGGCCTGCCCCGCCAGCCCCGAGATAACGTCGCTCCAGGCCTGAATCAGAGCCTTGAAGACCTGGACATTGATGCGGAACATCTCCTCCCGCGCATCTGTCGGGCGCATGAGCTTTTGCTCTACGAAGTACTGTATGTCAGCGTTGAATGATTTGTAGGCGAGGTACAGCAGATTGCCGCGGAAGTTATCGTCGAGGAGGTTGACGTAGAACTGCTTCTCCGCAGGGAAGTACTGAAAAATCTCCAGCGTATTCCAACGCCTGAATTCGTATGGGCCAGCCCAGGCAACGATATTGCCCCAGGGAGCCTGACCGGGAAAAACCTTGACGACGGGCTTGTGGTCGCTCCTGAATAACTCTCCCCGGCTATCCATATTGAGCAACTGCTGGCGAAGCGCCTGCGGCAGCCAAACGATAGCGTTGAGTTGCCGTGCCAACGTTAAGCCTGGGCCGTCTTTCAGATACTGGTCTTTAAAATCCTGGCGTGCCTCGACGAACTCGTCAGGGGTCACCTTGAACAGGAAGCGGCGTTGCGGACCATCCGGCGGGCCTTGTGCCGGGTCGGCCTTGAATCGCTCCGCAGGCGGCTGAACCCGGCCACGCCAGAGCCACTCTATGGCTGCGGCACGGGTCAGAGGCAGGTCGGCTACCAGGTGGGAGGGGTCACGCCCGTCCCGCCGGAGGCGAAGCGGCGGAGCCTGTAAGACTAAGCTTCCGAGGGCGTCGAGCAGTGGTTGAAGAGAGGGCATAAATTCAGTTACCTGATATGCGTAATTACAGGCTCCACGTCATGCGACGGGCCTGTATCGTTTGCCGGTCTCATATCTGGACTGAATCGGTCACGGACCTGGTGCCAAACGAGGATGATATCGACTACGTGCACGGCGACAGACCACAGCGTAGATTTGCGAGGATGGGAGGCTAGCTTGCGTGACCCGCGGCTCGAAGCGCGACGCTTCATTCCTATGAGCGGGGGCAAATTATCCGTCGTGATGAGTAGCTGTCAAGAGATATTTGACGTTCATGAAAGTTTGGCCCCACTTGCCCCTGTACGTTCCGACCCGAAATACCAAGCCCTTTTAGTCCGCATGGGACTTCTCATGAGAGGTGCAAGTCGCAGGACGTTCGACAGGCAGGAGGTGGAGGCGAGGATCAAATGCGCGGCGCTGAACCGGATGACGAGTTGGGGATGCCGCAGAGTTACGCGCGCTGAAGCAGGACTCACCCAGCATCAGCCTGCCCGCTTACTTCTTTTGTGCAACAACGCCCTCGTAGTACCTCCTCGACGGCGGCTTGCATTTTCAATCTGCCAGCGGGGTCATCCAGTTCATGAGCAGCGGGATCAACGGCAACAACCAGATTCCAGAACTGATCGTCACGGCTAAAGTCTGAATCGAGCGTGAGCAGAGATTATCCTGCGCCAGCCAGTTCTAACATGTCCTTGCAATTCAATATGCGGAACACTAGCCATCGCCGCCCAGCCCCTTACGCCGCCTGCTTATCCAAATTCGTCAATGCCTGCGCGACCCGATTTCCAAATCGCCAAAGTTTTCGGCGGCCTCATCCGGCCAAGATTTCAACTTTCACGGTGAGGGCCGCGAGCGCCACCGCGGCGTGTGCCTTCGGCATAATTGTTGCCCCGACTCAGATGTGAAATGCGGACCCCGCATTTCCACCATTCAGATTTCGGAACGGCCCGGCGCGCTCGTTGAGCTTGAGCAGGAGCCAGGCAAGTGCCCGAGCATTTTTTCAACAGTCTCGTACCCCACCTATGAGATCGTTACTTGCATCCCACGGATCAATGCCGGCCGAAGACCTCGAAGAATGGAAGGCGTTCTGCGTATGGTTTCACGCTCAACCGCGTAAATGCGCTGACCGCCAGAATTCGAATTTACAAAAATTTGATTACTGAAATCCAAAACTAGCAAAGCCGAATGCTCATCTAACACGCTAAACCTTAATAACGGGAACTTAAGACTGAACAAGAATGAAGCCTTTCAAAACGGAATGACTTTTGCTTAGTTTGGGCCAGCGAAATTTCTTTCGTCGGGGACCGTAAAGTAGGAAGACGGCCGAGGTGTTGGGAAGAGACGCTTCCCTCTACTAAATTAGAAACACAAAGACAGTTCGCGTTCATGTCATGGAGCCGACGACTCATCGTTCAGGAACCCGTCGCTCAGAAAGTCTGATGGGTCGTGCTTCTTCTGTCATGAGATAAACAGTTGAACGCTCCGGCCTATGGGGATGGACGACAATGCTCATCACGCTGCCGCATAACTTTCGTTTTTCTATCAGCTCGGAGACCATACCGAGCTCGAAGTCGCTGGCGAAAAGCTCCAGCTACATTTTGAAGACCAGGGCCAGGGAATATTATAGAAAGGCTTACTATTCGCATCTCTCAATCAAGGCGGCTTCGGCGGGCGAGGCTCTTTTCGAAACCAATAACGGCAGGTACATGCCTGATCAGGATACTTACTTGATCCTCAATCCTGAGCAGGAATACGCCCTGACGATAGATTCTCAAACTGAGGTAACGGGAATAATCATCTTTTTTGCGGCCGGGTTTCCCGAAGAAGTATATAGAAGCATGACGGCACCGACGGGCCTGCTGCTAGACGAGCCGCAAGCCTACCGAGTGCTCCCGCTTGAGTTTATTCAGCGTCTCCACCAGCATGACAATATCTTGTCTCCTTCTTTGAAGGCGCTGTGGGAGTCTCTGGATATTTACAGGGCTGAGCAGGCGTGGTATGACGAGCAGCTACATCAAATCATGCAACGGCTATTGCGCGTACACTGGAACGTCTGCCAGGAGATTGACAGCCTGCCGGCGATGCGTACCGGCACACGCAAGGAAATCTACCGGCGCATTTACCGGGCCAGGGATTATATCGCCGCTTCGCTCGGGTTGCCGCTGACGTTGAATGAGATGGCGCGCGTCGCCTGCCTCTCTCCCAACCATTTTATGCGGACGTTCAAACAGGTCTTCCGCCTGACGCCTCATCAATACCTCACCGGCCTTCGCTTGCAAACGGCCAAGCAGCTCCTGCGGCAAACAGAACTCTCAGTCACAGAGGTCTGCTTTCGCGTCGGGTTCGAGAGTCTGGGCCATTTTAGCTGGCTCTTTCGCCGCCGGGTGGGCATGCCGCCGCAGGAGTACCGGAAGCATAATAAATCGTCGTTCCCGTAAAATGGTGATATCCAAGAAGCGCCTCAACCCCCTTCTCGTCTATCCTCCTCCCAGGCACATAAATTGTTGAGCCCTGTGTTTGCGATTAAATCGCACAGCGGCGGGAGCACCCTGCGATACCAGAAATAGATAAGGCAACTGAAAACTCGTCGCCCTTAAGCATGTCAGAGTCGAGGTCCGAGCACTCCAGCACCGCCCTCACCAACAGGCTCAAAGCCCTGCGCATCATCGCCCTCGCCTTACTCGACCAGATAGACCTCGCGGAACGCTCACTGACTCAGGAGTATCAACTAAATATCTCCGAGGAAGTGCATCGTTATGAGGCCGCGTTGATTAGAAACGCCCTGGTGCAGACCGGGGGCAAGCAGAGGCCGGCCGCTCGTCTCCTCGGGATGAAAGTTACGACGCTCCACGCGAAGGTCAAGCGTTACAAGATAGACACGGCGGCTCCGCCGGAGGGGAAAACATAGCCGGGCGCGGTTAAGGGCTCGGGCTCCGGTTCTGTCGCAAAGAAGGGCCTGGGCCATTTCAGTTGCCTCTTTCGCCGCCGGGCCGGCAGGTCAAGGCAATCCTTTCGTCCCCCAAATCATCGCGCCCATAAAAAGGTGATTTCCAAGAAGACGCCCCCACCTTTCAGCGCGTATCCTCCAGCCCTTGCCATTTCTCTGCGCTGCTGATGTTGTCCATCGGACATACGCAAGATTTGTCTAGCTCATACCGCCCGGTAAGAAATGTTTCCGAAGAATTGAATTTGGAGGGGAATGATGTTTAGAGGCTACCGCCCGCTGCTTGTCACAGCAATCATTATCTCGTTGTCTATCTACGTCGCGGCTCAAGACCAGCACGCCAATCAGGCGCGCGGCTTCAACCCCAACGGGGTCTATTCCAGCTTCGACCTCGACCACATCAATCTCTTTAGCGGCAACCTGGTCGTGCTCATCCCCATCGGCCAGAAGTACCCCGTCGGGGGCAACCTCTCCTACAATTTGACGCTGGTCTACAACTCTTACCTCTGGTCGCAGCGCGAGGTCTGCAAACAGGACGGCGTCCTCAACAGAAGTTTCTTCACGACCTGGGTCGATTACAGGTTATACCAGGAAACGATCATCCGACACTTCGACAGACCGGCGGCCGACGGTAATGAAAACCCGCGGCGGCCCCCCGCCGAGCACTTCGGCGATGACGGGTGCTATACCCTTCAATACCCGAACCCCGGCGCGAACGCCGGCATGGGCTGGCAGCTGACTTTCGGCCGGCTCTACAACCCCACCCAAAATCTCTTTAGCATCAAAGACCGCGCGATAACCACGGAGAAGGAGGATTACGTTTTCCAGGCACCGGACGGCAGCGAGCACACCTTTTATCACACGCTCCACGTCGGCGAGGCCATTCAGCCCAACGTCTTCTACACGCGCGACGGCTCGTACTTACGTCTGACCACCTATAACAACGTGTATGAAATCCAATTTCCCAACGGCATCATCTACACCTTCGGCGTCGCGCCGAACGGGCTGCCCGAAGAGACAGAGTTGCGCGTCACGCACATGCGCGACCAACTTGATACAAACTGGGTGAATATCAGCTACACGGCCACGAGATGGACTATCACCGACAGCGTCGGCCGCACACACACTGTCAACTTGGCCTCACAGGCGAGCGAGTTTCCCAACGTCGTCACGAGCGTTCAACTAGATGCTTTCAACGGCACGAAGGACACATATAATTTAAGCTATTTCCCCAAAACCATTCAGCGCGCGTTGCCGCACGTGCCGCCCGGCGTTGTCGAGGGCCTGAGCGATTCGGTGAGCGTGCCTTTCCTGACCTCGGTGGTGCTGCCGGACGGCAGGCAGCAGTACACGATGCCCGATGCGAACGCCACCACGGGGGCTCCCGCGGCATACGATTTTACGGGCGAGTTCTCCTCGACGATGGCGAGCGGGGTCTTGAGGAAACTCTTCCTCCCGACCGGCAGCTCCATCGAGTGGGAATACAGGGGAGACTCGGAGCTGGACGATGTCGAGCACCACTACGGCTACCCGCTGGCCTCGTCGGCGCGAGGTTACGTCCGGCTCTCCATCGGCGTGCGCAAACGCATCGTCAGGGAAGGCCAGCGAACGTATGTCTGGAAGTATGAGCCCACGTCCGAAAGAGCACCGGCCGTCGGGACGGGCGGGGAGGACTGTTCCAGAGATGGCGGTGTGTGGTGGACTGCCCCCTGCGCGCCGAGGTTATTTATCAACACGGTGACCACGCCCAGGCCGGAGCGCATACAGTCGGGCGTCTCCGAGAACGGGTACGTCACCAAGAATTACTTCAGCTTCTACCCGCACCCCTGGAACACGGACGGCCGCAACATCTACGACTGGCACGTGGCGGAATACGGCCTGCCGATGAACAAGAGCGTGTGGAGAATGGACCACAACAACCAGCCCGTATTTCTCTCGTCCGAAACGTTCGACTTAAACGGGAACCTGGCGCGCAGCGAGTACGTCCGCTATGAGACGGACCAATGGCCGCAAGCGGACGGCTGGGGCAACATCGCCGAGACGAACGCACGCGTGGAAGCGGCGCAGACCGTTTACAACGACGATCCCGGTAAGTTCAGCGAGGTCCAATTCTCCGATTTCGACGGCCTCGGCCATTACCGAAAAGTAGAGACGTTCGGCAACCTGGGCAACGACTACCGGGTCGAAATTACCAATTACAATCCGAACAGCGGCACATACCGCGCGAACATTGCGACCAATTCGCGCGACACCAGCCTCCCTTACACCCCATACACAGGCACCCGCTGGGTGCTGGAGACATACGATAAAAAACTCGCCTCGGAGTTCAACCAGAGGTCGATGACGTACTACAAATTTGACCCGGAAGGCACGGGTCTGCTTAACGCCAAGCGCACCAGGAAAGAGATAGAGAGTGACAACACCAACGCCTATTCTTCGATGAGGGCGGCCGACGTGCCGGTAACCCTCGGCGGGAATGACGTGCTGGTCTCCTACAGCTATGACAGCTCCGGCAACATGGTAGGCGAGAGCTACTTCGGAGGCGATAAGCCGGGACATGTGAATCTCGATACGGGCAACGCCTTCCCTACCGTTTACGACTCGAACAGCGAGCACAAGATCAACTACGGGTACCAGTGCGTGAAGGCTAACAACGCGACGGGCAAGACGAGCGTCGTCAGCGACAAGAGTTTTCGTGGGGCAAACTACAAATTACTCGACAACACTATCGACTGTTACACCGGCTTGCCCAAGTCGAGCCGCGACACCGCGGGAGTCGAAACAAAGTATGAGTATACGAGCATGGGGCGCGTGTCGTGGATTAAGCCCGCGCAGGGCGCTTATGTGAATATCAGCTACGACCCCGCGGTGGGCTTCCCCGCCACGGGGACGCCCAGAGTGATATCGCAACATCTGGCCCAGGGGCCGAACGGGGTCGCGGGCCTGCTGAGCGAAGAAATCTATTTGTATGACACCCTGGGCAGACTGAACACCGAGAAGAAGAGGATGCCGGACGGGAGCTACCAGGCGCGCGTCACCAATCAGAACGCGCTCGGCTGGACCACCGATGTCTCGGAGTGGACGGACGGCTCGAATAACGAAACCCGCAAGACGACTTACAGCCTGTTCGACCCCTTCGGACGCCCCGCGAGAATCACGACGCCTGACAATAAAGTCGTGATCGTGGGCTACCAGGGAGCGCGTCAGCAGACCCGGACGGTCAATATCGGCTCGGCGGTTAGCGGCACAGGGTTCACGGAGGTAAGCTCGACGACAAAAGAGTTGTATGACAGGCAGGGGCGTCTCACACAGGTCATAGAGCCGGTGGCCGCCGGGGAGCAGAACACGACGTGGGTATATTTTTATAACGTCAACAGCAATGTCGCCGGGGCCAGCGTGACAGACCCGTCGAGTAATATTAGTCAAAATCGGTCGTTCAGCTACGACAACCTCGGCAACCTCCTGGCGCAGAGCATCCCCGAGCGGCCGTGGTCACAGTTCTTTGACTACGACACGCTGGGCAACTTAGGCAAGTCCTATGACGGCAGACACTGGCTCCAGTACACGTACGATAACCTGAGCCGGCCCACGGCGGTTAATGAGCTGGTCGAGGCGACGTGGCAGTGGCGGCCGATGAAGGTCTTCAGCTACTACGACGTGAACGACGGCACAGGGGGCGCGTTCCCGGTCGGCAGGCTGAAGTCCTCCACGCGCCACAACTACGTCCTGAACCCCTACGAGGCCCATCAAAACGTGGCGCTGGGCAAAACGGCCACGCAATCGAGCGTCGCCTACAACGGCGTACCCTCTATCGCCGTGGACGGCAATACAAACGGCAGTGTCAACTTCACGCACACGAACAACGACTATCACGCGTGGTGGCAGGTAGACCTCGGGGCCGGCTACTCGCTCGAACAGATCATCATCTGGAACCGGACCAATTTTTGCTGCCCCGAGCGGTTGAGTAACTTCTACGTGCTGGTCTCGGACACTCCCTTTACTTCAACCGACCTGAACGCCGCGCTGACTCAGCCCGGAGTCTCAAGCTACTACGTCGGCGGGCTCAGCGGGAGTTCGGCGACCGTGGCGATAGGGCGCTCCGGCAGGTACGTGCGCGTGCAGCTGGCCGGGACCAACTACCTGTCGCTCGCGGAGGTGCAGGTCATCGGCACGAGCCCCACCATCTACGACGTGGGCGTGACGGAGCAGTACGCCTACTCCGGCCTGGACGGGCGCGTGAGTAAGCGCACGACCTCAACGACCATCCCCAACGGCCCCGCGTTCGAGCAATCGTACAATTACACCCAGCTCGGAGCCCTCGCCTCGCAAACTTACCCGAAGTGTACGAACGCGGAGTGCGTGCAGAGCGGAGTGCAGAGGCCGTGGTCTGTCAACTACGGCTACACCAATGGATTTCTGACGAGTGTCGGCGGGGGCGCGGGCGAAGCCAACACGACCGCCGACACCTACGCCCCGTCAATCACCTATAACGTCAACGGGACGGTTAATACCGTCACACACCGCAATAACGTCCAGGACCTTGAGGAGATGGACCTGAATAACATGCAGCGGCCGCGGCGGATTACCGTCTCGCGCAGTGGTGCCCTCCTGCTCGATACGAAGGTCTATGCCTATGACGGCGCGGGCAACATCACGCGGATAGGCGACGACTGGTATCTTTACGATAAGGCCAACCGCCTCAAGGAAGGCACGGCGCTGTTCTCTCCCGACGACCCGCTCAAGAGGCTGAAGCAGCAATACGACTACGACGCCTTCGGCAACCGTTTGACGACGCGCACCTACAACAACGTGTCGCCGGCAGGCGCGACGCTCAAGGACGCCTACGTCTCGAACGTCAACAGCGCGACGAACAGGCTGGCGTTGAATTACGACGGGGCCGGCAACACCCTCGGAGTTTTGAACCAGCCCCAGACCTACACCTACGACGCCTTAAATATGATCGTGACCGCGCCGGGGCTGACCTACATCTATGGCCCCGACGAAGAGCGGTTCTGGATACTGGACACCAGGCAGGACAACGACAACTCGAATAACGAAGACACGTTCACCCTGCGCGGCCTGAACAACGAGGTGCTGCGCGAGTACAAGACTGTGGGCGGCAACGCCGCGGGGCGCTGGTTCTGGCAGAAGGACTACGTCTACCGCGGCGGCACGCTGCTGGCGGCCGAGACCCCGAGCGGCGTCAGGCATTACCACGTTGACCACCTCGGCTCGCCGCGGGTGATCACGGACGCTGGCGGCGCGGTCTTCGAGCAGATGAAGTTCCTGCCCTTCGGCGAGAATAGCGGCTGGTACCAGAACAACGAGTCCTGGAGCCTCGCCAACTCCAGCGAGAGCGTGCCGACCAGGCTCAGATTCACCGGCCACGAGAAGGACTCGGATGTCCTCGGCCTGGACTACATGCACGCGCGCCACTTCTGGGAGCGCAACGGCAAGTTTATGAGCGTGGACCCTGGCGCTGACTGGGACCCGAAGCGCCCGCAGAGCTGGAACCTCTACAGCTACACGCGGAACAACCCTGTCAACGCCGACGACCCGACCGGGCGTGACATCGTGAGCCGCATTCTGAGTTTCTTAGACAGGTTCGGAATCGGGCCGTCACAACAACCTCTGGAGACGCCCGGAGCCGCCGAGCAGCAGGTGCCGGCGATGTGCCAGTTGAGAAATCCCCTCACGATGAGCTTCGGCTTCACCTCCGAGCCGGAGAATGCAGTCGGCCATGTTCGGCACGACAGTAACGCGGGCGGCCAGTTCTGGTCGCGCCGGACAACGGGCGGGTTCGCGCACGCCCACGGTGCCCTGGACCTGGCGGGCGTTGAAGGAGTAACGCGAGTCCACCCGATAGCGCCGGGGACGGTCATACAGTCAGGCTACGATAAGTTCCTGGGGTATTACGTGCAGCTTAGACACGCCGACTGGCTAACGTCATCCTACGGACACCTCGCGCCCGGCAGCATCCCCGCGTACATGAAGAAGAGCGGCGCTAGAGTGGACACCTGGATGCTGCTCGGACTTGTCGGGACCTCCGGCAACGGGAATGTGCCCCAGCCTCACCTTCATCTCATCACCTATGTGAGAGGGGAAAGGGTCAACCCGGCGTGGCTCTTGAATTCCAACATGTGCCAGTGGGCCGCGGCCGTGAAACACTGAAGCGCCGGGCGGCGGCCCGACGATGCCCCGGCGGAACACCGTCTCGGGACCTCCGCTAACCCCGAGGGAGGTAAAGATAGTCGAACTCTTGTCCAAACACTTATCTGCTGGTCGTCAGCTTGAGCAGAGCTTGAGTCCGTTACGAAAGGCGCCCGTGATGAACGTCAGGCGGCCGGCATTGCTGCGCTCAACAACTAAACTTCAAAGGAGAAAGACAAATGGAATTACTCGCAGTGCTTTTAGCCG
The DNA here is from genome assembly GCA_036403435.1 of Pyrinomonadaceae bacterium. Classification (GTDB taxonomy): domain Bacteria; phylum Acidobacteriota; class Blastocatellia; order Pyrinomonadales; family Pyrinomonadaceae; genus QHXM01. The sequence goes on from DASWQY010000021.1 coordinate 126,902, forward strand.
CCATGCTGGCCGTCGCCTCGGGCGGCGCAACCCCGCCCGTCACCACTGATGCAAGGGCAAACATTATTGATATCGGCGCGCAGGCGCAGTCTACCGAAACGCCGCCGGACGATACCGATGCGCGGTCGCACATCATTGACCTGGGGAACGAGTAGCAGGCCGCGCGAAGCCGCGTCTGCGTGGGTAGTGGTTCAGTTTCAGACGGGCAAAGGGAAAGGCGGTTTCACGCTGGAGGCGCAAAGACGCGAAGAAAGCATGCAAGGCGCAGAAGCCTTCAACCTCTTCGCGTTCTCCTTTGCGTCTTTGCGCCTTTGCGTGAGACTCCTCCCTGATAAAGACGGCCCACAACTTCAACCCGAACCACTACCTCTGCGCGAGTTCGTAGAATAGCTGGCCGGCGAACGCGGACTTCCGCAGTTGGCCTGTCTCGTAATCTACGACGTGCCGCAACGCTACTTTCAGCCCAGCCCCTTCGATCAGGTTCTTCATCTCTCCCGGCCTGAAAACGTGCCCGCGCGTCTCTATTAGCTCGCCGCCCACGCGCCAACTGAACGAGACATCACCGTTCGCGTCCGAGGGGCGCAGGAGGTCGTAAAGGACGCGACCGGCGGTTTTGAGCCGCCCGTAGGCGGGCGCGTTGTAGCGGTTGTTCACGTCGAGAAAGATGCGGCCCCGCGGCGCAAGCAAGGAGCGCATTCTCCGCAGCGCCTCCACACGCAGCGCCGTGTCTGAGACAAGCCCGAACACGTTCCAGAGGCAGGTGATGACGCCGAAGCGTTCGCCCAGGTCCGGCAACTCCTCCGCCGCGACGCGCCAGACCTCTGCGACTCCTTCGAGAAAGCGGCAGCGGCTCACCATCTCTTCGCTCGGGTCTGAAAGAATGAGGCGGGAGACAGAGCATCGGGCGGCGAGACGTGCGGCCCGGAGGCCGTCGCCGGAGCCCACGTCCAGGAGCGAAGTCGCTTCTGCCGGGATTCGCCGGAGTATGAGCCGGTCTATCGAGCCGAGGTAAGCGGCGCGGGCCTCGGAGTAAGACCTGAAGTGCGGGGCCAAGTGGTCGTAAGACTTTTCAAGACCGGGCATCCGCTCACAAAGCCTTTCGCCGAACGTCTATCAGTTCAAGCAAAGTCCGGGAGACTTCGTCAATCTCCTCGTCCGTCATGCGGTTGTAGAAGGGGAGCGCGAGCGTGCGCTCCGCGACTCGTTCCGTGACGGGGAACGCGCCCGCGCGGTGGCCGAAAGTTTCGCGGTAAAACGGTTGGAGGTGAATCGGGGCGAAGTATCGCGCGCAGCCGATTCCGCGCGCCTGTAGTTCCGAGACAACCCGGTCGCGGTCCTCACGACCGAAGCGGTCGCCTAACCTCACGACATAGACAAACCAACTAATGCGGCCTTCGGGAATCTCCGCCTCGGGCAGAATCAAATCCGGCTCGCCCTCAAGCCTGAGGTGATACGCACGCGCCACGGCCTCACGCCTTTCCAAAATTGACTCCACCCTTTCGAGCTGGCTGAGGCCGAGCGCGCAGCTCGCTTCCGGCAGCCGGTAATTAAATCCCAACTCCTGGTGCTCGAACCAGTCGGCCGACTGCGCGCGCCCCTGATTACGCTGGCTCCTCATACGCGCGGCCATCCCCGCGTCGTTCGTCACGATCATCCCGCCCTCGCCCGTGGTGAGCTGTTTATTGGGGTAGAAGGCGAAGACGCCAGCGTCACCTATCGCGCCGACCTTGCGCCCGCCGGTCTCGGCCCCGATTGCCTCGCAGGCGTCTTCGATGACGAGCAGTTTATGCCGGCGCGCGATGTCCGTTATCGAACTTATCAAAGCCGGGCGGCCGAACGTGTGGACGACCATGAGGGCGCGCGTCCGCGGCGTGACGGCCGCCTCTATTCTTTCGGGGTCTATGTTGAGTGTGGCCGGGTCTATGTCAACGAAGACGGGTGTGGCGCGCTCATACAGTATCGCGTTGGCCGGGGCGATGAAGCTGAACGGTGAGGTAATGACTTCGTCACCCTGGCCGAGTCCGAGCGCGCGCACCGCCAGGTGCAGGCCGCTCGTCCCGGAGTTGACGGCCACGCCGTGAGCGGCCCCGACGTAAGTCGAAAACGCACGCTCGAACTCCAGGAGTTTCGGGCCGAGGCTCAGCCGCCCGGAGCGCAGGACTTCCGCGACCCGTTCGACCTCCCACTCCTCTACGTCCGGCGCGGAAAGAGGGATTTTCATCTTCAGGCGTCGGCGGGCTCTTCCCGCGCCCAGTAGTCTGTTAACGGGACCGCCCGTTTCATCAAGAGCTTTTCTCCCAGGGGGACCGTGGTCAGAACTTCGACGATTCTCTCCGAGGCGTGCCCGTCGCCGTAAGGGTTGACCAGCCCTTCGAGTGACCGCCGGAAATCTGGGGCGAGCGCGCGGCTGACGCATTCCAAAATCGAATCGGTTTCCGGCGCGGCGTCCAGGACGTTGCGCGCGTGTTCGCGCCCCCGCTGCCTCTTGCCGATGTTGACGGCAGGCTTTTTTAGTGACGCCGACTCCATGACACCGCTGCTGGAATTGCCGACGAGCAGGTCAACCTCCTTGAGCAGGCTCCAGTATTTCACGGCCGCGAGGTTGACGAAGATGTGGGCGTCCGCGCGCCGCGCGCAGAACTGGCGCGCGCGCCGGATGAGGGCGCGGCTGCCCGCGTCCGCGTTCGGGAAGCTGAAGACGAGCTGCTGCGGGAGTTGTTCGAGCGCCGCGAAGACGGCCGCCGCTTCGGCCGTGGTCTCAAGCTCCAACGTGACCGGGTGGTAGGCGACCATCACGGTCGGCCGGTCCAGCTTCAGACCTAACTCGGCCTCCACCTCCGCGCGGCCGAGCAGCGTCTGCCGGCGCAGGTGGTCGAGCGAGGGCGCACCCGTGCGGTGAACGCGCCAGCTCTCTTCGCCCATCGCGAGCACGCGGCGTCGCGCCGTCTCGGTCGTCGTGAAATGGAGGTGGCCGAGTTTCGTCAACGCGTTGCGCACGGCGTCGTCAATCGCCCCTTCGCTGACCTCGCCGCCCTCTATGTGCGCAATCGGGATTCTGAGCGCGAGCGCGGCCGACGCAGGGGCCAGCAGCTCGAAGCGGTCGGCGATGAGGAGCAGCAGGTCCGGCCTCAAGCGCCCGAGCACGTCGGCCAGGCCGAGGGTCGCCAGCCCGATAGTCTTCGCCATCCCAACGTCCGTGTCGGAGCTGAGCAAACATTCGACGCGCTCTTCGACTGTGAAGCCGTCCCGCTCGATCTCGCCCACCGTCAGGCCGAACTCAGGCGAGAGGTGCGGCCCGAGCGCGAGGATTCGCAAGTCCACTTTCCCGCTCGACTGCAAGTCCCTCAGGGGCCAAAAGAGGTGACAGTAGTCCGCGCGCGAACTTGTGACGGCGACTATTCTTCTCCTCTCCGACATCATCACCTCACCCTGACTGCTCCTTGACAGGCCCAATCATCCGGCCGGAACATTATTCACTCGGGCCGTCGCCCTCCGTTTTCAGCTCCACCGGCTCCAAGTCTTTATTGGCCGGTCCCTGTCTGACACGCCCGTCGAAGTTGACGATGGCAGCGGTCTGCGCGTCGGCGTATTGGCGCGCGCCGTCCTCTCCGAACTGGGAGATGAGGTGGTCGTAGACCAGACGGTGAAGCGCGGTGACTTTGGCCGTGGTGTTGCCGGTCACGCGCTCGACCACGCGGCCCGCTTCGATGACCGCGACCGTCCGCCCCTCCTGCTTCAGGAGGAGAGCCGTAGCGATGCCGGCGATGCCCCCGCCGATCACCGCGACATCAACCGATATGTCTTGGGGCATCGCCGGAAAATCTGTTTCCGGCGTGGTCGCGAGCCAGAGCGAGACTGGTTTCCCCGGCAACCCATTATCAACTGCGGGACCATCCGTGTTAAGCGTGTCCATGAAGCTCCCCCCTGGTGTCTCTGTCGAATTTACTCCTACTCACTACTTCGGCTCTACAGGGTAGCTCGCCTGCCGCCAGGCGTCGAAGCCGCCGTAGAGCGGGTGGACGTTCTTCCAGCCGTTCTCCGTCAGTTGGAGCACCACACTGGCGCTCGAAGCCTCGTGCGGTCAAGTGCAGTAGGTTCGGGAACCGCGCGGCGGCATTTGGCCGTGTCATTCGCTTTGGCCGCGGCGACCACTTCGGCGGCGGTCGTGATGTGCTCTTTCAAGAGCGCCGTCAACTTCTCGCCCGCCGCGTCCCCGTAGTAGGGTTTGATGGCGTTGCCGATGTCCACCTGATTCTGTAAGAGGCGCTGCGTGGCCGCGTCCTTGTCGGGCAAATCCCCCGCAGCATCGATGATGAAAACGCGCGTCCAGGTGATGTGGTCTTCCCAGAGCTTGCGCATGGCGTCATGGAAAGCGGACTGTTTCGCTGATTCGCCTTTGTCCGGCGCGGGCGAAGCCGGAGCGGTTCGCGCTGCCCGAGAGTCGCCCGCCGCGACGGCGAGCAGAACCAGAAGCATGACGATGAGAGATGACTTGATTCGACGATTCATGTTGACCTCCTTTCGGTGTCAGAGAAGGTGGGAAACTTTTCATCCGGTGGCACGCCAAAGTCAGGTCCAAAACTCGGCCATAACGCCCTTTGAGCCCGTGGCGGGTTGTGCTACGTTCTACTCCGAGCACACGCCAGAGTCATGCGCGCCAACTGCCTCGGTCGGGTAAACTGACGGGGGTTTTATTTTCAGGGGAATCGTTTTAGGCTAAGACCTAAAAATGGAAAAGTAAAGAAGGTAGGATGACCGTGCCGAATGGTTTCGAGGGGCTGAGGTTCCCCTGCGAGTGCGTCTCGTCGAGGCGCGGCGGCTACAGCGAGCCGTGGGCGGCCGTCGCTAAACACAAGCTCCTGCCGGACGGCACGAAGGAAGAGATTCTGAACCTCGTCGCGCGGGAGCCGAAGACCATCTCCCAACTCGCCGAGGCGCTCGGGCTTTCCGCGCCGAGCGTCTTCGCGCACGTCAGCGACATGCTCAAGAGCAAAACGGGATCGGTCTCGATGAGCTTGAGTGACTTGACCATTGCCTCTGTGCCGGTTTTGTATTTTTGGAAATGAGGAGTTTCGATGTGCGCCTTGTACGCATCCACACTGGCGTCCGTCTCAAGAATTCTGATGCTGGTCGGACTATCTTTTAGAGATACGGCATGAAGGGGGTTTTATGGTCTGGGTTAGACGATTCGCAGTGCCCTTAGCGATTATCCTTCCTCGTCATGCGCTCCAGCATCGGACTCAATCACCTGATGAGGCGATGCCTCATCAGGTGATTTGTCGCGGGGGCCTTGCGGCTTACTGGAGGGACGCCCACCGCTATGCTCTATGAAGTCACGTAAGCTCCTGGGCTTCTCAGGCAGTGACTTGGCGTCGCCCCGCACGAGCGCATCAATCTGCTTCTGCAACTCGTCGGCCGCGGCTCGTCGCTCCCGCTCGTCTTCGTCCTGTTCACTCTCTGGCTTGTCTTCCGTGCTCATGGGTCTGGCTCCGGCGTGTGATCGCTCTATTCGGTTAGTGCCACGCAACCACTATGCGCCGCCGCTAATCAGCGCGTCAATCTGCCGTTGCAGGGTGACGGCTTCGGCGCTCTGCGCTTCATCAACGCCGGCCTCCGACGCCGCACTTGTGCCGCCGCCGGGGCCGAGCGCCGCCGTCAGCATGAGCCCTTCTGGGCCGCCGCCCGTCATGGCCCTCATACGGTGCCTGGTCGAATATCGGTCAGCGAACTCGCGCAAGCTGCCGAAGCCGCCGGGCAGCGGCCCGCGGTCGATGAACTCCTCGCCGCCCTCGGAGACGAAGAGTTGAAAGACGTGCCCCGAGGTCGGGTCGAACCAACTGAGATAGCCGCCGTCGAGAACCTGGCGAGGCTGCTCAATCGCGCCGGTGAAACTGTAGCGCACGCCGGAGGCCGCGACCGGGTCGAAAAAGTTAGGGGTGTAGAAGTCTGAGAGCAAGACGCCGTTGACCGCATAGCCAAAGCGGGCGGCCTCGCTCGGGTCGCAAACTTCGACCAGGTATTCAACGCGCCCCTGCCCCGGCTTAACCGAATTGCCCGCCTGCGTTCGGTTGCCCGACGGGTCGGCGAGCATCTCTAAGCATTCGTGGCTGGTGGTCAGCGCCCAGTTATCGGAGAACTGGACGAGCGCGTAAGGCTGACCGTTTGCCGTGTTCAAGTGTATGCCCTGCGCGTCGAAGTGAATGTCGTCGCGGATGATGATCCTCCAGTAACCGAGCGGCGCGGACGCGAGAGTTGGAAACGGCGCGGCGTCGGCTTCGATGCCCCAGATGGGACCGAAATCTCTGGCGATCTGCTTCTGGATGGCGGCGCTGGCGATGGCGAGTTGCCCAAAGCTGACGTGGTTGGTTTGCGAGACAAGAGCGAGATGGCTGACGAACATCTTTGTGTACCTCCTCTAGGCTGTGTGAGAGGACCTGGTCCTCGATGAAAAAGAGCAGACCGCAGCGCCGCACGGTGTGCGGCCGCTCGGCCCGGAGCGTTACCTCACCCAGGGTTGCGGGAACCGCGCGGGCCGGTGGTCAGGTCTTTCCGGCCCGCGCAGTGGTCGTGGGGTGAGGAAGGGGCGTCCTTCACTTGGGGGGCGAGGTCTTGCGGGTGACGATGAATTTGGTCTTGAGTCCGGTCTTGGTGTCCTCCAAGCTAACCACGGCTGCGGCCTCCGGGTCGGTGATTTTCAGCAGCGCCTCGGTGGCCGACCTGACGGCGACATCCAGGATTTTCTTGTCAGCCCCCTCGCCGGTCGTGGCCTGAAGGTCGTCCGTGAAGCCGAAGCCTTCGATCTTGACGACGAGCGTGGCGGGCTCTTCTTCGGTCGCATCCTCGAAGCTGACGACGCTGACGTTGGCGACCGAGAGCCGCGCGGGATTCGGGACCGAGTCGGACTCAATCGTCTTCTCTTCATTCTTGTCGGCCGTCGCTGTGTCGTCGCTCCTGACAATCGTGACGCGAATCGCGTCGTCGAAGGGCACGGGGAACCTGACGGTCAGGAGCGTTCCCGATTTGAGGTCCGACACCAACCCCGCGTCAGTCCCGTTGACGAAAACCTCCTGGCCGCTGGCGAACCCGGCCCCGCTGACCGCCGCCGTCAGGTAGCCCGGCGTCCTGCCGCGGAAGACTTCCACTTTGTCAATCCTGAAGCCCTCCCTCTCTTCGGGCTTCCTGCCGAACATGAAGGGCGAGTCGTCGAGAGTTGTGTCCTGCTTCGAGTTGATGCGGAGCACCAGCCTGTTCAGGTTCTGGGCCTTCCCCGGCGATGTCAGCGTGATGACCGGCGTGCCGTCCTTCCCGCCCGGCCGTTCGAAGACGGCGACTATCTGGTCGGGGGCCACGCGCTCGATTCTGCCCTGAACGCTACTGTCTTTAAGGTCCTGGACGGTGGCCGCGCCCGTCAGGCTGTCGTCGCGTATCAAGGGCTGGCCCAGGCCGATGGCCTGCGTCAGCGGCACGCCGTCCACCATCACCCCGGTTTGGGACGAGAAATTCTTGCCGTAGATGGACAGCACGACGCGCCCGCTTTTGGGGGCGGGGATGTAGTCGAGCGCGTTCACCCAGAAGTCGTTGCTGTCTGTCCCGCCGCCGCCTGGGATCGGCACCACGAAGGCCCTGCGCCCGGTACAGTTTCGGCTCTGCCTGTCGGAGTCGTTCCACCTTGAATCGGCGGTGCTGGCGAAGTTGTTGGGCTGGTACTCAGAGCGCGGGAAGTAGCACCCCGACGTTTGCAAGACCAGGGTCTCGGCCTCTTCGGGCACGACCAGCACGGCGTAAGTAGTCCGCACGCCTGAGAGCACGCGATCCGTGCCGGGCATCGGCGTGAACGTCCAGCCGAACTCGCGCGAGCCCTTGCCGAAGGCGGACGAGTAAAGCTCCTGCTGGACGAATTGTGAGAAGCTCTCGCGCTGGCGCTGGAAATTCAGCCGCGCCCCGAAACCGAAGAGGGTTCTGGCGACCGCCGTCAGCGCGCCGGAGCGCGCCCGCAGCTTGATGTCGTTGACGTTGAGCGAACTCTGGCGCGGGATCAGCTCGACGGTACGCACGGACGGGTCTTCGGGCATCACGCCGCCTGCCGGGGTCTGCGCGTCGAGCTGCGCGTCGAGCGAGTGGTAAATGACTTTACTGCTGGTGCCGTTGTGCGTGATCGCGTCAATGGCGTCTTCGACTATCTGTTTCGTGTTCCTGGTCGGGTCGGCCTCAACTTGAACCCGCCGCCCTTTGTACTCTTTGACCTCGATCTGCCGCCCCGATTGTGTGTAAACGTCGCGGGTTTCGAGTTGTGAATACTGTATCTGCTGGGGGTCGGACGTGTCCGGCGAAGGCGACGGCGAGGGTGAAGGCCACGGCCGGGGCGTGGGCGTCGGCTTCGGCATCGGCTCCGTGTACGCGACGATCTTCCACCACGACTGTGCCCACTTGTTGTTGGCCTTGTCGTAGGTGGCGTTGACGGTCTGCGGCAGTTCGAGAAAGACGATGCGCTGGCCGGGGCCGACCTCGTCGCGCAGGAGCGTGAGCTGCTTGGCGATAATCTCGTATTGCAACTGTAAGAAATTGTCGAGCCGGAGTGTGGCGTTGAGCTTCGGGGCCTGGTTGAAGCGTTCAATCAGTTGCCTGGTCACGTCCTTGAAGGCGTCGTCGAACGTGCTCTGGGGCAGGCGGCTGGCGTCGGCGGGCGGCGGCGGCTCGGTCGCCTGGAGTTCGCCCGTGGGGCCGCCGGCCGTCTTCAGGTTTTCGTCCAGGCGCGCGACCTCTTTATCAATCCCGTCGCGCACGGCGGTCCTCTCGGCAATCGCCGCGGCGAGTTCGTCTTTATCCTCCTGACTCTTGGCGAGCGCGCGCTCGTGCTCCAGCCGCGCGATGTCGCGCGACATGCCGAGCGACCCGTCGGCCAACTGGTCGCGGCGCGTTTGCAGCCGGATGGCGCGATCCGCGTCGAAGCTCTTTCTGGTCTTAAGCAGGCTGTTGTTGAAGCGGTCCGCGTCGTTGAAGGCAACGCCGAACTCCAGCAGCGTCCGCATGACTTCAAAGTTGAGGCCATTGATCTCGTTGGGGTCCAGGTCGCCGAGGCCCGTGGCTTTCAAGTCCAGGTTGCGCCGGTGCATCTGGGCCAGCAGGTAATGTGCCTGCTCCAGCGTCCAGACGTTGGGCTGCTCGGCGTTGATGATGATGGCCCGCTTGTGCCGCTGTTCGTCTTCCTGCCTGTTCTGTGCAACCACGGGCACGACACAAAGGTGGAGCAGCATGGACATGCACAGCCAAACGGCTAACTTACACCCTGCATTCTTGATCCCGAATTTCATGCTTCTGTCCTCCCAATTCGAACCGGAGGTCTCCTCGCGGTGTAATATTTAAGCGGCGCGCGAGGAATCTCTTTGCGCAGCGAAGGCGCGGCGCTACGAGTTGAGAATCTTGAGCGTTGTGAGCAATGCGTGTCGCAAGCCCGCGTCGGCTCCTGCTCCGCTTGCAGAGACGCCTTTGTCGGACGATACCTGGACCGCCTGGGAAATAGAGGCGACGGCGTTCTTCAGTTTCTCCTCCAGTGCCTCCCTGGCCTGCTGCGATTGCTCTTTGGCGTGCTGCGAGGCGTCGGCCTTCTGGGTCTGGCGTATAATTTCGTCTTTGAGGGTCTTCTCGTTCTGCTGCGCGGGCAGGCGACCGAAGTAGTAGCCAATGATGACGAAGATGATCGGTTCGAGTCGCGTGATCATCTTCTCGTCGGCTAAGGGCTTCAGCCAACCGATGAGCGCCGCGCCATAGAGGATGACGAAGATCAGCGTGAGAGCTACCATCACCCAGCCTTTGAGCGCGTCCGTCATATCTTGCGCCTGCGGGGCGTCGTTCTGAGCCAGCTTGTCCGTCATAAATGTCTCCGTGGATGCGCGTCGCGACGCCGGCAAGACGTTGCCAAAGCCGCCGCCGACGCTATATAAATGCTCCGCTCCCCAGGAGAGGGCGCAGGAAGTAGTAGACCTTTATCAAGCGATACATAAGTCCGTCGTCGGTCGTTCTTCACCTGTTAACGCACCAACCTGAGCAGAAATCTATCATCCGGGCAGGGCTTTCTTTCACTGGTTCAACGGCCAAGACGTTTTCGGCCATCTGAAGGGACGGAACCGAGATTGAACTAGCGGCGTAAGAGGTTAACGTCATGTCCTCTCCGTCAGAAATAACTGACTTGCTTGTCTGCTGGAACAACGGGGACCAAGCGGCCCTGGAGATGTTGATGCCGCTGGTCGAGAGGGAATTACACCGGCTCGCCCACAACTATATGCGGCGCGAGCGCCCCGAGCACACGCTTCAGACGACGGCGCTCATCAACGAAACGTTCCTCCGCCTGGTTGATCAGAGCCGCGTGAGCTGGCAGAACCGGGCGCACTTTTTCGGCATCGCCGCGCAGATCATGCGGCGCGTCCTGCTCAATTACGCGCGCGACCGCAGACGCGACAAGCGTGGCGGTGGGGCCTACAAGGTTTCACTGTCAGAGGCTGACGCAGTGTCGGATGAGAAGTCCGTAGAACTGCTCGCCCTGGACGATGCGCTGCGACGTTTGTCGGCGCTTGACGAGCGGAAGGGGCGCGTGGTGGAGCTTAAGCACTTCGGCGGGCTCACCGTCAAGGAGATCGCCGAGGTGCTGGGGGTGTCGCCGGTCACGGTCGCGCGCGACTGGGACCTGGCGAGGGCCTGGTTGGCCCGCGAGATCGGCCATGGAAGTTAAAGACTGGGAGCGCATCGAGACCCTGTTCCATGCGGCGCTACGCCTCGACGCCGAGGCAAGGGCCGCCTACCTGGAGCACGCCTGTCCCGGCGACGAGGCCCTGCGCGCCGAGGTCGAGTCGCTGCTCACTGCCTTCCGGGGGCGGGAGAACTTCATGGAGGAGCCCGCCTTCGACCTCGGGCTCAAGGTGCTGTTCGACAGCAAGGCGGAGTCACTGGCCGGCAAGGTGATCGGGCCGTATCAGATTCTCGACCGGCTGGGCGAGGGCGGGATGGGCGAGGTCTACTTGGCCGAAGACACTCGGCTCGGGCGCAAGGTCGCGCTCAAGTTCCTCTCCTCCAAGCTGGTGGGCGACAACTGGGCCAGGAGACAACTGGTCAAAGAGGCCCAGTCCGTGGCGATGCTGGAGCACCCCAACATCTGCGCTATCCACGGCTTCGAGGAGGCAGACGGGCACAACTTCATCATCATGCAGTACGTCGAGGGCGACACCCTCGCCGCCCTCATCGGTGGGCAGCCCCTCGGCGTGGCGCAGGCGATCTCTTACGCCACACAACTAGCGAGCGCGGTGGCAGAGGCCCACGCCCACGGCATCATCCACCGCGACCTCAAGCCGCAGAACATCGTGGTGACCCCGGCCGGTCAGGTCAAGGTGCTCGACTTCGGCCTTGCCAAGACCGTCCAACTCAAGCATGAGGCGGGCCCGCTCACGGACGATACCAGCCAGGTCTCAAAAACCGGCCTGGTGGCGGGGACCGTGGCGTACATGTCGCCGGAACAGTTGCGGGCCGAGAGGCTCGACTTTCGGAGCGATATCTTCAGCCTCGGGGCCGTGCTCTACGAGACGGTCAGCGGCAAGCGGCCCTTCGCACGTAACAGCCACGCCGAGATCATCTCCGCCATCCTGACGAGCCGCCCGCCGCCGCTCACCTGCGACGACGGCGATGTCGTTCCTTCAGAACTCAGCCGCATCATTTTCAAGTGCCTTGAGAAGGACAAGGAGCAACGATACCAGTCAGCCAGCGAGCTGCTCTACGAGTTGCGATCTCTGCATGAGCGCGGAGAGCTGTCCCGACGCGGGTGGCGGCGTCCCGCCCTGCGCGTCGCCGCCCTCCTGCTGCTTGCCCTGCTCGTCGCCGCGCTGTTCCTCGTCGGCCTGCGCCCACGTAAGGCTCATACCCTCGCCGTGCTTCCGATAGTCAACGTGAGCGCCGACCCGGCGATGGACCCGCTCAGCGAAGGGCTAACCGAAGATTTGATTGACAAGCTCTCCCACCTCTCCACGTTGCGGGTCAAGGCTTTCACGGCCGTCTCCGGCTACAGGGGGCGACAGCAAGACCCGCTGGAGGTCGGGGCCAGTCTGCGTGTAGACGCGGTCCTCGCCGGGACGCTCGACCAGCAGGGTGATCTGCTGGTGCTGCAAATCAGGCTGCTGGACATGTCAGACGGCTCTCAGCTCTGGGGCGAGAAGTATAGCGTGCAGCCCGACCAGGTCCTCGACTTGCAGGAAAAGGTGTCGGAGGGTGTCGCCTCCAGGCTCGCCCCGGAGGCCGGCGAAAACGAGAGGAAGTTCCTGGCGTCACGGCCGACCCAGAATCACGAGGCGCTCAACGAGTACTACCAGGGCCGCAACCTCTGGGAGAAGAGGACCAAAGATAACATCCATGAGATCAAGGCCCACTACGAGCGGGCCATCCAAATCGACGCGTCCTTCGCCAAGCCCTACGCGGGGCTGGCCGATTATTACATGCAGCTGAACACGCCCGCCTTCGGCAATATGCCCGCGGAGGAGGTCTTGAAGAAGGCAAGGTACATGGCGCTGAAGGCGGTCGGGCTCGACGACAGCCTGCCCGAGGCCCACACTTCGCTCGGCGTCGTGAAACTGAGGTTCGAGTGGAACTGGGCGGAGGCCGAAAAAGAGTTCACGCGGGCCATCGCCCTTAACCCCGACGACGCGTGGCCGCACTATTGGTACTCGCAGCTACTGTCGATCACCGGGCGGCCTGACGACGCCATAGCCCAGAGCCGCCAGGCCAGCGATCTCGCCCCGTTTTCCCCGGCGGCGAAACTTGGCGTCTGCCGCGCTCTCTACTTCGCGCGCCAGTACGACCCGGCCGCGAACTGCTCCGGCGAAGTGCTGGCCGATGACGCAAACAACGTGATCGCGCAGTACATCCTCAGCTACGTCTACCTGAAGCGGCGGGCCTACCCTGACGCCATCAAGATACTTGAGAAGTTGTACGCCAAAGACAAGTCCCTGGCGGCGGCCCCACTGGGGTTCGCCTACGGCAAGAGTGGCGAGGCGGGCAAGGCGGCGGAGGTCCTGAAGGACGTGCAGGAGATGTCGAAGCCCGACTACTCGCTGTCGCAGGAGAGGGCCATCATCTACACCGGGCTCGGCGACCGGGACAGAGCCTTCGAGTGGCTGGAGAGGTCACACGCCGAACACTTCACGACACTCATCTTCCTGACAACCGACCCCATCTACGACGATCTCCACCCGGATTCCAGGTTCGCGGACCTGGCGCGGCGGCTCAACCTTACGCCGTGAGGGCCGAATTCAACTCCTCCGCGACGACCGAAGCGCCTGGGCGGTTGCGCGGGTCCGCGTCGAGCAGTTCGGCCACGACACGGCGCACGCGCACCGGCACGCCCCGCCTCAACTTCTCGACGGGCGCGAGCGCGCGCGGCTCCGGCAGTCTCCCCGTCACCAACAGGTAGATGACCGCGCCGAGCGCGTACAGGTCGTCGTGTGCGCCCGAGGTCGTCACGTCCGGGTGAGGCGGCGGCGTAAAGGCCGTCGTGCTCCACGGAAACGGGTCGGGCCGCCCGGCCGCGCAGGCCCCCTCAAAATCCAACGGGCGCAGCACGCCACCGCTCGTCACGATGACGTTTCCGGGCTTGCAGTCCAGCCAGGCCCAACCGGCGGCGTGAATGCGCGAGAGCAGAGCGGAGAGGCGCGCGCCGTAGCCCAGGGCGGCCGAGAGCCTGAGCCTCCTTCGCCTCTTACTCAAGAGCGAGTGCAACGTTTGGCCCTCGACGTACTCTGTGACGAGGTAATGATTGCCCTCCGCCTCGAACGACGAGTAGACGCTGGGGACGGGGACGCCCGCCGAGCGGAGCGAGGCGAGGACGGCCTCTTCGTGCCGGACACGCCGCCTCCCGTCGCGGCCGTCCCAGGCGAGTTCGCCGCACGCACGGCCCTCCTTCAAAATGCAGAAGCGCGGCGGATACGCGCTCAGGTCGAGGGCCTTGTAGACGCCGCCCTTGCCCCTCTGCGTCAGGGCCTGGAACGCGCGGAAGGTGGTCGCCAGGGGGCTCTCGGCTCGGGCGGCTTTGCGGCCCGCACGTGGCGCGACGAATGGGTCCGAAACCCAGTCGGGCCTGGCCTCCGCCGCCACGCGCAAGTCGGCGACCAGCCTGCCCGCCGGGTCGCGCATGGCGGGCGTGCGCGTGCCGTCCGCGTTCTCCATTTCCATGCCCGTGAACGAGCCGTAGCGGTAGTAAACGCAACTGCCGGGCGCGAGCCGCCGGTCGAAGGGCACGGTTGGGGCGCTCATCCCGCGCGTCAACCTGTGCAGGCGGCGAGCGAGCGAGACAGCCTCCTCTTCCGAGCGCGGGTAGACGGTGATGAACTTGCCGATCTGGCTGTAGCCGTAGATGAGCCCGCAGTTGAGTTGCTGCAACCCGCGCAGTGAGGAGGGGGCCTTGAAGCGAGCCCCGCGCGCGCGGAGCAGCGGGGCGACTCGCCTCAGGGTGTCGCTGGCCGTCAGCACCGTGGCCGAGACGTGAAGCTTCCAGCCCTGCTCGATGTCGCCCGGCGCGCGCCCGCGGCTACACCTCCAGAACAGTCCCTCAAGGGCCAGGGGGAGGTGCTCCGCGCAGAGCCGCTCCCACTCGCCGCAGAGCGAGTCGGCCAGCGCGCGTGCGTCGCCGCCATCATCAAATCCAGTGTCCATCTTCGCGTGGTCCGCGCCGAAGGCGGCTACTCATCCAAGTGGACCGTCGGAATCCCCTGGTTGAGGATTCCGCTCCCCGTCCCCGTCCCGCACATCCCGTTGGCGACGAGGTAGCACCTTTCCAGCGCACGCTCGGGGGTGTCGCCGGTAGGATCGGCCTCCGGCAAGAGCCGGTTTAGATCGTTCGCGTCGGCGGCGGCACCCTGGACAAACCCTGTGAGCAGGAAAGTCGTGTACTCCCTCCAGGCCGGCGTGAGCGCGCCGTTGGCGTCTCGCTGTCCATTTGTTATGACAGCCTGCGCCAGCTCGCTCAGTCTCTTCGCCGTGCGCGAATTGCCCGGCGGGTTCTGGCCGTTCTCTATATTGATCGGGCCGACTATACGGTCTTGTATCGTCTGTCTAATGTGTCTTGGCATGTCTCTCCTCCGCGGGGCCGACCGCGGCCGGCCCGGTAAATTGTCCTGACCGGAGCGCGCAACGCGCGCCGGCACTCACAACGCCCCCGCGAGGCGCAGCAAGTCGGACAGGGTAAACTTCAGATCACGGGCCGGCGGCCAGCCCGGAATTTTCAGAATAGAGTCTTTGCTTCTGCGGACCAGGGCAGCGAGCACGCCTGCGACCAGACGGCTCCCGACCGGGCCGAGGTGATCGCCCCGCTTGAGCACCAGGCGCGAGTGCGCGGCCTCGGCCAGGATGTAGAACCAGAGCGGCGTGCGGGCCGAGAGCTTCCACTTCTCCTTCCCGTCGTCCGTGACTCTCTCCTTCCGCAGCTCAGCGAGTTGCGCGCCGTCGGGGAGGCGCGCGGCGACTGCTTCGATGTCCTCATCCGACATCCTCTCTTCGGGTTTCAATTCGAGCGCCTGCGCGACGGCTTGCCCGGTAGGCAGGCTCAGCATGTAGCCGCGCAGGAGAGTTTGGACGGGTAGCCTGATCGCCTGGCCTTTCGGACCCGGCAGATTGAAGAGCGGCGCGGCCACCTGCGTGTCTATCAAGCGCGCCTTGTTAACTTCAGGCCCGCCCTCGAAGAAGTTCTCCCACTGAATGACCCAGTTGTCCGCCAGCCTCTCGTAATTCGCGAGGGCGTCGAAGAGTTGCGGCAGGAACTCGGTCCTGAAGAGGTTGATGCGGTAGCGGCCCCTGACCATGCTGTGTCCGAAGCGGAACGCCGCGCCGCTGAATTCGAGCGGCATGAAGAACTGGCCCTCGTCCGGGTTGTAGTGCTTCCACGGCCCCGACAGCATCTCCGTCACGACCTCCGGGTCCGCGACCCGCGGCAGGAAGTCGTGGACGAGGATTAACTGGTAGTACCGGCGCAGCAGTGAGCGCGCCGCGCAGTGGTCGTAGCCGGCCTCTACGATGGCGTTGTGCGCGCGCAGGAAGGCCACGTGGAGTTGGGCGATGGTGATCGTCTCTTCGTTCCGCGCGTCCCCGATGCGCGGCGTGCGGTCGTACCTGGGGTCTGTGTCGGAACGGGGCAAGCGCGGGAGGTCGAAGAAGCGATCCGGCTTGCCCGGCGGGAGCTGGCCTCCATCGAACACCTCGCCGACCAGCAGTTGGTCGTCGCCGGCGGGGGGGGCGTTGCTGTACACGCTGTCGAGATCGAGCCGCGGGCTTCGGAGATTGTTGATGGCGCTTATTTGCGCCGGGGTTAAGGGCACAAGATTGGGGTCGGATAAGTCTTGGCGCAGGTCCATCAGCGTGATGTCATGGTCGATGAACTGCCCGAAGTACACGTAGGCCGATGGGATTTCCGAGTCGAGTGACTCCTCGGTGCCCGGCTCGCTCATGGTGCCGCCCAGGTCTTTGAGAGCCTGCACCGTGCTCGCGGACGTGGGAAGAAGGGCCGTAGAGTCTTTCTGGAGTTCGGGGAAAAGATAGTTAAAGTCGGTCTGGTTAGCAGCCCCGCCTACCGGTTTGAGACTTTGGCTCGCCTTAAGCAGGATGGAGACCTCCGGCGAGCTGTTGATCTCATCGGGCTGTATGGCATCGCTGAAAGGCTTTACGTGACGCATTTTTTCTCCTCAAGACGGCGCAGCTCAGAGTGCGCCGTCTTGTTACCTGCCGATACTATCCAACTACTGCCCCCCACGTCGTAAAAGTTAGAGGCCCCTCACTTTAGTTTATCTACAACGATAAGACTCGGCTGACGAAAGACCGTGGTTTGCAAGGTCGCCTTATTGCCATCACCATGTAACGCACCGAAATAACACTGGAACTATCATCTTCAGCCCAGTACCTGACGTTGAATAGAATGTCAGGGCTTGCCTATTCAAAGCCCCCGCGACATCAAGGTAATCTTAACGTTGGCAACCGATCCGCAGGTTATGAGGAGTCGTCCATCATCTTAAAACGGGATATGGATCGCTCGGCGGTATCGAACGAGCGATAATCTGGACATGCTCGCACTCGCTGCTTGATGAATCGATGGTCCTGCTCAATGACGTTATTGAGAGCAGGATGATTTCCGGCTCGTAGTGACGCCACTTGAACGGTGATGAATTGTGCCTCAAGAATGTAGCCCAATGATTATTGTTAAGAGCGCGAGATGATGAATCATATTCTGAACCGCTGTTTTTGCAAGAGAGCCTAATTATTGACATCCTCCGACTACAGGACTAACCTCTTCCCAACATAGCAAGACAAATTGATGGCAGTCTTTCCTCACTTGCCGGTTTGCCTAATCGCCCAGAACAAAAGAGTGCTGTCAGACAGCCTCAAATATGTTGTCCGCCTTTTACCATGTGGCGGTGCGGTTGCTTCTCTGAAGCGAAAGTAAGCCCGCTCTGCGGTAGAGGGGCTCTGGCCCGTCAGTGGCCTTCACTCTGAAGTCAGGAAAGGAAGAAAGATTATGAAACAAGCAAAGAAGCTGGGCGCTCTCATCCTCCTCCTCGTGGCAATCCTCGTGATGGCTTACCGAAGCACAAGCTTGGGCAAAGATGGCGGAGGAGGGGTGACACGCCTCCCACAAGGTAATTGGACACTGACGGATACTCCGTATCTGGAGTCGAGCTATAGAGCTAATCCCGTTGTCGTCCATAGCGTGACGACCGAAGCGGACAAAGGGCTGACTGTGACAAAGGTCGGCATCCTGAGCCGGTCCAGGAATGTGAGCGCAGTTCGTCTCAGATGGTATCTCTCGATGGAGTCAAACCCGGAAGTTATCCTGCGACAGGGAGAGACACCGGAGATTCAGATTAGAGGCGGAGTGCCGGCGGGAGAGGTCCGCGAAATAGAATATCCGGTCGTCACATTTGCGAAGCTTTATCAGGCTGAGGAAGTGCTCAACGGGAGCTTCGTCATTAGCGTTGGCGTGAGCGCCGCAAAGTATGACGATGGGGCAACGTGGACAGAGAGCGCCAAGAGCCGTCTGGATTACATGCCGCCGGAGACTGAGCAGGGACAGACTCTTGAAAGGGCGCATTCATCCGGTAATGCTCCCGCGCCGCAACAAAACTGCTACACGACATGCCACTGGGCGACGACGCATTATGAGTGTTGGATATTTGGCGGGGCGACCTCTTGCACGATAGTCAACGGCTCCTGTCAGGTCACCTACTGCGGTCCTTAAAAGAGAAGAGGTCCTTCTTTTCTGAAAAAGTACCGAGGAAGCAATCACGGTTTGGATGGTAGGAAGACAACAAGAAAGGAGACGGCAGAACTCAAAGCTTTCGAGAGCATGGGGACGCCCTCGGCTTAAGACGCGCGAGGAGGTCCCCATGACACTCTACTGTGGGGTAGACTTTCACGCGCGTCAACAGTCCAGTGGTTGACACGGCCAACGTCTGAGACAAGCTTCGCGCGGGAGAGTTGTTTATGAAGACTGATACTTCCGTTTCGGCACGGCCCGAAGGGGCGACCGCGGAGCTTGAGGCGATTGCTTCCGCCGCGCCCTCCTATCAGTACGACGCGTTCATCAGTTACTCAAGCCGCTACGACTATAACAGGGCGCGGAAGGTCGAGTCGTTTTTAGAGTCCTTCCACCGCATCCACGCCCCGGCCGGTTCCACCATCCGCCGGCTGCAAATTTGTCGCGACGGCAGCGACTTCAAGCTCCCGGTCAACCGTGGCGCGGTGCCTTTAGAACAGGACGACCCGGTCTGGGACATCATCCGTGCGGAGTTGGTCAAGTCCCGCTACCTGATCGTCTTATGTTCACCGGGGGCCGTCGCTTCGGCCTGGATGTCGAAGGAGATATCATGGGCGCTCGATCACAGTGGGGCGGAGTGGATTCTGCCCGTGGTGACTGAGGCCAAAGACCCAATCAACCAGCCCGACGAATGCTTCCCCGCAGAGCTGCGGGCGGCGAACATTCACCAGACGCGAATCTGGTATGACCTGAGAGGGTCCGACAAGCAGGCCGGCACGGTTAAGGTCCGGGACTATGAGGACGAGTTGGTCCGCCTTGCCAGCGACCTGCTTGGGTGGGAGGCGGACAAGTACGGGCCGCTGGCGGCCGTCTGGGAGCGCGAGCAACTGAAAAGGCGGCGGCGACAGGCGACCATAGCGATCATCGTCGCGGCCGTTTTAATCGCCGTCGCCGGCGTGGCGATCTGGCAGGCCGTGGTCGCCAAATGGCAGGCCCGCAGGGCGCGGGCCAACGCCATCGTCCAGACGGCGGACGCTTCTTTCGACCCGCTGACGGCGGCCCTGCTGCTGACAGAACTCTCCCCGGACGAAGAGCCTGAAGGTGGGATGCGCGTGGCGGAAAGGCTCGCCTCGTCGCAACTGCCCCGGACCGTCATGCGCGGGCACACCGGCCGCATCACGAAGGTCGCTTTCAGCCCCGACCAGAGCCACGTCCTGACGGCCTCACTCGACGGGACGACGCGCCTCTGGTCGGCCGACGGCAGGGGCGACCCCTTGATTCTGGGCCAGCACTCGGGGGCCGTGACCGACGCCGTTTTCAGCCCCGACGGCTCGCTCGTGGCGACCGCTTCCGGCGACAAGACGGCGCGCGTCTGGCCCGCGAACGGGGCCGGGGCAGGTCAGGTCTTGGGCCACGATGAGGCCGTCGAGCGCGTGCAGTTCACGTTCGATGGCCGCTGGCTGGCGACCGTCTCTCAGGGCAGGGCCGCCTTCTGGCAACTCGGTGGGACGGCGCGCGCGGCGCTCGCGCTCCCGGACAACCGCAACGTCACGCGCCTCTGGCTGAGCGACAAGAGCCTGAGCGGGTGGGCCGCGGCCGACGACGCTTCCGTCTGGGCCTTCGAACTGAGCGGGCAGGGCGAGGTGTCCGTCAAGACTGCTTTGAAGAGGCCGGCGGAGTTCGACAAAGAGTTCCCACAGGTCAGAGTGGACTCCGTCACGTTCAGCCCGGACGGCTCGCACGTCGCCTTCGTCCACGACAAGCAAGCCCTGGTAGAGCGCCTGGACCAAACCTCCAAGCCCGTAGTCCTGGCACACGACGACCGCGTCAACTCCCTCGACTTTAATTCGGACGGCTCGCGCGCCGTCACCGCCTCCTCGGACGGTAAGGCCAGAGTCTGGGAGACCGAGAGCGGCAAGACCGTCAGCGTCTTCGACCCGAACGTCCGGTTCTGGCTCATAGACCTGTTCGGGAAGTCCTCCCCCGAATCGCAGGAGACCGCGCTGAGCGTCAGCCAGGCCGCGTTCACTCACGACGGCTCGCGCGTCCTCACTTTCTCTGAGGACGGCGTCGTCAGGCTCTGGGACGCGAACAACGCGAGCCAGCCGGCGGAGCTGCGCGGCCACCTGGGGGCGGAGGTCGCCGCCTTCAACAAGGACGACACACAACTCGTCGTCGGGGCTGACGACGGCACGGCGCGAGTCTGGTCTTTGTCCACGCCCGCCGAACCCCTCGTGCTCAATCACCCGAAGCCGGTCTACGCGGCCTCCTTCAGCAGCGACGGGAGCAAAGTGCTGACCGCTTCGAGCGACGGGGTCGCGCGCGTCTGGCTACAGGGCGGCGCGGGCGGGAAAATCGAACTCGACGCCAAGGCGGGGAACGTCAAGGGGGCCGTGTTTAACCGCGCCGCTTCTCTGGTCGCCACCGCGCACGAGGACGGGTCGGTGAGACTCTGGGAGATCGCCGACGCGGCCGGAGCAGTGCCGTCCAGAGCCATCGGCAAGCACGAAGAGGGAGCCCCGAACGGCGTCCTGTTCAGCCCGGACGAAAGAAAACTTTTAACCTGGTCCAGGGACGGCACAGTGCGGCTCTGGCCCTTAGAAGGGCAGGGCGGCCCGACGATCCTCGACGCCAAAGCAGGCGACGTTTGGCATGCCGAATTCAGCCCGGACGGCGGCCGTGTGTTGGCGACTTACGACGATGGCACGGCGCGAGTCTGGGCGGCGGACGGCTCGGGTAAATTTATCTTGCTGGGCGGCAGGGACGGTCACACCGGGACAGTTTTCGACGGGGCGTTCAGCCCGGACGGGAGCCGCGTTCTCACCGTGTCTAAGGACGGCACAGCGCGAATCTGGCAGAGCGACGGGGCGACACCTCCAGTGGTCTTGAGCGGGGCCAATCCCGGACAGGAATGGATGGAAAGCTGCGCCTACAGTCCGACGGGCGAGACGGTGGTGACCACGTCGTCGGCCGGGCGAGTGTGGGTGTGGAGGGCCGACGGCTCCGGCCGTCCTATCGTTCTCCGCAACGTCATGGACATCGCTCATACTGGCTCCGTCTCCACCGTGATGTTTAGCTCAGACGGCCGACGCATAGTCACATGCGGGGGCATGGACGCCGCCGTGCGCGTCTGGGAGGCGGACGGCAGCGGCCGGCCAATCAACCTCGTCGGACACGGCGGGCCGGTAATGAGCGCCAGCTTCTCGCCGAATGGGGCGCGCGTCGTGAGTGCCGCGGAAGACGGCACGGCGCGCGTCTGGCGAACTAGATGGTCGGACATAGTGGAACATTTAAGGGGGCTGACGACGGCGACCCTGACGGTGGAGCAGCGGATGATTCTACTGGGTGAGTCGGAGCGGGAGGCGCGGGGGGCTTACGAAGCGGCCGAGCGGCGGATGGGCCGCACGCCACTCCCGGCAGACTGGAAATTCAATTACCCTTTCTGAGCATGTCCTTTTCGGAGGCATTCAAACTGGCGGACGGCAACCGCGCCAGCTCCGGGTCGGGTCCATGCCGTTGTCAGCTAAGGAGCCTTATCCAGGGTAGATTTCCCTCCTGAAGGCTTACGCGGGGCCGGAGGTGAATCCCGGTAGTGGTTCGGGTTGAAGTTGTGGGCCGTCTTTATCAGGGAGGAATTTCACGCAAAGGCGCAAAGACGCAAAGGAGAACGCGAAGAGGTTGAGTGCCTCATTACCTTGCGTGCTTTCCTTCGCGTCTTTGCGCCTCCAGCGTGAGACCGCCTTTCCTTCGCCCCGTCTGAAACTGAACCACTACCTGAATCCCGCCCATGTTGACACTTCTGGCGTAGTCGTGTAAGCAACACAAAGCCTTGTTTGATTATTAAAACAATTGGCCTTCGAGGCGACATGGCGATGACGAGTATGCAACTGCCTGGCCTGCGCGACTCATATCGGACGAAGATTTCCAGCCTGGTTACAATCAGTGATGGGTGGATCGAACTTAATCCTGGGACCAACTTGAAAGCTGATAAGACATTTCAGTGGGTGGTCTTAGAGTTAAAGCCGCCATTCAAGGACGACTTCCATGGGGAAGGTCAGGGCCCGAATAAAGGGAAAGGCATACTTCTACCTGACGGTGAAGTCATCAATCCTGAGATAGAGGTCATTGATCAGTTCGGGAACAAATTCACTCTTGTGTACGCAGGGGCGGAGGGATTAAACCCGAAGTACGGCATTAGGTATCCAAATAAATTGCCCCGAGACAGAGAATACACGATGGTCAGGATTCGTTCGCCAAAGGCTATCGAGTGCCAAGCCATATACTGGCACTGCGACTCAAGCAAAGACTGGCAGTAATTTAGTGAACGTTCTGGCATCCCCTGACATTTAGAGGCTGTTCAAAAAGCTGTCGAGTAAAAAGTATTCTTCTGGCTCCGCGCCTGGAAGAAAGGGCCACCTCATCCTCATGAATCTGACAGGCCGACAGGAAAAGCGTCAGGCGTCTTCTAACTGGCTGGCTTGCCGATTCATATTCAAATTGAGCAGGCGTGTGGCCTTCGCCGCGACGCGGCCGAGAATCCCTACATAGGTTGGAAAGGAGAGTGGCACCTGAGCCAGCTCGTCCACACGCATACGGGCAGCGATGGCTATGGCCGCCGCCTGTGTGATTTCGACCGCTCGCTCTCCGACGACGTGGCAGCCCAGGATTTGGCGCGTCTGCCGGTCTGCAATCAGCTTACAAAAACCCCTCGTCTGACCGTCAATGATCGTGCGAGTCGTAGAGTCGAAGCAAACTGTGGCTCCAACGACCTCTCGGGTCGCGCGCGCCTGCGCCTCTGTCAGGCCTACCTGCGCGTACTCCGGGTCAGTGAAACTGCCGATCGGCGCGACCTCGTCGAGGGACTTCATCGTCGCGCCTCGGATCGCATTGGTGGCCGCGACGAAGCCTTCCTGAATCGCCTGCGGGACCAGCATCAGCCGCCCGATCACATCGCCTGCGGCGAAGACGTGTGGCGCGGAGGTTCTCAGAAACTCGTCAACGCGAATAAAGCCTCTGGCGTCGGTCTCTATGCCCGCGTGGGCGAGTTGTAATCCGTCCGTTTTTGCCACCCAACCGATGGCCGTCACGGCCAGGGCCGCTTCGACACTTTCCCGTGTGCCTTCTTTGGTAAAGAACATACGCACACCCGAAGGGGTCTTCTCGAACGACTCTATACAGCCGAAGTCTTCCCTGACCACGATGCCGGACTCGCGTAAAGCTTCGGCCACAGCCGCCGACACTTCTTCATCTTCGGTCGGCAGAATGCGCGGGCCTGTCTGGAAGAGTTGGATTCGCGAGCCGAAGGCGTTGAAGATGGAGGCGACCTGGACCCCGGTTGCTCCCCCGCCAATGACGATCATCGAAGGCGGCGCGAAAGTCAGCCCCCACGCATCGCTGTGCGTGGCGGTGAATTCGGAGCCGGGGACGGAGAGTCGGCGGCCCTCCCCACCCGTGCAGATGATGATCTTGTCGGCGCGCAACCGCAGCCCGCTCTCAGTCTCAATGGTGTGCTGGTCAGCGAAACGTGCGGTGCCGCATCCTTCATTAACAACCACGCCGAGAGAGTCTATCTGCTCGCGGAAGGTGGAATGCGCGCGCACATCGCTGACAACCTCCTGCACCCGCGCAAGCAGTCGCGTGTAGTCAAGCTGCGGCTCGCCGACGACTATGCCGTAACGACCGAGCTGGCGGGCGTCTCTCATGAGCCGTGCAGCGTGAGCCAGCGTGCGCACCGGAACCGGGCCGTCATTGGCCGCCATGCCGCCAAACTCGTCACGGGTCACGAGCACCGTCTTCGCGCCCAGGTCCGCAGCGCGGAGCGCGGCAACCACACCGGCTGGGCCGCCACCAATGACGAGCACGTCTATCATATTTCTTCTCTGAGATGCAGCGCGGGTTTAGTCACTCTTGACCGCCAACCTTTTGCCGTCGCGCTGACGCCGCCGCGCAATGCGGTTGACCGGGCCACGAATCAGCAGGTATGGCACGACGGCCAGGATGATGGCGACGATTACCACCTCTCCGGGATAGACCCCTCGTTGGACGATCCACTGATAAATGATGTCCATAACCACGGCCAAAATGAAGACTCTGCCAACCGCCCTCCACCCCTCGCGCAGCAGGTCCGGTCGGTGCATCCGGTTTGTCAACACAGCCCAGAAGTAAGGCGGTCGGTCTTCACGAGCATCCTTCAGCCCGGCGCGCAATGCCAACAGAGCCGCCATCAGCGGTTGAAGAATGAGTCGAAAAGTCATCGGCCCACCTACCCGGTCGGCAATGTTCATCAGCGCGCGGGCAAGAAAGTCCCTCATTGTTTCTCTAGCTCCCGTCCATGTCTACAAAGCCGCTCCCGCCACTAATTCGACCGGCCACGTGCGACTGAAAAACTCTCCATTAAGTTTGCAAGTCAGAGAGCCAGCGCAGCGCCCGCAATCCGGGCATAAAGCAATACTCACCGCCGCGAGTGACGACAAAGTGCGGGATGCCCTGGAGACGCCTGCGAACAGGTCTGCGCGGCACAGTAAAGCTGCCTGCATTGCTGCCCGATGCCATGATTGGGTCTTTATCATCTCCGGCCCCGATGAAAAGTCCGTCGTTGATCCATTGAGATTGAACGAACTCAAACTGACGGCCTATGTATGCGCCAACGAAGGCGAACATCAACCCTCGGTCCACGCAGTCATCCTCAAGCACGCCGTCAGGCAGTGGCGGGCCGTACGCAGTTCCGCGCCGTATCATTCTGTGAATCCTCGCCACGCCGGCTATCTCGGCGTCGCGCGGGTTCGTGCGCCGGATGTGCGAGCCACACGGAGTTTTGAATCCCGTCGGGTCATCTTCGCGATAGAGAAAATCGTTGCTGCGTCGCGGGTCGGCACCCAGTTCGGGGTTGTCGTGGAAGGGGCAGAGGGCCAGCGGCGCACCGCTGCGCCAGCGACCCATCATCTTTGCCGCCATCAACTCTTCATCCTCCGGGCCGGGCGAGTTCGTCTTCAGAAAGCTGCGGAACTCGGCCACACGCTGGTGTAGCTTGCGAAAGGCGACGTAAGTTCCGTTGCGCCCCAGGACTTCGGGTTCGGTCTTCTGAACGCCGCCCAACTCGTCCGGGTACCCGAGCACAAACTCCCCAGCCTTGAGGGGCTGTTCTTTCGGATTACTTCCGGCAATGCCGCTCCCTTCAATCGCCGGATGACTCATGCCGTCCCTGAATCCGAACGGCTCTGTTTCCGAAGGCAGGGCGTGGCAGTTCTGTCGCCAGATGGCTTCGATCCCGGTCATCTCGCGGTAAGCCTTGCGGGCAGGCTCAAGCGCCGCTTCCAGATGCCCCTCATCGGGCGAGACGGCAACGATGATGACGTGCACACCCTCGGTCCCCAGTGGATGCTCCCAGTTTTCGGGGCTGCTCTCGCCTGTGTCGCCCAGTTCTTTCGCCCTCGCCGCCATCCCCTGACGGAATTCCCAGGCGAAGCTGTCGAGCGAATTCTGAGGTACGCCGAGCGCCTTGAGACCCTGATAGGTGAGCGCGACGCTCACCCATGTGTCTGCCAGAGGGCTGGTCGGGTTTGCGGCGGAGGTCACGACACGGCTGGCCCGCCGCATCAATTCCCGTCCCGCCTTGCGGTCGTCAATGCGAAGCACTATGTACGTCGCCACATAAGGAGCAGGCCGTGGTCGCAGGACTCCGCTTTGGATGTCGTCAAGCTCAAGCATGGGTCTTCACCTCTTCCGTCACACGGGGCCAACGCTTTTCCGGTACGGCCTCAGTTCGCCGTGGCGATATTCCGCCAGAAGTTGTGCAGACTCTCGTCGGCTCCGAACAACGTGCTGAACACGGTCGAATCGGCAAAGAGAACATCGCCCGCGCGAGTCTCGCCTGGGGGCACCCACAGGCACATATTGAACTCAGTGTTTCCCGCTTCCGTGAAGGGATGAGGTTTTGACATATCAATCGGCTGTCTCGCCAGTACGTGAACCGCTTCCGTGTCGTCTGTCGTGACGGCGTAATGCGGCAGGTGCATGTGGAAGTTAAAAGTCGTGACGCCCCTCAACCATCCCCTGGTGTCCAGGTCTCTATTGATTGACAAAGGGGCCAGCTTTTTTGTCTCCGGGTCGCGCAAGGGGCGCAGGCCGTAACGGTTCTCGACGGGTATCCCGAGTCCCTTCATCAGTGATCTGGTGTAGAGTCCGAAGCACTGCTGGCGCGGCACCAGTCTGTCGCCATGATGGCGGTATTCGGTGTTTCGCACCTGCGCGTCCTCCGAAACTCCGACCTCGTGGTGCGGGCCGAGAATCAGGCAAGTCCCTTCGCGCGCGAGAAACTGATTCACCGCCTCCATCTCCGCCAGCGTGGCCTCCTGCTGCGTGACGTTATGATCCAGCCCGAACACGAGCAGGGTGTCCGTGTCCGCCAGCACACGTTCGTCTAGCGGCAGCTTGAAACCTGCCTGATCGATTCGCTGAAAGACAGGAACCACCTGACCCGTTATTTCGCCCACGAACTGCTGGAAGGGCGCGAAGGCCCAGAAGAAGAGTTCCAGCGCGCCCGCGATGCCCTGCTGGAACTGCATTGGGTCAGACCATTCGGGCTTCTCGTACGCGGGCCACGCGACACGCCGCACCTCGGTCATCGTCGAGAATCGGTTATCCAGTTCGGCAGGATTCCTCCCCGCTTCGGCGGGGTAACTCCAGGCGATGTAGATGCTCACACGCCGCTGGCCGGGCCTCTGTTTTCTCGGTACATGGTTCTGGTTATAGGTCCGGGCAATCTTCGTCTCGCTCATTCTCGCGCCTCCTTAAACAGACCTGCTTATTGCAACTGGTCGAGCATCTCGGACACAGCGTTCTTGACCTTCAAAGCCTTCTTGATTTCGTCGGCGCTGAAGTAGGGGTACTCCCCGTATTCCATGAAGCTGGGGCACTGGTGCGCTCTGACGAACCTCATGAACGCCTCGGGGTTGGCCTTCCAATCTTCGGGAAAGCCTTCGAGGTTTTCGAAAACAGTGTTCACGCCGAGGCTGATGAAAAGCGCCACGGCGTCTTCGGTGTACTTGTCGAAGTCCGTATCGAAAATCCCCTGGTACATGAAGTAGGTCTCTCCGTTAATGGGAAAGAGCACCCAGCGCAGATAATGCAGCTTGAGCGGGGCGAGAACATTGGACTGGGCGGCGAGCGCCTTCTCTATGTTCTGCGCGTACTCGTAAAAGACGGGCTCGCGGCCCGTGATGATTTTCGCGATGATCGTGAACCCATGACAAGCGGGAGACTTCGGTAAGATGGGGCCGTACTTACCCTGTTCCAGTGTTGAGGTATCTCTTGGCATCGCCATCGCCTGCGGCTTGATCTCCATATTCGATGCTCCTTTTCGTGATATATCAAAAACGCGCCCCATCAGCCTTCTCGCCGATGAGCGAAGAGGTGACGTGCGACGCTTTCTCTCTCATCCAATTCTGAATCTGAATGCTAATTCCAGAAGGGAAACCAAAATACTGTCATTTTTAACAGGTTTGAGGATGGAAAACTGACCGCGGGCGGAGTAAGGCCGTACCTGACAATGACTCAACTCACGAAGGCGAATCTTCTTAAAAACGTAGCAGCTGGAAATCCCGTCAGTTGTTAACAGCTCCCAGAACGAACCAAAACCCTGCTTCAGCCCGTACGGCGCGGCAGGGTTATAGTTTCTGTCCACTTTCCTTAATCGCCTACAAGGCCCACAAGCTTTCTCACTTTATGATCGAACATACATGTGACTTGAACCATAAATTGGCCGCGACTGGACGCATGACTTGGCCGCAAGCGCAACAAAAGCTTCGGATTTCGGTCGTTCAAAATTCGCCAAGTACCACAAATGGAATCATCTATTTGCCGAAAGTACAAATTGGAATCAACAGCTTGCCGAAAGTTCGCACAAGAGTATTAGGATTGGATATTTCAGTTAAGATTTATTCGCCCATGAGAAAGTGGACACAGCAAAATCATCAGCGAATGAGGCCGTTAATTAAGATTAACACTCAAAACAATCACCTGACCAATAGCTATCCTCTATCGAATAAGACGCAGCATTTACGGGGCTCTTGTTTGAAGACTAAGCAGGAGCGATAGACGGTTCAGTGTATATGCTTCTAATTTTCTCTTAATCCTTTCTCAGCAATAACGAAATACTGACGGAAACGTTCATGTCGGATTAATTTAGAGAGCGTAAGGAAGACTACGAACTTTAATATCAAGGCAACGCTAAATATGGTGACTCGTTCAGGGATGAATGTTTTATTATTTGCGAAGGTATTGTGCTCCCAAAACAGTTGGATGACTGCGTAAAGATAAAGCGGTGCCAGGATAATTCTAGGTAACTTTAGATAATGGCTATCAAGTCTGCCAAAGAAAAATGCCATCCCTACAGCGATGTAGGCGGGGACGAGCTTCGGTAAAAGCGCTTTACCTCCTCCGACAGAACTATTCCACAAAAGGAATATTGACAGATCATAGATAATTATCCCAAGTAAGAAGGTGAAGACACAATTACGACGGAACGGATTTGCCCGCTCGGGGTCTGCCGCTGTTGGCACGCTTGGTTGGTCTAGGACAAAGAATAAATAGTAAAAGAAGAAGCCATTAATCATATTAAGTAATTCTGATACATGGCCTAAGATCTCTGATGTAACGCCGCCAATGAGGTGAAGCCATTGGGCAGCTAAACATCCGTAGAAGAGTATCCAGGTGAACCACAAGAGTCGCCATCCCAGCAACAATTGCCTAAAAGAATTTGATGCGGGTGAGTTTTCATCAGACAAGCTGACTGGACGAAAAATTCGTGAATCTAATAATACATAAAAAGCTAACACTATATTTAATACAGCGATAACCCCTTCGATCATAGTTGGGTTGTTTTGTAGCTGGCGATAAAATCCTTTTAATTCTTGGGCTATGTCAATGCCGTAAAGAAATATCAGAAGGGAGACAAGGAGGGCACAACCGGATATCCACCGAACGGTCTTGCTACTGAAGTTGCTTAAACGGCGCACGCTTTGATATGGCGACGCATATGACTTATCCTCCCGCAGTTCGCCTAGAAGTTTTTCCCCCCGCCCTTCGTCATACTTTAAATTGTCTTTCAATAGAGATTGCAAAATATCAGCAAGCGCTTGGATATACTCTTCAGCCTTCACATTATCAAGCTCTGCGAGTGAAGACTGCTCCTTTGTTTCTATTTCAGAAATAATTCTGTTCGCCAAGGACTCATCATCCGCCGAAGGCTCACTTTTTAAGTCTTTAACTCTTAATCCGTCTTTTGCACCCCTCAGGTATTTCACATGCCGAATCAGACGGGTCGCATAGTGAATACTGGCCGTCGCCTGTTCTGTAGAAGCCTGAGACAGAAACTCAAACATTATTATCTCCTATCAAAACTCTATGATGTCGAAGTGATCCCTGGGGAGACTCTCAATTACATATTCAATAGATAGGGGATGGGCACGTTCTTTGATAGGTACTTCTATTAAGATACTCGACACGGCAGTAAAGGGGATAATGTATATAAGCGGTCTGAACTCTTTTGTTTCTGCGATCTCAACAATGGAAACGATGTCTCTTTCTTGCTCTGCTGAGATTATGCCTGCCTGTCTCTTGACCGTCGCGCCTTTAAGAATTCCCACTTTATTTTCTTTGACTTTAGCGCTATGTCGATCCCCATTTCGAACTTCTTCTCGCCAATTACAATAAATCTCGTAAGGATTCGAAGTGGGAGGCGTTGTGGAATCAATCGAAGAGATTGTTCTTGAATTAAAAAAAGGTGAGCACCATACAAAGTGCTCATGACGGTAATATCGCTTTGCTATTATGTAGGCAAGCCAAGAATTAATTGAGTATAAGATAAGCGGATCGGGCATCAGGTGTGGTAATCCCTTGAGGTTCGAAAATGCTTCTTAATTCATTTCTCGTTACCCCTCTTCTTACTCAACTGTGAAGCATCTCAACTTTAATATTAGCTACTTGGCTGGAGAGAAATAACAGAGAGAGATGTTGCTGCATATGGCGTGCTCTCATGATTCTCTAAATTTAATAATAGTAGAGTCCACAAGGGTGAGGCTCTACAGATCAAAACATTAAGAGAATGTGCAGCGATTTTATACGACCATAAGCCTAATATCAACAATATCTCAGCAGTCCTATGCGATCATCTGTATCCCAAATTGGAACCATAAATTTGCCGGACTCTATTGGAAGCATAAGATTGCCACAGCGGCAGACTTATGGTTCAAGTCACAGGTCTGAACTCCGGCCAACTTCATCCATAAAATTTTGGAAGCATAAGCTTGCCGGAGCGGCCAACTCATACTTCCAGTCACAATACACCACCTCACAATCGCGAGTAGGTCAGTCCGGTCTGGCCCTGGTATTTGCCGCCGCGGTCTTCGTAGGAGGTGTCGCAGTCTTCGTCGGATTGGAAGAAGAGGACTTGGCCGATGCCTTCGTTGACGTAGACGCGCAAGGGGAGGTCGGCGAGGTTGCCGAGTTCGATGACGAGGCGGCCGGTCCAGCCGGCTTCGAGCGGCGTGGTGTTGACCATCAGGCCGGCGCGGGCGTAGGTGCTCTTGCCCATGCAGATGGCCGTCACGTTGCGCGGCATGCGGAAGGTCTCGACCGTGACGCCGAGGGCGTAGGAGTGCGGCGGCATGAGGTAGTAGAGCGAGCCGTCGTCGGCAGTCCGCAGGGGGGGCTCGACCAGCGAGCTTTCGTCGAAGCGTTTGGGGTCTATCTCGCGGCCGTGAATCGGTGAGAAGACGCGGAAGCCGTCGTCGGCCAGGCGCATGTCGTAGCCGTAGGAGGAGGCCCCGGCCGAGATGATGCGGCGGCCTTCGACTTCGCGCACGAGTTGCCCGTTGAAAGGTTGGATGAGCCCGGCTTCTTCGACCATGCGGCGAATCCAGCGGTCTGATTTAATCATCGGTTGCGTCTGCCTGCTAATTCGGATGAGAGAGCGCCGCAAGGATAATAAGTAAAAAGGCAAAAGGCAAAAGGTGAAAGTCGGGCGGGAGCAGACTCGCTGACTTTTACCCTCCGCCTTTTTACTTCTGACTTTGCTTGATGCTCAGCGTGCCGTCGGTGACGCGGAAGGAGAGGGAGGCCCCGCCCGCCCCGGCGCGGGCGCGGATCGAGCGCGGCGTGAAGGCCGTGCGCTCCTGCGGGACGAGGTCCGTGTAAGCGTTCTCGATCTGGCCCGTGCGGAGTACGTCGGCGCTGACCTCCGCGTTGAAGCCGGCGGGCAGCTCGACCGAGAGGTCGCCGCGTGCCAGCTCGATCTGCGCGCCCGCCCCGCGCCAGCTGCGCGCACCGACGGTGACGTGCACCGTGCCCGCGCCGACGGTCGCCCTCACCACGCCGCCCGTGAGGGTGAGCGTTGCGTCCGCTTCGAGCGCCTTGAGGCTGATGGAGCCTTCGACGCCCGAGAGAGTGATGGGGCCTCGGCCCGCGTCTATCTCAAGGTCGCAGACGGCCGGGACGCGTATGCGGTAGTCAATCTTCCAGGGCAGGCCGAGGAGTTGCTTCGGGAATTTCTTCGCGACGCGCTTCATGTAGGGCTTGTCGTGCGTGCCGGTGGTGAGGATGCGCAGGTGGTTCATGTCGTCGTCAATCGTGAAGGTGTTGACGGCGGCGAGGAGCGCAAGGTCTTCCTCCGTGTTCGCGTAAAGCTCAAGGTCGGCGGTGATGTCAACTTCGGATTTGGGCCAGGACTCGATGGTGATGGAGCCGGCGGGCGCGCCGACGAGCGTCAGGGTGCTGCCGTAGTTGAAGCGCCGCGTCTCGTGGCGGCTCGTCGCGCGCTTGAGCGTGGGCGTGGCGGCAGCGACGGGGGCATTCTGCCGGCCGGGTTGCTGAGCCGGGACGCCCACGGAGGAGGACAATGTCAGAGCGCCGAGGAAAAGGAGCGAAGAGAACGCGCGCAGGCGGAACGGTGGTTTGAAGTTGTGCATCGAAGGGCTCTCGAAAGAGAAATGCGGACGGCCCGGACGATCAGGGAAATCGCGGGCGGCGTCCGCATACTTCAACGGGGCGTTCAATCCCCCTCAAGGTTTCAGCGCGCGATGAAAGAGATTCTGCCGCGCTGGTTGAAGACCGTGAGCGTCGCGCGCGGGCCGTCGCCGACGTTGCCGTAAACTTTGCGCCCGCCGCCGACGTTGGTCAGCCCGCGGCTGTCGAACGCGTTGAGATCAATTGACTGCGGCTGGCCGCTCGCGACCAGGCTGAAGGAAGAGTTGCGCGGGATGCTGATGTTGATGTCGCCCGAGAGAGACTTGAAGGTGTAGGAGCCGCCGGGCAGCAGCTCGCCGTCGAAGAGCATGTGGCCGACGCCGTTCTCGGCGATCACTTCGGAGGCGCGGATGCCCGTCAGGTCTATGTCGCCGCTCGTCGAGACGCGCGCGCGCACCATCCCGCCGCGCACGTTGTTGATGCTGATGTTGCCGCGCTTGGTCTCTATGTCCACGGTCGAGTTGACGGGGACGCGGACCAGGAAGTTGATGTCGCCGACCATGCGCCCGCGGTTGTCGCGGACGATGTCGATGCCGACGCAGCTCTCGGTCTGCTCGGGCGTGAACTTGGCGTCGGGCGAGTAGAGCTTGGCGGTGACGAGAATCTCACTCTTCTCCCAGGTCTCGACCGTGATCGTGCCGGAGACGTTGCGGACTTCGAGGCGGACGTTTTTCGAGGCCGGGTACTTGCGCGTGATGCTGCGCTGCGCGTGGGCGGCGGGGGAGGCCGCGTGGACGATGAGGGCCAGGGCGGCCATGGTCAGGACGGCGCGCGGCGCGAAACTCAGGCGGCGCGCGTCGAGCTTAAGAATTTTCATCTTTCTACTGTTCACCAACTCCTCGTTCAAGAATTCCTCATTATGGGAGAGGTCTCGTGCGGCCCGTCTCACAGGTCTGAAAATTCTTTGAGGAGTTGCATCTTATCACTGAGCGCGGCGTTGAGCATCTCCTCCGTCACTTCGTCGTGCGGCTGCTCGGAGAGCTGGCGCAGAGACTCCTCGACGGTCTCGTCCAAGAGGTTCAGGTTGTGCTCGAAGTCCTGGCGCATCTGCGGGCTCCAGTGAGCCTTGCGCTCCTCGACGACCTGCGCCCAGTATTTGATCTGCTGCTGCTGCCAGAGGCGGTCGTTGGACTCGCCCTCGCGCGAGCCGTTCGGGCCGGTAACCGCGAAGGCGCTCGCCGCGCCGCTGCGGTTCATGTCCTTCGAGGCGACGCTCTCGCCCGCGCTCACTCTCTGCAAGCCGCGCAGGCTGAAGACGGTCGCGAGCGAGGCGACGACGATGATGGCGATGACGGCCATCGCCACCTGCGGGAGCGAGAGTTCCCAGCTGCGCCCCATCAGGCGCGGCCACCAGCCCTCGCGCCGCTCCGTTGGAAGCGGGTGCCGCGCGGCCGCCTGCGTCTCGGCCTCGACCGTGTTGCGAATCCGCAGCCAGAGGGCGTGCTCGTTGGGCGGCGCGACGTAATCGCCGCGGTGCTCGCGGCAGAAGCTGACGATAGAGTTAAGCTCAGCGTGCGCGTTGAAGCAGGGGAAACATTCCTCCAGGTGCGCGCCGAAGGCCGCGTGGTCGTCGCGGCCGAGCGCCCCGTCTAGGAAGTCGCTGAGTAGTTCCTGGCACTTCTCGCAGTTCATGGTCTTTCTAACCTCTAACCTGCCACCCAGGCGGGCGGCGTCGCTAATACAGAAGAACTCAAAACGCTGGGGGCGTCGCGGCCCGCCTCATTCCTGAGGTCCGGCCTGAGCAATCTTGGGGAGACTGCATGAGCCTGTAGCTTTCGCCTGTAGCCTCTTCGGTCAGTTTGGCCCGTCGCGGTTCGGAGGAAGACCGGGTGAACCCGAGGGGACGCTCTTTGAAGCTATTGCGCCGCATTCTGTTGCCTCAACAGGTTGCGTAATTTCATGCGCGCCTTGTGCAGCTGCGACTTGCTGGTCCCGACCGAGCAGCCCAGCATGCGGGCTATCTCCTCGTGCTCATGCCCTTCTACGTCGTGGAGCACGAAGACCGTGCGGTAGCCGGGCGGCAGCTGCGCGATGGCCTTGTCGAGCGCGATGCGGTCAACGACCGGCATGGCGTTGGGGTTCCCGGTCCCGATGACGATCTGCACGGGCGTTTCACCCTCTTCGGTCGTCTGCTCCAGCTTGACGCTGCGCTTGCGGAAGTGCATCAAGACCTGGTTGACCGTCAGGCGGTGGAGCCACGTCGTGAAGGCCGACTCACCGCGAAAGCTTCCTATTTTGCGAAAGAGCTGGATGAAGACCTCTTGGGCGAGGTCTTCGGCCTCCGAGACGTTCTGCGTCATGCGGAGGCAGAGTGAGTAAACGCGGCGGTTGTGGCGCTGGTAAAGCTCCTCGAAGGCTGGCATATCGCCCCCGGCCGCCTTCTGCGCCAGCGCGTAGTCTGTCTGCTTTGTCTCGGTTTCGGCTGCGGTCACTTGTCCCTTGTTCTTGGGGGCCGCCGGAAGAGGTGCGCCACATCTTCCGACCGCCGCTTCGGAACCGGCAGGCAAATCGCGCCGACTGTCAAAGGAGGGCTGTCAATGCCTTCCGCCGACTTGTGATGCGGCGCTTTCGGCGCGTCGTTGCCTTGTCCGGCCAAAAGATAATCTTTTTCGTGTGCCGAAACCAACGCTATCGTGTACGGCGCGCAGATTTCAAGTCCGGCCGGCAAACGGTTCACCGGCCGCCCGCGGCCCGCGGGCGCGGAGCCTGAAGACGAGGCTGAAGACTCCCGCAGCGCCCTGGATTGCTTCGGCTGACCTTTAAGATACGGGCAACGGCGCGCGCTGACAAGCCCCACAGAGCCATTGCGAATTTCGGCGCTTGAATTTATCCTCAACTCACCCCCTGACTCGTTCAGACAGACCTCTCCCGACACTCAATGACCAGGCGGTTGAGGAAGCGCCCGGCCGGACGTTTACGTTTTTGACGGAGGAAGACAGATGACCTCGCACGCAGACGAGAATCGCGGCCGCGCGGCGTCGCTCGCCGCGGCCGCATTGTGTTTCCTGTTGCTGGCCGCGAGCGCGCCGGGGCCGCTCGCGCAGGACGGCGCGCAAGGAGGTGAGCCGCGCGCTCGTGAGGTTCCCAATTTTCATCAGGTCAACGCGCGATTGTACCGCGGCGGTCAGCCGCGCCCAGGCGGCATGCGTGAACTCGCCGCGCGCGGCGTCAACACCGTCATCAACCTGCGCGACGACGACGAGCGCGCGAGCGCGGAAGAGGGCGAGGCGCGCGCCGCCGGCCTGCGCTACTTCAACGTCCCGCTCGGGCGTCTGGGCCGCCCCGCGGACGAGCAGGTCGCGCGCGTGCTCTCGCTCATCGACGCGCCCGAGAACGGCGTCGTCTTCGTACACTGCGCGAAGGGTCAGGACCGCACGGGCACGGTCATCGCCATCTACCGCATCACGCACGACCGCTGGACAGGCGAGCGCGCGAAGAAGGAGGCCGAGCACTACGGGATGAAGTTCTGGCAGCGCGGGATGAAGGACTACATCGAGGACTACTACCGCGACCGTGCGCCGCGCGAGAAGCCGGCGGGGCCGGAACGGCGCGCGCCCTGAGCCCTCCCTTTGAAGAAGAGTTGGAGCGCGAGCATCGAAAGCTCGTTTACTCCTTCGACATTCGCAACAGTAAGGGGAGGATCACGGAAGTGCAGGTTGACGCCAGGAAGGGAACCGTAGTAAGCCTCGATGAGGAAAACGCGTAACAGGAAGCCGCGGAGAAGCGGAAGGGGAAGAGCCGGCGTAAGAGCAACTAGCGCCCGAAAAGAGAAGGCACGCGCGGCGCGGGTGGCGCGACACGTGGCCGCTCTCCTTGTCGGCTTTCAAAAACGAATGGGCTTGGGACGAATCATTAAAGCCGTGACCGGCTCCCGGCCGGCGAGGCGTTTGACGGTCGCGGCGGCGCTCGCGCTCTGTGTGACTGTCAACCCGCGGGCGCAACAACCTGCGCCCACACCATCGCCGAATCAGCCGACGCCGCTTCCGGTCGAGCGTCCTTTCGAATCCCCCGCGCCGCCCGCAGCGCAGGAATCAACAAAGCCGCTGACGCTCGAAGAGGCGGTCGGCCTCGCGCTCGGGCGCGCGTCCGCGTTCGAGCAGGCGCGCTTCAACGAACAGATCGCCGCCGAAGATGTCCGGCAGGCCCGCGCCGCATTCCTGCCCCGCCTCGAAGCCGCGCCGAACTTCATCTACACCTCGCCCGCCACGGGTTTGAACGTGCCGCCCGGCACGCCGCGCGAGCCCAGCTTTATCGGCGCGAACGCCGTCACGGAGTACCAGGGGCTCATCAACGTCTCGGGTGAGTTGGACACGGCCGGGCGTTTGCGCGCAGCACTCGGGCGCAACCTCGCGCTCCTGGAAGCGGCGCGCGCCGGCAGCGAGGCGGCGAGGCTCACCCTCGTCAGCGCGACGCAAGAGGCTTACTACGGCCTCGCGCTCGCGACAGAGCGCCGTGTCGCGGCCGAGCAGAACGTCGCGGCCGCCGAAGAGTTCGAGCGCGCCACGGCGCTCCTGGTGAGCGGCGGCGAGGCCGCGCCGGTGGACCAGGTGCGCGCGCGCCTGCAAACCACCGTCCGCCGCGACGAGCTGGAGCAGGCGCGCGCGGCCGAGTCTGCGAACGCCGACTCCCTGCGCGTGCTCGTCGGCTACGACTTCACGCGCCCCGTCAGGACGACGGAGCTGCTACTCGACGTGCCGCAGCCGGGCGAGATCGAACGCTTCACGGCCGCCGCCCTCGCGCGCCGGCCGGAACTCAGGCAGTTAGAGGCCGAGCGCCGCGCCGCCCTCGAAGAGGTCAAGGCGGCGCGCGCCGAACGCCGCCCGCAACTGACCTACTCTGTGAGCGGCGGCTTCGTCTCCGACAGCCTGCGCCCCTTGAGCCTTCGGGAGCACACCGGGGTTTCCGCGGCCGTCGGGGTCTCCATCCCTATTCTGGATTGGGGCGTGGCCCGCAGCCGCGCGCGCCAGGCCGAACTGCGCGCGGCCGCCGCCGAGTCCGCGCGCGCGCTGGCCGAGCGCACTCTCGCGCAAGTCTTCTTCTCGGCGCGCGCGCAGGCGCTCTCGGCAGCCGCGCGCATCAACCTCGCCCGCACGGGTATCGCGGACGCGGAGCAGAACCTGAGCGCCTCGCTCGCACGCTACCGCGCGGGCGAGGCGGAGATTTTGGAAGTCACGGAGGCGCAGAACACTTTAATCACGCAGCGCACGGCCCTCTACCAGGCGCTCTTCGATTACCAGGTGGCGCGCGCGCGTCTCAGGCAGGTGACGGGTCAATGATCGAAGACGCGCCGGACGGTTAATGATGAGCGAAGAAGAACGCGGGCAACTCGACGAAGAGAAAACTTCCGAGGAGACCACGCCGACGACGGAGATCGTCGAGACGGTCGTCACGACCACTAAAGCACGAGTGTGGCTTAAGGACGAGGTCGCAGGGCGGCGGCGGCGTTACATCATCATCGGCACGGCCTTGATCGCTCTCGGTGTGCTCGCCGTCTTGCTCCTCCAGCGGACGCGGAAGAAGACTGAGGAAACGACGGCGGAGACCGAAGCGGCGAACGTCGTCGTCAGCGTTCGTGTGGGACGCGCCGAGAGGCGCACCATCGCGGCGGAAGTCTCATCGCTCGGCACCATCACGCCGCGCGAGCAGGCGACCGTGAGCCCCAAGATCAGCGCGCAGATTTCGGAGATGCGTCTTTTGAAGAACGCCGTGGTGAGGGCAGGCGATGTCCTGGCCGTGCTCGAAGCGCGCGACCTGCGGGCGCAGCGCGCCGAGGCCCAGGCCGCGCTCAACGAAGCCCGCCTGACTTTGCGCGGACTCACCAGCGGCTCCATCCCGCAACAGGACGCGCAGGCCGAGCGTGACCTGCGCGACGCGCGCGCCAACGTCGAGAACGCTCGCGCCCTCTACGACCGCCGCCGCGCCCTCTACGCCCAGGGCGGCATCGCCCTCAAGGAGGTTGAAGCCGCGCGACTCGCGCTGACGACCGCCGAAGACAATCTTAAACTTGCCGAGCGCACCTTCACCCTGCGCAAGAGCGCCATCAACCCGAACGACCGCTCGCTCGCCGAGACGCGCGTCGTTCAGGCGCAGGACCGCGTCGCCGCGCTCGACGCGCAGTTGAGCTACGCCGTGATCCGCGCGCCCATCACGGGCGTGGTCACGGAGCAGTTTCAATACCAGGGCGAGTTCGCCAGTCCGGGGACGCGCCTCGTGACCATCTCCGACATCTCGGAGGTCATTGTCAAGGCGCAGTTCGCCGACACCGTGGTGGCCCACCTCAAAGTGGAAGACCCGGTGACGGTGCTCCCGACGGATTTACCGGGCGCGCGGATGTCCGGCAAGGTCACGCTCATCAGCCGCTCGGCCGACCCGCTCAACCGCAATGTGGAGGTCTGGGCCGACCTGGGGAACGGGGCGGGCCGCCTGCGCGCGGGGAGCGCCGCGCAGGTCGTCGTGGCCGCCGAGCGGACGGAGGACGCCGTCGTCGTGCCCGCGGCCGCCGTGACGCTCGAAGCCTCGAATGCGGACGAAGGCACGGTGATGGTAGTCGATGCCGCAAACGTCGCGCACGAGACCAAAGTGACCGTCGGCATACGCACGCCGGAAGTGGTCCAAATCGTTTCCGGCTTGCAGGGCGGTGAGGCGGTCGTCGTCGAAGGCAACTACGCGCTGCCCGACGGGGCGAAAGTCGAGATCAACGAGGACGCCGAAGGCGAGGAAAAGGACGAGAAGAAGGACGAGAAGAAGGATGAGGGCTCGGCCCCTGATGAGGGCGGGGGCAGCGGGCCATGAACTTTCCGCGCCTCGTCTCCATGCAATCGCGCGCCGTCGTCGTGTTCGTCCTGCTCGTCTGTATCGCGGGGCTCTACGCGGCCTTGAACCTCCCGACGGCCATCTTCCCGCAGACGGACTTCCCGCGCATCGTCATCGTCGTGGACAACGGGGTCGTGCCCGCGCAGCAGATGCTCGTCTCCGTGACGCGCCCCGTCGAAGAGGCCATGAACGGCATCCCAGGCATCACGCGCATCAAGTCCACGACGGCGCGCGGCTCCTGCGAGATTAACCTGTTCTTCAACTGGAAGACGGACGTGCTGCAAACTCTGCAACTCGTCCAGGCACGCCTCTCGCAGCTCTCCTCGGTCCTGCCTCCGACCGCCGAGATTCGCAACGTGGACCGGCTGACGTTCGCGATCTTCCCCGTCGCCGGCTACAGCCTCACGTCCGACACCCGCGACCCAGCCTCTTTGCGCGAGCTGGCGACCTACACGCTGAAACCAAGACTCGCGCGGCTGCCCGGCGTGGCAAACGTCACGGTCGCGGGGGGCGAAGTGCGCGAGTATCACGTCCGCGTTGACCCGGAGCAGTTGAACGCGCGGGGCGTGAGCTTGCAACAGGTGGCGGAGGCCGTCTCTAACGCCAACATCCTGGCCTCACCCGGCCTGATTGAGGAGAACCACCAGCTTGAACTGACGCTCGTCAGCGGGCAGGCGACCGCGCCCGAGCAGCTCAACTCAATCGTCGTCGCGACCGTCAATAACGCGCCCGTCAAACTGTCGGACGTGGCGACGGTCGTGCCCGGCTTTGAGCCGCAGTACACCATCGTCACGGCAGACGGCAAGCGCGCCGTCCTCTTAAACATCCTGCGCCAGCCCGACGCCAACACCGTCACGATCAACGACGAGGTCAAGGCGGAACTCGCGGCCATGCGCGCGCAACTGCCGCACGACGTAAAAATCGCTCCCTTCTACGACGAGTCGCTCTTCGTCCGCGACTCCATGAAATCCGTGCGCGACGCGATTCTCGTCGGGCTGCTGCTGTCGGTCGCCATCCTCTACGCCTTCCTGCGCAACTGGGGCACGACGTTCGTCGCCATCCTCGTCATCCCCGTGACGGTGCTCGCGACATTCCTCGCGATGTACTTAGTCGGCCTCTCCTTCGACCTGATGACCCTGGGCGGAGTGGCCGCGGCCATCGGGCTGGTGATTGATGACGCCATCGTCGTAGTCGAAAACATCTACACGCACCTCGCGCGCGGGCAGAATCGGAGGGAGGCCGTCCAGAGCGCCGTCGCGGAAATCACTGTGCCAATTATCGGCTCGACCGTCACGCCGGTCGTCGTCTTCCTGCCGCTCGCGCTCCTGACGGGCGTGACGGGCGTCTTCTTCCGCTCGCTGGCGCTGACGATGGCGGTCGCGCTCCTGACTTCGCTCGTGCTGGCGCTTACCTTCACGCCCGTGCTCGCCGAGCGTTTCGTCAAAGTCAGAGGAAAAGACAAAGCCCACCCCGGCACAGACGAAGCATCGTCGGGGCGCGTCATGGGTGCCATCGTCAGCCGGTACGAGTGGGTGCTGGGCCACGCGCTCGACCACCGCTGGGTCGTGCTTGTGCTCGCGGCGCTCGTGCTCGCCGGCTCCTATCTTTTGTACCGCGGCCTCGGCTCCGAATTTCTGCCCGCTTTCGACGAGGGCGCATTCGTGCTCGACTACGTCGCGCCGCCGGGCACGTCGCTCGCCGAGACGGACCGCATGCTGCGGCACGTCGAGAACTTTCTGGCCGAGACGCCGGAGGTCGAGAGCTACTCGCGGCGCACGGGATTGCAACTCGGGCTCTCGATCACGGAGCCGAACAACGGGGATTTTCTGGTGAAGCTCAAGCCGGGCCGCGCGCGCTCGACCAAAGAGGTGACGGACGAGCTGCGGGAGAAGATCGAATCCTCCGAGCCCTCGATGGAGATCGAGTTCGTGGGCATCCTGACGGACCTGATAGGCGACTTGACCAGCTCGCCCGAGCCGATAGAGATCAGGCTCTTCAGCGAGGACGCGCGCGCTCTCGAACACGAGGCGACGGCGGTCGAGGAGGAGATCAAGAAAGTCCCCGGCGTGGTGGACACCTTCAACGGCGTGGTGGAGAGCGGCCCCGCCGTCACGTTCAAGATTGACCCGGAGCGCGCGGCGCGCTTCGGCGTCACGGCGACGGACGTGGCGAACACCGTCACGACCGCGATGACCGGCGACGCGGCCTCCAGCATCCTCCAACAGGGGCGGCTCATCGCTGTGCGCGTGCTGCTGCCCGCCTCGGCGCGCTCGTCGCTCGACACCCTGCGCGGCCTCCTCGTGCGCTCGACCCAGACGGGCGCGCAGTTCCGCCTGGACCAGGTGGCCGAAGTCGAGTACGAGCGCGGGCAGACGGAGATCGAGCGGGACGGCCTGCGGCAATCGGTCGCCGTCACCGCGCGCCTGACGGGGAGCGACCTCGGCACGGCCGTCGGAGAGATCAAGGAGCAGTTGGCCCGGAACGTCAAACTCCCGCCGGGCATGACGGTGGAATACGGCGGGCTCTACGCCGAGCAGCAGGCTTCTTTTCGCGAGCTGCTGCTGGCGCTCGTCTCGGCCATCGCGCTCGTCTTCGTCGTGCTGCTGATCGAGTTCCGCTCGTTCGCGCACCCCGCGGCGATTGTCGCGGGCGCGGTGCTCGCGCTCGGCGGCGTGCTCCTCGGCCTCGCCGTCACGCGCACGACGCTCAACGTCGTCTCACTGATGGGCATGATTATGGTCGTCGGCATCGTCGCCAAGAACGGCATCCTGATGCTCGACGTGGTGGATGAGCACCTGGCGACGGGAGACACCTTGCGACAGGCTTTGCTGCGCTCGGGACGGCGGCGGCTGCGCCCCGTCCTGATGACCAGCCTCGCCGCCATCCTCGGGATGCTTCCGCTCGCTTTGGCCCTCGGCTCGGGCGCGGAGCTACTGCAACCGCTCGCGATTGCCGTCATCGGCGGCCTGGCGGTCGCACTCTTGTTCTCGCTCGTCGTCACGCCGACAGTTTACGCGCTGCTGAGACGCAATCTGTGGTAAATATCTGTCATGACCAAACAGAGTAACCCGGAGCCCGGAGGGGGCGGTCCGAAGGCCCGCCGCCGCTCGTGGATGAGGCCGCGGCTCGACTGGCTGCTGGTGTTCGTGCCCGTGGCTATCGCGCTCAGGTTCGTGCCGGCGCTGGCAAACCCGACGGCGCTGTTCATCGTCTCGTGCCTCGCCATCATCCCGCTGGCCGGCTGGATGGGCCGCGCGACCGAGCACCTCGCGGAGCATCTGGGCCAGGGCGTCGGCGGACTCTTGAACGCCACCTTCGGCAACGCCGCCGAGCTGATTATCGCGCTCTTCGCCCTCTCGAAGGGGCTGACCGGAGTCGTCAAGGCTTCCATCACGGGCTCCATCATCGGCAACGTCCTGCTCGTCCTCGGGCTCTCGTTTTTGACGGGCGGCGTGAAGTTCCGCAAGCAGAAGTTTAACCGGACGGCGGCCGGCGTGTCCGCCACGGCGCTCACGCTCGCGGCCATCGCGCTCGTCATCCCGACCGTCTTCCACCAATCGGCCGCGGCCGTGCCCGTCGCGCAGGGCGGCTGGACGCCGGAGAAGGAGCAGGGGCTCTCGCTCGCCATCGCCGTCGTGCTCTTTCTGACCTACGGCATGACGCTCGTCTTCTCGCTCGTGACGCACAGGGAGTTGTTCGGCGGGGGCTCGGAGGTGGCGGCGCGCGAGGCCGGAGTGGAGCTGACGCTGATGGAGGCCGAGGAGGGTAGGCACGCCTCGTGGCCCATCGGCAAGTCCGTCGGGGTGCTCCTCGTCGCCACCGCCTTCGTCGCGCTCATCTCGGAGTTTCTGGTCGGGGCCGTGGAGAGCGCGCGCGGGGCGCTCGGCCTGACGGAGGTCTTCGTCGGCGTCATCGTCGTCGCCATCATCGGCAACGCGGCGGAGCACTCGTCGGCCGTCCTGATGGCGCTGCGCAACAAGATGGACATCAGCATCGGCATCGCCGTCGGCTCCAGCCTCCAGATCGCGCTCTTCGTCGCGCCGCTCCTGGTCTTCGCCTCGTACCTCTTCGGCGCGCCGATGAATTTGGAGTTCACGGTGCCGGAGGTCGTCGCCGTCGTCGTCTCGATCATCATCGTCGAGCAGATGAGCAGCGACGGCGAGAGCAACTGGCTCGAAGGCGCGCAACTGCTCTCGGTTTACGCGATCCTGGCAATA
This sequence comes from Pyrinomonadaceae bacterium, assembly GCA_036403435.1. Lineage (GTDB taxonomy): Bacteria > Acidobacteriota > Blastocatellia > Pyrinomonadales > Pyrinomonadaceae > QHXM01. Next base: position 170,225 of record DASWQY010000021.1, read on the forward strand.
CTCTTCTACTTCCTGCCGGACGTGCACCCGGTCGCCCCAGCCGCCGCGCACTGAGGAGCGTTGTCACTCCGCGCCCTTCTCGACCGACGCGCGCAGCTCTTGATAGACCCTCGCCAGGTCCTCCAGCCTGTAATGCGCGTTGAGGCCGCTCGGGTTCGGGAGCACCCACACCAGGGCTCCTCCCAACTTTTCCTCCTGCCTGCCGACCGACGCGTCTGTCTTCCCGAACGCCGCGCGGTACGCGCCGACCCCGAGCACGGCGACGACCCGCGGGCCGTATCGCCGCACTTTCGCTTCGAGTCTTCCGCCGCCCTCCGCATACTCCTCCGGCGACAACTCGGCCGCCGTGGCCGTCGCCCGCTCCACTACGTTCGTGATGCCGTAGCCCCGCTCCAAAAGCTGCGAGTCCTCGAACGCGGAGAACAGCCTGTCCGTGAACCCGGCGGCGTGCAGGGTGGGCCAAAACCTGTTGCCGGGCCGGGCGAAGTGGTGCCCGACGGCCGCCGAGTACAGGCTCGGGTTTATCCCGCAGAAGAGAACCTTCAGGCCGGGGCCGATCACGTCCGTCATCTTCTTCCCGAAAGCATTCTGGATTTGCTCTCTGGTAGGTTTCCAGCTTTGGTCCGGCATGCCTGACTCCGCCCCGGTCGGGTGAGGTGTCGGGGCCGCGCTGACTTAACTCAGGTCGTCTTCCGTTCTCTCCCGGCTGAGCTTGACCTTTAGTCTTCTGGTAGTCGTCTCGGTCACGCTCGCCCCCGGCGCGTCCCTCGGGGCGGGCAATTCTTTCGTCCCGAAGGCGGAAGGGATTTCTTTGGGGTCGGAGGCTTGACCTGCCTGCCGCCTCTTCGCCCAGATGTCGTGCGCGCTCGATAAGAGCATGCTCAGGATCACGACGAGCAGGAACCCGCTGGCGAAGGAGACGCTGCCGTGGCCCAGCATGAGCGTCCAGACGATGACGAAGAGTGAGGAGGCCGCCAGCATAATCTGCCCGTAAGCCTTCCGATGTTCTTTGCGAAAAAGTTGATAACTGTGCCAGCCCCCGCGGCCGCGGTCTATGGCGGCGTCAACCCTTTCCGCGATCACCAGGGGCAGGCTTTTGGTGACGGCCCGCGAGACTAGCCTCAGGTCTTCGCCGCAGCCCCGGCAGAATTTAGTCTCCTGCGCATTCTGCGCGCCGCAATGTGGACAGTACATGCTGCTAAGGATGTGACATTCACCATGCCAGGTCAAGCCGAAGCCTCCGGCGGAGGGAATCCGCCCGCGCGCGGGCTCAAGCCCAGTAAGTGCGGTCGAGCGAGCGGTAGCCGACCGCCTCCGCGACGTGCGTCGAGTTTATCTCGCCCTTGTCTTCGAGGTCCGCGATGGTGCGGCTGACTTTCAGTATCCGGTCGTAGGCGCGAGCGGACAGCCCCTGGCGCGTCATCGCGGCTTCGAGCAGCTGCTCGCTCTCCGCGTCAATCCGGCAGTGGAGACGAATCAGGCGCGGCGACATCTGCGCGTTGGAGAAAATCCCCTCCGCTTCAAAACGCTCGCGCTGACGCCCGCGCGCGCGCACGACGCGCTCGCGTATGCTCGCCGAAGTCTCCGGCTCGGGCCCCACGGCTCGCCCCGTCAGTTCCTTGAAGCGCACGGCCGGCACGTCAACGTGTATGTCTATGCGGTCGAGCAGAGGCCCCGAAACGCGACCGACGTAGCGTTGTATTTGCGGCGGCGTGCAGCGGCACTCGTGAGTCGGATCGTTCCAATAGCCGCAAGGACAGGGATTCATCGAGCAGACGAGCATGAATGCGGCCGGGAACGTCAGGGACATCGCGGCGCGGCTGATCGTGACCGTCCGGTCTTCGAGCGGCTGGCGCAGGACTTCTAAGACGCTGCGGTCAAACTCGGGCAGCTCGTCCAGAAACAGCACGCCGTGGTGGGCCAGGCTGACTTCGCCTGGGCGCGGGACGGTGCCGCCGCCGATGAGCCCCGCGTCGGAGATCGTGTGGTGCGGCGCGCGGAAAGGTTTTTCGGTGACGAGCCCGGCGCGGCTCGTCAGCCCCGCGACCGAATGAATCTTCGTCAGTTCCAGCGCGGCCTCGAATTCGAGCGGCGGCAGGATGGTCGGCAGCCGCTTGGCGAGCATCGTCTTGCCCGAGCCGGGCGGGCCTACGAGGAGAATGTTATGCGTGCCCGCGCTCGCGACTTCCAGCGCGCGCTTGGCCGCGAACTGGCCGCGCACCTCGCGGAAGTCAACGGCGTAGTGGTCCGAAGTCTTCAGCACGTCGGAGGGGTCAACGCGGAGCGGCGGGGGCGGGGCGTCGGAGCGCAGGCGCGCGATGAGCTCGACCGCGCCGCGTAAGGAAGAGACGCCGTAAACGTCAACGCCCGAGACGACCGCCGCCTCGCGCGCATTCTCTTCGGGCAGGATGAGGTGTTTGACGGAAGAGTCTCGCGCACGCAGCGCGATGGGCAGCGCGCCGCGGATGGCGCGCACGCGGCCGTCCAAAGACAGTTCGCCGACGGAGAGCGTGTCGGTTAGGCCCTCGGCGTCTTCGAGGTCGCCGTTCGCGCCGAGGATGCCGAGCGCGATGGGGAGGTCGAAGCTCGCGCCCTCTTTACGCACGTCGGCCGGCGCGAGGTTGATCGTCGTCTTGTGAAACGGGAAGAAGAAGCCGCAGTTGGTGACGGCCGCGCGGATGCGCTCGCGCGACTCTCTGACGGCCGCGTCCGGCAGGCCGACGATGGTCACACTTGAAGGCACGTCGGCCTCGCCTCGCGCGGGCGTCAAATCGACTTCGATGTCAACGAGGTCTGCGTCAATGCCGTAGACGGCGGCCGACAGTGTGCGGAAGAGCATGATGAGAAATGCTCCTCTGCGAAGGGTGTAGAGCAGCGGCGAGTGCCGCAAAGGAGAAGAGTGCCGGCCGTGTGAAAAGTAGAGAGCGCGCTCGAAGAACGAACTATTGTCCTTCGAGCGCGCTTCAGTCAGGGTTTATCAAGCATCCAGAACCGGGTGGGTCGAACGCTTTGTAAAGATTTACCTGCCGCTCCGGCGGCGCGTGGCGGACGCGGGCGCGGCTTTCGGGATTCTGACTTCCTTGCCGGCCTCGAACTCCGAGTTGACGCCAACGCCGTTCATCTTGGCGATCTCGTCGGCCGAGACGTTGTGAATCGTCGCGAGCTTGGCCGGCGTGTCGCCCTGGCGGGCCTTGACCTTCATCATACCGGGCACGGCCGGCGTCGTCGCGCCGGCAGGATTCGCGCGGGGGACATAGATGATGTCCCTAACCTTATTGTCGCCGAGCGCCGCCGCCAAGTCGCGCCGCTCGACCGGGATGCCCTTGAGGGCCGCGACGAACTGGTCCGCCCTTCCGCCGGGGATGCGCACCCTGTAAGCCTCGCCGCGCGGCGTCACGTCGCGGCGCAGTTCGGGGTTGAGCATGCGTATGAAGTCAACGCTCGTGTTGGTCGCCTGCGCGATCAACTGGAGGCTCGTCGCCGTCGGCACCTCGACCACGTCGTAAGCCATCGCCGGGTCGGGGCGGACGCCCTTGAAGCCGTACTTCTCGGGGTTCTTCGCGATCAGCGTCGTCGCCAGAATGGCGGGCACGTAGTTGCGCGTCTCCTGCGCGATGTACGGGAAAATCTGCCAGTAGCTGCGCGAGCCGGCGCGCGCAATCGCGCGGTCGATGTTGCCCTGGCCCGTGTTATAAGCGGCCATCGCCAGTTGCCAGTCGCCGAAGTGGTTGTAGAGGTCTTTGAGATATTTGGCCGAAGCGCGCGTGGCCTTCTCGAAACTGTTGCGCTCGTCAACCCAGGCAGTCTGCCGCAGGCCGTAGGTGCGGCCCGTGCCGGGGATGAACTGCCAGAGGCCGGAGGCCGCGGCCGGAGAATAGGCTTTCGGCCGCCAGCCGCTCTCGACCTGGCCGAGCCAGGTGATGTCCTCGGGCACGCCCTCTTCGCGGAAGATGCGGCGGGCCATCTGCATGAACTGGCCCGAGCGGCGGATGCCGGCTTCCATCGTCGAGCGACCGCGGCCCTGGAAGAAGTTGATGAACTGCTGAATCAGCGGGTTCGTTTCAATCGGGAAGTCGAGCGCGTTTTTAGAGACCTCAATGGTTTCGAGGTCTCCGGGGTCAACTTCGGTCTCGGCGTCGGTCAGGACGAGCTTGGCGTACTCGTCGAGCGGCGACGGCTCGAACTTCTGGTGCTTGAAGCCCGGCTCCTGGTCCTCCTGGGCGTCCTTCTCGTCCTGCTGGTAGCTGGCCTGAATGTTGTTCTGTGCCAGTTCGGCGCGCGGCGCGACCGGCTGCTGCTGCGGGACTTCGAGGCGGAAGACGCGCTCGACCAGTTCGAGGTAGTAGGTCTGGAGCTTCTGGCTGGCGCGCACGTCGAGGCCGGACTCCAGGATGGTGTCCACGGCACGGTCGAACTTCTCGCGCGCCTGAAGGCGCTCGCCGGCCTTGAGGTGGACTTCGCCCTCCTTGAAGCGGGCCTCGGCCTGGGTGATGACCTGAGAGACGCGCGCGTCCATCTTCTCGATCTCGGTCGGGATGGAGCGCGCCGAAGAACCCATCTGTGCAAAAACGTTAGCGGCGGGCAGCGCGAGGGCAGCGATTAGGGCGGCGCGAATGATTACGCGGGGGAAGCTCGTTGTCATCAATCGTCTCTTCTCCTTTTGACGAGGCTTAGGGCGAATCCACGACGGCGACTCGTCCCCGAAGAGAGTCGCGCGCGAGCGGCATCCACAAAAACTAACGCGAGGGGCTTGTAAAAGTTCCTTTATTGACTCAGCCCGCAGGGCAGGGCCAACTTTGCGGGCCGAACAGTTAGCGGAGGTTATCACACGGTTTTCCGCAGTGTCAAACAAATCGCCACTTAAAATAGAAGGCGAAGCGGTTAGATTTTCCACTTAAAACCGCTTCGCCCGTGCCTATAAAGATGCGCCCGCGGGGCGGCAGGTTGTGCCGCCCCGCGGGATTTTTTAAGCGCCGTAACTGCTGAAATAGTTGCGGGAAACCGCCCGTTTTGGGCCGTTCTCAGGCCGACCGGGGCGAGGCTACCTGCGGCATCCTGGCCGGGCGCGCAGGGCTCGCCGCGGGCGGCACGACCTTGTCTTTGAGGGCCTCGCGGAAGACCTGGCGGACGTTGTCGACGAAGACAAAACGGATGTCGCCGAAAAGCTCTTTCGGCACCTCGTCCATGTCGCGGCGGTTGAGATGCGGCAGGATGATGGTCGAAACGCGCGCGCGCCGCGCCGCCAAAACCTTCTCCTTGACCCCGCCCACGGGCAGCACGTTGCCGCGCAAGGTGATCTCGCCCGTCATCGCCACGTCCTTGCGAATTGGCCGCTGTGAGAGCGCCGAGACCATCGCGGTCGCCAAAGTGATTCCGGCCGAAGGGCCGTCTTTTGGAATCGCGCCCTCGGGGATGTGTATGTGCAGGTCGTAGTTGTCGAAATCCTCTTCGGCAATCTCAAGCTCACGGGCGCGCGACTTGGCGTAGGAGTAGGCGGCCTGGGCCGACTCCCTCATGACCTCGCCAAGCTGGCCCGTCAGGACGAGCTTCCCCTTGCCCTTCATCTTCAGCGCCTCTATGAAAAGCACGTCGCCGCCGACGGCCGTCCAGGCGAGCCCCGTGGCGACGCCGACCTGGTCCTTCTTCAAGACCTCGTCGGGCATCACTTTGGGCGCTCCCAAAAATTCGTGCAGGTTCTTCAAAGAAACGCGCACGGTCCCCGTGTGCCCCTCGGCGATCCGGCGGGCGACCTTGCGGCAGATTGTGCCAATCTCGCGCTCCAACTGGCGCAAGCCCGCCTCCTGCGTGTACAGCAGGATGATGGACGCGAGCGCCGTCTTCGAGATGTGCAGGTCGCGCGCGGTGATGCCGTTCTCTTCGAGCTGCTTCGGCAGGAGGTGACGGCGCGCGATCTCGCGCTTCTCTTCTTCGGTGTAGCCCGCGAGCCTGATGACCTCCATGCGGTCGCGCAAAGCCGGCTGGATGGTGTCGAGCACGTTGGCCGTCGTCATGAACATCACGTTCGACAGATCGAAGGTGACGCCGAGGTAGTTGTCGCGGAAATTGTTGTTCTGCTCCGGGTCCAACACTTCGAGCAGGGCCGAGCTGGGGTCGCCGCGGAAGTCCGCGCCGACCTTGTCAATCTCGTCGAGCATGATGAGCGGGTTGTTCGTCCCGGTCTGCTGTATGGCCTGGATGATGCGGCCGGGCATCGCGCCGACGTAGGTCCGGCGGTGTCCGCGAATCTCGGCCTCGTCGTGCACGCCGCCCAAAGAGAGGCGCGTGAACTTGCGGTCGAGGGCGCGCGCGATGGACTTGCCCAGAGAAGTCTTGCCGACGCCCGGCGGGCCGACGAGGCAGAGGATGGAGCCCTTCGGCTTCTCTTTCAGCTTGCGGACGGCGAGCGCCTCGACGATGCGCTCCTTGACCTTTTCGAGCCCGTAGTGGTCTTCGTCCAGGATGCGCTGGGCCTTGATCAGGTCCAGGTTATCGGCGGACGCTTTCGACCACGGGAGGTCGGTCATAATCTCCATCCAGTTGCGCAGCGTCGCCGTCTCGGCCGCGTCCGGATGCATGCGCTCCAACTTCTTCAACTGCCGGAGCGCCTCCTCCTCGGCGTGCTTCGGCATCGCCGACGCCTCGATCTTCTCGCGGAACTGCGCGATCTCCTCGGCCAGCTCGTTGCCCTCGCCCAGCTCGGTCTGGATGGCCTTGAGCTGCTGGCGCAGGAAGAACTCGCGCTGCGAGCGGTCGATGTCGGCGCGCGCCTGCGTGTTGATCTCCTGCTGGACGGTGAGGACTTCGATCTCCTTGTTCAGAAGCTCGTTGACGCGCCGCAGCCGCGCGGTCGTGTCCTCGATATCCAAGACCGACTGCGCGTCTTCGACTTTAAGTTCGAGGTTGGAGGCGGCGAGGTCTGCGAGACGGCCGGCGTCGTCGAGCCCGGCGACGATGGCCATCACCTCGGGCGAGACGTTCTTGCCGAGGTTCGTCGCGCGCTCCATCGACGCGCGGACGTTGCGGACGAGCGCCTCGACTTCGAGCGAGCGCTCGGCAGACCCCGTCTCGTGCATCGCGGTCAGTCGCGCCTTCAGATACTCGCCCGTGTCGGCGATCTCCTCGACGCGCGCGCGCGCGAGCCCCTGCACGAGGATGCGGATGCGGCCGTCGGGGAGCTTGAGCATGCGCATGATGACGGCCACCGTGCCCGTCGTGTAAAGGTCTTCGCCCGCCGGCTCCTCCTTGTCGAGGTCGCGCTGCGAGACGAGGAAGATCATGCGGTTCTCGCCCAGCGCCTCGTCCACCGCCCGAATCGACTTCTCGCGCGAGACGAAGAGCGGCACGATCATGAATGGGTAGATGACGATGTCGCGTAGCGGCAGCACCGGCAGATGCTCGGGAATCTGCAACTGCTGCTCGCCGGCGTCCACCGCCTCGATAGAATCGGCTATGTTTGAAATCTGCGTCATAATAATTAACGATGAAGTATGAACCCTGAACGATGAACTGTAAATCAAGACGGCTGTCGTCTTCAGTTCACCGTTCAGCGTTCATAACTTCATCGCTCTCCTTTACCTCAATCCTGTGTTCGACGCCGCGCCGGTCTTCGAGCTTGGGGAGTCGTATCGTCAGCACGCCGTCTTTAAGCTCGGCCGACGCGCCGTCCTTGCGGACGGGCCAGCGCAACGGGATGGCACGCGCGAACTGCCCGAAGCTGCGCTCAGAGCATAGATGCGAGATAACGCCGCGCGGTGCGCCCTTGCGCTTGCGACCGCGAACGCGCAGCTCGCCGCCCGCCAGCGCGACCTCAATCTGCTCGGCGCGCACGCCGGGTAGCTCGACCGTCACCGTCACGCACGCCTCTGACTCGCACACGTCCGCGGCCGGGAGCCACGCCGCGCCCGCCTCGCCCGCGGCCATCTCGGAAGCCTCCTGCAACGCCACGAACAGGCGCCCGACCCGCGCG
>DASWQY010000022.1:0-1828 GCA_036403435.1 Pyrinomonadaceae bacterium
CCTGATTGAGTTCGGTCGCTTTGCGGCGACCGACCGCAAGCTACGCGGGCTCGGAAAGCCGGAAACCTTCACGTTCTTGGGCTTCACCTTCATCTGTGGGCTATCACGCTGCGGGAACTTCCAGCTTCAACGGAAGACCCGACGCGACCGCATGTTGGGCAAGCTGAAGGACATTAGGGCGGAGCTTCGGCGCCGGATGCATCAGCCGATCCCCGAACAGGGGAGGTGGTTGAGGCAGGTCGTGACCGGCCACTTTGTCTACTACGCGGTCCCAACCAATAGCCGAGCGCTTTCGGCGATCCGGGCACCATGTGACCGACCTCTGGCGACGCACGCTTCGACGGCGCGGTCAGAAAGACGGATTCACATGGGATCGCATGACGAGGTTGGTCGATGACTGGCTCCCCCAGCCACGCATCCTTCATCCTTGGCCAGACGTACGCTTTGACGTCAGACACCCAAGGTAGGAGCCGGATGCCTTAATTGGGCCAGTCCGGATCTGGGCGGGGGGCGGCCAGCAATTGTACTAGCCGATACTTGATCTGACAGTTGGCCTGTTTGGTGTCGGAATGGTTGTGTCTGTCCGACGTCATGCGGCCAGTGATTTCTCCCTGGCGAGTGGGACGGTGTCAAGGAAGGTTTGCATTGGCGTTTTGCCGTAGCACCAGCGCCCCTGATGTGGTCGCTGTTCGTTGTACCCGGTGATCCAGGTATCGAGGTCAGCCTGCAACTGCTCGAGGCTGGTGTAGATGCGTTTGCGGAACGCCACCTGATAGAACTCCTGCAGGACGGTTTTGTGGAAGCGCTCGCAGATGCCGTTGGTTTGCGGGCTTCTCGCCTTGGTGCGGCTGTGGTCGATGTCCTCAACGGCCAGATAGAGCTCGTATTCATGCGCCTGGGAGGTGCCGCAGAATTCCGTGCCGCGGTCGGTCAGCATGCGGCAGAGCTTGACGTCGCGCTCGTCGAAGAACGGCACGACGCGGTCGTTGAGCAGGTCGGCGGCGGTGATCGGGGTCTTGCGGTCATACAGCTTGGCGAACGCCACCTTCGAGTAGGTGTCGATGAAGGTCTGCTGGTAGACCCGGCCCACCCCCTTGAGGGTGCCGACATAGAAGGTGTCCTGTGCCCCGCAGTAGCCCGGGCACTCGCTCTCGAACTCGCCATGCGCCTCGTTGTGCTGGCGAGCCCGCTCGAGGGCGGCAACCTGGGCTTCGGTGAGCACTAGCCCGTCCTGGGCGCTCTTGGCCTCCAGTGCCTTCAATCGCTTACGGGTGGTCTCCAGGTCGTGGCGCTGCCACACGCAGCGCACGCCGGCGGGCGAGATGGTCAGGCCGCGACGCCTGAGTTCGTTGGCCACGCGCACCTGGCCATAGGCCGGCTGCTCGGTAGCGAGCGCGACCACGGCGTGCTCGATCGCCGCCTCGACGCGGTTCTTCAGGATCGGCTTGCGCTTAGTGATCTCCGCCAGGGCGACCTCGCCACCCTTCTCGTAAAGCTCCTGAAAACGATAGAAGCTGTCCCGCGAGTACCCCATGATCTTGCAAGCTTGGCTGACGTTGCCGAGCTGCTTGGCTAGCTCCAACAGGCCGACCTTGGCCCGGATCACCTTGCGTTCTGTGGTCATCGTTCGGCTCCTCGGTAAGGAGGGCTACCGGGAAGGGAACAGCCCCTCCCGCGCCCCGTGATCCCACACCATCCTAGCCGGAGTGTCCGATCAAATATTAGCTAATTCAGATCATCACGCAACGGACCGGAGCTTTCGATCCGACGACGTATCCGGATCGTTACCAGGAGGCCTTGCGAGAACTGATCGAAGCTAAGATGAAGG
>DASWQY010000023.1:0-16273 GCA_036403435.1 Pyrinomonadaceae bacterium
CCGCACTCCAGTGGCTCGCCGTGCAATCCATAAACGTAGTAAAGCGCATAACCCGCGAAGCCAATCAACAACACCGCGGCAAGCAACGCGCCGATCCGCACCGTGCGCGGGACGATCAATAAAAGGGCAGTGACGATCTCCGTAGCGATCACGACGATCGTCGCGGGCCAGGACCACCGCTGGTAATCAAATCCCGACGACGCCAGCAGCTCGCCCATGTTTTTGACAAACGCATTTATGATCGCCAGCTTCGCAATTGCAGTGAACAGAAAGAGCGCTACGAGCCCGAACCTGCAAACGCGCTTAATCCATTTCATCTGTGTTATGTGTGGTTAAGCAGCCAGAGAAACGACCTTCTCCGCTGCATCCTTCATCCCATTCGCCACCGTGAAGTTCATTCCTGACTCGCGAATGACGCGCTGCCCTTCTTCAACATTCGTTCCTTCGAGACGCACGACCACCGGAACCTTGATCCCGAGATTTCGCGCCGCTTCGACAACACCGCGCGCCACCATGTCGCAACGCACGATCCCGCCGAAGATATTGATCAAAACAGCCTTTACGTTTTCATCCGCCAGCAGAATCCTGAACGCCGCTTCAACGCGTTCCTGCGACGCACCGCCACCGACGTCGAGAAAGTTCGCAGGCTCGCCGCCGGCGAGTTTGATGATGTCCATCGTCGCCATTGCGAGACCGGCGCCGTTCACCATGCACGCGATGTTGCCGTCGAGCTTGATGTAGTTCAAGTCGAACTTCGACGCCTCAATCTCCAGCGGCTCTTCCTCGTTCAGGTCGCGCAGGTCCAAAAACTCCCTGTGCCTGTAGAGCGCGTTGTCGTCGAAATTGACTTTCGCGTCGAGCGCGATGAGCCGCTTGTCTTTCGTCAGGAGGAACGGGTTGATCTCCATGAGCGACGCGTCCATCTGCTCGTAAGCCGTGTAGAGCGCCTGCATGAACTTCGCGGCCTGGCCGACCAGTTCCGGGGGCAGGCCGAGCGCGAAGGCGAGCTTGCGCGCCTGGAACGGGCGGAAGCCGACGGCCGGGTCAATAGTCTCCTTGAAAATCTGCTCGGGCGTCCTGGCCGCGACCTCTTCGATGTCCATGCCGCCCGCGGCCGACGCCATGAAGACGGGCCGGCCCGTCGTGCGGTCGAGCACGATGCCCAGATAAAACTCCTTGTCAATCGGCAAGCCCTCTTCGACGAGCAGCACGCGCACTTCCCTTCCTTCCGGGCCGGTCTGGTGCGTGACGAGGTTCATGCCGAGCATCTGGCGCGCGATTTCCTGTGCTTCGTCCGCCGACTTGGCGAGCTTGACGCCGCCGCCCTTGCCGCGGCCGCCCGCGTGAATCTGCGCCTTGACGACGACCACTTCCGTTCCCAACTCTTTCGCTGCGTGGTAAGCCTCTTCAGGCGAGCGCGCGACTAGCCCTCGCGGCACTGGGACACCGTATTTCTTCAGCAGCTCTTTGCCCTGGTATTCGTGAATCTTCATCCCGTTTCGATTCCTCGCTCTGAATTGTCGTGCAGAATGAAAGTGAGTGTATCCCCACCGCGGACGCGCTGCAAGTCAAAGGCCCGGCCGCACGTTGCCCCGGAAGCGCAAACGAGATAACTTGGCGCGCGTTAATTCGACCCGAAGTGAGGAGACGATTCATAATGAGTGAAGTCACGGTCACATCCGTCATGGGGTTGCAGAACGAGGTCCGCTACGGCGAGGGCCAGACTTTCATTATTGACGAGCCGAAGGGCCTGGGCGGCGACGGCGCGGGGCCGGACCCTTACACGCTGCTGCTCTCGGCGCTCGGCGGCTGCATCTCGATGACGGTCACGCTCTACGCGCGCCGCAAAGCTTGGCCGCTCTCGCGCGTCACGGTGCACCTGCGCCAGGCTAGAATCCACGCTAAGGACTGCGCTGAGTGCACCGAGAACGCGGAAGGCTTCGTCCACCGCATAGAGCGCGCCGTCACGGTCGAGGGAGACTTAACGGATGAACAGAGAGAGCGCCTGCAAGAGATCGCGCACAAGTGCCCGGTCCACAAAACGCTCACTTCCAAAATCGTCGTCGCAGACTTGGAAGACTAATGCGGAATGATGAATGATGAATTAAAGACAACTTGTTTTTAATTCCGCATTCATCATTCCGCATTCCGCATTGCTTTTCCAGGGCGCAAAGAAAACAATAAAGAAAGGCTCTCAGCAGCGGAGCTGAGAGCCTTTCTCATCGTCCAGATTTAAACTTCGGCGTGAGAGGATTCGAACCTCCGACCCCCTGAACCCCATTCAGGTGCGCTACCAGGCTGCGCTACACGCCGTCCAGGTTTTCTAGTATCTCTGGAAAATTGTTTTTGTCAAATGCGACAAGGCGGCTTTGAAGTTGGAGCCGAGAACGAGGAAATTTATTTCCTGCTGGCGTTGAGGTCGGCTTCGCCAGCGTCCAGGGTGGCGAGCAGGTCGCGCAGTTGTTCGGCGAGGCGGCGGACGGCGAGGCGCTGGTCGTCCGTCATGGCGTAATTGGCCTCCGTCATCGGGGGGCTGTCGTAAACGGGGCGCGACTCTATGGGCGGCGCTGCCGTTTGAAGCGCGGGCTGCGGCGCTGGAGGGACAGCGGGCGCGTTCGGGTCCGGCGTCGGGACGACTTTGAGCTTGCTCGCGCCGCGCAGCTCGCCCGCCAGCTTCTTCTTCGCCCCGGCTATCGTGTACTGGTCCTCGTAGAGCAGCTCCTTAATCCTCAGTGCCATCTCCACGTCGCGCTTGCGGTAGGTGCGCTGCCCGGCGCGGTTCTTCTGCGGGGCGAGCATCGGGAATTCAGACTCCCAGTAGCGCAGGACGTGCGCCTGCACGCCGGTCAACTCGCAGACTTCGCCGATTTTGAAGAAGAGTTTTTCAGGGATGGCGACGGCAGCGCGGTTCATGGCTTCGGGAGCCCCTTTGTGAATAGCCCTGTTTTTGCTGGCGATTAAGATTAGCTACGGGACAGCCGCCCAGAGACACGGGCGGCGCATACACCTTACGCTAGCGGCCCATGTTACTCGCGCCCCGAATAGGTGTCAACACTTTTCCACAGGAACTTAACCCGGCGAGCAAGCAACAGTTGCCGCTTTCTCCTTGAGGCGATACGTCAACGCGGCAGACTTTCGTCAGCCCGGCACTATCCTGATCAGGCGGTGGACGGGGTCGAAGGTGAGGCGGAAAGGTCTGAGCGCGTCGCGGCCGAGCAGGACGGGCGAGCCCGCACGCGCGTCGCGCAATAAGTCTGTCGGAATCCCGCGTAAAACGAGTGAGCCGACGCGTACGGTCGCCGCGGGAATCCTGTGCGCGGTGATGCTCCCGCCCGCCAGGTCTCGCACGTCGCCGCGCTGTCTTCCACTGCCGGGCAGGATGCCGAGCGAGCGCGCCGCGTCAACGGTCACGGCGAGGCCGAAGCCTGAGCCCGTGTCCAGCAGGGCGCGGCGGCCCCCTTCGAGCATGACGAACGGGCGGCGGCTCTGCCCGTCTGTCAGCCACTGCACGATGGTCCCGTCGGGCGGAAGATTTTCATTGAGCCTGAGCGGGGCCGCGCGCGGGTCGAAGGCGGTCATCTGCCCGCGCGCCAGGTCCAACTCGAAGCCGAGCGAGCCGTAAGCCTCCGCCGGGTCAAGCACGCCGTCCACGCCGGGCGCGAGTCTTTCGGTGATGACGAATTGGCCGTTGGACTGTATGAGGTTCTGCTCGTCGCCGAGCGCGAGGGTGCTCACCGTCGCGTTGTAACCCGCGATGCCGCCCGCGCCGCTCAAGCCACCTATCCAGACGGGCCGGCCGCCCGTTTCACGCACCTTCGCTTCAGTCGCCACGCGCCGCGAAAGTAAGGAGCCGCCAGCGCCAGTATCAATCGCGAAGGTGTAAGGCCCCGCGCCGTTGACCCAGGCGCGGGCCAACAGCCCCCGGCCCTCTTCCTCGCGGAAGCGGACGGCGCGCGGGAGCCTCGCCTGAGTTGCAGTCGTTTGATTCTGCTGCGCAGACAAATGGGCAGCCCCACCGAGGCGGGCTGCCCAAATGCTTGCTGCTGGGATGAAGAGCGAGGCGGAGAAGACGGCGCAGAGCGCGATTTTTTTCAAACTGAGCCCCATCGCCGTCTTCACGCGCTGCGATTAGTAGGTGCGGTTGCGCTTGCGGAGCTTGTAGGTCCACAGGGCCGAGCCGCCGCCGCCGGCCAGCGCGCCAATCGCCGCGCCCTTCTTGCCGCCGATGAGACCGCCGAGCAGCGCGCCGCCGCCGGCACCCATCGCCACCGTCAGCTTATCGCGGTGCTTCTGCCAGAAGGAGCGCCTGCGCGGCTGGTTGTTGTAATCGTAGTAAACTTGGCGCGAGTTGCCGTAGCTGCTGCGGCCGGAGTAGCGGCGCGCAGGTGCGTTTCTGTAGACGACGCGGGTCGTCGGAGCGGCCGTGGTCTGCTCGATCAGGTTGCTGGTGCGCTCGCGCGCCGCCGCGAAGCCGTCCAGGAAGCCCGTGCGGTAGCTGTCCGCGTCCTCAACCCCCGTGGAATTCTCCGCCAGAACCTGACCGTCGGCCCTGGAATCGTCCGACACCTGGCGCGCGTTGTGATCGTCCACCAGATTCGCTGCGGGCGTCGTCGAGTAAGGGGTCGTTGCCGCGCTGTCCGTATTCTTGCGCGAGACGATGGCCCCGACCGATCCGCCCAAAAGAGCAGCCACGAGAGCGATAGGTATAATCTTATTCTTGAGAAGCATTGTGGTAGGTCCCCTCCAATAGTCTTTTGAGCTGTAGCCCGCGCTCAACAGCAGCAAACACCGTTCCCGAAATGGGCCGATTTCTGAGATTAGCACAGGCCGACGGGCCGGGCGCTCATTTCCCCCGGAAATCAAGGAAAGATAATCAAACCGCAACAAGCAACTGTGCGACTTGGCTCTCCGGCCGGCAAATCTCTGCACGATATGGCTCAGCCGCACACCCCATATCCTCACAGACGTGAAGTAAGGACAGTCAGACGTGGGTTGCTCGTGTCTCATTCCTGGTCAGAGCCGCCCCGTCGCTTGGCGGCCCCAGCCGCAAAGGGAGCGGGAATAATGCACGATTCCAGGGAATCGCGCCAAGATTAACGGGGGCAGCGCCGCGACTGACGGGGGCCGTGGCATTATTCCCTGGAATCGTGCCAAGATTCCCTTTAATCCTGCCGCCGCCCCCTTCATTCGCGCCACGGCCCCCGTTAATCCTCCTACTGCCCCCGTTAATCTTGCCGCCGCCCCCGTCAGTCGTCGCGCTATTCCCGTCAGGCGTGCCAATATTCCCGTCCCCGCCTGCGCCGTTCCCGGTGGACGCCCCGTAAAGAGGCGAGATATAATCCGGCTTCATTCGCACGCACCAGCCCGAACGGAGGATAGCCACCAGACGTGTCCACATCCCCAACCCTTTTCCGTCTCGCCGCGCGCCTCGACCGGGTCGGCTTCTCCGACATCGTCAAGGTTCGTAACCGGATTATGGAGCTGCGCGCCGAGGGGCAGACCGTTTACCAGTTCGAGGGCGGCGAGCCTTACACCTTCACGCCCGACTACGTCAAAGAGGCCATGACGCGCGCGCTCGCCGAGAACAAGACGCGTTACGCCCCCTCCTCCGGCATCCCCGAATTGCGCGCCGCCATCAGTGACAAGGTGCGCGAGCGCAACCGCCTCCCCGCGGGCGAAGAGAACGTGGTGGTCCTGACCGGCGGGATGCAGGGACTCTTCGGCGCGTTCCAGTCAACCATCAACCCCGGCGACGAAGTCCTCGTCTTCTCCCCCTACTGGACGCCCATCAAAGACCTGATCGCGCACTGCGAGGGTACGACCGTGCTCGTCCCGACCGCGGAGGCCAGGCGCGAAGGCTTCGGTGAGACGCTCGCGCGTTACGCGACGCCGCGCACACGCGCCATCTACTACAACACGCCGACCAACCCGACGGGCGTCGTCTTCACGCGCGCCGAGGCTGAAGAGG
Organism: Pyrinomonadaceae bacterium; assembly: GCA_036403435.1. Lineage (GTDB taxonomy): Bacteria > Acidobacteriota > Blastocatellia > Pyrinomonadales > Pyrinomonadaceae > QHXM01. Next base: position 5,969 of record DASWQY010000023.1, read on the forward strand.
TCGCGCGCTTCGCGCAAGAGCGCGACCTCGTCGTCATCGCCGACGAAGCCTACGAAGACCTGATCTACGACGGCGAGCACGTCTCCATCGCCTCGCTCGACGGGATGTTCGAGCGGACGATCACCTCCTACACGCTCTCGAAGTCCTACGCGATGACGGGCTGGCGTCTGGGCTACGCCGTCGCGCAGGAGCCCTGGATGACGGGCCTGCGGAAGACTTTGCTCTATTCGACCAACGGCGTCTCCACGCCGTCGCAGTGGGCCGCGCTCGCCGCGTTCACCACGCGCTCTGACTTTCTTGAGAAGAACCGCGCCGCCTACCTTCAGAGGCGCGACCTGCTGCTGGCGGGCTTGAACGAATTGGGCCTGACCTGTGCCAGTCCGGCCGGGGCCTTTTACGCCTTCCCCGAAGTCACGCGAGTCCACGCCGACAGCCGCCGGGCGGCAGACATCCTGCTCGACCACGCGCAGGTCGCGACCGTCCCCGGCATCGTCTTCGGCGAGCACGGCGAGGGCCACCTGCGCTTCTCCTTCTCCACCTCCCTGGAGACCATCGAGGCGGGCCTCGACTCGCTCCGCCGAAACCTGTAAGGGATGAGGGACGAAGACGACAGCGACGCGGGGACGCGGCGACGCGGCGACGCGGCGATTGACAGTGAACGGCTCTTGTCCCCGCGTCGCTCCCCATCGCGCAGCGAGTTCGATTTCATAGACCGCATACGCCGCAGGGCGCTCAAACATTCATCCCTCATCCCTCATCCCTCATCCCTCTCCCTCGGCATCGGCGACGACGCCGCAGTCCTCCGCCAGCAGTCGGGCCGAGAGACGGTCGTCACGGCGGACCTTTTGATCGAGGAGATAGACTTTCGCCTGGGCACGACGCCGCCGCGCCTTTTGGGCCACAAGGCTCTGGCGGTGTCGCTCTCGGACGTAGCGGCGATGGGGGCGCGCCCGCGTCACGCGCTCCTCTCCATAGGCGTCCCGCGCGAAATTTGGCGCACGGATTTCGTTGACGAGTTTTACGAAGGCTTCTTCGCGCTCGCCGAAACTTACGGCGTCGCGCTCGCCGGCGGCGACGTGTCGCGCTCACCCGAGCGAATCGTGATTGACTGCGTGGTGCTGGGCGACGTGGCGCGCGGGCACGCCGTCACACGCTCGGGCGCGCGCCCCGGCGATCACATCTTCGTCACGGGCTCGCTCGGCGGCGCTGCCGCCGGGCTGCGACTGCTCGGGCGCGACGCGCGTTCACGAAGGCGGCCGCGCGCTCTTGAGAATCCCGCCGTCGAAGACTCACTGCTCCGCCAGTTGCGCCCCGAGCCGCGCGTGCCCTGGGGCGCGCTGCTCGGCGAGGAACATTTGGCGACGGCCATGATCGACGTGAGCGACGGCCTCTCCTCTGACCTCGCGCACTTAGCCCGCGCGAGCGGCGCGGGCGCGATCATCGAAGCCGCGCGCGTCCCCATAGACCCGGCCGTCATCAGCCTCTGCGGCCGCCGCGCGCTCGACCCGCTCCTGCTCGCGCTCCACGGCGGCGAAGACTTCGAGCTGCTTTTCACCACCCGCCCGCGCGACCTCGCCCGCCTGCCGCGCGCTCTCGGCGGCGTGCCCTTAACTTACGTCGGCGACGTGACGGACGAAGCGGGGCGCGTCCTCATCTCCGAAGGCTCCCGCGTCTGGCGTCTGGACCCGCAGGGCTTCACACACTTCGGCAGTGGTCCAGTTTAAATTCTGATTCCGCTTCGCCCGGAAGGAATCTCACGCAAAGGCGCAAAGCCGCCAAGAAGACCGCAAAGACGTTGAAGCTCTCTCCGCCTTGCGTGCTTTCCTTCGCGTCTTTGCGCCTTTGCGTGAGACTGCCTTTCTCTTCACCCTGTTTGAAAGTGAACCACCAGGCACACTTCTGATGAAGGGCCAGACGACGGCCACCTTCGACGGCGGGGCAGGTATGGTCACGAGCGTCCGTGAGGTGCTGTTCACAGCCACGGCCGGGGCGACGACCGTCAAGAAGAAGCTGACGGTCCAGCCCGTCAGAATCACTTCGCTCTCGCTCTCGCCGAACCCCGTGCGCGGGGGCAGCCCCGTGACGGGGCCGCGAAGAGCGTGACGCTGAAAATAGTTCCCTGACCGGCGCGGCTGCCAATCGCAATGACGTGCGGGCGGCGGAAGAAGGTTCCGCCGCACGTCTCGCTCTGATTTGACTCGGGAGCCTCCGACACAGCATCATTCGTGCGACTACTTTTTTTGGTGAGACGCCGAACCGATGCTGAAATTTCACAACACGCTGAGCGGCCGGCTCGAAGAGTTCCGCCCGATGGCCGAGGGCGAGGCCAGGCTCTACTATTGCGGCCCGACCGTCTGGGACTACGGCCACATAGGCAACTTCCGCTCGACCATTTTCACGGACGTGCTCGTCCGCTACCTGCGCTACAAGGGCTACCGTGTTACGCACGTAATGAACATCACGGACGTGGAAGACCGCATCATCGCCCTCTCGCAGAAGAACAACGTCACGATTGACGAGTACACGGCCAAGTACATCGAGGCGCTCTGGGAAGACTTCGACGCGCTCGGGTGCAACCGGCCCGACATCGTCCCGCGCGCCACGCGCCACATCCCCGAGATGGTCTCTTTGATTGAGCGGCTCGAAGCGCGCGGCCACGCCTATCGCTCGGACGACTCCGTTTACTACCGCATCAGTTCTTTCCCGGAGTACGGCAAGCTCTCGAAGATAAACTTCGCGGGCAACATCGCGGGCGCGAGCGAGCGCGTGGACACGGACAAGTACGACAAGGAGGACGCGCGCGACTTCGCCCTCTGGAAGGGTGCCGAATCAGTGGACGAGCCCGCGTGGGACACTTCACTCGGGCGCGGCCGGCCGGGCTGGCACATCGAGTGCTCCGCGATGTCCATGAAGTATCTGGGCGAGACCTTCGACATCCACGCGGGCGGCATAGACCTCGTCTTTCCGCACCACGAGAACGAGGTCGCGCAGAGCGAGGGCGCGACTGGCCGACAGTTCGCGCGCTACTGGATTCACTACGAGCACCTGAAGGTCGAGGGCGAATCCATGTCGAAGTCGAAGGGCAACTTCTACACGTTCCGCGACGTGACGGCGCGCGGCTTCTCGCCCGTGGCCGTCCGCTACTTCCTCTTCTCGGTCCCGCACCGCAAGCAGCTGAACTTCACCTTCGACGCCCTGCGCGGCATAGAGAAGACCGTCAACGGCCTGCGCGACTTCCGCTCGCGCCTACAGGGCGCGCGCGTCGAGGCGGGCTCGAACCCGCAGCTGCAAGAGGCCGCTTCCCGCGCGCTGCGCGAGTTCGAGGCCGGGATGGACGACGACCTCAACACTTCGGTCGCGCTCGCCGCGCTGCACAACCTCGCGCGCGAGGTCAACACCGCGCTCGACTGCCACTCGCTGCGCGAGGACGACAAGCGCGAACTCTTACAGACGCTCGACCGCTTCAACTCCGTCCTGAACATCTTCGCGGACGAACAGGCCGTCATGCTCGACGCGGAGATTCAGTCGCGGATAGACGAGCGGCAGGAGGCCCGCCGCCGCCGCGACTTCGCCCGCGCGGACGAAATCCGCCAGGAGCTGGCCGAGCGCGGCATCATCCTCGAAGACACCAAGGACGGCGTCCGCTGGAAAAGGCGTTGAGCCAATCTCAGTTTTTCACTTTACGTCCTCTGTGTCCTCTACAGAGGTCACAGAGGTAAACTGAAATCAGGAGACCGCTGTGAGGCGAAAATCGTTGCAATAATCTCGGGAATGGTATATTGATTTGGCACACGGGGTTTGATTCCTGAAATGTTTTACCTGCGCCACACTCATTTCCGCCCGCTCGACACCCGCGCCGATCTCTTCGCGGACTAGCCGGCGCTCTCTCCTTCTCTTCGTCCGAAATCCTACTCAACCAAGTTCCCCTCGCTTCATCTAAGGAGAAGTGTCTATGAGCACGCTCGCACCACCCAGGAGACCTGAAATCAAGACCGAGCTACCCGGCCCCGTCGGCCGGCAGATTGTGGAAGCCGACAGCCAGTTCGTCACGCCCTCGTACCCGCGCCCGTCCTTCAAGCTCGTCGCCCGCAGGGCCGCAGGCGTCTGGGTCGAGGACGTTGACGGCAACATCTTTTTAGACTGCAACGCGGGGGTGGCCGTCTGCTCGACGGGCCACTGCCACCCGGAGGTGGTCCGCGCCATACAGGAGCAGGCCGCCGAGCTGATACACATCTGCGGCACGGACTACTACTACCACCACATGCCCGACCTCGCGCGCAAGTTCGACGAGATTGTGCCAATCGAAGGCCCCACGCGCACGCACTTCGCCAACAGCGGGACGGAGGCCGTGGAGACGGCCCTGAAGCTCGCGATGCACGCCACGGGGCGCGAGAAGTTCATAGCCTTCTTCAACAGCTTTCACGGGCGCACGCTCGGCTCGCTCTCGCTGACCTCGTCGAAAGTGGCCCAGCGCAGCGGCTTCAAGCGCCAGGCGCTCGACGTGACGCACGTCCCCTATCCGAACACGCTCCGCCACCCGTTTACGGGCGAGCGCACGGACGGCGAGACGGTGAGCCGCGCTTGTTTAGAGTGGATCGAGGAGCGCCTGTTCAAGACGACCGTGCCGCCCGAGGAGTGCGCCGCCATCGTCGTCGAGTGCGTGCAGGGCGAGGGCGGCTACGTGCCCGCACCGCGTGAGTTCTTGCAGGGCCTGCGCCGCATCTGTGACGAGCACGGCATCATGCTGATCGTAGATGAAGTCCAGTCGGGCATGGGGCGCACCGGCAAGATGTTCGCAAGCGAGCACTACGACCTTAAGGCCGACATCGTCTGCATCGCCAAGGGTGTCGCGTCGGGCCTCCCCCTGGGCGCGTGCGTGGCGCGAGCCGACCTGATGGACTGGAAGCCGGGCGCGCACGCCTCGACCTTCGGCGGCAACCCCGTCGCCATCGCCGCGGCCCTGAAGACGATTGAGATTTTGGAGCGTGAGTTGGTCGCGAATAGCGCGGCGGTCGGGGCCTACTTGCAGGAGGGCTTGCGCAAGCTGATGCGGAAGCACGACTGCATCGGCGACGTGCGCGGCCTCGGCCTGATGGTCGGCGTGGAATTCGTCGAGGACAAGACTTCGATGCGGCCCGCGCCCGAGCTGCGCGACCGCGTCGAGACCGCCTGCTTCGAGCGCGGCCTGATCATCCTCGGCGCGGGCTACAACACCATACGCTGGTCGCCCCCGCTCATCCTCGCCCGCGAGCACGTCGATGTCGCGCTGGAGATTTTCGACGAGGCGATTGCGGCGTCGTGCAGGTAAAAAAGTGGTCAGGGGTCGGTGGTCCGTGGGCAGTTAAGAGAAAGCAGAAGGCAGCCGAGATAATCACACGCGGCTGCCTTCTTCTCTTCTGTTTTTTACTGACCACTGACCACCGACCACTGACCACTGCCTTTCAGTACCGTTGCGGCGCACCCCTCACGCACCGCACCGTGTCGCGCGCGATGAGCAACTCTTCGTCGGTCGGAATGACGTAGGCCGCGAGCCGCGAGCCGTCGCGGCTGACGACGCCCTCGCGCCCGGCTGTGTGCGCGGCGTTTCGTTCTTCGTCTAATTCAAGCCCCAACCATTGCAGGCCGTCGCAAATCATCGCGCGTATCTCGGCTGAGTTTTCGCCGATGCCGCCGGTGAAGATGACAGCGTCCGCGCCGTTCATCGCCGCGAGGTAAGAGCCTACGTATTTCCGCGCGCGGTAGCAGAAGATTTCGACGGCGAGGCGCGCGCGGCGGTCGTCGTGCTCGTGCGCCTCCGCCAGCAACTCGCGCATGTCGTTAGTCAGCCCCGAAATCCCGATCAGGCCCGACTGCTTGTTGAGCAGGGTCTCGACCTCCTGCGCCGACAACCCCTCCTTGGCCGAGACGAAGTCGATGATCGCCGGGTCTATGTCGCCGGAGCGCGTGCCCATCACCAAGCCTTCGAGCGGCGTCATCCCCATCGAAGTGTCAACCGAGTCGCCCGCGCTGATGGCCGCCGCGGAGCACCCGTTGCCCAGATGCATCGTGATGACCTTCGTCTTCTCGCGCTCGATGCCGGCGAGTTGCCGGTAGCGGTAGGCGACGTAGCGGTGGGAGGTCCCGTGAAAGCCGTAGCGGCGTATGCGGTGGCGGCGGTAGAGCTGGTACGGGAGCGCGTAGAGGTAAGCGTGGTCGGGCAGCGTCTGGTGAAAGGCCGTGTCGAAGACGGCGGCCTGCGCGAGCCCCACGCCGAAGACCTCGCGCGCCGCGAGGATGCCTTTGACGTTCGCGGGGTTGTGCAGCGGCGCGAGGTCCATGCAGTCCTCTATGCCGCGCAGCACCTCGTCCGTGATGAGCACGGAGTGTGTGAACCTTTCGCCGCCGTGCACGACGCGGTGGCCGACGGCGTGCACGTCCGCCACGCTCTTGACGGCGTCAATCCCGGAGTCCGACGAGCAGACCCAGCGGATGATGAGTTCGACGGCGGCGCGCGTGTCGCGCAAGGGCGCGGTGGACCTCTGCGGCTCGCGCCCCTCCGCGCCGAGCGTGATGATGGCCTGGCCGCCGACGCGCTCTATGTAACCGCGCGCCAGCCGCCGGTCCGTGTTCTGCTCGATCTGCTCCAGGTCCGTCGCGATCAACTGGAACCTGACCGAAGAGCTGCCGCAATTCAAGACTAGAATGTTCATAAAACTAATGATGAATGCGGAATGATGAATGATGAATTAAAAGGCAACCGTCTTTCATTCATCATTCATCGTTCCGCATTCCGCATTTTCCTTTCTATTTCTTCCACCCGCGCGCGCAGTGCGTCTTCGTCAACGGTGTGGACGCGGCCGTCGGAGAAGACGATTTTTCCGGCGACCACCGTCATCAGCACGTCGCGGGCGGTGGAGGCGAAGACGAGCGCCGCCAGGGGGTCGTGGAGCGGCGTCTGGTGCGCGCCGCCGAGGTTGACGACCGCGATGTCCGCCCGCGCGCCCGGCGCGAGTGTGCCAATTTCCGCTTCGAGCCCGAGCGCGCTCGCGCCGCCGGTGGTGGCGGTTTGGAGCGCCGCGTCAGCGCCCAGCCACTGCGCCGTCTCGTTCGCGGCCCCGGCGGCGCGCGCCGTCAGGACGGCGAAGCGCGCCTCTTCGAGCAGGTCGCAAGTGTTGTTGCTCGCGACCGAGTCGCTGCCGAAGCCGACGCGAAGCTTGTGCGCGACGAACGCGGCGAAGGGCGCGCGCCCGTGGCCCAGTTTGGCGTTCGACTTGGGGCAGTGCGCCACGCCCGCGCCCGCCTCCCGTATCGTTTCGAGGTCCGCTTCGTCCACGCGTATGCAGTGTGCGAGCAGCGGCCGCGCGGCGAGGACGCCGTGGCGGGCCAGGTACTGAATCGTGGAGACGCCTTGCGCGCGCCACTCGATCCCGCGCCGCGCCAGCCCCTCGGCGAAGGGGCCGCGCCCCTCGCGCATGAACAACTCCTCTGCCTCGGACTCGGCCGCGTGCATCATCAGCGGCAGCCTCTCGGCGCGCGCGAACTCCGCGATCAATTCGAGCTGCGGCGCGCTCACCGTGTAAGGCGCGTGCGGCGAGACGCCGACGCGCACGCGCTCGTCCTCGTACTCGCGCAACTGCGAAACCTTCTCGCGCAGCTGCTCGAACTTCTCGCGCGCGTCCGCCGGGTTCGGCCCGAACGACTCCTGATAGACGATTCCGCGCAGGCCCACGTCGCTGAGGGCGTGCATGCTCGCCGCTCCGGCGTCGCTCGCGTCCGCGAGGCAAGTCACGCCCGCGCGCGCGGCCTCGACCGCGCCCCACGCCGCCGAGACGTAGAGGTCGTCCGCGGTCATCCGCTCCAGCCGCGTGACCGTCAGCTTCCCGAGCCAGGCGCGAAAGTCCGGCTCCTCTCGTTCGAGGAAGCCGCGCATCACCGTCAGCTCAAGGTGCGAATGCGTGTTGACGAAGCCCGGCAGGATGGCGGCCGCGCCGAAGTCGCGCGCCGCCGCCTCGGGGAATTGGGCCACAAGCTCGTCGCGCGTTCCTGTGCCAATCACGCGCGGGCCTTCAACCGCCACCCCGCCGTCCTCAACCGGCGGAGAAGCCATCGGCAATACCCAGCGCGCGAAATAAAGTTCAGTCATTCGACTTCTGTCTGTGCGCCTTTGCGGCTCCAGCGTGAAAATCCAAGACCACTCACGCCAAGCCGCAAAGGCGCAAAGGGGTTGAGTGGTTCTCTAAAGTTCCGGCAGGCTCCTTACGGTGTTCGCTCTCTCTCGCTGCCGGCTCCGCAGCAGGAACCAGGTCGCGCCGGAGAGGGCGACGATCAGGCCGCCGAGGGCCGCGACGGGCCGGATGCCGTAGCGGTCGGCCGACGCGCCGGCCACGAGCATCGCCCCGACCATCATCAGCGTCGTCACCATCTCGTAAGACGCGAAGACGCGCCCGGCGTAGCGGTCCTCCGTGCGGCTCATAATAATCGTCTGCTTCGCCGTCCACCAGATCGAGAAATTTATGTCGCGCGCGACGAGCACGACGGCCGCGCTCCAGAGGCCCGGCATCAACGTGAAGATGCCCAGACAGCAGCCGTCGAAGATCATCGTGCGGCCCATGCGCGAGGCCAACGCGTCGCCGGCCCCGGCGTTGGAGCGGCGCGCAATCGGCGAGCCGATCACGCCGCCCAGGCCCATCGCCGCGAACAGGACGGAGATGCCGAAGTCCGTCGGGCGCGCGACCAGCCCCGTAGCCGCCGCGAGGCCGAGCCGCGCCCCGAAGATACTGTAAAGCGCGCGCGCGATGCCATTGCCCAGGCCCCACCCGGCCCCGACGACGAAAAGCGCCCGCAGCACGTCATGACTGCGGACGTAGCGCAAGCCCTCTCGAAAGTCTCGCCAGAAAGCGGCGAGCGCGACGCGCAGACGCGGGGGTGATGAGACGCGGCGACGCGGGGATGCGGGGACGCGTGGAGAAAACGATTCCAGCTCGCCGCGTCCCTGCGTCGCCGCGTCCCCGCGTCTCTCCCCCGCGTCTGCGCGTCTCTGCATTCGCGTCTGTATCCGGTTGATCATCCAGGCTGAGACGAGGAAGGTCGCGGAGTTGAAGACGAAGACCGCGTCGCGCCCGATGAAGGCCGAGAGCAGTCCGCCGAGGGCCGAGCCGGCGGCGATGGTCGAGGCGGTCGTCGAGGAGGCCAGGGCGTTGGCCGTGATCAACTGGTCTGGGCCGCGCGCGATGTTCGGGATGCTGGCGCGGCGTGCCACGTTGAAGAAGGCTGAGACGGCGAAGAGCGACGCGCCGACCAGGTAAATCAGGAAGAGTGAGCCCCAGTGCGCCGCCGCGATGAACCCGAGCGCCAGCACGGCGCGCGCGCAGTCGGCCGCGATCATCACGCGCCGACGGTCCAGGCGGTCAACGACGACGCCCGCGAATGGGCCAAAAAGGAAGAGCGGGAGGTGGCGCGAGATGGCGTAAAGCGCAACCGCCTGGCCCTCGCGGCCCGGCCCCGCGAGCTGAATGGTCAGGGCCAGTACGGCGATGTTGTTGAGCCAGTCGCCGACCTCCGAGACGACCTGCCCGGTCCACAGGCGGCGGAAGTCCGCGTTTTCCGCGAGCAGCCGGCGGTAGGTCAACGCCCGCCCCCCGCGTTGGCGCTCGCGGGCGAGGACGCGACACCCGCGCCCGCCTTCGCGCGCTCCTCTTTCAGCTTGCGGTAGCGTTCGAGGATGGAGGTCACGTAGGCGCGCGTCGAAGGGATGTCTATGCGCGCGACGAACTCTTCGGCGGTGAGGGGGGACGCGCCCTGCGCGGTCTGATTCCACTCGGCGGCGCGGCTCGGCCCCGCGTTGTAGCCAGCGACCATGCGCGCCTCGGTGCCGGGCGCGTCGCGGTACTGCTCATAGAGTTTCTCCAGGTACCAGCAGCCGACCTGTATGTTGCGCTCCGGGTCGCGCAGCGCGCCCGCCGGGTCCTGCTGCATCTGGTGCTCAAGCTCGCGCATGCCCGTCTCCGCGGCCCACTCGCGCCCGACCACAGGCGTCACCTGCATCAAACCTATCTCGCCGTCGTTGCCCATCATCCACGGGCGGAAGTAGGTCTCCTCGTAAATGATGCTCCAGACGAGGTCCGGGTCCAGGCGATAGACGCCCGCCTGCCGCGCGATGAGCGCGTCGTAGCGGTGGACCCAGTAGAGATTTAAGAAGAGGTAAGAGCCGCCGAGCAGGACGACGGCGACGATGAGGACGATGACGGCGAGACGTTTCATAAAGGGCAGTGGTCAGTGGTCAGTGGTCGGCGGTCAGTTAAAGACATCAGCTTTTAACTGACCGCC
>DASWQY010000024.1:0-1753 GCA_036403435.1 Pyrinomonadaceae bacterium
GGGATATCGGATGTGAGGTTTGCGCCTTCGCGGCGCGTTGGCGAGGCGCCGATGAACCCGGGGGTTTGGGGCGGCGATGCTGGCCACAGAGAGTGGGCCGATGACGATGCCAAGCAGCACCATCAGCACGGTCTTTTGCACGGCCCAAAGTGAGGGGACATAGGCCGCGTCGAGCAAGTCCTCAGGGGGAAGAGTCCAGGAAGTCCTGGCTGAGGTCGTCACACAACAGGGCAAGGATGAGGTGGGCGTAGAGCCAACTTCGCGATCCGCGCTCGGTCCAGGTTGGGAGCCGGTCGATGTGCAGCAAAGATTTCAGCCGTTTGAAGGCAAGCTCGATTTGCCACCGCAGCCGGTAGACCGCGAGAACCGCCCTGGCGCTGTATCCATTCTTGGGCAGCGATGTCGCCAGGATCATGAAGTCCGCTGCAATCAGGCTGCGCGGGTCGAGCGCCTTGCCCTTTCTGGCCGCGGTGCGGCGCAACGCCGAGCGCGTGGCTTCGGCGGCCTCTTGTGTCTTGCGCTGCACGACCAACCGGACCGCCAAAGCGGGCTCATCGCGGCCGAGCGAGGCGCGCAGGTTCACCTCGTGCGGGCTCTGGTCGGTCGGCAGACATTGCAGATAGCCGATCAGGTCGAACGGCTTGCCGGCCGGGTTGGTCAATTGCAGCGCGTTCCAGCCGAGCCGCACGATGAAGTCGGCGCTGCCGCCGCTCTGCGCACGGAAGCGCTGCAACACCGAAGCCCGGGCGTAATTACGATCGCCGATGCGGATTTCGCCTGGGTGCGGGGCGCCACGCTCGAGCGCTTCGGCGCCGTGTTGGTCGGTCAGTTCGAGATTCGAGAACCCGCCGCGGCCGAGGTCAAACACGCCGTGCACGCGCCAGTCCGTGCCGATGCTGCCCGGCTTGCTGACGCAGGTGCCGTCAGCTAGGCGCAAGGTGCGGCCGGGCCAGCGCAGCTCCGGGCCGGGGAGTTTCGCCGCAAGCAGCCGTTCCACCAAGGCGGCGAGAAACTCCGTCGCTTGGTCCAGCCGGTATTTGACGCCTGGGTTGCTGAGTTCGGCGATCCCCTGCATCGACGCCCAGGCCGCAGTCTGGCGCAACGAAAGACCGCCTGGTCCGCGTGCAAGCGCGATCCGTAACAGGGCCGCGCCATCGACCACCTCGCGCCGGCGCTGGATGGCCTTGCTCTCCATCGCCAGATCGTCAAGGTCGAGATCGGCCGGAAGTCGCGCCAAGACCTCGGCAAATCGATCCGTCAGAACAGATGCTGCGTCTTGCATCTGCTCCCAGAATCAGGCCGCTCCGAGCCGGGTCAAGAACTATTTTAGCCCCTATGGGTTCGAGTCCCCCACGCCCGCGTTCCGTAAGGCGGATCTCTGAGAGCCTTCGGCAAGGGTGAGATCAGCTCTCCATGAAGAAATCGACGCTGCCATCCTCGAGGCTGTAGCGCGCCCCAACCACCCGGAGCTTGCCGGATCTGAGGGGCTCCAAGAGGATCGGCTCGGAGGCCGTGCGCAGGCGCGTCACAACCCGGCGCACGTTCTCCCGGACCGCCAGATCGACCACGGTGTTGCGATCAGCGTTCGGCGGAGCGGCGCTCTTCGCCTGCAAAGCGGCTGGAACGATCGGCTCCAACATCTGGCCGATGCTGCCCGGGAAGATCGCGTTCTTCTCCACGACCGAGAGCGCGGCATCCACCGGGGGGCAGCGCTGATGCCCCACGACGAGCACAAGAGGGACGCCCAGTTCGG
>DASWQY010000025.1:0-22151 GCA_036403435.1 Pyrinomonadaceae bacterium
TCAGTGGTCAGTTAAAGAAAAGCAGCCGCGCCAATCACGCCGGCTGCTTTTTCTCTTTCTCTTAACTGACCACTGACCACTGACCACTGACCACTTTTATATTGGCATTGAAGTTGCCGCACAGTCTCTGGACCCTGATGCGCGTATTATTAGCGTGCATCGTTGTATCTCAGTCGGACCAATTCGAGCGGAGGGAGAACGCTTCATGAACGCATTTGAACTGTTGAAGAAAGACCACGAGAAGGTCTCGGACATCTTCGAGAAACTGGACGCGACGACCGAGCGCGGCGTCAAGACCCGCGAGGAGCTGTTTACGCAGCTCAAGCAGGAACTGGACGTACACACCCGCATCGAGGAGGAGATTTTTTACCCCGTCCTCAAAAACGCCAGCGAGACGGAAGAGCTGACGCTTGAGGCTTACGAGGAGCACAACGTCGTCAAGCAACTCCTGGCCGAGCTGGAAGAGCTGTCGAAGGACGACGAGACGTGGGGCGCGAAGCTGACCGTCCTCAAGGAGAACGTCGAGCACCACGTCGAGGAGGAAGAGGGCGAGCTGTTCGACGGCGCGCGGGAAGTTTTGAGCCGCGAGCAGATCGAAGAACTCGGCGCGCAGATGGAGGCGGCCAAGCGCGAGCAGAAGAAGGCGCTGGCGGCCGGCTAAATCTTATTCATTCACCCGAACCGATGGGGCGTCGCAAGTGGAGTCGCTGTCTAATTGACGCAGACTCCCGCGACGCCTTATTCTTGCCTTGAACCTGTGGCCGATGCGACCCCTCGGGCGCGTTGCGCGTCTGAGGGCCGCGTCAAAACTTTGCGTCACGCGCCTCCCGGCTTGTGCAATTCGGTTCGCGCCGCGCGTTCCAGGCTTGCACTCGAAAGTGCGCCCCTCGTTGCTTTTTCGGTTTCCGGCGGCCGCACTCGTGCGAATCTTTTTGTTGCTGAATAAGGAGCCGGAGCCCCCGACCCTATGCGCGAATGCCCTCGGTGCGAACGCTGCTACGAAGACGAGGTGCTCGTCTGCCCCGAAGAGGGCTCGAACACCAAGTTGACGCTGCCGGGCGGGCCGCTGATGGCCGCGCGCTACCTGCTCGAAAAGCGGCTGGGCCGCGGCGCTATGGGCCAGGTTTATCTGGCGCGCGACCAGAACCTTGTCACGCGCCGCGTCGCCGTCAAGACCGTCCGGCCCGACATCCTCACAGACGAAGACATGCAGGAGGGCGAGGCCATCGCGCGCTTCGAGCGCGAGGCCAGGACCGCCGCCTCCATTCGCCACACTAACGTCGTGGACGTGACCGACTTCGGCAAGACCCCCGAAGGCGTCTTCTACTTGGTGATGGAGTACGTGCAGGGCGAGACCCTGCACCAACTCCTGCGCCGCGAAGGCACCTTGAGCGTCCACCGCACGCTCAACCTGCTCAAGCAGGTCGCCGCGGGCGTCGAGGCCGCTCACGACGAGGGCATCCTCCACCGCGATTTGAAGCCCGCCAACATCTTCATCATGCAGCCGAAGAAGAAGGCGGCCGCGACGAAGAACATCAACGACGGCGTCGTCAAGGTCGGAGACTTCGGCCTGGCGAAGATCGTCAGTCAGGCGGTCGCGGACACGACCGGGGTCTCCGGCAGCGGCCCCGCATCGCGCGGCATCATCGGCACGCCGGAGTACATGGCACCCGAGCAGATGCAGATGGAGACCAAGCTCGACGCGCGCGCGGACGTGTACGCCCTCGGCGTCATCGCCTACCACATGCTCGGCGGACGGCCCCCATTCTCGGGCGAGCTGATGCAGCTCGTCACGCAGAAGATCATGAGCGACCCGCCGCCGCTCTCCGGCCTGCGCTCGGACATCTCGAAGGAAGTCGAGCACGCCGTCATGCATGCGCTCGAAAGGGACGCGGGCCGGCGGCCGGCGACCGTGTCCGAGTGGATAGAGGAGTTCGAGGCGGCGGCCGGCGACGAGGACGAAGACGAGGACAAAGAGGGCGACTCGCGCGTCGTCGTGATGGCCCCCGTGGGCGCGGAAGTTTACGTTGACGACGAGCGGCACGGGAGCGTGGGCCGCTCGGGCCGCGTCATCCTCAAATCAATCGCGCCGGGCCGCCACGTCCTGCGCGTCTCGCGCGCGGGCGAGCAGGACGACGAGCGCGTGATTGAGATTCGCCCCGACTCTTCCGAGCAGATCATACAGGCCGTGCTCCGCCCGCACATGTCCGGCGGGCAGAGCAGCGGGCTGACTCCCTCGCGCGGCGGCAGCATCGGCGGCGGGAGTGGCCCCGGCGGGAGCCTTCCGGGCGTCGTCATGTGTGCGCAGTGCGGCTCGCGCTTCGCCGCGGGCGTGAAATTCTGTGGGCGCTGCGGCGGCCGCGTCTTCCTCCCCGTTAACGACGCCCACGGCAGCCAGTCGGGTGCCCCCTATCCGCAAGGCCCCGGCAGCGGCAGCGGCATTGGCCCAGGCCCGGAAGCGGGTCGAAGCGGCTCTGGCATTCGCTCTGTCGTGGCCCACGGCGCGACCGGCGTCAGGTGCGCGCGCTGCGGGACGAACTACCCGCCCGGCACAAAATTCTGTGGGCGCTGCGGGATTCCGATTCAGGCGGCCGCGGCCGGCGCTGCACCGCTCTACCAAAACCCCGCGCGCCCGCAGCCGGCAGTCTGTCAGAACTGCCACACGTCTTACCCCGCGGGCACGAAGTTCTGTGGGCGCTGCGGCATCGTCATCAGGAACTGAACACGCCGGCCGCTTCGCTTGCCATGAAACAATGCCCAGCCTGCAACCGCACTTACACGGACGACGCGCAGCTCTTCTGCCTCGAAGACGGCGCGCAGCTCGTGCCGACGGGCGCGGGCTCCTCCGCCACCTTCGACCCGAATGCCACGCTCGCCCTGGGCCAGCCGCGCGACACGAATCCGCCGCCGCAGATTTCTTACCAGCAGACGCCGCCGGCCGCGCCCTCCTGGACCCCGACCGCTTACGCGCCCCAGGCCCAGGCGGCCGGGCGGCCCGGCTCGAAAACCTGGCTGATAGTCGTCGTCGCAGGCGTGGCCCTCCTCGCCGTCGGCATCATAGTCCTGCTGGCGATCATCGGCAGGAACACTTCCGACAGTTCCAACAAGAACGCGAGCGGGCCGGTCGTCACGGGTACGAACTCGCAGCCTTCGTCCGTGCTGAAGGACGACTTCTCGACGGAGAACTGGCCCACGGGCGAACTGGCTTACGGCAACTTCTACCAGGACGGCCAGTACCACATGAAGGGCAGGCCGAACCTCTACCTCTACATGTTTCCGCTCAACAAGGGCGGCAACAGTCTGTTAAATTACTCCACGAGAAATGCGACCGTGAAGGTCACGGCGCGCGCCGTCACCGGAGAGTCGCCGTCGCACGGCTACGGGCTAATCATTCACGGCAAGCTGGGCCCGAAGCGTAACCTCGAAGGCTACGGCTTTCTGGTTTACACGGGCGAGGAGCCGAAGTTCTCAATCGTGCGCTTCGCCGACGGCGTGCCCACGGACATAGTCGCCTGGGAGGAGTCGCCCGTGATCCGCACGGGCGCGAACCCCAACCAGCTCGAAGTCCGCGCCGACGGGGCGCAGATGAGCTTCTACGTCAACGGCCAGCTCCTGAAGAGCGTGACCGACACGGCCAACGTTACGGACGGCTACGTCGGCCTCTACACGAGTCAGACCGACGAGGTCGCCTTCGACGACATGGAGATAACAAGGAAATGATGAATGCGGAATGCGGAATGATGAATTAAAGATAACCTGTTCTTAATTCATCATTCATCATTCCGCATTCATCATTTAGACGCCGATGCAAGTCACCCTCAGAGTGCTGTCGGGCCCGCACGTCGGCCGCAGCTTCACCTTCAACCAGCACGACACCTTTCTCATCGGGCGGAGCGAGGCGGCGCACCTCTGCCTACCCGACGACCGTTATTTTTCGCGCAACCACTGCATCCTTGAGATCGCGCCGCCGCGCTGCTTCCTGCGCGACCTCGGCTCGCTCAACGGCACTTACGTCAACGGCCAGAAAGTGCAGGAGGCATACCTGCGCAACGGCGACCGGGTCCAGGGCGGGCAGACCGTGCTCGCCGTCGAAGTCAGCGCCGACGAGTTCCCCGCGGACCCGAATCTGCCGCCGACGCAGCCGGCCATCGTCATCGTCGAGTGCCTCAACTGCGGCGCGCGCGATCAGGCCGAGGCCGCCTCGCCCGACGAGCGTTTGACTTTCCTCTGCGAAGACTGCCGCAACCAGCTGCGCCGCCAGCCGCAGCCCATCCCCGGCTACGAGATGATAAAAATTCTGGGCCGCGGCGGGATGGGCTGCGTCATGCTCGCGCGCAACCAGCAGACGGGCGAGGCCGTCGCCATCAAGACGCTCTTGCCGGAGGTCGCCGTCTCGGACCAGGCGCTGCGCCGCTTCATGCGCGAGATTGACGTGGCCGCCTCCTTGCAGCACCCGCACATCGTCCGCTTCATAGACCGCGGCACGAACAAGGGCGTCGTCTACCTCATCACGGAGTTCGTCGAGGGGGCCGACGCGGCGAGACTGGCCGACGCGCGCGGCGGCCGACTCCCCTACCCCGAGGCCGTCAAGATCATCTCGCAGTCTCTCGACGCCTTGCAGTACGCGCACAGCAAGGGCTTCATCCACCGCGACATCAAAGACCAGAACATCCTGGTCAGCGGCGTGTGGCCCAATTACACGAGCAAGCTGACCGACTTCGGCCTCGCCAAGAGCTTCACGCAGACGGGCATGAGCGGCGTAACGATGGCGGGCGACGTGGCCGGGACTTTCGCCTACATGCCGCCCGAGCAGATTCGCGATTTCCGCAACGTGCGCCCGTCCTCAGACATCTACGCGATGGGCATGACGGCCTACAGCCTGCTGACGGGCGCAATCGCCCTGGACATCTCGCCGCGCGCCAACGTCGCCGAGACCGTGAAATCAATCTTCGAGAAGCCGATTATCCCCGTGCGCCACCGCGTCTCCGAAATCCCGGACCCGGTCGCCCAGGTCATCGAGCGCGCGCTCACTAAGGACGTGAACCAGCGATGGCCCTCGGCCGAAGCCATGCGCGCCGCGCTCCTGCGGGCGGCCGGCATGTAGCCGACTCTCTCCTTCCTCTCCCCGCTTGACACTTCATTTTTGCCACGTATAATTCTCTGCGCTTCACGGGCCGGTAGCTCAGTTGGTAGAGCAGCTGACTCTTAATCAGCGGGTCACAGGTTCGATCCCTGTCCGGCTCACCATAAATCGAAAAGGGCGTCAATCATGACGCCCTTTTCTTTTTGAATGTCCGTGCGAGCCTGTCGTCGATTACCGCCCCGCGGCCCTCGTTATTACGCGACCAGTGTGTCCTGTTTGTCGGTGATGACGTTCGCGTCGAGCGGGGCCGGCGTGTAGAGGTGTGTCTTGGAGAGGAATTCGGCGGCGGCCTCGGCGGGGGCCGGCCGCGAGAAGAAGTAGCCCTGCGCGTGCTTGCAGCCCAGCTCGCGGAGCTGCGCGATCTGCTCCACGGTCTCGACGCCTTCGGCGACGACCGCCATCCCGAGGTTACGCGCGAGCATGACAATCGAGCGTATGATCTCCGCGTTCTCGCTCTGGTTGCTCATGCCGCTGACGAAGGAGCGGTCGATCTTCAGGACGGTTATCGGGAAGCGGTGCAGGTAGCTCAAGGAAGAGTAGCCCGTGCCGAAATCGTCTATGCTCGCCTCGACGCCGAGGTCGCGCAACTGCCTGAGCATGTCGGTCGCGCTCTCGATGTTCTCCATCACGACGCTCTCGGTGATTTCCAACCTCAGGCCCGCTGGGTCGAGGCCCGTGTCGCGCAGGGCGCGCGTGATCTGCTCAATCAGGTCCAGCTGCGAAAACTGTTTGCTCGAAAGGTTCACGCTGACCTGGAAGGCGGGGCTGATGGCGAACTGCCCCTGCCACTCGCGCAGCTGGCGGCAGGCTTCGCGCAGGCCCCACTGGCCCATCTGCAAGATGAGGCCCGTCTCCTCGGCGACGGGGATGAACTCCGACGGCATGATCAGGCCGTGCTCCGGGTGCTGCCAGCGGATGAGCGCCTCGACGCCGCGGATCGCGCCCGTCTCCAGCGAGACTATCGGCTGGTAGTAGAGCGTAAACTCCTGGCGCTCGACGGCCCGCCTGAGGTCGTTCTCCAGTTGCAGGAGGCTGACGGCGCGGGCGTGCATCGTCTTGTCGAAGACCTCGTGGCGGGCCTTGCCGAGCGACTTGGCGCGGTACATCGCCGTGTCGGCGTCGCGCAGGATGTCGTCGGGGCTGTCGTAGCCAATCGTGCTCGGGGCGATGCCGACGCTGACGGTCGTGAAGACCTCGTGCCCGCGCAGGTTGAAGGGCGACGAAATCTCCCTCTCCACCCTCTCAGCCACGCAGGTGGCCTCGCCGATGTCCGTCACACCTTCCAACAGAATCGTGAACTCGTCGCCGCCGAGCCGCGCCACCGTGTCGCCCGGCCGGAGGCACGCTTCGAGCCGGCGCGCGATGCCGACGAGCAACTGGTCGCCGACGATGTGGCCCAGCGAGTCGTTGATGACCTTGAAGCGGTCGAGGTCCAGGAAGAGGACGGCGAACTGGTGCGGCCCGAGCCGCTTGGTGCGCGCCAGCGCCTGCTTCAGGCGGTCAACGAAGAGCGCGCGGTTCGGCAGCCCCGTCAGCGTGTCATGGAAGGCGTCGTGGAGGAGCTGGCGCTCGGCACGCTTGCGGTCCGTGATGTCCTGCGTCTGGAAGATGAGGCGCGTGGACTTCGTCTCGGGGTCGCGCGTCAAAGAGATGCTCAGGAAAATCCAGACCTCGCTGCCGTCCTTGTGGATGTAACGCTTCTCGGTCTGGTAAGTCGGGATGCTGCCTTCAAGCAGATGCGAGACCTGCTCGCGCAGCGACGACAGGTCGTCCGGGTGCGTGATCGTCTCCCAGTTCATCCCCAGCAATTCGTGCTCGGGATAGCCCACCATCTCGCAGAGCGAGCGGTTGACCTGGAGCCACTTCCCTTCCGGCGAGACCAGCGCCATGCCGATAGCCGCGTAGTCGAAGGCGCTGCGGAAGCGCTCCTCGCTCTCCTGTAGCTCGGCCACGTGCCGCTCGGCCGACTCTATGTTCTTGAGGTAAGTCTTGTAGGTGAAGTAGACGATGGCGACGATGGGCGTCGCGGCGACGAAGGCCGTGCCGCCGACGACGCCGATCAGTTTGGCGATGATGCCCGCCGCGCTCGCCCCGGCGAAGTACGTGATGGAAGTCCAGAGGTAGTGCTTGCGCCACGTCTGCAAGATGGGCTCACCCGCCTTGAGCGCGACGCCGACGGCCACCAGACCCGAGTTGAACACGTACTGCACGAGCCCCATCACGCAGAGCGCGATGACGAAGGCCACGGAGCCGCCGTTCTGCATGTGATTTTCGATGTGGCCGAAGAGGAGTCGCAGCACCCAGACGGTGACGAATGTCGAAAGCGCCGTGACCGAGGCGTTGAGGAGGAAGGTCTGCCTCTTCCTGGAAAGGTGCAGCGTGGAGCAGAAGCCGTCGAGCGCGGCCAGGATCACGGCCTCTTCGCCCCCGCAGAGGAGCAGCGTCAGCAGGATGAAGGTGTCGGAAATTGAGATGTGCGAGCTGAGGCGCGGGATTTTGACCGTGATGCGGGAGCCGATGCCGAGCGTCACGGCGGCCATCAGCAGGAAGCGCCCGTCGAGCCGCGCGAGCGGCAGTCGCGCCGCCGAGAAGGCCACGGCCCCCAGGCCCCCAACGATCAAGAGCCTGAGATAGTGCTCAGTTATACGAGGTCTGCTTTCCATTAGAATTCGAGGAAACGACCGAGTGAGGCCCGATGGCTTCTACTGAACTAGAGCATCGGGGAGAAATTCGCGGTGGTGGAGGGGGCAGAGTTACAGGAGGCTCGTGAACCTCTCCCGGTATCTCACGAACCTCCTGCGATTCATATTAACTGGTTTCGGGTCCGGGCTCAAGTGGTTAATCGCCTCTCAGCATCACGGCCTGTGCCCGCATGGCCGCGTCGCCGCGGGTCGTCCCATCGCCGGTTCCGTGGAATGATGTTTCTTTTCCGTGGTAGAAAATCACTCACGCCGGGGCGCAAAGCGGCGTAAAGGGGGAGTTGCTTCAGGAATGATTACGACAGACGGCTCGTTCGGCGAGGGCGGCGGGCAGATCATACGCACGTCATGCGCTCTCTCGCTCATCACCGGAAAGCCTTTCCGCATCTTCAACGTCCGCGCCCGCCGCGACAAGCCGGGCCTTCAACGCCAGCACCTGACGGCCGTCACCTCTGCTGCCGAGATCGGCGGCGCGAGAGTGGATGGCGCGGGCGTCGGCTCGCGCGAGTTTACTTTCGTCCCCGGCCGCGTGACACCCGGCGACTACACCTTCAGCATCGGGACCGCCGGCAGCACGACGCTCGTCCTACAGACCCTGCTCCCGCCGCTGATGATCGCCGGCGGGCCGAGCCGCCTGACGCTCGAAGGCGGGACGCACAACGTGCACGCCCCGCCCTTCGAGTTCCTTCAGAAGACCTTTCTCCCGCTCGTGAACCGCACCGGCCCGCGCGTCACAATCGAGCTTGGGCGCTATGGATTTTACCCGCCGGGCGGCGGGCGCATTCACGTCCAGATAGAGCCTGGCGCGTCGCGCCGCGGGTTCGAGTTGGCGGAGCGCGGCGAGGTTCGCGCGAGGCGCGCACGCGCGCTGGTCGTCAAGCTGCCGCCGACAATTGGCGAAAGAGAGTTGGGCGTCATCACTGAGAGGCTCGGCTGGGACGGCGAGGAACTGCGCGTCGAGACTTCCGACAACGCCTTCAGTCCCGGCAACGTGCTGACCGTCGAGATAGAGAGCGAGCACGTCACCGAACTCTTCACGGGCATAGGCGAGCGCGGCGTCCGCGCCGAGACAATCGCCGCGCGCGTCGCCGGCGAGGTCGAGCAATATCTCGCAGCGGGCGTGCCCGTCGGCGAACACCTCGCCGACCAGCTACTCATCCCCCTCGCCCTCGCCGGCGGCGGCTCCTACCTGACGCTCCCGCCCTCCCTCCACACGACCACCAACATCGAGGTCATCAAAAAGTTCCTCAACGTCGAGATCACGGCCGAGCCCGTAAGCGAACTGGTCTGGAAGATTGAGGTGCGATGAAAGCAAGACGCGGGGACGCGGGGACGCGGCGAGAAAGACAACCGCTCTTCTTCGCCGCGTCCCCGCGTCCCCACGTCCTTCTTTACCTTCCTGCTTTGGGCCGCGCCGACTTCTTGCGCTGGTCGCCGCTCGGCGTGAAGGCCGCTTCGTCTTCGGTCGTCCCGAGGTTCTCTTCGGGGTGGTTGCGTTGGGCCTGTGCCACTTCCGAGCGTTTGCTCAGCTTGTTCTCGTCGCCGGTGAAGGGGCTCTGCTTTTTGCCTTCGCCGGTCGGCGGCTGGTTCTGCTTGTTACGACTCTTGTTCGCCATGATGTCTCCCCTGAAATTTTATCTGCTTCACCCGGCGGTCGTGTCGCCGCCGAGGAGCGTTAAGACTTCGCCCGTGACGTAGCTCGAATCGGCCTCCGATGCGAAGAAGACGAAGGCGGGGGCTATCTCTTCGGGCTGCGCGGGGCGTTTCATGGGCGCGTCCGCGCCGTGCTCCGCGACCTCCCCGGCCTCCTTGTCGGCGACGTTGAGCGGGGTCCAGACGGGGCCGGGCGCGACGCAGTTGACGCGTATCCCGCGCTCGACCAGATTCTGTGCCAGCGACTTCGTGAAGGCGTGAATCGCGCCCTTCGTCGCCGAGTAGTCCAGTAACTCCTTGCTGCCTTCGAGCCCCGTGATCGAGCCGCAGTTGACTATCGAGTCGCCCTTCTTCAGGTGCGCGAGCGCGGCCTTCGCCATGTAGAAGTAGCCGTAAATATTGGTCCTGAAAGTTCGATCCCACTGCTCTTCCGAGATGTCTTCCAGTTGCTTCTGGTGCTGCTGAAAGGCCGCGTTGTTGACGAGTACGTCCAGCTTGCCGAACTCTTCGACCGTGCGCTCTACCGCCTCGCGGCAGAAGTCCGCGTATTTCACGTCGCCCGGAATGAGCAGCGCCCGGCGGCCCTCCGCTTCGACGGCGCGCTGCGTCTCTTCCGCGTCCTCCTGCTCTTCCGGCAGGTAAACGACACTCACGTCCGCGCCCTCGCGCGCGTAGAGCACGGCGACGGCGCGACCTATGCCGGAGTCGCCGCCGGTAATCAGCGCGGCCTTGCCTTCGAGTTTCCCAGAGCCTTTATAAAGTGGCGCTTCGTACTCCGGCTGCGGCGTCACCTTCGACTCAAGCCCAGGCTTCTCCTGGTGCTGCGCCGGCATGGGAGACCTCGGCTGCTTCTGCGCCCCCGCTTCCCTTCTCTTCGTCGCCTGCTTCTTCACGGCCTTCGCCGAACTCTTCTTCTTCGCACTAGCCTTGCCCTTTTTAGTCGCCATCTTCTCCCCGCTTGTCCTCAACGTTTAGCCCCGCCGCCGCTCGTCCAACGGGACGGTGGCCTGCTCTTCCTCGCCGACGGGCGGGCTCGAATCCTTCGTCGTGTTGCGAGTCAGGTTCTTCTCCGCCTCAAGTATCGGCTGCCCGCTGATGGGCTCTATCTCGACCTCGTCATTCTCCCCGCGCGTCTCCGTCTTCATCGCTCGCCTCCCCCGTGTCGCCTTCGGCCTCGCCGTCGGTCAGTTCGGCCTCGTTTAATTTCGCCAGCATCCAGTGGCGGAAGATGTCCGCCTCGCGGCCCTTGCCGGTCCAGCGCGCGCGGTCGAACATGACGAGCGCCATCTGGAGCGCGTGGTGCTGCCCGGCGCGGTCGCCCGCCAGCTCGAACTGACTGTAAAGCTGGTCAATCGTCTCCACGCTCTGCCGCGCCTTCTCCTCGTCCTTGAAGCCGAGCTTGTTGGCGAAGAACTTGGAGTAGACGTTCATCGGGTGCGCCGAAGAGGTATACAAATCGAAGTAGCCCTTGACGAGCCCCGACTCCTGTAGCACGGAGCCGACGTAACTCGGGCGCGCGCCCGTGATGATGGCGAGGTCTTCGATTTCGGTCATGCCCGAAAGGTAGAGGGCGAGTATCTGGTCTTTCCTCGACACGCGCGACCCGCGCCGCTGCGTCGTCTCCCCTTGCTCTTTCTGCTTCGCCGTTGCAGCCATGATTCACACTCCATTCACTTCCGAGATCAATTTCAAGACTCAAGAGACTGACTCATTCAACCCTCCAGCGCCTTACGTCTTGTCTTTGCGCCTCCAGCGAGAAACAAACGGTTCACGCTGGAGGCGCAAGATAAAGAAAAACTAAAGGCGCAAAGGGTTGAGTGGTTTTGCCTCGTTCAATTTAGCTTTAACGCTTCTGGTCGCCGCGGTCGCCCTGGCCGGATTTGACCGTGGTCTTCGCTTTCTTCTTCACGTCCTGCGCGAGCGAGCGGCCCACGTCGTCCACCTCCTCGAAGCGGCCCTTCTCGTCGCGCCGCACGTAGCGTTTGTCGTTTCCCGTGTCTATCAACTCCCGTTTCGCCGCGCTTCCACTTTTGCCTGCCATCGAACTATTCCTCCTTTGCTCGTTCTCCCGAAATTGTGCCGTCGCGCCTCACGCCCCGGCACGTTTCACCTTCCCGCTCAAGGCGTCCAACTTCGTAATCGCACCGTCCAGACTCTGCCTGCTCGTGAGCACGGGCTTGAAGATGTCGCCGCGCCGCCGCAGGCGCTCCATCATCGTCTCGATGGTGAAATCCTGAATCGTCACCCGCTTGCGCTTGACCTCATGCCACTCGACAGGGGCCGAGACGGTCGCCCCCGGCTTCGGCCGCACGGAGTAGGGCGCGACCACCGACTTGCCGCGCGCGTTCTGCATGTGGTCAACGTAGATGCGCGCCGCCTTCCGCTTCTTGAGAGAGCGTTCGAGCGTCGCCACGTCCGGGTGCTCGCGCTCGACCAGACGCGCGACGCGCAGCGCGAAGTCCGCCACCTGCTCGTATGAATAGACGGGCTTGATTGGCACATAAACGTGTATGCCGCGCGAGCCCGAAGTCTTGGCGTACGAGTCCAGCCCGAGGCCGTCCAGAATCTCCTTGCAGGTCACGGCCACGTCGCAGATCACGTCCCACTCGACGCCCTGCGGGTCCAGGTCGAAGACGAACCAGTCCGGGCGGTCCAGATTACGGATGCGCGAGTGCCAGGGGTGACGCTCAATCGCGCCGAGGTTCGCCATGTAGAGCAGCGTAGCCGCGTCGTCGCCGACGATGTAGTCAACCGTGTGCCCTTCAACGTCGAGCGTCTCCGTGCGCACGTACTCCGGCACCTCGTTCACGTCGTGCTGGTGGAAGAACGGCCCCGCGATGCCGTTCGGGTAACGCTTCATGATGAGCGGGCGGTCTTTCAGGTATGGCAGGATGTATTTCGCCACTTCGTAATAATATTTGACGAGGTCGCCCTTCGTGTGGCCCTCGCCGGGCCAGTAAACTTTATCAAGGTTCGTCAGGGCGACGGTGTCCTTGCCGACCTTGACCGTCAGGTCGCCGCTCAAATCATCCTGCTTGAAAGCGCGGCTCGCTGGCACAGCCTTTTCGACCGCACGCTTACTCGCGCGGACTACATGGACGCCCGCCTTCGTGCTCCTCTTCGCGCGCGCCGAGCTGTCGCCTTCCGCGCGCTTCCTGGTTGCGGCTTCCCACCTGTCGTCTTTCATCAAAAGCTCTAAGCGCCAGCCGGGCTCTGCGAACTCATCCTTGCCCTTGACGAGCAGCCACTGGTTGTCGCGCCCGCCGAGTCTGAAGAGGTTGAACTCGCCGCGCAGCTTCTTGCCGTCGAGCCGGAATTTCAATCGGCCCGCTTCGAGCTGCTTAACGGGGTCATCGCCGTTCAAGAGTTCGTACTTGCCCACGTCCCAGACTAGATGCTCGCCCGCGCCGTAGTTGCCCTCCGGGATGTGGCCCTGGAATTTTATGTACTCGACAGGATGGTCTTCGGTCGTGACGGCGAGCCGCCTGACGCTTGGGTCAAGCGATGGCCCCTTGCGGATTGACCACGACTTGAGGACGCCGCCCATCTCCAAACGGAAGTCGAAGTGCAGCATCGAAGCGTGGTGCTCCTGCACGACGAAGCGATGCCGGTTGACCTTCGAGACTCGCCCGCGCGGCTCGGGCGTGCGGCGGAAATCCCTCTTCTTGTGATAAGTCTCAAGCCCCATCTTTTTTGGCGACGGCGACGACGTTCGGCTTTCTAACATTCTCGCAGCCCGGCACACGCAGACCGTCCGCTTATGACTCACTTTTAAGCACGAAGAAATCCGTCACTTGAAATCAGCAAAGATGATGCCGCAACGCCTGAGACGTTGCGGCATCCGTGTCGGAGCGTACGCTTGCGTACGGTGATGAAGATTGACGAGAGACCGCTCTCAGTTGGACGCGACGGCCGGCAGAGTGAATTCGTAGGTGACGAGTCCTGTCGTCTTGACCAGCCTCCCACGGACCTGCGCCGGCGAGAGTCGCGCTTTGTGGATTGCCTCCAACGCGGCCTCGTCCAGAAGCGGCAGGGGAAGGCTCACGACGCGCGCGGAGGTGACGCTCCCCTGCTCGTCAACGCTGACCTGCAAGACGACTGTGCCAGAAATTTCCAGGCGCTGCGCCTCCGCAGGGTACACAGGCTGAGGCTTCGACTGGAATCTCCCGTCGAGCTTTCTGCCGGAGAGGTTTACCTGTTCGATGACCTTGTAATCATCGCCCTTGACTAGCTCGGCGTCCGGCTCTTCGAAGGCGATGCTGACCGGCTCCTCGACCCGCTTGAATCCGTTCTGAAAGGTGGTGACGCGCTTGAAAGGCGTGCGCCCGATTTCAGGGAGGAAGTAGGTCTCCGTCACGTAGCCGTAATACTTGTCCTGCTCGCTGAGGACGTAAGCGACATGGCCCAGAACGGTTTCGGTGCGGGAGAAATTCGCGTCCGCTCGGAGTTCGGCGGCCGTCTTGCCGCCCGGACAGCCCGTCTGGTGCTCGCCGACTTTCAAGAGCCTCCCGCCCTTGTGGTCCGCGTAGTAAACGCCGTCTCCGAGCCTGTAAATGTTTTCGACCACCTGGCCGCCGGGATACGTCCCGACGTACCGCCAATCGCCGTTCGCGGAGTAGTAGCGCGCCTCCGTGTAGGCCGGAATGGCGTTGCCCTTCGCGTCGTAATCCGTGACTTTACCTGTCAGCGTGAAAGCCGGGTAAGCTCCGGTTTGCTGAGCGCGCGCCGGGCCGACAAAGAGGGCGAAGATGAACAGTGCGATCGTAAAGAGAAAAGTCCGTTTGAAACTCAGCATGAGAACGCTCCTCTGAATTCAGGACGCGAAGCACCGGGGAGGTCGTCATCATAACAGATGAGAACGGGCCGCGGATAACAATTTCAAGTCGCGGTAGTGGTTCGGTTTGAAGTTGTGGGCCGTCTTTATCAGGGAGGAATTTCACGCAAAGGCGCAAAGACGCAAAGAAGAACGCGAAGAGATTGAACGCCTCATTACCTTGCGTGCTTTCTTCGCGCCTTTGCGCCTTTGCGTGAAACCGCCTTTCCTTCGCCCCGTCTGAAACTGAACCACTACCTAGCGGCGGGCTTTTTTCTTTCCCCCACTGTCTCGGCCGCGTGTCCTTTAACAGCGAAGTCGTCTTTGAGCTTCTGCAACAGCCAGAGCGGCCGGCCGCGTTCGGCTCGCCCCTTCATCTTGAAGAGCCGCCACTCGCCTCTCAGGCGTTCGCCGTTCAACCGGAAATGCAGGGAGCCCGCGCGCCAGCTCTCGACCGGCGTCCCTTCCGTCAATTCATACGTCCCTATGTCCCAGCGGTAAACCTGCCCCGCGCCGTAGTGCCCCTCGCCGATCTCGCCCGTGAAGGTCAGGTAAGCGACGGCGTGGTCTTCCACCTCTACCGCCAGCCTCTTCGCCGCGGGGTCCAGCGAAGGGCCTTTCGGAATGGCCCAACTCTTCAGCACGCCGCCCATCTCCAAACGGAAGTCCCAATGAAGGTGGCTGGCGTGGTGCTCCTGCACGACGAATCTTGCTCCGCGCTTCAACTCGTGCGCCCCTCCGGCGTCTCGTCCGACGCTTTCCCGTTACCGCTCACGCGCCACCACGCGGCGAGCGCCAGCCCGGAGCCAAGTAAGATTGCGCCGGCGACGAGCGGGTGGAGCGTGGCTTTCGTGTAAACGCTGCTCTCCGCGACGTGGCCGTCGTAGCCGCCGCGCTCTCTTAAATCGTGCGTCGCCTTGAAGAGGCCGTCCTTCCGGTCGGGCGGCGAGGGGCGGTCCGTCTGCTGCACGTCGAAGAGCGCGGCTTTCATCACCGCGTCCGTCAAGCGCGGCGCGTAGTTGCCGCTGGCGGACATGGCCTTGCCGCCCGCGCCGACGAACACGTCGCGCTCGGGGTGCTCCGCGCTGTACAGAATCGCTTCGGCCACAGTCTCCGGCGCATAGACGGGCGGCGGGTTCTGCGGCTCGACCGCCAGATAATTTTTCGCGTGGTCCTTGTAAGGCGTGTCAATCGCGCTCGGCTTGATGAGCGTCACGGAGACGGGCGCGCCCTCCTCTTCCAGCTCCATGCGGAGCGCGTCCGTGTAGCCTTTGACGGCGTGCTTCGACGCGCAGTAAGTCCCCTGGAGCGGGATGGCGCGGTCGGAGAGCGAACTGCCGACGGTGATGATCGCGCCGCCGCGCGTCCTGAGATGCCCGGCCGCGACGGATGAGCCGTGGACGACTCCCCAGTAGTTCGTCTCGAAGAGCTTGCGGTGGTCCTCCGTAGAGACTTCGAGCACGCGGCCGTAGATCGAGACGCCCGCGTTGTTGACCCAGGTGTCGAAGCCGCCGAAGTATTTGACGGCCGCGTCGCCTATGCGCCGCACGTCATCTTCGCGGCCGACATCCGCGACGACCGTGACGGCTTCGCCGCCTTCGGCCCGAATCTCGTCGGCGAGCCGCCTCAGCGCGTCTTCGCTGCGCGCCGCGAGCACGAGTTTCGCGCCCCTTCGCGCGGCCATCCTCGCCGTCACCAGACCGATGCCGCTCGAAGCGCCCGTAATCACGATCACCTGCTCGGAGAGCTTCTTCAACTGCACACTCATGCCTTGTCCCCCCTTAGTTTTGAATATGTCGGCTTTGTTTGTTGCTCGCTATGATAACCAAAAACTGACGATTACGGAATGCGGGTTTGAGGGGAAGCGTCCAGCCTTTTCTCTGCGTCTTTGCGTGAGGAAGATTTTCACGCAAAGGCGCAAAGACGCAAAGGAGTTGAGCTGTTCCGCCTGTTGAGTTCTTTATTCGGCAATCATATCCGCAAATGGTATTCTTTGTTTTCGCGCAGATGCGCCCAGCCGAACCTGGCTTACGAGGTCTTCGTACTGTCTTAATGATTACAAAATCGCGACGGACGTTTGATGGAGTTTGAAGCCGGTACACGCGTTGGTCGTTACGAAATCCGCTCGCCGCTCGGCAAGGGCGGGATGGGCGAGGTCTATTTGGCACAGGACACGACGCTGCGCCGCCCCGTCGCGCTCAAGCTGCTCCCTTCCAGATTCACAAGCGACACAGACCGCTTGCAGCGATTCGAGCAGGAAGCCTGCGCCGCCTCCGCGCTCAACCACCCGAACATCGTCACCATCCACGAAATCGGCCGTGAAGCCGCCGTGCACTTCATGGCGACGGAGTTCGTGGAGGGCGAGACCTTGCGCCAGCGGCTCGACCGCGCACCTTTGCGTCTGAGCGAGGCGCTGGAGATAGGCGTCCAGGCCGCGGCCGCGCTGACCGCGGCGCACGCCGCGGGGATAGTCCACCGGGACATCAAGCCCGAGAACATCATGGTCCGGCCCGACGGTTACGTGAAGGTCCTGGACTTCGGGCTGGCGAAGCTGACCGAGCGGCGCATGGAGACGATTGACACGCAGGCCCCGACGATGGCGCGCGTCGCGACGAATCCTGGCACAGTCATGGGCACGGCCCACTACATGTCTCCCGAGCAGGCGCGCGGGCTCGAAGTGGACGCGCGCACCGACATCTGGTCTCTCGGCTGCGTGCTCTACGAGATGGTCGCCGGCCGCGTCCCCTTCGAGGGCGGGACGGGGAGCGACATCATCGTTGCGATTCTGGACCGCGAGCCGCCCGCGCTGACCTCACCCGCTGCGGACGTGCCCGCCGAGCTTCAGCGCATCGTCCGCAAGGCGCTCAGCAAAGACAGGGAGGAACGCTACCAGACGGTCAAGGACTTGCTGATTGACCTGAAGAGTCTGCGGCAGGAACTCGCGCTCGAATCGAAGCGCGAACACTCAATCTCCCCGGCCGCGCGCGACTCTGCACGCTCGCACACCGCGCCCAGGGTTTTCGAGACGACCGTCAAAGACGCCGCGGCCCCGACCACAGAGCACGAGCGCGCGGCCACACAAACGTCTGCGTTGACGGACACGCGCGAGACGCGGCGACCGCGCGCGCGCTCGCGCGTTCTGCTCGCGGTCCTCGCCGTCGCGCTCGCGGGCGGCGGCTACCTGCTTTACAACTATCTATTCGAGGACGCCCCGCACAGGCAGACGGCCGCCTTCTTGCAGAACATGCAGGTGACGCAGCTCACGACGAACGGGAAGTCGCGCGACGCGGTCATCTCGCCGGACGGAAAGTACGTGGCCTACGTGATCGAGGATGGCAGCAAGCAGAGCCTCTGGATGAGGCAGGTCGCGGCCGCGAGCACCGTGCAGGTCGTCGCGCCGGCTGAAGTCACTTACCAGGGACTCAACTTCTCGCACGACGGCAACTACATCTATTACAACCTGTGGGACCGCAAAGGCGTCGGCGAAATCTACCAGGTCCCGGTGCTCGGTGCCGTCCCGCCGCGGAAGATCGTGCACGACGCGATGCCCGGCGTGATCGTCTCGCCCGACGACAAGCAACTGGCCTTCATACGCGGGTACGCGCAAGACAACTCGGGCGCGCTCCTGGTCGCCAACGTGGACGGCTCGGCCGAGCGCGTCCTACACCGCTGCCTGACGCCGGACAACTGCTGGGGCGGCGCGTGGTCGCCCGGCGGCAAGAGCATTGCCCTTCTCCGCTGGAATGACAACGAGGAAAGCTCGCAGATTTACGAAGTGCCTCTGGACGGCGGCCCGCAGCGGCTCATCTCTTCGCAGAAGTGGATGGGCGTCGGCACCATCGAGTGGCTCGGCGACAACAGCGGCCTCGTCCTGACGGCGCAGGACCGCAGGAACAGCCCCTCGCAAATCTGGTTCATCTCGTACCCGGACGGCGAGGGGCGCAAGGTGACGAACGACCTGAACGGCTACGGCAACGTGAGCCTGACGGCAGACTCTTCGACGCTCGTGACGGCGCGCGGCAACGGCGTCGCCAACCTGTGGGTCTGGTCGGCGGGCGGGCGCGAGGAGGCGCGGCAGATAACTTCCGGCAACACCGCGGACGGGGCGACGGGGCTCGCGTGGACGCCGGACGGGCGCATCGTCTACGCCTCAATCGCCAGCGGCAACTGGGACATCTGGATCATGGGCCAGGACGGGACGGGGCAGAAGCAGCTCACCTTCAACTCGGGCTCGAACCGCATGCCTGCCGTCTCGCCCGACGGGCGCTACGTCGTCTTCACCTCAGACCGGACGGGGACGGACCACATTTGGCGCATGAACATCGACGGGAGCAGCCAGAAGCAACTGACGAAGGCGGACGGGGACTTCGCGCCGTCGTGCACGCCCGACGGCAAGTGGATCGTCTACGCCTCCTGGCGCTCGAACAGGCAGGGCATGTGGAAGGTCCCTCTAGACGGCGGCGAGCCCGTGCAGGTCAGCGAGAGGCAGGCGCCGACGCCGACGGTCTCGCCCGACGGCCGTTTCATCGCCAGCTCTTTCTGGGACGAGCAGTCGGAGCCGCAGCAGTGGAAAGTCGCCGTCTTCACTTTCCCGGAGGCGCAGCTCGTCAAGACCCTGGAGACGCCGCCGAGCGCGGTCACTGGCGGCGGCAGCTTCCCCATGCGCTGGACGGCGGACGGGCGCGCGCTCACGTACATTGACAATCGCGGCGGCGTCTCGAACATCTGGGCGCTGCCCGTTGACGGCAGCGCGCCGAAAGCCTTAACCGACTTCAAACAGGACCGCATCTTCGGTTTCGGCTGGTCCACGGACGGAGGCCAGCTGGCCGTCTCGCGCGGCACCGTCACCAACGACGTGTTTCTGATAAAAGGCTTCAAATAAGAACGGGCCACATAGCCGGGCAGACCTTAGCGTCTTTGCGCCTTTGCGTGAGACAAAACGGTTGCACGCAAAGGCGCAAAGACGCAAAGGGGGTAGAGTCGTCTTTTCATAAAACAGAACCGGCGGCCGTTGAAACTTCCGGGGCCGCCGGTTCTGTTTTTCGCCTGGCTCGACCGTTATGTTCGGTAAGGGTCGTGGATGGAAGTCCGCCAGACTTGTCGGGGAGGTTGTGGCTTAGCGCCCGCCGGCTACTACCTCGATGGTCCGGGGCTTCTTATCGCCGCTGGCGAGCGTCAGCGCCCTGGCCGCCTCGCGCTCGGTCGCTGAGGGAGCCAGTTCGCGCCCGTCGCCGCCGCGGTTCATCCAGACCTGTGATAAAAAGAGCTGATCGCCGTACTGGTGGAAGACCAGTTTCACGCGGGTCGCTTTCCCGCTGCCTTCAATCTTGTTCCAGGTCTGCGCGACCAGTCTCTCTCGGCCGTCCGCGCTCTGGATGAGCAGGGTGTTGGCGGACATGCGCCTGACGGTATACTCGCCGGCCGGAAGCACCTTGTCACCGACCTTGAAGTCGAAACGGATGTTGGCCTGG
The DNA here is from genome assembly GCA_036403435.1 of Pyrinomonadaceae bacterium. Classification (GTDB taxonomy): domain Bacteria; phylum Acidobacteriota; class Blastocatellia; order Pyrinomonadales; family Pyrinomonadaceae; genus QHXM01. The sequence goes on from DASWQY010000025.1 coordinate 19,780, forward strand.
AGGCTGTCCCCCGACTGGGCCTGAACGGACGTGACCGCCAGCATGAAGAGGAGGCTCAGCATTGCGAACGTGCTATAAAGTTTCTTAGTCATTGTCATCTCCCTATTCTTTGTGGGCCGTCTGTTCGGCCGTCGTAAATTTTTCCGGCGAGTTTAATCTCTCAATCAATCGCTCGCCGCCGTCAGTCTCTCGTGCTCGACTGTCCCTTGCTGCTCGTCCGCGAGAACCGCTGGACGGCCTGACATACTGCGACCGGCGTGCCACGGGATTGCTGAAGCCGCGAAGCTGGGCCACAATTCAGGAGAAACCTCTGAAAGCCTTTGACTTAACTTTTTATGAGGGCGTGCAGGCCGCGGCCTGTAGGCTCGCCGTCAGGCCCGCGAGAATCTATCCGATGAGATAGCTCTCCTATCCGGCCGGATAGATAGACGAGGGCAAGGCCCTAACTCTTTGCGGTCTTCTTAGCGTCTTTGCGCCTTTGCGAGAGAAAACCAAAATCACTCACGCCAAGTCGCAAAGACGCAAAGGGGTTGAAAGTCATTCTTTAATCGAGTGCGTGGGATGAGCATCAGGAAGATACTGGCGTGGGGCGTGCACCTCTACACGGCGACGGGGCTGGTCGCGGCCGCCGGGATGGCCGTCCTCATCGTGCGCGGCCGCGACGAATCTTTGCGCGGGGCGCTGGCGCTGATGGTCTTGGCGACGGTGATTGACTCGACGGACGGATGGCTCGCGCGGCGGGCGCGCGTCAAGGAGTTCGCGCCGAGTTTCGACGGGCGCAGGCTCGACGACCTGATTGACTTTCAGACCTACACCTCGCTCCCGCTGCTGCTCATCTGGCGCGCAGACCTGCTGCCGGGCGCGCTCTCGTGGTGGCTGCTGCTACCGCTCCTCGCGAGCGCCTACGGCTTCTCGCAGGTCAACGCCAAGACGGACGACGGCTTCTTCCTCGGCTTCCCTTCCTACTGGAACATAGTGGCCTTTTACCTCTTTACCTTGCGCCCGCCCGCCTGGGCCTCGCTCGCGCTGATCGTCGTGCTCGCGCTCCTGACCTTCGTCCCCTGGCGCTACCTCTACCCGTCGCAGCGCGCACCCTACAGCCGGCTGACGAACCTGCTGGCCGTCGTCTGGGTGGCCGCGCTCCTGCTGATTCTGGCCCAGTGGCCCGCGACGCCCAGGTGGCTGGTGCTCCTCTCCCTCGCTTTCCCCGCTTACTACATGCTCATGTCCTGGGCGCTGACGCTCCGCCGCCGGCTCGCTAAATAGAGTAACAGCTCGAAACAACTCAACCCCTTTGCGTCTTTGCGCCTTTGCGTGAAACTGGTCTTCTCACGCAAAGGCGCAAAGACGCAAAGAAAGCTCGCTGCTTTTCTTCCAATCCGCACTCCGTAATTTTTCTTGTCAAAGGTGCGGGCTCTATTGTACTTTGCATCGCCTTCGATTAACCTTTTGAACCTGCTCTCGCACACGACCGACCGGAGACTCCGATGAAACGCTGTCCGACATGCGGCCTGACCTTAGACGACTCGCAGACTTTCTGCACGAACGACGGGACGCCTCTCGTCGCCGACAAGTCTTCTTACGACCCGCAGGCGACGATGATTATTCCGCCGAGCGGCGTGCCGACCACGCCTCCTCCAACGCAACAGCCTCCCGCGCCTGCGCCGCCGGGGCCACAGACGGGATGGCAGCAGCCCGCGCGCCCCACATCGCCCCCCCTGCCCGCCTACGGCGGAGCGCAGCCCATGAGCTACGGCCAGCCCGCCGGGCTGCAAGGCGCGAAGCCGGGTAAGTTTGTGCCGGCGCTGATCGGCGGGGCCGTCACGGGCATCCTCTCGCTCTTCGCGGGCTTTCTAGATACCAACGCTTTCGTCGTCCTCAGCTTCTTCTGCATCGTGTGGGCCTTAGGCGGCGGGGCACTCGCCGCCAGCCTCTACGTCAGGCGCTCGCCGACGCCTGTCAGGAGCGGCGAGGGCGCGGTCGTCGGCCTGATCGCGGGCGCAATCGCCGCGCTCATTTATCTGGCCCTGGACACGCCCGTTGCCTACTCCATCCACAGCGAGGCCATAAAACTCCTGTCGAGCCAGCAGAGGGAGAAGATCACCGCCGGGGCGTTCTTCGCCGTGTCCGGCATCTTCGGGGCCGTGACCATCGCCGGCTTCTCCGTCCTCGGCGGCCTCATCGGCGTCGCCATGTTCGAGAAACGCAAGGGCACCATCCAAACCAGCATGCCGCCCCCGCCGCCCGGCTACGGTCAGCCTCCGTACAGGTAAAAGTGGGCAGTGGTCAGTGGTCAGTGGTCAGTTAAGAGAAAGAGAAAAAGCAGCCGGCGTGATTGGCGCGGCTGCTTTTCTTTAACTGACCACTGACCA
>DASWQY010000026.1:0-1887 GCA_036403435.1 Pyrinomonadaceae bacterium
CATTGCCGATGGCTTCGGCCTTCTTTTGATCGCGCCGCCGCTGGCTACGCTCCCGGTCCTTGGCCCTGCGAGCTTCATCGCGCTCCTTCGCTGATCGGGGGTCGGGGACGGCTGCCCGGCTTGAACTGTCCCTCGTTGGCCGCGTCACGTCCATGATGTCTGCTTCGGGCACTGGGACTATCTCAACGTCCTCCGAAATTTTGTTCTCCACTAAGGATCCGAGGCGAATTAACTGCTGCAGTTTCGAGGTCCGCAACGGAGGCAGTTGGCTCCTATGGCACCAGGCTAATCAGTCCGTGACTTGGACTTGGGACGAACCGCAAAATTGAAGCGGTTATTCCGCCTCAGATCCTAAGGACGGTCAGGGCCACGGTGTGCCGACTGGACCCTCTGTTTGCTATGGCCGAGAGCTCTTCTCCTTGCGGCAGGAGCCACCTCGGGGCGATTCAAAGAAGGGGTATTCGGGGGTGACAAGGTTGAGGTGTTGATTCAGCACCTCCTGATCGAAGCTGATCAGGAGGGTGGTTATGAGCGATGCAGCTGAGCTCAGTCCGGGCCGGACCCTGTGGGAAGCATTGGGCGACATCCCGGACCGGCGCGGAGCCAAAGGACGCCGCTATCCCTTGCGCTCTGTCCTGACGCTGTCGCTGGCCGCTATGCTGGCCGGCGGCAACGACCTGTGCTCGATCTTCCGCTGGGGACGCCGGCTGCCGCCCGAGGCGCTGTACCTGCTCGGCCTCAAGCGGGCGCCCTGCCACGCCATGTACCACTACTTCTACAAGGCTCTCGACGTGGCCGCGACCGAACAGGTGTTGGGCGCCTGGGCGCAAGGGTCCAGACCGCTCGGAACCGTGGCGATCGACGGCAAGCGCCTGCGCGGGAGTGCCCCGGCCGGGCACGACGGCAGCGAGGGTGTGCACGTGGTGGCGGCCTTTGCCAGCCAGCTTGGGGCGGTGATCGGCCAAGTGCAGGTAGCGCCCGAGGCGGACGAGATTACGGCTGCCTTGGCGCTGCTCAAGAGCCTGCCGCTGGCGGGAGCCATCATCACCGGAGACGCGGCGTTCTGCCAGCGGGCGGTTTGCCAGGGCGTGCGCGACCGCAAGGGGGACTACCTGTTCACCGTGAAGGCGAACCAACCGCAACTCATGGCCGACATCGCCCTCGCATTCGGCGACGCCTTTCCCCCCGGAGCTGATCAAGGCTCTGGGCGAGCAGGCCCCCTGTGATGCCCTCTGGGACGGCCCGCCGCCTGACCTTGAGCAGGCTTGCACCGTCGAGAAAGGGCACGGGCGCCTCGAGACGCGCCGCATCGCCACGAGCCGCGAGGTTGTGCCCCATCTCGATTGGCCGGGCGTGGCCCAGGTGGGCCGCATCGAGCGGGAGCGGGAGATCAAGGGCCAGACCAGCCGCGAGGTAGCGTATGCCGTCACGAGCCTCACCCGCGAGCAGGCCGGCCCGGAGGCGCTGCTGTCGCTTGTGCGCGGGCATTGGGCGATTGAGAACCAGTTGCACTGGCGCCGGGACGTGAGCTTGCGCGAGGACGCCTGCCGAGTGCGCTCCGGCTGCGCCCCGCAGGCGCTGGCGGCGTTGCGCAACACGGTCCTGCGCTTGGCGCGGGCGTTGCCCGGACCGCTCGCGGCCGTTCGCGAGACCCTGGCCGAGAACCGTCTCGATGCCATCCTCCTCGCCACCCAAGGCTTTCTTTGAATGACCCTGGGCCTGCGGGCTGGACGAGTTGCACGTCCACGCCGTAGACCTTCTGGTTGCGGGCGATGCCAACCGCCCAGGCGAGCCCGCGCGCATCCAGGCCGTGACGGAAGACAGCGCTGGTGCCGTAGCCGGCATCGGCCAGCACGGTGCCGAACCGAACCCCAGCCGCTCGCAGGC
>DASWQY010000027.1:0-2445 GCA_036403435.1 Pyrinomonadaceae bacterium
CTCTACAGCGCCATTGGCCGGATCTATGCGAAAACGCCCCGCGGGGGTGCCGACCGATAGTTTTGATTGCAAACCAGCCTACGCTTGCGGCACTGTCAACGATATACCAAGCGTCAAAGAGGTCACCTGGGCGCTCGGTGATAACCCGAACACAATCGGGACTAAGAATCTGTACGCGAAATAACTTGGCTTTTTGTGTCGGCCTCGACACATAAAGCGGCGTCGGCCCAGTCTCACCATATCGGGCCGATGTCTTGCGCCAGCATCTTGAGCCTCGCTGGTTTGCAGCGCACATTTGTATCGCAATGACTTCGACGGCTCGTCGCTCAAAACCCAGATGCAGTAAGAGGTTTATTTGCGTACAGACTCTAACTCCACCAGATGACCGCGCAATGCGCCCTCTGCGCAACCGTTCACATCCCCTGTCTTCAGGTGGCGGCCTTGGCGGGGATGCTGGGCAGGGATGACCCTTTCCGAGCGGCGGCGATGAGGTCGTGGCCATAGATCCAGGGATCGACGCCGCGCTTGCGGCAGGTGTCGATGACGCTGAGGCTGGCGGCGTAGAAGCGGCTGCCTTCATCGGTCCTGGTGCCGAAGCTGATGCGGCGCGCGATGACGGCATGCCGCAACGCCCGTTCGGCGTCGTTGTTCGTGGGCGACAGCAGCGGCTCGGCGACGAAGGCGATCACCGCCTCCCAATCGTTGAGGATTTCGCGCGCAAGAGCACGCACCTTCTGCTCGATCGCGTGCTCGTTGCATTGGCAGTTCCACTTGATGCGGGCCAGCAGGCGCTTGACAGCGGCGTCGTTGTCGCCGTCCCTGACCCGCTCGATCAGGCGGCGGAGGTCGCGAACCAGGTCCCGGCCGAAGGCGGAACCGGGTCCATAGTAGCCTTCGGCCAGCGCCATCGCCTTGCGGATCAGGTGCGCCAGGCAGCGCTGGCGGCGGGGATGGTCGCGGTAGGCCATGTAGCCGTCGGTCACCCACCAGCCGAGGAAGGCGTGGCCGACCAGCGCGACCAGGTCCTCCTTGCGGCGGCTGCCGATGCGATAGACGACCGTGTTCACGGTCACCGCCACCCACAGCCACAACAGGACGCCGCTCTGGTACCAGGGGGTTTCGTCGAGATGCACGACCTCGGCAGCCCGCACCTCCGCGATCAGGTCCTCGGCCACCGGCTCGCTGGCGCGGCCGAACTCGTGGATGCAGCGGTTGATGGTCGCCACCCCCAGTTCCAGCCCCAGCCAGCCCAGCAGGAATTCCTGCACCTTCAGCCGCGAGAGGCGGAAGCGCAGCGCCAGCGCGGCAATGAAGATCGCCAGCGTCGGGCCGACCAGGCAGCGCTCGCTCAGTTGCAGGTCGCGCTTGCGCCCCTCGATCCGCGAGTGCAGCCCCACGCCAGGGCTGGCCACCGTCGCATGACCGCAGACGCAGCTGGCGGCGAAGTAGCGGTGCCTGGTGGCAATGACCTGGAGGCCCATCGCGCCTCGCTCGAGGTCGAAGACGTGGTGCGCGCTGACCTGCCGGCTTCGCCGTTCAGCGCCGAGCGCCGCCTGGCAGGCTTCGCACACCACCGGCACGTGCTCGATTTCCCGGCTCACCACGATCGGCTCGCGCCGCCAGTGCCCCGGCATGCCCAGCCGCTTGCCTGGCGGCTTCGCCGGCGCCTTGTCCTTGTCGGTCTTGTCTTGGGCCTCGCGGCCCGGCGTGGCGGCGTCCTGGTCGGCGCCACCGTCACGCCCCTGGCCCACCGGACCCGGGCCGCCTCTCTGATCGCGCCGCTAGGGATCGTCGCTCGAAGGCGGTCGCGAACTGGTCGTCGAGTCCTCGCTCAACCGATTGGCCAGCGTCCGCGCCAGTTCGCGGAACCGCCACGCCAGATCTTCAAGCTCCTGCCGCGGCAAACCCGAAAGGTCTGCTCGTTCGAACTCGGTCAACTCCGGGATACGCAAACGCGGCATAGGGATCGTAGAATCCCGTTCGCTCGGTCAGGCAAGCCCTCAGTTCGCCGCCCCAGCGAGGGAAGCCAGCCCAGTCAGACGCCACGAGATCGGAGGGGGGGTGTGAACGACTGCGCTCTGGGATTCGAAGTCGACTACAAGAAGCTGCTGGCGCATTTCCGGCAGCGTTCCTATCTTGTGCGCGCTTACTACTACACCGCGCTCCTTGACACCGAGGAGTACTCGCCGCTGCGGCCGCTGGTCGATTGGCTCGGCTACAACGGGTATTCCGTGGTCACCAAGCCGGCCAAGGAGTTCACCGATGCCACCGGCCGACGCCGGGTCAAGGGCAGCGTGGACATCGAGATGGCGGTCGACGTGCTCGAGCTCACCCCGCATCTCGACCATGTCGTGATCTTCTCGGGCGATGGCGACCTGCGGCGGCTGGTCGAGGCGGTGCAGCGGCGGGGCGTGCGGGTGACCGTGATCTCCTCGATCCGCACCC
>DASWQY010000028.1:0-3041 GCA_036403435.1 Pyrinomonadaceae bacterium
GTTCACCGTAGATATGCTCGCGGGAGAACCGGTCGACGCCACGCCCGTGCGCTTTGTGTCGTTGACGGAGGAAGTTTCTGGCCCGGTCATAGACGTGGCGATCGACGGCCTCGTATGCCGAAGCGAGGGCTCCATAGGCGAAGTAGGCGGACCAACCGCGCAAGATGCGGTTCAGCCGTGCTCGTACTTCATCCCAGGCGCCTTTGTTACCCGGCACCAGCAGTTCGCTGATCTTCGCCTTGACCCGCTGCACGCTCTGCTTGGACGGGCTCGCCCCCAGGTACCAGCGGCCGCCATTGGGAAAGTGGCGTGGTCCCAGCGTATAGCCAAGGAAGTCGAAGCTCTCGCGTCGAGCATCCTTCAGCGAGGTTTTCGCCTCGTTGAGGGTCAGCCCGAGTTTTGCCATCACTGCCTTCGTCCACGTCAGCGCCTCGGCCGCGTGACCGCGGCTGAGGATGACGAAGTCGTCGGCATAGGAGACGACGTGCGCACGGAAAGTCTCGCCCCGTCCCGTCAAACGCCAATGCTTCAGGAACCGGTTCATGTAGATGACGGAGAGCAGCGGACTGACGACACCGCCCTGAGGCGTGCCGCGCGTGGTGTCCTTGCCCCCGCTCATGCGCCGTTTCCCTTCACCGTCCCGTTCCTCGACCGGTGCCCGCAGCCACAGCTTGATGAGCCACAGCACGTGCCGGTCAACGACGCGGCGTGCCACCGCTTTCAGCAGCTCCGCATGCGGGATCGCGTCGAAGTACTTCGACAGATCAGCGTCGACGACATCGGTATAGCCCCGGCAGAGGAGCCGGTGCACTTCCTTGACGGCATCAATCGCGCTCCGGCGCGGTCGATAACCGTAAGCACTGTCCTCAAAGTCCGCCTCAAAGACCGGTTCCAGCACGATCTTGGCCGCGGTTTGGATCACCCGATCCCGGATCGTCGGGATGCCCAGCGGGCGTTCACCGCCGCCAGGCTTCGGGATCATCACCCGCCGCACCGCATCGGGCCGGTAGGTCTTTGTGACCAGGTCCTCGCGCAAGCCCGCAAGCCAAGCCTCTACGCCCGACGCCTCGATCTGAGCAAAAGTCACACCGTCCACGCCCGGCGCACCCGCATTGGCGCGGGCCAGCGCGTAGGCGTGCCCCAGCACGTCTTCACGGCAGATCTTGTCGTAGAGAACATAGAAGCGGAAGGCGGGCTCCGCCTTCGCCTTGCAATACAGCTTTCTCTGAAGGCTCCTGATCGTCTCGGGTGTTTCAAGGCTCATCGCCAATCACCCCCACCTCGCCATCGTCGAAAGCGCACCAGAAGTCAGGGCCCTTCCCTCCGCCGGCATTACCCGGCCTCAACGGTCTTACGACCCTGTCCGACGCCCGCCCGGACCGCCGCCCGAGGCGACGTTGAGGCCGCGACCCTCGTCCGCAGCGGGCCTCCCTCGATTACCCGCATCACCCTTCCAACGTGCTGTGTCCAATACCCCGGCAGATCGAACAGGTGCATGTGTCGATTGCTTCCCTGTCCGCGCAGCCTTCCCCGGGCAAGAGACGGGTCGGCATCTGCATCGACTCTTTCGAGGCCTACTCGGACTTCACTCACGTTACGGCCCGTTGGATCGCTCGGCCGCCCAAGGCGGCCTTTGTCACGAGGCTTCGACCCGGCCGGTCGCCCTGCCAAGCCGCTCGTCAGCTTCCGGATCAATCGACAACTCTCCGGATGGAACCTTCCTCCATAGATGATGCGCGCCGTCGAGGCGCACCCTTGCCCGCATCGTAGCCGCGCGGTCCACCACTCTACCTAGAAACTCGATGTGGATGGGTCATGCGGCGCTCCTGATTTCGACGACGTAGCCGAGGCTCCGGATGCGATCTGCGAGCTTGCGAGCGGTGCGGGCCGGATCGCGGCGGGTGAAGTGGTTGGGTCCGAGGTCGTAGTAGCAGGTGCCGTCGCGGAGCATGTGGTAGGCGGTGGTCAGGATCGAGGCGGCGACCGCGATCGCCGCCTTCTTCGGACCGCGGCGTCCCTTGAGGCGCAGGAACTGAGCTTCGAAGTAGCTGCCCCTTTTGCGCGCCGCCGCCCAAGCGCATTGCACCAGGACGGGCTTGAGCCAGGGCGCTCCCTTGGTCACCCGTGTCGAGCGGCGTTTGCCGGCGCTCTCGTCGAGACCGGGAACCAGACCGGCCCAGGACAGAAGGTGCCCCGCGGTCGGGAACCGGCTCATATCGAGACCGATCTCGGCAATGAGGACCTCGGCGGCTGTCGTGCTCAGCCCCGGCACCTGTCTCAACCGCTCGACGGTGTCGCGAAAGGGCGCGAGCGCGGCCTCGATGCGCGCGTCGAACACCGCCACCGTCTCCTCCATCTGCTCGATCGTCTTCAGATGCTGATCGAGAAGAAAGCGGTGATGCTCCCGGACACGGCCGTCGAGCGCCTCGACGAGGGTGTCTCGCGTGCAGCCCAGACGCGGGCTGCCGAGTTCGGCGAGCCGGGTCGGATCCGTCTCACCGGCGATCATCGCCTTGAGGATGCGCCGCCCACTGGCGCCCAGGATGTCCGTGATCACCGAGGCCAGCTTGACGTTCGCCTCCTCCAGCACCGCCTGGAGGCGCTGCGTATGCCGCACGATCTCGCGGCTGAGCTGCTTGCGCGTCCGCGTCAGATCGCGCAGGTCCTGGATCGGCTGCGGCGGGACGAAGCTCGCCCGGATCAGGCCGTGCGCCAGCAGGTCCGCGATCCAGGTCGCATCATTCACGTCGCTCTTGCGACCAGGCACCCCCTTGATGTGCGCCGCGTTCGCCAACACCAGCTCGAAGCTGCCGTCGAGAATGTGCCAGACCGGCTTCCAGTACACGCCGGTCGCTTCCATGGCCACAATCGTGCACCGGGCTGCCTCGAGCCACGCGGCAAGCTCCAGCAATCCGCGCGTCGTCGTCGGGAACCGGCGCACCTCGCGATGAACCCGACCCTGGGTGACAAGCCGCAGGCAGGCCACCACTTCCTGCTTGTGCACGTCGAGACCGGCACAGCGCTGATGCAATGTTTTCACG
>DASWQY010000029.1:0-116427 GCA_036403435.1 Pyrinomonadaceae bacterium
AGCGGCGGCGGCTCTTCGAGCAAATGCTGGCTGCGCATCTCCGTAGTCGTGCGACCGAGAAAGGGCGGGCGGCCTGAGAGCAACTCGTAGAGCGTGCAGCCGAGCGCATAGATGTCCGTCCGGTGATCGAGCGCAGTGATGCCGGGGCCGTCGCCGAACCATTGTTCGGGCGACATATAAAAAGGCGTGCCGATGGGCCTGCCGACCTTCGTCAGCTTGAGCGAAACTTCGTCATCGCCATGTCGCTGCTTGACGATGCCGAAGTCTGCGATCTTGATAGTGCGGATGGTCTGCCCGTCAACGCCCTTCTCTTCGGCCCGCAGGATATTATCGGGCTTGAGGTCGCGGTGAATGATGCCGCGCTCGTGTGCGGCAGAGAGAGCACTACAGACGGCTTCGGCGACCTCCATCGTCTCATCGAGGTTAAAGCGCCGCCGCTCGCGCAGGTCTGCTCCGAGCGAGCGGCCCGCGACCATCTCCATCACCATGTAGGTGACACCCGAAGGCGAGCGGTCGAGGTCGTAGATCAAGACGGCGTTTTGATGGCGCAGCTTGCGCAGCGCTCTGGCCTCGCGCAGGAAGCGCTCCGAGAGCGTCTGGCTATCGCCCTCGGCGAGCATGACCTTGATGGCGACATCGCCGAGGTCGCGGTGATGCGCGCGATAGACGGCTCCCATCGCGCCTTTGCCAATGAGCTTGGTCAGAGCGTATTTCTGGCCGATGGCATCCTGGAGGCTGGTGGCGAGCGGGTCGTCAACCAGTGGCTGCCCGTCAGCGTAGCAGGCGGTCTGGTTATCGCCCCCGATGATATTGCACGTTTGACAGCGCTTCATGATTGATCGGGCTTCAGTGCCGGGCAACAAGTCGTGCCGGAGATGGCCGTCCACTTCGGAAACGGCGCGGCGCGCGCGTAGTTGATTGAAGGCGTACGCCGCCCCTTTAGAGAAAACTTGTCACCTCGCCGAGGCTGCTCTCGCCTCACCAAGGGCATGGCCCGTTAAGAGAGTTTCGCATGTCAGAGGGTTGGTGGACAAGAGCGGTTCTAACATGACGGGCGGGACGTGTCAACGCACAAGCCCTCTGGGCATCGGCACCCGAATCAGTTAGACTCCATGATTATCGCGAGAGGTCACAGGCCGCGGAAAATCCAATGCGTGAGCGCCCGGCGTAACTACTCTTTCAAGCTGGCTGCACGAACAGTTCAAGGTTGGCTGCACGAACAGTGTAAGGATTCATTAATGCTCAACGACAGGCGGTCAATCGCTCTTCTCGCGCTCTGGCTGGCGCTCGCAGGCGGCGCGGCCCTCTGTGCGGCGCGGCCCGCGCCGGAGAAAGCTCTCGCTGTGAAAGGCGCTCTCTTCATGTCATCACGCTATCAGGGGCGCGTCCGCGCGCCGGAGCTGACGGGCGGACGCGGCTGGCTCAATACGGACAAGCCGCTCTCGCTCTCAGCGCTCAAGGGCAAAATCGTGCTCCTCGATTTCTGGACCTACGGCTGCATCAACTGCATCCACATCATCCCGGACCTGAAGAAGCTCGAAGCGAAGTACGCCAACCAGCTCGTCGTCATCGGCGTCCATTCCGCCAAGTTCGAGAACGAGAAGGAGACGGAGAACATACGCCACATCATCCTGCGCTACGAGATAGAGCACCCGGTGGCGAACGACGCGGACTTCGACATCTGGACGCGCTACGGCGTGCGCGCCTGGCCCACGCAAGTTCTGATCGACCCGGCGGGCTACGTCGTCGGCACGGTCTCCGGCGAAGGCCATTACGACGTGCTCGACGGGGCAATCGGTCAAACCATCGCGGACTTCCGCAAGCGCGGCGAGTTGAACGAGCAGCCCCTGGGCCTCGCGCTCGAACGCGCCAAGACGGGCGACCTGCCGCTTGCCTTCCCAGGCAAAGTCCTGGCCGACGAGAAGACCGACCGGCTCTTCATCTCAGACTCGAATCACAACCGCGTCGTCGTCGCCAAGCTGGACGGCACGCTCGTCGAAACAATTGGCACAGGCGAGCGCGGGGCCGCGGACGGCGACTTCTCCCGCGCCAGCTTTTACCGCCCGCAAGGTCTGGCGCTCGACGGCGATTCGCTTTACGTCGCAGACACCGAGAATCACCTCGTCCGCCGCGTTGACCTGAAGGCGCGCAAGGTCGAAACCGTCGCGGGGACGGGGGGCCAGATGAAGGAGTACGGATTGTCGGGCCCCGCGCGCGCCGTCCCCTTGAACTCGCCGTGGGACTTGCAGCTTGTGGGGCGCACGCTCTACATCGCAATGGCCGGGCCGCACCAAATCTGGAAACTGGACCTGGACAAGCAGGAGGTCTCTACCTTCGCCGGCTCCGGGCGCGAGGCTCGCATCGACGGGGAGTTGGCGAAAGCCGGCTTCGCGCAGCCTTCGGGCCTGGCGGTCGAGGGCAAGACCCTCTTCGTCGCCGACAGCGAATCGAACATCGTCCGCGAGATTGACACGCGCGCGCCCGAGCCGCGGGTGCGGACGCTCGCCGGCGGCAACCTCTTCGATTTCGGCGACGAGGACGGCGCGGGCGACGACGTGCGCTTGCAGCACCCGCTCGGCCTGACGACGCTCGACGGGAAGATTCTCATCGCCGACACCTACAACCACAAGATTAAGCAATTGGACCCGAGCGACGGCTCCGTCAAGACGCTCTTCGGCACGGGCAAGCCCGGACAGGCGGACGGCGCGCGGCCCTCGTTCTACGAGCCCGGCGGCCTGAGCGTTGCGGGCGGCAAACTCTACGTCGCGGACACGAACAACCACGCCGTGCGCGTCGTCGATTTGAAGACGAAACAGACGGCCACGCTCATGCTCAAAGGCTTGCAGCCGCCCGCCGCGGAAGCGGCGACGACGACGGACGCCGCCCCGAACAGCGAAGAACTCAAGCTCGCGCCGCAGCGCCTGCGGGCCGACAGCGGAGGCACGCTCGTCGTGGATGTCGCGCTGCCCACCGGCTATCACCTGAACCCGAGCGCGCCGCAGGGTTACCGGCTCTCAATCGAGAGCGGGCCGCAACACCTGATGCTAGGGGCCGACCCGAAGACAGGGCTATCCGCTTTGCGCGATAAAAGTCTGGCAGGCACTTGGAAAGAATTGCGCCTCCCGTTGCGCGTCGCACTCGGCGCGCTCGGGGCGGGCCAAGCCGAACTACGCATCCAGTTGACGCTCTACTACTGCCGCGAGGACGACACCGGCACGTGCCAGATCAAGACGCTCGTCTGGCGCGCGCCCGTCGAAGTGGCGGCGGACGCCAGCGCGCCGCTCGAAATCAAAGCGCAGGGCAAAGTCGAAGCGCAATAGCCGCGGCCAATCTAAGCGCGACCCCGGCCACACTCGAACCATGCGCCGGGCGTCGCGCTTTTCTGCTTTTACGTCGCTTCAGTGTAGAATCTTCCCCGCACAAAATTCCGGCGCGAAGTTGGCGCGGCGCGTGCGCGCCCGCGTGGCGGGCGTGTCTGACGAAGGTTCGGTAGAAGGTTTTGTCTGAAGGTCAGTTGAATAACGCGAACTACGCCGGGCGGCCGAGCGTGTGCCGCAACTGCGGCGCGCTCGTCGGGGCCGACGAGGCGAGCTGCTCCGCGTGCGGCGCGCAGAAAGTCTCCGCGGCCGCCGCGCCGCAGTTCAGCGCGCCGGTGTCCCCGCCGCCGTCTCACGACCGCGAGACCATCAAGTTCGCGCGCGCAGTCCTGAGCCGCCCATACATCTTCACCATCGTCTTCATCGCCGCCAACGTCTTCGTCTTTCTCCTGATGTGGTCTTCGAGCGGCCTCAACAACGACGCCGTGTGGCAGCCGCCCACAGGCGTGCTCTTAGCCTACGGCGCGAAGCTCAACTTCTTAATCGACGCCGGCCAGTGGTGGCGCTTCGTGACGCCGGTCTTCATCCACATCGGGCTGCCGCACCTGCTCGTCAACATGTATGGCCTCTGGATGATCGGCCCCTACGTCGAGCGGCTCTACGGCTCCGCGAAGTTCGTCGTGCTGTGGGTCGGCACGGGGGTGGCGGGCGTCGTCGCGAGTTACCTGAGCGTCCGGCCCGGAATGGCCGTCGGCCCGCTCGGGCGCTTCCTCTTCACCGCGGGGGACGGCCCGTCGGCCGGGGCCTCGGGCGCGCTCTTCGGACTAATCGGCGTGCTCTTCGTCTTCGGCATCAAGTTCCGCCGCGAGCTGCCCGAAGGCTTCAAGCGCGCCTTCGGCACGGGCCTGCTGCCGGTCATCGTGCTCAACCTCTTCATAGGCTACCTGGGCCGCGGCTTCATCGACAACGCGGCGCACCTGGGCGGCCTGCTCAGCGGCGCGCTCTTCGGGCTGGTCATAGGCTACAAGCGGCCGGGCGCGCGCGCCGGCGTCGCCGTCTTCTGGCACATTCTGCAAGCCGCCGCGCTCGCGCTCGTCGCCGTCAGTTTCCTGATGGTCGCGCTCAGCTTCCACAGGCCGTACGCGGACGCGGCCCAATCGATACAGCCCGTGGCGGGCGACGAGGCGGCGGACGAGTTCGTCAGCGCGCTTAACCGCGGCAGGGACGCGTTCGTCACCGCGCTCGACAAGGGGGACGCGGGCGGCGTTGACGAGGCCGTCAAGGCGCTGGAGAAGTCGCCGGCGCTCGACAAGAGGTCGGGCGAGTTGCTTGGCGAGCTGAAGTCCCTGCTCGCGCGCGCCAAAGAGTACGCCGTGATGCCGTCGGGCGGCCGCGCCGAGCAGCAGCGGCGCGCGCACGCGCGGGGCGAGCTGGCGTCAGACTTCGAAGAGTGGGCTAATAAGCGCGACAGGTGGGTCAGGACCGAGGGCGATAATTTACACGGCGTCTACTTTCCGCCCCCGCCGCGAGAAAAGTAGTCTTAGCAAGCCGCTCTACTACATCAATCACAATTGCGAGGAGAGATAGAGATGGAAATCAAAAAAGTCGGCGTGCTCGGCTGCGGCCTGATGGGCTCGGGCATCGCGCAGACGGCGGCCGCCGCCGGGTTCGAAACAATCGTCCGCGAGGTCTCTGACGAACTGTGCCAGCGCGGCTTCGGCGGGATAGAGAAGTCGCTCGCGCGCTTCGCCGAGAAGGGGACGATCACGGCCGAGCAGCAGCAGGAGATTCGCGGCCGGCTCAAGGGCACGACCTCGCTCGAAGACCTCGCCGACTGCGACATCGTCATCGAGGCCATCATCGAGAACCTGGAATTGAAGCGCGACACGTACAAGCAACTCGACTCCGTCTGCAAGCCCGAGACGATCTTCGCCTCGAACACTTCGAGCATCTCGATTACGGAGATGATGACGGCGACCGGGCCTGAGCGCCAGCGCCGCTTCATCGGCCTGCACTTCTTCAACCCCGTGCCGATCATGAAGCTCGTCGAAGTGGTCCGCACGGTCCTGACGGACGAGGAGGTTTACGAGCAGGCGATAGAGTTCGGCCGGCAGTTGGGCAAGGTGACGGTGCGCGCGACAGACCGCTCGGGCTTCATCGTCAACCGCCTGCTGGTGCCCTACATGCTCGACGCCATCCGCGCGCTCGAAGAGGGCGTGGGCTCAATTGTTGACATAGATAACGCGATGAAGCTCGGCCTCAACTACCCAATGGGGCCGTTCACGCTGGGGGACTTCGTCGGGCTCGACACGACCTACTACATCGCCGAGATCATGTTCAACGAGTACCGCGAGAGGCGCTTTGCCCCGCCCCCGCTCCTCAAGCGCATGGTGCTCGCCGGCCTCTACGGCCGCAAGTCGGGCCGCGGCTTCTACGACTACACCACGGACCCGAAGAACCCTACGCCGATGAACCTGGTCTGAAAAGTGAAAAGTGATGAGTGATAAGTGATAAGAAAAACGCTTGTCCTTACTCATCACTCATCACTCATCACTGTTCTTATGCTTTCTTTCGAGCAGCGCGAGACGATTGCCGTCGTTCGGCTGGAGAGGCCGGAGAAGTTGAACGCGTTGACGCGCGAGATGCTCTCCGGGCTGGGCGAGACGTTCGCGCGCGTGGGGCGCGGGCCTGGGGCGCTGCGCGCAGTCATCCTGACGGGCGCGGGCGAAAGGGCGTTCAGCGCGGGGACGGACATCAGTGAGCTGGCCGCGATGGGCGCGGAGGAAGGGCGCGGCGTCGCGGAGCGCGGGCAGCAGGTTTGCGATTTAATTGAGCGGTGTCCTGTGCCAGTTATCGCGGCCATCAACGGCGTGGCCGCGGGCGGCGGGTGCGAATTGGCGCTTGCCTGCCATCTGCGGGTCGCTTCGACGGGCGCGCGCTTCAGCTTGCCGGAATTAAAGCTCGGCGTCATGCCGGGCTACGGCGGGACGCAGCGGCTGGCGCGCGCGACGGGCAGCGGGCGGGCGCTCGAAATGATGTTGACGGGCGCGGAGCTGTCGGCGGAGGAAGCCCTGCGCGTCGGGCTCGTCAACCGCGTGGTCGCGCCCGCCGAGTTGTTCGCGGAGGCCGAAGCCCTGGCCCAAAAAATCGCGGGCCTCGCGCCGCTCGCGGTGCGCGCCTGCCTCGAAGCCGTCACGCGCGGCCTCGCGCTCCCGCTCGAAGAGGGCTTGGAATTAGAGAGGGAACTCTTCAGCCGCCTCTTCGCGACCGAAGACGTGCGCGAGGGCACGCGCGCCTTTCTCGAAAAACGTGAGCCCGTGTTCAAAGGCAAGTGATTGCCCCGCAGCCGCCCGCGGGTATAAAATCCGGCTCAAGGAGGTGGAAACCATGAACGAAGATATAACAAGGCGGTTGCCCGACCAGCCGGGAAGCTTGGAAGAGCTTATTCGGTTGGTTCAGGCACTCCGCACGGAACTAACTGAACTGAAGCAGACGGTAGAAGCACGCCTGCACGACACGCGTCCGATCTGGGTGAAAGTGCAGGCCGACATTGGACAGTTTCAGGAAGGACAGCAACGCATCGAAGGAAAGCTCGAAGCGTTGCGTGACGACACGCGAACGGGGCTCCGCAATCTCAAGAGGGACTTCGGAATCCTGAACGAGATGTTCGTGGAGATGCGCGGCGAATACAGGGACCTCGACAGGCGCGTCTACCGCTTGGAAGAGCCTCAGCCCTGAGCGACAACAGGCGGCCGATTCATCCACCCACCCGCCTGCTTTCCCGCCGTGACCCGCTGACGAACACAGACTCCCGGAACAATTCCACACCCGCCGGACGTTTCACCTAAAGTATTCGACGATACGATTCCACCCATCGGGGGAGCTTCGATGCAGCAGCGTGCGCGCTTATCTCATTTCTTCGTCCGCCGCGTGATGATGGCCGCGGTCGTTCTTTGTCTCTGCTTAACCGTCATCCTGGCCCAGGAAAATCAACCGAAGGACGGCAGGTATTACGAGGCGCAGGCCAGGCAGGCTTATCAGAAAAAAGATTACGCATCTTTCCTGGAGAACATGAAGGCTGCGGCCGCTTCTACTTGGTCGCGAACAGCCAGTGGGGCGCGATTGACGAGCAGGGCCGGTTGGCCCCGCCCGAAAAATTGAAGGAGCACGTCGTCCTGAAAATCAATTTGAGCGCGCCTCGGTCGCGCTTCACTTGTCTCTCCTCAACGCCTTCTTTATACTGCCAGTGCTTTCATCTTTATTCCGACGGGAGCGCCGTAGCGCGAAATCACTCTTGCAGCCGAAGACTCATCAGGGACGACTCAACGCCGAGGGCTTTCGCTTCGCCGTCGTCGCCAGCCGCTGGAACGATTTCCTGACCTCGCGGCTGGTCGAGGGCGCGCTCGACGCGCTCGAACGCCTCGGCGCGGACGAGAAAGGCGTGGAAGTGTTCCGCGTGCCCGGCTCGTTCGAGATTCCGCTCCTGGCGAGAAGGCTGGCCGCCTCCGGCAAGTGGGACGCCGTCATCTGCGTCGGGACGGTCATCCGGGGGCAGACGCCGCACTTCGAGTACATCGCCTCGGAGGTGACGAAGGGCATCGCGCAGGCGGCGATGGAGACGAACGTCCCCGTCATCTACGGCGTCGTCACGGCCGACACGCTGGAGCAGGCCATTGACCGCGCGGGCGTGAAAGCGGGCAACAAGGGTTTCGAGGCCGCCATGTCGGCCGTCGAGTTAGTCAATCTTTATAAGTCAGTGATGAGTGTTGAGTGATGAGTGGTAAGTAAAACCGAGGCTTTGCTTATCACTCATCGCTCATCGCTCATCGCTCATCACGGTATTTATGGGTTCAAGGCGTAAGGCGCGTGAATGCGCCTTGCAAATGCTCTTTGCGGCAGATGTTTCCGAGACGCGTGCTGACGAGTTGGTGCGCACCTACTGGGCTGAGCTGGGCGACGCGGACGTGGAGCCGCCGGCGCGCGAATTCGCGACGCGGCTGGTGACGGGTACGCTCGCGCGCCTTCAGGAGCTGGACGAACGCATCCGCTCGCGCGCCGAGCACTGGCGCATCGCGCGCATGGCGGTCGTGGACCGCAACATCCTGCGCCTCGCCGTCTACGAGTTCCTGTTTGAGCCGACGCCGCGCACGGTCGCCATCAACGAGGCGCTCGAAATCGCCCGCCGCTTCTCGACCTACGAGGCGACGCAGTTCATCAACGGCATCCTCGACGCCATCAAGCGCGACCTGGACGAGCAACACCCCCAGGAACACACCACGGCCGATGACGCCGAGCAGGAAGGCGACGACAAAGAACAAGTGATAAGTGATGAAAAGCAAATGATGAATGATGAATGATGAATTAAAGACAATTGGTTTTTTAATTCATCATTCCGCATTCCGCATTCATCATTTCTTCTTCACCCCTCATCACTTTTCTACCCCCCGCCCCCCGTCAGTTGTTACAATCCTTCCATGAGCGATCAGATTCTGAGCGAATTTCTGGCCGAGACGGAGGATTTGCTCGAAGTCCTGTTCGGCGACCTTCAGGCGCTGCGGGTGCGCCGCTCCGAGGGCCGCGCGCGGCGCGAGCTGGTCGGTCGCATCTTCCGCCACGTACACACCGTCAAGGGCTCTTCCGCCACCGTCGAACTAAACTCCATGACGAGGATCGCGCACGAGTTCGAGTCTCTGCTCGACGGCGTGCGCCTGGGCCGCGTGCCCGTTGACGACGCCGTCATGGACGCCCTGGACGACGCGGCGGCCGCGCTCTCGCAGTGCCTGGAGCGGGCCGCGCGCGGCGAGGCCGAGGCGCAGGACCAAACGCTCGTCGAGCGGCTGCGCGGGCTCGCGAAGACGGAGGACGGCGACCGTCGTCGGCCCGCCGTGCGCCTCGCCCTGGCCGCCCTGCCCGAAGATGTCACGCGCTCGCTCAACGAGCACGAGGCCCATCGCCTGCAAGAGTCAATCGAGGAGGGCGCGCGCGCCTTCGCCGTCACGGCCCACTTCGAGCTGGCGACTTTCGACGAGCGTTTCCGCAACCTGAGCGACGCGCTGGCCGAGGACGGCGAGATCATCTCGACGCTGCCCGGCCTCGAAGGCGCGACCCCGGACCAGATCAGCTTCCGCATCATCTACGCCGCGCACGCCGGCCGCCAGGAGTTGGCCTCGCGCACGAGCGCCTTCGGCCAGGTCTCGATCACGGAACTCGTCGCGCCGCAGGACGAAGCGAGCGGCGAAGAAGGCGACGAAGGCGAAGCGGCGGGCGCAGAGGCGAGACCCGCGAGGCCCGCCGCGCCGTTCTCAACGCGCGTGCGCGTGGAGCTGGGCGAACTGGACGAGGTCATCTCGGCGGCGCACGAAGTCCTGGCGCGCGCGACCGGCGCGCTCGGGCTCGCCTCCGCGCCGGGCCAGCATGAATTGGGCCGCGCGGAACTGGCCGAGCGCGTCGGGGAAGTGCGCGGCCGCCTGGTCGAGCTGGAAGAGAAGTTGATCGGGCTGCGCATGGTGCCCGTGGCGCAGATGTTGGAGCGGGCGGCGCGCGCCGGGCGCATCGCGGCCCGCATGACCGGCAAGCAGATTAACTTCGAGGTCCACGGCGGCGACGTGCGGCTCGACAAGTCGCTCGCCGACGCGATGGCCGACCCGCTCCTGCACATCCTGCGCAACGCTGTGGACCACGGCGTCGAGACTCCGGCCGAGCGCCGCGCCGCCGGCAAGAGCGAGCGCGCCACCGTACGCCTGTGGGCGACGACCGAGGGCAGCCGCGTCGTCCTGAAGGTCGCGGACGACGGGCGCGGGCTGGACGCCTTGCGCGTGACGCGCGCGGCCGCCGAGCGCGGCATCATCGAGCCGGGCACCGTGCTAACAAAAGAGCAGGCCGTGCGTCTTATCTTCAGGCCGGGGTTTTCGACCGCCTCGTCCGTGTCGAGCGTGTCGGGCCGAGGCGTCGGGCTCGACGTGGTCGAGCGCGCGATAGAATTGGTCGGCGGCGCGCTGCGCGTTGCGAGCGAAGACGGCGCGGGCATGACTTTCGTGATGAGCCTGCCGACGACGCTCGCGCTCACGCCCGCGCTCGTCGTCACCTCGGCGGGCCAGCGTTACTGCGTTGACGAGCGGCACATCAGCGAGACGGGCTTCGTCACGGCGGGCGACATCAGCCGCAGCGGCGGCATCGAATGGCTGCACTGGCGCGGCGCGATGGTTCCCTTGTGGCGCGCGCGCCAACTGCTCGCGCAGCCCCCGCGCGAAGAGGCCGACGGCGAGAGCCTGGCCGTCATCATCGCACGCGCGGGCGGCGCGGAGTCGGAGGCGGACGCGAAGCCCGCGGCGCTGGCCGTTGACGCCTTCGGCGAGCGCACCGAAGCTCTGGTCCGCGGCCTCGGGCGGCACGCGGCGCGCTGGGGCGGCATCAGCGGCGCGACCGAACTGCCGGACGGCACGGTCGCCCTCGTGCTGGACCTGCCGCGGCTCCTCGCGAGGTAAGGCAAACTAATCCGGGCACGCCGTCAATCCACGGGTCTTGAGGGAATCAGCAACTAATGGTTGGAAGCAGGTCTAGGAAGCACGAAAGAAGCCGGGGGGCGGGCGCGCTCGCCGTGTGCGCGGCGCTCGTTCTCTCGTCGCTGGCGTTGGCACAGCAGCCGGCGGCCAGCTCGTCTCACGCGCGCACTTACCCGAAAGAGATTCGCGGCTACAAGGTCGAGCGGGCCGAGGTCGAACTCAAGAGGCAAGGCCCGAAGGAAGAAGACCGCCTCGACGCGGGCGAAGCGCAGGACTCGCTCATCAGGCTCGGCGAGCCGAAGGTGACGAGCATCACGCCGCTCGGCATACACCTCGAAGTGCCCATCACGGTGGCCGCGGTCAAGCAGGGCGGCCGAGTTGACTTCCTGACCTTCGAGGACATGACGGTCAACGGCACGCCCGTCACCGTCAACGAGTACGAACACTCGTTCGAGCTGCCGAACGACTGCCCCGTAATGCTTCCCCATCCGGTCACGCTACACGTCAGCACGCCGCGCGTGCTCTTCGGCGCGCTCGACGAGTGGCGCAAGCCGCAAGAGGTCTGGCCCGTCACGGGCCGCGTTTACGTCTTCGGCCGCTTCAAAAAATTCCTCTTCACGTTCAAGCGCGTCGTCCCCGTCGAACTCGCCCTCTCCTTCCGCAACCCGCTGCGTGCCAAATCGCCGGAAGCGATCAAGAAATAGGTTTCAAGTTCCAGGTTCCAGATTTCGAGTTAGGAAAGCTGATTTAACTTGAAACTTGAAACTCTTCCTTGTTACTGCTTTTCGTAAATCATTACCGGCTTGCTGCGGCGCAGGCCCAGGAGCGCGCCGACGCCTGCGCCTATTCCGGCACCGACGATGGCGGGGCCTGTGATTATCCCCCTCGTCATGTCGCCGCTGCGGAAGGCTGCGAAGCCGATGCCGAGGCCGCCGCCCCCGCCGACGGCCGCGCCTATGAGCGTGGTTCTTTTAACCGAGCGCTTGCCCTCGGCGTAGACCCGTTGGACGCGTTCGCGCGGGACTTCGACCCTTCTCCCGTCCTGCGAGAGCGCGAGCACGGCGTCGTTCGCGTCGAGCATCTTTCCTCTCAGCGTCTCCCCGTCCGTCAGTCTCACTTCCAGCTTCGTGTCCGTGTAAACGCCCTTCACGGCGTCCCACGAGCCGGAGGCGGATTGTGCCAGCGCGGGCGCGGAAGCCGTGAGCAGAATAAGAACGAATGTCAGTGCCTTTTTAATCATCATCTCTCCTCAAGAATTTTTATGCGGGCCGGCCGGCGAAATCTTTTTGGCCCACCCACCATGAAGCAAGGCCGGTGCCGGAAGAGAAATCGCGCAGGCGCAGCGGAAAACCGAGCGCGCACCCACACCCGCCGCCGGAAAAATCCGGCAGATGGAGCCTTTCAACCCTTAGCGGCTTTGGTTTTTACTTTGCGCCTTTGCGAGAAACAAAGCTTCACGCAAAGGCGCAAAGAGAAGACGTAAGGCGCTAAGGGGTTGAGACTTGCTTTGGTCGGATTATCTCTTTAGAGGTTGGGGCGGCGTTTGTGCCAGTCTGTGGCTTGCTGGTACTGGGCGGCGAGGTCAAGCAGAGTGCTTTCGCTCCAGGCGGGGCCGATGAATTGAATCCCGGTCGGGAGATTTTCCGGGCCGAAGCCGTTGGGGACGGAGATGGCGGGGACGCCGACCAGATTGCTCGCGCCGATGGGCGACGACGCAGAAATGTCCGGGTAGGCTTGATCGAAAGTCTTGTCGAGCGGGTAGGCGACCGTGGCGCGCGAGGGCGCGACGAGCAGCCCGTGTTTCATGAACAGCTCGTCCCACGCGCGGCGCATCGGCGCGCGCAGGCGCATCGCGTGCAGGTAATCCACGGCCGTCACGAGCGACGCGGAGTAGCCTCCGGCCCGCCCCGCCGGCGACGCCAGCTCCGCGACGCGGCCCGACTCTATCAACTCGCGAAACGCGCTCGCGCCCTCCGCGTCCACAATCGTCCCCACCGCCGGGCCGTATGGAAAGTCCGGCAGCTTCACGTCCATCTCGACGGTCGCGAACTTTCTCAGCACGTCGAGCGAGCGCAGGAAATTTTCTCTCACCGCGCCCAGCGTCTTCTCGTAAGAATCTTTCATCACGGCGAGGCGCGGCTTGCCGGGGAGTCCGGCCTGACCGCCGAACGGCCCCTCTTTGCCCAGGAGCGGCCGGACATTGTCGCCGTCCGGCCAGGTCCACATCCCTTGCCGCCGGCCCTTACCCCTACCGCCTGCGGGCGGCGGTTTCACGCCTTCAAAGTCTCTCGATGTCGGGTCGAGCGGGTCGTGTCCCGCGATGGCCGCATAAACGAGACGGCAGTCGGCGGCCGTGCGGCATATTGGGCCAAGTTTGTCGAGCGTCCAGCTGAGCGCCATCGCGCCGTGGCGCGAGACCGCGCCGTAAGTCGGGCGCAAGCCGGAGACGCCGCAGAAAGCCGACGGGGTGATGATCGAGCCGGAAGTCTCCGAGCCGATACTGAACGCGACCGCGCCCGCGGCCACGGCCGCGCCCGGCCCCGAAGAGGAGCCGCCGCTCCAGTAGTTCTCATTCCACGGCGTCTTGCACGCGCCCGTCCACGACGCGTGCGCCTCGTTGTAGCCCATCCCGCCGGCCAGCTCTATCATCGCC
Organism: Pyrinomonadaceae bacterium; assembly: GCA_036403435.1. GTDB lineage: Bacteria > Acidobacteriota > Blastocatellia > Pyrinomonadales > Pyrinomonadaceae > QHXM01. The sequence continues at coordinate 13,473 of DASWQY010000029.1, forward strand.
AGCTTGGCGACGAGAATCGCTCCGGCCTCGCGCAGCTTCCTGACGACGGTCGCGTCCTCGTCGAACTGCTGGTCCTTGTACGGCGTCGCGCCCCAGGTCGTCTTCGCGTCGCGCGTCGCCAGCAGGTCTTTCGCGCCGTAAGGAATGCCGTGCAGCGGCCCGCGGTAACGCCCCTGCCGAATCTCGCGCTCGGCCGCCCGCGCCTCCTTGAGCGCGGGCTCCCGCATCAGGCTCGCCACCGCGCCGAGCCTGCGGCCCACCGTCTCAAGGCGCGCGAGATAACTTTCCGTCAGCTCGACCGGCGAGACGCGCCGCGCTCGGATGAGCGCCGCGAGTTCCGTGACGGAAGAGAAGAGAACGTCGTCAGGAAGCATGATGAAAATTCGTGAATCATGAATCGTTAATCGCGAATAGAAAAACCGTTCTTCGATTCACGATTCACGATTCACGGAATGAAGACAAAGTCGGGCTCGTCCCCGTTCTTCAATTTGACTGCGCGCAGGCGCTCGGTCGTGCGGACGTTGCCGTCGAGGTCCTTCTTGATCTGTTCGAGCTGTTCGGGCGAGAGCTTGTCGCCGAAGCGCGCGCGCGCCACTGACAAATAGGCTTCCGCGGTTGGCGAAAGTTCCTGCGGGGCCGTAGGCTCTGTGGGCTTCGCGGGCGTCTGCGCTCCGGCCAGCCGGGCCGCGAGCGGGGCGGCGACGAGCGTCGCGGCTATGGACTTGGCGAACCGCCGGCGCGAGGTCCGTTCGGAATCTGGCACACAGGATTTCGATTGCACAGTCATCAAATCTCCGGCAGCGTGTACTTCCGGCCCGCGTTGGCCTTCTTCAAATAACTCATCAGCGGCTCGAAGTACCTGAGCATGGCCTTCGCGCTCAGGTCTTCGCCGGTCGTCTCCTTGAGGACCGCGCGCCAGTCGCGCGAGCTGCCCGGCGACATGATCCTGCGCAGGAAATCCCCGACCGCGCGGCTGCCATAATAGTTGGTCGCGTGCGGGTCCTGCTTCAGAATTTTGCGCGCGATGTGGTCGTGAAGTTGAAACAGGATGACGTTGGCGATGGCGTAGTCGTAGTACTGCGCCGCGTCGTCGTTGATGTGCGTCTTCGTGCAGGCGTCGCAGTCCTCTTCGCCGCGCGGGCTCGGCGGGACGACGCCCTGATACTTCAGGGCCAATTCCCACCAACGCTTGTTGTACTCGTCCTTCGGCAGATTGTTCTCGTAAAGGTCGTACTCGAAGCGCGTCATCGTGCCGGTCGCGAACGGCATGTAGGCGACGTAGTTGAGCGCCTCCCGCAGGAGCGCCTGCGTCTCGTCCACCTTCGCCCCCCTGGGCGCGAGGCCGCGGCCCTCCAGGAAGGGGCGTTGTGTCGCGGCGAGCCCGATCAAGGTGCCGATGGCCTCGTGGTAGGCGCGGTTTGCGCCCTCGCGCAGGAGCGGCGGGACCTGCGGGGTCGTGTAGCTGACGTAATAATAAATGTGGCCCAATTCGTGGTGCGCCGTCTCGTACCACTCGGCGTTCGGCTCCACGCTCATCAGCGAGCGGATGTCGGCCTGCCTGTCGAGGTGCCACGCGCTGGCGTGCGTGTTCTTCTTGTACGCAGCGCCCGCGGGCGGCGGGTAGAGCGACGACTTCTCGTAAAAACTTTTCGGGAGCGGCGGGAAGCCCAGAGAGACGTAGAACTGTTCGGCCTGCTGGACGACCCACTCGGCCGTCTTCGACTTGAGCGCGTCGTCCACGTTCATCCCCTCGACCGAGACCATCGCGCTCCAGTCCTGCGCCCAGCGATTCGGGAGCCAGTCGGCCGGGAGCTGGTCCGGCACGGGCTGGTGGTAGCGTTTGGCAAGCTCGTAGCGCGCGTAGGTGTGCAGCTCCCTGTAGAGCGGGCGCAGCTCGCGGTTGAACTTGTCCAAAAGCTCCAGCATCTCCGGGCCGGACAGGCCGTAGTCGGAGATTTGATAGTTGATGTAAGAGCTGTAGCCCAGGGGCCTCACGGTCGCGTTGCGCAGGCGTTGCAAGTTAGCCAGCCCGTCCTTCAAACCCCGGCCGACCTCTTTAGAAGCCTCCCACGCCTTGCGCCGCTCGATGGGGTCGTTGGAGGTCCGCAGGATGTCGTCAATCTGGTTCGGCGTGACGCTCTTGCCGTCAATCTTGAAGTCGAAGCCGTAGAGCTTTTCGGTCTGCGCGGTCTCGGCCGCGATGCGCTCTTTGACCAGGTCTTTGGCAATCTCCGGGTACTCGGCGGCGAGGTAGAGGATGCCCTTGAGCTGCTTGACCTGGAGCGGCGCGAGCTTGTCCTGCTGCTTCAAAAGCGCCGTCGCGCGCTCTATGTTCTCTTTGCTCCCCGTGAAGACCGTCAGCTTTTCGAGCGCCGCGTTCTCGGCCTTCGCGTTCGTCTCGTCGCCCTCCACGATCTTCGTGTTGGAATTCCAGGAGGCCAGGTTGTAAGCGTAGCGCAACTGTAGCCACTCGGCCGTGTACTGGTCTATGAACTTCTGCGCCTCGGCCCGCGGGTCAGAGGCGTTAACCGCGCGCTGCGCGACGGGGACGAACGACGAGAGGAGAAAAAGAACGAGGAGCGAGCCGGTAAGTCGCGAGAAAAAGAGCGTGCGTTTCATTGACAGCCTACCTTCGTCGAGTGTCTTCGAGCCCGGAGGGGAGCGCACCGGCGGACAAGTTTCGGGGGCTCTTCGGGGCCGTCCGCCTGTTGATTACGTTGAGCGATGAGCATAGCATTCCGGTATCTAAAATTAAACTTCGGACGACTCATGCCGGGTGCAATCGGGGGCGGAAGATGGTAGTCTTTTGCATTCAGCACGAGTATGAAAAAGCCGTCGAGACTGTGCGTCGCTACCGCCGACGCGCGGCCGCCGGTGAGAGGTGATGAGACCTTGAGCGAACAGCAGAATCAGACGAACCTTTCGCGCTTCATCGCGGAGAATTTCGGGGCCAACGCTACTTACGTGGAGGGCCTGTTGAACCGCTACCGCAACGACCCGGCGCTCGTTGACGAGTCCTGGCGCGCGTATTTCACGGAGCTGCTCGGGGGCGCGGCCGTCACGCCGACGCAGACGCAGGAGAACGGGCGCTCGGCGGCGGCACAACAGCCTGTCGGCGGCGACGGCGGCGGGGCGGCGACGGCGACCGCGAGCGCGCCGGCCGCCGCGACGACCACCGCCGCCCCGGCCCCGGCCGAAGCCGCAGCGCCGGCCGAGAACGCCACGCCGATTCGCGGCGGCGCGCTCAAGATCGTCGAGAACATGGAGACGAGCCTCGGCGTTCCCACGGCGACCTCGAACCGGCGCATCCCCGTCAAGGTCCTCGACGAGAATCGCCGCGTCATCAACAAATACTTGCAGGAGCGGGGCGCGGGCAAAGCCTCTTACACGCACCTCGTCGCCTGGGCCATTATCCGCGCGCTCAAAGATTTTCCGCAGCTCAACGACGGCTTCGAGGTCATAAATGGCACGCCGTCGCGGTTGCGCCGCGAGGGCATCAACCTCGGCGTCGCCATCGATCTCGCGAAGAAGGACGGCTCGCGCACGCTGCTCGTGCCGAACGTCAAGAGCGCGGAGCGCATGACCTTCTCGCAGTTCCTCGCGGCCTACGACGACGTAGTGAAGCGCGCGCGCGGAGGCAAGCTCCAAATCCCCGACTTCCAGGGCACGACCGTTTCATTAACCAACCCCGGCACGATTGGCACAGTCGCCTCGACGCCGCGGCTGATGGCGGGCCAGTCCGTCATCATCGCCACGGGCGCAATCGAGTACCCGGCGGAGTTTCAGGCGATGACCGCCGAGGCGCTCTCGCAGCTCGGCATCAGCAAGGCGATGACCATCTCCTCGACCTACGACCACCGCATCATACAGGGCGCGGAGTCGGGCGCGTTCCTCGCGCGCGTGCACGAGTTGCTCGTGGGCGAGCACAATTTCTACGACGAGGTCTTCGCGGACCTTGAGATTGCTTACCCGCCCGTGCGCTGGGCCGTGGACCGCAACCCGGCGCTCCTGGGCGGCGACCAGGCCCGCGCCCAGACCATCAAGCAGGCGCGCGTGCTCGAACTCATCAACGCCTACCGCGTGCGCGGCCACCTCATCGCGGACATAGACCCCCTGCACGCGATGCCGCTCCACCACCACCCGGAACTCGACATAGAGACTTACGGCCTGACCATCTGGGACCTCGACCGCGAGTTCATCACGGGCGGCCTCGCCGGGCGCGAGAGCGCGAGCTTAAGAGACATCCTCGACATCCTGCGCCGCGCCTACTGCGGCAAGGTCGGCATAGAGTACCGCCACATCCAGAGCAAGGAGCAGAAGGTCTGGCTGCGCGAGCAAATCCTCGTGCACTTCGTCCAGCCGCGCGCAATCGCGGCGGAGATTAAGAAGAAGCTCCTGGAAAAGCTCGTAGCCGCCGAGCAGTTCGAGCGTTTCCTGCACACGAAGTACCTGGGCCAGAAACGGTTCTCGCTCGAAGGCTGCGAGACGATCATCCCCGTGCTCGACCAGCTGCTCGAAGGCGCTGGCCGCCGCGGCGTCGAAGACGTGACGCTCGGCATGGCGCACCGCGGGCGCTTGAACGTGCTCGCCAACGTCATCGGCAATTTCTCTGAGCGAATTTTCACGGCCTTCGAGGGGAGCGTGCACCCTAACTTCCCGGCGGACGAGGGCGACGTTAAATACCACCAGGGCGCGACGGGCGAGCGCGAGACCTCCGACGGCAAGAAAGTCAGGCTCACGCTCTCGCCCAACCCGAGCCATTTGGAGTTCGTTGACGCGGTGGTCGAGGGCATGGTGCGCGCCAAGCAGGACGCGATGGACGTGACGCGCGAGGAGTCGTTCGACCGCGCGCTGCCCGTCCTCTTGCACGGAGACGCGGCGTTCGCGGGGCAGGGCATCGTGATGGAGACGCTGAACCTCGCGGAGCTGCACGGCTACCGCACGGGCGGAACCATCCACATCATCATCAACAACCAGATCGGGTTCACGACCTCGCCCGAGAAGGGGCGCTCGACCATCTACTCGACGGACGTGGCGCGCATGACGCAGCTCCCCATCTTCCACGTCAACGGCGACGACCCAGAGGCCGCGTGGCGCGTGCTGCAAATCGCGCTGGACTTCCGCCAGGAGTTCAACAAGGATGTGGTGCTCGATGTCGTCGGCTTCCGGCGCTTAGGCCACAACGAGTCGGACGAGCCGAGCTACACGCAGCCCCTGATGTACCAGCGCGTTAAGGCGCACCCCGGCGTGCGCGCGGTCTACGCGCAGAAGCTGATCCGCGAGGGCGTGATTGACGAGGCGGGCGTGGAGGAGATGATCAGGGAGCGCGTCGCGCGCTACGAGGCCGCGCTCGCCCGCGCCAAAGAGATCGTCGCGAACAAGCCGGCGGTCACGGAGGTGCCGCCGCAGCCCGCGGAGGAAGACGGCTCGGCGGTCGAAGAGACGGGCGTGGCGCGCGAAGTTGTCCGCGAGGTCTCGCGGGAAATCTCCATCGTGCCGGAGGGCTTCAACGTCAACCCGAAGATGGTGGGCCAACTCGCGCGCCGCGCCAAGATGGGCGAGGGCGAGCTTCCGATGGACTGGGCCTTTGCGGAGGCGATGGCCTTCGGCTCGCTCGTGCTCGAAGGCACGCGCGTGCGCCTGAGCGGTCAGGACAGCGGGCGCGGCACGTTCAGCCAGCGCCACGCCGTCATGTACGACACGCAGACCGGCAAGCCCTGGGCACCGCTCGCCGAGCTGCGGAGTGAGAAGAACCCGAAGGCCGAATTTGATGTTTACGACAGCTCGCTCTCGGAGCAGGGCGTGCTCGGCTTCGAGTACGGCTACTCGGTCGTGGCCCAGGACGCGCTCGTCCTGTGGGAGGCTCAGTTCGGCGACTTCGGCAACGGCGCTCAGGTCATCATTGACCAGTACATCGCGGCCTCGGAAGACAAGTGGCAGCAGCACTCGCGCCTGGGCCTCCTGCTCCCGCACGGCTACGAGGGGCAGGGGCCGGAGCACTCCAGCGCGAGGCTCGAACGCTACCTGCAACTCTGCGCCGAGAACAACCTGCAAGTCTGCTACCCGACCACCCCGGCGCAGTACTTCCACCTGCTCCGCCGCCAGGTTATACAGCAGACCGTGCGCCCGCTCGTCGTGATTACGCCGAAGAGTCTGCTGCGCCTGCCGGCCGCGACTTCCAACGTGGAGGAGTTGACGGCGGGCGGCTTCCTGCCCGTGATTGACGACAGGGAGGTCGCTGACCGCGCGAAGGTGCGGCGCGTCGTCGTGTGCAGCGGCAAGGTCTTTTATGACTTGAGCGCCGCGCGCAAGAAGTCGGGCGACGAGAGGGTGGCTATCGTCAGGCTTGAGCAGTTCTACCCGTTCCCGGAAAAGCGGCTGCGCGAAATCTTTGAAAGCTACGAAGGCGCGGCCCAACTCGTCTGGGCGCAGGAGGAGCCGAAGAACATGGGCGGCTGGACTTTCGTCGAGCCGCGGTTGATGAACATGCTGCCCGCGTGCCAGCGCCCGTACTTCGTCGGGCGGGCGGCTTCGGCCAGCCCCGCAACCGGCTCCTACACGATTCACGAGCTGGAGCAGCGCCGGCTGGTTGACCAGGCGCTCACGGAAGATGCAGAATTCATCTCCGGCGCAAGCACGAACCGCTACGCCGGGCAGGCGGATTCTTAGCAAAGCAGAATCCAGAATCCAGAATAAAAGAAAAGCGGTCCTCGGCCTTCCATTCTGGATGCTGACTCCTGGGTGCTGGATTCCTTCTCATGACTTCTTGACTTCTGTCTTCTCCATTATGACCCCTCGAAAATTTTTGTTCCCCCTCGTCGCCCTCGTCTCTGCCGTCCTCGTCTTTGCCGGCGGGGCTTGCACGGACAGCAAAGCTAAAGCTGAGGCCGAGCGCACAGAGTCTGTCGCGGCCGCGCCCGTGGTCCAGGTTTCGCCGACGCCCGCGGCCGAGTCGATCACGATTGCGGCCGTCGGCGACACGATGCTCGGCTCGACCGCACAGGGGCGCGGGCTGCCTGCCTACGACGGCGCGCAGATGATTTCGGGGCTGACGCCGATCATCTCTTCGGCCGACATCGCCTTCGCCAATCTCGAAGGCGCGATGATTGACGGCGGGACGCAGACCAAGTGCGGGCCGAACTCGAAGTTCTGTTACACGTTCTCCATGCCGACGCGCTACGGCAAGCACCTCAAGGACGCGGGCTTTGACATAGTGAGCCTGGCGAACAACCACTCGTCGGACTTCGGCGCGGAGGGGCGCGCGAGCACGCGCAAGGCGATGGACTCGCTGGGCATCATCCACGCGGGCGCGGACACGCAGGACATCCCCGTCATGAACGTCAAAGGCCGGAAGATAGCCTTCGTCGCGTTCGCGACCAACCCGATCTCTCTGAACCTGATTGACGTGGAGAACGCGCGGCGCGTGGTCGCGGACGTGGCGCGCAGGGCGGACATCGTCGTCGTCTCGTTCCACGGCGGGGCCGAGGGCTCGGCGGCGCAGCGCGTGCCCTACGGCTCGGAGACTTATTTGGGGAACGAGCGCGGCGACCTGCGCAAGTTCACGCGGGCGGTCGTTGACGCGGGCGCGGACTTGGTTTTGGGCCACGGGCCGCACGTCGTGCGCGGGATGGAAGTCTACAAGAGCCGCCTGATAGTTTACTCGCTCGGCAACTTCGCCTTCTACCGCTTTCCCTTCGCGGGGCCGACCGGCCTCTCGCTCATCCTCGAAGCGAACATCGGCGCGGACGGCTCGTTCCAGGGCGCGCGGATTCACCCGCTCATACAGCAAGGGCAGGACGGCCCGCGCCCCGACAAGAACGGCACGATCTTCGGCGTCGTCCGCCAACTCTCCAAAGACGACTTCGGCCCGACCGCAGTCTCGGTCGCGGCCGACGGGACGATCTCAGCGCCCTAAGACGGTCGGCGCGGCCTCCTGCGCGCTAGTTTCACCTGCGGGAGCGCGGGCGGCCTTCGTTCCTCTTCTTCGCGGACCGTTCGAGTTGCGCGACGCGGGCCTGTAGCCGCTCGATCTGCTTCTGCTGCTCGCGTATCTGCGCCTGCTGCTCCTGGATGGCCTTCACCGCCACGGGCAGGAGCGCCATGTAATTTAGCGCCAGCGGCTGCGTCGCGTCCGCGTCTTTCAGGACCAACTCCGGCAGGACTTTCTCGACCTCCTGCGCGACCAGCCCCATCTGGGGCTTGCCTTCGGGTTGATTCTTCCAGCGCCAGGAGACGGGCCGGAGCCTGAGCAATTGGTCGAGGCCGTACTTGAGGTTAGTCACGTTCTGCTTGAGGCGCGCGTCCGAGGAGCAAGGGATGTTGGCCGCGCAGACGTTGCCGGTGGCCGTGAGCGCGCCGTTGACCTGCACCTGCCCGTCGAAGATGCCGGCCCCCGCGCCCGTTGTATTTCTGGCCCAGAGGCCCCAGCCGGTGGATTCGTAGGTTTCTGCTACCACTCCGTATTTACTGCCGCCGCCGGACACGCCGGTGGGGCCGGTGGCGTACACGCCATAGGTCCCGCCCACGGCGCTCACGCCGACGTCGCCCTCGCCCCTCAGGCCGTATTCATCGCCTCTCCCGTCTACTCCCTTGCCGGTGCCGCCGTCAACGTTCAGCTTGGCGAAGGTCGTGGAGGTGGCCCCGATGCTGACCATGCCCGTCGTCGCATCAATAACGACCCCGCTTGTGTCAGCCGGCGGCCCACTGTCCGGCCCGGCCACTAATTTGAGCGTCTGCCCATCGAATCTCAGGTCGGCGCGGCCCGTGGTCGGGTACTTGATCGACATCCCCGTCTCGGCGTTAGGTGTGCCGAATTGCATCTGCCCGCCATTGCTCGCGCCGGTCGGGTTGATCAGGGCCACTCCGCTGACCTCCAACTTGATTCCCGCGATGGGAGTCGCCGTCCCGACGCCGACGCCGCCGTTGGTCGCCAGCACCAGTTGATTAGCGTTCGTCGCGTTGTCAGTCATGTACCCGGCCGAGAACATCAACGGGCGAATCACCCCCGTGCCGCTCTTGCCCGTGCCGAAGACGAAGTCCGCGCCCCTGGCCCTGAGCGCGGCGAACTCGACGTTGGAGGGGTCTGCGATGGCGTCCGTGTTGGTGATGCTGAACTGCGCGCGGTTGTTGGGTTGTCCAGTGCCGCGTGGGACGACAGTGAACGACGTGTTGACGTTCGTCCCCGTGGCCGGGTAGAAGCGCACGAGCGCGAAGTTGGCGATGTTCTTCGGGTTGACTATCGTCGGGTTGACGCCGACGCCCGAGGCCGCGCCCACTTCCAGCGAGCCGTTGAGCAGGAGCTTGCCCGCGCTCTCCGTCAGGACGGCGGAGCTGGTGATGGAGTTCGGCCCGTCGAACTTGGCAATCTTGCCGGCCGTGCCTTCTCCGGTAATCGTCCCGACGGAGGTCGGCGTCGGCGCGGCACTCACTTGCGCGGCCGCCGCGTCGTCGTCCTGCACGCTCACTTGCTCTGTGCGCCGCATGAGCTTGCCGGCGGGCGTGCGGTAAGTAATCGTTAGAGTGTAGTCGCCGGCCGCGACGCGCTCGCCGAGCGAGTCGCGCAGCCTCCAGTCGAAGGAGTCGCCGGAGAGCAGGCCGCTCTCGTAGATGATCTCGCCCGAGGCGTTCGAGACTTCGACCTGCGTTGCGTAGAGGTCTCGGCCGATGAGGACGCGTACTTTGTCTCGCGCGGCCGTGACGCGTACCGTCTCTCTGGCCGTGCGTAGCGTCTGCTCCTGCGCGCTTGCCGACAGCGCGAGAGTCAAAATGAAAGTGACAATCAGGGCGGCACGTCTAAAAACCTTCATGGCGTTAGTTCCTTCGTAATAAAGTCGGGCGGTTGTAACTCAAGGCCGCGGCCACGGCCGGCCGCATCTGAGAGCGAGGCGGGGCAGACGAAGAGGCAGCCGTCGGCCGTCTCCGTAAAATGTACGGCCCCGGTCTCGACGCCCCTGTAGACGGCGCGCTGGCTCAAGCCCGACAGGCGCGCGGCCTCTTCGGTCGTGAGCATGGCGGGCCGGCCCGCACACTCGGCGCACCAGACGGCGGGCTGCCCCGCGCGACGCCTGACGACCCAGACCTCATGCGTCTCTATAATCGTCTCCGTCCTCTTCATGGATTTTCGGCGAGCCGCCTTTCCTGCTAAAAGTTGTCTGGGCCGCCGTCGGGGGCTACAATGTCGCGCGGCTTTCTTTTGGTCCTGTGAAGACCGGCAGTCTCCCCGACGGCGCGGCCGACGTTACAAGGTCGGCCCGCGAAAAGTCCTGTACAGGCTCTCTATAATTTCTCTATTCATCCCCGGCCGCCGTCATGAGCGAGCAAACACGACACGTCTACGAGTTCGGCCCGTTCCTTCTGGACACGGCGGAGCGGCGGCTCCTGCGCGACGGCCAAATCGTGCCGCTCTCACGGAAGGCTTTCGAGACGCTCGTCGCGCTGGTCGAGCGCAGCGGCCGCCTCGTCGGGAAAGACGAGCTGATGCGCGCCGTCTGGCCCGATAGCTTCGTGGAGGAGGCCAACCTCAATCACCACGTCTGGGCGCTCAGGAAGGCTCTCGGCGAGGGCGCGAACGACTCGCATTATATAGAGACCGTGCCGAGGCACGGCTACAGGTTCGCCGCGGGCGTTAGGAAACTGGCCGACGAGGGCGAGCATCTTGTCGTGGAAAAGCACACCCTCACGCGCGTCGTCACGTTTGAAGAGGAACGGCTGGACGAGCCCGAGGCGGACGCCCCGCGACTGCCCGCCCGGAAATTGCTCGCGGCGAAGAACGGGCGGCCCGCGAAGTGGAGATGGCTGGCCGCGGTCGGACTGTTGGTCCTACTGTGCGCGGGCGTCCTGGCGGCGTTTTTTTGGCCCAGGTGGGCGGGGAAGGCCGTGGCAACTGCGACGAGCAGTGCGGCCCCGAAGTCAATCGCGGTGCTGCCGCTCAAGACCATCGGCGCGGGCGGCGACGAGCGCGAGTACCTGGGCCTCGGACTGAGCGACGCGCTCATTGCCAGGCTCGGCAACACGCGGCGGATCATCGTCCGCCCGACCAGCGCCGTGCGCAAGTACGCAGACCCGCAGCAGGACCCGCTCGCGGCCGGGCGCGAGCAGGGCGTGGACGCGGTGCTCGACGGGACCGTGCAGCAGGATGGCAACCGCATCCGCGTCATCGTGCGGCTCATGCGCGTCAGCGACGGCGCGTCGCTCTGGGCGGGGCAGTTCGACGAGCGCCTCACGGACATCTTCGCCGTGCAGGATTCCATCTCGCGGCAGGTGGTCGAGGGCCTGTCGCTGACGCTCAGCGACGAGGAGCGCGAGCGCCTGCGCCGGCGGGAGAACGAGAACGTAGAGGCTTACGAGGCGTACCTGAAGGGGCGCTACTTCTGGAACAAGCGGGACGTGGAAGGCTTCAGAAAAGCCGTCGGCTACTTCACGCGCGCCATCGAAATAGACCCGGCCTACGCGCGCGCCTACGCGGGGCTGGCGGACGCTTACCACTTCCTGGGCAACTACAACGCCATGCCCGAGGCCGAGGCTATTCCCAGGGCCAGGGCGGCGGCGAGGAAGGCCGTAGAGATTGACGAGAGCCTGGCCGAAGCACACGCCTCGCTCGCCCTCATCTTGCAGAACTACGACTGGGACTGGGCCGGGGCCGAGAAGGAGTACCGCCGCGCCATCGAGTTGAACCCGAACCACGCGACGGCGCACCACTGGTACGGCGAGTTCCTGGCGTTCATGGGGCGCTTCGACGAGGGGCTCGCGGAGATCAAACTGGCACAGCGCCTGGACCCCCTCTCGCTCATCATCAGCACGGACCTGGGGAAAGTCTACTACCTCGCGCGCGACTACGACCGCGCGATCGCGCAGTATCGCAGGACGCTCGACATGGACCAGAACTTCGGCCCCGCGCGCGCCTTCCTGGGGCTGGCCTATTCCAAGAAAGGCATGTACCGCGAGGCCGTCGCGGAGTTTCACCGGATTGAGAATCTGGAAAATGACCCCATGTATCTTTCGTGGCTGGGGTTCGTGCACGGCGCGGCGGGGAGGAAAGACGAGGCGCGCAAAGTGCTCGCGCGGCTCGACCGGCTTTCGCGGGAGACTTACGTCTCGCCCGTCAGCATGGTCATCATTTACATAGGTCTCGACGACAAAGACCGGGCGTTCAAGTGGCTGGAGAAAGTTTTCGACGAGCACACGGCGGGGCCCATCATCCTCAAGGTGGACCCCGGCGTTGACAGCCTGCGCGCGGACCCGCGCTTCGACGACCTGCTCCGCCGCGCGGGCTTCAAGACCTGAGCCGTTCGGCTTTAGCGAAAAGCCTGGAACCACGAAAACACACGAAGCGCCACGAAACAGGGATCAGCCTTTTCGTGTCGCTTCGTGTGTTTTCGCGGTTCCTGATTTTTGAGAATGGCTGGCGGTTGGCTTTGTCGGGTAAAGCACTTGACAAATCAGGCCACCGGCGTATCATCCGTCTCATGGCCTCAATTCACCAGTTCCCGCCGCGCGCCGAAGAGGAGGAGGGGGTAAAGCCCCCCGCGCTGCACGACCGCGCGATGGACAATCTCAGGTTCATCCGTGAGACGATGGAGCGCGCCTCGTCGTTCACGGCCGTGCCGGGCTGGGGCGGCGTCCTGATGGGCGCGAGCGCGCTGGCCGCGTCGGTCGTCGCCGCGTCGCAGCCGACCAGGAATTTGTGGCTGGCGACGTGGATGGTCGAAGCCCTGCTCGCGCTCGTCATCGGCGGTTGGGCGATGGACCGCAAGGCGCGGCGCGCGGAGACGCCGGTTCTTTCGGGGCCGGGGCGCAAGTTCGCGCTCAGTTACGCGCCGCCCATTTTGGCGGGCATGCTGCTGACCGTAGTGCTCCTGCGCGGCGGCATGACGAGCGCGCTGCCGGGCGCGTGGCTGCTGCTCTACGGCACGGGGGTCGTGACGGGCGGGGCCTTCTCCGTCAGGATTGTCCCCGTCATGGGCCTGTGTTTCATGCTGCTCGGCTCGGTCGCGCTGTTCGCGCCCGCGGCGTGGGGAAATTACCTGATGGCCGCCGGCTTCGGCGGCCTGCACATCATCTTCGGCGTCATCATCGCCAGGAGGCACGGTGGCTAGACAGAACGCTTTAAAAAAGGAACCGCAACAGAGGAGGAGCCGCGCCGCCGAGGCCAGGCTCAAGAGCATCGCTGCTGACGCGGCCGAGAGCGCGCCGCACCAGAAGTTCGAGCGGTTGATTCACGAACGCTCGCGCTTAGGGATCATCAGCGCGCTCGCGGTCAACGACCGCCTCACCTTCAACGACCTCAAAAGCCTCCTCAAGACGACGGACGGCAACCTGAGCGTCCACGCGCGCAAGCTCGAAGACGCGGGCTACATCAGTTGCACGAAGTCGTTCGAGGGGCGCACGCCGAAGACCGAGTACAAGCTGACCCGGCAGGGGCGCAGCGCGCTCGAACAGTACCTCAATCACATGGAGGCGCTGATTAAGACCATGCGCCCGCAGTCGTAAGCGGCAGAGAAATCAGTCGAAGGACAGGGTCTCGTTCGGGTAGTCAATGGTGACTCTGAATTCCTTGAGGAAGTTGTAGCCGATTATCCCGTCCAGCCTTGTCGCGAGCGCCTGGCTGAGCGCGGGCAGAAAGTCCACGACGGCCGTTAGGCGAAAACCGACCTCGCTCGTACCGTCGCCCACACCCACCCGTACTGCGAGCCAACTGTCAAGACTTCACCGCTTCGCGCGCCGCGCTCAAAAAACTTGCGCGTCGGCGCTCGCCGGTAGAGAATGTGCGCGCACGGACAAAGGGGGTTCTCTCAATGGCTCAGCTGAAAGATAAGATTCAGAATGCGCTCGACGAGGCGCGCATGTTGGTGCTCGGCTCGCAGGTGCTGCTGGGGTTTCAGTTCCGCTCGGTCTTCGAGCCGGGCTTCGCGAAGCTCCCGCCCTCGTCGCAGTACCTCAAGCTGACGGGGCTCGCCCTGATGCTCGTCGCGCTCGGGTTGCTGCTCGCGCCCGGCGCTTACCACCGCATCGTCGAGCGTGGAGAGGACACGCACGGCCTGCACCGTTTCTCGACGGGGCTGACGGATTACGCGCTCCTGCCTTTCGCCCTCGCCCTCGGCATAGACCTCTACGTCGCTTTCGAGGGGACGCTCGGGCGGGGCGCGGCGATTGTCGCGGGGGCGGGCGCTGCCGCGCTGGCGCTGTTTTTCTGGTACGCGTTCACGATGAAGCGCAAGGGCGAGCGCGACCCTGAGATCAAGGAGGAACAGGAGATGTCTAAAAAAGAGGACGAGAAGGGTGGCGGGGCCAAGCTGACGGACAAGATCAGGCACGTGCTGACGGAGGCGAGGGTCGTGCTGCCCGGCGCGCAGGCGCTCCTCGGGTTTCAATTCGTCACGACGCTGATGGAGGCGTTCGAGAAGCTGCCGCTCTCTTCGAGGTACGTGCACCTGGCGAGTCTCAGCATGGTCGCCGTCAGCATCGTCCTGCTGATGTTGCCCGCGGCCTACCACCGCATCGTCGAGCGCGGCGAGGAGACGGAGCACTTCCACCGCTTCGCCGGCCGCGCGCTCATCGCGGCGATGGTCCCGCTCGCGCTCGGGGTGTCGGGCGACTTTTACGTCGTCGTGCGCAAAATTACGGAGTCCGCGACATCCGGCGTCGCGGCCGCCCTCGTATCTCTTCTGTTCTTTTACGGGCTCTGGTTCGGCTTGACACTTTACCGGCGGGGCCGGGAGCACTCCGGGCGGCAGGCCGCGGGGCGCGAGGGCCGACAGTTCGCCTCCTAGATTCAGAAAGGAGAAGTTATGAGAAAGAACTACCGTCGAACACTGGGTCTGGTCGTTTTGCTGTTCGTCGCCGGGTGCGGGTACGAAGCGCGCGCGCAGGACAACGCCGCGGCGGCGCAAGGGCCGGCGCAGAGTCTTTACAAGCGGCTCGGCGGCTACGACGCGCTGGCCGCAGTGACTGACGATTTCATAGGGCGGCTGGTGGCCGACAAGTCGCTCGGGCGCTTCTTCGGCGGCGCGAGCGACGACTCGAAGAAGCGCATCCGCCAGCACGTCCTGGACCAACTCTGCGCGGCCACGGGCGGCCCCTGCCTCTACGTCGGGCGGAGCATGAAGACCGTGCATACGGGCCTCGGGATCACCGAGGAGGACTGGAACGTCGCGGTCAAGCACCTCACCGACACGCTCGACAAGTTCAAAGTGCCGAAGCCCGAGCAGGACGAACTCTTCAAAATCGTCGGCACCCTCAAGGCCGACATCGTCGAGAAGAAGTAAAGGCAGCATCCAGGAGTCAGAATTCAGAGTCCAGAAGGAAAGGCTGTCTTTCTTTTATTCTGGATTCTGGATTCTGAATTCTGTATTCTGCCTTTCGTATGTCACGCGATCTCGTGCGGGAGTTTCTCACCTACATGCAGGTGGAGAAGGGGCTCTCGCGCAACACTCTGGAAAGTTACGGGCGCGACCTGGCGCGGCTGAAAGCCTGGGCCGAGGCGCGCGGCCAACTTGTCGAGAGCCTGGAGCGCGCCGACCTGAGAAGCTGGATCGCGGACCTCTCGCGCGAGGGTTTGTCGCCCGCCTCGGTCTCGCGCGCCGTCAGCGCCGCGCGCGGGTTCTTCCGCTTCCTCATGCTCGACGGCCACATCAGGAAGCACCCGGCCGAAGACCTGAACACGCCGCAGCTGAGCGCGCACCTGCCGAGATTCCTGAGCGAGTCGGAGATGGAGCGTTTGCTCAGTGTGCCGGACACTTCGACGGACGAAGGCGTGCGCGACCGCGCGATGCTGGAACTGCTCTACGCGGCGGGCCTGCGCGTTTCCGAGCTGGTCGGCCTGAAGCGCGCGGACCTGAACCTGGACGCCGGGCTGGTCGTCTGCCACGGCAAGGGGAGCAAGGAGCGCCGCGTGCCCATAGGCAAGAGCGCAACCCACTGGTTGCAGCAGTACGCGCGCGTGCGCGCCCGCTCCGACCGCAGGCACAGCCAGCACCTTTTCGTCAACAGCCTCGGCGCGGGCCTCTCGCGCAACTTCGTCTGGGCCATGATCAAGCGTTACGCCGCGCGCGCCGGGCTGCACAATGTCTCGCCGCACACGCTGCGCCACAGCTTCGCCACGCACCTCCTGCAACGCGGCGCGGACTCGCGCTCCGTCCAGGCGCTTCTGGGCCACAGCGACATCTCGACCACCCAAATCTACACGCACATCACTGACCGCCACATGCGCGCCACCTACGACCGCCACCACCCGCGCGCCCGCGCGACCAATGAAGCGCCGCGCGGCGACGACGAAGCATAGAAAGCTGACAGAAGATTCACCACGGAGGACACAGAGGAAGACAGGGATTTGAAATTTCAAATCTGAAATCTCAAATTTTCTGTCTTCCTCTGTGTACCTCTGTGGTTAATTGTTTTTAATCGTCCGGCCGGCGAGGCTCGCGACGACGGCCGCGAGTTCGGCCGGCTCGACGGGCTTGGGCAGGTGTATTTGGAAGCCGGAGAGCAGGACGCGCCTGCGGTCTTCGGAGCTGGCGTAAGCGGTCAGCGCGGCCGCGGGCACGTTGCCGCCGTGCGCCGGGTCGAGCGCGCGCACGCGCTTAATCAACGCGTAGCCGTCCTCGCCCGGCATCGCGATGTCTGCGACCAGCACATCCGGCCTCAGACGCTCAAGCGCCGTCATCGCCTCGGCGGCGGAAGAGGCGGCCGTCACTTCCGCGCCTCGCTCCCTGAGCGCCGCCGCCACGTAATCGAGCGTGTCCGTCTCGTCGTCCACCACGAGCACGCTCAGCCCTTGAAGACTCGGCCCGCCGTCCTCTTCCGATTTGCTCGCGCTCGTTTGCGCCGAAGTCGCCGGCTCGGCAACTGAAGGCGCTTGCGCCTTCGGCGACAAGGGCAGGTTGACCGTGAAGGCGGCCCCGTGCCCCGCGCCCGCGCTCTCGGCCTGGACCGTCCCGCCGTGAAGCTCGACCAAGTGGCGCACGATTGCCAGGCCCAGTCCCAACCCGCCGTGCATCCGCGTGGTCGAGCCGTCGGCCTGCCGGAAGCGGTCGAAGACGTAAGGGAGGAACTCCGGCGCGATTCCTGGGCCAGTGTCGGAGACTCTGATCTGCGCGTCCGCGCCCGAGCGGCCCAGTTGAATCGAGACGCGGCCGCCCGGCGGCGTGAACTTCACCGCGTTCGAGAGGAGGTTCCAGATGACCTGCTGCATGCGGTGCGGGTCGCAGGGGACTAAGTTCACGTCCGCGGCGAACGCCGGCTGGAGCTGAATCGCTTTGGCGGCGGCCGCGGGTCGGACGGCGTCCATCGCCGCCTCTATAACTGGCACAATCTCGACCGGGCGCGGGTCAAGCTTGAGCTTGCCGCTGATGATGCGTGAAACGTCCAGGATGTCTTCGATAATCTGCGACTGCGCGCGGGCGTTGCGCTGTATGGTCTGAAGCGCGCGGGCTGTCGCCGCCTCGTCCAACTGGCCCGAGGTGAGCAACTGGGTCCAGCCGATGACGGCCGTCAAGGGAGTGCGCAGCTCGTGCGAGAGCGTGGCTAAGAATTCGTCCTTGACGCGGTTCGCCTCCTGCGCGTCCTGGTAGAGGCGCGCGTTGTCCACGGCGAGCGCGGCCCTGTGCGCGAGGTCTTCCGCGAGCGAGAGGTCTTCGGGGCCGTAGCGCCGGCCGGATTCTG
Source organism: Pyrinomonadaceae bacterium (assembly GCA_036403435.1). Lineage (GTDB taxonomy): Bacteria > Acidobacteriota > Blastocatellia > Pyrinomonadales > Pyrinomonadaceae > QHXM01. The sequence goes on from DASWQY010000029.1 coordinate 31,131, forward strand.
CCGCGATGAAACTGATCGCGCCGAGCGCGCGCCCCTGCACGACCATCGGGACGACCATCGCAGACTTTATCCCCAGCGCCCGCAGCACGCGCAGCTGCTCCGAGTCGCGCGTGGCCTCGACGAGCAGCTCATCAGTGATGTCGCGGAAAAGCTCCGGCTGGCCCGTGCGAATGGCCTTCGTCACGCCGCGCTCCTCCATCGGGTCAAGCGGGTAGCGGTCCTGAAGCTCGCGCGCCACCGCGACCTTCGACGGGTCAACGTGTGACACCGCCAGCGGCTGAATCGAGCCGTCCTTCTCTATGACGTGGACGGCGCACCAGTCGGCCACCTCCGGGACGACCAGCCTGGAGACGGTCGCGAGCGTCGTCTCGTAGTCGAGCGACGAGGCCAGAATGGCGCTCGCCTGTGCCAGAAAAGCGGACCTGCGCTCGGCCGCCTCGGCGCGCGCGCGCGCACGCTGCGCGGACTCGACGATGCTCTTGCGCTCGGTGACATCAGTGCTGACGCCGACGTAGCCCCTGATGCGCCCTTCGGCGTCCGCGATGACGGCGTCTCGCACCTGCGCGCAGAACGTGCTGCCGTCCTTGCGACGGACGACGAACTCGCCCTCCCAGTGGCCCACGTTTGCGATGCCCTCCATGATCTCGTGGGCCAGGGCGTCCGACGCGACGGGGACTGTGACGCTGAAGATGCTTTGGCCCAAGACCTCTTCGGCCGTCCACTGGTAGAGCTTCTCGGCGTACTTGTTCCAGTAGACTATCCGGCCTTCGAGGTCGGTCGCTATGACGGCGTTGCGGACGTGGTCCAGGAGCAGACGGTAAAGCTCCTCACTCCGGCCCAGGTACTCCTCTCGATCCAGTTTTTCGAGCATACGAGCAAGAAGCTACGTCATTCGGCGGTCTTGTCTTTGGCGGCGGCACGGCGAGCCGCGCGTTTACAGCTGGGATAAGAATTAACAGATAAGAGGTGGAAAGGGAAGGACGCCGCGCGAGAACGATGAGGGTCCGTCCGTTCTAAAAAATCAGTGGCCGCGGAGACGCGCCGAGCGCCACGAAAAGGATTGTTCCTGGTTCGTGGCGCTCGGCGCGTCTCCGCGGCCACTGAACTCTCAGCTTGAGTGCGACCGGCCCGCGTCCTTTGCATGACACGCTGATACGTCCGCTCCCGATGGCAGTTCGCGCAGACAACGTCGCACTTCTCAATCTCTTTCTTCAGAGCGCCTATTGGCACATAAACAACCTGGTTCATCCTAAGGGTGGGATTGGAGGAGGAAAGTGAAAATGAGGCTGTATCACAGCCTCATTCAAGTAGTGGTGCGCCCGGCACGACTCGAACGTGCGACCTTTTGGTTCGTAGCCAAACGCTCTATCCAACTGAGCTACGGGCGCTCTCGCTTAAAGCGGAAGGAAGAATATACGGGTCGGTATCTTGCAGTGTCAAGCGGGGTCGTTTTGAGAAAGTGCTCCGCTCTTTGTCGTTCAAATTAACGCCCGTAGTAGCCGGGCTTGGTGCGTGCGAGCAGCTCGGGGCGGGAGACTTCGATGCGGATGGCACGCCAGCGGCCGGGCGGCGAGTTCGCGTTCGTCGGGCGGTAGAAGACCGTGTAGAGCGTGCGCAGGTCGGCGGCGACCTCGGCGTAAATGCGGCCCATGTCTTCGAGACGGCGAATCTCATTTAAGCGCCCACCCGTGCGGTCTGCCAGTGTCTGTATGCGCGCGCGCGCCGCCGAGTAGATGGCGGTCTGCACGGGTATCGGGTAGGACAGGCGCTTGGGGTCGCCCGAGGGCAGCGCGAGCGGGTAGATGGTGACGCCCTGCCGGTCTGCCGCCGAGAGCACGGCCCTGAGCGGCGCGCTCTCGTCCGGCTTGACGGAGGCGAGGGCCTCCGCGTCGGTGCGCGCGCTCGCGGCGGAGTTCCTGTCGAGCGCCTTCATCTGTGTGTCCAGCCCGTCGGTCAAAACCACTATCGCTTTGCGCCGGCCCCCTTCCTGGGCCAACATTTCGAGCACGTAGTCGAGCGCCGTGTAGAGGTGCGTCTCGCCCTTGCCCTCCATGTACTCTATGGCCTTGCCGGCCTTCCTGAAGTCGTTAGTGAAATTGACGCGCGTCTTGACCTTCTCGTTGAAGGTGACGACGGCGACGCGGTCGTTGGGCGAGAGCGCGTCCAGGAAGCGGTAGGCCGACTGCTTGAGCGTCGGGCGGAAGCTCTGCGTCGAGCCGGACAGGTCCAGGAGCAGCACGAGGCTGAAGGGCGAGGTGTTGGGCTCGAAGTCCGTGATCGGCTGGAGCACGCCGTCTTCGTAGATGGAGAAGTCGCCGCGCGAGAGGTTCGTGACGGCACGCCCCTGGCGGTCCACGACGCCGACGTTGAGCTGCACGAGCGAGGTGCTGACCTTCAACACCTCGCCGGGGTCGTCCTGAGCGTAGGCCGAAGTCGGCGTCAGAAAGACGCAGAAGAGCGCGAGGGCCAGGCCGGCGCAGAAGGATTTCAGTGCACGGGGAACAGCAGAGGGACGTAAGTTAATCATCGCTCGAAACGACCGTCACGACGGAGATGTCGCGAGTATGCCCGCCGCGCGCTCGATTTGGCAAGCACCCGCCGGGCGGCATAACACACACTCATCTCCGACGCTTTTCGCCCGCCGGAAGTTGCTCGGAAGAGCAGTGGTCAGTGGTCAGTGGTCGGTGGTCAGTGATTGAGTGTCGGCAGTCTTGAGTCTTAAAAGTTAAGGCTCAAGATTCCTCACCAAGTTTTTAACTGACCACTGACCACTGCTACCGGCCTACTGCTTTGCGGCGTCGCGTGGGGAGGGGGGTGACGGTTTCCGTGGGCGCGACGGCGCTTAAGGGGGCGGGCGGTTCCACGGGCGGGACGGGGCGCGGGCCGCGTCGGCTGCTGCGGGCGGCGGCGCGCTCGGCCTCGGCCGCGACGGCGCGTTTGGCCTTCTCGATCCGCTTGCGCGGCACGAGCTGGTAGCGCAGTTCCATCTCCTGTGCCACTTTGTAAATGTTCTTGGCCTTCGCGCCGCGCTCCGCGCGACGGATGATCTCGTCCAACTCAAGCAGCTCTGCCTGGTCGTCTTTCCCAATCCAGATGTATACGGCTTCCTGCATCTCTCTTTTCACCTCTAAACGAATCAGCTCGCGCATGCCGACGGCCGCGCTGCTGAGCCTCGTCGCCGGCCGGCGCTCATCCTTTTTCGGCGCGCCCGAGCGCGCGGCGAAGTAGTCTTCGACGAGCGCGTCCACGCCCGCGCGGTTCTCGTCGTAAAAGATCGCGAAGTCCCGGCAGCGCGTGCGGTAGGGACAACTGACCGAGCACACGATGGCGTCTTTGAAATGCGCGTAGCGATTGCAGTAAAGTTTCAAGCCCATCGGAACACGGAACGCCGCCGGGGCGCGCGCCTCCACTCTGAAGCCTTTGCGACCTCTCTCAAAGCCCAGGCGTAAAAGTGCGGACTTTCGTCGCGGAAAACTCGGGAGGCTTGGGACTATAACACGCCTGTCCCACGCCTGCAACTCCTGCCCGCGCGCGCAACACAAGAAGAGGCTGTGCCGCCAGACTCTTTTGGGCATATAATCCCGCTCGCAGCCGGCGTCTTCACACCACCCTTGAAGAGTCCGCACGGGCGTCGTCTCTCAGACGCGCTTCACTCTCTGAGGAGGTTCCTGTCGTGTACAAACCAAGCTTTTGTTCTGAGTGCGGCTCGCGAATCGAGCACTCGCGCTGGCGCGTCTGGACGAGCAGGCGCTTCTGCGCCGACTGCGCGCCGCGCTTTCGCAAGGCGCAAATTCTGTCGCCCCTGTTCGCTGGCACAATTCTCTTCGTCGCGGGCCTCGTCTTCGGCCGCGCCGCCAGGCCCGCGCCGCCCCCGCTGATAGTCGAGCGCGGGCAGCTCGTGGAACTCGCGGCCCCGCCCGCGACTGACACCGGGCCAACGTCGAACGCGGAGACGAAGACAGGCGCGTCAAACAAAGCCGAGCCGAACTACGGCCCAGACGGCACGGCCACGGAGCGCCCGACCGAACCCGACGAGGTCGTCTCCATCTGCGGCGCGCGGACGCAGAAAGGAACTCCCTGCCAGCGCCGCGTCCGCGGCACCGGCCGCTGCTGGCAGCACAAGGGGATGCCCGCCATCATCCCGCCGGAGAAGCGTGTGATTAAGGGAGACTGAGGAGAAGGCGCGTGTGACTGTGGTGTGACGACGCCGGAAGAAGCAGGGTTTGCACGCGCCCGATCTTTATTGACCGTCGGCGCGAGATAAATAGTCCGCGAAAGAGTCTATGAGGTTTGCATTCGCTTCTTCCTGTAGATAAATGCTGCGCTCTTTGAAGACTATCGTGTGCCCGCCGTGATAAGGCAGAAAGTGTCTCTCGTGGTAAGTCAGCACTTCGCCCGGCGAAAAGACGTTCCCGTAGAAATCGGTGAACGCCCTCCTCACCACATAGGCCGCGCCCTTTTCCAGCGTGTAGATGGTAAGCATGAACGGCCGCTTACTCGACCTTCAGCGTGGACTCCGGCGGCTTGACCTTCATGCGGACTTCCAGCGACTCGCGCCTGTCGGCCCTCGCATTGAAAGAGACTATCTCGATGGTTCGGAAGCCCTGGGCCTCGACCGTAATCCTGTACGTGCCGGCGGGCAACTCGACCTCGAAAGCTCCCTCGTCGCTCGTGTACGCCTCGCGGGCCGCCTTCGCGTTCTCGATTCTGATTGTGGCGAAGGGTATCCGCGCCCCGTTTGGGTCGAGCACGACGCCGACGATTCGACTCTTTCGCTCGCCCCCGGCGGTTTCGCTCGTGTGTGCCAGGAGCGAGGTGAAAGCGGCGGCGAGGAGGACGACGAAAATAATTCTGGCTGTCTTCATCTCTCAAATCCTTTCGCTGGCGGGAAACGTCTTCGGCTTTAACGCCTGTCCTTGAACTGCTCATACAGTTCAGTGTGGCGGCTCGTGAGCGGGAGCCGGCGGCCCGCTATGAAAAGATAGCGGACGTGCGTGCGCGCGTCCAGCAGATCGCCGTCGGCGACGACGAGGTTGGCGGTCTTGCCGGGCTCGATGGAGCCGAGGCTTGCGGCTACGCCCATGATCTCGGCCGGGTAGAGGGTGACGGCCTTGACGGCCTCCGCGCGCGGGAGGTCGAAGGCGGCGGCCATGCCCGCGTAGAGCGGGAGGTTGCGCACGAACTGGCCGGCGCTCCCCGTCGAGATGCAGAAGCGCACGCCGGCCTGTTGCAGCCTCGCGGCCGCCGCGTAGTTCGTGTCGTACGGGTCGTCCTCGCGCGGCGGCAGGTCCAGGATGCCGGTCAAAATCACTGGCACATTTTTCTCGCGCAGGAAGGCCGCGATCTTCCACGCCTCGCCGCCGCCGAGGATGACGGGCTTGAGGCGCAGCTCTTCTGCGAACCGGACGGCCCCACGCATCTCGTCCTCGCGGTTCGCGCGGAAGAAGACGGGGCGCTCGCCACGTACGTAGGGGACGAGCGAGGCCAGCACGATGTCTTGCTCGGGGCGCGGCAGGCGCGGGTCGCGCGCGTAGGCGTCCTGCGCGCGGCCGTAGGCTTCGGCGTCGCGCAATACTTTACGCACCTGTTCGAGCTGGCGGTCGCGCGTCGTGACGGCCTCGTTGACGTTGCGCTCCTGGGGGTTGAAGAGCGCGTCGAAGCTCGTGGTGCTGACGCGGGGGTAGTTGATGACGAGCGCCGAGCGGGGCACGACCGCCATCTCGTCGGCAGTCGTGCCGTCGAGGTTGATGAAGGCCGCCTGTCCGGCGATGAGGCCGCCGAGCGGGAGCGTGGCGACGGAAGTGACGCCGTTCACGCGCGTGACGTTGACGTAGGCGCTGTGCGGGTTGACGGCCGTGATGGCCTGCGCGTTCGGGTTGATGTCGCCGACCTCGCTCGCGTCAACGCCACCGGGTGCGCCGCTGCTAATCTCTACGAGGCCGATGGAAGTCCCCAGGTCAATCATGCCGGGGTAAACGGTGAGGCCCTGCGCGTTAATCTCTTCCGCGCCCGCGGGTGCCGCGACGTTGGCCCCGACGGCCTCGATCTTCCCGCCTCTCACGACTACCGTCCCGTTCTCTATTTCTGGCCCACTCACTGTCACGACTCTCGCGTTGCGTATGACGTAGGTGCCTTGCGGCGCGAGCACGCCCTGCTGCGCCGTCGCGCTCGTCTGGGCCGCGATGTTAAGAGAAGCCAGGAGGCAGAGCGCGATGATGAAAGGCAGGCTCTTCAACCCGCCCGCGTGTCTCCGCGTCTCCGTGTCTCCGCGTCTCCGCGTCCCTCTGTCGCTGAACTTTCCCGGCTTACTCACCGATGGTTACCTCCGTCGTCCTCCGTCTGCGCCGGCCTGCGCGGCGTCGCGCTCGGCTGGCCCGGCGCGGGGACGCGGTTGGGCTCGGCCTGTTCGAGTTGTTTGCGCTCGGCTTCGAGCTGCGGGCGGCGCGCGAGGTCCTGGCGGCGGTCGAAGAAAATCTCGCCGTCGATGAGCATGGTCTCGACACGGGAGAGCGTGCTCAAGGGGTGGCCGCTCCAGATTCCCAGGTCGGCGTCCTTGCCCACGTCAATCGAGCCGACGCGCGAGTCTATGCCGAGCTGGCGCGCGGGGTTGAGCGTGATCATCCTGAGCGCCTCCTCTTCGGGCACGTCGCCGTACTTCATCACCTTCGCCGCTTCGATGTTGAGGCGGCGGGCCAGCTCGTCCGAGTCTGAGTTCAGCGAGACGAGGACTCCGGCGCGGTACAAGACGGCGGCGTTGTAAGGGGTCGCGTCGTAGGCTTCGATCTTGTAGCCCCACCAGTCTGAGAAGGTCGAAGCGCCCGCGCCGTGGCGCGCAATCTCGCGCGCGACCTTGTAGCCTTCGAGCACGTGTTGGAAAGTCCTGACCTTGAAGCCGAACTCGTCGGCCAAGTTGATGAGCGCCACTATCTCGTCGGCGCGGTAGGAGTGCGCGTGGACGAAGCGTTTGCCTTCGAGGACTTCGACGAGCGGTTCGAGTTGCAGGTCGCGCCGCGGCGGGATCAAATTCTTTTCGCCGCGCTTCGAGGCCGCGTTGTACTCGTCCCACGTCGCCTTGTAGTCGCGCGCGCGCGTGAACGCCTCGCGTATGACTTCTACGACGCCCATGCGCGTGGCGGGGTAGCGGCGCGGCTGCGTCGGGATGACGAAGTTGCTGCGCTTGGGGTTCTCGCCGAGCGCGAACTTGATGCCCGGCGGCGCGCCCGGAAAGATGAACTCTTCGACGGGCCGCCCGTACTTGAACTTGACCACGGTGTTCAGGCCGCCGATGGCGTTGCCCGAGCCGTGCAGGAGGTTCGCGGTCGTCACGCCGCCCGCCAGCTCGCGGTAGATGTTCTCGTCCGTGGGGTTCAGCACGTCGCGCGTGCGGACCATTGAGGTGACAGAGAGCGTCAACTCGTTGACGGCGTCGAGCATCGAGTGCGAGTGGCAGTCAACGATGCCCGGCATGACGAACTTGCCGGTTGCGTCTATCACGCGGGCGTTCGAGGCGGCCTTCAGATTCTGCCCGATGGCGGCGATCTTCCCGCCGCGCAGCAGCACGTCCGCGTTCTCAAGCGTCCCGTGCGAGACGGTCAGCACGGTCGCGTTGCGAATCAGAGTCTCCTGCGCGTCCGTGTCGCGGCGTTGGGCCAATACCTGCGACGCGCCCGCCAACGCGACCAGGAGAACGAACGTCAGCACCCGTTTCATCATCAATCTCCGAAAGGCAGTGATAAGTGATGAGTGATAAGTGATGAGTAAAAGAAAGAAGGTTTTTCTTGTCACTCATCACTCGGCACTCATCACTGCCTCTGTGGCCTTGTCCCCGTGAACGTCGTCGAGCCGATTTCGGAAGTCACGGTGCCGTTGATTTGATTGCCGGAGACGGTCCCGTTGACAGTTATCTCGATGTCGCGCCCCTCTACGGCGGCGGTCGCTGTGAAGCGGAAGCCTTCGGGGCCGGTCGAGCCGTCGCTCAGCTCGGTCTTGCCGAAGGGGCTTTCCAAAGTACCCGAAAGGTGCTGGCCTTCCTGGCGGAGCGTCAGCGTCCCCGGCAGAGTGTTCCCGCCGACGGCGACAGCGAGCGCCCATGTGCCCGAAAGATTTGTGCCAGTTGCGGCGGGCGGCGTGTTCGGCGGCGCGGCCTGCGCGGGAGGCGTGCGCGCAGGCGTCGGGGTCTGCGCGGGCGCGGGCGCGGGCCGAGGCTGCGTCGAAGGCGTGCCAGGTTTTGTGCCAGTAAACGTGCCGGGCGATTGCCCGACGGCCTGCACGGTGCCGCGCATCGCGTTGCCAGAGATTGTGCCGGTGAAAGTCGCTTCGGTCGTCTGCCCCCCGAGGGTGACGCGGACGGTGAAGCGCAGCTCTCCGGCGGGGCTGACGGAAGCGTTGGCAATCTCGGCCGTGCCGAGCGCGCCCTGAATCGAGCCGCGCAGCGTCTCGCCCTCCTGTTGCAGGACGAGCGTCACGGAGTGCTCGCCCTCGCCCAACTGCACGTTGAGCGTCCACGTCCCCGGCGCGGGCGCGGGCGCTGCCGCCGGGGCGGCGGGCTTCAATTCAATCGGCTGCCCGTCGATGAAGACGTGTGTGACGCGCGCGGCCTTGTCGAAGAGGTCGCCGCGCGTGATGGTCAGGTTAGCAATCTTGCCGACCTCGATTGTGCCGAGGCGGTCGGCGACGTTGAAGATTTCCGCCGCGTTGATCGTCAGCGCGCGCAGGGCCTCGTCGCGCGAGAGCCCGTTCTCAATCGTCTTCGCGGCGTTCAGTACGTAGTCCGAGACGTTTTCCATCGCGCCCGACTGGAAGGCGAAGCGCACGCGGGCGGCGCTCAGCCGGGCGGCAGTCTTGGGCGCGTCAACGCGCTCGCGCAGGACGCGCAGCGGGTCCGGGTCTGCCTCGGGCGACGGCGCAGTCGTGCGTTTGGGGAAGTTGAGCGAGAGCAGCACGGGCACATTCCGCAAACGGTCCGTGACCTTCCAGCTCTCCGCGCCGCCGCTGATGATGACGCGCAGGTTGAACTCTTCCGCCAGGTCCAGCGCGCGGCGAATCTCGCGCTCCGTGTTGACGTGCATGACGACCGGCAGCTCGCGCGAGAGCGCGGGCAGGAGCGCCAGCAGCGAGCGGTCCTGTTCGGGGCGGCGCAGGCCGCGTGGCGAGCGTGCGTAAATCTGGTTGGCCTCGCGCAGGCGTGTGGCGTCGAGCAGCATCTGTCTCAAGGCGGAGAAGACGCCCATCAGGCTGGCCGGGTAGACGCCGCTGCGCAGGGGCGTGAAGCCCACGTGCAGGGCCACGGGCGAGCGGACGATCATCTGCCTGGGAGTCTCGCCCGCCAGATTGACGAAAGCGGATTGGCCCATCAGCACGCCGTCGCGCGGCGCGACGAGCGCGGAGGTCAGGCCGGCGTTTCTGGCCGCTTCGATTTGCGCGCCGCCCGGTTGAATGAGATCGGCCGCCAACGTCTCTGGCCGCAGGCCGGGCGTGCCGGCCGCGGAGTTGGAGAACGCCGCGGCGGCCAGTGACGGCGCGGGCGACGACGCGGGCGCGGCGTTGCCTGCCTGCGGGACGCCGAGCGTCGTGTTGGCGTCAATCAAGCCTGGGTAAACGTTGAGTCCCGTGCCGTCAATCACGCGCGCGTCCGCGGGCGCGCTCACCTCTGCGCCGACCGCCGCGATCAGCCCGTTGCGTATGACGACTGTGCCGCGCTCTATGACGGGGCCTGAGACCGTGTAGATGCGCGCGCCGGTGATGGCGTAAGTCGTGACGGCGCGCGCCTCCGCGCGAGGGCGCGAGGGCGCTGGACTCGTGACGAGGGCGACGAGGACGACGAGCGCGCAGGCGACTCGCGCGTGGCGTGTGCGCATAAGAGTTTCAGCCGAACTCAAGAGAACGAACCATTCAACCCCTGAGCGGTCTTTGCGCCTCCAGCGTGAAACTTAACCTCACGCTGGAAACGCTGGAGACGCTGAGAACTGGTCCGGTTTTCCGCGGGCGCTGCGTTACTTCTTGTTCGACGTGGCGGTCTTGTTGGCGTTGGCGTCGCCGGCCCCGACCTTGAGCTGGTTCTGGACGCCCTTGCTCCCGCCGACGCCTTTGGCAGCGGCGTCCGCCTTCTTGACCTGGTCCTTGTTCGGGACAGTCCCGCGCAGGATGATGACGCCGTTGTTCACGTCAACGTTGATGCCGGACTCTTCGAGATCGTCGGCGGCCAGGAGCGCGCCGCGCGTCTTGACCCAGAGCCAGCCGTCCGAGGCGGCGGAGCCGACCTTGTCGCCCGCGTCTTTGGCCTTCTGGGCGAAAACGTCTTTATCTTTTTCGTAATCTCCCTGGCTGATGTTGGCGTTGTACGCGCCGCGGTTGGGGGTGACGGTGGTGTTCGTGGTAGTGCTTGTGGTGTTGCCGTTCGACGCGTTCGTCGTCGTCGTGTTGGTAGTGGTCCGGTTTTCGGTGGAGTCGCCGCCGCAGGCAGCGCCGAGCGCGGCGAGCGCCAGGGCGGCCAACAGGGTCGTCAATCTCTTCATCATTTTAATCTCTCCTCTTGTGCGGTTACGTTGTGTGTTTGAGAACTGAGCCTGGCTGCCTCACGGACGAGACGCGCCGCATGGTGGCGGGCTTGGCACAAAACAGCCGTGTGGCCGGGCGACGCGAATTCTTTGTAAGGGGACTAAAGCGCGGCTATCTTAAATCAGGAGTTCGGCGGGGCGCAAGAAAGACGGGCGACTCTAGCGCGCGCTAGAGTCGCCCGTCTTCACTTAAATCCAGAGGTTGTACGCCGTGCGAAGCGGCTTAGGACTTCTTGCCGGCCGTCGCGGCGGGTTTCGCCTCGGGGTTACAGGAGCCTTCGCCGGCGGCCATCTTGCCGGCCGCGGAGCAGCACGCGCCGCCTTCGCCGCCCTTGCCGGAGCAGCAGGAGGACTTGCCTTCGACCATCGTCGAGCAGGCTCCGTCTTTCGCGCCGCAGCAGCCCTTCGCGCCGGGCTCGGTCGAGCACTTCATCCCGGCCGCCGAACACTTGCAGCCTTCCTTCGTGCCGCCCGTCTCGTCGGAGGCGTTGGCGTTGGCCTTGACCAGGTTCGGGTCAGGCGTCGCGGTCGTGGAGGAGGAGGCGTTGCCCGTCCTGTTGCCCGCGTTCATCGAGTTACTGTTGTTGGTCGTGCCGGTGTTGCTGGCCCCACCGCAGCCCGCGAGCGCGAGCATGGTCGCCGCAAGAAACGCCGCCAGTTTCATCTTCATCGGATTGTTCTCCTGTTAGCTGAGCCGTACAAAATTCCTGAAACCTCGCGCCCGTCCGGCCAGCAGCGGGCGACGACGGTTTGCCCTGAGTCCATAATGGCGTAGCGCGCCCGGTTCGGGATTAGATGATAAAGAAACGGCCTTGAAAGCGCGCGCCTTTCAGGAAAGATGTGAAAGGCGTTGAACCGGACTGTGCAATCCCTTAGGATGGCGGATGATACATCGGAACGCGCCGGGCGCGCAAGCATTATTCTTACGGTTTAAAGGCGGAAACGCGAGTCTTAACGGGCGCGGGTCACATGCGACCGCGCCCCGCGACGGACGCGTCCGCTGACATTCACGTCCTCCGCCGTTACTTAATGAAGCGCAGAGAATTTTTAAGACGGGGCGGCAGGGCCGCGGGCGCGCTCGCGGCCCTGCCGCTCGAAAGGTCTGTCTCCGTTCTGGCCCAGAAAAGCGCGCGCCGCCGCCGCAAGCGCGTCGTCGTCCTCGGGGCCGGGCTGGCGGGACTGTCCGCGGCCTACCGGCTCACGCGCTCCGGGCACGACGTGACAGTCCTGGAAGCGCGGGCGCGCGCGGGCGGGCGCGTGCACACCCTGCGCGAGCCTTTCGCTGACGGGCTGCACGCCGAGGCGGGCGCGATGTTCATCCCGGAGTCGCACGACCTCGTGATGCGCTATGTCAGGCTCTTAGGGCTTCAACTCACGGCCGTCCCCGAAGAGCGCCGCGTCCCCGTCTATTATTTGGAGGGTCGCCGAATCAACCCGGCGGGGATGCGCGGCGGCGATTGGCCGCTCGAACTCTCGCCCGAAGAGAAGAGGCTCGGCCTGGACGGGATGACGGAGAAGTACGTCATCTCGGCCCTCAGAGAGTTCCGCGACGCGTCGTCGCTCGACTGGCCGCCCGAGGCGCTGAAGAGGTACGACCGTATGACTTACGCAGAGTTTCTCAGGAGCCGCGGCGCGACTGACGACGCCGTGCGGCTCCTGAGGTTGAACGACGCGGACTTGACCGGCGACGGCGTTGACCACGTCTCCGCCCTGATGGTGCTCAGAGAGGCGGCGCTCAATCTCAACTCGGGCCGTCTTTTCACGGTCAGGGGCGGGACTGATTTACTCCCGAAAGCATTGGCCGCGCGCCTCGCGGCGAAAATTCTTTATGGCTCCGAGGTCGTGCGCGTCGAGCAGGATGAGAGGGAAGCCCGCGTCATCTACCTGCGCGCCGGAAGTCCAGAAAGAGTTGTGGGCGATTACGTGGTCTGCGCGCTCCCGTTCTCGGTCCTGGAAAGAGTCGCGGTCTCGCCGCAGTTCTCGGAAGGGAAGCGGCGCGCTATTCGGGAGTTGCCTTACACCTCGGCCTCACGCGTCTACCTACAGTCGCGGCGCGAATTTTGGACCGGCGAGGGATTGGGCGTCTCGGCCTACACGGACCTGCCCGTGATGGCGATTGTCAACTCGACGCTCAACCAGGCGGGCGCGCGCGGCGTCCTGGAGACTTACACGGCGGGCGAGCAGTCGCGTCGCGTGACGGCGATGAAGGAGACGGAGCGCATCCGGTTCACGCTCTCCGAGGTGGAGAAGGTTTACCCGGCGATTCGCAAAAATTTTGAGGGCGGGGCGTCCGTCTGCTGGGATGAAGACGGGTGGGCGCGCGGCGCGTATGCTTGGTTCAAGCCTGGACAGATGATGGAGCTTATGCCATACATAGCGCGGCCCGAGGGGCGCATACATTTCGCCGGCGAGCACGCTTCCGCCTGGCCCGGATGGATGCAAGGGGCTATTCAGTCGGGCCACCGCGCCGCGCGCGAGATTGACGAGGCGCTTTAATCTTCCGCCCGCCCGGCGCAACCGAAAGTTTGACGGAGCCTAAAACAGACTAACCATCACCGAAGGAGCTTTTCGATGAAATCCACATTCCTGAAGGCAGCCAAGACGGTCGCCTTAGCACTCTCCCTGACGCTCGCGGCCTCCAGCGCGGTCTTCGCCAACGGGGCCGGCGCTCCCCCGACCGCCAAGGTGGCGCTCAACGGCGCGGGCAACGGCGCGGGCACCTCTACGACCTGGGGCAAGAAGAAGACCAAGAGGAAGCGCCTCGCGAGAAGAACCCGCCGCGCCAGAAACGCCACGCGCACGGCGGAATGAAAAATTAAAAATTAAAAATGCAAAATGGAAGACAAAGAGCCTGCCTCTCGTCTTCCATTTTGCATTTTTAATTTTTAATTTTTCATTCCCACTTGATGCTGCCTTCTTTGGAGGTGTCTATCTGGGCGAGGTCGCTGGAGCCGTAGAAGAAGGCTTTCATGTTGTCGAAGAGGAAGCCATGCGTGTCCGGGTTGGAGAGGTCCAGGCCGTAGTGGTTGATGATCTGCGACTGCTTCTGGAGCCACTCGGCCCAGCACGGCTGGCAGATTTCCGCGCCGATTTTCTGGCCCAACTCCGTCGGGACGGGCGCGTAGCTGAGCGCGGGCCGCTTCTCTCCGCAGCGCGCGCACTTGATTTTGTCTGACATAAAGAAATTCCTCCCTGCTGAAAACTAGAGCGCCGCGCCCGAGCCCCGCGCCGCCTGGTCTGACTGCGCCGTGCGGATGGCCTCAATCACCTGCTCGTCTTTCGGGCGGAAGAGCGAGAGCGGCTGCACCTGTCGGTGGCGCACCACGCCGTCCGCGTCTATCACGATGACGGCGCGGGCCGAGCGCCCCGGTATCCACGAGCGCACGCCGTAGAGACTCGTCACCTTACTCTCGGGGTCCGCGAGCAGGCGGAAGGGGAGCCCGTGGTGCTCGCTGAACTTGCGATGCGATTCGATAGTATCCGTCGAGACGCCCACGACTTCCGCGCCGGTCGCCATGTAATCGGCCCAGCGGTCGCGCACGGAGCACATCTGCCTGGTGCAGACGGGCGTCTCGTCGCCGGGGTAAAAGAGCATCACGACCACTTGGCCGCGCTTCTCCGAAAGATGCCAGTCTTCGCCTTGCTCGTCCTTCAGCGTGAAGTCCGGGGCCTGTTGATCAACCTGTATGCCTACGGGCCAGCTCATCTCAGAAACGGTCCCACCTCGTTACCGAAACTTTCTTTTCCAGCGTAAGTTCTATATAACATCGCGGCGGCTCTTTTTCCAATCAGGCCCGGCGGGGAAGCGAAGAATGAGACAGTACCTGGACTACCTCAAGCACATCTTACAGCACGGCGTCGAGAAAAAGGACCGGACGGGGACGGGAACCCTCAGCGTCTTCGGCTACCAGATGCGCTTCGACCTTGCGCAAGGCTTCCCCGTCGTCACCACCAAGAAGCTGCACCTGCGCTCGATCATACACGAGCTGCTCTGGTTCATCCGCGGCGAGACGAACACAGAGTATTTGAAGAAGAACGGCGTCAGCATCTGGGACGAGTGGGCGGACGCGGAAGGCGAGCTTGGGCCAATTTACGGCAAGCAGTGGCGGCGCTGGGAGAGTCGGGACGGGCGCGTGATAGACCAGTTGAGCAGCGTCATAGAGCAGATTAAAACCGACCCGGACTCGCGCCGCCTCATCGTCTCGGCCTGGAACGTCGGCGAGCTGGGACAGATGGCGCTGGCCCCGTGCCACCTGCTCTTTCAGTTCTACGTGGCGCGCGGAAGGCTGTCCTGCCAGTTGTATCAACGCTCCGCGGACAGTTTTCTTTTTAGGAACGAAAAACCAATTGGGTAATACGTGAAAATATAGGGTAAATTGTTGCCACCTGCCTGTTTTTTTGTAGACTAAATTTTTTGTAGTTTACATTTAATCTTCTCTGCTATATTGCGCCGCTCGTGTAACGCAATATGGCTCCAATTTATAACGATCAGTTGGTTCTCTGCGCCACCGATAATGGCGGCAGGAACATCTACACTTATTTTAACGACGGCTTCATTGTGGAGTTGCCTACTCGCTGGCTCCGTGCTCTTTCCCGTAAACCGAGATATTCCTATCAGACAGTTAATCAATACGGCAGGAGCTTGACTGATTTCCTCAAATGGCTTCTTGAAGTTGAGCATTATTCTAAAAATTCTCTAGACATCATTCTCAAGATCACTACTCGTCGAGACCTCGAATTCTGGATTAAAGAGAGAAGCGCGGCACGCATAGAGGCAAGCACACTGCGCAATCGCGAGATTGCCGTGAAAACGTTTTTCGACTGGCTCAGCACTGAAGAAGGCGGCAGAGTCCGTACTCTTGAGAACACACCCTACAAAACTGGCGAACTAATTTCACCCCCACCGGCAGGACGCAAACCGCGTTTTGTCACATCTGAGGATGTAATCAGGCTGCTTAATGGCTTTCATAACGAGAACGAACGCTGTCTCATACACGCTCTGTACGATACAGGAATGCGTATATCTGAGGCTCAACGTCTACTTAAAAGTGACCTACCTGATTCAAGAAATTTTCCAGATGGGCTTAAGTATTATCCTCTTTATGTACGAGGATCAAAGGGTCGTGGTGGTCAGATCAAAGAAAGAATTGCCATCATATCCGCCCCTGTTCTAGCACGGATTAGGCGTTATCATAACAGCCCCGAGTATCGCTTCTCTCCTTATTTCAGCAATACAGGTCATGGAAAGCCCGCTTTTTTGTCGGTTAACGGATATGACCTTTCCAGAAGGAACGTTGGGAAGCAAATAGATTACGCGGCTGCCCGCGTAGGTCTAGACCCGGAATTTTACTCTCCGCATATTTTTAGGCACGGCGCTGCCTTCTCTATCTTATCGTCCGAATTAGGTAAGGATTATCTCGATAGGCTTTTTCTTGTGCAGCAGGTCTTCGGTCATAAGCAAATAACAACAACAGAAATCTATACCGTAATTCCGCCCAGTGTTCTAGCTAAGTTGAACCGCGATGGGGTGCTCAAAGACAAGTACCAAGAAGCAAAGAGGATCATGGAGGCAACCTATCTTCCACCTGAACGACACATTGAAAGGAGGGGGCATCGCCAGTAAACGTCGTTCTGAAGACATGTACAAATTACAGATAGCTTTCTTGGAAGGCTGATCCACTGACGATAAGACGACATATATTGCGACGCACCAAAAGTCGGACATGAGTAAAATCATTGAGTTCCAGCTTCCTATGCCCGAACCTACCCTTGAGAATCCTTACGCTCAAGTGGACTGGATATTCAAGGAGAAGATGTCCCTCTACGAAAACGAGCGTACCAAAGAAAATTACGAGACGGCCCTAGCCTTCTACAGAAGGTTCTTACAAGAGACAAGCAACTATAATCCAATTCTTGACGATGACCCGCGTTTTTATATTAAGGACGAGTGGGATGTAATGGCACTGCATAAAGTCAAGCAGTGGATTGAGGCGACTAACATCGAGGGTACTGAGGATTACTTAACTTCTCATAGCATTAACTCCAACTTCAGTGCCATCCGACAAACGATGCAATACGCCTACGAGCACAACTATATTAATCAGCCTGTAATCAATATCGTCATGCCAGCGGGAGTGCGGGAAACGTCATTACGTGCTGCTTATTCGAACGAAGAATATACAGCTATCTTCAACGTCGTCTCACCAAAGATTCGATTCTCCAGAGGCTTGTTGCGTAGTTACACTAGAACGGGCAGAGGCTGTGACCCGAGGAAAGTAGAACGGCAGGGTATTGCTCGCGGCGAGAAGTTCCTCGGTCAGGGCTGGACCTGTTGGGTAAGAGATTTGAACGGCGACGTTTTTGATATAAGCGATGACAACATGCGTTGGTACTTCGAGAATGTGATGGGCTGCATCCCCTTACCAGGAACGCCAGAAAATAAGATAAAGCATAAAAGGTTCTTTACTAACGCGACAGACGTACATGGCGGGCTGAAAAAGCTTTACAGAAAATGGGGTGTTTCCTCTTTCATTGATCAGGACGTAATCATGCCCTTAGTAGTCAAACTAATATCGGAGACAGGTCTGAACGTTGAGTCACTGTTGTCGTTGAAACGTGACTGTTTCAAAGATGCCCACCCATTGTCCGGGCTACCTTATCTCGAATACTACAAGCCGCGCAGCGGCGGCGAGAAGGAGCTGCACGTAGTACTGTATGACAAAGCTGAAGATGGCGAATTCATGGCGCTTAGCCAAAAGCAGTCACAGATTATTAGTAAGACTATCAAGACCATCTTGGAGTTGACCGAGCCGCTCGTCAAGCTTGCTTCGGAAGAAAATCGGAATTACTTATTCCTTTATCAATCCAGTGCCACGACCCGCTATGGCAAGGTGCAAGTGGTCAGTAACAAAGTTATAACTCACTGGGCGCGAGAGATTGTTAGGGAGTATGACTTACGTGGGAGTGATGGTAAGCCGCTTCTCTTCGCACTTTCCCGCTTCCGGCCAACGAAATTCACCGAGATGGTCATGCAAGGGTACGACATCTTCGACATCATGGCTGTCGCCGGTCACAAGTCAATTACTACTACACTTGCCTACATTGATAGGCTAAAGTCCACGACCGATTTTCATCGCAGGATACAGCGGGAGTTAACGATCATCAAGGAGAACAAACGAGCATACGAGCGGAAGCCGCTGCCTATAGCTATAACGAGAGACGCCAAGCCGGGCCAGTTCATCTTTAAGGCCCCGGTGTGCCACTGCAAAAACCCTTATGATCCTCCCGACATTGTTAAAAACAGTAAGAGCTATCACGAAGGTGATGCCTGCACTTTCTGGAATATGTGTCTGCAATGTGAAAACGTGCTGATTACTGAAATGAATCTGCCAAAGCTTTTTGCCTATCGGAGTGAGATCAGACGCGCACTAAGCAATGTAAACGAAATACCACGTCAGGGAGAACTCTATAAGAAATTATTGATGATCCTGGACGAAATCTTGTCACCTGACGTGTTATTCCCGACAGAGAAGCTGGAGTGGGCTGCCGAACTAGCTAGGGAAGCAGAATTCGAAGTGCTGGACTCTTTTATCCATCAGGCTGGAGAATAACTATGAGTCTAAATTATTCGAACTATGGATATACATTACAGCACCTTGGCTCAACCATTACTGGCAGTTTCCTGTTCAACCCGAACATCCCAGTCTCCAAAAAATCACGCTTCGGCGACCCTGTATGGGACTGGACTGACGAGCACAACGCAAGGCTTAAGGTAGTTAGCCCCTCCAAGGTGAGATTTGACTGGGACGCGATCACACTAGGGACGGAAGCCTGTCAAAAAGCTATGCTACATGGCACACAGAATTTCTTAGCTGTGCTGCCGGAGGAAATGGTGGAAGACATCCGTCGAGCCATTTTCATCTATGCCATGTTCCCCTCTCTTGTCGAAACGTGTGGAAAACGTATCAAAGAAGGCAGGAAAGCCATCACGATAGTTCATCGCGCTAAGGTCGCAGTCACCTTCTTCTCTCACATCTATTTACAAAATCTTCTGCACAGCGGTATTGGCAGAATTCGTAAGCTTAGTGATATTACGATTAAAGATATACAAAAAGCTGCCGACACTTACCCCTACTGTACTAATACGGTTAAGAACACGCTTACCATATTTGGCAATGAGTATATCCAGTCGAATCTAAAACATGGACGGCTCAAATGGCATCACTTAGATCTTAAGAACGTAAACTGGAGGGAAGAGAAAAAGCGTGGAAGCATTCAAACTTTGCCTGACATGTTATTCCGGCTGCTCTCCAACAAGTCCTGCGAATTGGTCGGTAGTTTCCTTTTCCTCATGGGAGTCGAGCTTAGAGACTCTCAGGCTGGCATTACTGTGCGCGACCTCTACAGGCAGAAGTGGCCGAACTTTCCAGCAATGTTCGAGAGCTATGTTCAAAGGCGAAGTATTTTTAGAGAGGACAGAAGCAATAACAGCCTAAAATTACATACCTACCATTTTGAGCGGAGGTTTGGATGC
This sequence comes from Pyrinomonadaceae bacterium, assembly GCA_036403435.1. Taxonomy (GTDB): domain Bacteria; phylum Acidobacteriota; class Blastocatellia; order Pyrinomonadales; family Pyrinomonadaceae; genus QHXM01. Next base: position 50,220 of record DASWQY010000029.1, read on the forward strand.
CAGCCAGAGGAGATGAGGAATTTTCTGTTCGACGTTCATTGCGCGGCCCAAGTGATCATCCTGCTCTACACAGCAATGCGTTACAGCGAAGCCGTTTCCATCCGCCCTGGATGCCTTGTTGGAAGGAAAGGGGTGCATCTTATCAAGTCAACCTTAATAAAAGGTCAGTGCACTGACCTACCACTTGATGAAGACGAGTGGGTAGCGATTGACATTGTGCAAGACGCCGTGCGGTCCCTCGAAGAGCTGTCGCGTTGTACTGTTAACCGATTCCTGTTTGGCGGATTTGAGACAGTCAAAGATGGAGACGAAGAACGTCCTATATCAAATAATGGGCTCACGCATCGTCTGAACCAATACCTTAAAAGAATAGATGAGGAAGAAGTATGGTCTGAGTGGAAACTTTCGCCACACCAGTTTAGGAACGGCCTAGTCAATCAATTGGCAAAAGCAGAGGTTGGGCTGCCTTATATTACAAGGCAACTACATCATTTCCATTCTCGATTAGTAGAGGGTTCTTATAAGATCAACGAGACATCTACAATCTACGGAATGCAGCGTCAACGGATTGTGGAGAACACTACCGGCATTAATGCCATGAAGGACGCGCATCTTCAGGTCGTGCGCGCCCTTTACAGCGAAGGCCGCCAGTTTGCTGGAGGTGGCGCAGCCATTCATGTTGAAAAGACAGAAGCGTTTTTTTCAGGGCTTGGGCTGTACGGCAAATCGCGGGAAAAATACATCGAGAAGCTCGCCGAGTCTGGTAGAAGTTTGATTAGAACAGGCGTTGGATGGTGTACACGCAACCATGTCGACCCGCGTAAGCTCAAAGAAGAAGCTCCACCCTGCATAGGCGACTTAAATTGTAACCCCCACACCTGCAAACACTCGGTAGTCCCGGAGTCGAGAGCGGCAGACGTTATTGACCGGTATCGAAATGCCGTCAAGAAACTCAATTCGCCTGATCAGGCTCATCTCAAAAAGCATTGGGAGGCCGAACGGGATAGCTTTGCGAGCATGCTTAAGCAACTGGGCTACGACCCTGAAAGTGTTCTGAAAGAAGAGAACAATGCCGGATAAATTAAGGAAGCTGCCGTTTGACGAGCGAAACGAGCAAGACTTCGAGGATTTAACCCGGAAAATTCAGGATGGGATTGCGAAACTAAGAAGAACCCGGTCTCTTCCCGCCACGCAGGAAAAACTTGCTGAGATGGTGGGCTGTAGCCGCAAGACGCTTCACAACCGGGGCTGGCCTATAACTGAACTGAAAAAGATTAATGAGGAGCGTAAAGCTAATAAAGAAAATAAACAGAAGAATACAACGGCCGAACATAGGCTCAGCGCGGAAAAACACATCGCTCGTGAGAAGCGACTGATCGGGCAGATACGAAACTTGCAACAGCAGAACAGCAAGCTTTTTGATGAGAAACAAGAGCTAGAGGAACAGAAAGCAGCATTAACTGATACGGTCAGAGTGCTTGAAGAGGAGATCGATATTCTTAAAGACGAGAAGCGGAAATTGGAGAGAGAGTCACGCAAATTTAAACAAGGGTGTGGTCGGGCTAACGTAGTAAATATTCGGGCTGTAGGAAAAGCTAAGAAAGCTAAAGAGGGGAAAAAATGAGACAGTATCTAGGCTTGCTTGAGCACATTCTTAGAGATGGTGTTAGGAAAGACGACCGCACGGGAACTGGCACCATCAGTGTGTTCGGACACCAGATGCGGTTCCCTCTAGAAGATGGGCTTCCGGTTGTTACCACAAAGAAACTGCATCTACGATCCATTATCTACGAACTGCTGTGGTTTTTGAGGGGCGACACGAACATCAAGTATCTCAAGGACCATGGGGTGAGTATCTGGGATAAGTGGGCTGATGCGGGCGGCGATCTGGGGCCAGTTTATGGCAAACAATGGCGTAGTTGGGCGTCAACTGACGGAAGAGTTATAGACCAGATAGACAAGGTCATAAAAGAAATCAAAAACAACCCGGACTCTCGCCGGCTGATAGTATCTGCTTGGAATGTGGGCGAGTTGGATAAAATGGCGCTGGCTCCGTGCCACGCCTTTTTTCAGTTTTATGTGGCGCAAGGAAAACTGTCATGTCAGTTGTATCAAAGATCCGCCGATACGCTGATAGGGCTCCCTTACAACATATTGAGTTATTCGTTACTGACGCACATGATTGCCCAGCAATGTGATTTAAGCGTCGGTGATTTCGTGTGGACCGGGGGCGACTGTCATATCTACTTGAACCACATTGAGCAGGTGAAGTTACAACTTACACGTGAGCCGTATCCACTGCCTCAGTTAATCATCAAGCGAAAACCAGACTCTATTTTCGACTACGAGTTCGAAGATTTCGAGATCGCTAATTATCAATCCCACCCTCACATTGCCGCGCCGGTGGCGGTCTAAGGATAAACAAGTGAGTATCCAGGCCGGTAGGGAGAACGAACGTAAGTGGGAGGAATATTGGAACGGCCTTCGCGCCCGTGGCAAATACTTGCCCGTGAAGGCGAGCGGTGAGGTCAATGTCGCGCAAGTCGGACGAGATAGCAAGATCGGCCGCGAGAACCTCTATAAGAATCCGAACATACACCCAAAACTTCTTGCGGCAATTGAAGAGACGCTAAGAGCACAGCGAGATGCCATCGAGGGTATATCTGAGCCGGGCGTATCTGCACATCTTAATCCGAGGCGAGAGGACATCAGCCATAAACAAATAGAGAGTCGTGACCGCCGCATAAGAGATCTTGAAGAGAAGCTTGCTGTCTTCACCGTAGAAAACCTCGAACTACGCCGGCGGGTCAAGGCTCTGGAAGGTGAGAATGCACGCTACGAAATCATCGAAGAGATGGTTACAGAAACCGGGCGCAGGATACTTCCTCACTAATCCTTTCTGGCGTAATGTCTAGGCCTGCGTATAAAAATCAGAAAGAAGAAATTTCCATTCTCGTCAATGCGGTCCTGCGGCGTGGCTATCAAGGCTTAGTCGTCTTTAGCGGGAAGGAGGAGGACGGGAGCCACGTTCGGGTGGTGGCGACCCGAGACAGCCTTTCGAACGTGCCGACCTTGGGTGAGGTCTGGCGGATCAAGGGTGAATACAAGAGAGATTCAATCTACGGCGTGCAGTTTTACGCCGACCTGTGTGAAAGAATGCCGCCCAAGGGCCATCTGGTCGTTCTCTTCATCGCCAATAATCCGAGGTTTAAAGGAATTGGACTGAGCAAGGCGAGGAAGCTGTATAGCCATTTCGGCGACAGCCTTACCCAACTTCTCGACGTGGGAGACACCACTAGGTTGGAAGAGGTGCTGACGCCGATAGCTGCGCAGACTTTAGCCAACGCCTGGCGGCTCAATCGGGCGGAGAGTGAGATCGTAGCCTTCCTAGATAATCACAACTTTAACCCTCGTCTTGCAGGCAAGGTATGGCGTTGCTGGGGAGATAGAGCTATCAAAGTGTTGGAGAGTAATCCGTACTCCATGCTCGCCTTTGCCGGATGGGATGTTGTGGATAAGGCCGCTCTGAAACTTGGCGTGAGCCCTTCTGATGAGCGCAGATTAGTCGGGGCAGTGGAGTCCTGTCTTTACACTCGCCTAAATGAGAAACACACCCTCACCAAGCACGATAACTTGATTCAGCGCGTGCGATTCCTGCTCAGAGCCGACTTAACCGCCGCGGAGCGTGCCATTCAATTAGCCCTGGAAGATCGGGCAATAGTAGGAGACAAAGATTTAGGTTATCAGCCCATCGGGGCGGCCCTAATCGAATCGGGCATTGCAAAGCGGCTGATTCGTATCGGTGGGGGCGAGACCTCAAGCCAAGGGCGACTCTTCCTCTCGACGAGTAGGATCAACCCTTCATTGGTAAAGAAGAAGATTGCGGCCTTTGAGGCGTCATACCGCGTTACGCTCAACGAGGAGCAGAGGGAGGCCGTGATGCTGGCGACGAGCAAGCCTCTCAGCGTGCTTACGGGAGGGGCGGGGGTGGGTAAAACGACTGTCCTGAAAATTGTCATTGAGATCGTTGAGGAGGCGGGAGGAACGGTTTACCAGATGGCGCTGTCCGGGCGTGCCGCCCAGCGCATGAAAGAGGCGACAGCTCATGACGCCACGACGATTGCCGGATTTATCAGCAGCGTACAAAAGGGCCATCTCAACATCGAAAGCGATTCCCTCGTAATCGTAGACGAAGCCTCGATGCTTGACCTTCCTATCACGCATCGGATAGTACGCAACCTACCCGAAGGGGTGCGCCTGTTGATGGTCGGCGACCCCTATCAACTCCCGCCGATCGGTTTCGGCTTGGTATTCCATAAGATTGCCGAGAGTAATACTGTCCCGCGCGTGGAATTGAAATATGTTCACCGTCAAACGGAATCTTCGGGAATTCCTTCCGTAGCTTTGGCTATCAGGCGCGGTGTATTGCCGCAGCTCGAACCATTTTGTGGTCTCGGGACTGGCGTCACTTTTATTGATTGCGTGCCTGATAAGATTGTCGGCGTTTTATTTGACGTTTATAAGTTAGGGGGCGATGGCTCGGATACCCAAGTTCTTGGAATGACCAAATCAGGTGTCGCTGGGGTGCGGGCAGTGAACGATTATTTTCATCAGGCACTGTCACCTGGCAGGCCTCGCTTACCTCAATGGATGTTCGCCAAAGAAGACCCAGTCATACATCTTGAAAATGACTATGAGCGCCTATTGTTCAACGGTACTCTTGGCCACGTTACTGATATCAGGAATGTCGGGGATGAGTTATCACTCGCCTGTGAATTTGACGGAGTGGAACACACTTTCAAGGAAACGGAATTTGATAAGATTGCACTAGCATACGGGATCACGGTCCATAAGGCACAAGGGAGTCAGTTCAGAAGAGTCGCGATACCGGTGACAAAGAGCAGGCTACTTGATCGAACGATGATTTACACAGCACTAACAAGAGGAATTGAACAAGTAGTATTCGTCGGAGATAGGCATGCTTTTGCAGAGGCAGTTCGGAAGTCTCCATTGGCCAATTCACGGGAAGTCAAATTCACCATATAACCCATCGGGTGGATTGAGTTATTGTTCGTGCCTTCTACCCTCAATGCTCCTCGGCGGCTATTAACCCCACGAGATCACGCGGCAGCTCGTCCTCGATCTCCTTCCACACGGCGTCCACTTCCCCGAATTGGAACTCCGAGTAGAACTCCATCTCCCCCTGCCTGTCCGGCCTGTACCGGATGTCCGTCAGCACCCTCGCGGGGTAAGGCAGAGGGTTGGCGGTGGTGTTGACCGCTGCTGATATCGTGTCGTCCAGGTGATTCGGGGCTCTGTTCTCCCTGGCCCCGATGACCGTCTCGATCAGCTCCCGCTCGGCCCGAAGCGTCGGCGCCTGCCTGACGGCCTTCGCGAGGTGCCTGGTGATGAGCCGCTTGAGCGGCGTCCTGCACTGGGCGTAGACGGCCTCTACTAACTCTTCGGTTTCACTCGGCACCCAGGAGCAGCTTCCGGGCGGGTCGAGAAAGATCTCCTCCCTCGAGACCGCGTCCTCGATTACCCCCTTGATGAAGGCCCGCAGGGTTTCCGCCGGGACCGTGAAATTCTCGCCGACCTCCCAGCTAAGATCGTTGAAGCGGCCGCCACCCAGCCACTTATCCAGAAGACGTCCGTAGCGCTGCTCGAGCACCTCGACCAGGCGCGGCCAGTGGGGGAGGAGCAGAGGCATTACGCAAGCCGAGCAGGTCGTGCCGTGCAGGTATTCCCTAGGCTCAGAGCAGACGGAGCACCGGAGCAGAGGGGGAGACGGATTCTGGGATTCTTCGGCGCTGTTCATCGGGTTGTCGACGTAGAATCGGGCGGGAGGGCTAAACCGAGGGGCGCGAATACAGCCGCTTCCCGCCCTCGGAATGGAGGAACCACCAGTTGTAAATCGCGAGCACTGTCCCCAGAGGGAAGAGCCAGACGAACAAAACCGACAGGACGAGCGCCGGAATCCTCGCCCAAGTTTTTCTCCTGAGCAGCCCGTACGCCACCGACAAGATATAAACTGTTAGGAGCAGGCCGACACCGATCAACATCTGCAGCTCCGTGCTGGAACAGATGCGCTCTAACTCCCTCTTGAGCACTATCATCCTGACGATTTCCACGAGCGCGGCCACAGCCAGGAGCCCTCCAAGAAAGCCGTAGATGATTCCCAGCGTTTTGTTGTGATCTTGTGGCGTCATAAGATTCAATCGCGGTAGCGGGAGGGCAATCCCTCTGGTATCTTATGCCTGCTCTATCTTTGAAATTGCTGTTACGCCTATGCATACAGCGGCTCGACATCCCGAATGAACAGCGCCGCTACTGGGGTGCAGAAGTTTTCACTCCTGGCGACTTCGATTCGAGCCCACTGGGTGATAACGAAGGTTATCACTAGGCATACGCGGATAACAAGGGTTATTGGAAGGGCTAGCGGGCGTAAGCAGTTGCCATCAGGAGGTTCAACCTGATGGCGCGGAGAAATCCAGAGCGATTAGCTGAGAAGCTTGCAGCAATCAGGAGAGCCCTTAATCTTTCTCAAAGGGGGCTGATCAGACATATGGGGCTAGCCGACGATCTCACCCAAGCGGAGGTAAGCATGTTTGAAAGCGGTCGCCGCATTCCTAGTCTGCTTGTCTTGCATGAATACGCGCGGTTGGCCGGCGTATGGATGGATGTTCTCGTCTCGGATGATTTGGATTTACCTAAAAAGCTCCCCGCAAATCCTATCAGTCCAGGATTGAAAAGAAAGAAATAACAAGACCACGTATGGGCTCGAAGGCAGATTCGGAGTATAGCTAAACTCCCCCTCATATACTGCAAAATAAGAACCTTTATTGAGGGACATTTCCCGCGCCGAGCGCCTTCTAAAAGCAATGAAGCTTCCCCGGCTACGAGATCATGATTAAAATTGAAGATGTAGCCACCTAGATTTCTAACTGCTTTGATAAGAATGCACCATCTAAAGTTATTGGAGTGTTTATGGCTGATTACAACTTATGGGGCTTATCAACCCGATCCTTCGAACAGTTGATTCAAGCTATTGCTGTAAAGAGGATTGGCTCAACGGTCAGAATCTTTGGGGATGGTCCTGATGGAGGTCGCGAGGCGACTTTTGAAGGGTCCGTGCCCTACCCATCTCCAGAAGATAAGTGGGTTGGCTACGGGATTATTCAGGCAAAGTTCCTGCAACGACCGCTCGGGTCAGGGAAAGAGGGAGATTGGGCGCTACAACAGCTCCGGTCAGAACTGAAGAAGTTTGCGAATCCGAAAAAGCCGCGCCGTAAACCCGACTATTATATCTTCGCAACGAATGTTGTTCTTACTCCAGTCGAGGAGGAAGGTTCACAGGATAAGGCATATGAATTATTTAATGAATTCAAGAATGACCTTCCACTCAAAGGTTACGACATATGGGATTACGATAAACTCCGTGCTTTTCTTGACGGCTACGAAGACATAAGACGATCTTATGCTGCTTTCATCACTCATGGAGACGTACTCGCCCAGGTCATTGAGTGGCTCCATCCAAAACAACCTGATTTTAAACAAATTTTGTATAGCTTCTTGCAACGAGAACTACTCGCAGACCAATACGCCAACCTCGAACAGGCAGGACGTGCAACAGAGGAGAAAATTCCAATTGCACGTGTGTTTGTAGATCTGCCAGCTTTCGGCCAACCAGGCATCGAGCCACCTAAGAATGTAGATGAGGCTAATAAGTTGTCCCCCGGTTTTGTAGAGAACATACTGAACAGAGCCACAGAGCGTTTTAATGATCAATATCTGGATGTGCAAACATCCGCCGATGACAGTAGCCTCAGCATGCCATATCAAGAGAAAGGTAGATTTGTCCTCATCGGCGGACCCGGCCAAGGCAAATCAACCATTGGTCAATTTATTTGCCAGCTATTTCGAAGCGCAATTTTGAAAGATCGTGCTAACTGGAGACACCCTCCTGATGTAGAGCAGGTTCTTCAACTTCTAGAGACGCAGTGCAGCAGCGAAGGTATTAGATGGCCTGTGGCACGCCGCTTCCCCTTCCGCATTGTGCTCAACGAATTTGCAAAAGAGCTTGCATCTAGTAGGGGCCGCATAACCTCTGTTCTTACTTTTATCGTAGAACGCATCAAGAAAAAGACTGATCGTCACCTTTCAACCGAAGATTTGCGGCAGTGGTTAAGTGCCTACCCTTGGCTACTTATTCTAGATGGGCTAGATGAAGTGCCAGCATCCAGCAACCGTGCCGAAGTACTGGAGGCAATTCGAGACTTCCGCATAGAAGCCAAAGAATGCAATGCAGACATCCTCATCATCGCTACAAGTCGCCCCCAAGGTTATAACCAAGACTTTGCTCCCAGCCTGTATCAACATCAATGGTTGACACCTCTTTCGCCACCACGGGCACTTCATTACGCTAGACGTTTGGCGGAGGTGCGTTATGGCAGCGACGACGATAGGAAAGAAAAAGTACTAACTCTTCTGAAGCGTGCATCTGAGTCTGAAACGACAGCCCGCCTGATGCGTACCCCGTTACAAGTAACTATTATGACTACTCTTGTCGGAATGAGAGGCCAGCCACCGCAAGAGCGTTGGAGTCTGTTCAACGAATATTACAAAGTGATTTATCACCGTGAGGTCGAGCGAGAGATACCAGCCTCCCAAATACTTCGGGATTACAAGGCGGACATAGACCGCATACATCACAGGGTTGGTTTAATTCTACAGATCAAGAGCGAGCGGATGGGCGAGACGGATGCTCACCTTTCAGAAACAGACTTTTCTGACTTAGTAGCACATCGCCTTGCTGAAGAAGGGCACGAAGGCGAAGAACTGATACGTTTGCAGCAGCAGATTACCGAATCTGCAATGGATAGGCTCGTCTTTCTTGTAGGCTTACAAGACAAGAAAGTCGGGTTTGAGATCCGGTCCCTGCTAGAGTTTATGGCCGCTGAGGCATTAATGGGAAGCCGCGAGTCTGTCGTTAGGGATCGCCTACGTGAAATTGCGCCAGTTGCCAATTGGCGCAATGTATTTCTGTTTGCCGCGGGTAAATGCTTCGCTGAACGCCAGGAACTCCGTGATACCATACATACCATCTGTGCACAGCTAAATGATAATGAGGATGATGAACTAGGCGGCGCAGTTTTGGAAGGCTCGCTACTAGCTTTAGATTTGTTAGAGGATGGGCTCGCGCGCACACAGCCGAAGTACGCGCGTATATTGGCCCGTATTGCTCTACGCATTTTGAGCTTACCTCCGGACCAGTCATCGTTGCGTTTAGCTGAGCTATATGATTCAAGTCTTGAATCTGTTTACCAAGAAGAACTTGCTCAATATATCTCATTAACCGAGCCATCCCGCCGCCTCGCAGCTTGGTCATGTCTAATCCCACTCATCGAAGCCGGAATTCCTTGGGCAGGAGAATTAGGAAATGACCGCTGGCCCGTAATCGAAAGCGAACGATCCGATTTATTAGAAGTTGCCGGGAACTCTCAGGGTGGAGCATGGACCTTATCCAAACTGATTAATTTTATACCATACATGAATCCAGCCGATTTAGTGCGTTATGAAGAGGAGGAAGAGGAACTTCTACTTGAGCTTTTTAAAACTGAGAACAGGCCTGGCTGGCTTAATGCCATCAGCGTGGTTATCGCCGACCACTATATGAGACCCGGTACTCACGAGTATAACCTCCAATTGCCTGATACTGAGGGGGCGGGATTTGCTGTTGAGACATTCAGCACAACGGCCCCCATCGACGAGTGGTTACGCCCAATAGAAGAAATACCCGATAATGCACTTCAATGGTTGCCGTATATAGTATCGATATCTTTTCTTGATAATCCATCTAACGAGATGCTTGCTCAAGCGTTGAGGATAATCGCTAATAGGTTACGTGGGACTGATGCGGACCTAGAAATAATCAAGCGAAACTTTACTCACTTGCCTTGGACACTTTCAGCATGCATTCGCACAGCTCTAAGTTCCCAGGATTTACTCGACATGGCAGTTAAGGTGGAGATGGGAATGCTTGGAGACATCGGAGATTGGCAGGCAGCTGAGATGCGATGGAGAAAACACGGAATTACTCTTGCTGATATTGAATACATGACAGACGATCGGTATCCCTTCGATGAGAATATCTCTCGTCAAGGGTTTCCTTTCGCTGCAATTACTAGTTGGTCATTAAGCTCGTATGAGCGAGGGGCCTTACTTAAGGCACTTCTTGAAGTTCACGGAAAATTAAATGCATCGCGTATTCGCTCTCTAATTGGGAGTTGGGCTCTATTTACTATAGAAGGAACTCGTAAAAGAGATTTATTGGACGGGGTACCCACATACGATCAATTTGCATTACTCATAATTGATGCGATAGAAGCCGGACGTAGCATTGGTTTGACCATTCTCAATTACTTTAGTTGGGAGACGCAAGTAAGTGAACCATGGATACGCCTTCTTGATCGTCTTGGTAGATATCAAAACCTGTACGCTCAAGAGGGAGCTTATGACAGTTTAATAACGTTATTATCCACCGAGTTCAACTCCAATCCAGCATACGAAGGTCTGCTTCGAATCCTCTCCTTTTTTTCTGTAAATGGCAGTCAAGCTTCCGTATTACCAGCCCTTCTTCAACCTGAGCGATTCGATGAGATAGAATTCAAAGAAGCAGCTATAGTCACAAGATTGGCACTGGGGTCACTAAGTCCGGCTGAGTCAGAATACCTTGCTGAGTACATTGCGAAACTTTCTACTGAAGGGTCATACATAGCGGGAACTGTTATGCGATTGATCGAGAGTGAAAATCTTTCACCCGCAGTCTTCGAACAGTTTCTGCTGTATCTGCGTAAGAGGTTACCATCTTCTGAGTGGCGAGCTATAAGTCGGGTGAGATATGTTTTAGGAAAGATTTTGACAAGCCGTACGAGCAGCTTGGAAGAACCTCAGGTCTGGACAAGATTGGATTTGCCTTCCGGCTTATACCACCTCATCGATAGGAATACCTTTTCTCATAACTAGCCTAAACGTGAGAACGAGAGAATGTCGGAAATCTTAGATTCATCTTTTGACTTGATTCCAAAGAAATTTACAAGCCAAAGGCTACACGGGGTTATCATGGAGGCCCGACTGTAAAAATCTTATGGGTTATTCCGAAGATAAATTGGAGGTGGTTCTACGATGGCTTGGGAATCAGCTTACGGAGTTATCCATCTGATTCCTGGGTGGTTTCTTTCTATATTTACTGCCATATAAATCCTGGGAATACTCGTTTTAATAATAGGGTACGGCTTGAAGTTTCTTATCAATTTAGTTTGGAGTTAGTGTTTAAAAAAACTTGGCCCCTGCACTCGAAGGTTGGTATAATTCCCCACATAAATTATTAGGTTAGTTTGAGGGTAAGATGATTGACGGCAGGCTTTATCCTGGTAATCTTTCCAGCCCACAAGGGATTCAACTTGGGGCGGGGGGATTAGTCTCTGCCAGCATACATCCGTCAGTTATAGATCCTTTTTCAGGGCGCATGACACGGGCTGTTGTAGCCCGACCGATTCTTGTAGGCCCAAGGTCGCGGCTGAACTCAAAGCCAATCGAATCTATACAAACCGTCCCTTTCTTAGAGCTAACTGCCTGCATAGGTAAGTCTTGGTTTTCATTCCTTAGTGGCAATGTGAGTGTCCCTAAGAATGCGTTACTCTTATTTGATTTAATACAGACCCACAAACATTCACATACTGATATTTGGGATCCGGAATGCGGCACGGCGCGCGGAGGTTTTTTTGATTTCGAGCCGCACGTCATCCGGCCCATAATACATAGAACCAAAGAGCAGATTCACATGCTCTTTATTAATGGAATTAACCGGATTCTTGGAAGCAACCTTAAAGCTCTTCTTGAAGGCCAAAAGCAACGTGCTAAAAATGCCTTACGGAAGCTGATCTTGCATCGAGAAAAAATCAAAGGGGTCAATAAACCACTTCTATTCCTTCCTCATACGCTCCACCCCGACGTGTCTGTTGCCCACTGATGGGCAACGGATAGCCACCCTCAATTTCGTTCCCATCTATCTCAACAAGAGTCAGGCGGTCGTGTACCTTCCGTCTATGGTTCACCCGTACACGTTGTCATACGTTAGTGGGAGCGGATTCAAATGAAGTCAGCAACGCACCGGTCTTCAAATAGTAATCCCGGCAAGAACTCGAATAAAAGTTTGGAGTGGGCTAAGTTTGAATTATTTAGACGTGTAGTTAATTCGTTGCTCCTCTTGTTGTGGCTTTTCATCTTGGTCATGCTCGTTCTTTTTGCTACCGGGAGGATTAAGATTGCCGATGCAGTTGTCGGTATTCTTATTAGCGCAACCATAGGCTGTGTTGGTACGGTGCTTACTTGTATTTTTAAGTCTTGGCGTAACCCAAAGTAATGAGAGTCTGTGGATAATTCTGTTGCCTGATCCAAATTAGGTACAGATATAAGGTGGGCGCGTTGACTGGCTGCTTGTCAACTCCCGACCCCTACTGCGCCGAATCCAACTGTTTCTATTTAACCCTGTGATATCTATACCCGGACTTTAGATTTGTACTTTTTGATATATGGGGGATACAAAAGTCGTACCATGCTCAGGTACTTGAAATCTGTAGAGTGTTAACGTAGTATTAATGCTACCGACCTTCCTAAAGGCCGTTCTGGCTCTTTGACATTCTGTAATCGAAGCATTCAGGAGGTACTATGTATAGCGCAATTCGCTATGCTAATGCCATTTTCGGAGTGTTCAAACTCTGGTTAATGGTAAAGATACATCACTTCCTTCAAACTTCCATCGAGCATCTTCCTCCCTCTTCGCTGAGATATGTAGCCACCACATTAGCTTTTATGCTGCTGGTTACATTCTTTGTTTATACGCTCAAAGAAACAGTGACAGAGTTATTGGATTTGCTCAAACCCGTTTACAAAGACCTCGTTTCCTTCATTAAAAGACTTCGATAAGAGAAAGCAAAAGAGCTTCATTCGATAGCTCTTTTTTTTATGAACCGCAGAGCTACCGCTTCCCCGTGTGATGTTCGATAGAATGTCCAGCGCGGTTCGGGCAACGCAAGACAACTTGCGGCAGAGAGTAGCAACAACTCAGGGTTACGAACCTGTGATGATACACACATCACAGGTTTTTTATTTTAGAGTTGCAATACGAAAAAGTTCCCGTTTCACATCGGGGGGCCTGATCTGGCTTTACCTGCTAAGCCTCGTAAGTGGCCAGCCTGACGAGATTCGCGGTTTACGCCGGAACCTTACCAAGGGAATATGAAGAGGAGATGAAAAGGCAAGAAGCTGGCCCTTGCTTTACCGGCTTCCCCCTCGTTTCTTAGGCTGGACTAGTGAGACAAGATTAGCGACCGCCTTCTTCTTTGCAATGATTACTTGATCAAGAGCCCGTACTTCCGAACCCTTTCTGATTTCGTGATGTCTCGCTTAACTCCGTTACCCATTGTGAATCCGGCGTGATAATGGCCTCAATTATAAGTTGGGCTATCCTCTCACCTATCTTAATCGGCTTATCGCTCTCACCGTGGTTAATCAGCAGACATATGAGTTCTCCCCGATAGTCACAATCGATAACCCCTCCCATAACGTCAATGCCATATTCCATTGCTAATCCTGATCTTGGTGCGATTCTTCCATAAAATCCATTAGGGATTTCTACCGAAACTCCTGTTCTAATAGGCTGTCGCCTGCCAGCTTTAATGTTCGTTTCTTCTGCTGAGAATAGGTCTAATCCAGCCGCATTCTGACTAGCCCTAGTAGGTAGTTGAGCCCAATCTAGAATCTTCTTGAATTTCAATGTTTCCGCCATGTTATTCGATGGATAGAACTGGGTGCCTGAACACTACGGCTCGTTTATGCAGTAGTGTGTTTGTCAGATTATTCTAGACGGTAATTCAACACCATACTTCCAAATTTTGGATATACCTGTTGCTGTTTCTCTCGTGTACTTACCAGCGAACGGAAAAATGATGCTAGCCGCGTTGTTTTGCTGCTCAGTCAAGTAGTACAAAGCAAACCCTAAGACTTGTGGCTTTGTTGCAAGTGGGGAGAGATACAAATTGGTCAAAGGCTCCCTGTTATTCAGATTGTTAACAATTTCCTGAAGGACACTGGCTGTGACGAAGGGATCGTTGGCGGGGGCAAAAAAGTTGCTGGATTCATCACCAGCACTAAAGCCAACAGATTCTGCAGCACGGCTAGCCCTCAGGACATTCTCCTGATACATATCAGCCTGTAGGGAAGGTAAGCCGAATAGTTGAATCTTCCTACTCTTATCCTTGTTTTCCGCAACATGCGCAATCAATTGATGATCATATCCTGCTCCAATAATCAAGATGTCCCGTGAGGTATCTGGGATGTGGTTTCCCTCGTAACCAGCAATTTGTCTTACTTCAGAAATGACCTCATCCGTAAATTTGGTCTCATCCTTCTTCGCATAACTAGTTGGGTCTGTGTACAAAACATCGAATTTACGCACATTATTCATCAACAGGTACTTCATAAGAAATAATAAGTGAGGTCGCATGAACCCGGTAATGTCTATGCATAGCTTTTTATTATTCAATTCAACTTTAGACTCTTTAACATATTCTTGAATGAACCCTGCTTCATGCTTGTCTTTGGGGGCAAAAACTTTTCCAGACTGTGGATACTCTGTTTCTTCGTAAGCGTAGTCGTGAAGAATGAGCCAATGTTTTTCGCCCGCATTAGCTTTCTCGAAGATCTCTCGCACCCTCTCACTATCATTGTAAGCAGAAATCAGCAGGTCCCAACGAGTGTCTTCCTGCCACTCGTCGTCGGGTTTGAATTTGGTTTTATAAAAAATCGTGTAATCAATCATTCTCAAATCCAGGCAACATAGGTCCTCGTGGCTGCATGTTTTTCCCAAATAGAGGTGCCGTCATGCGCTCAATGCGCTCTCTCATTAGTGATTCATACTCGCTAACATAATTCGGGTCGAAAATGGCGTTTATCTCCTCCCAATTAAGTGCTATAGCACCCCGTCGGCTCACCGGCAAGTCGTAGCGCGGAGCAAGCATACTGTTAATTTGATACTTCGGATCAACCCTCTGGGAATTCCTGTTCTTTTGCCCGCCCTCAATATTAATTAATAATGACCATTTTTCGGCTTGATCAATTGTCTGGCGTGCTCGCTGAGAGCTTTGAGAAATATCTGCACTGAATGACGAGATGGAACACTCAGAGGGTTTGTCAGAGAACCTTACATCCCGAAAAAAAGTTGCCAACCGATTGATGCTTGACTTAATCGTTTCACTGTCCGGGCCAGTCAACCGAGCATCATTATAAAACCACTCTGATGCGTCCCTTATACCTTTCTGTTGTGATTCGACTGAGATATTACAGCCGCGTTGAAATGGCTGTTCGCCGTTGAAACTAGACCATCTAAAGATATGCTTAAGGATGATTAATAAATTTCTAGGCAGACCATCCGACATATCAATGAAGGTGTCGAATCCTAGATATAGTTGCTTATGCTGGTATTCTCTTATTAACTGTGCTAGAAGGTCTTCCTTGAAATGACTTAATACCTGCTCCAGGCGGGTGCTCTTTTGTTCTTGAATAAAGTGGCTGCACTCTTCTGAAATTTTCGCGGCAGCTTCTACCAGATTTTCTCCTGAGTACCAGTCTTGATAGAGGAGAAACGTATTCACCTTCTCTAGAAATGTATAAGTAGGAACTTGCAGATCCTTAATGATTCGGTCAATATCATCACTTGTACGTACTCCTATAGCAGCATTTGAACGAAGACCTTGCTCTAGGTTTTTACGAAGCGTATCAAAGTACGGACGCCTATCGTCCTGTTTGTCCGAGGTTATATAAGCTGCTAATTCCTCCATACATTTAGAGGATGGTATGACCTTGAAACATTCTTTTAAATCGAATGTGGAATACCCCGCCTCCGCCAATCTACGTTCGCACAATCTTTGAGCGAACGTGGAATAACTTTTCTTTGTCTTCCTCAGGTTTGCATCTAGGTATACAACCTCATATTCAGATCCTTCTTTGTTTTCTTCATTAGCACTGAAAGTGCCAAAAGTCTTAACACCATATAGTCGTGAGCCTACCTTGAAAGAGCAAGGGCCTTCTTTCTCCCTTAGTAATGTATTTATGTACTTCTGCTGAGGTTCCGCCAAATTCTCGAACTCGTCTACCAAGTAAAGAACTTGCACTGCCTTAAGTGACGCCAGTCGCGAAACAATAATTTGCGGAATCCCGAAGGTTAATTTGCCGGCAGTAACTAGTATTTTGACATCAACTGATCGGGTAAGAGAGCTGTTGTTAACAGATGTGTTTACTCTTTTCTGTAAATCATTGAGCGTGCGTGTAAGGGTGAAAAGGTTGCTCGGTCTATCGAAGTCAGGACTGTCGAAAAGATCGAAAATGTCGTTGCAAATGTCCGCCTCATTCTGAATAAATTCTTCTCTTTCAGAGAAGGCGTCAATGATAATCTCAATAACAATCTGTGCGAGCCATAGTTCCATGAAAAAGGCGAAAATGTCGCCCCAGATTTCTTCGTTTATCCCCTTTCCGGTGAAACGTGCTGCGTTT
Source organism: Pyrinomonadaceae bacterium (assembly GCA_036403435.1). Taxonomy (GTDB): domain Bacteria; phylum Acidobacteriota; class Blastocatellia; order Pyrinomonadales; family Pyrinomonadaceae; genus QHXM01. The sequence continues at coordinate 66,831 of DASWQY010000029.1, forward strand.
AATCCACTACATTTGAAATAAACCCCAACATATTGTTCCTGCTTTATTCCGCTAATAATGTCCTGCTCATACCTAATTTTTTGAAGGGCGTAAGACATATACCGCATCAGATGGGTTTTCCCGCTTCCCTTACCGCCAAGGATCAACATTGGCATGGCGGATGTAGGTTTAGCCATCTCCAGGAATCCATACCCGTCATCAGAAGCAATATCAACCCAGTAATCCTCAATCTCCTGATCGGATAGATGAGAAGCTTTGGTTGTATTGAATGGGTTTATCTGCCCAATTTTTCTATCGGGTTCAACCATAGTATTTAGGGTACCTTCTGAAAACTGGAACCCAAGGTGAGATTTCAGGTTCATCATACCAAAATATCGGCAAGCTATTATCAGGGGTATTATGGTGAAGCCCTAACAAAAGCTGCCCGTCTTTATAACCTAAAGGGTGGTCGGGTAAAAGCCTTCCGCCGTACCTCTGACAAATATCAAGAGCAAATCGAGGGTCTATTCTTTTATCTCCGGGCTGGAAGTAGCGGGATTCTGCTGAAAAACATTTGAAAGTATCATCAAGCTCGAAAATACATTCTACTCTGTCGAAATCTGTATTGTTACGAACTTCACTCAAGCCGAGGGTTGTAGAGAATAAGGTGTAATATGCAGTTTCTGCTTTTGGATTTAATTTTTTCAGATCTTGCAATATCTGCTCTGAGTATTCGCCTGCCTGCGTCCCAGAGCCGCACATATCGTCTATGAATACATAGCGGCTAACCTCTGGAGAGCGTAACTCTACCGTTGGAGTGCCATACCTACTAAAGATCTGATGACTATGGATGAACAGGCTTTTGGGCAGCTTATTTTCTTGGCGAAAAAAATATAAGAGATAATGCCCGCTCTCTGACGGATTCCCCATACCGAGGAAGCGGGTTTTCTGGAGTTCTTCGCAGAAGGCTCTAAAAATGAATTGGGTGTCGCTTGTATCATTATTGTCTTTGCGTAGCTTCTCTACAATGGGATACTTGTATAAATCCCTGTATATAGCTTTGATCAGTTCGCGTATTTGCCTGTTACCGAAATACATGAATTGTTGCAGAAGATATAGCACATGAAGTCTTTCACTGGGTACACCCGGCAGAGTTTCCTGAAAATTACCAAGCCATTCATCTATTTGAGGCTTTTTGACTCTGCCTTCCCATATAGATTCACTTAAAGTAAGTAACTTGGAATATAGTTTTTCAGTTAGTTCTTCCATAACCCCCCTTGCTCTTTTGGAACAGTAAAACCCATTCTCTGGTGATCACGCTGGCTGTCTTATTCCTCTTAGTCATCAACCCCCTAGATCGGATGTCATCAACTAATCTAAGAATTAAAGTTAGGCCAAACTCTTCAGTTATTTCCCTAAGGTAGTGTTGCGTCCTAAATTCCTGACCGCATACTTGATTATTAGCTGCTACCAGGACCATATAGCCATTAGGCTTCAGGACTCTCGCAATCTCTTTTAACGTCTCCCGCATTTCGAGAATATATGCGCCAGTAATACGCCCTCGTAGCGGATTGACTGTATGTAGTGATTTCAATACCTTATCTGCCGATTTAATACCTGTGTTGACTGACTCCAAATAGGTCTGCTTTGAGAAATGCTCCCTGCCGATAGACTGGGCATCAAGTTCACGGAGTTGTTGGGATTCACAAAGATCAAGCCAGCCCAAACTTAAAGAGGAGGCCCGTATGTATTTCTGTGCTCCAATATATGGAGGAGAGGTGATGATCAGATCAACCGAATTCGAAGGGATCTTCCTACCTCGTTGACCGTTTTGGTCAAGATCGAACCGTAAATCTTTAGCATCTACACCGACGACCTGAGCCACTACTCCGTCAAAGCCTTTTGAGTTCAGTGAAGCGATGCGGGTTTTATTAGTTTCGACAATCTTATTGAACTCAGTTAATACGTTAATGCGGCGTAACCTTTTTAGGAGTTTGTCTGTTTTCTCATAAAGCCAGTGCCCCTGTTGATATTGATCGTTACGCAAACGGACGGGGACGGATAGTCGGGGGTCGGCTAGACTCACTCGTCTGGCGCAACTTGAAAAACATACAAGAAAAAAGTCCTTGATGTCGCGATCCCGAGTGGATTTAATTCCCTCTAGTATTCGAAGAAGCTTTTGAACTACATGTGGATAAAACCAGTAGTTAAGATTAATGACATCGGGCTGATCTAGTGTGCTTTCATTAGGTATACGTGCCCACAATCTAGTGATACAGCCATCCAATTTCTTGATGTCTAAGGGCGTTGTCTTAACTTTTGAAATCAATCGAGCCAACGGATTCACGTCTACGCCTATTGCATTTCGACCTGCTAACATTGACTCAAGCAAAACAGTTCCAGAGCCGCAAAAGGGATCAAGAACAGTATCGCCCGGCTGCGATAAGATAGTGTTCGATAGAAAAAAATAAGGAATGTGCATCAAAAGCTTAGCGGGATACGAATGAATGAGGTGAGTGGTACGATGAGGACTGGGAAGAATATCAATGAGGTTTCTAAAACTCACCGATATTGGGCGACGGTTTTTCCCATATTGTGAGAGAAAATGGTCAAGCATGAAACCTATATCATTGTTTGTCGGATTAGATCTGTGAGTTTTTGTAGGCATTCGAACCGATATACCTTTAAATTAAACTCTCTTACAATAGCTTTTGGAGTGGCCGCAAATGAGGTTTTTGCTACCTAATTGATAGAACGAGCAAATAATACACTCTAAACCGACGGTGAGAGAAGAGGTTTCATACTAAGTGCTTGGGTTGGCAGGCCAAATATTACATTTACTAACATGATAAGCTCTATGACTCTATATTACGCAAAAAGCTCTATGAGTAGTACGCAGATTCAACATTTACCCTTACACACACAATGTAATGCACAGAATTTTTATTCCTAATAATCTTCGGGCGTGCCTTACAACATCACGAGCTATTCATTGCTAACGGCGATGATCGCGCAGCAGTGCGAACTCGAAGCGGGCGAGTTCATCTGGACGGGCGGCGACTGCCACATCTACTCGAACCACTTGGAGCAGGTTAAGCGCCAGCTCAGCCGCGAGCCTTACCCACCGCCGCGCCTGCACATCAAGCGCAAGCCCGACTCTATTTTCGATTACCGTTTCGAGGACTTCGAGCTACTCGACTACCAATCGCACCCGCACATCCCCGCGCCCGTCGCGGTCTGAAAAGCAATGATGAATGCGGAATGCGGAATGATGAATTAAAGACGATTGGTTCTTAATTCATCATTCATCATTCCGCATTCATCATTATTTTTTGTTGTGTTGTTCGTAGAAGGCGTAGACGAAGTTCTTCTGGGCCGGGGGGCCGCCGAAGAAGCTGTCGTTGAAGTCGTACTTCTTCATCTCGTCCCACGCCTGGTCGGCCGTCCAGCCGTCGTGCGTGATGCGATAGACGGCCGTCAGCGCGCCCGTGCGGTGGCGGCCGCCCTTGCAGTGCACGTAGACGGGCCAGTTCCTGGGGTCGTTGACCAGTTTGAGGAAGTAATCCACCTGCTCGGGCGTGGCCGGGCGGCTGGCCCTCATAGGGATGTTGAAATACTGCATCCCCTGCGCGCGCACCTGCTCTGGCTCGGCCGCGACGCTGTCCTTGCGCAGGTCAATCACGGTCTTGACGCCCAGCCGTTTGAGCCGCGCGAGGCCGTCGGCGTCGGGCTGCCCGCCGCGGTAGTAGTGGTCGTCAACCTTGCCGAAGTTCTCGACGGGGGTGTTGGCGATCTTCTTGCCGTCGCTCGCGACCGAAGCCGCCGCGCCCGCGAGTGCGAGCGTGGCGGCCAGGGCGAGCGAAAGCAGGCGCTTGTCAAAACGCACCGAGCTTTTCTGCTTCATTACTTACTTCCTTTAACGGTTCTGTCCGGTGGCGACCGGCCCGACCGCCGGCAGGCGCGTCAGCTCGTTGATGCGGCTGCGCAGGGTCGCAACGTAGCCTTCCATCGTCGCGTTGTCGTAGTGCGCCGCGCGGAAGGCGTCGCGCAGCTGCTCGTCCGAGAGCTGCGAGAGGCGCTCGCCGATCCAGCGGGCGTTGTCCACAGAAATGATCTTCATGGCCTTCTCTTTGTTGGCCTGCCGCTTGGCATAGCCGCCGCCGAAGACGGAGGCGAACGCGCCGCCCGCGCCCTTCGGCTTCGTGTTGTAGTCGAAGGTCACCAGCCCGTTACCCACGCTCACGACGAACTTGCTGGACTGGAAGTCGGGCAGCGAGTTCTTCGCGCGGCCGCCGCCCATGCCGCCGACCTTGCCGAGGGTTGCCCCGATGTCGGTCACGACGTAGCGCGCTTCGAGTTCGCCCGTCTCGGGGTTCTTGACCGTGTAAATCTGGTTGTTGTCGAGGCGCGTGTCGTAGTTGGCGACGAGCACCATCAGCACCTTAAGGCCGTCGAACTCGCGCTGGCCGACGAAGGGGTTTTTCAGCCAGTCCCAGATCGCGCCGCGCTTGACCTCAGCACGCCTGGGCTCCAGGCGCACGTCGCGCACGACCTTGCCCGACTGGAATTCACCGCCGCGCGCAAGGCGCGGGAGGTTCGGGACTTCGATCTGGTCGTAGTGGTAAGCCTCGTCGGCGAAGTAGCCCATGGCCCAGACCAGGCGCGTGGCGACGGTCTCGGCCTTAGCCTCGGGGCCCATCTTGACGGACCAGGTGACGCCACGGGCGTCCTTGACCTTGAACTTGGGAGACGCGCCGAGCTTGCTCTCCGAGATGAAGGTGAACGGGGCCTGCGGGGCCATGTCGGGTGAGCCGGGGCCGTGCAGCAGGTTGAGGGTTGAGATGTCGCCGGGGTCGCGCCAGGCGACGGGCTTGCCCGTGGGCTCCGGCGTCTTCGACTTCTGCGCGTAGGCGACGGAAGAGAGGCCGGCCGCTAAAACGATTGAGAGAACGAACGCGTTGCGGAGTTTGGTTGGCGAGAACATGGGGGTGAATCCTCCTTCTGGAAATTGCGTCCCGTTTGATTGTGCCGCGCAAGGAATGCCTTGTCAGGAGCGCCTTCATTGGGTAACGCGTGAGTCGCGAGGTAAAAGGATCATGCCGGGCGGAAATTTTTGCCTTCCGGGGAGGGTATTGTAGGAGCGCCGGGCCGATTCTTCAAGGTCTAAATCGCACGCCGACCGCCGTGCGCACGGCCGCCCCCCGGCCCGCTCGGGGCGCGTGGCGAGCCCGATGACGACGTAGCCGTAAGGGACGTTCGAGCCGACGCAGATTTGTGCCGTCTTATTTTCTGATTGGGCGATGACAATCGGGGCCAAAGTCACTATCGCGAGCACTACCGCGAACCTTCTCAGCACGAATACGTTCTCCGAATTCTAAGCGAATGAAATTAGACGAGCTTTAGTCTTCCAAACAAAACGAGACAAATTAGCACGAGGGTCAAGAGGGGAGGAAATAAAAAATTATGAACCCCGGATTAAAAGATTTGATGCCCCCGAAAGGTCTGGGCCAGGAATTAAAACTGCGGAAAGCAGCGTCAGCCTTCTTGAATTCTCAGAGAGGTGATATGCCGGAGGTCGGACTCGAACCGACATGAGGAGTGAACCTCGCTAGATTTTGAGTCTAGTGCGTATACCAATTTCGCCACTCCGGCCTGCAAGCTATAATATTAAACGCGACGAGTCATGGTCAATTGGCGGCGGAGAAAATAGAGTCGAGAAGAATTCGCCGAGGCTTGGCTCGGCAGTTCTTCCATAGTCCAGGTGGCTAAGAAGCTGGGGTGTAACACGTCAGGCGGCGGCTACGTCAGCTTGAAATTGGCCGCGCGAGAATTAGGGCTGGACGCGGCTCACATGTCGGGGCAAGGGTGGAATGTTGGCTGGAAGTCAAACCCATCAAAGGAGCGGTTGATTCCCTTATCGGATATTCTGGTCGAGAATTCTACTTACACGACGATTTGGCGGCTGAAGCGGCGGCTCCTGCAAGCGGGTATTTTGAAGTACGAATGTTACGTCTGCGGGCTGACTGAATGGAACGGTCAGCCTCTATCGCTACAGCTCGACCATATTAACGGCGCGCACCTGGATTATAGGGCGGAAAATCTGAGACTCCTCTGCCCTAACTGCCACTCACAGACGGAGACCTTCGCCGGAAGGAATAAAGGCTAGCCCGGCGCGTTCTGCCCCCCTCAAACTAAGTTATTGACGCAGCGTCGGCTGTTCAGGCATATTGGAATTGAGGCAACCTTCAGGCGCATGTCTGGAGTCTGATGCTAGTGGCGCGTGGTCGCACGCGCGTTGCCCGTTTTGCCCCTCCTTGCAGAAGACGTACCGAGCAAACGCCGCCGGTATGATCCGCTGAAAAACTGAACCTCACTCCCGTGCGGAAATCTCATCACCGATGACGGGCGGAGCTGTGTCCGCGCGCCGCTGCGCCGGGCAGTCCGCCTCAATAGGAACTTCGCAGACTATGAAAAGACTGGTAGCTTTCGTCCTCCTCGCGGCCCTCTACACGGTCGCGCTCCCGCACCTCTTCGTCAAAGCGCAACGGCAGGGGCCGCGCCGGTCCGGGCCGGAACTCACGCAGGACGTGGACCTGGACCGCCTCGTCCGGCATTACGAGCGCGTGAACCTCAACAGGGCCGAGGCGGCCCAGCGCGTGCGCGCCACCGGCGAGTTGTCGTTCGAGACTTCCGCGGGGACTTACGAGTTGGAGCTTGAGCCGCACGACATGCGCGCCGCCAACTACACGGCCGTCGAGATCGGCGCGGACGGCGTCGAGCGCCCCGTCTGGATGAGTGGGGCGGTGCGGACCTACAAGGGGACCGTGCGCGGGATGAAGGGCGCGCAGGCGCGCTTCACCGTTGACGACGACACGCTCGAAGGCGTCATCATCACGCCCGGCGAACGCTACTTCATAGAGCCGAAGAGCAAGTACAGGGCGGAGGCCGGCGAGTCGGAGTTCGTCTTTTATAAATCTTCGGACGTGAACGCGGACGCGGCCGGCGTCGGCGGGACGCTCGACCGCGAGTTGAGGCACCAGGCGGACTCGCTCTCGTCGAAGGTCGAGAAATTAGAGACTGCGAATCTGGGCGTGCTGCCCGCGACCACCGTCCGCGACGTGCAGCTGGCGACGGACGCCGACGCGGAGTTCGTCACGGCGCTCGGCGGCTCGTCGGCCGCGAACGCGGAAATCCTCGCCATCATGAATCAGGTCGAAGGCGTCTACCAGACGCAGCTCGGACTGTCGTTCACCATCGTCCACCAGAACGCCTGGACCAACGCCTCGACCGACCCCTACACGACCAACGAGGCGGGCGGCTGTTACACGGCCGCCATGTGCGGGCTCGCCCCCGGCGCGGCGCTCGACCCGAAAGGGTTGATTAACGAGCTGGGCGAGTGGTGGAACGCGAACAAGACGAATGTGCAGCGCGACCTGACGCACCTGTGGACGGGCAAGGACGTGGTCGGCAGCACGGTGGGCCTGGCCTGGATCGGCGTCAGCTGCCAGAATCAGAGCTTCGCTTACGGCTTCTCGCAGCGCCTCACGTCGCTCCCTGGCAAGTACATCGTGACGGCGCACGAGATCGGCCACAACTTCGGCGCGGACCACTCCGACGGGCAGACCGGGTGCGGCAACACCATCATGGGCTCGTTCATCGGCACGGGCTTCACCTTCTGCCCCTACTCCGTCGGCCAGATTACGGACCACGTCACCGCCTTCTCCTCGTGCCTCTCGTCCTGCACCATCTCCGCCTCGCCGACCACCAGGACGGTCGCGGCGACGGCCGGGCAGTACAACTTCTCACTGACGGCCGGGTGCGCCTGGACCGCGACGAGCAGCCAGCCGTGGCTCACGCTCGCGGCGGGCAGCGCGAGCGGGACGGGAAGCCAGACCGTCGTCTACAACGTGGACGCCAACGCCGGCACGACCCGCACGGCCGTCGTCAGCGTCAACGGCGAGAAGCACACCGTCACGCAGTCGGCCAGCGCGTCGCCGACGACCCTTTCCGTCAAGGGCAAGGTCACGCTCGGCACGTCGAATCTGGCCGGCGTGACGATGAGGCTGACGGGCTCGAAGGCCGCGAGCGTGACGACTAACAGCCTGGGTGAGTACACGTTCACGGGACTGACTCCGGGCGGGAGCTACACCGTCACGCCCTGGAAGCTGGGCTACGTCTTCGCAAACACGAGCAGTGCTTACACGAACCTGACGACGAGCCTGACGGGCATCAACTTCGTCGCGCGCGCGCAGAACAACACCATCAGCGGGCGCGTCGTGAGGGCGGGGACGACGACCGGGGTCGCGGGCATCACGGTCGGCCTGACCGGCTCGCGCACCGTCAGCACGACGACGGACGCCAACGGCAACTACAGCTTTGCGAACCTGCCCGCCAGCGGCAACTACACGATCCGCCCGGCGAGCACGCTCAACACCTTCTCGCCCACTTACAAGAGCTACACGAACATGGTGGCGGACCAGAGCCAGCAGTTCGCGGCGACGCTCAAGACCTATGCGATCACGGGGAAGATAACTATCGCGGGCACGGCGACCGGCATCGGCTCGGTCGCGGTCACCATCACCAGCCCGACCGCAGGCTTCACGGCGCGCACCATCAACACGCCGAGCACGGGAGGCTACAGCTTCACGGGCCTGCCCGCGGGGAGGAGCTACGTCGTCACGCCGCGCAGGACCGGCTACACCTTCACGCCGACGAGCAGGAGTTTTACTAACCTCAGCGCCAACCAGCCGGCGGGGACGGTGACCAACTTCACGGGCACGAACTAGGGCGGAAAGAGCGAACCACGAGGCAACACGAAGCCGCGCGAAACATAAATTCTTTCGCGCGGCTTCGTGTTGCCTCGTGGTTCCTTGCTTGTTGCTCTTACCTTCTTCTCCTCGTCGCGCGCTGACGCCGCGCGTCACGCCTGACCTCGGCCAGTTGAGTCTGCATCTCTTCCAGCTTGCGCGCGAGCTGGTCTATCTTCCTGTCCTTCTCTTCGTTCTGCTTCTCCTTCTCAAGCATCATCTGGTAGAGCCCCTGCACGGCGGCCATCGTCACGCCGTCGGCGTCCACGGTCGAGATGGTCTTGTCGTCCGCGCCGAGGTCGAAGGCGGCCTTGAAGTCCTGGGCCACGGGGCCAATGTGTCTGACCGAATCGCCGTCCGCCTTGTAGCTCCAGGTCTCTATGGGGAGAGAGTTCAGCTGGTCCAGAATCGCGCGCGGGCTCACTGCCGAGAAGTTCGATTTGGCGTTGCGGTCGCTCGTCGAGCTGACGGTCCCGAGGAGTTGCAGGTTGCCCGCCGAGTCGAGCTTCATCAGCCGCGTCCCCCCTATGCCGGGGTTGTTCGCCGTGTCGTTATGGCTGCCCCCCTTGTACCAGGCGAAGCCGCCGTTGGTGCGAAAATATTCGGTCGAGTTTTGCACGCCGATGCCGTAGGTCGTGCTGTAGAGGTGCACCATCTGGCGCGTGTCCGTGCCAAAGTAAATGGTCCCGCCAATCTCTATCGTGCCAGTTGTCTTAATCGAACCTTCAAAGAAGCCGGCGTACCCGCTGGTGGTTTTGCCGTGCACGCCGTTGCCTGTGCTGCTGTATCCCCACACGCCGTCCAGCTTGCCCCGGCCGACCACGCCTGTCCCGTTGATGCCTCTGCCTTCCACCCCTGTCATGTCTGTGCTTTCACCATAGACGGCCGAGGAGAGTTCGCTTTTAGCATACACGCCATACCCACTCGTGCTTTCGCCGACCACGCCGATGCTGACGCCGGTGGCTTTGCCCCACACGCCGTAGCCTATAGCGCCGGGCTCGCCGTACACGCCGGCGAAGCTGCCGCTGCCGCCGACGCCGTGAATGCCGTTACCTTTACTGCTCTTGCCGAAGATGGCTTCTGTGCCCATTGTGCTGGAGGTATTCTCGACTGAGACGAGGGTGGGTGCTCCCGTGCCCCTGACCGTCAGCTTCGAGGTCGGACTATCAGTGCCGACGCCGACGTTGCCCCCCGTGGGCGCGAGCAGCACTTTGCCAGTCGCACCTCCCGTCCCTCCCGTGCCGGGGGAGCCCCCTTGCAAAGTGATATTTCCGCCGCTGCCGTTCGTGCTTGAGCTGACGGCGTTGCCGCCGTTGCCCCCGCGTAGAAAGATGCTCGCGCCTCTGCCCGCAATCTGGCCGGCCGTGGTCGTGTTGCCGCCCTTGCCGCCGGTCGTGTCCAGAAGCGGAGTCGCTTCGGTCCCGTCGCCGGGCTGCGCCGCGGGCTGAGCGCCGTTGACGGTTAAGGCGGCGGTCGGCGCGGCGGTCGTGCCCACGCCCACCTTGCCCGCGCTCTCCGCGATGACGGAGTTACTGAGCTGGTAAGCAGCCGTGAACTTCGCTACACGGCCGGCCGTGCCCTCGCCCGTAAGGGCGGACGGGGCGTCGGGCGTCGGGTTGGGCGCGTTCGCATAGCCGGTCGCCAGCACGCCGTTGCCCACCATTACCTGCTCGACGCGCTTCGTCACCTTGCCCGCTGCGTCCACGACCGTGATGGCCGCGAGATAAGTTCCGTCCGCGACCGGCCTCCCCGATTGGTCTCTGAGGCCCCACTCGATTGCCTTTCCTCCGGCCGCCCCGCCCGCAAAAAGCAGCTCGCCGCCGGGCGCGTAGATTTCGACCTGCATGAGCCGGACTTCGCCGTGCGCGTTGAAGAGCGCGCGCTCACTCTCGACGGCGACCTCGACGGGATTCGTCTGCGCGCGGGCGCTCACGGCGAGCGCGAAGATGATGACGGCGAGAATCGAGACTAGGCGTTTGGCGTTGGTCATTCGGGTGTGTTCCTTCATCACAGGTCAAGATAATAAGCCGCACGCGGGCCGCGCGGCTCGGGTGCCGCGCGGGGCGGGCCGAAGGATAAAGTCGGGGAATCTGGGACTGTTAGTAAATCCGGGCCAAGACAATACGCGAGACGCGGCGGCGGGTCAACATTTGCCGGGGCGGCCGCGACTCGTCATTCAGAGGGCGAAGGCGTTTGCAGATCAAAATGTCGATTGCCAGCCGGCGCGCGATGATTGTAGAATGTTTGCGCCCTCCGGCGGGCGCGCTCTCATCCAAGGAGCGCCCGGCCCCCATTACAAGAAATTACTCTAGCGTGTGAGAGGAAGCCCGAAGTTCGCCCGGACCTCTCTTCACCTTCGCGACACGGGTGGATGAAACTTATGCTTGAAGAAACGAGCGGCCGCGCGCGCGTCCTCGTGGTTGACGACGAGCCGCAGATCAGGGAGGTCCTGTGCGACCTACTCGCCGACGACTACGACTGTGACAGCGCCTCTTCGGCCGAGGAGGCGCTCGAACGCTTGCGCGCGGGGAGCCGCGACCTCGTCATCAGCGACATCACGATGGGCCGAATGAGCGGGTTGGAGATGATCCCGCGCGCGCTGGAGCTTTGGCCCGAGACGGTCGTCGTCATGATCAGCGGGATGCAGACGATAGAGAGCGCCATCGAGGCGCTGCGCCTCGGCGCGTTCGACTACATCATGAAGCCCTTCGACCTCAGGCAGGTCGAGGCCGCGGTGCGCCGCGCGCTCGAACACCACGAGTTACGCGAGGCCAAGCGCCGCTACGAGAATCACCTCGAAGAGCTGGTCGAGCAGCGCACGGCCGCATTGGACAGGGCTTTGATCTCGCTCGAAGACGCCTACCGCTCGACGCTCAAGGCGCTGACGGCCGCGCTCGAAACCAGGGACGCGGAGACGCACGGCCACTCGGAGCGCGTCGTCACCTTCAGCCTGCGCCTCGGGCACGAACTCAATCTGGACAAGACACAGCTGACGGCCCTTGAGTTCGGCTCGCTCCTCCATGACATCGGGAAGATCGGCGTGCCGGACGCGATTCTGCGGAAGCCGGCGCGGCTGGACGAGGCGGAGTGGGAGACGATGCGCGAGCACCCCAGCCACGGTCAGAGCATCCTGCGCGACATAGCGTTTCTGGAGGGCGCGGCGCGCGTCGTCGCGCAGCACCACGAGAAGTGGGACGGCTCGGGCTACCCGCTCGGACTGAAAGAGTGTGAGATTGATTTGAACGCGCGCATCTTCGCCGTGGCGGACGCCTTCGACGCCATGACCTCGGATCGCGTCTACCGCCGCTCGCGCTCTTACGAAGCGGCCGCCGCCGAACTCGACGAGTGGGCCGGCCGCCAGTTCGACCCGCAGGTCGTCGAAGCCTTCCACCGCGTCCCGCCCGAAGACTGGGAAGAACTGCGCCGCCTCTCCGTCATGAAGAAACACCAGAAGCTCACGCTGCGGCAACTGATCCCCCAGGCACTCGACTATGATGTTGCCGCGGTCATGTCGTAAGTCGAAAGGTAAAAGGCAGAAGTGAAGACCCTCTCAGTGTCTTCACTTCTGCCTTTTACCTTTCGATTTACTTCGCAATGTATCCGCGGCGGGCGCGCAGTCTTACTCCTGTGCGGCGGGGGGCGACTTCGATGCGGCGGTACTCGCCGGCGGCGGCCTGCGCGAGCGGGCGCTTCGGCGTGTAGGTGACGACGTACTGCGCGCCGATGTCGCGCGCGACGAGGTCCGCCTGTGCCAGTAATTCGTCAGGCGACTCCGGCACCAGGAGCTGCCCGCCGGTCTCTTCCGCGAGCGAGGTCAGGCGGCGCTCGTTGGCCTTCGTCTCGTCAGAATATTTTTTGTACCAGCGGCGCATCTCGCGGTCCATGTCAATCGTCAGGACGCGGAAGGTGGGGGTGGTGCGGTTGATGCTCCCGTCGGGCATGGTCGGGTCGGGCGCACCGATTCGAGGGTCACGCTGCTGGCCGTCGCCGCCCGTCACCGGCCCCTTCTTGTAGCGGCCCGCGATGGCGTCGCGCACGATGCTCGTGTAGCTGATAACGTGGACCGTGGCCTGCGCGGCGAGCAACTGCTTGACGGCGTCCGCGTAAGCGACCTTGCCGCCGGGCGTCTCGATCCCGTCGGTGATGAGGACGACGTGGCGGTTGCCCGCGGGCTTGTCCTTGAACATGCGCGCGGCCGCGATCACGGCCTCCGACAGCCGACCGCGCTTGCCCCCCGAAAGCTTGGTCTGGACGACTTGGCGGACCGACCCGGCGGCGGTCGTCCAGTCCTGCAAGACCTCTACGCCGTTGCCGTACTGTATGACGGCTACCTCGTCGCCCTCGCGCACGCGCGAGAGGAGGCGCTTGGCGATGGCCTTCGTCGCCTCCGTCCGCTTGCCGACGGTGATCTGCGCGTCAACGTCCAGGACCAGCAGAATGCTGGCGGGCGTGCGCCGTATGCTGCGGACCTGCTGCTGCACGCCGTCCTCTATGACGAGCACGTCGTCTAGTTCGAGCGTCGGGTCGAAGTACCCGTAGTCGTCGAAGGCGACGAGCGGCAGGCGCACCTCTTCGGTGAAGACCTTGACGGGTTCCTGATCGTCCGCGGGCCTCTCCTGCGGCGTCGGCGTCGGGGTCGCCCGACCCGACTGAGCCGGGACGCGCGGGGCGGCGGCCGGGAAGATTAAAATAAAGGCGAAAAATAAGAGTGAACGGCGCGCAGTCATGCGAAAACCTCCGCCTGAAAATGGGTTATCTCAAGTGTGGCGCATGTTTGATGCCGGGGGAATATGATGCGAGTTGCCCGGCGCAGGAAAACATTGGCGCGCGACGAGTGAGGAGTGACAGGCGATTATCAAGGAGTACCGGGCGACAACAAGCCATTGACGCATGACTCCTTAGTTGTGACAGGAGATTCCTTAATCGTCGCGGCTAACAACTAAGCAAACTCTCATCAACGCTTAATTGTCACGCGCCACAACTAAGGAATCTCCTGTCACAACTAAGGAGTCATGCGTCACAACTAAGCAATCACGCGCTACGACGAAGGAATCTCTCGTGACGGGAAAGGAGGATGAGCAAAATGCTTTGTCGTCACCCGCCACTCATCCCTCATCCCTTCTTCCTCGCTTGCGCCTGGACGGCGGTGATGGCGACGGCGTCAACGATGTCTTCGGCGCTGCACCCGCGCGAGAGGTCGTTGGCGGGCTTATCGAGTCCTTGCAGGATGGGGCCGATGGCGGAAGCATTGGCGAGGCGTTCGGTCAGCTTGTAGGCGATGTTGCCGGCTTGGAGGTCCGGGAAGATGAGGACGTTGGCGCTTCCGGCGACCGCGGAGCCGGGGGCTTTGGACTGCGCGACCGACGGGATGAGCGCGGCGTCAACCTGCAACTCGCCGTCTATCTCAAGCTCGGGCATGCGCGCGCGCACGGTCTTCGTCGCCTCCACGACCTTGTCCACAAGCCTGTGCTTCGCGCTGCCCTTCGTCGAGAACGAGAGCATGGCGACGCGCGGCGCGGTGTCCAGGAGCGCGCGGCAGGACTCGGCCGAAGCGATGGCGATTTCGGCAAGCTCCGCGGCCGAAGGCTCTATGACGACGCCGCAGTCTGCGTAGATCATCGCGCCCTCGTGGCCGAAGTTCGCGTCGCGCAGGGCCATCACGAAGAAGCTGGAGACGAGCTTGAAGCCCTGGCGCACGCCTATGCATTGCAGGGCGGCGCGGACGGTGTGCGCGGTCGTGTTAGTCGCGCCCGCGACGGAGCCGTCGGCGCGGCCGGACCTGACCATCAGGTTGCCGTAATAGAGCGGGTCGGAGAGTGCGATGCGCGCCTCGTCGGACATCATGCCTTTGGCGCGGCGCAGCTCGTAGTAGAGGTCCGCCATCTTCTCGAAGTCGGCAGCCTTGCGGTGGTCTATCACTTCGACGCCGCCGAGGTTCGCGCCGACGCTCTCGGCGGCCGCGCGAATCTTCTCTTCGCCGCCGAGCAGCGTGACGCGCGCGATTTTCTGCTCGGTGCAAAGGCTCGCGGCGACGACCGTGCGCGGGTCGTCGCCTTCGGGCAGGACGATGTGTTGGAGGTCGGCTGCGGCGCGCTGGCGAAGGCGTTCGAGTATGCTCATAAGAAATGATGAATGATGAATGCGGAATGATGAATGATGAATTAAAGGCGAAAGCTTTTTAATTCATCATTCATCATTCCGCATTGTCTTGCTGACGAGGTTGCGCAGCTCCAGCTCGATGCGCTCGATTTCGGTGAGCTTCTGGCGGACGATGTCGAAGAGTTTGGTCTCGGCGCGGATGCCGCGCTCGATCAGGTAGGCCGCCGCCTCGGCCTTGCTACTGAAGACGCCGGCATGCACGAGCGTCGCCAGCTTGTCCTGCGCATCCGAGGAGACTTTGACGTGGTTCAAGTGGCCGTTGGAGAGCGCGCCTTTGAATCTCTGCCCGATGGCGCGCAAGGGGTGCGGCCTGTGCCATTTTTGCGGCTCGCCCGCGTGCTCGCCCGCGTGGTGCTCGCCGTTCTGCTTCGGCGCGTCGTTGGAGAAGGCGGTGAAGGCCGTCTTCACGTCTATCTCCTCGCGCGGGGCCAGCGCCCTCTCGTGCTTGGGCGTGCCGCAGGTCGAGCAGAAGTTGAAGGAGTCTTCGTTCTCGTCTTCGCCGCAATTCGCACACTTCCACATAAGGGAACTCCACGGAAAAATCCGACCGCGATCCTGAAACGTTGACGCGTTCCTTTTACTCTGAATCAGCCCGCCGGTCAATAGCGACGGCGCGCGGCCTCGGACACACGCCCGGCCGCCCCGGTTTGTTTACGCGCGGCAAAACGGCTATCCTTGAAAGTCAAAATCCACAGGCACGGAGAAGGAAGAAGATGGCGCGGCTAGAGCTGAAGAGCCGGATGAAGAATCTTTTGATGTTTCTGCCGAACATGATCGCGCTCTGCGGGCGGTTGATGATGGACAGCCGCGTGCCCTTCGCGGAGAAGGCGCTGTTCGCCGGCGCAATCGTTTACGCGCTGATGCCGCTCGATTTCATCCCGGACCTGATTCCGTTCGTCGGGCAGATTGACGACGCGTACTTAATCTCGCTGACGCTCTTGAGGCTCATAGAGCGGACCAACGCCGACGTGGTGCGCGAGCACTGGCGCGGCGGGGGCGACGTGGTGCAACTGGCCGAGGCGGTCGCGGGACTCGCGCCGCGCCTCTTGCCCAAGCGCGTGCGCCGCGCGCTCTCGGCGAGGGTCGAGACGGTGCCGGGAGGTCTGGACGGAGTCATCAAGGCCGCGCGTCAGCGCGACGCGGTCGTCCGCGAGTTGCCGGAGGCATGAGAGGGCGGGCGGCACAGGCCGGGGGCATCGCCTGGCAATCATCGCCGTCCGTGTTATAAAGACTGAGCAAGGGGAGCAGAATGGCCGTGAGCGTGGCAGAGATTGAAAAACCAGAGGCGAACGATTACGAACTGGCACAGCGGAGCGCGGCCGGCGACCTCGCCGCGTTCGAGGAGCTTTATCGCCGCCACTTCCGGCGCGTCTTCGCCATCGCCCTGCGCATGACCGCGAGCCCGGAAGAGGCGGAGGATTTGGCCCAGGAGACTTTCATCCAGCTCTTCAAAAAGATCGGCAGCTTCCGCGGCGACTCGGCCTTTACCACCTGGCTCCACCGGATGACGGTCAATCAAGTGCTGATGCACTTCCGCCGCCGCAAGTCGCGGCCCGAGTACACGACCGAGGAGGGGGAGACTCCGGTCCAGATAGTCCAGGGGACGGAGAACCAGAACCGCATGCCGGTCGTTGACCGCATCGTGCTCGAAGACGCGATAGCGAAACTACCGCTCGGCTACCGCTCGGTCTTCGTCCTGCACGACGTGGAGGGCTACGAGCACAACGAGGTGGGGAAGATGCTGGGCATCTCGGAGGGGACATCGAAGTCGCAACTGCACAAGGCGCGGCTGAAATTAAGGGGCCTCATCAGGCAACAGGCCGAGAAAAATTAGCACCAAAGGGAGTTCTCAATCTTCTCGGTTCGGGAGAATCACGCTGATGGACTGTACGGAAAGCCTAAACTTACTGAGCGATTTGCACGACCGCCTGCTCGACGACCCGCTGGAGACGCAGGTCAAGTCACACCTCGACTGCTGCCCGCCCTGCTCGAACGTCTTCGGCGAGCTGAGCGAGATCGTCAACGTGTCGGTCAGGCTCAACCGCGACCCGAACATTAACTTCCCCGACGAGGACGACATCTGGCGTCGCATGAGGCTCGCCGATCCGAAAATCCACTGACGCGCAATCTGTGGTAAAGTGGCGGCCACACGCTTTACTGACTGCGAAGAGTTTTACCAAACTTTAGGAGCGGAAAGGGGAGCCGTATGGCTGAGAAACGTAAACGGGCGGGGAGCGCGACGCGCGTCGCCACTGATGCGATTGACCAGGCGACGGGGTTGACCGGGGAGGTCATCAACCAGGCGACGGACGTGGCCGGGAGCGCGATTGACATGGCGGCCAAGATGGCCGGCGAAGTCAGTTCGGCCGTGGCGGGGATGACCCGCGGGGGCGGCCGCAACGCGCCGAGGCGCGCGAGCGGGGCCGTCAACCGCGTGGCCGCGAGCGCCGCGCGCGAGAACAAGAAGCTGGTCAATAAAGAGGCTCAGGCCGCGCGCAAGGTGACGGGCCGCGCGGCGGGCGCGGCCAAGCGCGCGACGCAGACGGCCGCGAGCGGCGCGCGAAAAGCGGCAGGCGCTGCTAAAAAGGGAGCCTCCAAGAAAGGCGCGTCGAAAAAGAGCGCCGCCAAATCGCGCGGGAGTAAAGGCGGAAGAAGGTAAGCCTTCAGCCCGGCTGCAAAATTTTCTAACATCTCAAACGCCCTACAGGGCGCGAACGGAAAGGCCGCGAGAGGCATTAGTCTCGCGGCCTTTCCGTTCGTCCTTCCGCCTGCGGAAATTATCTTCGCGTCGGTGCAGTTACGTACAGACAGCCGGCGGGCAGAACCTGTATTTTATCCCACAGTTCACAGGACAAGCAGGGTGACCGGCGTGATCATACTTCAAAAGTGAACGTTGAGCTTGATCTCGCCGGTCTTAACTTCCCTCAAATTTTCAACCGACAGGACAGCCACTCGACAGGGTCTCGGTTGCCAGCGCCTAGCTGCCCGCGGCCTTGCGGGTAGCCCTCAGGCGAGATTCAACAGATGAATACTTCGACACTCACGGAGCAAACCAAGCTGCCCTTCGGGCTGTTGGAGCTGGACGAGGCGGGAGAGGTGATTCGCTACAGCCCGGCCTCCGAGCAGCGTTCGGACGTGCAGCCCAAGGATGTCCTGGGCCGCCAGTTCTTCACCGAAGTGGTGAGGGACAAGAAGGTCAAAGACTTCGAGGCGCGCTTCCAGCTCTTCATGAGGCAGGGTCAGACCGTGGACAGGTTCAGCGCCAGCTTCCCCTCGGAGGCGGGTGAGGTCAGCGTCCAATTCCTGCTCGCACGGCTCAACAGGAAGGCGAGCGAAGGCGGAGGGCACCTCGCGCTCGTACGCATCATGCCCGCCACCTGAGCCGCCTCCCGAAGCGACAGCGCCCCTCTGGCCGCGCGCCCACTCGCACAGCCTTAACCTCGACGCGCGCCCCGCCAGCGTACCGTTACGTACAGACCACGGTCTTCAGTCTCTGCTACAGTCCGCGCTTCCCCCTGACAACTTCAATCGGCGTCTCGCCGGCTCGCTCGCGCGGGTCTTCCAGCGTCAAGCAACCATGACGACGGCGCAAAGATTTCGGAATCTTAATTCAGCATGTACTCGGTGAGTGCTAAGAGGCAGGGGAGGGAAACGGATGAACACACGGATTATCAAGATCGCGCATCTGGCCGCGGTCGGAGTCATTCTGCTGGTGCTGGCGGTGATGATCGGCGCGGCGCGGCAGGGGGGCGTGCAGAACTCGAATCAAAGCGGCGGCCAGGCGGGCGCGGCCGCCGGCCTCAGCAACGCTGACCGGAAATTCGCGATGGAGGCTGCGATGGGCGGGATGGCAGAGGTCGAGTTGGGCCGGCTCGCCACCGAGCGCGGCGCGGGCGACGCCGTCAAGCAGTTCGGGCAGAGGATGGTGGACGACCACTCGAAGGCCAATGACCAGCTCAAAGAGTGGGCGGCGACGGCCGGCGTCACGCTCCCGACCGCCCTGGACGCCAAGCACCGGGCCA
Source organism: Pyrinomonadaceae bacterium (assembly GCA_036403435.1). GTDB lineage: Bacteria > Acidobacteriota > Blastocatellia > Pyrinomonadales > Pyrinomonadaceae > QHXM01. The sequence continues at coordinate 85,798 of DASWQY010000029.1, forward strand.
TGGTCGCCAAGATGTCCGGCCTCTCGGGCGCGGCGTTCGACAGAGCCTACGCGCAGGCGATGGTCAAGGACCACATTAAGGACGTACAGCTCTTTCAGCGCGAGGCCGGCCGCGGGATGGACTCGGGCCTGAAGGGTTTCGCCTCGGCCACGCTGCCGACGCTTCAGGAGCACCTGCAAATGGCGCGCTCGCTCAACGGCGGGGCCGGCAGTGGCGGTCACAAGATGGGCGGCAACAACTCTATGGGCGGCGGCACGAACAACAACAACGCGAACAGGCGTTGATGAAGAACGGGAAGAATGATGACTGAAGACAGACCGGACAGATTCGCGTCAGGCAGCGGCGGCGACCGCGACGGGGACGCGGGCCAGGCCGAGCGTGACGACTTCCGGCCCGGCGTGACGGGCGGCGGCTCTAACTACCTACCCACGGGCGCGCAGACGAGTGACGCTTCGAGCGCGGAAGGGACCGTCGGGGCCGTCGGCGAAATGGACCTGACGGGCGCGCCGGCCGGCACGAGCGGCGAAAGCCCGACCGGCGAGACAGAGGGCGGCGGCCCCGGCGGCGGTGCTAAGAGCGGCGGCGGCACAGGCCCGGCCGACGCCGACCAGTAACGCGCGCCGCTCCGCTATTCATTCTCGAAAAACGGGGATCACGAAGACACGCGCACGACGCGAAAGGGACTGTCCCTGCTTCGCGCCGTGCGCGTGTTACTTCGCGGCCCCCGTTTTTTCGCTGTTGCGGCTCGCCCTAATCGAAAACCTTCTTTAGAATTTCGCTTTCGTTTCCGAAGGAGGATTTGAGATGGGCGTGGAAGTAATCATCTCGCTGCTGGGTTTCGGCGGAACCTTGTTGCTGGTCACGGTCGGCCTGCTCAACTTCTCCGTCTTCCGCAAGCAGCTCAGGCTCGCGCAGGAGCAGATCGAGACGGCCATCACGCAGCTCGACATCTCGCGCAAGCAGCCCGAGATTCAACTGATTCAAAGGGCCATCACGGAGACGACCGACCACGTCCGCGTGCTCGTCGAGAAGCCTTACCTGCGCCCCTACTTTTACGACAACAAAGCCTGGCGCGAGGGCGACCCTGTCAGCAGCGACGAAGTCAAGGCGATGGCGGAGCTGCTGCTCACGAACTTCGCCTCGGCCCTGATGCACGCGGCCGCGTTCCCGCAGTACCCCGTCAACGGCATTGACCGCATCATCATGTTTCACCTCCGCCGGAGCCCGGCCGTGCGCTCCTTCCTCTTCGAAAGCTTCGACCGCTACCCGCTGACCGGCCTGACGCTCCTGATTCTCAAGAACGACGCCCGCCCCGAAGTCGAGGCGGACCTGCGCCAACTCATCGCGGCGGCCGGCGACGACGAGCGCGAGCACCGCCGCCGCGAAGGCTTGCTCCGCCTCTTCAAGACCAAAGAGCATACCGGCGCGATTCAGTTCACGAAATTTTCGATGGAGAAAGGACACTGAGGAAATGATGAACTTTGCGGGATGAATGATGAATTGAAGACAAAAAGCCTTTTCATTCATCATTCATCATTCCGCATTCATCATTGCTTTTCATGTCGCGGCGAAGTCGTTCAGGAAGTCCTGAACGTTGCGGGGCAGGTCTGTGTAGTCTCCCCTGGAGGCGAACCGGCGCACCTCGCCTCCTTCCTGCATCCTGACGTAGACTGCGCCGGTTCGCAGGTTGATGGCGAAGCCCGCCTGGTCCGTGTCGCACGCGTGCTGCATACAGACTTTGACCGCGAGGTAATCGCCCAGCTCCTTGATGGGAGTCTCCAACTGGTAGGTGCGCGTCAGCAAGTTGAAATCCTTGCGCGAGAGCGTGGCGGCAAGCGGCCTCTGGACGGCCGGGAGGCGGAAGAAGCTGCGCGTGACACGGCCCTTCCTCTCCGTGGGGTACTTGCCCGCCCAGCTTCTCAGATTGCCCAACCCTTGCGCAGAGGCCGCGCCCCCCAGCCCGAAGACCACGAAGAGCGCGAGCGCGAGCAGGCTTTTTCGTCTCATGAAAAAAGGCTCCTTCCTTTCGGCCGTCAATCTACAAACGTCTCAGACTCTCCTTGATCCTCTCGGCGCTGCGTTCGCCGACGCCGTCAACCATCGCCAGCCCGCCGCCCGCGACGAATTTCCTGAGGTCGTCGAGCGAGCTGATCTTGAACTGCTGGTGCAAGGCTGCGGCCGTCTTCAGGCCGATGCCGCCCACCTTCAATAAGTCGAGCGTGGTCTCTGGCGTTTCGAGAATCAGCTTCTCCCAGGCGTCGAACGTCCCCTTGTCCAGCAGCTCGACGATCTTGCCGCTGATGGCCTTGCCCACGCCCGGCAGCGTCTGCAAGCCCTTGACGCCCTCGTCGGCCGCGATTTGCTTGAGCGGCGTGGGCCAAGTCTCTATGACCTCGGCGGCGTTGCGGTAGGAGCGGACGCGGAACTGGTCGTCGCCGCGAATCTCCATCAGATTCGCCAGCTTCGCAAACCGCCCGGCAATCGCTTCGTTATTCATCGGTGGACTCCGCCCAAGTTTTAACCCCTGAGGGAAATTCGCGCAAGTATTCTAAGAAGGAAGCACCTTTCAAAACCCTTTAGCGCCTCGGCGTCCACGGCGCGGACCGGAAATATTTCAGCAAAGATGGCCCAGCCGCCGGAAAGTTTCTTTATCCCGCTATAAATTTTTCAATCCCGGTGATCCTTATCCTCACAGAATCCGCGTTAGCAGGTGGGGAAAAAAAACTCCTGAGCCAAACAAGCGACTCTGGGCCGCGAGGGGAACCCGGCCTGATACGAAGATGCGGAGTTCACTAAAGGAAACGAAAGCCATGACAACCCGACCATTCAGACTCTTAATCATCACCTTATCGCTAATCCTTTTTACGGGCGGCGCGCTGGCACAGAATGAAAAGCCGGTCGAGGCCCAGACGACGCAGACCCCGGCCGTGACCGCCTCGGCGGACGGCGCGGCGGCCCGCTTCGCGGCCTCGGGTCAGGTCCTGCAAGTGCGGCTCGAAATCTACAGCGCGGCGGGCGAATTGGTCTTCGACTCGGGCCTGCGTGCCGGGAGCGCCATCGACTGGAAGGCGGCGGACGCGGCCAAGCCCGTCGCGGACGGCTCGTACCTGACGGTCGTGACGGTCAGAGATTTCAATAACAAGTTCGGCCAGCGGCTCGGCACCATGAACGTGCAGGCGGGCCAGTTGACGCTCGGCGTTGCGACGAAAGCGGAGCTGAGCCCCGCGCAGTCGCAGACGCTGAACGCACGCCGCAAGGCGCAGAAGATCGAAGCCGAGGGCAACATCGAGTCGCTGACCGTCCTGCGCCAGGGCAAAGACCGCTCGGCGGTCGTCGCGGCCCACGACGGCGAGAGCGGCCAGTTGACCAGCACCTCGGGCGCGCTCACCCTCCGCACGGGCGACTTCTTCGCCGGCAAGGAGCGTGAGCAGATGCGCGTCACACCCGACGGCCGCGTCGGGATTGGCACAACCGAGCCGCAGGCGACGCTCGACGTGGCCGGCACGATTCAGGCGCGCGACGGCATACGCTTCGGCGACGGCAGCGTCTTGACGAGCGCCAACGCTCTCAAGGGGACGAACGGCGGGCTCGTGATCGGCGCACCTACTGCCGGCACGACGGCCAACATCTCGGGCGCGGGCACGACGGGCAGGATCGTGAAGTGGACGAACGGCCCGACGGGCGTGGCCGGCGACTCCGTCATTACCGAACTGAACGGCAACGTCGGCATCGGGACGGCGACGCCGAACAGCGAGCTGCACGTCATGGGCTCGATTGAATTGGGGAATGAGACAGGCGTCGGCGTCAACCCGACGATCACGAACCCGAGCCGCACGGCCGGCTTCGCGCAGGTCCAGTTCTACCCGGCGACGGGCGCGAACGTCGCGCAGTCCTTCTCGGTCGTACCCAGAGGCACGGGCCAGCCCAACAACCGCGCGCAGTTCACCATCTTCAACACGGATTTTATCGCCAACACGGCGGCCTACGAGTTCCTGACCATGCGCGCGCGCGGCAACGACTTCGTCATCGGCACGGGCAAAGTCGGCTCGGGGCTGATCCGCCCGATCATCTTCTCGGCCGGCCTGATGACCGACAACGTGACGAACAACAACCAACTCGTCCTGGCGGCGGACGGCAGCGTCGGCATCGGTACGGCCGCGCCGGCGCAGAAACTCGAAGTCAACGGCAGCATCAAAATCGGTGCGCCGAACGGTGCCCTCTACTTCCCTGACGGCACGAGCATGACGAGCGCGGCGGTGGTCGCGGGGCAGATGACCGGCAACAGCATCGTGAACGCGATCAACGGCCCGAACACGAGCCTCCTGATTGCCGACAACCGCCTCAGCCCCAACCTCGCCAAGCTCAACGCGCAGAACGCGTGGACCGGGCAGAACACCTTCGTCAACGGCCTTTCGGTCAACGGCACGCAGGTCTATAACGTCGGCAACCCCGTCAGCGCGACCGACGCCGCCAACAAGGCTTACGTTGACGCCAACTTCGTCCAGTTCGTCCCCGGCGCGGAGCAGCTCTCGGTGGGCGACGCCAACGGCACGGCCCCGATGATTAACCTGCGCGGCGGCTCGACCTGCTGCTCCGGCCCCGGCGGCCACACGCCCGCCTGGTTCAAGGTCTTCCAGAACGGCAGCTTCGTCGCCACCGGCAACCTCGGCATCGGCGTCTCCCCCATGCAGGGCAAGGGCTACCGCACTTCGTGGGATTCGTACAAGGGCGCGTTCCGCTCCGGCTACGCGGACGCCGAATGGGACGACGCGAACGTCGGCTTCTTCTCGTGGGCCGGCGGCTCAAACTCGACCGCCATCGGCCTCTACGCGCTCGCCTTCGGCGACACGAACTCGGCCGAGAGCACTTCCTCCATCGTCTTCGGCAGCGGCAACCAGGTGAAGGGCGCGGCCGGGTTCTCGGCTGGCGCTGGCAACCGCGTGTGCGACACCTACGGCGTGGCCTTCGGCAACAAGGCGCAGTCGGGCGGCCCGCTCATCAACGGCAAGTGCGACCCCGACAGCTTCAACCTCCGCGGCCTCGCGGCGGTCGCCATCGGCTACAACGTGACGGCCGACCAGGACCACACGACGGCGATGGGCAAATTCGCCTCGAACAACGGATTCTCGGGCACGTTCGTCTGGTCGGATGGCTCGGCCACTGCGAGCGCCGACACGTTCCGCAACACGGCAAACAACGAGTTCGCGGCGCGCGCGACGGGCGGCTTCCGCTTCCGCACGAACCTGACGGGCACGACGGGCTGCAACCTGCCGGCGGGCTCCGGCGTCTTCAACTGCACGTCGAGCCGCACGACGAAGGAGAACTTCCTCGTGGTCAACGGCCGCGACGTGCTCTCGCGCCTGCGCGCCATCCCGGTCAGCACCTGGAACTACATCTCCGAGGGCGACAACGTCCGCCACATGGGACCGATGGCCGAGGACTTTTACCAGCAGTTCCGCTTAGGCACGGGCAACACCTCCATCGGCGTGCAGGACCTCGCGGGCGTCAGCATCGCGGCCATCAAGGCGCTCGACGAGCGCACCAACGACTTGCAGAAGAAGACGGCCGAGGTCGTAAAGCTCCGCACGGAGGTTGACGAGCTGCGCGCCATGAACTCGGCCTTTGCCGTACGCCTCGCCGCCCTCGAACAGAATGCGGCCCGGCAGCAGAACGCGCGGAAGGCTTCGACGACGCGCAAGGCGAAGACCCGCCGCGGCTAATCCCCGAACTAACCGCGAGGCAACAAGGAGCCGCACGAAACGTAAGCTGTTTCGTGCGGCTCCTTGTTATCTCATGGCTCCTCACCTTCAACCCTTCGTCAGTCTCCCCGCTTGACATTACCCGCCGCGCGCGGTTATCAATTCAGGCATCCCTTTGTGATGACCCGGATTCTAAACAGGTGCTCTGACTTCTCCTCCGCACAACCGAACTTTATTTTGAGGACTTCTATGAGACTGAGAAAATTCTTGTGCGCGCTCGTAATCGCGCTCTTCGTCGGCCAGACGCTGCCGCCGGCCGCCTTCGCGGACGAAGGCATGTGGCCCATTAACAACGTGCCGAAGGCCGAGATCAAACGCAAGTATGGCTTCGAGGTGACGGACGACTGGCTCAGGAAAGTGCAGATGTCCGCGGTGCGCTTCCCCAACGGCTCCGGCTCGTTCGTCTCGCCCGACGGCCTGGTCCTGACCAACTACCACATCGTCGAGGACTTCGTCGGCGAACTCTCCACGGCGCAGAAGGACTACGCCAAGGAAGGCTTCGTCGCGCGCACGCGCGCCGAGGAGTTGAAGATTCCGAGCCTTGAACTGAACATGCTCGTCAGCATCGAGGACGTGACCGACCGCGTCAACGGCGCGGTCAAGCCGGACATGACGGCGGCCGACGCCTTCGGCGCGCGCCGCGCGGCCATCAGCAAGCTCGAAGCCGACTCGCTTGAGAAGACGGGCCTGCGCTCCGAGGTGGTCACGCTCTACCAGGGCGGCCAGTACAACCTCTACCGCTATAAAAAGTACACGGACTTGCGGCTCGTCTGGGTGCCCGAGTTCCAGGCGGCCTTCTTCGGCGGCGACCCCGACAACTTCAACTACCCGCGCTTCAACATTGACGCGGCGCTGGTGCGCGCCTACGAGAACGACAAGCCCGTGCGCGTCGAGAATTATCTGAAGTGGTCCGAGAAGGGGGCGAAGGAAGGCGACCTCGTTTTCGTCGTCGGCCATCCGGGCTCGACGCAGCGCCTGAACACGGTCGCGCACCTCGAACAGTTGCGCGACGTGAGCATCCCGCTCGTCATCCGCATGTTGGAGCGGCGTGAGGCCGTGTTGCAGAAGTACATGGCGATGGGCGAGGAGCAGACGCGCCAGGCGCAGAACGAACTGAACGGCGTGCAGAACAGCCTGAAGGTTTACCGCGGCCAGCTCGCCGGCCTACAGGACAAGAATCTGGTCGCGCAGAAGCGCCAGTCCGAAGAGGCGCTGCGCAAGGCAATCGCGGGCGATGCGCGGCGGCAGAAGGAGTACGGCGACGCGTGGGACGCGATTGCGGCGGCGCACAAGGGGTTCGCCTCCTACGCGCGCGAGCGCAGGATTCTGGACCAGGGCTCGGGCTTCAATACGACGCTCTTCGGCTTCGCCCGCGCGCTCGTCAGGCTCGCCGCCGAGAACGGGAAGCCGAACGCGGAGCGCCTGCCCGAGTACACGGACGCGCGCCGCTCATCGCTGGAGCTGGCGCTCTACTCGCCCGCGCCGATTCACACAGACTTCGAGAAGCTGAAGCTGGCGGACTCGCTCGCCTTCATGGCCGAGGTCATGGGCGCGGACAACGAAGTCGTTAAGCGCGTCCTCGCGGGCAAGACGCCCGAGGCCCGCGCCGCCGAGTTGATTGACGGGACGAAGCTCAAGGACGTGGACTACCGCAAGCAGCTCGCGGCCGGCGGGGCGAAAGCGATTGAGGAGTCAACCGACCCGATGATCGTGCTCGCGCGCGAGATCGACAAGGAGTCGCGCGAGGTGCGCAAGCGTTACGAGAGCGAAGTGGTCGGCGTCGAGCGCACGAGCTACGGCAAGATCGCGCGCGCGCTGTTCGAGACCGAAGGCACGAAGCTCTACCCGGACGCGACCTTCACGCTGCGCCTCTCCTACGGCGCGGTCAAGGGCTACACCGAGAACGGCCAGAAGCTCGAACCGTTCACGACCATCGGCGGCCTCTACGACCGCTCGACGAAGTTCCAACAGAAATTCCCGTACAACCTCCCGCCGCGCTGGACCGAGCGCAAGGCCAAGCTCGACCTGAAGACACCTTACAACTTCATCTCGACCAACGACATCATCGGCGGCAACTCAGGCTCGCCCACCATCAACAAGGACGGCGAACTGGTCGGCCTGATCTTCGATGGCAACATCCAATCGCTCGTCGGCAACTTCTACTATGACGAAGCGGTCAACCGCTCCATCTCCGTTGACTCCCGCGGCATCCTCGAAGTCCTCCGCAAGGTCTTCGACGCCAAACAAATCGCCGACGAACTGACCAAAGGCTAATCGAAAGAAGCCAGCGGACAACACTCGGGGGGGGCGGAAATGATTCCGGCCCCCCCCGAACTTTGGCACAAACATAGTTGCCTCATCTGTCCTGATAGGAAAACCTTTTTAGTCCGACAGATGGATTGAATCGCCTTTCGTCAATATCCCTTCAACCAGAACGGCGCAATAAACGCCGGCAAGATTAGCGTGCGCTTTGACGACCTTGCGTAAAACTTCCGGGTTGTGTTCGCCGGTGTCGGGGTCGAGTGAAATCATCTTGCAGCGCGGGTCTCGTTCCAGAACCATCATCACCGCGCTCGGTCCGATGCGCAGTTTGCGGCCGACCAACTCGTCCTCGGCAAAGCCGTAATCCGATGCGAGATTAAGATAGACGTTTGCCCGAAAGCGTCGTTTATCAATCGGAATGCGCAGCTCCTCTTCGACCTGTCGGACGGTTTGCAGGCTAATCAACGAAACCGGGCGACAGTCGGTCAACGCGCGGTCCGAACGTACGAGCGTGAGGTGATTTTCACCACGCAATCCTTCACCGAGCATTTCTATTAACGCCGGGTCGTCAACGGCGACGACTGCACCCGACGGCGTGACGACATCCAGAATCAGGTCGCCCGGTTCGGCGTTCGCCGGAGTGACACCGGGTGCGATACTCATCGCTTCAGTCAAATTCGGCGGTTTCACTGCTCTCTCGGGATAACGAAACTGTGGGCGATAGCGCAGCATGTGCTCCTGTCCCGTTGCGTTCAGATAAGGAAATCCTTTGCGTGCGGATGAATTCTTGAAGGCAAAGCATCGGTCGCCGTAAATGCCGGAAAATCCCATAAACACTTCGGCCATCGCCTCGCCGCTCATACTTTTAATCGGGTAACGCCACAAACTCTCGACGGTTCCGATAGTTGTCAACTCAACGCCTCCTCATATTTTTCGTAAAGGACTATTCCACAAAAAAGTTCGACCGTGGAATTATTATCTTCCTTAAAGGCACGCGAGTAAATCGAAATACCATTCGCGCCGCCTTGCAAGGTGCTCGCGGACGGCGCTGCGGCGTTGAACGGAAAGCTCAGAATAGTGGAAGGCGGCCGAGGGACATTGCCTCGGCCGCCTTCCACTATTGCGACTGTTCGTGCCTGCGCTCCGCTGGCCCATTTCCACTTTACTTTACTCGGTCAGGTTGCGGTTGATGTCGAGGCCGCGGATGGCGGCGTCGAGTTCGGATTGGAGACGGACGCGTTCTTCCGAGGCGGCCTTGCGGTCTTTAGTTAGTTGTTCGAGGCGGGACTCCTGTTCGTCGGCTTTGGCGACGTAGCGGGTGATGAGTTGTTTGGCTTCGGCGGTGGCGGTCAGGGCCTTGATGTTCTCGCGGAGGCGTTCCTGGTCTTGCGAGATTTCTTCCGCCTCGGCGTTGATGGCAGTGATGCGGGCGTCAACGGCGGCGATGCGGGTCTTGATTTCGATGAGGCGTTCGAGGGCGGCGCGGGTCTGGGCGTCAACGTAATTGCGCGTGATGAAGAGTTCGAGGTCGGCGCGGGTGAAGTCCGTGAGGATGTAGGAGTCCATGAGGGCCTGGCGCTCACTGATGGGCAGCTCAATCGTCTGGCGCGGCTCAAGGGGGACGCGGAAGCGGTAGAAGCGCGTGCTCTTGCCGTCGGGCTTGCGGGTCTTGTCGGTCAGCTCCCAGCCCTGGTTGACGGGGTGCTCGACGTAAACGACGCGCGGGCGGTCGGTCTGGTTGGTGAACCTGTAGATTTTCTCGGTCGTGCGGTAGTAGTGGGCCTGGAAGACGCCGCCGACGACCTTGATGAGAAAGGTCGGATTGCGGTCCTCCTTGACGCGCACGGTGGCGAGCGTCCCCAAGTCGAGCGCGAACGAAATAAGGCGCTTCTCGCCCGGCTTTAATCTCTCCATCAGCGCCTCGCCCGCGTAGGCATCGCCGTCGATGACGGTCATCGAGCCGTCTTCGAGCGTGAGCGACGAAGTGTTCTCCAAAAGCATCCCGCCCAAAGGACGGTCTGCGCGCACGCTCTCGTTGAAGATCGAGACGCGCTCGCCGGCCATCTTCGTTTGCAGGATGGGAATCAGCGCCGAGCGGTCGCGCCTGACCGTCACGGGCTGGTCTATGCGGTACTCGAAGAGGTCGCCGACCTCGCTGCCCGTGGCCGCGGCCTCGACCCCGACCCTCTGGCTGCTGATCGCGTCGCTCAGCGTCGTGGTCGCCACGGACGGCCCCCGCGTAACTCCGTCGAGGAGCATGTTGTTCGCTGTAGCATTCCTGCCGCCGAGCGGAAGCTGCTGGACCTGCCTCGATGTCGTCGCATTGAGGAAGCCCTGCGACGAGGTGTCAACGGTTGCACCCACGCCGGCCGCGCCGCTGCCGTCGCCCCGGTCCCCCCCGCCCATGTTCAACCCCTCGGGCTCGTAGACCTGCGGGTCCAGTTTCAAATCGTCAGGCACGGGGACGACGGGGCGGTAGCGGTAGAAGGGTTTCTGAATCGGCTGGATGAAGGAGATGGGCTTGCCCGAGACGAGCGAGAGCGAAACGTTCTCCCAGTCCTCCTCGCTGACGTTGTCAACAATGGCCCAGCCCTGGAAGAAGGGCTGGCCCGAAGAGTCCAGCATCACGCGGTAAGTCGTCTTCCAGATCGGCGCGGCGATGGTGTAGCTGACGACCATCTCGCGCGCGCCCGCGCCGTCCGAAGTCACCGCGATGGTCTTGGCGTCGCGCCTGCGCGCCGAGGCGCTCGCGTGCGCAAACTCAGTGATATCGCGCCGCGCGCCCTCGTCCGCGAGCTTGACGGAGCGCACCTCCGAGAGTTCAAAGCTCGCCAGCTCGCCCCCCTCCGAGGCGATGACGAGCGCGTGCGTCTTGAACGGAGGCTTCTTGTCGTCCGGCTGCATGGTGCGCTCCTCGACCGTCAGGATGGAGCCGGTCGCGGTGCGCGTCGCGGTGGAGACGACGACGCGCGCGCCCTGCAACTGGCTCAAAACTCCGGCAAGGCCGCCCTGCATGTCGGAGCCGGACTCGGCCGCGATGGAGAAGGGGATGTCCGCCATGCGGGCCGACGGCGGGGCCGAAGAGTTGTAGCTGACCGCGCCGATGCGACCCTCGCCGAGGTCCAGGACGACCATTGATTTCAACACGTCGTCCACCTGCGACTGCTTGAACGAGAGGTCTATCTCGGCGCGGCCCGTGACCAGCCCGCGCCTCTCTATGTAGGCGACGCCGTTGCTGTAAAGAATCACGCGGCGGATGGGGAGCGAAGTCGTGCGCGGCGCGCGCGTCGTCTGGGCGGCCGCGCCCGCCTGTCCGGCGGGGGCCGCGCGCCTGTGCGCGGCGCGCAATGATTGCGCCTGTAGGTTGAGTGGGCAGACGAGTGCCAGGGTCAGCAGCAGCAGTTTGGGTCTCATAGGTAGCCTCCAGAGAGATGAAGAGAAAGAAGGGAATTCTTGGGGAGATTCCTTAACGGCCCGGCGGCGGAGCTTGGGTTGCCGGTTTGGTGACAACCCAATTGATGCGGGGTTTCGTGAACTGGTTGACCGGGTGAGAAAGTAGTTTCACGCAAAGGCGCGAAGACGCGAAGAAAGCACGCAAGATGAAGGAGCCTTCAACACCTTCGCGGTCTTCTTTGCGTCTTTGCGCCTTTGCGTAAAACTTCTCTTTATTTGTAGCGGCCGAGGTCGAGTGTGAAGCAGACGACTTTGTTCTGGCTGCCTTCGAGCAGCGCCGCGCCGAAGAGCAGCGTGACGGGCGTGCCGTCCTGGCGTATGAACTCGCGCTGGAAGGGCGAGCAGGCCCCGGTCTCACGCATCTCCGTGAACGCCTTCTCGTCGAGGTTGAATTTTTCGGGCCGCGTGACCTGGTCCCAGTGCACACGGCCGAGCCGCAAGTCGTCCTGCGTGTACCCGAGCGTGTCCAGGAAGGCGTCGTTGGCGGCCGTGATCGCCCCCTTCAAGTCCCAGAACATGATCCCGATCATGTTCGACTCGAAGAGGCGGCGGAACCGCGCCTCGCTCTCGCGCAGCTCCTTCTCTATGCGCTGGCGCTCGGCCAGCTCCTTCCTCAGCCGCGAATTCGTTTCCGCCAAATCATGCGTGCGCTCTCTGACTTTCTCTTCCAGGACGCCCTGGACCTCGTAGAGCGCGTCCTCCTCGCGCTCCAACTCGCCCACGCGCAGGCGCAGGTCGTGGCTCTTCTGCTGCATGCGCTGGCGCGTGCTGGCGTCCGCCGTGGCATCCAGGAGCAGGACCCACGTCCCCTCCTTCCGCCGGAAGAGATAGACATCGGCGTAAAGGCCCTCGTGCGTCTGGAGGTTCGGCAGAAAGACGTTCGGGGTTTCGAGCGGGAGCATGCCGTGGAGGAAGGTGATGTGTTCCGAAACGTCCATCCGCTCGTCGAGGCCCACGACATCGTGCGCGCTCCAGTCGCCGCCCCACGCGGCCAGCCGGTTGTCGTCCCCCACCAGCATGTACGCGGGCGAGCGCGCGTCCTCGGTCAGTTCCAGGATGAAGTCTCGCACGGGCACGGGCAAATCGCTCATCATCAACTCTCCATCATTTTCTGGGCCAGGGCCGTGAAAGCCTCTTCGACGCCCGCGCCCGTCTTGGCGCTCGTCTTAATCACGTGCCACCCTCTTTGCGCGAGCGCCTCGACCTCACGCTCCTCCACCTCCCACGTGTCCACGAGGTCCGCCTTGTTGAGCAGGAAGACGCGCGGCACTTGACCGACGGCCTCTTCGGCGCGGGCCTGAATCTCCAGGGCCGTGTAGAGCGAGTCGCGGCGCGTGCCGTCGGCCACGAGCAGATAGCCGGCCGCGCCGCGCAGGTAGGACTTGCGCAGGTCGTGCGCCTGCTCCGCGCCCTCTATGTCCCAGAGCATCATCATCAGTTTGCGCCCGCCGTCCACGTCCAGGACCTTCTTGTCAATCTTGACGCCGACGGTCGTGTGGTACTTGTCCGAGTAGATGCTCTGGACGAATCGCTGCACGAGGCTCGTCTTCCCGACGGCGAAAGTCCCGAGCATGCAGATCTTCTTCTGTACGATGTTGCGCTCAGCCATCATGGCGAAAGTGCCTCTCTCATGGTGCGTCACTGAGGATAATCTTAAAAGTCACGCAGCGGTTGGCGGCGCGGTCGGACTCCGTAACCTCGTCGCGCAGCCGCTCCTTCGACCCGGCCGCCACAATCGTCAGATTGTTTTGCGGCGGCAGCCTCTTGTTCAGTTCCGCGACGATCACCTCCGCGCGGCCGCGGCGCAGCTCTTCGTTGCGCTCTTCGGTGCCGCTCCCGTCGGCGTGGCCCGTGATTTCCAGGCGCGCGTTCTTCTTGAGCGCCGCGGCCAGCGATTGTAAACGCTCTATGTCCGCGATAAGCTCGCGGAACTTCTCCTCCTGGCCCGGCGCGAGCGTCGTCTCGTCCAGCACGAAGAGGAGCGACGGCTTGAGTATGCGGTCAACGTCGAGGAGGTGGTCGTCCTTGAGGCGGCTGACGCCCGGAACGAAGCGCGCGGCGCGGCGCGTCTCCGTTATCCACTCAGGAGTGGCGAAGCCCTCGGCTTCGAGGACGCCGTCGTCCAGCCTGAGGCTCACGGTCTCGGGCGGCGCAATCAACTTGTTCGCGCGCGCGAGCACGAACTCTGGACTCATCGCCTGAAAAGGCTCCCAGCGGCTCGCGACATCTTCGGGCGCGACGCTCGTCTCGGGCAAAAATTCCGCGGGGTCGCGCGCCAGCGGATCGCGCAGGCCGGTGATGAAATATTTCCCGCCGCGTGTGCCAGTCTCCGTGACGACGATGCCCGGCTCGTTCTTGACCCGCTCGACGTAGCTGTCCCACCGTTGCCGGTTACGCACCGCGAAAAAGGCCCAGACCAGAAGTGCTACGACGACGAGGCTCGCGACGGCGATGACGGGGATGGGAACGCGTCTGTGGCTGGCCGCCCTCTTCTCCTCGTCAACCTGCGATTGCAGGCAGTCTTCGAGGAGCGGGCGCGCGGGGTCGAACTCGGACGCGTCGCCGGAGAAATCAATCAGCCGGTCGTGGAACTCAAGATGAATCCTCTCCAGAGTCCCCTGGAAGACGAGCCTCAAATCCTGCGGGGCCGTGCCACGGATGACGCCGGCCAGGAGCGCCAGCGGCCCCTGCTCGACCCAGACCGTGAGGTCGCCGACTTCCATCGTCTCCAACTGCTCGCCCTCGGGCGACTGGAAAGAGTCGTGGACGAAATCCTGTATGGCCGTCAGCATCCCCGAGACCATGTCGGCGTCCTGCGCGGCCGCGCCGCCCGCGACGACGTGCTGTAAGAGCAGCCCCGTCTCTTTGTGTATCAGGAAGACCTGCTCGACCCTGTAGAGCAGCGTGTGAAGCAGCACGACTTCGGCAAAGGGCTTGCCGGTGCGCCAAGCCTCCATGCGCCACTTGAGGCCGCGCGCCGAGAAGCTGTGGGCCATCGTCTGGTTGAGCGACTGGATCATGCCGCTCAAGGCGACGGAGATGGCCTTGCGGATGGCGGGGCCCATGACGGGGAAGATGGCGTCCACCAGTGGCTGCGGGTTGCGGCGCACCGAACGCTCGATGGCCCTGGTGACGGTCGGGCCCAGGGCCTCTCCGAGTTCTCCGTCCTGGCGCGTGCGCGCGGAGACGGCCGCGGGCAGCACGCGGCTGACTTCCTCCAACTGCCGGCGCGGGTCTTGCAGCCGCTCGTGAATCTCCGCGATCTGCTGTTCGGCAGGCCCGAGCAGCAGACTGCGCAGCTCCCTCATCTCCTCGTCGCCGCGAGGCTCGTCCTTGCGCAGGGCTTCCGTGAGCACGTCATGTGATTGAGGCTCGATCATCGTCTCTTCCGGCATACGGACTCAGACACAAAAGCCCTGCGGGCGCGCGCATCAATCATGTAGGGGCAGAGGCCAAGTCCTCCGCCCCTACGGTTATCCCGGTCTTGTCGGCGGCCCTCAGTCGGTGCCGGGGATTTTGAATTCGTTGTTCAGGCGGAGCGCGACCTCCGAGAAGAGTCCGGCGAGCGCGGCGCGGTCCGTCTTGGCGTTGCCGAGTTCGGCCACTTGGCGGTCGAGCAGCGCGGAAAGCTCGTCCGACTTCCGCCGTATCTCGTCGGAGAGGTTCTTCGACTGGTCCAGAAGCTGCTGGCGCAGGTCACGCTGGGCGCGCGAGGTCTGCTCGTCGAGCTGCCCGAGCTTGCCCTCCAGCCTCTTGCCGGTGTCTTGCAGGTCGCGCGACAGATGCTGCACGGACTCGTCACGGTTCCTCTGCTCCGCGAGGAGGCGCTCCGAGAGGGCCTCGAACTCGCTTTTGGCGAAAGCCTCCAGGGCCTCGAAACGCTTGCGCGTGTCGTCGCGCAGGTCCGAGGATTCCTTGAGGAGGCGCTCTTCGAGGCGCGAGAACCGCTTCTCGTAGTCGCGCATCTGCACGCCGAAGAGAATCTCCCTGATCTTGTCTATGTTGTTCGCCTCGGTCAGGGTGCTGCCGGCCGCGTCGAGCGAGTCGCCGGGCGCGTCGGACGCCAACTTTTGAGTTTCTGTTGCGCTCATGATGTCACACTTTGGTTTCCGAAATTGATCTGTCGCGCGCGGGGCTACAACAGCGAGAGTGTTTTGGCGCGCGGGGGCGGCGAAAGTCACAAGCCTGGGCTGTACGGTTACTGTGTAAGCAGGCAAAAGCTAACATAGGCTCAGGGTAGCGTCAATGCATTTACACCGCGGGTGCTGGGTCAATTGGAAGTTGAGTCAGAGATAAGGCGACGTTCACCACAGGGGACACAGAGGAACACAGAGGGAAGAAAGGGGTTTGAAATCTCAAATCTTCTCTGTGCCTCTGTGGTGAATTCTTAGGCTTTCTCTAACCCCGCGTACTTCTCAATCAGCTTCTTCTGGCCGAAGCCGGGGAAGCTGACGGTGAGTTTGGCGGAGTCGCCGGAGCCTTCGCGGCGGAGGACGAGGCCGCGGCCGTATTTCGGGTGGCGGACGTGCGAGCCTGGGGCGAAGTCGCCGCCCGAGGATGAGGTCGAAGGGCCGCTCGTGCTCGCGCTCGCGGCGCGACGTTTGATGGTCGGCTCGGGCTGAGTCTTAGGCGTGGGGCCGCCGAGCTGTTGCCCGCGCTTGCGGAAGAACTCGGCGATGGAGTCGGCCGAGTCGTAGGTCTTGCCCGCGTACCTCGTGCGCTCGCGCGTGTCGCCGCGAAGGGCCTGCGCGGCGTGCTTGTTTTCGAGCGTCGAGGACGAGCGCGCGAACGAGAGCCAGGAGTTGCCGCGCGAGAGGTCTTCCATCAAGTCGAGCGGCATCTCGTTGAGAAACTGCGAGGGCTCACTAGCCATCTCCTCGCCATAGACGCGCCGCTTCATGGCGTGCGTCACGTAAAGAAACCTCTCGGCGCGCGTGATGGCGACGTAGCAGAGGCGGCGCTCCTCCTCCAGCTCCGCCGGGTCCGTGGCCGAGCGCGAGTGCGGGAACAGGCCGTCTTCCATGCCGACGATGAAGACGAGCGGGAACTCCAAGCCCTTCGCCGCGTGCATCGTCATCAAAGTCACGGGCGCGTCGCGCTTGTACTGGTCCGTGTCGGAGACGAGCGCGGCATGGTCTATGAAGTCGCGCAAGCCCTCGCCCTCCTGCTTGTCGTAGTCCACGGCGGCGTTGACCAACTCCTGCAAGTTCTCCAGCCGCGCCTCGGCCTCGTCCGAATTCTCAGCCTTGAGCGCGTTCGCGTAGCCCGTGTCCAGGATGGCTGCCTTGACCACGTCGGAGACGGGCGACTCGCTCGCCGCGGCGTTCGTCGCGGCGCTGACGAGATTAGTAATAATCTCTTTGAAGTTCCTGAGCGCGGCCGTGGCCCGCGGGTTTAAGCCCTTCGCCTCCTGCTCGGTGATGATGCTGATGGTCTCCCAGTGCGAGACGCCGTAGTCCTTAGCGCGGCGCTCCATCTCGTCGAGCGTCTGCTTGCCGAGGCCGCGCGCGGGGCTGTTGATGATACGCATGAGCGCGATTGAGTCGTGCGGGTTGAGCGCGAGTTTTAGATAACTGATGATGTCGCGCACCTCCATCCGCTCGTAGAAGGAGAAGCCGCCGACGATGTTGTAGGCTAGCCCTGCGCGCCGCAGAGCCTCCTCGAAGACGCGCGACTGCGCGTTCGTGCGATAGAGCACGGCGGCGCGCATGTCGGGGTCCGCGCGGCGGTGCTCTTCGATTTTGGCGGCGACGAAGCGAGCCTCCGCGTCCGAGTCGAAAGCCTGGTAGTAGCGTATGCGCTCGCCCGAAGGGTTGGCCGTCCACAAGGTCTTACCCTTGCGCTCCGTGTTGTTCTTGACGACCGCGCCCGCCACGTCGAGGATCGTCTGCGTCGAGCGATAGTTCTGCTCAAGACGTATGACCTTCGCGTCCGGGTAGTGCTGCTCGAAGTTCAGGATGTTCGTGATGTCCGCGCCTCGCCATTTGTAGACAGACTGATCTTCGTCGCCGACGACGCAGATGTTCTGGTGCTTCTCGGTGAGGAAGCGGATCAGGGCGAACTGGAGCATATTCGTGTCCTGATATTCGTCCACGAGGATGTAGCGGAAGCGGTTGTTGTAGTAGTCGCGCACTTCGGGGACGCGGCGCAGCAGTTGGACGGTCTTAATCAGCAGGTCGTCGAAGTCCAGGGCGTTGTTGTTGACGAGGCGGTCCTCGTAGAGCTTGAAGACGCGCGCGATGGCCGTGCGCTTCTCGTCGTTGTACTCGACGCGCGCCGCGTAGCTTTCGGCGTCGTCGCCGTGGCGGTTCTTCGCGCCCGAGATCGCGCCCTGCGTCGCGCGCTGCCCGAGTTGCTTGTCGTCGTAACCCAAATCCTTAATGCAAGCCTTGACGAGCCTGACGGAGTCGTCCTGGTCGTAGATGGTGAACGAGCGCGTGTAGCCCGCGTTCAGGGCCTCTATGTGCTGGCGCAGGATGCGGACGCAGAGGCTGTGGAAGGTGGAGATGAGCGGCGCGGAAGCCAACGGCTGGTCACTCAGGAGACGCCGGACGCGCTCGCGCATCTCCTCGGCCGCCTTGTTCGTGAACGTGACGGCGAGGATGTTGTGCGGGGCCACACCGCGCTCCGCGATCAAATACGCGATGCGGTACGTGATGACGCGCGTCTTGCCTGAGCCCGCGCCCGCCAGAATAAGCAGCGGCCCGTCGGTCTCCGTGACGGCCACGCGCTGCTGCGGGTTTAGTGATGAAAGGAAATCCATAAAAGCAGGAGTCAGAAGTCAGGAGTCAGGAGTCAGAAGAAAAGAAAATCTGTTGAAGCGGCTCTCAGCCTTTTCCATTCTGACTCCTGACTCCTGTATTCTTCATTTAATCAGTTTCTGAATCGCCTTGAACTGTTCGTGCCGCGCGTCGCGCATCAGCTCGAAGAGCGCCATCTCAGTACAGGAGGGAATCGCGCCGCTCTGCTGCATCTTGGCGAGGGCGACCTGCTTATTCTGCGCGGAGCGCGCCGTGATGCAGTCGGTCAGCAGGTGCGCCTGGTAGCCGCGCGCCAGGAGGTCGTGCGTCGTCTGGTTGACGCAGACGTGCGCCTCTATGCCGCAGACGAGGACGTGCACGGCCTGCACGCGTTCGAGTTCGGCCTCGAAGGCGTTCGCGCCGCAGGAGCTGAAGGCCGTCTTTTCGATGATGTTGATGTCGGGCGGGAGCACAGCCTGAAGCTCGCCCGCCGTGCGGCCGAGCCCTTTCGGGTATTGCTCGGTGACGATGACGGGGACGTTCAGGAGCCGCGCCGCGTGCGCGACGAGCGCGATGCGCGCGGCCGTCTCCGTGAAGTCAGAGATATGAGAGCGGAAGCCCTCCTGCATGTCTATGACGGCGAGCGCCGTGTGCGCCGGGTCGAGCGTGTGTTTGTGCCGCATGATTTTTCCTCGAAGAGACATTTAAGCACACGGCGTCGGAGGTGGGCAAAAGCAGCCTGGGGAAAATAGAGCCAGCGGGGTCTCACACTCTCAACCCAGCACCGCAGCTTAAGGCTTGCCCGCGGCGGCCGGCACGTAGCGCAGCTCGTAGTCCGTGACGCGTTGGCACGGTTTCAGCTCGACGGGCGGCGCGGTCGCGGCCTCGGCGTCGCGGCGGAGTTGGGCGCGCGCCTGCGCGTCCCAGGCGAGCGGGCGCAGGGACGCTGACCCGGTTTCCGGGACGGGACGGAGCAGGAGCTTGTAGCGGCCCGGCGCGAGGTTCGTCAGGCTGAACGTGCCGTCTTCGGCGGGCGCGACTTCCGAGTAGCGCAAGACATCTTCGGCGCGCTCGCGTTCCGTGGGGACCAGCTGGACTTTCAAATTAGCGGGCGGCGCGTCACCTTCGGCGGCGGCGCGCACGCGCCCCGTGATGGCCGCGCCGTCCTGCGCTATCGGGATGTCCACGCCGGCGAGCGTTTGGCCCATTTTGAGCGCGAAGACTCCCGCGGGCTGCGCGCCCGACGTTGCGGCGGGCTTCGACGCCGCGCCCGGCTGGGCCTGTGTCGCGCCGGGCAGAGCGATTGAGCGCGCGTACCACGTCTCGGCGGGGAGCCGGAGGGTCAGGCGGTAATTGCCTTCGAGCAGATTGCGAATCAAGAACTCGCCCTGCTGCGTCGGCGTCGCGCCGACAATGGGGAAGAAGAGCTGTGTGGGAGACTCCTGGCCCCGCGTCTTCTCGGCGCGGCGCGCGCTGACGGCCGTCTCCATGACGGCCTCGACGCCCGCGGGCTTCCCGCATTTCTCGTCCGCCGGCACGGGCTCAAGCCGGACGCGCCCCTCAATCGAAGCGAGCGGGGCGAGCGTGAGCGTGAGGCCCGTTACGTCCGCGCCCCTGACCGTGACGCGGCGCGGGATTGACGAGAGGACGCCGCCGCGCTCGCCGCGCCACTGCTGCGCCGTCAACTCGTACTCGCCGTCGCCCACGCCGCCGAAAGAGAAGCTCAGTTTGTTGTCGCGGCCGATGACCGTGATCCCCTCGAACTCACCGCTCGTGGGCCTCCTCAGTATGACCGTGATGCCGTAGCTCGGGGCGTCCGCGGTCGCGCCCGTGACGGACCCGCTGACGGCGCGGCCGCGCTCGCCGCGGTAGCGTATGTCAACGCCGGAGGCTTCCTCGCCGGAGCGGACGGTGACTTCGTTGGCCGTGTCGCGCGTGGAGGAAGGGAAGTAGGTCGCGGCATCGCCCTGGTAAGCGTTGAATGCGCCGTAGAGTCTCTGGCCGCCGCCGGCCGCGACGACGTAGGTGCCGGCCGGGAGGCCGAAGATGCGATAGACGCCGCGGTCGTCCGTCATCCTCTCGGGGATGAAGCCCTGGAAGCGCGCGGCGGTCGAGGGCTGCCCCGCCTCGGTGCGCACGCGTATGGCGCGCACCGAGATGGCAACTACGGGATCGCCCTCGGCGTCGCGCACGGTCCCCGTAATCACGCCTCCCCTGGCGAGCGTGACGCTGACGTTGTCGCCGGGCCTGTAGTAAGTGGCTTCGTCGCCGCCGGTCGAGCGCGCCTCCTGCGCGTTGATGAAGCCAGGCAGCAAAACCATCACGGTGTAGAGGCCGTGCTCAAGCTCCGTCACGCGGAACTTGCCCTCGGCGTCCGTGTTGGCCGAGAGCGGCGACCCCGCCATGCGCCCGTACGCTTTGGAGAGCTGGACCACGGCGTCGGCCAGGGGCCGCCCGTCGTCGCCGACGACGCGCCCCGTGATCGCGCCCCCGCGCGATGAGCTTGCTCGCACCTTGCCCGCGCCGCTCGCCGCCTGCGCCCGCGCCGCGCATGGCGCGAGGGCGATTAAGACGAGAACCGGGAAGATGAAACTCAAGCTCCTCTTTGCGCCTTTGCGCCTTTGCGTGAGTGGTTTTGGATTTTCACGCAAAGGCGCAAAGGCGCGAAGGGGTTGACTCTTTCGGCGCGTCGGGTTGTTAGTCATTGCTGCCCCCCGTGCGCTTGGCGTTGAGGTCCAGGGTGAGGGTGACTTCGGAGGCGACGCCGTTGACGACCGAGACCGTCTGCTTGACGGCAGGCGGAAACATGTGCGGCGGCGACGCCGGGGCGTACTCGAAGTAAGTCTCAAGCGTCAATTCGTACTCGCCAGCGGGCATGCCCTCAAGGACGAATTGCCCGCGCGAGTCAACCGACACGCCGTGGCTCATGTAGCCGAGGCCGGCCTCGTCGCCGCGCCTGTGCGCGCTGACAGAGAGGTGCGCCCCGTCCGGCAGCGGGCCGTTCGCGATGTTGACCTGGCCGCGTACACTGCCGCCCCCGTACTCGAAGATGGCGCGGACGCCAGAGACGTTCGCGCCCTGCGTGAGTTCTATCTCCTGCGTCGGCACCCCGTCGCGCTCGACGCGCGAGAGGACCAGATTCAGCGGCGCAGGGTGCGAGGCCGAGTACAGGCGCACCTTGCCTGGGCGCAGGCCCGTGGCACGCCAACTCCCGTCGGGCGACACTCTGCTGGTCCCGAAGTTGGGGACCGAGAGGCCGATTGTCTCGACGCCGACGGCGATGGAGAGCTGCGAGAGCTGGGCGAGAATTTTCGGGTCGGTCGTCCCCTCTATGACCGCCACCCCGCTCAGGGTCGCGCCGCGGCGGAGCACCAGTTCCAGCCCGCTCACGTCCTTGTCCGTGACCTCGAACTTGAGTGCCTCGCTGTAGCCTTCGGAGGTACCTTCGCTCCAGATGAAGGCTGCGTAGCGGCCGGGGAGCAGGCCGTCCAGGCGGAAGCGTCCCTCGGAGTCGGCGAGCGAGCCCCAGCCCATGCCGCCCAGGTCCTTGCCGTCGTTGACCAGCGCACCGTGGCCCACCTGCGCGCCTGGCACGGGCCTGCCGCCCTCGTCCACAACGCGGCCCGCCGCCATGAACGAGCGCGACTTGCGCCCCACCATGATGTCCGCGTTTGTGACTTCCGTGCCCTCGCTGAGTTCGATGATGGTGGCCTTCGACGCGTCGGTGGTGTCCGGGTGGTAGGTCCGCGAGTAGTAGCCGCGCCCGCCGACGCCGAACCTGACGCCGCCCTCTTCCGTGGCCTCGCCGACGCTGACCGTGTACTTGCCGGGCGGGATGCCGTAGAGGCGATAGACGCCGCGGTCGTCCGTCTCGTACATGAATGAATTCTCGTTTAAGAAGCCGCGCAAGTGGACTTGCTGGCCCACGGGGTTGAGCTGGACGCGCTCGCCTATGACGGGCGAGCCGTCGGCCTCGCGGACCCGGCCCGTGATGACGCCGCCGGGCACGAGCGCGAAGTCAAGCTTCTCGACCGCCTCGCCCTCGGCGACGTTGACCGTCTTGCCCGTGCCGCCGAACCCGCCCTCGCTCGGGCCGACGTAAGCGGGCGCGAGCGCCAGGATGATGTAGCGGCCGGCCGGAACATTCGTCAGCCTGTAGTTGCCTTCGGCGTCGGTCGCGCCGCGCGTGATGGCGCTGCGATCCGGGCTGAATTCAAACTTGTAGAGCGCCACGGCGACGTTCGGCGCACCCTTGCCGCCGACGCTCACGCGGCCCGTGATGACGGCCGTGCTCTGCGTCCTGGGCGCTTCCTGCGCGTCGGCGCGGAGAGTCGGCGTGACCAGCGCGGCCAGGATGAAAGCCGCGCGTGCGAGAGAGCGCATGAGGGGACTCCTTTTTTAAGGCCATGAAAAACGCGGGCGACGGGAGACACGCGCGGGATTATAGCGGGTTTCAAATTTTATCGGGACACAAAAATTTGCGGCCGAATATCGGCCTCGATTTGCGGGCGCGCGGATATGCAGAGTGTTATGAGTGGTCTAGTTACTTAAGACCAGAGGCAAACCGAACTTCGGGCGCGTGAGGACTTCTTTATATTCTTCCAGGATTGAAGCCGAGTCTCTATCTTTCAGTGCCGCCGACACAACCACGTTGGTGTCAATGACGACCCTCATTGACCGCTCCGGTAAGACTCAATCTCGCGGGCAATATCTTCTTCGCTGAGTGCCTGTGCCTGGGGGAGGGATTGGATGGCCTTCAATAAATCTTTTAAGTCCTGAATCCGCGCAGCGTCAGTCTCATCCCTGGCGAGGACGACGACCTCGACGCGCTGGCCCTTGCGGAAAGGCAGGTCGGAGATCACCACCTGCTTCGGGTCTTTAATCGTCAGATAGGTGCGAAACGCTTTCAAGACTTTATCCACCTCTCTCATTTGTCGTTGATTATATTCAATCGCGATTAGAATGCCCAAGGATAATCCTCTCCCGCGCCCGCTGGGCGATGAAGAGCAGCGCGGCGCTCGTCAGGCCGATGAGGGCGACCGCGGGCCAGTAGTTGAAGGCCAGGTAGTTGATCTCGTAGAAGAGCTTCAGCCACCTCAGCAGGAAGAAGTTTGTCTGGCTGGCGGCGAGGGCGAAGTAGACGGCGAGGATGCCGAGGCCGTAGAGCAGGTAGGCGCGCACGTTCTTCTCGCCCTTGTGGAGCGCGACCGCGAAGAAGTTGGCGACCGAGGTGATGACCATGATGCTCAGCATCACCATCTCTAATTCCTCACCGTTGATCCCGTAGTAGCGCCTGGTGACGTACTCGCCCAGGTAGGCCGCGCCCGCCATGAAGAGCGCCGAGACGACGACGAACGAGTAGAGGTCGCGCGTGAAGTGTTGGTGCTTGCTCGCGTTGTTGTTCCTGAGCGCGATGAAGAAGGCCGGGAGCACGATGGTGAAGATGTTAATCAGCGAGACGCGGCGCGGCGTCAGCGGGAAGTCGAAGAGGAAGAAGATGTGCAAGAGGGCGAGGCCGATGACCAGAAAATTTTTGCTCAGGAAGAGCTTGGCCGTCGAGCTGACCGTGTTGACGATCTTGTTACCCTCGTCGAAGATGGTCGGCAGCAGAGAGAAGCGGTTCTTCAGGAGCACTATGTCCGCGACCTCTTTGGTGATCTTGCTCCCCTCCTCCATTGCGATGCCCATGTCGGCGGCCTTGATGGCGGGCAGGTCGTTGACGCCATCGCCGATCATCGCCGTGTAAATCTTCTCCTTCTTCAGCGCCTCTATGATGCGCAGCTTGTGGTCCGGGCGGAGCCTCGCGAAGATGATTTTCTCGCGGACCACACTGAGGAAGTCCGCGTCCGCGACCTCGTCGAGCGCCCGGCCCGCGATGAGCTTGTCGTCCTCAATCTCCCAGCCGATCTCGCGGACGACGGCCTGAATCGCCTCGGGCGCGTCGCCCGACAGAATCTTGAGGCTGATGTCGTGCGACTGGAAGAGGCGTATGGCCTCCATCACGTCGTCGCGGATTTGGTCCGTGATGGAGACGATGCAGATAGGCTCGATCAAGAGCTTGTCCGCGTCCTCGCGCGCGTCCGTGAGCGTGACTCCGTCGGCGAGCCGCCCGAAGAGCACGTTGCGGTAGACGCTCAGGCGGTGCTCCGCGAAGAGGGCCTCGGCGCGCTCGCGGCCGCCGGGCGCGACGCGCGGCAGGAGGAGGTCGAACGCGCCGAAGATGAAGCTCGCCTCGGACCCGTTCGTGCGGGCGCGAATCAGGCTCATCTTCTTCTCGGAGCTGAAGGGGACTTCCTCCAGGAGCTGCGCGTCGGCGGCGGCCGGGAAGGGCGCGAGCGTCCTCAAGGTCGCGTTCTTGTCCGACGAGAGTTTGCCGTAAGTGCCGAGCAGGCTCTCGGCCTGCGCGCGGTCGAGCGCGGAGTCGAGCATCGTGATGCGGTTGACGGAGAGCTTGTTCTGCGTCAGCGTGCCCGTCTTGTCCATGCAGACGATCTGCACGTTCGAGAAGGACTCGACGGCGTTCAGGCGCTCGACGATAGCGCCGATGCGGCTGATGCGGTAGACGCCGAGCGCGAAGGTGATCGAGGCCATCAGGACGAGCCCCTGCGGGATGAGCGAGATGACGATGGTCGAGAGCCGGCGGATGAAGTCCAGGTTGTCTACGTTCGCGTGCGGGTCGAAGACGAGTTCCAGGAGCACGAGCCCGGCCGCCATGACCAGGAGCGCCTCGACGATGTGGTCCAGTTTTTTCTGGAGCGGCGTCCGCGTGTGCTTGAGCTTCTTGGCGATGTCGGTGACCTTGTTGGCGTAGCAGGCGTCGCCGACCTTCTCGGCGACGTAAGTGCCGTTGCCCGAGACGCAGAAGCTGCCCGAGAGAATCTCGTCGCCCGCGCTCTTGAAGATGGGGACCGACTCGCCGGTCAGCAGGGATTCGTCAATCTCCAGGTGGTTGGAACTCTCGACGCGCCCGTCAACGACCGCCTGGTCGCCGCGGCCCATGATGATGAGGTCGTCAACGACGATCTCCTTCTGGTCAATGGAGACCTCTGCGCGGTCGCGCACGACCGTGACCTTGCGCTCCAACAGGAGGTTGACCTTGTCGAGCGCGCGCTTGGCCTTAATCTCCTGCGAGATGGCGAGCACGCTGTTAATCAGGGCGACGGCCCCGACGCCGATGGAGTCGAGGATGAGCGTCGAGTGGCCGGTCCTGAAGTAGAAGAAGAGCAGGAAGCAGACGACGACGAGGACGACGAGGTTGAAGACCGAGAACAGGTTCTCGAAGACGATCTCCTGCGCCCGCTTCGTGCGCGTCTGGGAGGCGACGTTGCACAAGCCCCGCGCCATCCGGTCCTTGACTTGTTCGGAGGTTAAGCCCGTCAGTTCCAATTTGATTATCCCGAATCTGATCTGCGCCCAAGATAATATAAAGCGCGCGGTTACAGCGCCGCGTAGCGGCGCGTGATTTTAGCCCGGCCTTTCAAGGCCGGGGAAGCATGAGGTTGATTGGCCGCGTCGCGTCAGCGACGCCTGAATCAGCCCTAAACTTAGTGTCGGTTCTCACCTTTATTTATTCAGCACGTACTTGATGACCTCGGTGCGCGCGGCGACGAGCAGCTCGTTCTGGTCGTTGAAGGTCATGCCGAAGGCGACGTTGCCGGGCACGTCGAACGTGTCCAGGTAGCGGCCTTCGGGGTCGAAGACGTGTATGCCGCGGATGTCGCTGACGTAGACGCGCCCCTTGCCGTCAACGGCGATGGCGTCCGCGGCGTGCAGCTGGCCGCGCTCGTCGCCGGAGCCGCCGAACCTGTTGACGAAGCGGCCGTCCGATGAGAACTTGAAGACCGCCGCGCGGTGCGTGGACAGCGCGTAGATGTTCCCCAGCCCGTCCACGGCCACGCCCTCCACCCGTTCGGGGTCGCCGGTCTGCGTCTGGAGTGCTTTCGTGATGGCGCGCACGACTTGGCCGCTTGAGTTGAAGCGCACGAGGTCGTCGTCGTTGACCACGGCGACGAGGCCGCCGTCGGGCGCGGCGCGGGCCTGATCGAAGTAGGCGCGGCCGTGGTCGGTCGCGCTGCTGTACTCGATCTTGCCGAGCGGGTTGCCGGTCGCGCCGTCGAAGCGGGAGATTTCGCCGCGCTGGACGACGTAGACCGTGCCCTTGCGGTCGGCCGTCATCTGCCTCATCGGCATCTTAGGGTCAACCGTCCACTGCGTGATGAATTTCCCGGAGGCGTCGAACGCCTGCACGCGCCCGCCGTTCAAATACTCGCCGACGTAAATTCTCCCGTCGCCGTCCACGCCGATGTTGCGTGCGTCCCTGAACATTCCTGGCCCAATGCCCTCGCTCCCGAACTTGAGCGCGATTGAGGCGAAGCCGGGCGCGGCCGGCGAGATGGCCGCGTCGCGCGTGCCGGAGGTGTGGGACGGGGACGAGATGCGCGAGACGGTGTCGGTAGCATGCTTGATGCCGACGATGAGACCCCAGATTCCGGCTCCGACGCCCGCGAGGATGAGGACGACTACGGCGAAGACTATCCACTTGACGGCCGAGTGGTTCGCCTTGTGTGTCAGGTGCTGCGCCGCCTGGGCCTGCGCGTCGTGCATCGAGACGGAGACGTGGCCGGGCTGCTCGCCGGCCGCCATGCGCTCGACGGCGAGCTTGGCTTCCGCGAGCCCGACGCCGAAGATTTCGCGGTAGAGCTTGATGGCCTCAAGCTTATTCCCGGCGCGTGCGAGGCGCGCGATCTCCTGCAAGTTGGCCGCGCGCTCTTGCAGCCGGAGGATGCCGTCGAAGAAGCCGCCCGAAGACGGCTGGGCCGCGGGCCGGGGCCGCAGCTCTTCGGGGACGATGATGGAGCTGCCGCAGAAGGGGCACCGCACCGTAAGCGCGCCGCCCTCGTCGTATTCGAGCGGCCCGCCGCACGAAGTGCATTTGAAAGGTATGCTCATGGAAAGTTTTTAATTTGCCCGGAAGACCTTGCTCTACTCTTCCGCCCGGTTCGCTTGCCTGCGCCGTATCAGGTCGGCCAAGCCTTCGAGCGCGCGGCGGCCCATCCCCGTCGGGTCCTTCTTCGTCCCCAAAAATTCCTGCGCGTCAGTGATAATCGCCAGCAGCTCGTCCTGCACCACCAGCCTGATCTGCTCTTCGTCCGCTTTGGTCATCTCGTCTCCCCTTGCTTGCGAGTCTTGGATGGAAAGTCAGGGCAGTATATAGCCTCGCGCGCGGCGGCAACAAATTTCGACAAGTCGTGTGGGTGAATTTTGCGTTGTGACGGCACCCGTGCCTGCATTATATTTGGGCCGCCCTCGGAGGAGGAAAACCATGAAGAGATTCCGCATCACGCTCGAACAGCACGAGCACAGCGACGCCGCGATGATGACGCTCCCCTTCGACGCCGAGAAGGTCTTCGGCACACGCGCGCGCGTCCCCGTGCGCGGGACCATCAACGGGTTCCCCTTCCGCAGCTCCATCTTCCCCAAAGGGGACGGCCGTCACTACATGGTCGTCAACAGAGAGGTCCGCGCCGGCGCTAAGGTCAAAGGCGGCGACACCGTCAGCGTACGGATGGAGCGCGACGATGAGCCCCGCACCATCACGCCCCCAGACGATTTGGCGCGCGCCCTCAAAGCCAACAAATCGGCCGCGGCCGCCTGGGATAAACTGAGCTACACGCACCAGAAGGAGTATGCCCTGGCCGTCGAAGAGGCCAAAAGGCCCGAAACGCGCGCCCGCCGGGTGGAGAAGGCCATCACGGAACTGGCCGCCGGGAAAAAGCCCCGCTGAGCGCCGCGGACGCGAGCCGCCAAGCTCCCAAAATCCCTCGAATTTTTCAGGATTTCCCTCACTTTCTAACCCACGCCGGCTTGACCCGGAGGGCAACCGGCTTTATATTTAAGGCATCTTAAATTTTCTCGAAAGTTAAGTAGTGGAGGGGCCTGATGTCCGGGTCGTTTGCGGCTAGAGAGGTGGAAGAAGTGTTGAGCAGTTTTACCGAGATCATGTCCGGGTTGATGATTGACCAGTACCAGAAGCAGTTGACGGAATTGGAACTCACCTTGCCCCAGGCTCAGGTCTTGAGAGTGCTCAGGCGCGGACCCCTGCAAACAGGCCAACTGGCGGCCGAGATGAAGATTTCGGCCCCGGCCATTACGCAACTAACCGACAGGCTGATCCGTAAAGGATTAATCGAACGGCACGCGGCCGCCGACGACCGCCGCTGCGTCATCGTCGCGCTCTCCGAAGAGGGCCGCCAACTCGTGGACAGGTTCCGCGAGCGCCGGCGCGAAATCTTCGACGAGGCGCTCGCCGAATTGAGCGAGTCGGAGCGCAGGCAGGCTTTCGAGGTGCTCGAAAAAGTGGTCAAGGTGCTCGAAGGCTACGATTCGGGCGCAAGTTTCGGCCACGGCAACAATTCAAACGGGAAGAAACATAAGGTTTCCTAAACAAGGGGAAGAGAGATGAGAAAATTTAAGAATTTGGTACTCGCGGTCGCGGCCACGCTGGCCCTTGCGACCGGGCTTGCGGTCACTAGCCCCGCGACGGCCAACGCGCAGGGGCTGGATGAGCAGCAGGTTATGAAAAAAGTCCGTCGAGAGTTGGTCAAGTTGCCCTACTACGGCGTGTTTGACAACCTGGCTTACAGCGTGGAGGGCGGGACCGTGACCCTCTTCGGGCAGGTGGTTCGCCCGTCCACGAAGGACGACGCGGAGCGCCGCGTGGCGAAAATCGAGGGCGTCGAGCGCGTCGTCAACCAGATAGAGGTCTTGCCGCTCTCGTCCTTCGATAATTCGATCCGCGTGCGCAGCTACCGCATGCTGGCCCGCGCGGGCGGCCTTTACCGCTACTTCATGGGGGCAAATCCGTCCGTGCACATCGTCGTCAACCGCGGGCACCTCAGCCTGGAAGGCGTCGTCTCGAACGAGGGCGACCGCAGGCTGGCCTACATCACGGCGCGCGGCGTCCCCGGAGTATTTTCGGTGACGAATAACCTGCGCACGGACCAGGAGGTCAGGGCTTACTGAAGGCCGGATTTGGAGTGTAGACGCGCGGCCGGGCAGGACGAGAGCCGCCCGGCCGCGCGTTTCCGACAAACTTTTTTTATGAAGATAACAGGCTCTTGAAATCAAACTATTAGGCGGGCGGGTGCATCATTATGGTTTGCTTTTGAGGCTACCGCATCGGAGAGGGACGTATGGCGACGCGCGCGAGAGGTGAAATTGTGAGCATGCTTGAGAAAAACGTGAACAAGGAAGGGTTCCGTTCGCTGGTGCTGGGCGACGAGAGGTACAGACCTTTCGACGGCCTCAATCAAGAGCAGGAGGGCGAGACGGTCGCGACCGACAAGCTCGAAGATGTCCTGCAAAAACTTGACGAGGCTTCTCTGGCCGAGGCGGACCCGGCGGCGCTGCTTCTCGAAGACGTGTCTTCGGGCGCGTCCGAGGAGGGCGGCGAGCCGTTCGACGAGGACGAGTTGGACTTGTCCGCGGGCGAGGAGGACAAGGCGACAGACCCGGTCCGCATGTACCTGCGCCAGATGGGGCGCGTGCCCCTTTTGACGCGCGAGCAGGAAGTTTCAATCGCCAAGAGGATCGAGAACGGGCAGATCAGGGCAAACCGCGTCATCGCGCGCTCGCCCATCGCCATCTCTGAGCTGCTCAAAATCGGCGACGAGTTGGAGGCCGGCGCGCTGAGCATACGCGACGTGGTCGCCTTCTCCGAGCAGGCCGAGATTGACGAGCAGGAGGACCGCGGCGACGAGTACCTGCGTTTGACGCTCGAAGGCATCGAGCGTATCCGCGTGCTCTCGCGCCAGGGCCGCAAGGAGTGGGAGAAGCTGCGCGCGGAATTGAAGGTGACGCGCGGCAAGAGATCGAAAAAACTTCTGCGCATCAAGCGCAAGGCCGTGCGCTCGCGCCTGGACATCGCGCGCGCCATCAAGGAGCTGAACCTCAAAGAGGACACGCGCCAGCGCCTCATCGCTTCAATCGCCGCCGTGCACAGAGAGGTGCGCTCGGCCGAGCGCGAGATTGACAAACTGACGGAGAAGTTGAACCGCAAGCGCATCAAGCCGGAGGACGAGAAGGAGTACAAGCGGCTCATCACCGTGGCGAAGCGCCGGCTCAAACAGGTCGAAGCGGACACGTTCCTCTCACCCGTGGAGGTCAAACGCTCGCACCAGGCGATTGCCATCAGCGAGGCGCAGACCACCGAGGCCAAGCGCGAGATGACCGAGGCCAACCTGCGCCTCGTGGTCTCCATCGCCAAGAAGTACGTCAACCGCGGGCTGCAATTCCTGGACCTGATTCAGGAGGGCAACATCGGGCTGATGAAGGCGGTGGACAAGTTCGAGTGGCGGCGCGGCTACAAGTTCTCGACCTACGCGACGTGGTGGATCAGGCAGGCCATCACGCGGGCG
>DASWQY010000030.1:0-8541 GCA_036403435.1 Pyrinomonadaceae bacterium
CGTAGCTTTGCCAGACGGCGTACTCGGAGTCGTTGTAAACCGGGTGTTCGATCTCGTAACGGAGGATGATGCGCCGGATGTTCTCCGTCTCTTTTTCGTTTTGAAACTTGGCGGAGTGAATGCCGATCACGACCAGTTGGTTGGCGTATTTGGCTTCGAGCTTTTTGAGATCCGGAATGATGTGGATGCAGTTGATGCAGCCGTAAGTCCAGAAGTCCAGAAGGACGACTTTGCCCTTGAGCGCGGCGAGCGAGAGCGGCTTGTCGGTGTTGAGCCAGCCGCGCGCGCCCGTCAGTTCCGGCGCGCGCACGCGCCCCTCCTGCGGGATTGCCATGACCTTGAGATCGCCTTTCGCCGAAACCGGACAAAGCGGCCGCGCGTTGATCAAAGCCGCGCTGACGAAAATCAGGCTCACGATGATAATGGCCCACGCGCCGCGATGCAGTCTGCTGTTCATTTCGAATAATCCTTTGAGCGACATTGTAAACCAGTTACGCGCCGTGCGGCGAAACGGATTTTGATAAGGCAAAGGGAAAAAGGCAAAATGGAGGCAGAGAGCCACATTTATTAAAAACTGGTTCTCCGCCTTACTTACTTTTACCTTTTACCTTTTTACTTTTGCCTTCTCGTTGTGTTAGAACCGCTCTTGTCTCCCGCAACCGCCATGAAGTTCTGCCGCAAGTGCCACATCATCACGGGCGACGAGCCGGACTACTGCGCCCACGACGGCGAGCCGCTCGAACCGGACACGCTCGCCACGGCCCTACAGGAATCGCTCGGCGCGAAGTATACGCTCACGCGCCTCATCGGCACGGGCTCGATGGGAGCGGTCTATCGCGCGCAGCACCACGCGCTCGACGACGTGGCGATCAAGGTCATGTTGGGGCCGCCCGAGAATCACAAACTCTCGCAGCGATTCCTGCGCGAGGCCCGCGCGCTCCGCAAGCTGCGACACCCGCATGCCGTCCTCGTCTACGACCTGGAGCGTTCGCCCAGGGGGCTCACCTACATGGTGATGGAGATGGTCGAGGGCCGCAGCCTGCGCGACGAGATAAAAAGGCGCGGCCCGCTCACCCTGCCCGAGATGGTCGAGATGGCCGAGGCCGTCTGCGACGCGCTCGAAGCGGCGCACGAGCGCGGCATCATCCACCGCGACCTGAAGCCCGACAACATCCTGCTTGCCGAAGAGCGCGCCCCAGCCGGCGACGTGACGCGCGTCGTCAAGATAGTAGACTTCGGCATCGCCAAAGTGCGCGGCACGCAGCAGGGCGGCGAAGAAATTTCCATGCAGTTGACCAATCAGGGCGCGCCCATCGGGACGCCCTTCTACATGTCGCCCGAGCAGTGGTTCGGCGACGGGCCGGGCGGCTTCACGGCGCTCGACGGCCGCACAGACATTTACGCCCTGGGCTGCACGCTCTACGAGGCGCTCACCGGCTACCCGCCTTTCCTGGCGAAGACGAAGGACGAGCTGCGCGACAAGCACCTGAACGAGCCGCCGCGCCCGCTCGAAGAAGTGGACCAGCGCGTGCCCGCCGAGGTGGGCCGCGTCATCATGCGCGCGCTCGAAAAGGACAGAGACTTTCGTCAGGCGACCGCCGCCGAGTTTGCCGCGGAGTTGCGCCGCGCCTACGACGAGGGCGTCGAGGCGGCGCGGAAGCTCGAAGGCGGCGAGATGCCCAGCCCGGAGCAGATCGCCCAGATGCAGACGACCGAAGAGGCCGACCCGATCATCAGGAACTGGTCCGCCGAAGAGGCGCAGCAGGCCATCGAACAGATGCTCGCCACGGGGACGCCCGCCGCCCAGCAGCCCGCCCCGCAGCCGCGCCCGCCCGCCCCCGGCAACGGCCAGCCCGCCGCTGTGCCAATTCCCGAGCCGAAGTCCGAAGAGTTTGAAGACACGCTCGTCCCCTCGTCTGGGTCCGTGACGCAGCAGTCACGCCTGGAAGAGTTGACGCCCGCGACGGAAGATGAAGGAGAGACGGCGGTGGAGGCGCGCGAGCAGGGCCGCGAGTTGCTGGTGGCGCAGGTCGGCGTGTGGAATATAGGCGTCTTCGCGGACGAGGTTGAGCGCGTGAGTGCGTGGCGCGCGCCCGTGCCGCTGCCGCACGCGCCGCCGGCCGTGCTTGGCGTGGTGAGCGTGCGCGGCCGCATGCTGACGGTGCTCGACCCCGCGACCCTGCTCGGCACGGAGCGCGCGGGCCGCGCCTTCCGCTCGGTCAGCTCCATCATCGTCCTGCGCGGCGACGAACAACTGGCGCTCGCCGTCAACCACGTCGAGCGCAACATAGAAGTCCGTGTGGACGACATCGCGCCGCCCGCAGAGGACATCTCTTCCGCGGTCGTCTGCGGCGTCGTCCGCAGCGAGCACCGCCACACCGTCATCCTGGACGCGCGCGAACTCTTCGCCGCCGCCATACGCGGCGAGGAGCGCCGGCGGCAAAGAACGTGAAAGGCGAAAAGCAGAAGGCAGCATCCAGGAGTCAGAATTCAGAATCCAGAATGAAAGGCTCTCGACCGTTCTTCTGATTTTCTTTTATTCTGGCTCCTGGGTTCTGGATTCTGGATTCTGCTTTTACTTATGAACGACCAGGCATTCGCCACACTCGAATATGACCGCGCACGCGCGCTCGTGCGGCGCGGGGCGCAGACGCCTATGGGGCGTGCGCGCGCCGAGGCTCTCGCTCCGGTCGAAGACTTGGCGTCGTTGCGGCGCGAGCTACGGGCGCTCGCCGAGTGCGTCGAGCTGAGGCGGCGCGGCGTCTCGTGGTCGTTCACGGAGATGGCCGACCCCGAAGAGGCCGTCGCGCGCCTGAGGATCGAGGGCGCGACGCTTGAGCCCTTGAAGATTTTGGAATTGGCCCGATTGTGCGAGCAGGCGCTCGTCGCGCGCGCACTTCTCCTGGCGGAGCGCGAGGCCGCGCCCGTCCTGTGGGAGATGGTCGAGAGCCTGCCGCGCGAGCTGCACAGCCTGGCCGCGCGCGTCGCGAACAAAATCTTGCCGAGCGGCGAGCTGGACGACCGCGCGAGCCCGGAGCTGGCGCGCATTCGCCACGAGATTACGAGTTTGCGCTCGCGCATCACGCGCTCGCTCGAAAACCTGATGCGCCGCTCGGAAGAGGCGATTCAGGACGAGCTGGTGACGGTACGCAACAACCGCTTCGTGATCCCCGTCAAGTCGGACCACCGCGGGCGCGTCTCTGGCGTCGCCCACGGCTTCTCCTCCTCCGGCGCGACCGTCTTCGTGGAGCCTTTGGAGACCATCGAGGCGAACAACGAGCTTCAGGCGCTGCGCGAGACGGAGGAGCGCGAGATTTACAAAATCCTCTCGACGCTGACCGAAGAGTTGCGGCGCGAGTTGCCTTCAATCCAGCTCGCCGCGCGCGCCGTCGCCGAACTCGACTTCGTCAACGCCAAAAGAGTCCTCTTCGAGAGGTTCGACTGCGTTGTGCCGGAGATTGACGAGAGCAGCGCCCTCGCGCTCGAAGCCGCGCGCCACCCTCTGCTCGAAGAGAACTTGCGCGCGGCGGGCGGCTCGGTTGTGCCAGTTTCCTTCTCGCTCGACGGGGCGCATCCCGTGATGGTGATTTCGGGCGCGAACGCGGGCGGGAAGACCGTCGTGCTGAAGACGGCCGGGCTGCTCTCCTTGATGGCGCTCTCGGGGCTGCCAGTGCCCGCGCAGCGCGCGCGCGTCCCCTTCTACGCGTCCGTGCTCGCGGACATCGGCGACCACCAGTCGCTCGCCGCCAACCTCTCGACCTTCACCTCGCACGTCGCCAACATCAGCCGCATGATCGAGCTGTGCCAATCCCCTGCGCTCGTCCTCCTGGACGAAGTCGGCACGGGCACGGACCCGGAAGAAGGCTCGGCTCTGGGCGTCGCGGTCGTGGACCACTTCCGCCGCCGCTGCGACGCGCACGTCCTGGCAACGACGCACTACAGCGGTCTCAAGATGTACGCGGCGAACGAGGAGGCGGTCATCAACGCGAGCGTCGAGTTTGACGAGAAGACCTTGCAGCCGACTTACAAGCTGCTCGTCGGCGTGGCCGGCGCGTCCTCCGGGATAGAGATCGCGCGCCGCTTCGGCTTCCCCGAAGAGATCGTGCGCGCGGCGTCCGGGCACGTTGGCGAGTCTGCGCGCGACGCCACCGAATACCTGCGCCGCATCAAGCGCGAGGCGGAAGAGGCGGAGAGTTTACGGCGCGCACTCGAAGAAGAACGCGCCGCCGTGGCCGAGAAATATTCCTCGCTCGACGCGGAGGCGCGCAGGCGCGAGCGCGAGCGCCAGGCCGCGTTCGAGCGCGAGTTTCAAAGGACCGTGAGTGATTTCGAGCGCCGCTCGCGCGAGCTGGTTTCAAAAATCGAAGACCGCGCCGAGCGCGCCCGCGTCGAGCGCGAGGCGCAGAAGCGCGCAGCCGAGTTGAAGAGCGAAGCCCAGCGCGCCGCGCGTACCGCCACCGCGCCGCCAGTGAGCGCGCAACAACCCGCGCGCCCCGTCCGCGTCGTCCGCGACGGGAAAGTCTTGAGCGACGCTGAAGCAACGACTCCCGCGCCCGAGGCCGAAGAATACAGGGCACCCGCGGCGGCGCGCGCCATCACTGTCGGCGACCGCGTGCGGCTGCGCTCGTTCGGCTCGGTCGGAATCGTTGACAAATTGAGCGGCGGCGAGGCGGAGGTGCGTGTCAAGGCGCTGCGCTTCCGCGAAAAGCTCGCCAACCTTGAGTTGGTCGAGGAGGTCAAGCCGAAGGCGGAGACCAGCCGCGCCGGCGTCTTGCGCGCGATGCAGGCGCGCGCGCCGGAAGTTAAGCTGCGCGCCTCGTCGGAAGGGGCGCGCTCGGAGTTGAACCTCATCGGCCGTACGACCGACGAGGCCGTTGACGAGGCAGACAAGTTTCTCGACGAGGCATTTCTCAACGGCCTGCACACGGTGCGCATTATCCACGGCCACGGCACGGGCGCGCTCCGCCGCGCCATCGGCGACTTCCTCAAAGGCCACCCGCACGTCGAGCGATACGGCCCCGCCCCCCAGGACCAGGGCGGCGCGGGCGCGACCGTCGTCGAGCTGAAGCAGTAAGAGGGCACGAGCTGTCCCTTCACGCCTCCGGCGTCGCCGCTGAATCGAGTAGAATGAGACGGGGAGGACAGGTATGACACACGAAGAACTCATCAGAGAGATTATGCAGCTTCCCCTCGAACAGAGGATAGAGTTGTTGGAGGCGATTTCGCGCAGCGTGACTGAAGAGACGCGCCCGCAGGAGCGAAGGGCGTCGGCGGCCAGCCGTCTACGCGGGATCGCTAAGGTTGATGACCAAAGTGCGATGCAAACTTCGGGCGAAGATGGGGTCTCACTCTCTCAGCGTTTGTATGGAATACTCAAGTACTCCCCGGCGGATTTTCTCAACCAATTAACGTCGCCTCAAGAATAGACGATGCGATTTCCTCAGACATTCATTGACGACTTGCGCCGGCAGGCGGACATCGTGCGCGTCATACAGGACTACGTGTCGCTGAAGAAGAAGGGCGCGAACTGGATGGCGTGCTGCCCGTTCCACCAGGAGAAGACGCCGTCGTTCTCGGTCAACCCGTCCAAAGAGATGTTCTATTGTTTCGGGTGCGGCAAGGGAGGCGGCGTCATCAACTTCGTGATGGAGATCGAGCGCGTCTCGTTCCCCGAGGCGGTGCGCATCGTCGCGGAGAAGGCGAACGTGCCGCTGCCGGCGATGGTCGAGGACAAGAAGTTCGAGGCGCGCAAAAAAGAGTCGGACGAGGTCATCGAGCTGAACTCGTGGGCGCTCGCGTGGTGGGAGGCGCAGCTTGAGCAGAACAACAAGGAGGCGCGCGCGGCCCGCGAGTATCTGGAAGGGCGCGAGATTGCGGACGAGACGCGCAAGGCTTTCCATTTGGGCTACGCGCCGGACAGTTGGGACGCGCTCTCGTCGCATCTGAAGCAGCGCGGGGCTACGGCAGCGCAGATCGAGCGCAGCGGCCTCGTGGTCAAGAAGGACGCGGGCGGGTTTTACGACCGCTTCCGCGGGCGCTTGATCTTCCCCGTGATGGACGCGCAGGGTCGGGCCGTCGCCTTCGGCGGCCGCACGCTCGACGCCGGCGGCGAGCCGAAATATTTGAACTCGCCCGAGACGGCCTCCTACACGAAGGGCCGCCATCTCTTCGGCCTCAACGTCACGCGCGACGAAATCCGGCGGCGCAAGTTCGCCATTCTGGTCGAAGGTTATTTGGACTTAATCGTCCCCTACCAGGCGGGCGTGCGCAACTGTGTGGCCTCTTTGGGGACGGCCTTAACGTCCGAGCAGGCGAAGCTACTTGGGCGGTTTGCGCGCAAGGTGGTTGTCAACTATGATGGGGACAGTGCGGGCGTGAAGGCGGCGAAGCGTGCTATCGAGACGCTGCTGGCGGAAGACTTCGAGATTAAGGTACTGGTTCTCCCTGACGACGCCGACCCCGACGAGTTCATCAGAACCCACGGCGCAGAGGCGTATCACGAGCGGCGGGGCAAGGCGCTCCCACACATCCAATTCGTGCTCGACCAGGCGGTCAGGGACCGCAACCTTCTGCGCCCGGCCGACAAGGCCGCAGCCGTCGAAGAGGCGCTCCCGTTTGTCCGCGCCGTCCGCAACCCGATTCAGAAGCGCGAATACTTTGACATGGCGATGGACGCCCTGCGCGTCGAAGAGCCGGCGCTGCGCAAGGAACTGTGGCAGACCATCAGGGCGAGCGCCCAGATGCCCGCGCAAGACGTGCGGCAGAAGATCGTCCGCGCCGCGGGGGCGCAGCCGACCATCGCCGAACAGAAGCTCCTGGAGCTGCTCGTCCACGACGCGGAGCTTCGCCGCGCCATCTTGCCTCGGATGGAGGAAGCTGACTACGAAGACTTGCCGACTGCCCCTGTTTTCCGCGCGCTGATTGAGTTCGATCAGTTAGGTCAGAACGTTGACTTTGATTCCTTGAGCGCGAAAGTTGCTGACGACGAGGAGCTGAGTAAATTCATCACCCTCCTGTGGTGGAGTGAGCCTCAGCGTGAAGACGGCGAAGCGATGGACGATACCGAAGCCGAAGCAAAAAGGTGCCTGGCTACGTTATGGGACAGGAAATTTGAACGACAGCGAAAAGAGCTGGAAGCCCAAATCCAAGTCGCCGACACAAACGGCGACTACGAACAGTTTAAGAAGCTAGCGGCGGAACGACTTGAGTTAGAACGGCGCGTCTATTCTTTCACCTGGCAGTTGAAATAATGCGCCCTGATTAAAATTACAGATGGACGCGCGGCTTTCCCCTCAAATTCGGAAGGTCCTTGCCAAGCGCGGAGGTGAATAGAACTTGAGCATGGAAGAGAAAGACCGCGACGACGTGATGCAGCGCCTGCTGGAGCTGGGCGGCGACAAGAAGTACCTCACGTTCGACGACCTCAACCGCGAGCTGCCGGACAACATCGTCTCGCCCGACGACATAGAGGACGTGCTGCAAAAGCTCGAAGGCTCAAACATCCCGGTCGCGGACTCCGACGAGCGCCTGATAGAGCAGGCCGCCGCCCTCGCCGCCGACGAGGACGACGACGAGGGGGTTGACGAAGACATCGAGTTAGACCTCTCGGCCGGCGCGCTCGAAAAGACCAACGACCCCGTGCGCCTCTACCTGCGCGAGATGGGCGTCGTCCCGCTCCTGACGCGAGAGGGAGAGGTCGCCATCGCCAAGCGCATCGAGCGCGGCCAGCTCAAGACGCAGAAGGCCATCGCCCGCTCGCCCATCGCCGTCGAAGAACTTTTGAGAATCGGCGACGAGCTTGAAAGGGACGCGACCAACATCCGAGACATCGTCACCTTCTCCGAGCAGGCCGAACTGACCGGCGACGAGGACAAGGCCGACGAGTACCTCAAGTGGACCGTCGAGGGCATACAGAACATACGCAAGCTCTACAAGGCGGGCCTCAAGGAGTGGGAGCGCCTGCGCGCCGAGCAGAAGCTGACGCGCGGCAAGAAGTCTAAGAAGCTCATGCGCCTGAAGCGCAAGGTGGCGCGCATGCGCCTCGAAGTCGCGCAGGAGATTGGGCGGCTCAACCTGACGGAGCGCGCCCGCCAGCGACTCATCAACTCGCTCCGCGCCGTCCACAAGGAGAGTCGCGCCGCCGAGCGCGAGGTGGACAACTTCACGGAGAAGCTTGGGAAGCGCCGCATCAAGGCCGAGGACGAGCGAGATTACAAGCGCCGCCTCGCCACCGCGAAAAAGCAGCTCCAGCAGATAGAGGCGCGCTACAACATCTCGCCCGTCGAAAGCAAACGCGCCTACCAGTCGATCATCACGGGCGAGCACCAAACGGGCCAGGCCAAGCGCGAGCTGGTCGAAGCTAATTTGCGCCTCGTCGTTTCCATCGCCAAGAAGTACACGAACCGCGGGCTGCAATTCCTGGACCTGATTCAGGAGGGCAACATCGGGCTGATGAAGGCGGTGGACAAGTTCGAGTGGCGGCGCGGCTACAAGTTCTCGACCTACGCGACGTGGTGGATCAGGCAGGCCATCACGCGGGCG
>DASWQY010000031.1:0-3033 GCA_036403435.1 Pyrinomonadaceae bacterium
TGCTCGACGACGGCGAGGTGGAGCGCCGCGTGCGCCTGATCCGTCCGGTTGATCGCCTGACACTGAGCGAAACGGCGCTGGCGCGCTCGCAGTGGCGAGAGGCCGACGCAGGGATGTTCGCCCAAGCCTGGGAAGCGGAGCTCGCCGCGGTGCCGGCGTACACGGAGAGCACGTTCCACATCGTCACCGGCCTGTTGCTGCCGATCTGGACCCGCCTGCCGGACGAGTCCTGCCGGGTCTACCGCCTGCAAACCGACGACGGTGAACGCGTCATCGGCCGCCTCGTCTCGCCCGCGGCCCTGGACGGGGTCTGCCGCAACCTCGGCGTCGAGGGGGAGCCCACGCTTTCGGCCCTGGAGGCGTGGGGTGCGGTCGTCGACGCATCGGCGACCCTCCACCTCGCGGATGGGCTGCAGGTGCGCCGCGCCAGCGTCATGGGCGCGCCGCGGGTCGAGCTGATCGGCTTTTCCGACGGCGCGGTCGAGCGGCTGAAGGCGCTCGGCTGCACGAGCGAAATCATCGCCTGGACGCTGCGCCTGTTCGTGCCGGTAGGTGAGCGCGGTCCTGTGATCCTGGGATCCGTGCTCGACCGGCACCCGCTCGTGCGCGTCGCGGGCGGGAAGCCCAGCGCCGGCCAGCGGTCCCCGTCTGCGTAAGGGAGGCGCGTCATGTCCCCCATTGGCGTTAAAATAGCCCTTGATCCGGCGCGGGTTGGTACGATCCTGGGCAGATGCAAAACACAGCATCTCTCCCGACGGATCAATTTGAAGAGTTGCTGCGGCGACTTCCCGCCGCTCTCGATCTTGACAGCCTCGCCCGACAAACCAAGGCGATCGAGCGCAGGCGTGCGCTCGACAGTGGCGCTGACCTGCTGCGCTTGGCGTTGGCCCGCGGCCCTGGTGGCTTGTCGCTGAGCGAGACCGCCGCCTGGGCGACGATGCTCGGCTTGGCCGAGATGAGCGATCCAGCGGTGAAGTATCGGCTCGACAAGGCGGTCGAGTTCCTGGACGCCGTGATGGCTTGCCAACTGGCGGACCAGGCTCCGGGTGCGGCTGTGCGTTGGATCGGACGCAGCTTGCGTGCTTGCGACGGCAGTTGCTTTTGCGAGCCTGGCAGCAAGACGGCCAGTTGGCGGCTGCACGCGGTTTACGACTTCGGTCGGGGCGGCTTCTCGCATTTCGAGCTGACCGACAAGCACGGTGCCGAGGCCATCGAGCGCGGCGCACCCGTCCGGGGCGAGATACGCATCGGCGACCGTAACTTTGCCCGTGCCCCGAGCCTGCACCGCTTCCGCAAGCAAAGTGCCAACCAAGCCGATTTCATCGTCCGGGTGGGCTGGAATGCGTTCAGCCTGACCCGCCAGGACAGATCCGACTTCGATCTCATCACTCATCTCGGCACGTTGCCCGCCGAGGTGACGCCGCACGAAGTGATGCTGCGCGCCAAAGCGGGCCCGCTGGACCCGCCGTTGCCGCTGCGCCTGATCATTCAACGCAAAACACCGGAAGCGACCAAGGCCGCCCGCAAGAGATTACGCAACGAGGCGGCGCGCAAACAGAAAGCGCTCGATCCGCGCAGCTTGGTGGCAGCGGAGTTCATGATCCTGGGCACCTCGCTGCCAACCGAGGGCTACCCGGCCGGGGAGGTGCTCATGGTCTATCGCCTGCGCTGGCAAATTGAACTCGCGTTCAAACGGTTGAAGTCTCTGCTGCGCATGGACCGCATCCCGACCCAAACCGAGCGGGCGTCACGAAGCTGGCTCACCGCGCATCTCATCCTGGCCTTGTTGTGCGACGACCTCGGCCAGGATTTCCTGGCCTCCTCCCCCTGAGGACCTGCTCGACGCTGCTTATACCCCTTCGCTCTGGCGCGTGTGGGACATCACCCGACGTGTGCTGCTGATCGCCGTCATCGGCCGCATCACTCTCCATGACCTCCTGCAAGCCGCCACCAACGTGCATCGACGCCTCGCCCATTCCAGACGCAAACGACAGCCGTATGTCCGCTATCCCGTACGAGGCTAATTTAACGCCAATGGGGATCGCTCCCCCCTGCGATCGAACGAGCGCCGGAGCGTCTTGCCATCGATGGCGACCACCTCGCGCTCAAAGCCGTCCACGAGCGAGCCGACCCAGGCCGCGAACCCGCGCTCGAAGGCATCGGGATCGATGAGCATGAACACACGCCGGAAGGTATCATGCGAGGGAACGCCGTTTGGCAGATCCAAGAAGGTGCGCAACCACGCCAGCTTACTGCGGCCATAGAGGGCGATGTCGTCCCAACTCTCAGCACAGGCGATCACCGCGCACACCGCGATCACCAGAATGTCGGTCAGGCGATGCTCGATTTTGCCGCCGCAGCGCGGGTCTGCTACCACACCAAAATGCTGTACCAGGGTCTTGACCGGCATAACCCGCTCCTGCTCCTCATTCCAGGAGCAGGTCATCCGTTATCAGCCCAGATCAGCCGACAAAAATTTCATGCGTCGCCCCTGCCCGGGCCGCAGAGCCGCAGACCGGTGCTGTCCACCAGCAGGTGCACCGGCCCGGAGCCGAGGCCAGACCGAGGCTTCGGTAGCTTCAGTGTCTCGGCACGGCGGCTCAGGGTCGAGTGGTCCGGCACGGCGAGATCGAGATCGAGCAGCTGGAGGATGGAGCCGATCAGCCCCTCCGTTTGGCGCAGCGCCAAGCGGAACACCGCCCGCAGTGTCAGTGCCGTGGCGATCGCCAGATCGGAGTAGAAGGCCTGCCCGCCCCGGGTGGTGCGCGGCTCAGCTCTCCAGGCCTCAATTGCCTCCGGCGTGAACCAGACCGTCAGGCTGCCGCGGGCACGCAAGGCGGCGTCATACTCGGCCCAGTTGGTCACCCGGTGCCGCTGCTTGGGGAGGTGATGGCGCCGAGCAGCATTCGCTTTGAACGGCAAGAGGAGTGCCCCTGCATAGTGGAGGGGCCTTGCCCCGGCCTCATCCTACCCGAAGTTGCCCAAGCGGGTGATCGATGCGACAAAACGGCGAATTGCTCCCATTTTGCCATC
>DASWQY010000032.1:0-2255 GCA_036403435.1 Pyrinomonadaceae bacterium
GGATGAAATGATCCGGATGACGCGGATTTCCGAATTTCTTACCTCTTTCGCCTGGCTTGACCGCTCGATCCGACGTTCGAGACTTCAGCAAGGGGTTGCTCTAACTCGCAACTCGGGGCTCCAGAGTCGTCCGGCCCGACAAATCCGAAAAAATAGTTCTGTCGCATAACGATAATGACTCTGACGCAAGTCGCGGATTTAAGCTTTTGACGTGCGGAGGGTCGGGCCATGAGCGACGACAATTGCAGCATAATGGAACTGTACTGCCTGGAGCAGGCGAAATTGGAGCCGCTCAACAAAGGAAAGTGGATAGCGCAAGCCGAACGTTGGCACGAATTGGCGCTGGCGCAAAAATCCTGGCGTATGCAGAAAAAGCCACTGCAGCAGTCAATGCATGCAGGGCCAATGACAGTGCAGCGTCAGCAGGGCTAGGCCGTGAACCCATAAATCTGCAGGGCCGACGCCACGCCAGAGTCCGCTATGCCTCGATAGCCGACGTATTGCTGCATAGCAGCGCAACGGCGCTATGTGCCAACAGGAGACGTGTGCGCTCGGCTGACGATCTGTCCGCTTCAACCGGAAGCCGACGTTTACGTGGCACTCGGTTTGCGGGCACGCCTGATCTGCGTTGGCGGTCGCCGATAAACCTCAGCGAACACCGTATTGAATCGCCGCAAGCTACCGAAGCCTGCGCGCACGGCGATCTCCGACATCGTGAGATCGGTCTCGTCCAGAAACCGCTTCGCCCGCTGCACGCGTGTCGTCTGGGCGACCTGAACCGGGCTTGCACCGAGGTGCATTTGGAAGAGCCGGGACAAATGTCTCGAACCGATCCCGAGACGATCGGCCAAAGTCTCGACACTGCCGTCATCAAGTGCACCGTCCGCGATGAGCCGGAGCGCACGTTCGACAGTGGTGCGTGTTCCCTTCCATGCAGGCGAGAAAGGAGCAGCCTCCGGCCTGCACCTCAGACACGGTCGGAAACCCGCAAGTTCGGCCGCCGCTGCCGACGGATAGAACATTACGTTGGCCGCCTTGGCAGGGCGCACCGGACAGACAGGGCGGCAGTAGATACGTGTCGTGCGAACGCCAGAAAAGAACAGGCCGTCGAAGCGACGATCCCGCCTAACGCGTGCCCGTTCGCATTCTTCGATATCGAGCATTGAGTTCCTCGAGGATAGCCGGCGACGGAGTCCGATTCCGGCGAGCGCACAGAGTGCCCCTTCTGGTATGTAGATGTCCAGGAACACGGGAGCCGCGGATGAGCAACGTTCTGGACAGTCCGGTATCCAACAACAAGAGGAATTGAGAGATGCGCGTTCTCATCGTTGGCGCGGGGGCCATTGGCGGATACTTCGGCGGCAGGATGCTGCAAGCCGGCCGCGACATCACCTTTCTGGTGCGGCCGCGCCGTGCCTCGGAGCTTGCCGCCGCAGGCCTCGTGATCAAAAGCCCGAACGGCGACGTAACGCTGAAGGATCCGCCTGTCGTCCAGGCCGACACCATCAAGGACAAGTTTGACGTCGTGCTGTTGAGTTGCAAGGCCTACGACCTCGACGATGCGATCAAGTCGTTCGCGCCGGCGGTAGGCGAGAGGACCGCGATCATCCCGCTGCTCAACGGTATGCGTCATCTGGACGTTCTCGACAAAGAATTTGGCGCGAGCCACGTGCTCGGAGGGCTCTGCCTGACTGCGATGACACTGAACGAGAAGCGCGAAGTGGTCCAGCTGGGCCCGGTGCAGTCGCTTGGTTTCGGCGAGCGCGACGGCAAAATGTCCGACCGGGTTCGCGCCATCGCGGACGTCGTCAGAGGCTGCAATTTCGACGGCGCGGCGAGCGAGACCGTCCTGCAGGACATGTGGGAAAAATGGGTTTTCCTCGCATCGAGCGCGGCCTCGACCAGCCTGATGCGCGCCCCGATCGGCATGATCCTGGCGGCGCCCGGCGGCAA
Organism: Pyrinomonadaceae bacterium; assembly: GCA_036403435.1. Lineage (GTDB taxonomy): Bacteria > Acidobacteriota > Blastocatellia > Pyrinomonadales > Pyrinomonadaceae > QHXM01. Next base: position 1,954 of record DASWQY010000032.1, read on the forward strand.
GGACTTCCTGCTTGGCATTCTCGACGAATGCAGGGCGGTCGCGACCGCGGAGGGCTATCCGCCCCGCGCGCCTGCGCTGGAACGCGCGACAGGGATGTTGACCACGGAAGGCTCGCCGCTCACCGCATCGATGTTCCGCGACATTAAGGCGGGCCAACCGGTCGAAGCCGATCATGTGATTGGCGACCTGATTGCGCGCGCTGACACCGCAAAAGTTCCGGTGCCCCGGCTGCGCACGGCCTACACGCATCTGAAGGCCTACGAGCAAACGCGCGGTTGATCGCGCATACGGCGCGTACTTG
>DASWQY010000033.1:0-1780 GCA_036403435.1 Pyrinomonadaceae bacterium
AGTCCTGCTACTCTGGAATCATGCTCAGCGTGAAGGATCATATTCCTCAGATTCTTACTATCTGGTACTAGCCACCTGTAACAACCAGAGTTATTACAAGTGTTAAAGTACGTCAGATGTTGGAGAGCTCTCAAGCGTAGAGCTATGCCACCGCGGTAATAGTTTCAAGTAACCTGTGTAGGACCATGACGGTGTATGTAGAACTTAATAACCGTCATGTGATAAAGTCATGTGGTGTTTTGGTGTTATAGGACGGCCTTAGCGGTCGTCGGCTCCTTACTTGACTATGAGGGCCCTGTGGCGCAGCAAAGCCACAGAGGGGCCTTGGGTTGCTTCAGGTGATGTATCAAGGGTGGGCAAACACCCCTACGGCGCCCCCAACACACAGGGGCGAGGACTGTGGGTGGCCCCCCTGAGTTGATGCAACACATAGTAAAAAGAGACATTTTCGGACGGGAAATAACCCCCCGTCCGTTACCGCGGTCCGTCCGAGCGGACACTGCCCGCAGGATATATGAGAGGGGTTCTCAACCTCCTGGAAGTGACCGCGTCCAATTCCGTCAAGTATTGACAGAGTTAATGGACTGCAAAGATAGGTCATCCGGGCATGTATGGGACCCTCTCCCTGCGCACGGCTACTGATGTATACCATCTAAGATACTTGGGTACTCTCTTAGGATTTGAGGACTAGTGACTTAGAGTATGTCGGACTGACCCTGAGGTATGGCAGTCAACCACGGGTAGCTCCCAATGGTTGACGAGCGCCACTCGGAGCAGCCCGGGCATGGTACGGCTGAAGTAATTAAAGCCTATGGTGAGATAACCATCCGGACCGGCCAAGAGGTCTTTGTGCGATGGAAGAGGTGACTGCCATATACTGCATGGGCATCGGTGATGGTCTGCAGTCGGCATGAGGGTGCCAATGGAATGTCACCGCCTCACCCTGTGTGCATACTTGTCTGAAGCGCAAGCCTCTTAGAATACAATTTGATATCGTGTTAATTATCCGACGGGCTTAGCGGCCTATAGGATAATTGGCGCAAGCTGCATATGGTACCGATGAAACAGAACGCAATGCAAACCCCTCGTAGAATATGTAGCGCGCAACGAATTGAATTAGGAGACATCCGCACAAAGCGGAAACCCTTGGTGCGGGGTTAAGTCTTAGGGGATAAGGCATGATGGGGGTGGTTTGGCTATAAGATAAAGCGAAACCATCTCTGCCGTATCCACCTCCCAAGTAGCAAGCAACTAGAAACTTCAATTGAGGAAAGGTTCACCCTTAACGAAATTAAGTTTCGCGATTTCTTTTATTTTTTATCAAACTTCATCTTTGGTGTGAGATTTCGCACGGTCGCATTCGAGCTACTCCATCTCGCTCAGAACGCCCCCGTTACAGTATTTCGTTAAGAGAACATCCTCTTAACTCAAAAGTTTTAGACCCATTAGCACTTCTTAGACACAAATCTTAGCAAAACCTGCAAAAGAAATGTCGTCAAGTACCCTTACTCTCCGACCCTCCGGGGTTGCGAGGTATGAACCAAGAACTCCGTCACCCCTCGGGGACCACCAAATGGTGGATGACCGTGGGATAGAAGCCCCACGTGTCCTTATGATAGAAGCCCCTGTTGCACGGTTACCGGTTGCACTTAGAGATGAAATTGTCCCATCTCCTGACGCCTTATGGCAAAGGCTGTCTGGTCAAGAAAGGTACCCTAGACAAGAGAACCAAGACGTTACTTGGGCAGAGTTTCTCGAGACTATGAGGCATTACCTCCAG
>DASWQY010000034.1:0-150819 GCA_036403435.1 Pyrinomonadaceae bacterium
AGCGGAATGATCTTTAAGCTGTGTCTCTGTGTCTCTGTGGTTGACCGCCCTTTTCTCTACACGCGTTTACGACACAACCAACTGCCCTGCTTAACTACCGAGCAGCGCGCGTGCGCGGGCCAGCACGTTATCGACGTTGAAGCCGAGTTCTTTCAGCGCGGTGGTGCCGGGGGCGGAGGCGCCGAAGCGGTCGAGGCAGAGCAGGTCGCCGGAGTCTCCGACCCAGCGGTGCCAGCCGAGGCTGGCGGCGGCCTCGACGCCGAGCCGCGCCTTGACCGACGACGGGATGACGCTCTCGCGGTAGTCGGCCGTCTGCTCCCCGAACAGCTCCCAGCAGGGCATCGAGACGACGCGCGTCGGCGTGCCCTCCTGCTGCAACGTCTCGCGCGCTTGCAGTGCGAGCGAGACTTCGGAGCCCGTCGCGATGAGGATGAGCGCGGGCGTCCGGTTCTTGTGCTCCCCGGCTTCGGCCTCCGCGAGTGTGTAAGCGCCGCGCTGCGCGCCCGCGGCCGGGGCGTATTTCGTCTGGTCCAGGACGGGGACTTTCTGTCGCGTCAGGACGAGGGCGGTCGGGGCCTCGCGCCGCTTGATGGCGACGCGCCAGGCTTCGCGCGTCTCGTGCGGGTCGGCCGGGCGTATGACGTAGAGGTGCGGGATGGCGCGCAGGGCCGCGAGGTGTTCGATGGGTTGGTGCGTCGGCCCGTCTTCGCCGAGTCCTATCGAGTCGTGCGTGAAGACGTAGATGACCTGGACCTCGGAGAGCGCGGCCAGGCGAATCGCGGGCTTCATGTAATCGGAGAAACAAAAGAAGGTGGCCCCGTAGGGGATCAGGCCGCCGTTGAGGCTGATGCCCGTCAAGGTCGCGCCCATCGCGTGCTCGCGCACGCCGAAGTGGAGCGTGCGCCCTTCATATGAACCGGCCTGAAAACTGCCGCCGTCTTTGATGTCCGTGTTGGTCGAAGGGCCGAGGTCCGCCGAGCCGCCGATGAGCATGGGCATGTGCGGCGCGAGCGCGTTGATGACTTCGCCGGATGCCGCGCGCGTCGCCACCGGCTTCGCGTTCTCGAACGTGGGCAGCTTATCTTCCCAGCCCTCGGGCAGATCATTGCTCATCGTCGTGCGCCACGCGCTCCCTAAGTCGGCGTGCTCCTGCTCGTAACGCTCGACCAGCGCGCTCCACTCCTGCTCCTGCCGCGCGCCGCGCTCCACGGCCTCGCGGTAGTGGGCCAGTGCTTCTTCGGGGATGTAAAACTGCTTGTCTTCGGGCCAGCCCAGTTTGCGCTTGGCCTCGCGCACGGCCTCCTCGCCGGGCGCGTCCGAGTGCGCCTTGCGCGTGCCCGCGGTCGGCAGGCCGTAGCCGATGACGGTCTTGACCGAGATGAGCGACGGGCGGTCGGCCACGCCTTGCGCCTCAGAAATAGCGCGCCCGATGGCGTCGAGGTCGTTGCCGTCCTCGACCGTCGAAGTGTGCCAGCCGTAAGCCTCGAAACGTTTTGGCACATTCTCGGTGAAGGCGAGGTCGGTCGGGCCTTCGATGGTGACGCGGTTGTCGTCGTAGAAGTAGATGAGGCGGCTGAGCTTCAAATGGCCCGCGAGCGAGGCGGCCTCGGAGGCGACGCCTTCCATCAGGTCGCCGTCGGAGACGATGCTGTAAACGTAGTGGTCTATGAGAGGGAACTCCGGCTGGTTGAACCTGGCGGAGAGGTGCGCCGCGCCCATCGCCATCCCGACGCCGTTGGCGAAGCCCTGGCCGAGCGGCCCCGTCGTGATCTCGCAGCCCGGCGTCAACACGTTCTCCGGGTGCCCGGCGGTCTTCGAGCCCCACTGGCGGAAGCGTTGCAGTTCTTCGAGCGGCAGGTCGTAGCCGGTCAGGTGGAGCAACGAGTAGAGCAGCATGGAGCCGTGGCCGGCCGAGAGCAGGAAGCGGTCGCGGTTGGGCCATTTCGGGTTGCGCGGGTTGTGGCGCATGACGCGCGTCCAGAGCAGGTAGGCTAAGGGCGCGCAACCCAGGGGCAGGCCGGGGTGACCGGACTCCGCCTTCTGCACGGCGTCGAGCGTGAGCGTGCGAATCGTGTTGATGCAAAGCTGGTCCAGATCGGCGGTCGTGTTGGTTTCCTTCCGGGGAGTCGCGCTCATCAAAGTTCCCTTTCTTTCAGCTGGTTAGATTATTGCAAAATTCAAGTTACTGATTGACTCAACCCTTTGCGGCTTTGGTTTTTCTTTTCCTGCGCCTTTGCGTGAACTGCTTTTCTCGCAAAGGCGCAAAGTAAAAACGTAAGGCGCAAAGAACGGCTCTAGGTGTTGCGTCTTATTTCCGCCGTTAGGCTCTCTTCGCCGACGAGGCGCGCGTAAAGTTTCTCCTGCCGTTCGAGGCCCGCGCGGTAGCGCGCGTGGGCCTCCGCGTCCGGCTCGAAAGTCTGAACTATCGGTGCTTCGGCGTCCGCTATGCTTTTTAACTTGCCTGTCGCCTCTAAAGCAAGCAGCGCGGCCCCGCGGCTCGAAGCCTCAAGGGCGTCGGCGAGGCGGACGGGCCGCGCGAGCACGTCCGCGAGCATCTGCGGCCAGACGTGCGACGCCGCGAGCGCGCCGCCCGAGGCGATGATCTCCGCGCCGGGCGCGAGCGGGTCCAGGGCGCGCGCCACGAGTGCGAAGCGGTAGGCGATTGCCTCCATCGCCGCGCGCAGGATTTCGATTGGGCGCGTGTGCATCGTCAAACCCAGGACCGCGCCGCGCGCCTCGGCGTTCCAGCCGGTGCTGCGCTCGCCGGCCCAGAAGGGGAGGACGGTCAGGCCGTGCGCGTCCGGCCGCATGGCGGCCAACTCTCTCTCCGTCTCTCCCGCGCGTTCGTTCAAACGGAGCGCGTCCGTCATCCAACCGAAGAGCCCGCCGCCGTCGGAAAGTGCGCCGCCCGTGAGAACGCGCGAGTGGTCCGCGCGGTAGCACCACAGCGCGGGGGGCAGGGACGAAGGCGGCTCGCCCTCCCACATGACGCGCATTGCGCCGCTTGTTCCGACCATCAACGCGACGCGCTCCCGGCTCGTGCACCCTGCGCCGATGTTGTTGGCCGCCCCGTCGCCGATTGCAGGGAACCAACGCGCGCCGCGGAGCGTGGGCCAACGCCGCGCGTATTCGTCCGTTAGTTCGCCGAGCGGCGCGCGCGCCTGCACGATTGCCGGCAGTTGCTCTTCTGCGACGCCTGTTATTCCCAAAAGTTCTTCGTCCCAGCGGGACGAGCGCACGTCGAGCATTCCCGTGCCGGATGCCATTGACGCGCTCGCCGCCGTCTCGCCGCAGAATCGTGCGGAGAGCAGCTCGCCGAAGGACGCCCAGCGGCGCACGCGGCGGAAAATCTCGGGCCGCTCCTCCCCGAGCCAGAGCAGCTTGGCGGGCCAGTAGCTGGGGTGAAAGCGGCAGCCCGTGCGCGCGTGCGCGGCCTCTTCGTCCGATTGGTGCTTCAACGTTTCGGCGTGACGCGCGGCGCGCGTGTCTGCCCAGCCGAGGACGGGCGTGAGCGGCCGGCCGCGCTCGTCCAGGCCGACGAGGCTGTGCCAGAAACAGGCGACCGCGACCGATTCAAGACGCGCGCCGAGCAGCGCCGAGCGCGCGACGACCGCGTCAATCACGCGCGCCGTCTCTTCGACTGCCTCTCGCGCGTCCAGCTCCGCGCCGCCACCCGCCGTGGTCTTCATGCCGCGCACGAGCCGCTCCTGCGTGCCGGGTACTTCCGCCCCGCGCCCGTCGTAGAGAGCGCCGCGCACGCTCGACGTGCCTACGTCGAGCGCGAGCACGAGCGGCGTCTCCGCGCCGGCCGGTGTGTGCGCTGCGTTGTCCAAGTCGGCGTCAATCATACCTTCCTTCGTGACGAGTGCAAACGTTGGGGAAATTAACCACAGAGGCACAGAGGGACACAAAGGCGGAAAACCACATTTATTAAGAAGTGGTTCTCCGCCTCCCCTTTTACCCTTTGCCTTTTGCCTTCCTTTTTACGGCTTGAAGACGCGGCGCATGGTGCGGGAGATGCCTTTGCCGGTGTGTTTGCCGAAGCCGCCCATGCCTTTGCCGAACTCACGACCTCCGCGCAGGACGCGGCCGCGCGCGACGTTTTGGCCCAGGCGCTTGCCGCCGCGTCCGGCCGACTTGCCCGCCTTCTTGAAGGCGCTGCGGATGCCGCGGCGGCGGCGCTCACTGCGCCAGCGCCTGCGGCGCGTGCCCTGCGGCGTCAGGACGCGCGGACCCTCGCCCTGCGCCGCGCCCGCCGCGCGGGCCTCGGCAGCGAGCGGCTTGACGCCGAAAGGCATGACGAATGTCAGCGCGAGGAGCGCGGGCAGAAGTTTGCGCATGAAGCTTTGAATCCTCCACAAAGAATTTTTCTCCGCCGGGTGTTGTGCCAGAGCATCGCACAGGCCCGCGGCCCCAGTCCAGCCGCTTCACAAACGGATGGCGAAATCTCCCGCCCTGGTGTTAAGCTTCGCTGCGGGGCGGCCCGCCTCGCCGCCGCTGACAGCATTATGAGCACGAACATCAAAACCACACTCGTAGTCCTCTTAATCTCTTTCGCCGTTTTGGCCCAGGCGGGCTGCAACAAGACCGGCGGGGGTAACCTGTCGGGCGCGAATGCCGAGCCGACGCTCGCGCCGGGCAAGGCGATGACGGCCGAGGAACTCGTCGAAGCCTATCGCATGGAGCCGGCCGACGGCGCGGGCAAGTACAAGGGCCAGACGCTCGACGTGACGGGCACGGTCTCGCGCAAGGGGAAAGATTTTCAGGACCAGCTTTACGTTGACCTGAAGGGCGAGAACAAGTACATCGAAGTTCACTGCGTTTACAACGCGAGCCAGCAGGACAAGATGTCTGCGCTCCAGCCCGGCCAGCAGGCGACCATCCGCGGCGTCTGCGACGGGAGGTTCATGAGCGGCGTCGTCCTGAAGAACAGCGTGCTGGTCAAGTGAGAGGGCGCTGAAGCTCACGGAGCCGAAAGGATGCAAGCGGAAACGCTCCACTGCCCGGCGTGCGGGGCCGCGGCCTCAAGCGACGCGGCGCACTGCGAGTTCTGCGGCGCGCGGCTCAAGACGGTCGCGTGCCCGCGCTGCTTCGCGATGATGTTCGTCGGGAGCAGGCACTGCTCAAGCTGCGGCGCGAAGGCGGAGGCGGCCGGATTGAGCGCGGACGCGGCCGAGCGCGCCCCTTCGTGCCCGCGCTGCCGTGTCCCGCTGGAACCAGTCGCGGTCGGGAGCGCGAGCCTTGAGGAGTGCACGCGCTGCGACGGGCTGTGGGTGGATGTCGCGTCGTTCGAGCGCATCGTCAACGAGCGCGAGGAGCGGGCGGCGGTGCTCGGCACGCCTTCACTCTTGCCGAAGCCGGCGGCGGGCGAGTCCGAGAGGGTGCGTTACGTGCCCTGCCCGGCGTGCGGCGAGTTGATGAATCGCGTCAACTTCGCGCGCTGCTCGGGCGTCGTCGTTGACGTGTGCAAGGGGCACGGCACCTGGTTCGACCGCGACGAGCTGCGGCAGATAGTCGAGTTCATACAGGGCGGCGGCCTCTCCGTCTCGCGCGAGCGCGAGAGGCGCGAGTTCGAGGCCGAGCGACAGAAATTGAGGCAGGAGCAACTCTCGGCGTCGCTCCAAAGCAGGAGGCTGGGGCGCACGGCCGAGCCGGAGGACCGCCGCTGGGGCGTCGTCGCTGCCGCCGGAGAGTTGTTAGGCTTTCTGCGCGATTGATGAGGTAAAAGCAGAATCCAGGAGTCAGAATTCAGAATCCAGAATGAAAGGCTGAGAACTGTCTTTCTTTTATTCTGAATTCTGAATTCTGCCTTTACCTGGAACTTTTCGCGGCGCGACGCGTGTCAAGGGGTGTTCGTGCGGGCCGTGCCGAACGGGCGAGGGCCGACTCTTAAAAATGAGGAGAGAGGTTATGAGGTCTGGGAAAATTTATCGCGCCGCGCTGGTGATGCTGCTCGTCGCGGCGGGCTGGGGGGCGCAGTCGCGCGGGGTGCTGGCGCAGGACGGCCCGCCACGAGTCAAAACGGACGAGGCCGCGGGCCTCGAAGTTCAGCTCCACCTGATTATCGCCAGAAAGGTGTCGGACGGCGAGGAAGAGAAGCTGCCGGCGTCGCTCGACGCGGTAGTCAAGCAGTTGAAGACGACCTTCACGTTCAAGAGCTACAGGCTGGCGACGACCATGCTCAACCGCGTCAAGAACGGCGGCCGCCTGAGCGTGCGCTGGACCGGGAACCCGCTGCTCGGGCAGATGCACGCGCCGGGCTCTAATCCCGGCTCCAACGACTTCAACATCCAGCAGGTCAAGCTGGAGAAGGACGACGCGGGGCGCGACGTGGTGCAGATGGCTAATTTCACTTTCACCGCGCGCGTCACGGTCCCGATGCCCGCCGTGGCGAGCGCGGGCGCACCCACCTACCAGTATGAGCAGACGGGCATCACGACGGACCTCTCCGTGCGCGAGGGCGAGCCGACCATCGTCGGCACGCTCAACGTCGGCCCCTCGGGCGACGCCCTCATCATCGTCGTCACGGCGAAAAGACCGGGGAAATAAAAGGCGAAATGCGGAATGATGAATTAAAAACGATTGGCTTTTAATTCATCATTCATCACTCCGCATTCCTAATTCATCATTAGGCCGCGCGTCCCAGAGCAACAGGGGCGCGCGGCTTACTTTTGCGATTCGACGGGCGCGGCGCGGCCGTTCGACTGGGTAGTGGTTCGGTTTGAAAAGGAGTCTCACGCAAAGGCGCAAAGACGCAAAGGAGACAGCAAAGAGGTTGAGTGCTTCTTCACCTTGCGTGCTTTCTTCGCGCCTTTGCGCCTTTGCGTGAGACCGCCTTTCCTTCGCCCCATCTGAAATTGAACCACTACCTTCGACTGATAATGCTTGAACAGAAGGGCGCGACTTGATTATGATGAAAGGGTGCGACGCTCGTGGGACGCGCCCCTGGCTTCCTTGCCCCTGACATGACAGCCGCCTCCTCCTGGTTAGATCGCCTTACTGGATCGGACGCCAGCCGCCTGAAACTGGGACGAGCCTTAACGGACTTTGACTGATCGCGACGGGAAAACCTGGACCCCGGAAAATCCTATGACCCCCGAAACAGAAATTGCCACCACCCCCGCAACCGCCGAGACGCCTGCCGAAGGCAAGTACGTCTACTGCATCATCGAGGCCAGGGAGCCCCGCTCGTTCGGCTCGATGGGCATCGGCGGCCGCGGCGACGAAGTTTACACGGTCCACCACAAGGGCCTCGCGGCCGTGGTCTCCAACACGCCGATTGTCGTCTACGACCCGACGCGAGAAAACGTCTTCGCGCACGAGCAGGTCAACGAGGCCGTGATGCGCGAGTTCACCGTGCTGCCGATGGCCTTCGGCGCGCTCTTCCGCACCGAGGACGACATCATAGAGTTGATGCGCGGCACCTACGACGCCCTGCGCGACGTGCTGGCGAAGATGGAGGGCAAGGTCGAGTTCGGCCTCAAGGTCAACTGGGACCGTGACCGCGTCATTGCCGAACTCGAAGACGAGAACGAGGAGATACGCCACCTCAAGGAGCAGATCACTTCGCGCACGTCTGGTTCGACCTACTTCGCGCGCATGCAGTTGGGCCGCCTCGTGGAGACCGCCTTGACAGACCAGGCCGACGCCTACATCCGCGAGGTCTATTCGGTCCTGCGCGACACGGCCGTGGCCTCGCGCGCCAACAAGCCCATCGGCGACAAGATGATTATGAACGCGGCGTTTCTCATCGAGCGCGAGCGCGAGGCCGAGTTCGACCAGAAGGTCAAGGAGATCGCCGCCAAGTACGACACCAAGCTCTCGTTCAAGTACACGGGGCCGTGGCCGCCCTACAACTTCGTCCACATCCGTCTGAAGCTCGAACGCGGCGAGAGCACGACGGAAGCCATCGCACGGTAAAAAGTCATGTTCTTCATAGACGATCTCCTGCTCGCGCCGGTCAACGGCTTCAAGTTCATTCTGAATCAGATTCAGAAGATCGCGGACAAGGAGCTGAACGACGACCAGTTCATCAAGGAGCAGTTGCTCGAATTGCAAATGCGTCTTGAGCTGGACGAGGTTTCCGAGGAGGAGTACAAGGAGCGCGAGGCGGACCTCTTCGCGCGCCTGCGCGTCATCAAGGCCAGGCAGTTGGGTCTGCTTCATCAGGTCCACACCGCCGAGACTTCGTCCATCGTCATAGAGGCGGGCGGCGACGATGACGATGGCGGTTTCTGGGAGCCGGGCGGGGGGCAGTAAGGCGTGAGGGGAGCGAAAAGCGTGGCCGCGTCGCGCCGCGCGAAGAAACCTCCTCGCCCTTCAAAGAGTGAACCCACGCTCCCGGCGGCGCGCTACCTCTTCTTCGGCGGCAAGGGCGGCACGGGCAAGACGACGACGGCCGCCGCCACCGCACTTCACCTGTTAGATCAAGCCGGGGCCGGCGAGCGCATCCTCCTCTTCTCGACGGACCCGGCGCATTCACTCTCCGACAGTCTCGACGTGAAAATCGGCGACCGGCCGCGCGAAGTCGCGCGTCGCGCGCACGCGCGTCTCGTCGCCTACGAGATGGACGCCTCAGCCGCGCTCGAAAAATTCAAGGCCGAGCACCGCGCCACTTTGGCGGAGATCGCGGAGCGCGGGACGCTCCTGGACGAGAGCGACATCAACGACCTGATGAACCTCTCGCTGCCGGGCGTGGACGAGGTGATGGCGCTCTTTGAGCTGAGCGAGCTTGAGCGCGAGGGGGCTTACGCGCGGGTCGTCGTGGACACGGCCCCGTCGGGCCACACCTCGCGGCTGCTTCGCCTGCCCGAAGTCTTCTCGCGTATGGTCGCGGCGCTCGATCGCATGGCGGACAAGCACCGCTACATCGTCGCGCAGTTCGCGCCCGGCCGGCGCGCGCGCCGTGACGAAGTTGACTTGTTTCTCGACGACCTCGCCGAGAGAATCGACCGCGTGCGGCAGATGCTGACCGACGCCGGGCGCACGAGCTTTACGCTCGTCACCATCCCCGAAGCGATGAGCGTCGAAGAGACCCGGCGCTACTTCGCGCTGCTCAGGGATGAGCGCGTGCCCGTCACGGACCTCGTCGTCAACCGCGTCGAGCAGGAGCACGACGACTGCGCCTACTGCCGCGCGCGCGCCGCCGGCCAGAAGCCTTCACTCGAAGCGATAGCGCGCGAGTTCGACCCGCTCCGCCTTCATCACGTCCCACTCCTGCCTGACGAGGTGCGCGGCCCCGCCGCCCTCAGAAGTTTCGCGCGGCTCGTCTGGACCGGAGAGAAAGACGACGCGGGGACGCGGCGACGCGGGGACGCGGGGAAAAAGAAGAACGCTTCTGTCTCCGCGCCGCCGCGCCGCCGCGTCCCCACGTCCGACGCCTTCCCCTTGCGACCGCGCCGCCTCCTTCTTTTCGGCGGGAAGGGTGGGGTGGGGAAGACGACGGCCGCTGCTGCGGTCGCGCTCGCGCTGGCGGAGCGTGACGCGCGTGCGCGAGTGCTTGTCTTCTCGACCGATCCGGCGCATTCTCTCTCGGACAGCTTCGCGGAGCCCGTCGGGCCGTTCAAGCAGGGCGTCGCCGGCCTGCCGAATCTGGACGCGATGGAGATTGACCCGGCGGCGCGCTTCGAGGAGTTGAAGGAGCGTTACCGCGCGTGGACGGACGAGTTGTTTCAGCAACTCGCGGGCGGCTCGCGCTGGGAGATTCAGTTCGACCGCGAGGCGATGCGCGGGCTGGTCGCGCTCGCGCCCCCCGGCATTGACGAGATCGCGGCCCTGAGCGCCGTCAGCGACCTCGTGGACCAGGACCGCTACGCGACGATTGTGCTCGACACGGCCCCGACGGGCCACCTCGTGCGCTTCCTGGAGTTGCCGGAAGTCGCGCTCTCCTGGGTGCGCACGTTCATCAAGCTCCTGCTCAAATACCAGAACGTGGTGCGCGCCGCGGGCGTGGCCGAAGAGTTGATCGCGCTCTCGAAGAGCGTCAAGCGCATCGTGGGCCTGTTGACCAGCGCCGAGACCTGCGAGTTCGTCGGCGTCGCGCGCCCGGAGGCGATGAGCCTGGAAGAGACGGCGAGGTTGACGCCCGCGCTCAAACGGCTCAAAGTTCCACTCCGGCGGCTCCTGATTAACGGCGTCGTGCCGGAGGAGTCGGCCCGCGAGTGCGCCTTCTGCGCCGCGCGCCTCAAACAGCAAAGCGAAGTGCTCGGGGATTTTCGCCGCCGCTTCGAGGGGCAGGTCGAGCTTTTCGTCGCCGCGGAGCAGCCGCGAGAGGTGCGCGGCCCCGCGAGCCTGCGCGAGCACTTCGACAACTGGCGGCGTCTGACTGACGACAGTGTGAAAAGTAGATGACCGAGAGCAAGCCGAAGAAAACTCTCAAGACTCCCGCCGGCCACGCGTACTATCTTTACTGTGTCGGCGAGCAGGAGGCCGTGTCGTTCGTCCGGGAAGAGCTGCCGCCGCCCATCGAGCCCGACACCTCGTTCATCAAGATTGACCGCGCGGGCTTGTCGGCCGTCACCAGCGTCGTGCCTCTGGCGGACTATGGCGAGGAGGCTTTGCGGGAGCGCATGACGGACCCGACCTGGCTCGCCGTGCGTGCGATGCGGCACGAGAAGGTGGTCGAGCACTTCTCGCGCCGCGCGAGCGTCGTCCCCCTGCGCTTCGGCACTATTTATCTCGAAGGCGAAAACGTCGAGCTGATGATGGAGGAGAGACGAGACGAGCTGCTCGCCATCGTCGAGCGCCTGCGCGGGCGCGAAGAGTGGGGGGTCAACGTGTACAGCGACCGCGCGAGGCTGACGGAGGTCATCGTCTCGCTCAGCCCCAGATTGCGCGAGATGAGCGAGCAGGCGGCGCGAGTCTCGCCCGGCCAGTCTTACCTGATGCGAAAAAAGATTGACTCCATGCGCGAGGCCGAAGCGCGCGCGGAGACGAAGCGCGTGGCCGCCACGATTGAGCAGGAATTGTTGAGCGCCGCGGCCACGGCTTCCGCGCGCCTGCGCGTCCTCAAAGACGAGGGGGGCGAGCAGGGCGAGGTCGCCGCCAAGCTCGCCTTCCTGGTCGAGCGCGGGCGCTTCACTGAGTTCCGCGCGGCGGCCGAACGGCTGGCGCAGGAATACGAGGGCGCGGGCTTCAAGCTGGAACTGACCGGCCCCTGGCCCGCCTACAATTTCGCGGCGAGCGGAGGAAAGTAGATTTTAGATTTTTGATTGGATAAGGATGAAAGCTCTCGTCCTTAAACAAATCGCAAATCTAAAATCTAAAATCAAAAATCGCTATGGCTGACGAGGAGCTGGAACAATTATTAGATGAGGAGAGCGAGCTGTCGCTCCTGGAGACGCTCGACCATGTGCTCGACCGCGGGCTGGTGATCGCGGGTGAGATTACTATTGCCGTGGCCGACATTGACCTGATCTTCATCGGCCTCAACGTCCTCGCCAGCTCGGTCGAGACGGCGCACGAGGTGTTGCGCGAGCGGCAGAAGGTAACAGGCGACGAGTCGAGCGGCCCCGGAGGGGCGGCAGCACAGTAGCCCTTCCGGGGCCGCTCGATTCGTCTCCCGTCACGGCTTCCATGAATCTTTATGCTTATTGCCTGAGCGACGAGGTGACGGCCGGCGCGGTCGAGAATGTGGCGGGTGTGGCCGGCGCGCGCCCGCGTCTGGTCGAGCGTGCGGGCATCTCGGCGGTCGTCAGTGAATGCGGTGATGAAAAGATGGCCGTCACGCGCGAGAACGTGCTGGCGCATGAACGCGTGGTGCGGCGCGTCCTGGTTGAGACGACGCCGCTGCCGTTCCGCTTCGGCACAATCGTGACGGAGGCGCGGCTCGCAAGTTATCTCGATTCGCAGCAGGCGAAGCTGAAGGAACAGCTCGCGCGCGTGCGCGGCGCGGTCGAGATGAGCGTGAAAATCATCTGGAAGCCGGAGGCGGGGGGGGATGAGGCGGCGGGCGGCGGTGATGTCGCGGAGGCGGGCGAGGCCGGGAGCGGGACCAGGTTTCTGCTCGGAAAGCGGCGCGAGCTGTTGGGCGAGGGCGCGATGAAGGAGCGCGCCGAAGAGGTCTGCGCGTGGCTCGGCCGTGCGGTCGAAGGCTCGGTGCGGGAGTCGCGCGCTCAATTGCGGCCGTCAGAAAATCTGATCCTGGCGGCGTCACATCTGGTCGAGCGGGCTCTCCTCGCCGATTACCGCGCGGCGCTCGGCCGGGCCAAAACGGAGCGGCCCGAAATACATTTCTTGACGAGCGGACCCTGGCCGCCGTACAGTTTTACAAGTATTGGCCCTTGAGTTACGAGCACGGTAGGGAGTAATCTGTTGAAGCCTTCCCCCGAAGTCCCCCTTCCGGTCGAGCCGGAGATTGACACGCGGCACGTGGCGGAGTTCGCGCGCGAGTTGCGGCGCGTGTCCGAGACGTTACCCCCGCGCATCAACGTCGATGCCGAATCAGTCGAACAAGGCTTGGCGAAGCTCGTCTTGACTTTGATCGAGTTCATCCGCCGCCTGCTCGAAAAGCAGGCCATCCGCCGGATGGAGGGCGGCGATTTATCGCCCGAGCAAGTGGAGGAACTCGGGCTCGCCCTGATGAAACTGGAAGAGAAGATGCGGGAGCTGAAGGCGCAGTTCGGACTGGCCGAAGAAGACCTCAACCTGGACCTCGGCCCTGTCGGCCGACTGATCTGAAGAGGTGTTGGATTGTCGAGGCGGACGTGCGCTCTAGTCTTACTGCATGCAGCCGCTTTCACTAAGAGGCTAGAGGTCGGAGGCCGGAGGTCAGTTTTCGCTAACCTCTAACCTCCAGCCTCTGACCTCTGGCTTGTGAGGGTGAAGATTTGTCAAGTGAGCGATCAAGTTTAATCACGGCGCGGCCGCCGGGGCTGGTGGACGTGCTCGACCGTATCCTGGACAAGGGTCTGGTCATCGCGGGCGATATCAAGGTCTCGCTCGCCAACGTCGAGTTGCTAACGTTGCAGATTCGGCTCCTCGTCTGCTCGATTGATAAGGCCGAGCAGATCGGCCTGAACTGGTGGCGCTACGACACGAACCTGACGACGCGCGCCGAGCGCGCCGAGGCCGAAAACGTGGAGCTGCGCGAGCGGCTGGCCGAGTTGGAGCGCGAGGTCAGGCAACTGACCGTCGCCCCACCGGCGACAAAGGGTGGCGCGAAGCGGGCGGCCGCTCGGGCAGTGCCGGCCAAGAAAGGCAAAGGACGTGGCCGGTGAAAACGGCGGCTGTTCGGTGAAGTAAGCACAGTCTGGCTGTCGGCCGGCTGTTTCAATGCGCGCTGGATGTACGGACCTCGCGTGGCGTGCTGAGATTTCAAATTCGGGAAAGAGGGACTAAAGGACATGGCTGTTGAAAGAGCGCCCGGCGGAACCAGTTTGATTGACGTACTCGACCGCGTGCTTGATAAAGGCATAGTCATTGACGCCTGGGTTCGCATCTCGCTTGTCGGCATTGATCTCATCACCATCGAAGCGCGCGTCGTCGTCGCCTCGATTGACACTTACTTGAAGTACGCGGAGGCCGTCGGCCTGACGCCCGCCGTCTCGCGCCCGGCCCTGACGCCTGGCGTGGCCGAGCCGCTCGAAGACGAGACGCGCCGCCGCGTCTCGGTGGAAGTGGAGAAGCAGTAGCCAGTGGTCAGTGGTCAGTGGTCAGTGAAAACAACTGGCCTTTACTGACCACTGACTATTGACCACTGACCACTGTTTTATGGCTCAAGTTCCTACAGAGCTACCTTCCCATTCTGTTACTGCTATCTCGGAAGCGGAAGCGCCCGATGTGCGTCTGCGTCAGTACGAAGTGCTGAGCGAGACGACGACGCAGATGCTGGCGACGCCGACGCTCGACGAGCGTCTGCTGCTGGCGCTCGAAGCCATCGTCACGGGCCTCGGCCACACGCAGGCGGCCATCGCCATGATTAACGAGCGCGACGCGACGCTGAAGGTGCGCGCCACTCTCGGCTTCGAGGACGAGGCCGCGCGCACCGAGATGCCGCTCGATTCGAGCGCCGCGTGCGTCATGGTCGTGCATGAGGGCCGCCCCGCCTGGATAACAATTGCGAACGACGAACAATCGTGCGCGCTCTTCGGTAGGATGGTCTGGAAGCAGGACGTGTTCGCGCTCCCGCTCTTCGGGCTGCCGGAGATGACGCACAAGGGTGAGTGGGAGATTGCGCCGCGGCGGCGGCTCGACGACCGGCACTGGTCGCTGGCCCCCGCGACCTGTATGGGCGTCCTCTACCTCGGCGCGCGGCGCGAGACCCTGGACGACGCGACGCTCATCTTCCTGACGCGCTTCACTGACCGCATAGGCATCATCGCCTCCTCCGCCATCCAGCAGGAGCGGCTGATCTCGACCGTCAACAAGTTGCAGCGCGAGCGGCAGTGGGTCGAGTCCATCATGAAGTCCGTCGCCGACCCCATCGTGCTCACGGACCTGGACAACCAGATTCTCTTGCAGAACCGGCGAGCCGAAGAACTCTTCAGCGGCTCGAAGGACGCGGGCGAGGGCAAGCGCCGCGCGCTCAAGATGAACGACCTCCTCTTCTCGGCCTACCTGTCGAGCGCCGCCGTCTCTTCTTCCGAAGTGATTCAGCGCGACATCACGCTCGTGGACCCCCTGGAAGGCTCGGACATTCACTTCGAGGTCATCTCGACGCCCGCGCTCAACTCGCGCGGCGAGCGCCTCGGCCTCGTCTCCATCTTCCGCGACGTGACGGACCTGCGCGAGGCGAACGAAGAATTGGCCCGCAACTTCACGAAGCTCCAACAGGCCGAGGCGGAAGCGCGCCGCGAGCGCGACCGCCTCGATTTGATTATCGAGAACGTGGGCCACCCCGTCGTCGTCTGCGACGCGAGCGGCAACTTCATCCTCTTTAACCGCCGCGCCGAACTCCTCTTCCAGCAGGAGGACGTTTTTACCTCCAACGCCTCGGCCGCCATTCGCGCCAACTCCGTCAAGCTCACGAGCTTCATCTCCGCGCTCGCTTCGGCCTCCGAGACAGACCGCCAGGCCGAGATCGAGTTGGTTGACCCGGAGACCAGCGCGGCGCTGCCGATGGAGATTACGGCGGGCGAGGTCGTGGACGCGAAGGGACAGGTGACGGCCGTCGTCTCGATTCTGCACGACCTCTCGGAGATACGCGAGCTTGAGCGCCGCCGCGTCGAGCAGCAGCTCTTCGAGTCGGAGAAACTGGCGGCCGTCGGCCGCCTCGCCGCCTCCATTGCGCACGAGGTCAACAACCCGCTCGAAGCCATCAAGAACTCGCTCTACCTGATGGAGACCAACAAGGACGCGGAGAAGAACGCGCGCTTCCTGGAGATCGCGCGCAAGGAGACCGAGCGCGTCTCGCACATTATCCGCCAGATGCTCGGCTTCGCGCGCCGCTCGGGCGAGGTCGGCTGGGTCGATGTCAATCAATTATTGGAAGAGACGCTGGTCCTGCTCGACAAGAAGCTCAAGCAGTCGGGCGTGCGGCTGGTGAGCGAGTTCGCCCCGCACCTCCCGCCCGTGCGCGCGCGCGCCGACCAGTTGCGCCAGGTCTTCCTCAACCTCCTCCTGAACGCGCAGCAGTCTATCGAAGGCTCCGGCCAGATCAGGGTCACGACCGCGCGCTACGGCCAGAGCATACAGCCTTCCGTCACCATCCAGATCAGCGACTCGGGCGTCGGCATCAACCCGGACGATTTGACGCGCATCTTCGAGCCCTTCTTCTCGACGCGCAAGAAGGGCACGGGCCTCGGCCTCTGGGTGACGCAGGACATCGTCCGCCAGCACGGCGGTCGCCTTGAGGTGACGAGCGAGAAGGGAAAGGGGACGACCTTCACCATCATGCTGCTGGTGGATTCGCCAATCCTCGAAGAGGAGATCAAGAAGTAGTTTCCGGCGGGTGAAGAGCATGGCCTTCCAGAGCGTACAGGAACGCGGGGACGAGCAGAGCGGGAACACGGCACCGGCCGCCTTCGCCGGCGCGCGCCTGCTCGTCGTTGACGACGAGGAGAACCTGCGCATCACGACCGCCGCGATCCTCGAACAGGAGGGCTACGCGGTCAAGACGGCCTCCTCCGGCCACGAGGCGGTGACGCTGCTCGAAGGCGCGGAGTTCGACCTCGTGCTCACGGACCTGCACATGGAGGGCGGCGACGGCCTCTCCGTGCTCTCCGAAATTCGCGCCCGCGCGCCCCTGACCATCTCCGTCGTCCTGACGGGCTTCGCCTCCGTCGAGTCGGCCATCGCCGCGCTCCAACAGGGCGCTTACGATTACCTCGTCAAGCCCTGCGACATTGACGAGATGAAGCACACCATCCGGCGCGGCGTCGAGCACCGCCGGCTGATGCTCGCCGAGCAGGAAGCCAGGGAGAACCTCGAACAGTTGAACCGCGATTTGGAGCGGCGCGTCGAAGAGAGGACCGCCGAACTCAAGCGCCTCAACGACGAGCTGGCCGAGGCCAACAGCGCCAAGGACATCTTCCTCGCCACGCTCTCGCACGAGCTGCGCACGCCTTTGACGCCCGTGCTCGGCTGGGTCAATCTGCTGCGCAACGGTAACCTCGACGGCGACGGCGTCGAGCAGGCGCTCGACGCCATCGAGCGCAACGCGCGCCTTCAGTCGCGCCTGATTGACGACCTCCTGGACATCTCGCGCATCGCCACGGGCAAGCTACGCTTCGAGCCCAAGCCGACGGACCTCAACGCGGTGGTCGAGGCGGCCATCGAGACCGTGCGCTCTTCGGCGGCCGTGCGTCACGTCGAGCTTGAAGTCTCGCTCGCGCCCGCGCCGGTCGTCGTCCTGGGCGAGCCCGTGCGCCTGCAACAGGTCGTCTGGAACCTGCTGTCGAACGCCATCAAGTTTACCGAAGCGGGCGGGCGCGTCTCTGTGCGGGCCGAGACCGTGGGCGGCGAGGCGCGCGTGACGGTCGAAGACACAGGCATCGGCATCGCGACCGAGTTCCTCCCTTACGTCTTCGACCGCTTCCGCCAGGCCGACGGCTCGCGCACGCGCCGCCACGGCGGATTGGGATTGGGCCTCGCCATCGTGGACGCCCTCGCCAAGCTGCACCGGGGGCGAGTCGAGGCGCAGTCCGAAGGCGCGGGCCAGGGCTCGCGCTTCCTCTTCACGCTGCCGCGCGCCGCGGTGGACGAGAGCACGGACGAGGCGGAGCAGCAGGCAGTCGCGCAGGAAGTGGGCCAGCAGGTCTTGATCGTGGAAGACTCGCCCGATACGCTCTCGTTCCTGAGCGCCATCTTCCAGCAGAAGGGCTGCGGCGTGATGGCCGCGTCCTCCGCGCCCGAGGCGCTGAGGCTCGCCGCCGAGACCCAGCCGACCGTCATCGTCTCGGACATAGGGATGCCGGGCATGGACGGCTACGAGCTTTTGCAGGCGCTGCGCCGGCTCCCCGGCATGGACCACATCCCGGCAATCGCCATCACGGGCTACGCGATGGACGAGGACCGCGAGCGCGCGACGGCCGCCGGCTTCACCGCGCACGTCGCTAAGCCCGTGGACGTAGACGACCTCTTCGCCCTCATCCAGAAACTCACCGCGCACAACTGCTAATCGAAGAAGAGAACCGAAACCACGAAGCAACACGATGCAACACGAAAAAGGTTGTGCTTACTCCGTGTCGCTTCGTGTTGCATCGTGTCGCTTCGTGGTTCGTTTGTTTTCGATGCCGCGCGCCTGCTCTGGAACTACCTCAACCGCCCGCGGCGGGTTTGAAATTTCAGATTTGAGATTTCAAATTACTCGTGTACGAGCGCGAGGCGGAAGCCCATGAGGGACCACTCGGCTTCGCCCCCGACTTCGTTGATGTAGGAGAAATCCCCGCGCGCGTTCGCGCCGACGGCGTAGCAGGTTGCATTGCCGCTCTCGTCCCGGTAGAAGCCCAGCTCCAGCGTCTCGGTCTCGCTCCACTCCGGGTGAAAGATTGTGCCGACGAGGTTGAAGACCGCCGGCGGGCAGACGGTCGCGCGATAATTCGCGGGCATGAGCCCGCGCGCGCGCCAATCCTCGTTGACGACCCTCAAAAATTCTCTCAGGCTGAGGTAGTTGTGATCGTAGCGCGTGCCGTTCATCATCCCGGCTCGCCCCATGTAGGGCGCGAGCGGGTCGGCGGACGAGTCGTGGCCGTAGAGCGTGCCGTAGAACTGCCGGTTCTCCGGCAGGTAGCGCGGCTTGACGGTCGTCTCCACGCCGACGACCGCGCCCTGATGTTTCTCGTGCCCGTGCCTGATCGCCTCGATGTAACTCGGCTTGTGCTCGCGCCGCTCCGCGAAGTCTTGCGGGGCCGTGGGGTAGAGTCGCGCGAAGTAGGAATCGTCCAGCGGGACCGCTCCCGAAGACGGCACGACGTGCCACTCGATGTGGAAATGGCCCAAGCCTCCTTCGGCCACAGCGCGCGCCTCGAACTTCGCCGCCTCCGGCGCGATTAACTCCGCGCCCGCCTTCAGCCCGAAAAACTCGCGCAGCCTCTCGGCCCTCTCCTCCATCCACCCGGCCATCAGTCCTCGCCCTCCGTCTGTGACATATTCGACACGCAGATGTATTGAAATGCAAGCCCCCCAAAGCCGCGAATCGTGAATCGTAAATCGTGAATCGTGAATCGTAAATAGTGAAAAGCAGTTTTTGACGATTCACGACTTACGAGCTTTTCATTTGTAACCGGCGGCGGCCGTGCGACGTTTTCAAGTTGAAAGGTTTAAGGATAGAGTCTAGGTATGTCTTTTTCATTACCTCCTCGCTCGCTTCGCGCTGCCACACTGGCCTGCCTGGTCCTCGTCGCCGTGCTGGCGGCCTCGGGCTGCGGGCGGTCCCAGCAGGCGGCGGGAAACAGGACCACTACGACCACGGAGACGACCCGCAAGGAAGAGGGCGCGGGCGCGCGCTCCGGCGGGGCTCCCGTCGCTGTCACCACCTCGAAGGCCGTCGCGCGGCAGGTCCCCGCCTACGTGCAGGCCACGGGCAGCCTGAGCGCCAACGAGACTTCCGACGTTGCGCCGCAGACTTCGGGGCAAGTCATCGCGACCCCCGTCGGCGTCGGCGCGTTCGTGCGCCAGGGGGCCGTCATCGCGCGCTTGAACGACAGGGACGCGCGGCTGCGGCTGCAACAGGCGCAGGCCGGGGTGCAGCAGGCGCTGGCCGGAGTCCGTCAGGCCGAGGCGCGGCTGGGCCTGCGTCCCGGCGGCAGCTTCGACGCGAGCGTCATCCCCGAAGTCCGCACCGCGAGCGCCAACCTCGAACAGGCCCAGGCCGAGCTGCGGCTGGCCGAAGCGAACGAGCGCCGCTACCGCGAGCTGGTCGAGACGGGCGACGTGGCCGTCAGCGCCTACGACCAATATCGCACGCAGCGCGACACGGCCCGCGCCCGAGTCAACAGCGCGCGCCAGCAACTCGAAACCGAGATCAACACCGCGCGCACGAGTAACCAGGCCATACAGTCCGCGGAGGCAGGCGTCGCCAGCGCGCGCTCGCAGGTCGCCATCGCGCAGAAGGCCGTGACCGATACGACCGTGCGCGCGCCCTACGCGGGCTACGTCAGCAGCCGGCCCGTCGCCGTCGGCGAGTACGTCACGCCCGCGTCGGCCGTGGCGACCGTGCTCAGGACCAATCCGATCAAGCTTCAACTCCAGGTCGCGGAGGCCGTCGCGCCGTTCATCACGCAGGGGATGGGGGTCTCGCTCGAAGTCGAGGCTTACGGCGACAAAAAATTTGCGGGCGTGGTCTCGGCCGTCAACCCGGCGATTGACCCCGCGTCGCGCGCGGCGACCGTGGAGGTCGAGGTCGAGAACGCGGACAACGCGCTGCGCGTCGGCATGTTCGCCACGGCGCGCATCGTGCGCCCTGGCGCGAGCACTTCCGTCTTCGTCCCGCGCGCCGCCGTCTTCGGCGACCAGAACACGCAGTCCTACCGCGTCTTCGTCATCCAGGGCGACGTGGCGAAGCTGCGCGTCGTGCAGATCGGCACGGAAGAGGGCGACACCGTGCAAATCCTCTCGGGCGTCAACGCCGACGAGACGGTCGCGACCAGCAACCTCGAACAGCTTTACGAGGGGGCGCGGGTGAAACAGCAGTAGTCAGTGGTCGGTGGTCAGTGGTCAGTTAAGGACTGATAACTGACTACTGACAAGCGGAGCTTGTGTCATGCAGAAGTTGGCTGAGATTTGCGTACGGCGGCCCGTGTTCGCGACCGTCCTCATCCTGCTGTTGACGGTCGTCGGCGGGTTCTCTTTCTTCACGCTCGGCGTTGACCGCTTCCCCAAGATTGACATCCCGACCGTCTCGGTGCAGACGACCAACCAGGGGGCCGCGCCGCAGGAGATCGAGACCGAAATCACCGACATCATAGAGGGCGCGGTCAACACCATCCCCGGCATCGACGAGATGCGCTCGTCCTCGTCGCAGGGGCGCTCCTCCGTTACCATCAGCTTCAACCTCGAAAAGGACGCGGACCTCGCCACGCAGGAGGTGCGCGACAAGGTCAGCACGGTCCTCAACCGTTTGCCCGAGACGGCGGACCCGCCCGTGGTCAGAAAGTCCGACCCGGACTCGACGCCGGTCCTGATTTACTCGATCAGCGCGCCGCGTTCCTCGATTGAGCTGACGACGCTCGTCGAGAATCAGATTCAGGAGCGCATCGAGTCGGCCGACGGCGTCGGCGAGGTCGTGGTCTTCGGCGGGCGCACGCGCGAGATTAAAATATACGTTGACCCCGACCGCCTGCGCGCCTACAACCTGCCGGTGACGGCGGTGACGAACGCCTTGCGCGCGCAGAACCTTGAGCTGCCGGGCGGCCGACTCGACGAGGGCGCGCGCACCGTGACCTTGCGCACGCTCTCGCGCGTCACGCGCGTGGAAGACTTCAACGACATCGTCATCACGACGAAGAACGGCTACCCGGTCAAGGTGCGCGACGTGGGCCGCGTCGAGGACAGTGGCGTTGACCCGCAGTCGGCGGCCTCTCTGGACGGCGTGCCTTCGGTCTCGCTCGGCATCCGCAAGCAGTCGGGCGCGAACACCATCGCCGTTATCCGCGAGGTCAAGCGGCGCATGGAGGAGATCAAGCCGCTCCTGCCCGCCGACATCAAAATCGTCATCACGCGCGACCAGTCGGAGTTCATCGAGACGAGTCTTCACGCCATCGAGGAGCACCTCGTCGTCGGCGGCCTGCTCGCCGCCGTCATCGTCTTCCTCTTCCTCTGGAATTTCCGCTCGACCGTCATCGCCGCCCTCGCCATCCCGACCTCCATCATCTCGGCCTTCGCGCTCATCGCGGCGCTCGGCTACTCGCTCAACCAGATGACGATGCTCGCGCTCACCCTGATGGTCGGCATCGTGATTGACGACGCCATCGTCGTTTTGGAAAACATCTACCGCTTCGTCGAGGAGAAGGGGATGCACCCCTTCCAGGCGGCGGTCGAGGGCACCAAAGAGATCGGCCTCGCCGTCATGGCGACGACGCTCTCTCTGCTCGCCGTCTTCATCCCCGTCGGCTTCATGTACGGCATCGTCGGCCGCTTCATGTCTTCGTTCGGCTTGACCTCCGCGGCGGCCATCGCCGTCTCGCTCATCGTCTCGTTCACCTTGACGCCGATGCTCGCGGCGCGCTGGATCAAGCCGCCGAAGAAGGCCGTCACGCCCGAGGGCTTGCCGGGCGGCGAGGTGGTGGACGGCGCGGGCGCGGGCGCGGTGGAGGGCCAGGAGAAAGTGAAGGCCGAGAAGGAGCACGACCACTCGTCGAAGGAGGGCCGCTTCTACAAGCCGATTGACCGCGGTTACATGGCGATGCTCAGGTGGTCGATGGCGCACCGCTGGGTCGTCGTCGTCGTCTGCGCCGTCGTCATCGCCTCCATCGTCCCGCTCTTCAACTGGGTCGGCTACAACTTCCTGCCCGACGAGGACGAGTCGGCCTATCAGGTCAGCCTGCGCGCGCCGCAGGGGACGAGCCTCCCTGCGACGCAGAGCGTGCTGGAGCGGGTCGCGCGCGACGTGCGCGAGCAAATCCCCGGCGTCGAGAGTACGCTCGTCAACGCGGGCGGCTTCGGCGGCGGCCAGCCCAACTCGGGCTCCATCCAGGTCAGGCTCAGGCCCGTGGAGGACAGAAAGTTTTCGCAGGCCGATTTGATTCAGCAGACGCGCGACATGATCCGCAAGAGGAAGTACCCGAAGGAGTACGTCATCACGGCGTCGGGCGGCTCCTCCATCGGCGCGAGCCTGGGCCAGGGGCGCGGCGGCGCGAGCTTGGGCTTCTTCATCAGCGGCCCCGACATTCAGAAATTAGACGAGTACTCGAACAAGCTCGTCGAGCGCATCAAGCAGGACCAGAATTTCCGCGACGCCGACCGCTCGCTGCAACTGAGCAGCCCCGAGGTGCGCGTCCGTATCGACCGCCAGCGCGCCGCGGACCTGGGCGTGCAGGCGGGCGACGTGGCGCAGGCCCTGAACACGCTCGCCGCCGGCGCGCGCGTCACCACCTTCAGCGAGGGCTCGGACCAGTACGACGTGGTCGTGCGCGCGGGCGAAGAGTTCCGGCGCACGCGCGAGGCTTTGAGCAACTTCACCGTGGCGTCGTCCAACGGCGGGACGGTCGGCCTTGAGAAATTAGTGACGCTCGAAGAGGGCGAGAGCGCCGCCTCGATTGACCGGCTTAACCGCCAGCGTTCCGTCACCGTCTCGGCGAGCCTCGCGCCGAACGGCTCGGAGGCCGCGGGCCTCGAAGCCATACAGAGGTACGCGAACGAGCTGAACATGGACGCGGGCTACCTGACGGGCGTGACGGGACAGTCCAAAGAGTTGCAGCGCGCCAACCGCTCCTTCATGCTGGCGTTCCTGCTCTCGTTCGTCTTCATGTACCTGATTCTGGCCGCGCAGTTCGAGTCGTTCATACACCCCATCACCATCCTGCTGACGCTGCCGCTCTCGATTCCGTTCGCGCTGCTCTCAACCTTGATCGCGGGCCAGAGGCTCAACATCTTTTCGGCGCTCGGCATCCTGCTGCTCTTCGGCATCGTCAAGAAGAACGCGATTCTACAGATTGACCACACGAACGGGCTGCGCGCGCACGGCATGGAGCGCCACAGCGCCATCCTACAGGCGAACCGCGACCGCCTGCGCCCCATCCTGATGACGACCATCGCGCTCGTCGCGGGCATGGTCCCGCTCATCCTGGGCTCGGGCGCGGGCGCGGCGACGAACCGCTCTATCGGCGTGCTCGTCGTCGGCGGGCAGACGCTCTGTTTGCTGCTCACCTTGCTGGCCGTGCCCGTCTTCTACTCGCTCTTCGAGGATGCGAAGGAGTCGCGCGTCTGGGGCTACGCGGCCGCGCGCTTCGGCAGCTTCAAGGGGGGACTCGGCCGCCGCCTCGCCGGGATTCGCGCCGGCTTCTCCCGCAAACCCACGGTCGCCCCGCCCCCCACCGGCACGACCGCAAAGGACAGATATGTTGACCAAGCTTCAGGTGATTAAGAACGCGCTTCAGTCCTTTGCGACTTTGCGTCTTGGCGTGAAAAATCCGTCTCACGCAAAGGCGCAAAGTCGCAAAGGAAAACTGCTGACACTCTGCGCGGCATTCGTGCTCGCGTCGTGCGTGACGGCGCTGGCACAGAATCCTTCGCCGTCTCCGTCTTCGACGCCGCAGCCCGCGCCGCCCGCGGGCACGACCGGCGGGCAGCAACAGCAGCCGGGCCAGGCTCCGCCCTCGCCCACGCAGTTGCCGCCGAACTCCTCCTCGGCCCCCGTCCGCCCCGACAACGAGGCGCAGCAGAGCGCGCAGCCGCAGACGGGCGTCGAGCAGGAGCGCCAGCAGACCACCCCGAACACGCAGGGGCCGCGCCCGACGCAGCCGCAGGTCCAGCCGCCCTCGCAGCAGACCGCGCCCGGCCAGCAGCCCACAACGGCCGCGCCCGCCGGGACACAGACGCAGCAGCAGGGGGCGCAGCCGGGCACAACTCCTTCGACCAACGTCCAGCAGACGCCGGGCCAGAACGTCGGCGTCACGTCGGGCGTCGCGCCCGCCGAATTGCCGGCCGAGCCCCCGCCCGTCGCGCCTAATTTTGAAGCACCGCCGCGCCCGCTCCCTTCGGCCGAGCGCGTCGGCGTGGACGTGTCGGACCAATTGCCCTTGACGCTCAACGAGGCCATCGCGCTCGCGCTCGAAAACAACAACGATATCGACAGCTCGCGCATTGATGTCGTGATCGCCGAGTTCAACCTGCGCGCGGCGCGCGGAGTTTACGACCCCGTCTTCTCGTCCGAGAGTTACTTCGAGAGCCGCGTCACGCCGACGAGTTCCACCCTCGGCGGCGCGGGCTCGACCGGCTCCGTCAAGCAGATGGACGCGACGGGCGCGGTGCGCCTCGGCGGCTTCTCGCCCTTCGCGGGCGGCTCATACCAATTAGACTTCTCCTCGACGCGACTGACGACCAACAACCAGAATGTCACGCTCAACCCGCAGTTCCCGACGGCGCTCACCCTCACCTACGTGCAGCCGCTCTGGCGCGGCCTGCGCTTCGACAACAACCGCCGCCAGATTGAGATTGCGAAGAAGAACCTTTCGCTGACGGACGCGCAGTTCCGCCAGCGCGCCATCGAGGTCATCTCGCAGGTCGAGCAGGCTTACTGGGAACTGGTCTTCTCGCTCCGCAACCTGCAAGTCCAGATTGACGCCGTGCGCCAGGCGCGCACGCAGGTCGAGAGCAACCAGCGGCTCGTCTCGAAAGGCGTGCTCGCGCCCATTGACATCGTCGCGGCCACCACGCAGGTGACGACCTTCGAGCAGAACGTCTACACGGCGCAGGAGGCCGTCACGCGCGCCGAGAACACGCTGAAGACGTTGATGCTGCCCGACCGCACCGCGCCGCTCTGGTCGCGCTCGCTGACGCCCGTCACGCCCGTCAACCTCGAAGCCCCGCGCGTGCCTCTTGAGCAGGCCGTGACGGCCGCGCTCCAGAGCCGCCCGGAACTGGCACAGCTTCAGACCAACGCCGAAATCAACCGCATCGACACGCGCTACTTCCGCGACCAGACCAGGCCGCAGATTGATTTGGTCGGAACCTACACGACGGTCGGCCTCGCCGGCTCGCTCACTCCGGCTGCCATCAGCGGAGGATCGAGCCAGAACACGCTCCTCCGCCTGCGCGTCAACGAACTGTCGGTGCTGGCGGGGCTCCCGCCGCTCGACGTAGTCACAGGGAGCAACGGCGTCAACCGGAACCTGGTTGGCGGCTACACGAAGTCTCTCTCGAACCTTTTGGGCCAGGATTATCCGACCTACCGCGCGGGCGTTCGTCTAGAACTCCCCTTACGTAACCGCACGGCCGAGGCCAACCTGGGCCGCACGCTCGCGGAGGGGAGACGCATCGAGAACACGCGGGCGCAGGCCGAGCAGATAATCGAGGCCGACGTGCGCAACGTGACGCAGGCATTGAGGTCCGCGGAAGCGCGCCTCGCTTCGGCGGCGGCCGCGCGCTCTTCGGCCGAGCAGCAGTACGAGAGCGAGCAGCGTCAGTTCCGCGCCGGCACGACCACCCTCTTCCTCGTCTTGCAGCGGCAGACGGAACTCCTGGCCGCGCGCGGCCGCGAGCTACAGGCCCAGACGGACTTGAATAAAGCCATCGCGGAGTTTCAGCGCGCGACGGGCAGCACGCTCACCGCCAACAACGTCTCGATCCGCACGGACGGCAACGGGCGCGGACTGGAAATGCGCCCCGCCCCGGCGGCCGCGGATTCGTCGAGCGCGCAGCCGCCGGCCGCCAGCACCTTCGCGGAAAGTAAGAACGAATGACGGACAACGACACCTTGTCTTCCGGTCCCACGTCGAAGCGCAAGCGCGTCCTCCGCGTCATGGCGTGCGCCGCGCTGTTCGCCGTCTCGCCGGCGTGCGGGTCCGGCAGTAGCAGCGGCGACGAGAGCGCCGCGCGTGGCATCGTCGTCGTGAACGCGCCGGCGGCCGGGGAGGTGCGCCGCGTCATCGCGCGCGAGGGGACGAGTGTTACTGAGGGTGCGCCGATTGTCGAGATCGCCGTCCTGACCGAAGGGCCGCGGCCCACGCCGAGTCCGGGCGAGAGCGCGGAGGCGCGCGCCGCCGGCAGCTTCAGGGCGGCCGACGCAGAGATAGAAGCTGCGCGCGCGGAGGTCGTGCGCCACGACGCGGAGGTGCGCCGCCTGACGCCGCTGGTCGCCTCGGGCGAAGCCCCGCAGGCGCAGCTCGACGCCGAGCGGTCGCTTTACGAGCGCGCGCAGCAACGCTTGCAGCAGGCGCAGGACGCGAAGCAGCGCGCCGAGGGCGACCTGCGCGTCTCACGGCAGCCGGGCCAGAATCAAACTGGCACAGCCGCGCCGCCGCCGCGCGAGCAGTTGGTGACGGCGGTCGCCTCTTCCGCGGGGACCGTCAGCGTCGTCAACGTGCGCGTCGGCGAGCGCGTCAAGGCCGGGCAGCCGCTCGCGACCCTGCGCGCGAACGACCAGTGAGGCGAGGCTCAAGATGTCTTCCGAAACAATCAACCTCGGCCCGCGCGAGCGGCGCAAGCGGCGACTGATGGGCGTCGTCGCCTTGACGGTCGGGGTGGGCCTGGCCTTCGTGCTGGTCATCTATGGTGCGCCGCGCCTCTTCCGCCTGGTCATCTTCTTCCCGATCTGGATGGCGGGCCTCGGCCTCTTGCAGTCGCGTGAGAGGACGTGCATCGCGCTCGCGGCGCGCGGCGTCTGCAACATGGACGACGGCGAAGAGAAGATTGATGACGCGGGGAGAATCGAGGAGCTTCGCGACAAGGCGCGTTGGATCAACCGCCGCGCCATTCTGACGGCCGCCGCCATCACGCTCCTCGCCCTGGTCTTCCCCACGCAGGGGCTGGGATAAAGCTTCGGCAGCTCTTAAAGCCCCGCCGGTCCCCCTACCCCGAAGGGGTCACACGTAATAGCCGGGGCAAGCAAACGCGAATTTGCGCCGCCCCGGTAGGACGTGAGAAAACGATTTCGACCCTGAAGGGGTCGCGCCTCAACGTTGTGGCGTGACCCCTTCAGGGTCGAAAATCTTTCTGGCACATTTCCGGGGGGCGCTCGCGCTCACGCGCTCGCTTGCTCCCGGCTATCACGTTCATCACTTCCGGGGATGCGGTCTCAGGTGTGCACGTCCGTCACGCGGCGCAGCGGGTGGGTGGAGCGCGGGACGAGGCCGATGCGGCGCTCGATGCCGTAGACGCGCACGTCGTTGCGCTGCACGGTCCAGATTTTCCGCAGGCTCAGCAGCTCGCCGAGCGTGAAGCCTAAATTGTCGTCGTTCATCTTCGTCAGGCCGCGCAAGTACTCCCACGTGCGCGCGCTGTCTTTGAGTGCTTCGAGAATCTTCTGCTGGCGCGAAGTCATAACTGGCGCTACCTCAACCGGCCTGGGCATCTTGCTCCTCCATGTTGCGCGGTCTCTCCGCGGGGTCGGGACACCGTCGTGATTAAAAGGCTCCTGTGCTAAGGGAGGTTCGACCGCCATTCTACTACACGGCCCGCGCGAAAATGAATGCCGGCGCGCGCCGCGCGCGTAAAATGTCTTCGGCTTGACACGGGCGATTGGCGCGCTCTACCTTCGCCCCTGGGGATGAGGATGAAGCGGCGTCACCAATCAGACTTCCGGCGGCAGTTCGCCAGAGCGTGCCTCGCGCGTGCGCGCGACTTGATGCGCGCCCCGTTCGCCGCGCTCGTCGTCTTCCCACTCGCCCTCTTACTTTGCGCGCCCGTCGCCGCGCAGGGCCAGAACGATTACGACCGCCTGGAGCGCGCCGCCGCTTTGATTCGTGAAGGACAACTAGCGCGGGCCGAGGCCGAACTCGGATCAATCCTGCGCTGGCGGCCCGACGACGCGAACGCGCTCAACTTCCTGGGCGTGGTCCGCGCCGGCCAGAAGCGCGCGCGCGAGGCCGAGCAATTGTTCCTGCGCGCGCTCAAGGCTTCGCCCGCGCTCGTCGGCGCGTACGTCAACCTCGGGCGGCTCTACCTCGAAGGCGGGAACCAGGAGCGCGCTCTCTGGGCCTTCGCGGAGGCGGACAAGTTCGCCCCAGGCCGCGAGGAGATACTCTTCAACCTCGCGGCGATTCACGTCGAGCGAAAAGACTTCGAGCGCGCCCTCGACGCCCTCGGAAAAATCCCGCGCGACGCGCTCGGCGTCGAGGACGTGCGCCTGATACTGGCGAGCTACCTCGGCCTGGGCCGCAACGACGAGGCCGTGGCGATTGCGGCCTCCCTCAAGCGGCCCGGCGCGCTCCCACCCGAGGAGGCCGCCAACTTCGCGGCGCTCTTCGCGGCGCACGGGCTGTTAGACGAGGCGATAGAGATTCTCGAAGCCGCGCGCGCGAATTGGCCCAACTCTTACCCGCTGCTCTACAACCTCGGCGCGAGCTACTCGCAGCGGAAGGACTGGGCGCGCGCCGAAGAGTTTCTGACGGCGGCGCTCGCCGCCCGGCCCGACGACGTGCCCGCCCTGCGCTCGCTCGCTAGCGTGGCGCGCGCCCGCGGCGAGACGGAGAAATCGCTCTCGCTCCTCATCCGCGCGCGCCGACTCGCGCCCGCCTCCGACGAGGTGCTCTACGACTTCGGCCTGACGGCGCTCCAGATGAATCTAATCTTAGACGCCCTGCCCGCGTTCGAGGAGTTGCAGCGCAAGCGGCCGGACCACCCGCCCTACATCTACATGCTCGCGGCGGCGCGGCTGCGCAAAGGCGAGAAGGGGGCGGCCGAAACTCTGCTGCGCCGCTACGTCGCACTGCGCCCGAAGGACGCCGCCGGCCACTACCTGCTCGGCGTCGCACTCAACAGCCTCAGCCGCTTCGCCGAGGCGCGCGCGGCTTTCGGAGAGAGCCTCGCGCTCGGCCCGAACCCGGAGGCGGAGTACATGCTCGGCCTCATCAGCAACAACGAGGGCGACGCGGCCGGCGCGGTTCGCTGGCTCGAACGCGCGCTCCAGGCGGAGCCGAATCACGCCGCCGCGCGCAGCGAACTCGGCATTGCCTACTTCAGGCAGAACAACTACGAGGCGGCGCGCGCCGCACTCGAACGCGCGGTCGAGCTGGACCAGAAAGACCTGCGCGCCGTGCACCAGCTCGGACTTGTCTACGCCAAGCTGGGGGACCGCGAGCGCGCCGCGCGCATGAACGCCCTGGCCGACGAACTGCGCAAGGAGCGGCGCGAGCAGGAGACGGTCGTCCTCAAGCTCGTCGAGCCGCCACAGTGAAAACGCGGCGCGGCCCGTTGGACCGCGCGCCCGCAGCCTGTAAAAAATTTGGCCGCGGGCGCAAGAAAAACTTGACAGGAAATCGAAAGCCCTGTTATAAGCCGTTCGAGGCCAGTTAACCGTTTACGTCTCCGCTTCAATAAAAATTCGTTCGGACGGATAGCCCGGAATAGTGTCTCCGACATTAGTCTTCCGTCTCCGAACTGTCAGACGATGGTGCGCGAGTGCCCGTGAAATGAACATGATTGCTGTTCACTTTCACCCGTGACTGAGCGTAATTGCCCGATAGCAACTCTGCTGGAAAAATTTCTGCCGCCTCGACGCCCGTCGGGGTTTTACATAGGGAGTGGTCATGAAATCCAAAAAGTTTTACGCGCTCGTTTTGCTTCTTCTCACGGCGGCGCTGGCCCAGTCGGCCTTCGCCCAGAGCGACCGCGGCGCGATCACAGGCGTCGTCAAAGACCCGAACGGGGCCGTCATCGCCGAGGCAAAGATAACCGTCACCAACACCCAGACGAACGAAGTCCGCGAGGCGACGACGAGCGGCGAGGGTTCCTTTACTATCCCGCAGTTGCAGGCCGCGCCCTACAGGGTGACGGTCGAGGCCGCCGGCTTTAAGACCACGACGGTCGAGCCCGTCCAGGTCGGCGTGCAGATCACGCGCAGCCTGGAGGTCACGCTGGAAATCGGGGAGGCCACCGGCGGCGACGTGACGGTGACGACCGAGTCCGCCATCATCCAGACCGACACGCCCGTCCAGCAGCTCAACGTGACGGAGAAGCAGGTCAGGGAGCTGCCGCTCCTGGTGGCCGCCGAGAGCGGCGGCCGCTCGCCGCTCTCCTTCATCTTCCTCGACAGCAGCGTCACCTCCGTGAACGGGCAGACGGGCGGGACCTCCGGCAGCACGGGCACGAACGCGACCAACTTCAGGATCGCGGGCGGCCAGGGGCTCGGCGCTGACATCCTGATCGACGGCGCGCAGACGCGGCGCGGCGAGAACGGCACGTTCTTCTCCGAGGTCGCGCCGGGGCCGAACGCCTTCCAGGAGTTCACCATCAGCACGTCGCAATACTCCTCGGAGTTCGGCAACTCCTCGGGCGGCGTCATCAACTTCACGATCAAGTCGGGCGGCAACGACTTCCACGGCGAGGCGTACCTCTTCCACATCAACGACGCGCTCAACTCGAACATCGACCGCAACCGGCTGTTGGACCGCGAGAAGCCGCGCGACCGCCAGTTCGACTACGGCTTCAGCGTCAGCGGCCCCGTCTTCGTGCCGCGCTTCGGCGAGGGCACCGCCAAGCCGTGGCTGGACCTCCGCAACCGCACCTTCTTCTTCTTCAACTACGGCGGCTACCGCACGTCGCAGTCCGAGACGGTGGACCTGACGGTCCCGACCCTGCGGATGCGCCAGGGCGACTTCGGCGAGCTGCTCACGGACCCCTACATCCGCAACTTCCAGATTTGCGACCCCCAGTGCCACCTCGTCTGGCCGAACGGCATCCCGATTTTCGACCCGAGCCAGAATCCGGGACAGCGCACGCAGATTCCCGGCAACCGGCTCGACCTCTACCAGGGCGGCGCGCTGATCTCGACCATCGGGCAGAACATCGCCAACCTCTTCCCGCTGCCGAACCAGACCGGCCCGCTCGGCTCGACCGTCTTCCACAACTATCACGCGACGACCCAGGCCACCTCGCGGACCAACTACTACGTCACTAAGTTCACGCACACGCTCACGGACCGCCAGCTCCTGAACTTCAGCTACACGTTCCGCCAGTTGCCGAGCATCAAGGGCGGCTTCCCGCGCTTCCCCGAGCCATTCGTCGCGGAGGGAGTCTGGGACCAGCTCTTTAAGTCTTACTACGCGCGGCTCCAGCACGACTGGACGCTGTCGGCGAACATGCTCAACCACTTCAACGCCGGCTTCTCGCGCTCGGACGTTTCCAACCGCAACTTCACTTTCGGCGAGGGCTCGTCCACCGGGCTCGGCTTCCGCGAGGGCGTGACGCAGAACCTCGGCCTCCCGATGGTCGGGTTCCCAGGCTACGGCGACGCGGCGACCTCGCTGGACCCGCGCGCCCTACAGGGCGGCGGCTCGACCTTCTTCAGCAACCGCGTCCGTGACAACTCGGTCCACCTGGCCGACTTCGTGACCTACATCCGCGGCCGCCACTCGATGAAGATGGGCGGTGAGGTTCGCC
Source organism: Pyrinomonadaceae bacterium (assembly GCA_036403435.1). GTDB lineage: Bacteria > Acidobacteriota > Blastocatellia > Pyrinomonadales > Pyrinomonadaceae > QHXM01. The sequence goes on from DASWQY010000034.1 coordinate 31,417, forward strand.
TCCAGCAGTTGAACAACGCGGCCCACTTCGACATCGGCGGCCGCTTCAACTTCCGCAGCAACCAGACGGCCAACACCAACGACTTTCTGCAAGGCTATCCGGTGGCGAGCCTGCTGACGGGCCGCACCGAGTTTGCCTTCAACAGCAACCAGACGATTGACCCCGGCCTGCGCTTCTTCTCCGACGCCTTCTTCTTCCAGGACGACTTCAAGGTGACGCCGCGCCTGACGTTGAACCTCGGCCTCCGCTACGACTACGGCCGCCCGCGCGAGGAGTCTTCCGGGCGCTACCGCGGCTTCGACCCCAACACCCCGAACCCGGACGCCGGCGGCCGCCTCGGGGCCATCATCGGGGCCGCGGGCCAGGGCGGCCTCCAGGCCGAATTCCCCGGCCTCATCGAGCCCGACCGGACGAACTTCGGCCCGCGCTTCGGCTTCGCCTACTCGATCAACGACCGGACGGTCGTGCGCGGCGGCTACGGCATCTACTACGCGCCAATCATCTACAACGACTTCGGCAACGCCGGCTACCTCGGCTACAACCCCGGCCAGACGCCCATCAACGGCGGGCTCGACGCCGGCATCACGCTCGAAACCTTCCCGTTGCTCCCGCTGCCGAACCCGGCCGACCAGGCCGTCGGCCGGCTGGACGAATCCCCGGACTACTTCACCACGAACTACAAGGCCGGGCGCACGGCTCAGTGGAGCCTCGACATCCAGCGCGAGCTGCCCTGGAACTTCGCGCTCCAGGTCGGCTACATCGGGAGCAAGGGCACGCGCCTGCGCTCGAACTTCAACCCCGTTAACAAGCTGCCGCTCGAAGCCCTGAGACTCGGCCTCCCGCTGCTGACGAAGCGGCTGGAGAACGTGACCGACGCCGAGCGCGCCTTCGCGGCGGGCCTCGGCTTTAACCTGCCGACGAACCCGGACGCCGTTTATCCGGGCTTCAACAACCAGCCCTGCTGCAACGCCCTGAGATCAACCGTGGCCCAGGCGCTCAGGCCGTTCCCGCAGTATGGAATCATCAACAACCGCATGGAGAGCGAGGGGCAGAGCATCTACCACGCGCTCAAGATTGACTTGCAGCGCCGCTTCTCGCAGGGCATCCAGTTCGGGCTCTCCTACACGCACGCCAAGCTGGAGGGCGACGCGGCCGAGGACGTGTTCGGCGACTCGCCCTTGAACGGCGTGGTCCAGAATCCGTACGACCGCGCCTCCCTGCGCTCCATCTCGCCGAGCAGCCTGCCGCACTCGCTCGTCTTCAACTACATCATCGAGCTGCCGTTCGGGAAGGGCAGGCGGTTCCTGAATTCGGGCGGCTTCGTTGACCGGCTCGTCGGCGGCTGGCAGATCACGGGCATCCACCGCTACCGCAACGGCCCGGCGCTCGTGCCCTTCATCTCGGGCGGCCAGCGCGACTTCCTGACGACCGTCGGCTTCGGCGGCAATCTCAGGCCCAACTTCACGGGCGAGCCGTTCTACACAACCAACCCCGCGACGGGCACCGAGTACCGCTACCTGAACTCGGCGGCGTTCTCGCGCCCGACCGACTACCGCGCCGCGCCGGCCGAGTTCCTCGGCAACGGGTCCATTAACCCGGCTTACGTCTCCTTCTACGCGGACCCGTCGGTCTTCTTCGGCAACGCGCCGCCGAGCACGGACGAGCTGCGCGGGCAGCCCTTCTTCTCCGAGGACTTCAGCCTCATGAAGAAGACGCGCGTCACCGAGACGACCTACTTCGAGATTCGCATGGAGGTCTTCAACCTGTTCAACCGGGGCCGCTTCGGCCTGCCGGTTGTCGATATTAACGATGCCGGCGGCTTCGGCCTCTCGTTCCGCAACGGCGACATCTTCCAGCCGCGCCGCATCCAGGTCGGCGGAAGGTTCGTCTTCTAAGGGCACGCGAGTCCTGCCTTCGTGATGACGGGCGGCGCGGGATGAGTCTCTAGCTGACTTTTCTCGCGCCGCTCGCGCTTCGCGGGGGCGTCGGTTTTCGCGGGGGATTAAGAGTTCGACCATTCCTGACGCCTCGACTCCCTGTAAGGAATGTGAGACGTTTTACCTGTCATGTCGCGCTCAAGTTTTAATGTGCGAAATCTTCTGGCGTGCGTCTTCTCGTGGGCCTTAGCCGCGACGCTCTGTGCCGGCATTGCCACGGCCGACGCGCAGACCATGCAGCGGCCGCGGCAGCAGCGGAGCGGCGCGCAAGGCGCGAGCGACGGCGCGGCGGCGAAGGTCGTCGAGGAGGCCGTGGCCGTCTTCGGCCGCGGCGACGAGGCCGCAGCCCGCACGCTCTTCGACCGCGCGCTCCAACTCGACCCGAAGAACGTGACGGCGCACACCTACCTCGGCATCATGAGCGACCGCGCGGGCGACCTCGCGGAGGCCGAGCGCCACTTCGCGGCCGCGGCCATCGCCGCCCCGCTGCTCCCCTCGGCGCGCAACAACCACGGCGCGATCCTGTTCCGGCTCGGGCGCGTGCCGGAGGCGGTCAAGCAGTTCGAGACCTCGCTCAAACTGGACCGGAACCAGCCGAGCGCGCTCGTCAACCTCGCGCAGATTCGCTTCTCCCAGGGCACGCCCGAGAGCCTGCGCGCCGCGCTGGAACTTTTCACGCGCGCGCAGGCGTTGGAGCCGGACGCGGGGATTACGCGCGCCCTCGTCGTCACCGCGCTCAGACTGAGCGACCGCGCGGCTGCGGCCGCAGGCTACCGCGACTACGCGGCGCGCGTGGCGTCGGGCGCTGGGGCGGAAGTCGCGGGCGCGGCGGCGCGCGCGGACCTCGGGGCCGCGCTCCTCGAAGCGGAGTTGTTCACGGAGGCGGCCGAGGAGTTGAAGGCCGCGGTCGCGGCCGACCCGTCGAACGTGGACGCGGTCGTGCGCCTGGGCAAAGCCTACGTCGCGCTCAAGGACTTGCCCGCGGCCGGGCGCACGCTCGAAGGCGCGGTCGCGCGCGGGGTAGAGGCCGCACCCGTTTACGCGCTGCTCTCTTCCGTCTACGAGCAGACGGGGCACGTCGAGAACGCCATCCCGGCCATGCGGCTCGCCATCGTGCGCGACCCGCAGCGCGAGGAGTACCGCTTCAGGTACGGGATGCTTTTGACGAACGTGCTCGCGCCGGGCGCGGCCGTGATTCGTTTGGAAGAGGCGCTCAGGGCGTTCCCGAACTCCGCGCGCCTCTGGTTCGCGCTCGGGCTGGCACAGTTCCGCTGGAGCAAGAACGACGACGCGGCAAAGGCTTTCACGCGCGCCGTCGAATTGGACGAGAAGTTTGCCCCGGCCTACGCCTACCTGGGCATGACCTTCGTCGAGTTGGGCCGCTACGACGAGGCGGTCAAGCTCTACGAGCGCGCGCTCGCGGCCGACGAGACGCTGGGCGTGGTCCACCACCTGATAGCCGACGTGCTCCTCAAAAGGCAGGACCCGCCCCTCCCGCTGATCGAGTCGCACCTGGACCGCGCCGTTAAGATGGACGAGACGTTTGCCCCGGCGCGGCTCGCGCTGGCGAAAATCTACATCCGTACGAACCGCTACGCGGAGGCGGCGGCCGCCCTTGAGCGCGTCATCGGCGTTGACCCGAAGCTCGCGGAGGCTTATTACCAGTTGGGCCGCGCCTACCTGCGCCTGGGCCGCAAGGCCGAGGGCGAGGCGACGCTCGAAAAATTCAAGCAGCTCAGCGAGGAGCAGAAAACACAGGCGCAGAACGAGCGGCGCGAGATCGTGCGCCGGCTGGCGAACGTCCTTTTTTAAATTCGCCCCCTGACAAGCATCAAGCAGAAAGTTCTCATCCACGGGAGGTCTGTTCTCATGTCAACTCTTTCGCCACGACTCGGGCGTGCGTCGTCGCTCGCCGCCCTCTGCCTTTCACTCTTCGCGGCGCTCGCCGGGCCTGCGCGCGCGCAAGCTCCGCAGCCCACCCCCACCCCGCAGCAGCCGGCCGCGGGCCAGGCCGCCCCGCAGACCGAGGAGTGGGGCGACACCTTCGACGGCAACAAGCTGGACGAGGCGAAGTGGGAGCGTTACACGTTCGAGGGCGGCAACGGCGGCAAGTTCGAGGTCAAGGAGGGCCAGCTGCACATGCGCGGGATACCGGAGGCGCGCGCGGGCGTGCGCAGCCGCCAGGAGTTCACGAGCGACCGCTTCATCGTCGAGGCAAACCTCGCCAGGGTCGGCCCGATGATGCCGCTCCCCGAGGAGGCCGGCGGCGGCAAGCCCGGCAACGCCATCCTGGCGGTGCTCTTCGACGGCTCGGCCCACAACCGCATCGAGTGGCTGATGACGAGCGAAGGAATCTTCGAGGCGTGGGTGATGACCGACGGCAGGGGCGAGCGGATTGACAACCGCCGGCTCGGCACGAAGCTTAAAAACCCCATCATCGCCATCGCCCGCCGCGGCGACGACTTTCTATTCATCCTCAACGGGCCCGACAGCCCGCCGCAGAACGCGCAGGTCGGCCTGACGAAGACCATCAAGAACATGCCGAAAACTTTCCGCGTCATGCTCTACGGCTTCGGCACGTCCGAGAACAACTGGGACTCCGTGCGCGTGACCACGGTCAAACAGCCTTGAGCGGCGTCCGCTAATCACCGGGCATCGGATGACTGACCTCTTCCAACCGCGGGTGACCTACAGATGAGGCGAGGCCGACGGACAAATCATCTCAGGCGAGTCTTATTGCCCGCCCTGTTGCTCTGTCTCGTCGCGGCGCTGGAGGCTCCGCCGGCCGCCGCGCAAGCCGGCGCGGCGCGCGTCCGCGTTGACGCGCGCCGCGTCGAGGGGCGCTTGAGCCCTCTGCTCTACGGCCACTTCATGGAGTTCATGTACGAGGGCGTTAAGGGCGGGCTCTACGCGGAGCTGATTCGCAACCGCAGCTTCGAGGAGCCGCCGAACGCCGCGGGGCTCTCGCGCTACTGGGAGCGTTACCCGGACGACCGCAACGACGACTACGGCCTGGCCTTCGCCTGGGACGCGGCGAACCCTTACCCGCCCGCGAGAAAGAAGGCGGTCGAGCTTAAGGAGAAGGCGGCCGAAGAGCATTCTCTGCGCGTCGAGGCGGGCGACGGCGTCATCAGCCGGCACGGCTTTTACCAGCCGCGCGTCCCCGTCCGCGCGGGGCAGGAGTACCGCGGCTATCTCTGGATGAAGACCGCGGGCTACGAGGGGCGCGTCACGGTCTCGCTCGAATCGGACGCGACCGAAGAAGTTTACGGCGAGGCCGACATCAGCGGCGTCGCTGGCGACTGGCGCAAGTACGAGTTTAGGCTGAAGCCGGCGAAGACGGACAGGCTCGCGAAGTTCGCCATCCTCTTCTACGGGCGCGGGCGCGTCCTTGTGGACCAGGTCTCGCTCATGCCGGCTGACGCGGCCGCCGGGGGCGTGCGCCGCGACGTGTTCGAGCAGGTCAAGGCATTGCGGCCCGCTTTCCTGCGCTGGCCCGGCGGCAACGTCGCGCAGGACTACCGCTGGCCCTGGGGAGTGGGGCCGCGCGACGAGCGCGTGACCTGGGCCAATCTCTCCTGGAAGAACGAGCCCGAGCCGTCGGACTTCGGCACGGACGAGTACGTCGAGTTTGCGCGCGCCGTCGGGGCGGAGCCGACCATCACGGTCAACGTGGAGGGGCGCGGGGCCGACGCCGAAGAGGCCGCCGCCTGGGTCGAGTATTGTAACGGCCCCGCGACCTCGAAGTTTGGCGCGATGCGCGCGCGGGGCGGCCACCCCGAGCCCTACAACATCAAGCTCTGGGAGGTCGGCAACGAAATCTGGGGCCCCTGGGTGCGCGGCCACTCGGCCGCCGACGTTTACGCGCGCAACTACACTCGCTACGTCCGCGCCATGCGCGCCGTGGACCCCTCGATCAAGTTCATCGCCGTCGGCGACAACGACATGAACTGGAACCGCACCGTGCTCCAGGCCGCCGGCCCGCAGATTGATTACCTCGCGATTCACCACTATTACAGCCGCCACGACCTCGGCGGCGACGACCTCAACCTGATGGCACGCCCGCTCCGTTACGAGAGGTTTTACCAACAGGTCGAGGCGCTGATTAACGAGTTGGTGCCGCACAAGGCAATCAAGCTGGCGATTAACGAGTGGGGCCTGGACCTGCCCGTCGAGCGGCAGTATTCAATGGACTCGGCCGTCTACGGCGCGCGGCTGATGAACGTCTTCGAGCGCCGGGGCGACCTCGTGGAGATGAGCGCCGTCTCGGACCTCGTCAACGGCTGGCCCGGCGGCATCATCCAGGCGAACCGCCACAGCGTCTTCGTCTCGCCGCTCTACCGCGTGATAAAACTCTACAACGAGCGGCGCGGCGACGAGAGGCTGGCGACGAGTGTGGAGGGGCGGACCTACGACACGACGCGCGAGGGGAAAAATGTGCCAGTCCTGGACGCGGTCGCCAGCCGCTCGGCCGACGGGCGGAAGATTTTCATCAAGCTCGTCAACACCGACCGGCAGCGCGCCCTTGAGACGACCATCGAAGTCGCGGGCGCGCGCGCGGCGGGCGCTGCTCTCTTGGAGACGATCACGACGCACACGCCCGCGACCGCGAACAGCTTTCAAACGCCCAACGCGATTGACGTGCGCGGCCGGCAACTGAGCGCCGGGCCGGGCGGCTTCACGGTCCTGCTGCCGAAGCAGTCCGTCTCGGTCGTCACGCTGAACGTCAGGTGAGATTTGAACAAGACACGACCCCCTGGGGCGGCGCGGAAACGTTTCAACACTTTGCGGCTCAGGCCGTCGAGTCCGGCGAGCGCGTGACGGCCCGCCGTCCGGGGCGAGAAAGGCTGAGGAGAAGATTGGTAGAGCGGGAAGTCGTGCGCCAGGCTTTTGTCGAGACCTACGGGCGAGCGCCCCGTCTGTTCCGCGCGCCCGGCCGAGTCAACCTGATCGGCGAGCACACGGACTACAACGACGGCTTCGTCCTGCCGATGGCGATTGACCGCGAGACGGTCGTGGCCGCCGCCGCGCGCGACGACCGCCTGGTGCGCGCCTTCTCGCTGAACCGGGGCGAGCGCGTGGAGTTCGACCTCGACCACCCTGGCCCAAAACGGCGCGGCCTCTGGCTCGACTACGTCGAAGGCGTGGCGCAGGCGTTGTCGCTGGCGGGCCCGCGACTCGGCGGCGCTGACCTGATGATCGCCTCGGACGTGCCGGCGGGCGCGGGGCTCTCCTCCTCGGCCGCGCTCGAAATCTCCACGGGCTTCGCGCTCCTGAGCGTCTCCGGGCTTGAGGTTGACCGCGTCCGGCTCGCGCTCGCCGGGCAGCGCGCCGAGCACGAGTACGTCGGCGCGATGGTCGGCATTATGGACCAGTTCGTTGCCGCGCTCGGGCAGCAAGGCCACGCGCTCCTGATTGACTGCCGCAGCCTGGAGCACACGCCCGTCCCGCTCGACACGACCCGTGCGGCCGTCGTCATCTGCGACTCGCGAGTCAAGCACCAGCTTTCGGACTCCGAGTACAACGTGCGCCGCGCCGAGTGCGAGCGCGGCGTGGAGCTTCTGCGCGAAGTCTTGCCGGGGATTAAGGCGCTGCGCGACGTGACGACGGAAGACTTCGAGCGGCACGCGGACAGCTTGCCCGAGCCGATCCGCCGCCGCTGCCGCCACGTCGTTACGGAGAACGACCGCACGCTGCGCGCCGCCCGCGCGCTGCGCGGCGACGACCTCGAAGAGATGGGCCGCCTGATGAAGTGCTCACACTGCTCGCTCCGGGACGACTACGAAGTTAGCTGTGCAGAGCTTGACCTGCTGGTCGAGCTGGCCGGCAATTTCGCGGCCTGCCTCGGCGCGCGCATGACCGGCGGCGGCTTCGGCGGCTCGACCGTCAACCTCGTGCGCCGCGACCGGCTAGCGGAATTTCAGTCGCTCATCATTACCGAGTACCGGCGCGCGACCAACACCGCCCCGAACGTCTACGTCTCGGACGCGGGCGACGGAGCGAAGGAAGTGATGAACGATGAATGATGAATGATGAATTAAAGACGATTGCTTTCTAATTCATCCTTCCGCATTCCGCATTCATCATTAAACTTTTATGTCTATCAAAGATGTGGCGCGCGAGGCGGGGGTCTCGACGGCGACCGTCTCGCACGTCATCAACAACACGCGGCACGTCTCGGAGGAAGTCCGCGGGCGCGTGCTCGAAGCCATCAAGAGCTGCGACTACTACCCGAACGCGCAGGCGCGCTCGCTCGCCTCGGGCCGCAATCACACGCTCGGGCTTTTGATCTCCGACATCGCCAACCCGTTCTTCCCCGAACTAGTCAAGAGCATCGAGACGGCGGCCTTCGAGCGCGGCTACGACGTGGTGCTGGCAAACACTAACTACGAGGCCGGGCGCACGTCGAATTACGTGCGCCGGCTGATCGAGAGGAAGGTCGCGGGCGTCGCGCTCATGACTTCCGAGCTGGACATGGCGCTCGTGGACGAACTGGCGCGGCGCGGCGTGTGCGTCGTCTTCCTGGACCAGGGGATGTACGGCGCGCACATGAGTAACCTCGTCGTCAACTACGCGGCCGGCATCGAGGAGGCGATTCAGCACCTGGTCGCGCTCGGCCACCGGCGCATCAACTACGTTGGCGGCCCCGCGCGGCTGCGCTCGGCGGCCAAGCGGCGCGAGGCGTTCGTGGATTCCGTCGCGCGGCTGCTGCCGGGGTCGCGCCCCGTGATTTACGAGGGCGACTTTAAAATCGAGGGCGGGCGGCGCGCGGCGGGCCTGATGCTTGAGGGCGGCCGGCGGCCGACGGCGGTCGTCGCCGCCAACGACATGATGGCGCTCGGCGCGATGCAGGAATTCCGCGCGGCGGGGCTCGTGATACCGCGGGACATCTCCGTGGTCGGCTTCGACGACATCGCGTTCGCCTCGCTGACGGACCCGCCGCTGACGACCGTCTGCCTGCCGCGCATGGAATTGGGCCTGCGCGCCGTCGAGGCGTTGATGACGACCATCGAGCATTCCGCGAGGCAGGGCGTGGAGATTCAAATCCCGACCTACCTCGTCGCGCGCGGCTCGACCGCGCCCACCGAGAAGGCGGCCGTGAAGGGCCGGCGGCGCGAGTCGAAGAAATAGGAGAAGGCATGAAATCAACTCTCAACGGGCGGCGGACTCTGCTCCTCGTCTTGTGCGTCGCGGCGCTCGCGCTCGCGGGCTGCCGCAAGGAGGGCGGCGCGGGCTCCGGCAAGGAAGGGAAACTGCGCGTCGGCTTCTCGCAGATGGAGAGCAACGGCCCGTGGCGCATCGCCGAGACCAGGAGCATACGCGACGAGGCCGCCAAGCGCGCCGCCCGCTTCGAGCTGGTCGTCACGGACGCGCGCGGAGACTTGGCCGTCCAGGTCGCCAACGTCGAGGATTTAATCGCGCAGCGCGTGGACGCCATCTTCCTCGCGCCGCAGCAGGAGAAGGGCTTCGAGGGCGCGTTGCAGGCGGCGAAGGACGCGGGCATCCCCGTCATCCTCCTCGACCGCGAAGTGCAGGGGACGGCCGGCCAGGACTTCGTCACCTTCATCGGCTCGAACTTCGTCGAAGAGGGCAAGCGCGCAGGCGAGTGGCTCGCCAGGCAGACGGGAGGCAAGGCGGGCATCATAGAGCTGCTTGGCACGGCGGGCTCTTCGGTCGCGCGCGACCGCCACGACGGCTTCGCCGCCGCCATCAAGGCTTCGCCCGACATGAAAATCCTGGCCTCGCAGAACGGCAACTTCACGCGCGCCGAAGGCCAGAAGGTGATGGAGAATCTGATTCAGGCGCACGGGCGGGAGATCACGGCCGTCTACGCGCACAACGACGAGATGGCGCTCGGCGCGGTTCAGGCTTTGAAGGCCGCCGGCTTCCAGCCCGGCAAGGAGGTGCTCGTCGTCTCGGTTGACGGGCAGAGGTCCGCGCTCGAAGCCGTCATGCGCGGTGAGCTGAACGTCACCGTCGAGTGCAACCCGCGCTTCGGCCCCGTCGCCTTCGACACGCTCGAAAAGTATCTCAAGGGCGAAAAACTTCCGCCCAAGATCATCGTCCCCGACCGCTTCTTCGACTCCTCGAATGCGGCGCAGTACGTGAACGAAGCATACTGAAAGGCAGAATCCAGGAGCCAGAATTCAGAATCCAGAATGAAAGGCTCTTGACTGCTTTTCTTCTGTCTTTCTTTTATTCTGACTCCTGGATTCTGAATTCTGAATTCTGCTTTTATGAACGAACCGCTCCTCCGCATGGAGGGCATCACGAAAATTTTCTCGGGCGTGGTGGCGCTCGGCGGCGTTGACTTCGAGGTCGCGCGGGGCGAGGCGCGCGCGCTCGTCGGCGAGAACGGCGCGGGCAAGTCAACGCTGGTGAAAGTCATGGCGGGGGCCTACGGGCGCGACGGCGGGCGCGTCTGGCTCGAAGGGCGCGAGGTCGAATTCGGCTCGCCGGAGGAGGCGCAAGCTGCGGGCGTGGTCGCGGTTTACCAGGAAGTAAACCTGCTCGCTTACCGCACCGTGGCCGAGAACATTTTTCTCGGGCGCGAGCCGCGCCGCTTCGGCCTCGTTGACTGGAAAAGGATGAACCGCGAGGCGGGCGAACTGCTCGCGCGCCTCGGGCTCGGGATTGACCCACGCGCCACTCTCGGAAGTCTCAACATCGCGCTCCGCCAGATGGTGGCGATTGCGCGCGCCGTCTCTCTCGGCGCGAAGGTCGTCGTGCTGGACGAGCCGACCAGCTCTTTGACCGAGCGCGAGGTCTCGATTCTTTACGGCGTCATACGGCGGCTGAAGTCCGAAGGCGTCGGCCTGATCTACGTCAGCCACCGCTTCGACGAATTGTATGCCGTGTGCGACCGCGTGACGGTCCTGCGCGACGGGAAGCTGGTCGGGACCTTTGAGCTGGCGGGCCTCGAACGCCTGGACCTGGTCTGCCTGATGCTCGGCAAGCAGCGCGACGAGCTGCGGCAGAAGGGGGCGACCGCGTTCGAGCACCACGAGCCCGCGACGGGCGGGCCGCCGCTCCTGCGCGCGGAAGGGTTGACGCGCGGGCAGCGGGTCAAGGGTGTCACCATCGAGGCGCGGCGCGGCGAGATAGTGGGCCTGGCGGGCTTGCTCGGCTCAGGCCGAACGGAGACGGCGCGCGCCATCTTCGGCGCGGACTCTTTGGACGAGGGGCGCGTCTTTCTCGAAGGCCGGCCGCTCGAACTAAACGGGCCGGACGACGCGATTGACGCCGGGCTCGCCTTCCTCTCCGAGGACCGCAAGGCCGAGGGCATCATCCCCGAGTTGAGCGTGCGCGAGAATCTGACGCTCGCGGCGCTGCCCACGCTGACGCGCCTCGGCGTCGTCTCGCGCGCACGCCAGAACGAGATCGTCGAGCACTACATGAAGCGGCTCGGCATCAAGGCCGCGGGCGCGGACCAGAAAATTAGAGAACTCTCGGGCGGCAACCAGCAGAAGGTGCTGCTCGCGCGCTGGCTCTGCAAGAACCCGAAGTTCCTGCTGCTGGACGAGCCGACGCGCGGGATAGATGTCGGCGCGAAGGCCGAGATTCAATTCCTCGTGGGCCAGCTCGCGGACGAAGGAATGGGCGTGCTGATGATCTCTTCCGAATTGGAAGAGCTGGTCGAAGGCAGCTCGCGCGTCCTGGTCATGCGCGACGGCCGCTGCGTCGCAGAGCTGCGCGGCGGCTCCATCTCGCCGGACAACATCATTCACGCGATGGCGGAAGAAAAGCAGAATCCAGAATTCAGAATGAAAGGCTGAGAACCGCTTTTCTTTTATTCTGGATTCTGGATTCTGGATTCTGCTCTTACATGGTTGCACGGGTGGAAAACATGGGGAGAAGATCGAGGCTGGCGGATTACGGGCCGACTTATGGCGCGGCCGCGGCGCTCGTCCTGCTCGTCGCCGCCAACGTCATCTTCACGCCGAATTTCGCGGACCTGAACAACCTCCGCAACATCCTGCTGCAAGTCGCGCCGACGGCGCTCGTCGCCGTCGGGATGACGTTCGTCATCAGTACCGGCGGGATAGACCTTTCGGTCGGTTCCGTGATGGCGATTGCTTCGGCGACGGCAGCCGTCATGCTCCCGAGCGGCGTCGGCCTGAGCTTCGCGCTCGCGCTCCTGGTCTCGCTCGCGGTGGGCGCGTTCAACGGCGCGCTCATCTCCATCTTCCGCATCCAGCCGATCATCGTCACGCTCGCGCTGCTCATCTCCGGGCGCGGCGTCGCGCAGGTCATCAGCCGCGGCGGCGATTTGATAGAGTTTCAGAACCCCGCGTTCGAGTACCTGGGCAAGGGGCACGTCGGTCCCTTCCCCGTGCAGGTGCTGGTCATGTTCGCGGTGGCGGCCGTGGCCTTCTTCGTCATGCGCGCGACGGCGTTCGGGCGCTACGTCGCGGCCGTCGGCGGCAACGAGGCGGCCGCGCGGCTCTCCGGCGTCAAAGTCCGCCGGACCAAAATCATGGTCTACGCCCTGAGCGGACTGCTCGCCGGGCTCGCGGGGCTGATCGAGACTGCGCGCCTGGGCGCGAGCGACGCGCAGAAGGTCGGCCTCAACATAGAGCTGGACGCTATTGCGAGCGTGGTCGTCGGGGGCACTCCCCTCGCGGGCGGGCGCTGCACGGTCGCCGGCACGCTCGTCGGCGCACTCATCATGCAGGTCATCACGACGACGATAAATATGCGAGACTACCCCTACGCCTGGTCGCTCGTCATCAAGGCAGCGATCATACTCGTCGCCGTTTACATTCAACGACCGAAGGTGGCGTGACGTTGATGGACAACAGAGGACTAAACTCAGCACGAGTGCTCAAAGCCGCGAAGCATTTCTTAGCGCCTTTGCGGCTTGGCGTGAGAAAACCAAACCACTCACGCCAAGTCGCAAAGGCGCTAAGGGCGGCGGGCGCGGCGCTCCTGCTCTGTCTCTTCGCGTGTTTGAGCGCGGCGGCGCAGACGGGTACTTACACGAATCCCGTCATCGCGGGCGACTTCCCCGACCCTTCCGTCATCCGCACGGGCAAGGACTACTGGGCGACGGCCACGACCGGCGACTGGGAGCCGCATTTCCCCATCCTGCACTCGACGGACCTCGTCAACTGGAGCGCGGTCGGCGCGGTCTTCCAGACCCGGCCGGACTGGGCCAGGGGAGACTTCTGGGCCCCCGAAATCGCGGAGGATCGCGGGCGCTTCTTCGTCTACTACACCGCGCGGCGCGACGACGGCCCGAAGAAAGTTGGCACACTCTGCGTGGCGGTGGCGACCGCGCCCGCGCCCGCCGGGCCGTACACGGACCGCGGGCCGCTCGTGTGCCAAATCTCCGAGCGCGGAGGTGTCGGCTCGATTGACGCCTTCTTCGTGCGCGACGAAAACAACCAGCCATACCTCGTCTGGAAGGCAGACGGCAACGACGCCGAACCGGACCAGCCGACCTCCATCTTCGCGCAGCCGCTTTCGGAGGACGGCACGAAACTCATCGGCAAGCGCAAGGAAATCCTGCGCAACACTGCCCCCTGGGAGAAGCACGTCACCGAAGGCTCCGCGATTATCCGCAGGGGCGGCTGGTTCTACCACTTCTATTCCGGGAACGCGTGCTGCGGCCGCGCGTGCGACTACGCGCTCGGCGTCGCGCGCTCGCGGAAACTCCTCGGGCCGTGGGAGAAGAACCCCTCGAACCCCATCCTGCACGAGAACGAGGCGTGGCAGTGTCCGGGCCACGGCACCGTCGTCACTACCGCAGACGGGCGCGACTTCCTGCTCTACCACGCGTACCCCAGACGCGCGGGCGCTTTCGCCGTCGGGCGCGAGGCGCTCCTCGACGAAATCAAGTGGGACGACGGCGGGTGGCCCAGCATCAACGCGGGCCGCGGGCCGAGCGGCACCGCGCCCGCACCGCACGAGCTGGCCGCCGTCTCCGGGCCTGCCGAGTTCTTCGACGACTTCACCGCCGCGCAGTTGGACGCCTCCTGGCAGTGGCCCATGAGCAGCCAGCAGGCCGCGCGCGTGGACGCGTCACTGGGCCAATTTATTCTTCAGCCCGGCGCGGCGCAAAGCCAGGACGAGTTGACGGGCGCGGTGCTGGCGCGGCGTGTCACCTCCGGCGATTACGTGGCGACGACCGCGTTGGACACACGCGGGTTGGGGGCGGCGGGGCGCGCGGGGCTTTCGGCCTATAGCTGGCGCACGGACGCGGTCGGCATCTCCGCGGGCGCGGGCCGAGTCCTCGTCTGGCGGCGCGAGGGGCGCGAGCGTCAAACCCCGGTTGCGACCGCCCCGCTCGCGTCCGCGCTCATCTACCTGCGCGTGACGGTCAGGGACGGGGAGCGGTTTCGCTTCAGCTACAGCGCGGACGGGCGCGAGTGGAAGGAGTTGGGCGGCACCGTCAACGCCGCCAACGTGGAGGGCGCGCGCGTCGCGCTGACGGCGGGCGGCGCAAACGCCACGGCGCGCTTCGACTGGCTGAGGGTGACGCCGTCCGCGGCGACGAACAAGTAGCGAGCCAAATGCTCTCGTGCAGCATTTGGTTAGTTGGGATTTAACCACAGAGGACACAGAGGGAAGAAAAGGATTTAAAAGAGCAGACTTGAAATCTCAGCTCTTAAACTATTTTTATCTTTCCTCTGTGTCCTCTGTGGTGAAACCTTCTGATGCAAAGTCGCGCTCGTCGTGCTGAGGGAACGTGGATGAGTGAGGCCGGAACAACGATTGTTGACGGGTCCAATTCTGTACGTGGCCGGACGGCGCGCGCGCGCGTCGCGTCTCTGGCCCAGCGTCACGGCGCGCTCGTCGCGCTCCTCGTCGTCTGCCTCTTCGCCTTCGCGCGCTACGAGACCTTTCTGACCTCCGAGAACTTGCTGAACGTGCTCCGCCAGAACAGCATGCTCGGCCTCGTCGCGCTCGGCATGACGTTCGTCATCCTGACCGGCGGGATAGACCTTTCGGTCGGGTCATTACTCGCCGCGGCCGCGGTCGTCGCTGCCGCCCTCGCGGGCCACGGGCTTCCCGTCGCACTCGTCGCCGGGATCGCGGCCGCGACGCTGCTCGGCCTCGTCAACGGCCTCGTGATCGCGAGGGCGCGGATACAGCCGTTCATCGTCACGCTCGCGATGATGATCGCGGCGCGCGGGCTGGCGCTGGCCGTGACGAACGAAAGGTCTGTCAGCGTCGGGCGCGAGGCGGCGGCGTCTTTCGGCTGGCTGGGCCGGGGCCGCCTCGGCCCGCTGCCTGTGCCAGTTTTGATTCTCTTCGCGGCTTACGCCGCGGGCCGGCTCGTGCTCAGCCACACGCGCTTCGGACGCCACGTCTACGCGCTCGGCGACAACGAAGAGGCTGCGCGTTTGATGGGCCTGAACGTCGCGCGCGTGAAGGTCTCCGCCTACGTCTTGAGCGGCGCGCTCGCCGGGCTCGCGGGCGTCATCCTCGCCTCGCGCCTCGGCGCGGGGCAGCCGAACGCGGCGCTCGGCTGGGAACTCGACGCCATCGCGGCGGTCGTCGTCGGTGGCACACTTTTGACGGGCGGGCAGGGGGGCGTCGCGTCTACGCTGGTGGGCGTGCTGCTGCTCGGCGTGATTTTCAACGTCTTCAATCTGGAGGGACAGATCAGCCCCTGGTGGCAACTCGTCCTCCGCGGCGTCATCCTGCTCGCCGTTGTCGTCGTGCAGAGCAGGCTCAACCAAAGGCAGCATCCAGGAGCCAGAATTCAGAATCCAGCATGAAAGGCGCGGACTGCTTTTCTCCTGCTTCTATTTTATTCTGGATTCCGACTTCTGGATTCTGAATTCAGCTTTTATGCGCTACAGTCAAACGGAGATCGAAGCTTTCACGCACACAGTATTGGCGGACGGGTTCTGCCTCCTGCGGGACCATTTCCCGCGCGCGACGCTCGAACATTGGCGCGAGGCGTTCGGCCCGCTCCTCGAAGCGCACGTCGCGCGCGAGGGGCATTTGAAGAATCGCGGCCCCGCGCGCTACTACGTCACGCTCCCCTTCGCGGGGCCGTTCGCGGACCCTTCGATTTTCGAGGACGACGACGTGCTCGCCGTCTGCGAGCGGCTGGTGGGCGAAGACCTCGTGATGTGCCAGCTGGCGACGGACACGCCGCTCCTGGGCTCCGCTTACCAGGACGTGCACCGCGACGCGCCGCCGCTCTTCCCCGAAACGGGACGGGAGTCGCCGCCCTTCCAACTCGCCGTCAACTTCCCGCTCGTGGACGTGACGACGGAGAACGGGCCGTTCGAGATAGCGCGCGGCACGCATATAGTTTCAAAGGAGGAGGGCTTGCGACGCCTTGAGGCGGGCGAGATTCAGTTAGAGCCGCTCCTGATGCGCCTCGGAGACGTGATGATTCGCGACGTGCGCGGGCTGCACCGGGGGACGCCGAACGGCACGGAGAGGCCGCGCCCGATGGTCGTCATAGGCTACAGCCGCCGCTGGCTCTTTCGCCCGGAAGTCAACATACGCGTCCCGCGCGCGACGCTCGCCGGCTTGTCCGAGCGCGCGCGCAAGCTGCTGCGCTTCAACCCCGTGATCGAATCGTTGGACGAGCAGCCGGACACGGAAGTCTATCAGTCGTTCGCTTACTGAATCCCGGCGGACGCTCTCAAGGGGTGCTCAAGTGGAAAAGATAAATTACCTGGGACTGGATTGCTGCAAACTCTCGAACGGGGAGGTCGAGCTGGTCGCGACGACCAATGTTGGCCCGCGCATCCTGCGCTACGCGTTTGTCGGCGAAGAGAACATCCTGGGCGAAGCGCCGGACGCCGTCTCTGAAACGGAACTGGGCCAGTGGCGCGCATGGGGCGGCCACCGCCTCTGGACTGCGCCCGAGGCGAAGCCGCGCTCTTACGCGCCGGACAACGAGCCCCTGACCGTCGAGGCCGCAGGCGAAAACGGCGTCAGGCTCTTGCAGCAGGCGGACGCGAGCGGCGTCGAGAAAGAGATGACGGTTGTCCTTGACCCTGACGGCACGGGCGTCACCGTGCGTCACAGAATCACCAACCGTAATTTGTGGGCCATCGAGGCGGCCCCGTGGGCGCTGACGATCATGAACGGCGGGGGCGTCGCCCTCTTCCCGCAGGAGCCCTTCCGCGCCTGGGCGGATTACCTGCTGCCCGCGCGGCCGCTAGTGCTCTGGCACTACACGGACCTGACCGACGCGCGTTGGAGCTTTGGGAAGAGGTACGTCGGCCTGAGGTCGGACGCGCGCGACCCGGAGCCGCAGAAGATAGGTCTGCTCAACAAGCAGGGCTGGGCCGCGTACCTGCGCGGCGAGACGCTGTTCGTCAAGCGCGCGGGCTATGTCGAGGGCGCGACCTACCCTGACTACAACTGCAACTTCGAGACGTACACGGCGGGCGCGTTCATTGAGGTCGAGTCGCTCGGCCCAATCAAGCGACTTGAGCCCGGCGAAGCGGCCGAACACACCGAGCTCTGGTTTCTGCTGCGCGCGCCCGGCGTCACGGCGGAGAACCTGGACGAGCAGCTCGACGCGCTCGTGGCGCAGGCGGAGTGAGCGGGAAAGAAGTGAACCAAAATTTCAACCGGGTAGAAGGATTTCGACTATGCGAAAAATCTTCGTGCTCTTTTTGTTGACGGCCCTCCTGGGGGGCGTCGAATTGGCACAGGCGCAAGAGAGTCCCGCGTCCAGGCCGTTTCTTCACCCGCTCTTCAGCGACGACATGGTGCTGCAACGCGACGTGAAGTTCCCCGTTTGGGGGTGGACGACGCCGGGCACGAGCGTGACCGTGCAGTTTCGCGGGCAGAAGGTGACGGCGACTGCGGACGCGGACGGCAAGTGGCTGGCGCGGCTCGGCCCGTTCGGGGCGGGCGGCCCTTACACGCTGATGATTTCTGGCCCACAGGCTGTGACGCTGAACAACGTGCTCGTCGGCGACGTGTGGCTCTGCTCGGGCCAGTCGAACATGGAGATGGGCGTCACGCAGGTGGAGAACGCCACGGAGGAGGTCGCGCAGGCCAATTATCCTCAGATTCGACTCTTCGCCGTCCCGAAGACGATAGCCGCCGAGCCGCAGAGCACGGTCCAGGGCCGCTGGCTGGTCGCGACGCCCGCGAACATCACGACGGGCGGGTGGGGCGGCTTCTCCGCGGTCGCCTACTTCTTCGGCCGCCACCTGCACAAGGAGTTGAACGTCCCCATCGGCCTGATTCATTCGTCGTGGGGCGGCACCGTGGCCGAAGGCTGGGTGAGCGCCGAGGCGCTCTCCGCGATGGAAGAGTTTCAGCCGGCCGTCAAGAGTCTCGCGGAGACGATGGCCGCGCCGCAGAAGGCCGCCGTTGACGTTGACAAGGCGACGGAAGCCTGGTGGCCCAAAAACGACCCCGGCTCAAGCGCCTCGCCCGCGTGGTCAGACCCTTCGGTTGACGCGTCGCAGTGGAAGAGGATGCGGCTGCCGCAGCTCTGGGAGGACGCGGGGCTTGCGGACTACGACGGCGTGGTCTGGTTCCGCAAGACGTTCGAGCTTCCGGCCGATTGGTCCGGGCACGACCTCGTGCTCAGCCTGGGGCCGATTGACGACCGCGACACGACGTTCGTCAACGGCGTCCGCGTCGGCGCGATGAGCCAGTATGACGCGCCGCGCTCATACAAGGTTCCCGCCTCCGCGCTCAAGCCCGGCGTCAACACCATTGCCGTGCGTGTGCTCGACACGGGCGTCGGCGGCGGCATCTACGGCTCGCCCGAGCAGATGAAAATTGTGCCGGCGGACGCGGCCGGCTCGGCCGTTCCGCTCGCGGGCGAGTGGAGTTACAAGCCGAGCGTCAAGCTCGCCGAGGTGAAGGAGGCCCCGCCGACGCAGCCGGCCGGCGGCAACCTGGGGCTCGTCAACGCGCGCTACAATGGGATGGTTGCGCCGCTTTTGCCCTTCGCTATCAAGGGCGCGATCTGGTATCAGGGCGAGTCCAACGTGGGCCGCGCGGCGCAGTACGAACGGCTGCTGCCCGTCATGATTCGCGACTGGCGCGCGCGCTTCCAGTCGGGCGACTTCCCGTTCCTGATCGTGCAGCTCGCCAACTACCTGGGCAGGAAAAACGAGCCGGGGGATTCCGAGTGGGCGCGGCTGCGAGAGGCGCAGCTCCACATCTCGCAAGCGGTCCCGCGCGCGGGGCTCGCCGTCGCCATAGACATCGGCGACGCGAAGGACATACACCCCAAGAACAAGCAGGAGGTGGGACGCCGCCTCGCACTCGCCGCGCTCGAAATCGCTTACGGTAAGAAGGGCGCTTCCTCCGGGCCAATTTATCGCGGGATGAAGGAGGACGGCGGCGCGATACGTCTCTCGTTCGACCACGCGGACGGCGGGCTGGTGATGAGGCCCGGCGATGGAGGCTCCTCGGGCTTCGCCGTCGCGGGCGAGGACAAGCGTTTCGTCTGGGCCGACGCGGTCGTCCACGGCAAGGAGGTCTGGGTCTCTTCGTCGCAGGTCAGGTTCCCCATCGCCGTACGCTACGGCTGGGCCGACAACCCCGTCAGCACGCTCTACAACGGCGCGGGGCTGCCCGCCTCGCCCTTCCGCACGGATGACTTTAAGGCCGGGAGCGGCGGGTCGGCGGGTAACTGATCGCGGTGTTCACCTGCGGGCTTAGGCTTCCGGCGTTTCGTCGAAGCGCACGAAGATGTTTCCGGCGATGCGATTATGGCGCTCGCTCGCGCCTGGACGCTCGCCCGTCATAGCGTAAGCGTAGCCGTTCACGTATTCGCGCCGCACCGTGCCGTCGCGCTCGCCCACCAGATAGTCCGCCACACTCAAGCTGAATCGCTCTCCAGGTAGACTCATCGTCAGAGACCTCCTCTCCGCGCTTCTCTTCATTATAGCCGCCGGAAAGTGCGGAAGAAAACATGAGCGGCGTTTTGTCGTCCGACACACTTTTTCAATCTATCTGCGCGAAGGTAGCGGGCGGGTGAATAATTCTTGCGTTAAGAACGAGGGGCATAAGTAATGAGTGCGAGTGCGAGTGCGAGTGTTAATGCAAGGGCGGCGGCGGAGCGGCCGGCGCTGGAGATGTCTGGGCGGCGGCGCTGGGCCGTGACGGCGGGCGTGATGACGGGGATGTTTCTGGCGGCGCTGGAGGCGACCGTGGTCGGGACGGCGATGCCGACCGTCATCTCTGCGCTCGGTGGGTTGAATCGGTATAGCTGGGTCTTCTCGGCCTACCTGATCACGTCCACCGTGACCGTGCCCGTCTGGGGCAAGCTCTCAGACCTTTACGGGCGCAGGCTCTTTTACCAGATCGGAATCCTGGTCTTCCTCGCCGGCTCCGTGCTCTCGGGCATGTCCACCTCGATGACGCAGTTGATCGTCTTCCGCGCCATCCAGGGACTCGGCGCGGGCGCGCTCGTCCCGCTCGGCATGACGATCATCGGCGACATCTTCACCTTGCAGGAGCGCGCGCGGATGCAAGCGTTCTTCAGCGGCGCGTGGGGACTGGCGAGCGTTATCGGCCCGGTCGTCGGCGGCTTCATCACGGACCAGTTGTCATGGCGCTGGGTCTTCTACATCAACCTCCCCGTGGGATTCGCCGCCGCGCTCATCATCGGCCTCGCGCTCAAAGAGCCGAAGCGCACGAAGCGGCCGGTGATTGATTACGCGGGCGGGGCGCTGCTGATGGCTGCCATCACGCTCCTGATGCTCGCGCTCGTGGAGGGCGGCACCTCTCTCGCGACGCTGCTCGCGCCCGCCAACCTCGCGCTCTTCGCGGGGGCCGTCTCGCTCATGGCGCTCTTCGCGTGGGTCGAGCGCCGCGCCGCGGACCCGATTGTCCCGTTCAAGCTCTTCCGTAACCGCGTGGTCGCGGTCGCCGTCGCGGCCGGGTTCCTGGCGGGCGTCGCGATGTTCGGCGCGATCTCTTTCATCCCGCTCTTCGCGCAAGGCGCGCTCGGCTCCACCGCGACCGAGGCCGGCTCGCTCCTGACGCCGCTCATGCTGAGCTGGGTCGGGATGTCCATCATCGGCGGCCGCCTGCTGCTGAAAGTGGGCTACCGCCCGACGAGCATCGTCGGCCTCACGCTGCTCACGCTCGGCTTCGTCCTGCTCTCGAATTACCAGCGCGAGACTGCGCACCTCTGGCTCTACGTCGATTTGATGTTAATCGGCGCGGGCCTGGGCCTGACGATGCTGACGCTGCTCATCGCCGTGCAGCAGGCCGTCTCGCGCGCGCAGTTGGGCGTGGCGACCTCGCTCAACCAGTTCGCGCGCTCAATCGGCGGCGCGGTCGGCGTCGCCGTGATGGGCGCTGTGCTTTCGGCGGGGCTCGCTGCGCAGTTGAGCGAAGTGGCGCGAGGGCCGAACGCCGCGTTGACGCCGGAGCGGGCGGCGCAGCTCGCGGCGAACCCGAACGCGCTGATTGACCCGCACGCGCAGGCGGCGCTCGCGCCGGGCGCGCTGGACGCGCTGCGCGGGGCGATGGCCTCGGCGATTCACAGGGTCTTCTGGACGGGGACGGTCGTCTCCGCGCTGGCGCTCCTCGTCTCCTTCTACCTGCCGCGCCGCGGCAGCACGGCAGTCGTCGAGCCGACCGAAGACACTTGCTGCGCCGAGACGGGCGAGCGCATGTTCATGGCGGAGCTGACCACCATTGACCCGGAGCACGAGCCGGTCGCGGCGGATTAGCCGAGAGCGCAAACAAGTCTATGCTGATAGCACTCGTCAACGCCGTGTCGCCCGAAATTGTCTCCCTCTATGGCGAGGTTGATTACGAGCTGGCCGTGCGTCAGCAGGAGGAGTACGGCGCGGCGCTCGCGCGCGGCGGGGCCAGGGTCGAGCGGCTGGCGGTCAACAGTCATTACCCCGACGGCTGCTTCCTAGAGGACACGGCCATCGTCGTTGACGAGCTGGCGGTCCTCACTAACATGACTGCGGAGTGGCGGCGCGGCGAGCCCGCGGCGGTCGAGAGCGTGTTGGCCGCGTACCGCGACATCGTGCGCCTCTCGGACGCGGCCGCGCTCGACGGCGGCGACGTGCTGCGCGTGGGCCGCGAATTGTTCGTGGGCCTCTCCGCGCGCACGAACGCCCGCGCGGCCGAAGAGTTGAAGCGCATCCTGGGGCCGCTCGGCTACAGTGTCACGGCCGTGGGCGTGACGGGCTGCTTGCACCTGAAGACGGCCTGCACGGCGCTCGACGAAGGGACGCTGCTCGTCAACCCGGCGTGGGTCGAGACTGAGCCTTTCGGCGGGTTCGAGCTGCTGGCGGTCCCGGAGGACGAGCCTCTCGCAGCCAACACGCTCCGCGTACACGACACGCTCCTCCTACAGGCCGGCTTCCCGAAGACGATTGAACTGGTCCGCACTCGCCACGAGCGCACGGAGGTCCTGGACAGCTCGGAATTCGGCAAGGCCGACGGCAGCCTCACCTGCCTGAGCCTCATCTTCGAGCACGAAGTTTAGAACGGATTAAGAAAGACTGGACGCGCGGAATAACTCAACCCTTTGCGTCTTCCGTCTTCCTTAGCGGCTTTGCGAGGAAAAGCTTTTCACGCAAAGGCGCTAAGTAAGACGGAAGGCGCAAAGGGTTGAGTGGGCTTAGTCGCGGTGCTGTGCCAAAAGCCAGGGCATGAGGTCGCGCTCGGCGAGCGCGTTGAGCCAGACGCTGTGGCCCACGCCTTTGTATTCGCTGTAGCGCACGCGGTTGCCCTCTACGTGCTTCAACGCCTCGACCATCTGACGCGACTCTGTGACGGGCACGACCGCGTCGTCGCTCCCGTGGAAAACCCAGACGGGCGTGGCCGCAACTTTCTTCGCGATGGGCGCGAAGCGGTCGCCCGACTTCAAGGGGCTCCCGCCGCAGATAGTGACCACGGCCGCAAACTTCGAGGGGTGCGCCGCCGCTATGTGCCACGCGCCGAAGCCTCCCATCGAGACGCCCGTCAGGTACAGGCGCTTCTCGTCCGCGCCGAACTCCCGCGCCGTCTGCTCAAGCTCGGCCATCACCATCCGTTCCATCTCGGCGTCGTGCCAGTAGCGCCCGCGGCCGCACTGCGGGAGCAGGACGACGGCCGGGACGCGTTCGAGGTACTGACGCGCGAACGCGGCGGCCGCGCCCTGTCCGGGGACGAACCCGCCCTCGCCGCGCTGGCCTATGCCGTGCAGGAAGAGAATCACCGGCACGTGCTGCTTCCCGCGCAGGCTCGAAGGGACGTAGACCTGATAAGTGTATGACCTGTTGCCGACGGAAACGGTGCGCGTCAGGAGGCCGGACTGCGCGTCTGCGGGCGCGTTGGTGTTGGAGACTGCGCCGAGTAAAAGTGAGAGTAAGAGAGCGTGCATTTCGGTCAAGTAACCCTTCCTTGTCAGAGAGTCTCGTTTAGAGGCGGGCGGGCCGCGAGGTGTTGCCTGGGCGGGGGTGAAGTCTCGTTCAGGAGGGCGCTCGGGCTCAACGCTTTCGACTGAGGATGGCGGCGCGGTTGAGCGGCGAGTCCTCGTCGTAAAACTCGTGGCCCAACGGGAGCAGGCGCACGCGCGTGACGCGAAACTCCCAGAGTTTGTAAACCCACTCTTCGGGCTCGCCCGCGCCGTCGCGCAGGTCGCGCGTGAGGCGGCGGCCCGTGAAGTAGCCTTCGGCAATGAGGATCACGTTCCGGCTGGGGCGCGCGAGCGGACGCGTGAAGCGCGGCTCGACCCAGGTGCTTCCGCCCGTCGTGCCCGTGCTGAGGCCGACGTAGTATTCCGGGCAGATGCAGCCCCAGCCCGCGGACTTGCGGACCAGCGGGAAGCGGACACGCTCGGGCCGCCCCTTGCGCGCGAGGCGCGCTCGCTCTGCCATCCAGCGCACGACTTCGGGCGTGTTGTCCGCGTAAGGCCCGACCTGCGCCGAGGCTGTTGACGTGCCGAACGAGGACAGGAAGACTGCGAGGAGCGATGCACACGCGAGGAAGCGCCGCGAGGAAAGATGCCATTGATCAATCGGAAACTTCACGCGCTCTGAGACGGCACGCGACTCTTGCTTTTGCGCCTCTGACGAGCTTCCCGTCAATGCTTCGTGGCCTGGGACTTCTAACGCAGGGGCGGGCCGCTCATTCATCTGCAAACTGACTAGAGTGCGCTCAGGAAGGCCACTAAGTCTGCGCGCTCCTCGTCGGTGAAGCGGAAGCCGAAGTGTTTCTCGTAGTGGCGCACGACATCTTCGAGCGTGGCGGCGATGCCGTTGTGGAAGTAGGGCGCGCGCGCGGCCAGGCCCCGCAGGGTCGGCGTCTTGAAGAGGCCGAGGTCATCCCACTTCCCCGTGACGTTGCCGAAGCCCGCGTCGGTCAGTTGGAGCGTCTCGCCCGTGCGCTTGTTGCGGAAGGTGTAGAGCGGGAGGTCCGGCGTGCGCGCGGCGGCCGACGCGGTGTTGATGTCGAACATGGTGTTGTCGATGCTGGTGCCGTTGTTGGCGGAGTTGTGGCAGGCGATGCAGCTCTTGTGGCTGACGTTCATGCTGTTGAAGACCCTTTGGCCGCGCGCGAGCTGCGCGCGCTTCGGGTTCGGGTCGTCCTTCCAGGCGTCGAAGAGGTCGAACTCGCCCCCGGCCTTCGTCATCTTCGCGAGCACCTCGGGGCCGCCGCGCGCGCCGTCCGCGTCGAGCCGCCCGACGCCCGGCACGCTGACCTGTGCGGCAAAGAGCGAGCTTTCAAAATCGCCTATCTCGGCGACGACTTCGGGCGTGGGCGGCTGGCCGTGCATGGGGCCCATGACGAGGCGGGTGGTCAGATTGTCCAACGCGGCGCGCTGCCCACGGCCTATGTTAGAGGCGGCGTCCCAGTTGACCGTCACGCTGCCGACCGGGAAGTTGATGGTCGGCATCGAGCGCCGCCAGTGGACCAGGCGGTTGACGTTCGCGTAGCCGTGCGGGTCTTCGACGGCGATCAACTCCCACTCGGCGTCCGCCTTCGGAGGGCCGCCCCTGCGGAAGACGCCGCGCGTGAGCATCATGCTGTAGGCGGCGCGGCGTGCCTCGACGGTGGAAACGTCCGCGTCGGGATTGTCGGCGTCGAGCGGGCTGAAGACCGGGTGCGTGCCGTTCGTCTCGTCGAACAGGCGTCGGAGTGTCGCGGGCGTGATGCTCCACGCCTCTTCGGGGATGTGGCACGACGCGCAGCTCTGGTTGTTCGTGCCCTGCGGCTTGAAGAACTCGCCCGCGAGCGCGACCGCCCCGCGCGTGCTGACGGTCGCGGCCTCGCCGCCAGGGTTCGGCAGCGGCTGGTTGTTGGTGATGCTGCCCTGCAACTTCGAGCTGGGCAGCGCCGCGGGCTGCGAGCGCCGACACGCGAGACCCAACAGCGCGCACACCGCGGCCACAGTTCCAATCAGAAGGCACAGCCTCAATCTCTTCATCGCAACGTCCTCACGTTCTTCGGCCGCAGCCGCCGCACTGTCAGAAGTTGATCCGGTGCGGCGGGCAAATTTGCGTTGGGGCATGTCTTATATTTCTGTCGCGGCCGTGGACAGAATCGCCCGTTGAAGTTATAAAACTAGATAGCTGGCCCCCAGTATACAAGTGACCGAGCAGTTTCGGATTGCGGATTTAGAGGAAAGCTCAAGAAATGTTTTGGACTCGACTCTTTTGCGCCTTCGCGTGAAAAGTAATCCCCACGCGAGGGCGCAAAGGCGCGAAGAGGTGCCGACGCTTTTGCAATCCGCAGTCCGATGAATCAAGGGAGTTGACGGCAAGGCTTATGAAAAAGAGTTCGACGCAGGCCCGGACCAAGATGGCGACGGGGATCGAGGGTCTGGACAACATTCTGGAGGGAGGCTTCCCGGCCGACCGCGTTTACCTCGTCGAAGGCGAACCGGGCACGGGCAAGACCACGCTCGCGCTCCAGTTCCTCCTCGAAGGCGCGCGGCGCGGCGAGACCGGCCTCTACGTCACGCTCTCCGAGACGAAGGAGGAGCTGCATGCGGTCGCCGAGTCGCACGGCTGGTCGCTCGACGGCTTCACCATCTACGAATCGCTGCCGACCGCGAGCAGTCTCAACCCGGAATCGCAGTACACCGTCTTTCACCCGTCCGAGATAGAACTCGGCGAGACGACCAGCGCCGTGCTCGAAGAGGTCGAGCGCATCAAGCCGCGCCGCGTCGTCTTCGACTCTCTCTCGGAGATGCGGCTGCTGGCGCGCGAGCCGCTGCGCTTTCGCCGCCAGATACTCGCGCTCAAACAATACTTCGCGGGGCGGCAGAGCACCGTCATGCTGCTGGACGACAAGGTCACGGACGGGCAGGAGCTACAGGTCCAGTCAATCGCGCACGGCGTGGTGGCGCTGGAACACCTGGCAGTCGAGTACGGGGCGGAGCGCCGCCGCCTGCGCGTCGTCAAGCTGCGCGGCTCAAGCTTCCGCGGCGGCTACCACGACTTCAACATCGAGACGGGCGGCGTCGTCGTCTTCCCGCGACTCGTCGCGGCCGAGCACCGGCAGCAGTTCGACAAGGAGTCCGTGGTGAGCGGAGTCCGTGAGCTGGACGCGCTCCTGGGCGGCGGGTTGGACCGGGGCACGAGCACGCTCATCATCGGCCCGGCCGGCTCGGGCAAGTCAACGCTCGCCGCGCAGTTCGCCGCGTCGGCCGCCGAGCGGGGCGAGCGCACGGCCGTCTTCATCTTCGACGAGATACGCGAGACCTACCTTGCGCGCGCCGCAGGGATAGGCACGGACATTCAGGGCTACGTGGACGACGGGCGCATCACCATTCAGCAGGTTGACCCGGCGGAGCTGACGCCGGGCGAGTTCGCGCATTCGATGCGCGGGTGCGTTGACCACGACGGCGCGCGCCTCGTCATCATCGACAGCCTCAACGGCTACCTCAACGCGATGCCCGAGGAGCGTTTCCTGACCATCCAGATGCACGAGCTGTTGACCTACCTGAATCAGCAGGGCGTCGTCACGATCGTCATCATGGCGCAGCACGGCTTCCTCGGCACGGCGATGGCGACGCCCGTGGACGTGAGCTACCTGGCCGACACGGTGCTGATGCTGCGCTACTTCGAGGCGGGCGGCGAGATTCGCCGCGCGCTCTCGGTCGTCAAGAAGCGCACGGGTCGCCACGAGCGCGCGATCCGCGAGCTGGAAATCTCCGCGTCGGGCATCCACGTCGGCGAGCCGCTGACCGATTTCCAGGGGGTGCTGACGGGCGTCCCCATTTACAGCGGGACGAAGGCCGCGCCGGGCGGAAGGTCTAATGACGAAGCTTGAGTCGCAGGACAAGCGGGACCAGAGGATTCTCATCCTCGCCCCGACGGGGAGGGACGCGGCGCTCACCGCGCGCTTCCTGGACGAGAGCGGCCTGCCCTGGGAAATCTGCGGGAGCATCGAGGAACTGTGCCAACAATTGCTCGACGGCGCGGGCCTCATCTCTCTCACGGGCGAGGCGCTGACGCCGGCGGCCCTCCTGTGCCTGGCCGAGGCGCTCGCGGGGCAGCCCGCGTGGGCGGATGTCCCCGTCGTCCTCCTGACGAGCGGCGGCGGCAACGAGCCCGCCAACGCCGAGGCCATCGCGGGCCTGAGCGAGGCCGGCAACGTGACGCTCATCGAGCGGCCCATGCGCGTGGCGACGCTGCTGAGCGCGTTCAAGTCCGCGCTGCGCGCGCGCCGCCGCCAGTACGAGGTGCGCGACTACCTGATCAAGGAGGAGGTCTCGAAGGAGGCGCTGAGAAGAAGCGAGGAGCAGTTGCGCGTCGCACTGGAGGAGCGCGAGCGGCTGCTCGTGCGTGAGCGCGAGGCGCGCGCCGAGGCCGAAGAGTCGAGCCGCCTCAAGGACGAGTTCCTCGCCACCGTCTCGCACGAGTTGCGCACGCCCCTGACGGCCGTGCTCGGCTGGACGCACCTCCTGCGCGACGGGCGGCTCGACGAGAAGGCGGCCGCGCACGCGCTCGAAACGGTCGAGCGTAACGCGCACGCGCAGCAGCAGCTCGTCGAAGACCTGCTCGACGTTTCGCGCATCATCACGGGCAAGCTCAGATTGGACGTGCGGCGCGTCGCTCCGGCCACGTTCATCGAGGCCGCCATCGAAGCGGTGCTCCCCGCCGCGAAGGCCAAAGGCATCGTGCTTGAAAAATTGCTCCCGCCGGGAGCGGCCGTCATCGAGGGCGACCCCGCGCGCTTGCAGCAGGTCGTCTGGAACCTGATCTCGAACGCCATCAAGTTCACGCCGAAAGGCGGGCGCGTCGAGGTCCGCCTTGAGAGCGCGGGCTCGCACGTGGAGATTTTCGTGTCGGACACGGGCGACGGCATCAGCCGCGAGTTTCTGCCCTTCGTCTTCGACCGCTTCCGCCAGGCGGACGGGACGACCTCGCGCCGCTACGGCGGGCTGGGGCTGGGGCTGTCAATCGTGCGCCATCTCGTCGAGCTGCACGGCGGGACCGTGCACGCCGAGAGCGCGGGCGAGGGGCAGGGCGCGACGTTCGCCGTCAGGCTCCCGCTCGTCGCCGCGCAGAAATCGGAGGAGGGCTGGGTCGCCGCTGCCGTTAGAGCGCCGGCCGTGGACGCGCAACGCGCGGTCGAGTGCCCGGACAAGCTGGACGGCTTGAGGGTGCTCGTCGTGGACGACGAGCCGGACACGCTCGACCTGATTAAATTCCTGCTGGGCCAGTGCGGCGCGGAGGTCGCGACGGCCAAGTCTGCGGCCGAGGCGCTGGGCCTGTTCGAGGAGGTCGCGCCCGACGTGATCATCAGCGACATAGGGATGCCGGGCGAGGACGGTTACGAGCTGATTCGCAGAGTGAGAGAGTTGCCGCCCGAGCGCGGCGGCCGCACGCCGGCCGTCGCGCTGACGGCCTACGCGCGCGCCGCGGATCGCCTGCGCGTCCTGCGCTCCGGCTACCAGATGCACGTCGCCAAGCCCGTCGAGCTGGCCGAACTGGTCGCCGTCGTCGCGAACGTCGTCGGTCGCGTCTGAGTAACCCGAGGCACGAAGGCGCGCTCCAAAAACACGAGCCGCACAAGAACCTTTAAGACTCACCGCCGCAGGCGCAGAGGTGTTGAGTCAACTCTCTGCGCCCCCTCTGTGTCCTCTGCGCCTGCGGCGGTGAGTCCGACTCTCTTTTCACTCAACTTCAAGCAGAGCCATGACTCGCAAAATTGTTGTTGCTGTGCGTCGGTGCTTTATGGTACAAAGCACTTGACGTAATCGAGAAGGAGGTCGGTTTATGCAGCAGCAGGTGCAGGGCGTGCCGGGGGGGCCGGTGAGGCCCCTGCGGGGGAAGTCCCTCGCTTTGGGTTTCATCATGTTCGGCGGGATCGTGCTGCCCGCCGTCTCCATCTTGATCGAGACGACGAGCCATCTATGCGCCGAGACGTTCTTCGACCCCATCCCGACGACGTGGCACGTCGTCATGGTCGTCTTCGTGCCGCTGGCCCATTTGCAGGTCTGGCTGGCGGTGCACAAGGGCTCGACGGAGCGCCCGGTCCTCCTCGGCCTGGCGAACGCCGCGGCCCTGGGCGTCTCGCTCTTCTACACGATCATTTACCTGCCGCTTTTGCCGCTCGCCTTCGCCGCGCTGATACTGGCGGGGCTGGGCGTCCTGCCGATGGCCCCGCTCTTCTCGCTCGTCTCCGCCGTCCTGCTGCGCCGGGAGCTGCGGCGGATCGCCCCGCCGAGTAACGCCGTAAAGTGGCGCGGGCTCATTGCGGGGCTCGCCCTCTCGCTCGCGGCCGTCGTCCTCGCCGAACTGCCCATCGCCATGACGCGCGTCGGGCTGCAAATGGCCTCGCACCACTCGCAGCCCGAGCGCAGGGCGCGCGGGCTCAGGCTGCTGCGCGATTACGGAAACCAGGACTACCTGTTGCGCGCGTGCTACGAGCGCGTGGGCCAGGCAGACCTGGCCAGCTTCCTCTTCTCGCTCAGGGACCCGGTCACGCCCGACGAGGCGCGGGAGGTTTACTATCGCCTGACGGGCGAGACGTTCGACACGTCGCGCCCGCCGAAGAGGCTCAAGGGCGAGCTGCGGCCCGAAGACGCGTTCGACTTCGACCCGGACCAGGGCGGCGAGCGCATCGCCGGCAAGGCGCGGGGGCTCTCGCTCTCGGGCTCGCTGATGGACGGCTCCGTGGACGCGGACGCGGCGGTCGGCTACGTCGAGTGGACGCTCACCTTCAAGAACGTCTCGGACGCGCAGCGCGAGGTGCGCGCGCAGGTGCAACTTCCGCCGGGCGGGGTCGTCTCGCGCCTCACGCTCTGGGTCAACGGCGAGCCGCGCGAGGCCGCCTTTGCGGGCAGGGACCGCACGCGGGCCGCTTATCAGGAGGTCGTCCACGTGGAGCGGCGCGACCCTGTGCTGGTCACCACGTCGGGGCGCGACCGCGTGCTGGTCCAAGCCTACCCCGTGCCGCCGCGGGGAGGCGAGCTGAAGCTGCGCTTCGGCGTCTCGGCCCCGCTCGTCCTCGAAGACAGGTCGCGCGCCCTGCTGCGCCTGCCGCACTTTCTGGACCGAAACTTCGGCATCCCCGAAGAAGTGAAGCACTCCGTCTGGGTGGAATCGAAGCGGCCGTTGCGGGCGGAGTCGAACAGGATGCGCGCCGAGCGGCCCGCGGAGAACTTGTACGCGCTGCGCGGGGCGTACGGCGACGCGGAATTGTCCGACCCCGCGAACGTCGTGCGTTCGGAGAGAGACGCGGGCGTGGCGGAGTCCTGGACCCGCGACCCGTCGAGGCCGGGCGAAGTGATTCGGCAGTTCATACGCGAGGGCGAAACTCCCGTGCCGTCGCGCGTCGTCCTCGTCGTTGACACGTCGCGGAGCATGAAGGAGCACGGCGCGGAAATCATTGCGGCGCTCAAAAGCCTCCCGCCGAATGTGGAGACCGAACTCATCCTCGCCGACGGGAACGGCGCTTACGAAGAGGGCTTCAGTCAGCACGCCGCTTCCGGCGGCGCGGGCGAAATCGCGCGCCTGCTCGAAACGGTCAGCTTCGAGGGCGGCGCGGACAACGTGCCCGCGTTAACTAAAGCCTGGGAGGTGGCTGCGGAGCGTCCCGGCGGCGTCGTCGTGTGGGTGCACGGGCCGCAGGGCTTGCGTCTGTGGCCCGTCGAAGAGTTGCGGCGCGTCATCGAGCGGCGCGCGGCGGGCGGGCCGACGCTTTACGCCGTGCAGGCCGCGAACGGCGCGGACCGCATAGAGGAGGGGCTGGACGGCGTCGGGTCGGTCAAAGCCGTGCCGCGCCTCGGGCGGCTGCGATCCGACCTCGAAAGATTGTTCACACAGTTGTCTGGACGGAGCAGGGCTCTGGAGTTCATCAGAGTGAGCGAGAAGCTTGCGCGGGCCGCGGACTCTCCGAATGGGAAAGAGACCTCATCGCACTTGGCGAGGCTCTGGGCCAATGACGAGGTGGCGCGGTTAATAACGAGCCAGGAAAAGGACGCGAACGAAAAGGCCGTGCGGGTGGCGGCGCAGTATCAACTCGTCACGCCCATCAGCGGGGCCGTGGTCCTGGAGACCGCGCAGCAGTACGAAAGGGCGGGGCTTCAGCCGGTCGAGGCCGGGACAGTGCCGACCATCCCCGAGCCGGAGATGGTGCTGCTCGTCGCCGTGGTGGCCGCAATCCTGTTGTTCATGTTCTACAGACAAAGGCGCTGCGGCGCGCGGGGGTCCGTTTAGATGAGCGCGAAACGAAAGATCGCTCTCGTGCTTGTGGCACAGTTTCTGGCCCTGTGGCCGGTCTGGCAGTGGTATGGCGCGCGCGTCGTCGGCTCGGCGGACGGGAAGTGGGGCTTGTTGGCGGCCGCGAGCGCCGCCGTGCTCCTCTGGCGCAAACGAGTTTCATCCGACCAAACAAAGTTGGGCCTCTGGCCGCCCGCGCTCTTTCTCTTGCTCTACGCGGCCGGCTACGCGTTGCTTCCACCGCTCGCCCGCGCCGCCCTGGCCTTCACGGCGGTCGGCCTCACGCTGAGCGCATGGTTACTCGGCAGGCGTTGTCACGCGGGGCTGCTGGGCCTGCTCTACCTCTCGCTGCCCGTGATTCCGTCCTTGCAGTTTTACGGAGGCTACCCGCTCAGGGTCTTCGTCGCCGCCGTGACCGCGCCCGTCCTGCGGCTCGCGGGCTTCAACGTCGTGCGCGAGGGAACCTGTCTCAACTGGGGAGGGCAGCTCATCTGGATTGACGCGCCGTGCAGCGGCGTGCACATGCTCTGGGTGGGCCTCTTCCTCGTTTGCGTGCTCGCGGCCGTTTACGACCTGCGCCCGCTCAGGACTCTCTACGGCGCGGCGGCCGCCTTCGTCGTCATCGTCCTCGGCAACGTCTTCCGCGCCGTCGCGCTCTTTTATCTTGAGGCGAAGGTGGTGGAGATGCCTGCGTGGTCGCACGTCTACGTCGGCGTGGTCGCGTTCGCCGTCGTCGCCGCCGGCATCGTCATGATCGTCCGGCGACTGAGGGAAGGGGAGAAGCTGTGCGCTCAACCGCTCTCTATCTAGCCGCGTGCGCGCTGGCCGCGGTCGTTCCCTTGCTGCCACTCAAAGTTGGGCCAAAAGGCGCGGAGACTTCGGCCGCGTTCACGGGCTGGCCCACGCAGTTTGAAGGCAGGCGACTCACGATGCTGCCGCTCTCTGAGCGCGAGCAGCGTTTCGGCGGCGGCTTTCCGGGGCGCATCGCGCGCTTCACGGACGGCGAGCGCGAGATAGTCGTCCGCTGGGTAACGGAGGCGTCGCGCAAGCTGCACCCGGCGTCCGACTGTTTCGAGGGAGTCGGCTACCGCGTGAGCCCTTTGCCGCTCAGGGTGGACGGCGAAGGAAGGCGCTGGGGAAGTTTTATGGCCGAACGTCGAAACGAGAAGCTCCGCGTCTCCGAAAGAATCTACACGGACGGCGGCGACAGTTGGTCCGATGTCTCCGCCTGGTACTGGGCCGCTACCAGCGACACTTCCGCCGGACCCTGGTGGGCCATCACGGTCGCCGAGAACCTCACGCCAGCATCACCCTAAAGTTAAAGCACCTGTCAAAACCAAAACTCAACCCTTTGCGCCTTTGCGTCTTTGCGTGAGAAACTTCAAATCACTCACGCTAGAGGCGCTGGAGGCGCGAAGGATTTCAGGAGCATGATCAGGCTGCCCGCATCGGACGAAGAGTTGCTGCGCGAGTGCGAGGTCGAGACGTTCCGCGCGAGCGGCCCCGGCGGCCAGCACGTCAACAAGACGGAGACGGCCGTCCGCGTCAGGCACCTGCCGACCGGGCTCGTCGTCACCTCGCGCGAGGAGCGCAGCCAGTACCGGAACAAAGCCACGTGTCTGCAAAAGCTGCGCGAGCGCGTCGGGCAGTTGAACCACCGCCCGGCCGCGCGCGTCCCGACGCGCGTCCCACGCAGCGCCAAAAATCGCACGCTCGAAGCCAAGTCGCGTCGCTCGCGCATCAAGCGGCTGCGCGGGAAGCCGTCCGCGGACGACTAGGCCGACGGCCGTCATCGCGTGGTAGTATCTGACCGAGAGTTCGTTTCAAAATCCAGACTCAACCCTTTGCGCCTTTAGTTTTTCTTTTCCTGCGCCTTTGCGTGAACTGCTTTTCTCGCAAAGGCGCAAAGTAAAAACGTAAGGCGCAAAGGGTTGAGTGAATCTGTGACTTGAATTTGAAGAAGAACATG
Organism: Pyrinomonadaceae bacterium; assembly: GCA_036403435.1. Classification (GTDB taxonomy): domain Bacteria; phylum Acidobacteriota; class Blastocatellia; order Pyrinomonadales; family Pyrinomonadaceae; genus QHXM01. The sequence continues at coordinate 64,908 of DASWQY010000034.1, forward strand.
ACTGTGCCTGTTGTCAGCGCGGAAGCGGCGCGGCTGCTGTTGATGGGCGCGCAGGGATTGCTCGAAGACCCCGCGCGCGCGGGCGGAGCGCCCGGTCTGCGCAAGCTGATCGAGCGGATGGGGTTCGTGCAGTTGGACTCCATCAACGTCGTCGAGCGCGCGCAGCACCTGACGCTTGCGAGCCGCCTGGACCATTACAGCCACGCGCACTTCGCCGCGCTCTTGGAGAAAGAGCGCAGCCTCTTCGAGCACTGGACGCACGACGCCTCGGCCGTCCCCACGAAGTGGTTCGCACACTGGAAGCCGCGCTTTGAGCGCGAGCGCAAGCGCGTCATGAAAAATCGCTGGTGGCGCGAGCGCATGGGGAGCAACGCGTCAAAGGTGATTGACGAGGTGCGCGGGCGCGTCGCGCGCGAGGGGCCGCTGCGCTCGCAGGACTTCGAGCGCGACCGAGACGGCGACGGCATCGCCTCCTCGGCGTGGTGGGGCTGGAAGCCGCAGAAGGCCGCGCTCGAATTCCTCTGGACGACGGGCGAGCTGATGGTCTTGCGCCGCGAAAATTTTCAGAAGGTGTACGACCTGACCGAGCGCGTCCTGCCCGCGCACCACGCCGCGCCGCCGCCCGGCGAGCGGGAGCACGTCGAGTGGGCCTGCCGCACCGCGCTCGAACGCCTCGCCGTCGCCACGCCTAGAGAGTTGGCACAATTCTGGGACACCGTGGAAGTGACGCGGGCGAAAGGCTGGTGCGAGGAGGCGTTGCGGGAGGGGCGCATCACGGCGGTCGTCGTCGAGGCGGCCGACGGCTCGAAGCCTAAGCCTGCGTTCGCCATCAGGGACTGGGAGCGGCGCTTGCGCGCACTGCCCGCGCCGCCCGAGCGCACGCGCCTCCTGAGCCCGTTCGACCCCGTGCTGCGTGACCGCGCGCGAGCGCGCCGCCTCTTCGGCTTCGACTACCGCTTTGAGGCATTCGTCCCCGAGCCGCAAAGGCGGTACGGCTACTACGTGCTGCCCGTCCTCGAAGGCGACCGGCTGGTGGGACGACTCGACCCGAAGTTCGAGCGGCGCGAGGGGCTGCTCAACGTCCGCAAGGTTTACTGGGAGCCGGACGTGCGCGTGACCAAACCGAGGCTTAAAGGTTTGGAGAGGGCCGCGGAAAGACTGGCCCAACTCGTCGGCGCGTCGCGCGTCGCGCTGCCACGCTGAAGGGAAGAAGCAATTGTGAGCACAGGTAAATTCTCATTGACGCATCTGGTCCGCGAGCCGCCCGTCGAGACCGCGCCTCGTCCGCCGCTCCTCGTCCTGCTGCACGGCATCGGGAGCAACGAGGAGGACTTGTTCGGCCTCGCGCCCTATCTGGACGGGAGGCTGCTGATCGTCAGCGCGCGTGCGCCCATCGAGATGTGGCCCGGCGGGTACGGCTGGTTCAACATAGAGTTCACCCCGCGCGGGATGCTCGCTGACATCGAACAGGCGAAGCGGAGTTTGCGCCAGCTACCAGGATTCGTTGACGAACTGGTCGAGGCTTACGACGCCGACGCGGGTTGCGTCTACCTGATGGGCTTCAGCCAGGGCGCGATGATGAGCCTGGCCCTGGCGCTCACCGCGCCCGAGAAAATCGCCGGCGCGGTCCTGATGAGCGGGCGCTTCCCCGCGCAGGCGCTCGAACGCGAGGCGGACGCGAGCGCCCTCGCAGGCAAGCCCTTCATGGTCACGCACGGCATCTACGACCCCGTGCTGCCGATAGCCGAAGGGCGCGTTGTGCGTGACCAGCTTGAGGCGCTCCCCGTCGAGCTGACCTACCGCGAGTATCCGATGGCCCACGAGGTCAGCATGGAGAGCCTGAAGGACGTGGCCGCGTGGCTCAGTCGAAGGCTGGACGAGCAGGAAAAAGTGGCCCAGTCTCAAGTTGAGTGATGAGAGAAGGCTGGATTCACCACAGAGGGCACAGAGGGACACGGAGGGAAGAGGTTTGAAAGAGCGAATTTGAAATCTCAAAGCTGAAATTACTTATCTTCCGCTGTGTCCCGCTGTGCCCTCTGTGGTGAACGTCGCTCAAAATAAACTCGACTTGAGACGGAATCACAGCCGACCATTTTCCATTCACTACTCCACCGCAAAGAGGTAAGATTACCGCTCGACCGCGAGCCGTCATCGCCGGCCCGCGGCCCCGGCCCGGAGTCGCTCCCGGTTGGTTCTCAGCGCCTCGCCGAACAGGGAAGGTCTTGGTATGCGTCAAGCGAAAGGCCCACGGGACGGGGACTACGGCGTGCTCCGGGCGATTGCCGAGAACACGTCGGACTCCATCTTCGCCAAAGACCTCGAAGGCCGCTACCTCCTGGTCAACACGGCCTGTGCCAATTTTCTAGGCAAGAGCAAGGCGGAGATTCTCGGCTGCCGCGACGCAGACCTCTACTCGCCGGAGTCCGCGCGCCAGTTCGTCGCCGACGACCGCGAAGTCCTCAAGAGCCAAACGACGCTGACCTTCGAGGGCGTAGCCCGCGGGCCGGCCGGCGAGCAGTCCTACCGCGTGACGAAGGGCGTGGTCCGCGACGAGCGCGGGGCGGTCGTCGGCGTCTTCGGCATCTCGCACGACATGACGGAGCGGCGGCACGCCGAGCGCGAGCGCCTGGAGCGCGTCCGCGCCGAGGCCGCGCGGGCCCAGGCCGAGGCGGCCGCCCGCTCGAAGGACGACCTCCTCACGGAGCTGCGCGAGAGCGAGGCGCGCTACCGCAGCCTCCTGGAGAACGCCAACGACATCATCTACTCTCACGACCTTCAGGGGAATTACCTCGCCATCAACCGCGCGGGCGAACTCATCACGGGCTACACGAGGGAGCAGATTCTCGGCGGCCTCAACATCGCGGAGGTGGTCGCGCCCGAGCACATGGAGCACGCGCGCCGGATGATGGCCCAAAAAATTCACGACCCCTCCCCGACCGTCTACGAGGTGGACATCATCGCGAAGGACGGCCGCCGTCGCACGCTCGAAGTGAGCACGCGCCTCTCGCAGCCGGAGGGAAAGCCCCCCGCCATCGAGGGCATCGCGCGCGACGTGACCGAGCGCAGGCTGCGCGAGAGCGTCAAGCTCTCGGCCGTCTATCGCGCGCTGGCGCGCTCGCTCGAACCGAGCGAGGTGACGGCGACCGTCTGCCGCGCGGCGCGCGACCTCCTCGGCGCGGACGGCGCGGCCTTCATCATCCGCGAGGGCGACGAGGTCTACTATGCGGACACGGACGCCGTCGCGCCGCTCTGGAAGGGCCAGCGTTTCCCGGCGGCGGCCTGCGTCTCGGGCTGGTCCATCGTCGAGCGCCGGCCCGCCGTCATCGAGGACGTTTACGAAGACGAGCGCGTCCCGCAAGAGGCTTACCGCCCGACTTTTGTCAACAGCCTCGTGATGGTCCCCGTGCGCGCCGTCAACCCCGTCGGGGCCATCGGCGCTTACTGGGCCGAGCGCCGCCGCGCCACGGACGACGAGGTGCGCCTGATGCAGACCCTGGCAAGCGCGGCGGACCTCGCCTTCGCCAACGCGCAGCTCTACGAGCAGACGAAGCGGGCGCGGCTCGAAGCCGAGGCGGCCAACCACCTGAAGGACGAGTTCCTCGCCACGCTCTCGCACGAGCTGCGCACGCCGCTGACGGCCATCCTCGGCTGGGCGCACATGCTCGGCGAGGCGATGCTCAACGAGGAGATGAGCCTTCAGGCCGTCCAGGCCATACGCCGCAACGCGGACCAGCAGCGGCAGATCATTGAGGACATCCTGGACGCCTCGCGCATCGTCATGGGCAGCCTCAAGGTCGGGATCGAGCCGATGCGCCTGGTCACGCTCGTGCGCGAGATGATTGATTCGGTCCACCCTGCGGCCGCCGCCAAAGGCATTGAACTCTCCGCCGCGCTCGACCCGCGCGCGGACGAAATCCAGGGCGACCCGCACCGCCTGCGCCAGGTCGTCTGGAACCTGCTCTCGAATGCCGTCAAGTTCACGGACTCGGGCGGGCGCGTGAAGATCGAAGCCGAGCGGCTGCTCACACACGTGCGCCTCACCGTCAGCGACACGGGCCAGGGCATCAGCCCAGACTTCCTGCCGTTCGTCTTCGACCGCTTCCGCCAGGCCGACGGCTCCACGACGCGTCGCCACGGCGGCCTCGGCCTCGGGCTCTCAATCGTCAAGTGCCTGGTCGAGGCGCACGGCGGGGCCGTGCACGCCTACAGCGCGGGCGACCGACTGGGCGCGACGTTCACGGTGGACCTGCCGCTGCCGGCCGAGCCGGCGCAGGAGGCGGGAGTGGGCCAAAACCGTTCGGCCGAGGAGCAGGTGAAAGAGGCGAATCGTGAGGGGCGCGGAGTGTTGCCCGCGCTCGTGGGCCTGCGCGTGCTGCTGGTGGACGACGACGAGGACGCGCTGAAGCTGCTGACGGTGCTGCTCAAGAGGCACGGCGCGGAAGTGACGACGGCGACTTCGGCGGCGGCCGTCCCCGCGCTCGTCGAAAAGGTGCGGCCCGACGTGCTCGTCAGCGACGTAGGGATGCCCGGCGAAGACGGCTACTCGCTGATTAGAAGGGTGCGCGCCATGGGGGCCGAGCGCGGCGGAGAGACGCCAGCGATTGCGCTCACGGCCTACGCCGGCGACTCCGACCGCACGCTCGCGCTCCTCGCCGGCTTCCAACTCCACGTCGCCAAGCCGGTCGAGCCTGCGACCCTCGTCGAGGCCATCACCGGACTCGTCGGAAAAGCAATGCGGAATTAGGAATGATGAATGCGGAATTAAAGACGATTGCTTTCTAATTCATCATTCCGCATTGCTTTTCTCCCCCCAGCGTTCGAGCATGCGGCGACGGTTCTCAAGCTTCTTTTCGACGTTCGGCACTTTCATGACGAGGCGTTCGAGGTTGAGCAGGTAGTCGGGCTCGCCTATCGTCTCGCGCACCTCGGCGAGGAAGGGTTGTAGCTTGGCGAAGACGACCACGTGCTCGGAGTTGGCTTCGAGGAAGAGGCGCTCGTCAATCCCGCCGTGGTTGACGAGCGCCGCCGCCACGTCCCAGTGCGAGGCGACCATGCGGTAGTAGGCGCTCTGCCGCTCGCCGCTCAGAAGCAGCGCCACGATCTCCTTGCCGCTCGCCGGGAAAAACGACGAGAAGAACCACCTGCGCGCCTCGCGCATCAAGGCTTCGCCACGCAACTCGTAGAGCTTGAGGATGGCGAGAGCGTCCTGTGCTTTTGTCTCCATGAACGGTGTGTCCTTTCGTGTGAATTACTCGCCGGGCCGGACGGCCGTTTCGACCGTCCTCAGTGACGACAACCGAGTTAACGCCGACGCGGACAAGCGCAGCGAGCGGCACAGCTCAAGATTGTGCGTCGCCTCCTGAAACTCGCCGCCCGCCTGACGGAGCGCGACCTCGAACTCTCTTTCGGCTTCGGTCAGGCGTCCCGTCCTCGCCAGCATCACCCCCAGGTTGTTATGGCTCGCGGGGAAATGTCCCCCGGCGCTCGCGACCGCCGCCCTGAAAAGAGCCGCGGCCGCGCGGTCGTCGCCCTCATTCATCGAGAGCAGCCCCAGCATGTATTGGGCCAGCGCGTGTTTCCCGCCCGAAGCCTCCACGGCCCGCGCGTACGCCTCTTTTGCTTCACCGATCCGCCCCACGTCCTTGAGCGCGACGCCGAGCGCGTAGAGGGCTTTCGGGTAGCGGCCCTTCATCGCCGCGTCGGCCCGCGCGTACAGCTCGATGGCGTCGTCCGTGCGCCACAGCTCGTAATAGCAGACGCCCACGTTGTAGAGGGCCTGCGCGTAAACCGCGCCCGCGTCCGCGGGGACGCGTCTATACTCTTCGATGGCTGCCTCGTACTCCGCGCGCGCGTACCTTTCGTTGCCGAGCCTGATCGCATCGCGCGCGCCCTGAAGATTATTTTGGCCCACGACGCCGCCCGCCGACGCCGCGAGCAGGACGACCGACAATAAGAATCTTTTCCGTCTCACGGTTTTTCTCCTCGCCGTCACCAGCATCGAATGGCGGTGACGGCGAGGAGCTTAAAGGCAGAGGCCCCGCGCGGTCTTTCCCGTTTTTGCTCGCGGTTGACTAATCTTGCTACTCGTCAGGGTCGTGGGCCAAAAATTTTACGACTGGAACCTGTGGCGGAAGGCGAGCGGCGTCGTCCCCGTGAGCCTGCGGAAGAGGCGCGTGAAGTGGCTCTGGTGGCTGAAGCCTGCGCGGGCGCTGACCTCGACGAGCGGCAGCTCGCTCTCCGTCAGCAGGGCCTTAGCGCGCTCGACGCGGAACTTAATGAGGTACTGGTGGGGCGTCGTGCCCGTGGTCCGCTTGAACTCGCGCGCGAAGTGGAAGGTGCTGATGCCGCCGGCCTGGGCCAATTCCGCCAGGCCCAGGTCGCTCTCGTAGTTCTCTTCGATGAAAGCCATCACGCGCCGGAGCCTCGGCCCCGAGAGGCCGCCCCTGAACCTCTGCCCGGCGACGCGGCCCGCGGCCGTGTAGTGTCTGAGCAGGTGGACGGCCAGCAGGTTGGCGAGCGATTCGGCGTAGAGCCGGCCGCCCGGCCCTTCCATTTCAAGCTCCGCGAGGAGCGCGAGCCCCGCGCTTCTCAACACGGGGTCATGGGGCGAGAAGCCTTCGACGACTTCGACCGCGCCGCCGGGTACGTCCGCCTCATTGGCCGCGCGCAGGACGAGCGACGGGTCGAGGTAGATGGCTAGCTGCTCGGAGTCGCCGTTGAGCCGGGCCGAGAAGGACTGGCCCGAAGGGATGACGCAGACGCTCTCGGCCGTCTCGCCGCGCGCGCGGAAGCCGCTCCCGGTGCGTATCTCGCCGCGGCAGCCGCCCGCGGGCGAGAAGGTAATGAGGTGCTCGCGGTGGTTGTGCTCCGGTAATTCGCCGGCACGGAAGTGAAAGTGTTCGAGCCTGAGCCCGTCCCATGAGGCCGCCCTTTTGGAGACGACCGGCGACGCGTGATCCGTTTCGTTCATCACTGGCGGTTACCTCGTCGTGCGCGCGGCGCGCGGCGCTTCTCTTTAACGGCCGGTAGGAGACGCAAGCCGGCCGGCTTTGAATAAAGGCGCAGGCGTTCGAGGATGGCCGCGCGGGCGCGCGCGAACGCCCGGCGGTCGCCGTGTAGCTGGAAGGCCCAATTTGCGCCCAGCTCCAGCGCGTTGAACTCGAAGGCGAGCTGGGCGGCGTCAACGTCCTGGTCCAGGTGGCCCGTCCTTTGCGCCTCCGAGACGGCGCGACCGAGCGCCTTGAGCCATTCCTTCATGATCGCGGCGATGCGGTCGCGGACGGGGCCGGGCCGCCCGTCGAACTCCGCGGACGCCGCCGCGAAGAAACAGCCGCCGCGGAAGACGCCGCCCTCGACGTAGCCGAGCCACGTGTCGCACAGCTTCCAGAGGCGCGGGCTACCGCGTTCGGCCTCGAAGGCGGGGCCGATGACTTCGCGTATGAAGACGCCGCGCGCCGCCTCGACGGTCGCGAGCTGCAACCCTTCCTTCGAGCCGAAGTGGGCGAACAGCCCGCTCTTGCTCATCGAAAGCTCCGAGGCGAGCCGCCCGATGGTCAGGCCCTCCAGCCCCTCGGCCGAGGCGAGGTGCACGGCCGCTTCAAGAATCGCCTGGCGCGTGCGCTCGCCCCGCGCCTTGCGGCCGGTGGCGGTCGTCGTTTGCTCGCTCGCGGTACTCAAGATGAAAGCTCCGAAGTTTGAAGTCTCGGGTTATATAGCACGAACGTTCGTTTTAATCAAGATCGGGCAGGAGCCACGAAGAGACACGAAACTACACTAAGAAGGGCCAACTCTTTTCGTGTCTCTTCGGGTGGCTTCGTGGCTCGTATGTTTTTATTTGAAGGTGTGGCCGAGGTAGATGCCGAGCCAGTTGTTGCCGCGGCCCTGGTTGCCGAAGCTGTAGCCGGCGTAGAGGTAGCTCTCGTTGGGGAGCGTGATGCCGAGGCCGGAGGCCGCGTAGCCGAAGGCGTTGTTGCCGCTGTACCAGTCTGCGAAGAAGAGCAGTTTGTCGTGCAGGGGCTGCTCGTAGCCGAGGAGGACGCCCGCGCGCGTCTCGCCCTCCGCGACGGGGCCGACGAAGCTGTAGGCCCCGGTCGTGAAGCGCGGGCCGTACTTCTCCTTCTTAACCTGCTTGCTGAAGGTGAGGTAGACGAGCGCGTTGGTGTTCGTCGCGTCGCGATTCCTGACGGGGATGAAGAGGACCGTGCCGGCGGCGGCTGCCAGGCCCCGCTCCTGATCATTGTAGAACTGCCATTTGAAGTTGGGCTGAAGCTCGGCGGCGTCCGGCTCGGACGACCGCGTGTAGTAGAAGTTGAGCCCGACTTCCATCTTCCGGCCGACGCCATAGATGAGCGACGGGCCGAAGAACTGGAAGCCGCCCGTCTCGTAAGACGTGGGGTGCGCGACGTAGTCCGCCTCCACCAGCAGCTCGCCGGCCGGCAGCACGTCCGTCGTCGGGACGTTGAAGATGGCCGACTGCGCGCGCGAGGCGGGCGCGAGCAAGAGTAAGCAGAACAGCAGGAGACTAAGTCTGCGCACGGTCTACATCCTTTCCGATTCGTGGTCCCGCGATTCTCGCACAACTGCCGAACTCAAGGAAGACCTATGCTGTTGGCTGACTCAACACCTTTGCGCCTTTGCGCCTTTGCGTGAGGATAAATTTCACGCAAAGGCGCAAAGCCGCGAAGGTTCTTTTGAACGTCGGACTGTTACCGCTTAGGGCGTCCGCGGCTGGAGGCGGTAGACGTAGGGCACAGGATTGGGGTGGCCGAGGACGACCGCGCCGCCGCGCACCTGGTTCTGCGCCTGGCAGTCCTCCGTGCAGAAGGTCGCGGGCGGCGCGACCTCCGTCGCGTCCTCGCCCATCACCTGGCCCATGCGCCCGCCGTCGAGCACGTCCCATTCCGTCACGCCGCCGCAGTGCTTGACGACCGCGACGCTGCCGTCTCGCTTCGGGATGTTGTTCGTGCAGGTCGAGTGCTGCACGCGGTTCGCGGCCTGCGGGCTGTCGCGCCCGACCAGCTTGGCGAACGCGTCGCTTGCGAAGTTGATTCGGGGAGTAATCGTAATATTAGTCGTCTGCCCCGCGGAGTTGCTGAACTTGACGACCTCGCCCTCGCGCGCGCGGAAGTTGGGGTTGTCGAAGTAGAAGACCGACGGCGCGAGGACGTGGCGGACCCTCGTGCTCGGCTTGTCGTCGCGCTCGATCTCCATCTGGAAGACGCCGCCCTGCGCGCAGTCTTTGGCCTGAATCTTGACGGTGACCACGCCGTTCGTGCGGATCAGGACGAGGTCGCCCTTGTCGTTGCGCAGCCGCTCGGTTGTCGTCAGCGTCTGGCCGTGCAGCGGGGTCTTCTCCGTGAAGATGACTGTGGGCTGCGTGACCAGCCGGCCGGGGTTGAGCGCGCCCGTCAAGGTCCAGTTGCGCACGGCCCCAGTGCTCAGGTTCACGTCGAAGCGCACATGTTTGCCCCGGACCAGCAGCGTGTTGCCCTGCGTGGTGAGGGTCCACCCGCCGCCGTCGCAGAAGGCGGAGCCCGCGGCCGCGGCCTTGTGGGCCGTGAACGTCGTCGCCAGAAACGCGAGCGTCAGCATGACGAGCGCGCGGGCGACTTTCGTATATGAAAGATGAAGTTTATGAAGTGCCATTTGATGATCTCTCCCTTTTCCCTGTGTTGTGGGCTCGCAGGCCCGAATCTCGTTGCCGGACCAACAGTGTCGCGGGTGAGCCTGGAAATACATGCGAAGTTCTCTCGTAGTGTTTTATGACATCTTGATGTTATAGAGTGGTGCGTGAGCTTTTGGGCCTGAGTTCGCTTTCGTGTGGGAGTGTGAATGAGCGAGAAATCTTATGACGCCGTCGTGGTCGGCTCGGGGCCGAACGGCCTGAGCGCAGGCGTCGAGCTGGCCCGCAAGGGGCTCTCCGTCTGCGTCCTCGAAGCCAGGGAGACCATCGGTGGCGGCGCGCGCACCGAGGAGATAACAGAGCCCGGTTTCCTGCACGACATCTGCTCGGCCATTCACCCGGTCGGCGTCGTCTCGCCGTTCTTCAAGAGCCTGGGGCTTGAGCAGTGGGGCGTCGAGTGGGCCTATCCCGAGGTGGCGCTCGCGCACCCTTTCGACGACGGCGACGCCGCTCTGCTCTACCAATCGCTGGAGCGGACGGGCGACACATTGGGCCAGGACAAGCGCGCTTACGAAGAATTGATGCGGCCCTTCGTCGAGCGCGCGGGCGACTTCTTCCGAGAGGTCTTGCGCCCCATCAGGTTCCCGCGCCACCCGTTCCTGATGCTGCGCTTCGGGCTGGCGGGCCTTCGCTCCTGCACGTCGCTGGCGGCGGGCCGCTTCGAGGGGAAGAAAGCGCGGGCATTGTTTGCGGGCTGCTGCGCCCACTCGGTCCTGCCGCTCGAAATGGCCGGGACCACCTCGTTCGGGATGGTGCTGGCGCTCGCGGCGCACGTCATCAACTGGCCGTGCGTGCGCGGCGGGTCCGTGAAGATAGTCGAGGCGCTGGCCCAATGCCTCAAGAGCCTGGGCGGCGAGATTCGCACCCTTCACCCCGTCAGGTCCATGAAAGACGTGCCCGCCTCGCGCGCGGTCCTTTTCGACCTCACCCCGCGCCAGGTGGTCCAGATCGCGGGCGACGAATTGCCGGCCGGCTACAGGAAGAGGTTGTCCGGGTTCAAATATGGCCCAGGGGTGTTCAAGGTTGACTGGTCTCTGGACGGGCCGATTCCGTGGAAGGCCGAAGGGTGTAGGCGCGCGGCGACGGTCCACCTGGGCGCGACCCTCGAAGAGATCGCGGCGTCGGAGCACGCGATGTGGAACGGGGAGCACTCGGGGCGACCCTTCGTGCTGGTGGCGCAGCAGAGCCTGTTCGACGAGACGCGCGCCCCGCGCGGCAAGCACACGGGCTGGGCCTACTGCCACGTCCCGCACGGGTCCGGTGTTGACATGACCGAAAGGATAGAGCAGCAGATAGATCGCTTCGCGCCGGGCTTCCGCGACCTCATACGGGCGCGGCACACCATCAACTCCGTCGAGCTTGAGCGGCACAACCCGAACATGATCGGGGGCGACATCGGCGGCGGCTCGAACGAACTCTGGCAGTTCCTCGCGCGCCCCTTGTTACGCTACGACCCTTACTCGACGCCGAACAAACGACTCTACCTCTGCTCCAGCTCGACGCCGCCCGGCGGAGGCGTCCACGGGATGTGCGGGAGCCTCGCCGCGCGCTCCGCCCTCGGCCGCGTCTTCGGCGTGAAAGTATGAAAAGTGTGGTATTTCCTGTGGCCGCCTCGTAGAATCGAATTCAATTCTTCGGGCGGGAGGGCCAGAGATGAAACGTCGCGCGCAAGTGGTGGCTCTGAGTTTGGTCGCGTTGGTTGCGGTGCTCGCCTGTCCCGGCGGGCGTGCGGTCGTGACGCGCGCGCACGAGACTCCGCAGCGCGCGCCGCGGGCGTGGACGCTCGACGAGGCGCTGGCCCAGTTGACGCTCTTCCCGCATGACCCTTACCTCCAATACGTCGCGCTGCAACTGGCCCGGCGCGCGGGCCGCTTCGTCGAAGTCTCCCAGCGGATTCAGGCGAGCCTCCCCGAAGAACGGGCCGCGGTGCGCGCCAACCGCCGCAACAGCGTTGACCTCTTCAGCATCTTTACGGGCGCGCTCGCCGTGCAGGAGAGCCTGCAACTGGACACCATGCGGGGCGCGACGCAAGCGCAGCAAGCCGCGCAGACCGTTCCCCCCGGACTTCCGGCGGTCGAGCCGTCCGCTCCACTGCCGCAACCGTCCGGGGCGCGTCGGCGCAACGCTCGCCCGCGCGCGCGCCGTCGCGCTGCTGCCGCGCCCGTGACGGGGACCGGCACGCTCGCGCCTCAGACGACCGCGCAGCAGGCTCGACGCGCCGACGAAATTGTGCCGGTCGCCGGCCTGCAAGGCCCGACCGTCAAGAGCCACCCGTGGGAGCAGTTGCTTAGAGGCAGGAAGCCCGCAATCTCGCCGCTGGCTGACGACGTGCCGGAGGACTTTTACCTGATCGAGTTTCGCTCGCTCTCAAAGCTGCTCGACGTGATGGACGCGAGCGACCTCTGGGGCACGCACCTCTTCAACCAGGCGTTCAAGGAGGCGCGCACGCAGAACGCCGGCGAGAGGCTCAGGCGGCAACTGGCCGTGCAATCGGAGCCGGCCCTGCGCCCCTTCTACGACCTCGTCGTCGAGGACGTGGCCGTCACGGGCAGCGACCCATTCGTCCGCGAGGGCAGCGACGTGACCGTCATCTTCCGGCTCAAACAGCCGGCCATCTTCAAGGCGCGCATGGACGCTTTCCTGGACGAAACACAGAAGGCGCGCGCGGACGCCAAACGCACCAGCGGGAATTACCTCGGCGTTGATTACGTCCAACTCCAAACCCCCGAGCGCGACGTGAGCGTCATCGCCGCCGACCCCGCGCCGGACCTGCACGTGCGCAGCAATTCCTTAGTTGCTTTCCAGAAAGTAGTCGAGGCCATCAAAGGGAAAACGATTTCGGGCCGGAGCGTGCGACGCCTGGGCGAGACGGCGGAGTTCGCTTACATACGGACGCTGATGCCGCGGGGCGACGAGAACGAGGACGGGCTCGTTTACCTGTCCGACCCGTTCATCCGCCGCCTCGTCGGCCCGCAGTTGAAACTGACGGAGCGCAGGCGCATGCTCTGCTACAACCACCTGCGCATGATCGGCCACGCCGCCCTGCTCTACCGCACCGAGTTCGGAAAATGGCCCACCTCGCTCGAAGACTTGGCGCGCACAGACACCTCCCCCGGCCTCTTCGGCAAAGGCGAGCTGTCCTGCCCCTCGGGCGGGCAATACTCGCTATCGGCCGACGGCACGACCGGCGTCTGCTCGCACCACGGCCACGCGCTCTACCTAACGCCGAACATCGAAATCCCCGTCACCGAAGTGAGCGGCGCGGAGGCCGACGAGTACGACGCCTTCCTCGAAGAGTACAACGCATACTGGCGCACCTACTTCGACCCCATCGCGCTCCGCCTCAAGGCGACTCCGCAGCAGTACAGGGTCGAGACGCTCGTCCTCCCCCTGATAGACAACTCGATCTACACGGGACTCGCCTCGGCGCTCGGCGGCGAGCCGGAAGCCCTCGACCTGCTGCCCGTGCCTCGGCGCAACATCTTCAGCCTGGCGTTGAGGCTCAAGAAGGAGTCTTACGTGAAAGAGCTGAAGAGCGACGCGCAGGACGCTCAGGAAGATTTGCTGCGCGACCTGGGCGTGGGCGACAAGAGTCTGACCGATCTGAAAGTCAGGGAGTTTCTGTCGAAGGGGTTGGGCAACCAGGCGGGCCTGCACGTTTACGACAGCTACCCGGCCTTCGACCTCAACGTCTCCGACCTGCTCGGCATGATTTTCCTGAGCGGGGGCGCGGGCCGCTCGAACCCAATCGAAAATGAATTCCTGCTGATCGGGATGGCGCTCGCTTCGCTCAACAGCCCCGTTTACCTCTCCTTCCCCGTCGCGGACGAGCGCGTGGTGGACGACTTCCTGGAGAGGGTGGACGTGTGGGCGGCCGCGGGCACGCGCCGGGAGAAGGGGCGGCGCGACGATTGGTTCAGCTTCAAGTGGGACTACTACAAATTCAACTTGAAGGACGGGCAGACGGCGCGCGCCTTTGCCATCCAGTTCGGCCCGGCGAAGCTGCGCTTCTTCGCCGCGCGTATCGGGCGCGGGCTCTACCTGGCGAGCAAGCCTTTCATCCTCGAAGACCTCGCGGCCGGGCAGGCGCAAGCCCCCGCGGCGGTCGCCGACAAAGAGACCGTGGGCCACGCGATGGCGCGCGTGCGCGCGGAGCACTGGAACGAAGTGCTGCCCGACTTCAACCTGAGTTGGGCCGAAAACGAGCGCGACGCCTGCCTTAACAATCTTGGCCCACTCACGAGCGTCGGCCGCGCTCTCGCGGCCCGTCCCCCCGGCCAACAAGCCGGCCCGCCCGAAAGCGGCGCGTCCGTGCTCGACCTCGCAGACCGCCTGCACGCCGTCCACTTCTTCTGCCCCGACGGCGGCTCCTACGTAGTCTCGCCCGGCGGCGCAGTCTCCTGCACCGTCCACGGCACCGCGCTCGCCCCGCGCCAGCCCTCCTCTCCTTCGCCCGCGAGCGCCGCCGGCCGGGCCATGCGCGGCTTCAACGACATGACCGCCACACTCACCTTCCTCCCCGAAGGCTTGCGCGCGACGGTCGTCATCAATCGAAAATAGCCGCGAACATTTAAATATGATAGTTAGACAATAAATATAGAAAGGAATCCGCTCAACATCGCCCCTCGTGCTGCTGCACGTGAGTTCGATTAAAACTTGAGGGGTGATTTATGACATCAAATCCGCGTCAATTTGCCATCGTGACGGGTGCGTCGAGCGGCATCGGCTACGAGCTTGCCAGACTCTGCGCCGAGCAGGGGTTCAACTTACTGATCGCCGCCGACCGGCCCGAGATTAACCAGGCGGCCGAGGACTTTCGGCGACTCGGCGTCGAGGTCGAGGCGGTGGAAGTGGACCTCTCCACTACCGAAGGCGTGGACAGGCTTTACAGTGCGGCCGAGGGGCGTCCCGTTGACGCGCTGCTCGCCAACGCCGGCCACGGCCTGGGCCACGGCTTTCTGGACCAGGACTTCAGTGAGGCGCGTCACGTCATTGACACCAACATCACGGGCACAATTTACCTGATACAAAAAGTGGGGCGCGACATGCGCGCGCGCGGCCGGGGGCGCATCCTCATCACAGGCTCAATCGCGGGCTTCATGCCCGGCTCGTTCCAGGCCGTCTACAACGGGACGAAGGCGTTCATAGACTCCTTCTCGTTCGCGCTCAGGAACGAGTTGAAAGAGACGGGCGTGACGGTCACCTGCCTGATGCCCGGCCCGACCGAGACGGACTTCTTCGAGCGCGCCGATTTGATGGACACTAAGGTCGGGCAGCAGGAGAAGGACGACCCGGCCAGGGTCGCTAAGGATGGTTTTGAAGCGATGATGAACGGCGAGGGCGATGTCGTCAGCGGCTGGAAGAACAAGCTGCAAACCACCCTTGCCAACGTGACGCCCGCGGGTGTCCTCGCCGAACATCACCGCAAGCTGGCCGAGCCGGGTTCCGGCGAGAAGTAAGTTGAATCCACGACGGCAACAAACGCAAAGGCCGCCGGGACCGACTCCGGCGGCCTTCGCTGATTCCGGCCAGCCTCAGCGGTTGGTCTGCGGGCCGACCTGCTACTCTGAGGCGATCTTAAACTTGTCCGCAAAGAGAAGGGCCGAACGACATTGAAACGCATTAGACAGCTGCACCTGTACATGGGGATGTTTTTAGCGCCGACGGTTATCTTGTTCGCCTTCAGCGGGGCGCTGCAAATTTTCCGCCTCCAGGAAGCGCCTCCCGGCAGCACCTCTCAGCCTCCATCGTGGATAGTCTTCCTGGCGGGGGTTCACAAGGATCAACGCGCCGAAAGCGCGCCGCCGGCCAAGCCCGCACCGCCCGCCGCTGAGGCCGCGCCCGCGCCGAAGCCGGCCGCGCCGCCCGAAGGGCAGCCCGCCAGGAGGAAACGCTCGACCATCCTGATGTGGTTCTTTGCGCTGGCGGCCATCGGCATCATCACGAGCACTGTGCTCGGCATCGTCATGGCCTTCAAGTACAACCGCGACCGGCGCGTCATCTGGACGCTGTTGGCCGCAGGCACTCTGCTGCCGGTCGTCATGCTCTTCCTTTAATAGTGGTTCAGCCAGTTAAGAGTTCGACCTTTAGGTTGCCCATATATGCTTAGTTACGCCTTAAGTAGGGCGAGCGACCGTCTGGACTCTCTGGCCTCTTGACCTCGCCCGTGAGAATCACCCTGTCGTTACGGTCATAAATTTTCAAATCGTGGCGCTTGCGACTGCCCTTAACTGGCTCTTCGACCCTAGCGAGTGAAAAGGGTAAGTCAACGCGCTTTTGTAGAATGAGATTTATCTGGGAGGCGATATCAGATGTAAAAGTCCATTCGTTTGTAGCCATGAGGAATAGATTCGATGTTGCTTGCTGTTAATGTCAAAGGCCCTCACGCGGTTTCTAGCGTGTCAGGCATGGTGACTCCGTCGTCAATGGCGCTGCTCTCAAACTTCAGTCAACCTGGAGACATTATAGACATCCGGCGGCAAAGTGTGGAAGAAAAGCTTAAGGCCGTCTGTGATGATGGCCCTAAGTCTTCATAAATTTTCTCCCCACACTAGACACTGTTAGAACTTTCTGCCGCCCGGTAATCGCACCGGGTCGGCCCTTCACCTTCCGACGGGCTTCGGGGAGTGGCGGACGAGGAGGATGAGGGAGGCGGAGGCGAGGGCGGAGCAGGAGAGGTAGATGATGCCGGCGTAGAAGGAGCCGGTGGTCTTCGTGAGGTAGCCGACGACGTAGGGACCTGCGAAGCCGCCGAGGTTGCCGACGGAGTTGATGAGGCCGACGGCGGCGGCCGCGCCCGAGCCGGTCAGGAAGGCGGTCGGCAACGCCCAGAACCCAGGCAGGTAGCCGTAGAGGCCAGCGCCCGCCAGGCAGAACATGGTGACGGCCAGGCCGACTCTCTGATTCAACGTCGCGCTCAGCAGGAGGCCGAGGCTCACCGCGGCGAGTGAGAGCGCCGTGTGCCGGCGGCGCTCATTGGTCCGGTCTGAGTTCCAGCCGACCAGCAGCATCGCCGCCAGCCCCGCGCAGTAAGGCAGCGCGGCCACGCCGGTGACGAGCAGGTTCGAGAGCCCGGACAGCCCCTTGAGGATAGTCGGCAGCCAGAAGTTGAACCCGTAGGCGCTGGTGACTGAACAGAAGTAGGCCAGGGCCAGCAGCACGACGTTCCTGTGCCTGAGCGCCTCCCACACGCTGTAAGTTCGCTCGGACGCCCGCGCGCTCTTCTCGCGCTCCAACTCACTTGTTATCCAGTCGCGCTCGTCGTCGGGGAGCCAGCGCGCCTCGCGCGGCCAGTCGGTCAGGTAGAAGATGGTGACGACGCCGAGCAGAACGGCGGGGATGCCTTCGAGGATGAAGACCCAGCGCCAGCCCGGAAGGCCCAGCCAGTTGACGCCGAGAATCAGCCCGGAGACGGGAGCGCCGAAGATGTTCGAGACGGGGATGGCCGCCATGAACATCGCCACGGCCTTGCCCCTGTCCTGCTGGCGGAACCAGTGGCTCAGATAAACGATGACGCCGGGAAAGAAGCCCGCCTCGGCCGCGCCCAGGAGGAAGCGCGCGACGTAGAATTGCGTCGAGGTGTGTATGAAGCCCGTGAGGACTGCGAGCAGGCCCCAGGAGATGATGATGCGCGCCAGCCAGAGGCGCGCGCTCCAGGTCTCGACGAGCAGCGTGCCCGGTATCTCCAGGAGGAAGTAGCCGACGAAGAAGATGCCCGCGCCGAAGCCCAGGACTTCGGTGTTGAAGCCGAGGTCTTTGGACATCTCCAGCGCGGCGTACCCGACGTTGACCCGGTCCAGAAAGGCGACGACGAACAGGCAGATGAGGAACGGCATGAGGCGGCGCGTGATCCGCCGCCTGGCTCGCTCCGCGACCGTCGTCTGCTGTGCGGCTTGCGTCGTCAACGTCGTCATCGTCTCTCGGTCAACGAGGTGAAAGAGCTTGTGATATCAGGGCGCTACTAAAGAGTCCGCGTGCAGGAAGAGCCGGGCCGTCGGCGCGGCTACTTCTCGACGGTCGTTTGCGCCAGCTTGAAGTCTCCCTGAAGCCGTATGTCGCGCGAGGAAGCGCCGACCATGACGCGGAAGTCGCCCTGCTCGGCGAGCCAGCCGCGCCGCTGCGGGTCGTAGAAGGCGAAGGCTCTCGGCCCGAGCGGTATCGAGATTGTCTGACTCTCGCCGGGCTTGAGGAAGACTTTGCGGAAGCCTTTTAGTTCCTTGACGGGCCGCGGCAAACTGGACTGCACGTCGCCCACATAAACCTGGGCCACTTCGCCGCCCTCGCTCTCGCCCGTGTTCGTCACCTTGAACTCGACGGTGAGCGCGGGGCCTTTCGCGTCCTTGCCCTCCCTGAGCCTGAGGTCTGAATACTTGAAGCGCGTGTAGGAGAGGCCGTGGCCGAAGGGGAAGAGCGGCGCGAGCGATTTGGCGTCGAACCAGCGGTAGCCGACGAGCAAGCCTTCCTCGTAGCGCACTGTGCCATTTTTGCCGGGGTACGCGCCGAGCGCGTGCGCGGGCGAGTCTTCCAGGCGCGCGGGGAACGTGCAGGGCAGCTTGCCCGAAGGTGACGCGTCGCCGAAGAGGACGCGGGCGAGCGCGTGTCCGCCCTCCATGCCCGGATACCACGCCTGCAAGACGGCGGGCGCGCGAGCGAGCCACGGCCCCATCTCGACGGGGCCACCGCCGAGCAGGACGACGATGGTGCGCGGGTTCGCCTCCACGATGCGCCCGAGCAGCGCGTCCTGGCCGTAAGGCAGCTTCAAGTCCCTGCGGTCGGCCGCCTCGGAGTCCACACCGAGCAAGTGGTTCAAGCCGCCGACGTAGATGACCACGTCCGCCTGGCTCGCCGCCCGCACCGCGCGCGCGGCCGAGTCTTCGCCGCCACGCTCGCCGTAGCCCGCGGAGTAGGTGACGTTCACGCGGTCGCCGACGCGCCGGAGGATGCCTTCGAGCGGCGTGACTTCGTAGAAGGCTTTGAGACGCGAACTCCCGCCGCCGTACGCCTGCAAGCGCACGGCGTTGTCGCCGATGACGGCGACGGAGGTGAGCTTCGCCGCGTCGAGCGGGAGCGCGCGCGAGTCGTTCTTGAGCAGGACGAAGCTCTCTTCGGCGACGCGGCGGGCCGCCGCCTGGTGCTCCTTCGTGTTGATGGAGCCGGGCGACGAGTGTCCGTCAAAGGCGCGCGTCATAAACATCACGCGCAGGTTGCGCCGCACCTTGTCGTCGAGCACCGACACGGGGAACTCACCCCCGCGCACGCCTTCGAGGAACGGGCGCGCGAGGTAGAACTCGTCGAAGGGCTTGCCGACCGTCCCCATCTCAAGGTCGAGGCCGGCAAGAACAGTTTCGCGCGTGTCGTGCACCGCGTTCCAGTCGGAGACGACCAGGCCCTTGAAGCCCCACTCCTCCTTCAGGACTTTGTTGAGCAGGTAGTCGTTCTCCGAACAGTACTCGCCGCGGAACTTGTTATAAGCGGACATGACCGAGAGCACGCCTCCCTCCTTGACCGCGGCCTCGAACGGCGGCAGGTAAATCTCCCGCAGCGTGCGCTCGTCCATCTCGACGTTGATGGTGTTGCGCTCGTACTCCTGGTCGTTGGCGACGAAGTGTTTGGCGCACGAGGCCACCTCCTGCTCCTGCTCGGCGCGGATGTATGGGACGACCATGCGCGAGACGAGGAAGGGGTCTTCGCCGAGGTACTCGAAGTTGCGGCCGTTCAAGGGCGTGCGCATGATGTTCATGCCGGGGGCGAGCATGAGCTGCTTGCCGCGCTCGCGTGCCTCCTCGCCGACCGCCTTGCCGTAGGCGGCGGCCAGCTCCGGGTTCCAGGTCGCGGCCAGGCCGAGGAGCGCGGGCATGTAGGTGGCGAAGTCGTCCGTGCGCCCGACGGCCTGCGACACGTCTCGGCCCACGGTCTCCTCGCGCACGCCGTGCGGGCCGTCGGAGAGTTGCCTTTGCGGGATGCCCAGGCGCGGGATGGCGGCCGTGCTGAACCTGTTGTCGGCGTGGACCAGTGCTATCTTCTCTTCCAGCGTCATGCGCGAGAGCAAGTCTTCGACGCGCGCCTCTGTCGGCTGTGTGGGGTCAAGGTAGATTGGGCGCTGTCCCTCCTGCTGCGCCTTCGTGAAAGTCAGGCCGGTCGTCAGCGAGAGCGCCGCCGCGAGCAGGAAGGCGGGCAGGAAGCGGCCCGCACCTTTGGGAAGAGTTCTCATCATCCTTCGTCACCAGCAGCGTAGTCGTCCGTTTACTTCGGCGGGCCTATCCGGGCCGCCTGCCGCTCGTCGGCCTCCGCCAGGCGCGGCTGATTGATATGCCTGTAGGCTTTGGCCCGCTGCATGTAAGACCAGTAGTAAGTGGGGTCGAGCTTGATTGACCTGGTTAAATCGTCAACCGCTGCGGCATATTCGCCTATCTCCAGATGAGCGTTGCCGCGCACGTAGTAGCTTTCGCCGTCGGGCTTCAGTTCGATGACCTTCGTGTAGTCGGCGATGGCCTCTTTCCCCTTGTTGGCGAGGAGGTAGAGCACGGCCCGCGTCATGTAGGCGTTAACAAACTTCGGGTTCAGCTCGATTGCCTTGTTGTAATCCTCCAGCGCCGCCTGATTATTCCCACCCAGGTCGCTCCCCAGCCCGCGCCGGAAATACGCTTCGGCGTAATCGGGCTTCAGCTCGATGGCTTTCGTGAAATCGGCAGCCGCTTGCTTGTCGTCTAACTGGACCATGCCCCGAAAACAGTATGCCTCGGCCGAGTCCGGGTCGAGTTCGACTGCCTTCTCGAAGCTCTCCTTCGCGCGCAGGTACTCCTTCTTTTCGAGCTGCTCCTTCCCGAGCCTCAGGTAGTCCTCGGCGGTCTGCTGCGCGGAGCCCGCGGCCGGAATCAGCAAGGCGAAGAGTGTCAGGAGAAAGAGTTTCGGAAATCGGTTGTTCATACTACATGAAGTTCCTCGTGTGTAAAGCGGACAGCTCGTCGGCCTCGCCGGGCGAGAACCCCAGCCTCTCCAGCCGGCCTCTTCTCCCTTCGTCCATCTCCCGCTTGAGAGCTTGAACCCTGGCGAAACCCGCCGCGACCGCGGCCGGCGTCCACCGCCCGGCGGCCAGGGTAACTAAGGCGTCGAAGACTTCTTCGTTGAGTCCGGCGGTCTGCGCGAGCGCGTCGTGGCGGCGGCGGACGGCCGCGGCGAGCCGCCGCCTGACGTTCTGGTCCAGGGAGACCTGATACTGAAGGTGCCCCATCCCGAAGGCGACGTGGCGTGCCTCGTCCTGCGCCGCGAGCCCGGCCACGCGCCGCGTGACCTCGTCCGGCGCGTGCTCTTCGAGGAACCATAAGAGGTTCAGGAAAGTGCCTTCGCCGAGCACCGAAAGCAGGAAAGAGGCGAGCGTGAAGTCGGGCTCTTCCGTCAAAGTCTTCAGCGACGCCTGGCCGCTGACGGTCGAGAGCCCGAGCGCGCGCCCGCGCAACCGCGCGCGCCGCGTGAAGACCTCTATGTGACGCGCCTCGTCCGCGACCTGGATCGCCAGCAGTTGCATGGCCTCGCGGAAGTGGGGATGGATTTGTGCCAGAAACCGGGCGGGCACGAGGAGCGCCGCCGTCTCGTTCTCAATCAGGTAAGTCATCACCTGGACCACTGCTTCTTCCACCTCGGGGGGAAGCTCGAACGGGGCGTCCCAGTTGACGGCCGCCGCCGGGTCCCACTGCGCGGCCGCCGCCTGAAGGTAGAGGCGGGGGACGTTGTCCGCCCAGACTTCCGCCTTAGAACTGACGTGGAAGTGAAACTCCGGGCCGCCCGCTTCGACTCTGGCCCCGCGCGCCGCGAGCCCCCACGCGCCCGGCGGGCGCTCGACTATCGCGCCCGGCTCGTGAGGGTCAGGAGCCCCGGCCCGGACGGCCCCGCGCCACCTGCCCGCGAACGCCGCGTCTCGGACGATCCACGCGACGAGCGGGGAAGCGGCCGCGCGCCCGCCCTCACCCTCTGCGTCGCCCGCCTGCACGGGCCAGATGACCTCGTACCCCTGAGAGCGGCACCAGGCGCGCAGGTGAACCGCTAATTCCGGGGCACGCCCGCGAACGCCGAGCCTCCCGCCGACGGGCAGGCCGGCCAGAGCACGCTTGACGATCAGGTGCGCGCCGCGGTCGAAGCCGAGGTCTTCAATATCTATAATCTCGCGCAGTAATGTTTCCTTCGTGGTCATAAAACCCAAACTCGTCCACCGCCCGTTCCAGCGCGCCGTAACCCTCGGTGCGCCCCACGCGCCACTCCCTGAGCCCCTCCAAATCCATCAGCGGGCGCACCTCCGCGTCCGCGTAAGACATGCCCAGAAGTAGCTCCCTGAAGCGATTCACCGAAGCGCGCGGCGCGGCGGGCGCGACGGTGAAGTTACAGTGGTCGTACGCCGCGGTCTGCGCGAGCACGCGCGTCGCGCCGGGCGCGAGCGTCCCCTCGTTCATGAAGAGCAGGTGGTTGCCGTCAATCATGCAGGCCGCGTCGGCCTCGCCCCTCACGAGCGCGCGCGCGGCCTCGCGCTCGCCCCCTATGTGATCGCCGTGCTTGCCGCCCAACAGGTCGTTCAGTCGGACCTCGAAGTCCGCGCCCGGCGTCAGCCCCGCGGCGCGCAGATGAGAGAGCGGGATGAGCGTCGCCTGCGGGGAATCGACGGCACCGGCGGCGACTCTTTTGCCCTTGAGGTCGGAGACGGTCTTCACGTCGGAGTCCGAGCGGACGACGATCAGCGAGGTCAGCGCCTGGTCCGTGTCGCGCATCAGCAGGGCTTCGACTTCCTGGCCGCGCGCCCGCGCCAGCCTCGCGGTCCTCACCCAGGCGAGGGGCGAATTCCAGGCCACGTCGAAATGGCCGGCCAAGTGCGACTCGACCTGCCGCTCGTAGTTCGAGTAGAGGACGTAGTCGAAGGACAGGCCGCGCGCCGCGAAGTATGACTTGAAGCCTTCCCAGATGGTCACGACCTTAGGGTCGTAGGCCACCGCGCCGAGGAGCAGCGTTTCCGAGTCGCTCATCGAGTGTCCCGCCTTTCTCTAACCGAACAGCGGCAGCCCACAGACCGCCTTGCCGATGAAGTCGTAGAGCGCGTCGGTCGTCGGGGCCATGACCGTAGCCGCGCGCGCGTCGCGGAAGTGGCGCTCCACGCCGACCTCCTTGCGGAAGGCCGCGCCGCCGCAGACGCGCATCGCTAGTTCCGTCACTTCCGTCGCCGCCTCGCCGGCCGCCGCCTTCACTTCGAGGACGCGCAGCATGGCGTCTTCGCGCCCGGCTTCGAGCGCGTCGAGCGCGTCGCCGAGCAGGGCGCGGCTCATGTCCGCCCCGATGCGCATGCGCGCGAGGTAAGCGCGGGCGGTGGGCAGCTCCGCCAGCGCCTGGCCCGTGTGCTCGAAGCTGGTCCCGGACAGGTGAAGCGCGGCCTTCGTCGTCGCGGCCTCCATCGTGCCCACGGAGAAGGCCGCGCTCATCATCTGAAAGTAAGGGAGCACGACGCCCATCATGACGTTGAATCCGTCGCCGTCCGCGCCCAGCATGTTCTCCTCGGGGACCGCGACGCCCTCGGCGTTCACGGGCGAGGAGTGGTTGCCGCGCAGGCCCAGTCCTTCAAACTGAAAGGGGACGCTTAACCCCGCGGAGCCGGCCGGGACGAGCCAGAGGGTGCTCGCCCCTGCGGCCGCCAGGGGCAGACTGGACCAGACGTAAGAGTCCGCCTCCTCGGCCGAGGTCACCCAACTCTTCTGCGCGTCCAGGCGGACGCCGCCGTCCGAGCGGCGGGCCGTGCTCGTCGGTGCCCAGAACTGGCTCCGCGAGCCCTTCTCGGAGAAGGCCAGCGTCGTCAGGTGCCCGCCGCGCGCGACCTGTTCCCGCGCCTCGCGCCGCCCGTGCGCCTCTATGACGGCCGCGCCCGCGTAGTGCATACAGACGACCATCGCGGTAGAAGCGCATTCACGGGCGATGCGCTCGACGACCGTCGCGGCGGCCCTGTGCGAGAGGCCGAGCCCGCCGGCCTCGGTCGAGCTGACCAGGCCCAGGAGGCCGGCCTGGCCCAGCGCGCGCACGGCCTCGCGCGGAAACTTCCCGGCGCGGTCCACCTCCTCGGCCCCCGGCGCGATCACTTCCGTGACGACCTGTTCGAGCTTCTTTAAATAATCATCTGAGTCTGGCTGTGCTGCGCTCATCTGTTCGTGTCCTCCGTCAAGTGGCAGGGCTCCGCATTGCGCGGGAATAAAGACTCGCCGGACGGCCATTCGGCCGAACGATCCGGGGTCGCGCGAAGCCTTTCGCTCGGCCCTTCTGGTGAATGACTTGGGAACGCGGAGCGGCCGTCATAGGTGCCCCGCGAAAAGGAGGGCGTCAGGCGGCGCTCGGCGGACAGTCTGTTGTGTGTCGCAAAACTTGCGCCCACGTCGTGGCGCAGAGTCAATTCTTCAACATCGCTTCACCCCTCAGACGGCGACGCGTCAAACAAGTTCGAAATGTTCGGACAAGCCTAGTTAACACAAACAAAGCCGAACTGACAAGCCAGAGTCAGGCGGCAGACTTCGTCGAGCTTGAAAGACTTCTCTTCGAGAATATCGAGCCGGCCTCCGTCGAGGAGGCGGAGGACATTCTCGAAGCACTGGCGAGCGTCTTCTCGTCGGAAGTTTCCGAGGCCCGGCTGGCGGCCGGCCTGTTGAGTCCGAAAGTGGACGAGCCGCCGCTGGTCGCCGGGGAACTGCCCGACACGGGAGCCCGCTATCACATCCTCGTCGAGCAAATCCCGGCGGTGGTCTTCATGGCGTTTTTGAACAAGTCGTCGCCCTGAAGACCGGCTTCGGCGGGACGCGCATCGTGGACATGCTCGTCGGCGAACAACTGCCCAGAATCTGTTAGAGCAGTTTTCAGTTTTCAGTTTTCAGAAAAAGCAAGTAGTCTGTGCTTGAAACTGAAAACTGAAAACTGCTTTCAAACCTTCTATGACCGAGATCGTTCCGCTCTCGACCGCTTCGGTGCTCGCTTTCGGCTTCGTGTTGGGTCTCAAGCACGCGGTCGAAGTTGACCACCTGGCGGCCGTCTCGACAATCGTCAGCGAGCGCAAGAGCCTGCTCGGCTCAATGCTCGTCGGCGGCCTCTGGGGCGTGGGCCACACCCTGTCGCTGCTCGCCGCGGGAGTCCTTGTCATCCTGCTTCACGTCGAGATCGGCGAGCGCGTGGCGCTCTTCCTCGAATTCTGCGTCGGCCTGATGCTCGTCGCCCTGGGCGCGAACGCGCTCAGAAAACTCTGGCGCGGGGGGCACCTTCACGTCCACGCGCACCGGCACGGCGGACGGGCGCACGTACACCCGCACATCCACGACGGCAAGCCCGAGCCGGACGCGCACACGCACCACGGCCTCCGTCCGAATATGCGCCCGCTCGTCGTCGGCATGGTCCACGGGCTGGCGGGCAGCGCGGCGCTGATGCTGCTGGTCCTTTCGACCATCTCATCGCCCCTCACGGGGTTCGCGTATATCGTCGTCTTCGGCGTCGGCTCAATCGGCGGGATGATGACCATGAGCGCGCTCGTGAGCCTCCCGCTCTACCTGACGGCCGCCCGCTTCACGCGCGCTAACCTGATGGTGCGCTGTCTGGCCGGCCTCTTCAGCCTGAGCTTCGGTCTGGTTGTGATCTACCAGATCGGCGTCGCGGGCCGCCTGTTTCGCTGAGCGGGCCGGCCGGGGGCCGGGAAGAAATTAATTACGCGGGTTAAGCGAAACGGGTAGCCACCGGGCTACCCGTTTCGTGTTTGGAATTTTCTCCCCGCGGAAGACTTGAGGCGGCTCGCGTCTCCTCATTTCGTTATTCTGACGCCAACCCCGCCAGCCCCGATCCTCAGTGTCTCCTGGCGGATGAATTTGCTTCGCGAACCGTTGAGCAGGTTATACACCTTCTCCTGGACCACGACGCCCCCGTTCGGGCGTGCGAAGTCCTGCATTTTCGGCGCGTAACTGACCGGAGCCCCGACGTAATCGTTGGGGCCGTTTTCGAAGGTCAGCCGGATGGCCGTGCCTACGTCAACGCCGACCCCGATTCCTACCGGCACCCCCCAGGTGTATTTCCGGGCATTCTTCCTGACCCATGACGGATAAGTTCTGTAAAGGTGGCACCCCAGCTTAACGCCGATGTTGACGCTCTCGGCCATCGCCTCCTCCGGGATTTCCCAGACGATCAGAACACCGTCGCCCAGAAATTTGGCGTAGCTCGGCCGCCCCAGACGCGACGCCTTCGCGTTACTCAAAACCCATTGTATAAAACCGTCCAGGAAGGTTTTGACGTAACGAAAATCCTTCTCGGCCACCTGATTGGCCCATTGGGTTGACCCGCGCAGGTCAACGCATATCGCGACGATGTCCACGTGCGCCGGAACCCCCACCACCTTGAGCGGCGAAGGGTCCGAGAAGCACCACGCCACGGCGAGGGCAACGAATAGCATGATCATGAGAATGGAATTGGCGAGGTAGAGGGAGATGATCTGGAGGTTCGTGGGGGACCCGTAAGAGGCCACGTAGTACTGGCGGGAGATGAAGCCGAGGAAGGTCATCGCCGTCACCCAGGCGAGGAACCTATGGCCGTAGCTGTTGAAAGAATACGCCAGCCCTCCCCCCAGGATGGCGAGGGCGATGGACGACGCGAAGGCGTCCAGGTGCTTGCCGGGCTGATTCTCGCCCAGTATCAGCAGGACGCAGGCGACGACGGAAATCGCCGTGACGGTGATGGTCGCGATTTTCGGCCAGACACGGAGGTCGGGCGTCTGAAAGGTGTGTCTCACGCGCGCGAGGCGGAAACCCGTCTTGGTGAAGAGCACTGTGCTCACGGGGGAAACGAAGTAGAGCAACTTCTCCGTCGTCAGGTCCATGCCGAACCCGACGTGCATGAAAGAAATAAACCTGACCGCGGACCAACTCAGCAGGCTGATGCTGATCCATAACAGGCATACGTTCTCGACCGTTTTACGTCTAAGCCACGCGTAGAAAATCAACAGGATGAGCGCCCCGCAGAGCGTGTGGATAAGATAGGCAACGTCAACAGGCATCACAAACCTCCCTTTAAAGCAGACAACATGTTGGTTGATTATGCTGAGCCATAAGCGTCTATTTTTTCACGTACCCGTGAGCAGGGGCCGGTGGACCTGCGTCCGCCGCTCACGTATCCGGTCACCTCCGATTTATCTTGGACCATTGACGGGGAGAAGGAGTGAGACGCTCTGCGTCGGCCGTCGCCGTGCATCGCGTGTCCGTGCGCCATACCAGGAACTATGAGCCGCGAGAGAATTGAACGTGTCCGGGGCGCGTCGCCTCTTGCGAGCCGGCCGCGCCAAAGTTCACCGCGCAGGCCCCGATCCAGTTACGCCTTACGTCAGCCGGGCGGTGCTTCACGCCCCGTGATTCCGGCTGCCTGGTTGAAAAACGGCAATGCCTGTGCCGCGCGTTTCTACCAGAAAACCGAGGCGCGAGACGGATTCCCCGCGCAGTTTCCCCTTAACTTCACACCTTCAACAGTTGAGTGAAACTGTTTCGGAAACAGGGTCTATTAGCTGATTAGTTAAGCTTGCGCCGCGTGACTGAGACTCGACCCTGAATTTTTTGGAGGGACAGATAATCAAGAGGTTTTCTCTGCGGCGCGATGACGCCCCATGTAATTGGGGCGGAAACTATCTCTGATCGGAGGTGAGATTCTGCGGGGGCGTTATCCAATCCTTCGTGGCCGGCCCGTTCAAAAATTTGCTCGGCCTCCAGCTTTATGGATTTCTTGCGGCGAGACCGGAGGCGAAATCTCGGCCGAGGTCAGGCGAAGTTTCGCGCATCGCGTCGCGGCGGAAAGCAATGCTTCTATCGTCTGAGGTGGGGCGCGATCAAGTCTTCCGCCTTCTTTAAGAGGTCTTGGTTGATCAGTTTATTCGCGTCCTTGGCGGGTATCTTCAGAGTCTCCACCAGAAAATTTTCGAGGCCCGCTCTTAAAGTACGGTTGGGGCCCGTCTTGCTCGCTTCTTTTTTCTGCTCTATCTTTCCCCCTCTGAACTGATACTGCGAATGATAGTTCAGCGCCCATTCGGAAAGCTTCTGTTGGACGAACTCGCCGTAGAGTTTGCCCCGCAGTTCGTTTATATCCTTGATGTCCGCGAAGTCTATTACGAAGGTGCGCTCCCTGGTCTTCTCTATCTCGGCCTTCGTCCGCGCGGCCCACTCCTTCACGAATGCGTGCTCGACAACGCCCTCGATTTTGAGCCACTCCTCCCAGTAGCTGTAGGCCCTCGAATAGGTGGCGGGGCTTTTCAAATAATAGTCCGCCAGGCGCAGGTAGCAGACGGCGCTGATCCTGTGATTCCCTTTGTTGATGTCCAGCACCTCGCAGGCGTAATTTCTGGACAGCCTGCCGGCGTCCGCGTTCGGCGCGGCTTTCGGGTCTATCTTCGACAACTCGACCCCGCGCTTCGCTATCTCCGCATAAACGCCGCACAGGGCTAGGAGTGCCTCGCAGTTGTGGCGCGGGAAATTTTTGGCGACCGCATCGGCTTTCCTCGCGTAGTAGAGCGCGGCCTTCAAGCTGGCGACGGACTCCCCGGCGTCGGCCGGGGACGAGTCCGCGCTCTGGTAACGAAGAATGTGGCTCAGGATGTAGCACGCCTCGGCGTACAGTTGCTTGTTGAGCTTGCGGGCGGAGCCTTCCCCTTCCGCGAACCTGACGGCGGCCTTCAGTTCTTCGGCTGCCTCGGCGTAGTAATCCGGCGCGTCAGCGGGACGCTGCTGGGCCAGGTAATGCAGCGTCAGGGCGTGCTCGATGCTGGCCCTGTGCGGGTAGTGGGAGTCGGAGACTTGCGCCTCGAAAACTTCCCTGCATTCTTCGATTCTTTTTTTAGCTTCGAGGAGTACCTCCTGGTCGTTACTGCTCTCCGCCCTTTTGGCGGACCAGTACAGCAACTCAATGTATGAGGTGTAAACTTTCGGGGCGTTAAAATATAAAATCCCGCGGGCGAGCGTCAACAGTCTGTTCGCTTCCCTGACACGTGAGTTGATCAAAGCGGAATAGCCGCTGCCGAACGCCAGCGTCAGCGCAGCCCGCCTCAAAGCCAACATCTCCGACACTGACGTGTCCGCCGGGCCTTTCGGCGCAGGAACTGACTGATTGTCCATCGCCTTCTGCCTACCCTCGGCCTTGCCTGCCGCAGACATCTCCCCGCGGTTGCCCAGCTTCCTGACGTAGTTCTCGGCGCTCAGGCGAAAACACCTGTCGGCCTCGTCGTCGTCGGACGTGCCGAGCAGTAATCTCCCTTTAAGGAAATAGGCCAAGCCGATCAACCCGAAGGCCGTCTCCTTCCTCTTACAGAAGTCTGAAAAGCCCCCTTCCAAAAAATTGATCAGGTTGTCGGCACGATCTAACGCTTCGAGGAACTTCGCGGGCTCGTAACTCCTGTAAAGCACGTTGACCCCAGACAAGGCCGCCAGAACAATCTGCTTGACGACGTTCACCTTTGTCTGCGGCTTCTCGACGAACCCGTAATGAGTTTCGTAATACGATTTGACATCTTTCGACGCCTCCCTGGTCTGCTTCAAAAAATGCTTCGACATATCGTCGTCAACGGCGATGAAATAATCAGAAATCTCGTAAGACAACACCTGCGCGCGAATTTTATACTCGGCGAGTTGCTCTTTGATCTCTAGCGGCAGGTCCTTTTCATTCTTGAATTTTTCATTTTCCAGGGCTTGCTTAAAAAGTCTTACGGCGGCCTCGCGGAAGGGGATTAGCTGGTTCTTTTTCCCAGGGTCAATCCAGCGCAATTTCGGGGGCAGAATCGGTATCCGCTGCGTGACCGTTTGTAGTAAGCTCCCGCCCGTGGTTGTGATCTCAACTTTCTCCTCGAAGTCACCTCTGCGGTAGGCTTGGGACACAGTTATATAATTCTCTTTCAGAGAGGCTAGGTAGTTAGTAAGTCTGGTGAGAGACATTTGGGCAAGCATTCTCCTTCAGGGATTTTGACGTGATTGAGTAATAGGTCGCATCAAGGTCTCTCACAATCCGAGGCCGTGACCGGCCCTCGACCCGGACGTGATGACCCGCCGCCAGAGACGTTGATGCGGTCCCGTAATATATCAGGATTGCCGTGGGTTGTGTCGCAATAATTCTTTAGCCTCGTGCGAAGCCTCTTTCATCGGCCGTCGAAAAGTTATCGCCTTCAGGCGTCCAGGCAGGCGCGGACGCGTCCCCTCACGTCCTCGATCATGTTGCGCGCTTTCTCCTGGTCTCCGGCCTCAGCGACGATGCGGACGATGGGTTCGGTGTTCGAGCCGCGGACGAGGACCCAGCCGTCTTGCGTCGTCACCTTCACGCCGTCGCGCAAATCCATGGGCCGCCCCGCGTACTCGTCCCGGACCATTCTTAGCACGGCGCGGATTTTATCCGAGCGGCAGGCCAGCTTCTCCTTAATCATAAAGGTGCGCGGCAGCTCGTCGATCAACTGCGAGACCGTTCGGTTCGTCTCGGCGAGGAGGTGTAGGACGAGCGCCATGCCGACCAGGCTGTCGCGCGCGAAGTTGATGCGCGGGTAGATGACGCCGCCGTTGCCCTCGCCGCCGATGACCGCGCCGCGCCGCTGCATCTCGTCGGCCACGTTGGCCTCGCCGATCTTCGAGCGGTAAATGGGGCAGTCGAAGCGCGCGGCCACCGCGTCGAGCGCGCCCGTCGTCGAAAGGTTCGCGACGACTGGCCCGCGCTCGCGGCCCAACACGTACTGCGCCGCGAGCACCAGCGTATATTCTTCGCCGACGGCGTGCCCGCGCTCCGAGATGATTGCCAGGCGGTCGGCGTCCATGTCTTGCGCGAAGCCCACGGCGCAGCCGTGCTCGCGCACCGCCGCCGCGAGCGCGCCGAGGTTCTCCTCGACCGGCTCCGCGCCGCGTGGGAAGAGGCCGTCCGGGGTGACGTTCAGCGCGACGACCTCGACGCCGAGAGCTTCGAGCAGGCGCGGCGCGACGACGGAGCCCGCGCCGTTGCACGAATCAACTGCCACGCGGAGTCTGCGCTCGCCGCGCAACGGGCCGAGCGCGTCCAGTATGGTTCGGATGTGCAGGTCAAGCGCCCCGGCGAGGGGTTCTACGGTGCGCATCTCCGCGCCCGCGACCTTCCTGTATTCGCCCTGGTGGTAAATGTCCAGCAGCTGCCGGGCCTGCGCGTCCGCGAGGAAGAGTCCGGCGGAGTTGATGAACTTCAGGGCGTTCCACTCGGCGGGGTTGTGGCTGGCCGTGATGCAGATGCCGCCGCGCGCGCGGCGCTCGCGCACCAGCAGTTGGACGGTCGGGACGGGGCAAACGTCCAGGTCCACCACGCGACACCCGCTTGAGAGCAGACCGGCCACGACCGCCTGCCGCACCATCTCGCCCGACGTGCGCGTGTCGCGCCCGATGACGATGACGCCCGGCCCCGTGTAAGTCCCAAACGCCTGCGCGAAACGCACCAGCAGCGTCGGCGTCAGAGACTCGCCGACGACGCCGCGCACGCCCGAGATGCTGATTTTAAGGGTCGGTATCGCTCGCATGAAATTAGTGATGAATGATGGGCTCGCAGCCGCGTCAGCGGCCTTCTGAGTTTAGCCCGGCCTTTCAAGGCCGGGTGAGTATGGGTCATTCAGGCCGCGTCGCGTCAGCGACGCCTGAACCAAATATTCACTCACCGCTGACGCGGCGCACTTACTCTTCACTTCCTTTCTTCCTCGGTCACCTGACAATGCGGTCGCGCGCCCAGTCGAGCAACTCGTGGGCGCGCGGCGCGGTCTCGGCCTCCGCGATAACGCGGATGATGGATTCCGTGTTTGAGACGCGCACGTGGGCCCAGCCGTCGGGCCACGAAACCTTGATCCCGTCCGTCTCGTCGTAGTCCAGCTTCTCTCTCTCCAACTCGTCGCGCATCCGCTGCAAGAGCGAATGGATGCGGTCGGGCTCGACCGCCATGTTGTGCTTGAGCATGGTGAAGCGCGGGAGCGCGGCGGCCAGCTCCGACAACGGCTCGTTCGTCCGCGCCATGTGTTCGAGGATGAGCCCAATCGCCGCCGCGCTGTCATGCGTCCACTGCACGCGCGGGACGATCACGCCGCCACTCCCCTCGCCGCCGATGACAGCTTTAGCTTCGATCATCGCCTCGGAGATGAACGCCTGCCCGACGGGCGTGCGCAGGACCGATGCGCCGTGCAGCGCGGCCACGCGCTCAATCGTCATACTGGTCGAGACGTTCGTCACGACCGCGCCCGTCTCCCGCCTCAACTCAATCTCCGCCGCGATGGCGAGCGTCGCCTCCTCCGACAACATCTCGCCGGTCTCCGTGACGAGCCCGAGTCGCTCCCCGTCCGCGTCGTGCGCGAAGCCGACGTGCGCGTGTCCGGCGCGCACCACGGCGCGCAGTTGCGTCATCGTCGGCGGCCCCGGCTCGGGCGCGTGCGGGAAGGGGGCTGTCGGGTCGTCGTTGACGGCCAGCACGTCGCACCCGAGCGCGCCGAGCCAGCGCGGTGAGAGCAGCGAGCAGGAACTGTTGCAGCAGTCCACGGCGACCGCCAGCCGGCGTGCCCTGATTGCTTCAACGTCGAAGGCGCGGGAGAGAATTTCGAGGTGGTGCGAGATGGCGTCGGCGCGCTCGACCTTCGTATGGATGCGCCCCCAAGTGGCCTTGTCGAACTCCCCCTGGTGGAAAATGTCCAGCAGCTCGTCGGCCTGCATCGGGGTCAGATAGAGGCCGTCGCCGCGCACGAACTTGAGCGCGTTCCAGGGCTCCGGGTTGTGGCCCGCCGTGATCGAGATGCCGCCCTCGGCCCCGAGCCAGGGGACTGCGAGTTGCAGGCTCGGCGTCGGGCACACGTCTAGGTCAATCACTTCGCAGCCGGCGGCGAGCAGCCCCGAGACGACGGCCGCGTGGACCATCGGCCCCGAAGAGCGCGTGTCGCGGCAGACGAGAATACGCCCCGAGTCGAGGTACGTGCCGAAACCTTGCGCGAGCGCCACCGCCAACTCCGGCGTGAAGGTCTCCCCCACCACGCCGCGCACTCCGCTGATGCCGATCTTGAGCGAGTTCACACCTGTATCTTCACATGAAAACGTCAATCCTGCCGAACGTTAGTTTGATTCGCGGGGCGTCCGCTGGTCATGGGCTCGATTTCTGTCTCCTCGGGGCCGCGCCGAATGGTTACATTAGCTTTTACAGGCGTTGATTCAGTAACCTCAAGTATGACACCGTAAGTTACGCCGCCGGGGGGTGTTGATGGGCGAAACTCTCAAACTTTCTAAAGGGCCAGGCAGACCTGGACCGGCTTGCCCCTTCTTCGAGGAACAAATGAGAACAAGAACATATCTTCCGCTTATCCTGTGGCTGATTTGTGCCATTAACGTCTCTGCCCAAACGACGGGCGGTGCCGGCGTGCCGGCCTTTCAGCATAACCTGATGCCTGTGCCCGCCGCCGTGCAGTTTAAGACCGGCAGGCTCGCCGTCAACAAATCTTTTACCGTCGCCGTCAAGGGCCAGCCGGACGCGCGGCTGCGGGCCGGGATAGACAGGTTCCTGCGTCGCATCGAAGGCCGCACCGTGATGGAACTGCCGCGCGCTTTGGCGAATGACGAGACTTCGGCGGCCCTCGTGGTCGAATCCGGGGGGCCGGGCAAGGCCGTGCCTTCGGTCGAGGAGGACGAATCATACACGCTCGAAGTTTCGGAACGGCAGGCGGCGCTCAAGGCCCCGACGACCATCGGCGTCCTGCGCGGTTTGGAGACCGTTCTGCAACTCCTCGACGGCGACCGCGACGGCTACTTCATACAGGCCGTCAGTATTCAAGACCGGCCGCGCTTCCCCTGGCGCGGGCTGCTGATCGACGTGGCCCGCCACTTCCAGCCGGTCGAGGTCTTGAAGCGCAACCTGGACGCGATGGCCGCCGTCAAGCTCAACGTCCTGCACTGGCACCTGACGGAGGACCAGGGCTTCCGCATCGAGAGCAAAAAGTTTCCGAAGCTGCACCAGATGGGCTCCGACGGTTTGTACTACACGCAGGAGCAGGCGCGGGATATCATCGAGTACGCCCGGATGCGCGGCATCCGCGTCGTGCCGGAGTTCGACATGCCGGGCCACGCGACGAGCTGGCTCG
Source organism: Pyrinomonadaceae bacterium (assembly GCA_036403435.1). Lineage (GTDB taxonomy): Bacteria > Acidobacteriota > Blastocatellia > Pyrinomonadales > Pyrinomonadaceae > QHXM01. The sequence goes on from DASWQY010000034.1 coordinate 98,711, forward strand.
TCGGCCACCCCGAGTTGGGGAGCGCGCCGGGGCCGTACACCATCGAGCGCCGGGCCGGCATCTTCGAGCCCGCGCTCGACCCGACGCGCGAGGAGGTCTATAAATTCTTAGACGCTTTTCTCGGCGAGATGGCCGCGCTCTTCCCTGACGCCTACCTGCACATCGGCGGCGACGAGAACGAGGGCAAGCAGTGGGACAGGAATCCGAAGATTCAAGCCTTCATGAAAGAGAAGGGAATCAAGGACAACCACGGGCTCCAGACTTACTTCAACCAGCGGCTGCTAAAGATTCTCAAGAAGCACGGAAAGATCATGATGGGCTGGGACGAGATTTTTCAGCCCGACCTGCCGAAGGAGGTCGTCATCCACTCGTGGCGCGGCACGGAGGCGCTGGCCCAGGCGGCCCGCCTCGGTTACAAGGGCGTCCTCTCGAACGGCTTCTACATAGACCTCGTCTTCCCCACCTCGCAGCACTACGCGAACGACCCCGTCCCGGCCGGCAGCACCTTGACCGCGGAGGAGGCCGCGCGCGTGCTCGGCGGTGAGGCGACGATGTGGAGCGAGTGGGTGAGCCCGGAGACGATAGACTCGCGCATCTGGCCGCGCACGGCCGCCATCGCCGAAAGGCTCTGGTCGCCGCGCGAGGTCACGGACGTTGAAGACATGTACCGGCGGCTGGCGGTCGTGAGCGTGCAGCTCGAAGAACTGGGCCTGACGCACGAGAAGAATCAGGCCGTCGTGCTCAGGCGGCTGACGGGCGGGCGGGACACTGGACCACTTCACACGCTCGTCTCCGTCGTCGAGCCGGTCAAGGAGTACCGGCGTTACCAGCAGCGCCCGCAGACTATGCTGAGCCCGCTGACCGGCCTGATCGACGCGGCCCGCCCCGACAGCGAGGCCGCCCGCCGCCTCGCCGCGACCGTTGACGCGCTGCTCTCGGACGCCCCGCGCTTCGAGGCCCGCGCGGAACAAGCGCGCGAGGTCATGACCCGTTGGCACAACGCCGGCCCCGAACTGGAGGTCTTGATAGACAAGTCCCCGGCCTTGCACGAGGCGAGGCCGCTGGCTAGAGATTTATCCGAGCTGGGGACGATAGGCTTGGAAGCACTGTCTTACCTCTCGCGCGGCGTGGCCCCCCCGGCCGAATGGCGCGACGCCAGGCTGGCAGTCATCGAGAACGCGGCGAAGCCGAAGGCCGCGCTTGAGTTCGCCGTCATCCCCAGCCTGCGCCAACTCGTCATCGCGGCCTCCGAGCTGGCGCGACTCAAAGAGATGACGCCCGCCGAGTGGAGGGCGCAGGTCAAGACGCTGGCCGCGACGCCTACGAAGCAGTCACGAAAATAGAAGTGATGAGTGCTCAGAGCGTGTTTGAAAACCCAGGCTCAAGCCTTTGCGGCTTTGGTTTTTCTTTTCCTGCGCCTTTGCGTGAACTGCTTTTCTCGCAAAGGCGCAAAGGTAAGACGTAAGACGCAAAGGGTTGAATCGATGCCTGGCTTGAGTTTTCAAATGGCCTCTCAGTAAAACCGCTTCCTTTAACTCAGCACTTATCACTATTGCGGTGGTTGCTGGGGTGCTTGAATGTCGCCGTCGCCCTCCGGCGTCTTGCCTTCGCCCTTCAGCCTTTCGAGCGTTTGCATCTCTTCCTGCGCGCGCTCCGGGTCTTTCAGCCGGGCGTAAAGCATGGCAAGGTTGTAGTGCGCCTTCGTATCTTCGGGGCTCAGCTTCACGCCCGCTTCGAGCGCCTGCCGTGCGCGCTCGTAGTCCTTCAGCTTCAGGTAGGTCGCGCCGAGGGCGATGTGTGCGTGGGCGAACGAGGGCTCCTGTCGGATGGACTTCTCGAAGAATTCTACCGCCCGCTCGTCTTCGTTCTGGCCCTGCGCGATCAGGCCCAGGTAATAGAATGCCTCCGGCGTGCCTGAGCCCTTCTGCACATTCTTTTCGAGCAGCGCGCGGGCTTCAGTGTACTGCTTCTGTCTGAGCAGCACGTAGCCGAGGAGCAGTTGCCCCTGCGCGTCGTCGGGCCGGAGCTTGAGGAACTGGCGGAAGGAGAGCGCGGCCTCCTCCATGTTGGGCGGGTGCTTGAGCCACGCGACGCCTAAAGTGAAGTGGTACGCCGCCTCGTCGGGGCTCAGCTCGATGGCCTTTTTAAGGGCCGACACCGCCGCGGCCTTGTCCCCCTTCTTCAGGTACGCGCTGGCGGCCACGCCGAGCAGCGGGGCCGAAACTGCCCGCGACGCCTTCAGCCTTTCGACGAGACTGAGGCACTCGTCAACGCGGCCCTGCGAGAGCAGCAGCCACGCGAGCCTGTAGCCTGCCTCCGCGTTGCCGGGCTCAAGGCGCAGCACTTCGCTCAACTCCGCGGCCGTCTTGTCGGGCACGCCCCTGAGCAGGTAAAGGTGAGCCAGATTCATGTGCGCGCCCACCAGCGCGGCGTCGCTGCGGACGGCGCGCGTGAAGAGGGCTTCGGCCTCGTCCAGCCTGCCCTGCTTGGCGCGGAGCGCGCCCATCAGGTTGAGCGCCGCGGCCTCGTTCGGCGCGACTTTCAGAACTTGACTCAACAGCCGCTCGGCCTCCGCCAGTTGGTCGCTGCCGATCAGGGCCGCCGCCCTCTCCAACTGTTCGGCACGATGATTCCCCTGCGCCCAGGCGCTCGCGGGCGCAAGCAGAGCGCAGAGCAGCGCGAGAATAATCGTCTGCCGGCGAACGGTAATTTTCTGTGGAACTGTAGTCTGCACGGCTTTAGCCTGACCTCACGAGCTTCTCGTTTAGCGGCGCGCGGCCGGTTTATACTCTTTCTGCCCGACGACGCCCTGACCCTCTTTGATCGTGAGCACGCGGTTCGGCTTCGCGTCCGTGATCTTGTCAACCGCGCCGCTCGGCCAGCGCACCTCTATCAAATCAATCTTCGTCCGCTTCTCCAAACCGAAGTGCAGCCTCAGGTCACTCTGCGAAATGTAGCTGTCGCCGCTGCGGACTTCGTCCTTTTGCACGAGGTCGCCGGAGACGACTTTGACCCGCGCGCCTATGCCGTCGCGGTTCGAGCGCGCGCCGACTGTTTTAATCAGCACGGAGTTGTTCAGGTTTCCGCCGTCGTTGCGGAGCAGTTGCGCGCCGCCGTCCAGGTTGTTGATAACGAGATCAACGTCGCCGTCCGAGTCCAGGTCGCCGAACGCGACGCCGCGCGCCGCGCGCTTCTCCGCGAAGGGTGCGCCCAGTTGCTCGGCGACCTCCACGAACGTCCCGTCGCGGAGGTTTCGGTGCACGAAGTTGCGCTGGTGAAAGTTTTTTATCTGCGGGTAGACGTGGCCGTTGGCGACGAAGAGGTCAACCCAGCCGTCCGAGTCGTAGTCGAAGAACTTCGTCCCCCAGCCGACGTAAGGGAGACTCACGGCGGCTATCTTGGCCGCGTACGAGATGTCGGTGAAGGAGTTGCGCCCGTCGTTGCGGTAGAGCGTGTTGTAGTCGTCGTCGAAGTTGGTGACGAACAGGTCCAATTTCCCGTCGTGGTTGTAATCGGCCACCGTCACGCCCATGCACCCCTGCGAAGCGCCGTTCTCGTTGAGCGCGGTCCCCGAAAGAAAGCCTATCTCCTTGAACGTCCCGTCGCCGTTGTTGTGGTAGAGGAAGTTCGGCGTCGAGTCGTTGGCGACGAAGATGTCCGCGAGCCCGTCCTCGTCGAAGTCGCTGCTGATGACGCCCATCCCGTAGTAGCCGTTCGGGTCCGAGACCCCGGCCTTCTTCGTCACGTCGGTGAAGGTGCCGTCTCCGTTGTTGTGGTAGAGCGAGTCGCCGTCGCCGGGCATCCCGCGCGGGCCGCACTGCACGGCGACGCCCTTGAACTGGCACGTCTTGTCCTTGCCGAACTCGGGCAGGTTGTTGAAGTCGAAGGAGACGTAGTTGGCGACGAAGAGGTCGAGCCATCCGTCCGCGTCGTAGTCCACGAAGGACGCGCCCGCCGACCAGCGCGGGTCGCCCACGCCGGCCTTCTCCGTCACGTCCGCAAACGTGCCGTCGCCGTTGTTTTTGAGGAGGTGGTTGGGGCCGACGCAGGTGACGTAGATGTCGTCGAAGCCGTCGTTGTTATAGTCGGCGACCGCCACGCCCATCCCCCAGCCGATGTCGCCCACAGCGCCGGCCTTGTCGGTTACGTCCGTGAACGTGCCGTCGCCGTTGTTATGGTAGAGCGCGCTCTTAGTCTTCCCTTTGGACTTGACGAGGTCAACGGTCAGGGCGTTGACGAAGTAGATGTCCGGGTTGCCGTCCGAGTCGTAATCAATCAGCGCCACGCCGCCGCTCATGGACTCGACGATGTATCTCTTCTCGGGCGTGGAGACGTGCTGGAAGGTGATGCCGGCCGGCCCTGTCACGTCCGTGAAGCGCACGCCCGCGGCGGCTTGATTGCCGATTGAACGCGGCGGCAATGAAATGAGCGAGAGTATTAACGCCGCGAGCAGGCTGGTCGTCCTTGATGGCAACGTGGCATGACCTCGGTAGGAGTTTACTGGTTCGCCTGGCGCAGCGCCTTGTCCTTCAGTTGCTGGGCCATTTCGAGCTGCTTCTCGCCTTCAGCCTGACGCCCCGCACTGATGTATGCGCGGCCGAGTTGATAACGAATGCGCGCCTCATCGGGGGCCAGCTTCGCGGCCGCTTCGAGGCTCTCGACCGCGCCGCGCGCGTCGCCCTGCTTCAGCAGGGCGTTGCCCAGCTCGAAGTGCGCGTTGGCGAATTCGGGCCTGTCGCGGACGACCTCGCGCATCAGGCGTATGCCCCGCTCGGTCTCCTGCCGCGCCAGCGCGACGTAGCCCAGGTGATACCTGGCCTCAACGTCCGACGGGTTCAACGCCAGCTCGGCTTCAAACTCGCCCGTGGCCTCGTCCAGCTTTCCGGTCTTCACGTAAATCAAGCCGGCGTAGAAATGGGCCAGGCGCACCTGAGCGTCGAGCGAGATTGCCTTCCGCAATTCTTCAAGTGCTTTGGCCGTGTCGTTCTGCTGGTAATACGCCCGGCCGAGCAGGATGTGGACCTGCGGGCTGTTGCCGCCCATCGCCACCATCTGCCTCGTAATCCGGTCGGCCGCCTCGGCCTTCCCCGTCTTGTCGAGCGAGATGGCGAGCGGGTAATAGAGGCCCGCCTCGTTCGGCCTCGCGGCCACGACTTCGGCCAACAACGCGGCCGCCCCCGCGTACTCTTCCGTCATGAAATAGCTCAGACCCAGCAACTGTTTGGCCTGTAGATTAGCGGGGCGTGCCTTCACTTCGCGTTCGAGGGGCGCGATTGCTTCCTTGTAGGATTCCAGCTTGAAATGGGCCAGGCCCAGGTTGTAATCGAGCCCTTCGTGGAGCGGGTTCCATTTCGCGGCCGCGAGGAAATGGTCCGCGGCCGCGCGAAAGTCCGCGCGCTCCGCACGCAGCAGGCCGATATTATTGTGCGCCGCCGCGATGACCTTCTCGTGAAAGGCCGCGTCCTTTTCGAGCGCCTCGCGCGCGCGCGCGTCCGGCGCGTTCGACTCGACGACCACCCCTTGCGCCGATACCAGCTCCGGGAACTTGCTTTGCTCGCTCCCGCCGGCGGCGTTGAGGAAGGCGTCCAACTTCGCCTCGTCCCGCTTGAAGGCTTTCGACTTTAGCTCGGAGGCCACCTGCAACTCGCGCTCGGCCTCCTCCGTGCGGCCCGCCTTCATCAACGATTGCCCGAGCCGGAAGTGGGCGTTCGTCACCTGATAGTCGTTGTGGCTCAGCTCGGGGTTCAGGGCGATTGCCTGCCTGAGCGCGCCGATGGCCTGCTCATACTTCCCCAGGCTCTGGTACGACTGGCCCAGAAAAAAGTAGGGGTCCGGGTTCTCGGGCTGGAGGCGAGAGGCTTTCTCCAAAGGACCGAGGGCCGGCCCCCAGCGCCCGTCGCTGAGATAGATGACGCCCAGGTAGTAGTTGGCGAAGAAGTCGTCCGGATGATACTCCAGCTCCAACTGCAACTCCTTGATGGCGTCGCCGAGTTTGCCCGCCCCCTCCTTGAGGAGGTACGTCAGGCCCAGGTGGTAGTGGACGCGCGGGAGGCGCGGGTCGAGCGCGGCGGCCCTTTTGAATTCCTCCACGGCCTCGGCCAGGAATCCGGTCTCCCTGTACGCGCGCCCCGTCAGCACGCGTAGCTGAGGCCGGTCGCCCAACTGCGACACCATGCGCTCGTAGATGCGCCTGGCCTGCGGGAGCTGACGCTGTTTGAGGTACGCGAGCCCGAGCGTGTACGCCACGTCGTAATCGTCCGGCGTTAGCTGAGCCGCGGCTTCGAGTTCGCGCGCCGCCTTCTCGAACTCGCCCGTCATGAAGTAAGTCTTGCCCAGCATGTGGTGCGCGGGCGCGCTCTGCGGGTCGAGGGCGAGGGCGCGGCCCAAAGGCTCGGCGGCCTTCTGGTACTGCCCCGTGTAGAAGTAGGCGATTGCCAGCTCGACGAGCGGCTCGGGCGAGTCCGCGCGGCGGGCGGCGGCCGCCTCCAGGGCCGCGACCGCCCCGCGGTAATTACCTTGCGCGAGATAAATTCTCCCGAGCGCCGGGTAAGCCAGGGCTAAAATTTCCGTGTACTCGGCCTCGGCCGCGGCGAGGTTGCCTGCGCGCCGATGCGCCTCCGCCGCCTCGTAGTGTTTCCGGAACAAGTCGCCGGCAACTTGGAAGTGGATGAGCAGGACGAGCAGCGGGAGGAAGGCTAAACGGGAATACATCATTACCTACGTTCACGCGCGTCGGACTCGGCAGAAAAGGAAACGGAGGGCTGAGTTAAAGCATTCACCCCTCCGTCCCGATTCAGCCTGTCCGTACTATATCAGAAGTTGAATTTCAGGCCGAACTGAATTTCGCGCGGGCCGCGTGTGGAGTTGGCCCGACCGAAACCTGCGTTGCTGAAATTGTTCTCAATGCCGCCGCCGGCGACGCTGAGGTTATGACCTCTGAAGTTGACGAAGTTGAAGACGTTGAACATCTCCGCGCGGAACTGAAGGCCGTACCTCTCGTGGACCTTCCAGTTCTTCGCCACGGAGAAGTCCACGTTCTTGATGCCCGGCCCGTGGACCGAGCCACGCCCCAGGCTGCCGAACTGCCCCTGCGGAGGAATTCTGAACGCCGCCGGGTTGACGATCTGTAGCGGGTCGCTGCCGTTGGCGAGAACTGGCACACCCGGAATAAGGTCGGGCCGCTGGGTGCTCGCGCCCCCGAGGCCGACGGTGTCCACGCCGGACATGATATTTAACGGCGTGCCGCTGTAGAAAGAGGCGATGGTGTTGAGCTGCCAGTCACCGAGCACGGCGTTCCCGAAAGTGCCGAGGCTTCGGAACTGCGGCAGGACGTACACGGCGTTGAAGACGAGCGAGTGACGACGATCCAGGTCGGAGTCGCCCCGGTCCAAATCGTAATTGAAAACGTCGGTCGTCTGGCTGATGAACGATTGTGTCGGGACGTTGGTGATGGCGTGTGCCCACGTGTAAGCAGTCTGGAAAGCGAAGCGGTCGCTGAACCGGCGGTCAATCCAGATTTGGAGCGCGTGGTAGTTGGAGTCGCCCGTTGACTCGTCCCTCGTGATGGAGTTGGTGAAGCCGAACCTGCGCGAAATGTCGGCCGAGCGTGTCCCGGCGGCGACCGCCGCGCGGTATTGCGGCAGCACCTGATTGTAGTTGCCGTTGATGAGCCGCCAGATGTGCAGGGCGTGATTCCCGACGTAGGAGACCTCAGCCACTGTGTTCTTCATGATCTCGCGCGAGACGGTCAGGTTCCACTGCCAGCTCTCGGGAGGCTTGAAGTTGGGGTCAACCGAATTGACGGCACCGAGGCCCGCCGCGGAATTCGACAGGTTCGGGCCGATCACGTCCAGGGTGCGGCAGCTCGGGCAGTCCGCGAGGCTTAGTGCCGTCGAGTTCCAGCCGGAATCCACCACCGTATTCCAGGGCGGGTTGTTAGCCATCCTGAGCAGAGACGCGATGACGTTCGAGCGACTCAGGTAGCGGCCGAAGCCTAAACGCAGGGCAGTCTTGCCATCGCCTTTAAGGTCCCAGGCCAGGCCGATGCGAGGCTGGAAGCCGCCCTTATAACTGTTGACCAGGGCGCGAGGCAGGTCGCCGGGCTGGTCGGCCTGAACAAATCCGCTGCGCAGGTTGACGCCGTCGAACCGCTCGGGAATCCAGTTGGTGATGCGGTCGTCGGCCGCGTAGGCCGGCGGGTACAGCGAATACCGCAGGCCGTACGTGAAGCTCAGGTTGGAACGAATCTTCCAGGTGTCTGTCCCGTAAAACTCCACGTCGTGCCAGCGGCCCAGCGTCGTGTCCTGGTGCTGGAACTCCGTGTATTCAACGACCGGCAGGCCGCTGACCAGCAGTTCGGCGATGGCGTTGCCCGTGCGCGCGCCGAATGACTGGATGGTGTAGATGCCGCTGCCGCCGTTCGGCTGCTCGTTCTTGATGTTGTGGCTGACGAGCACGCCGAACTTCGTGTTGTGTGAACCGATGACTTTGGAGAAGTCGTCCTTCCAGATGAAGAGGTCCTGGTGATTGGCCCAGGGCGCTTGGTGCCACAGGGTCGGATACCCGCCGTCGCCCCAGCCGACGGTCGGAAGGCCGGTGCCCTCGACGCGCGGGAAGACGGTCGGGAACGACGAGGCGATCTGCTGGTTGAGCGCGTCGCCCGCCGGGTTCGTCGTGACGAAGATGTCGTTGCCCGCCCGCGAGAATTGGAACTCGTTGACGGCGGACGAGGAGAGCGTGTTCGTCAGCTTGACGGCGAAGCTGCGGCTGGGCTGGTCCCAGTCGGACGAGAGGGTCGGGAACGGCGTGTCGCCCCAGAAGTTGCCGGCGGCCTCACCGTGCGTCCAGGTCTCGTGAATGTAGCGGACCATCAGGCTCATCTTGTCGGTGATATTGATGTCACCGCGGAGCAGGTCCTGGCGCGTGTCAACCGGCTGCAACGGCGTCGAAATCCAGTTAGTGCCGGACGGGTCGGCCGGGTTGTTGGGGAGGGGGTAGATGCCCATCAGCGCGAGGCCGGCGGGGCTGCGGCGGTTTTGCGGAATGATGTTGCCGGGGAACGGCTGGCAGGTGGCCGCGCTGAAGACGCGGTTGCCATTGCCGTCCAGAGTGCACGTGTACGGGTCAAACGGGATGGGGCCGGTGTGGATTGGCCCACTGAAGTCCCCCATTCTTTCCTGCGCGGTGGGGACGCGAGCCGTCAGCGGCCCGGTGCCGCGCCGCTCGCGCCGCCATTCCTCCGACCAGAAGAAGAAGACCCTGTTCTTGACTATCGGGCCGCTGAAGTTGCCGCCGTAGTTGTTGTAGGTCAGCGGCGCGCGCGGCAGGCCCGCGCGGTTGGAGAAAAAGTCGTTGGCGTTCAACGAGTCGTTGCGGAAGAACTCGAAGAGGCTGCCGTGGAAGTCGTTGCCGCCGCCCTTCGTGACGAGGTTGATGACGGCACCCTGCGCCTGGCCGTACTCCGCGCTGAAGCTGTTGCGCTCGACGCGGAACTCGGCGATGGAGTCGATGGAGGGGAAGACTAGCAGCGTGGCGTTCGAGCCCACGTCCATGTTATTGACGCCGTCCACCGTCCACATGTTCGCGTTAGACTGGTTGCCGTTGACCGACACGTCAACGTGGGAGTCGAGCCCCGTGCCGCGAGTCCCGAAGGCCCCGCCCTCGTTCGGCGCGGAGAGTCCGGGCACCAGCGTCACCAGCGCGGCGTAGTTGCGCCCGTTCAGCGGAAGCTCCGTCACCTGCTTCTCGGAGACGAGGCTGCTCACCCTGCCGCTCTCGGTCTCGACCAGTTGGGCGGCGTCGCTGACCGTCACCGTCTCGTTAACCTGCCCGACTTCGACCTTGAGGTCCACGACCACCCTGTCGCTGACGTGCACCTCGACCCCGGTGGCGACCGTCTTCTTGAACCCCTGCGGGGCGACGCTCACGCTGTAGCGCCCCACCGGAAGACTCTGGGCCGAGTAGTCGCCGTCGTCGTCGGTTTTGACGGTGCGGGTTTGCGCGGTCGTCTCCTCCTGGATCACGACCTCGACATCCGGGATGGCGGCACCCTGCGGGTCGCGCACGGTGCCGCTGATACCGCCGACGGTGCTCGTCTGGGCGTGGACGCCGTTGAGCAAGCCGATTCCCAGCAGGACCATTACGGCGTAAAGACCTAACTTCTTTTTCATGGTTTGAATTCTCCTGGCGCAGCACGTCAACTCGTCCGAAGGTACTGTTGACCCTGTGACGGTCGACCCAACGAAATGAGACTCAAAACGAACCCCATGCTCGGGGCTCGAAGATGTCTTTCAGGCTGCGGCGCACTCCTCAAAGACCGGGAGCACATGTTGCAGCAAGAAAAGGAAAGACGACTTAATTAGGCAAGGCTCGGTTAACTTAAATCCAGTCCGACGGGCAAGCGGCGACGCGAGGAACTGCGAAAAGACGCACAACTTTCAAACCGGGCGGGTTAGGGCTGGCCTGCACCTTCACGCCGGCGGGCGCGTCTCACGAAACGGATTAAGCATTCAATTTCCAGCTTGACACCAGATAGACTAGGACTTGAATATACTCTATCTCTGAAACTAATGACACTAAAAGTTACTGCCAGTAAGATACGGTGATAAGTGTCAGTTCAGGCCGCATATTTCCTCGGGACTGCCCGGCGTTACACAGCGGATGTAACCTTGTTACACCGCCCGCGCCATTATTTACTCACGCCGCGCCCTTCAGGTTGTTGAAAGCCGGCGAGAGGGCTTATAATTCGGCGCGCAGTCGCCAGTGACTTTCCAGCCTTTGTTGGGACACCGAACAATCAACGTTAACTCGCACGTGTCCCCCAGACGGTGGCTCGCCGCACCGCCTGAATCCTCGGGGGCTTTTTTGATTCGTAGTCGAAAACATGGAATTAGGCAAGGAACAGAAACTTGAGCAGTTGGAGAAGGTTCTTCAAAGCCGCACGCTCCAAAACTCGGAAAGCCTCAAGGCGTTTCTCCGCTTCGTCGTGGAGAAGACCCTGGACGACGAGGATGTGCTCCTCAAGGAGTACACAATCGCCACGGAGGTCTTCGGCCGCAGCGACGACTATGACCCGCGCATAGACTCCGTCGTGCGCGTGCAGGCCGGGAGGCTGCGGACGAAACTGCACGAGTATTACACCACCGAGGGGAAGGGCGATCAGATTGTCATAGACCTCCCCAAGGGCCACTACCACCCGGTCTTCATCTGCCCCCAACCGGAGTCCGCCCCGGAAGTCTCTCCCGTCGCGCCTGCGCCGACGAACGGTGCCGCATCAAACGGGCACGCCGCGGCCGCTGCCGCAAACGGCCGCCCGCACGTCGAGGTCAATGCCGCTCAGGGCGGAGGCAGGACCGTCATTCTGCTGTTGTGCGTGCTCGTGGGCCTGCTCGGCATCGCCACGCTGGCGCTTTACCTCTCGAACCGGGAACTACGGCGGCAGGCGAGCGCGCCGAGCGCCGACCCCTTGCTCGGCAGCGAAGACTTCAAGACCGTCTGGGGGCCGTTTATAGATGACCCGGAGCCCCCGCTGCTCGTGCTGAGCAACCCGACCGTCTATCGCTTCCTGAACGCCGCAGACCCGGAGCCTCTGGTGCGGCGTGCCATCCAGATGACCCCCGAGCAGATGCGCGCGCTGGCTAACGCGCCGGAGTTTAAGGGGCAGTGGGCCGGCGGCGAGACCCCTCATCTCATCCCGTCGCTCGGGATGTACACGGGGATGGGCGAGGCCATCGGCGTGTATCGCCTGACGGACCTGATGCGCGCCTCGAACAAAACCATCCAGCTCAGGCAAAGCAGACATCTGAGCGCGGCCGACCTGAAGTACCGCAACATCATCCTGCTCGGCAGCATCTACGTCAACGAGTGGACGCGCAAGCTCCCTTCGGTCGAGAACTTCAACTACACCTTCAACGCCACGATAGAAAACCGCGACCCGCAGCCGGGCGAGGAGCGCGTTTACCACCCGCAGTTCAACGAGCAGACGGGCGAGCTGGAGGTTGATTACGCGCTCATCACCGTCAAGGCGAACGTCTCCGGCGAGCACGCGGTGATGACGCTGGCGGGCATCTTCAGCGAGGGGACGGAAGCGGCCGCCGAGTTCATTACGACACGCAACCACCTCACCGTCCTCGGGCAGAGACTGCGTCAGCTCGGCGGGCAAAACACGCCGCCCAAATATTACCAGGCGCTCCTCAAGGTCGAGGTCGAGAACGGCACGCCGACCAAGATCACGCTCCTTTCTCTACGCGCTCTCCCTGAGCAGGGATAATCACGAGCTAACAGGCAAGGTTGGATTGATGAAGGTTTGTGACGCCCGCGCCTCTCATGACAATCTACGAGCACGAGTCCGCCATCAGCCGCGCCGCCCTACTTGTCGTGCTCCTTGCTGAGCCTTCCGGCTGTCTTCCCGATGCCATCGCTGAGGAGGATGACGCGTTGCAGGTCGCGGTCGGCCTTCGCGCTCTGCTGTACGTCAACCACGTCCGGCACTTTGAAAACAGGATTCTCGGTGAAGCTGTCTATACGCTTCACCAGGGTCAAGAGAGCGTCCTTCATTTGAGCGGCGGCAATCTCGACCTCTTTTTTCTCCTCTTTCTTCTCCCCCTCGGGGACTTCGCGCAACAGGTGCGTCTTCAACCGGCTGGCACGCCTGTTAATCTCTTCGGCTTCGCCGGCGATGAGCTTGTAGTCGAACGGCTTTTCGGATAAGAGGTGGCGGGCGAGATTGTTGCGCCGGATTTGGAGAACTTTGAAGTCTTCCCTCATCTGCTCGGCGGCGGCCTCTTCGGCCCGCTTGTCCAGCTTCCTCACCCCACCCAGCATCTCCGCGCTGCGGAGTTGGGCCTCGCGCCGCTGCCGCTCGCGTATTTCCGCGAACGGGTCGCGGTCGCCGACGGGCGGCGGGCCAGTCTGCTGCGCCTGGGCCGAGTTTAACGCGAGCATGAACACACAGACGGCAACCATAAAGCCGACCGCAACTATGGGCGAAGGCCCTCGGTGGGTTCCCATTACCAGCCTCCTTTTCTCCGTTGAGTGCGGGGCCAGTATAATCCCGCGGTTCGCCACCAGACAACATCCAGGCGATGAGGACGGCGGCGACGAAACGCGAGACAGCGATATTACTAATGACAACTTGGGAAAACGAAAAGGCCGCCGGGCTGATTCCGGCGACCCTCGTTCAAGCTGGCTCCCCACACTGGACACTGTTCGAACTCTTTGCCTCTCGCCAAACTCGGGAATAGAAACGTTTCTTCACAGGTTGGGCTAAGAATCCTCATAAACTGAGCCGAATGAATAGGCATTTGTTGGGAACCGTCAAGAGAACAACGCCGCCACATCGTCGGCAGTGAGCGACTTGAAAAAGCTGCTTTCGGTGGCAATCAACTGTGTCACCAGAGCGCGCTTGCGCTCTTGCAACTGGAGAATCTTCTCCTCGACGGAGTCGCGTACAATCAGCTTGTAGATGAAGACGGGCTTATCTTGCCCGATGCGGTGCGTGCGGTCTGTCGCCTGCATTTCAACCGCCGGGTTCCACCACGGGTCAATGTGTATCACGTAATCTGCCGCCGTTAGATTCAATCCGACGCCCCCAGCCTTGAGGCTGATGAGGAAGAAGGGAATCGTCTCGTCCGTCTGGAAAGCGTCAACTCTGGCTTGCCGGTCACGCGTCTGCCCGTCGAGATAGGAGAATGGAATACGGCGCTTCTTCAACTCCGTCTCTAAAATTTTGAGCATCCCGACGAACTGCGAGAAGACCAGCGCCTTGTGGCCTTCGGCGCGGAGCGTTTCGAGCGTTTCCAGCAGCAGCTCGAATTTCGCCGAAGCCCCTCTGAAAGTCTTCACGGCGAGGCGCGGGTGGTTGCAAATCTGACGCAGGCGCAGCAAGCCTTCGAGCACGCGAAAGCGCGCATTGTTGATGCCCTCATCTTCGATCAGCTTGAGCAGGAGCGCACGGTAGTAAGCGCGCTTCTCGTCGTAGAGCTTGCGCTGCGCAGGCTCCATGTCGCAGACCAGCTGGCGCTCCGTGCGCGGAGGCAAATCTTTTGCGACCTGATCCTTGGTGCGCCGGAGGATGAAGGGATAGACCATCTTCCGTAGAAACTGCGCCGCCCGCTCGTCGCCCTTGCGCTCGATGGGCGTCGAGAACTCTTCGCGGAAGTATTCGACATTGCCCAAAAGTCCCGGATTCAAAAAGGCAAACTGCGACCAGAGTTCCAGCGTGTTGTTTTCCACGGGCGTGCCTGTCAGGGTCAGGCGATGGAGCCCGCGTAAGAGTCGCACGGCTTTGGCCGTCTCCGCGAGCGGATTCTTGATGGCCTGCGCTTCATCCAAGATCAGGTGGTTGAACTCGTAGTGCATCAGCATCTCTACGTCGCGCCGGAGCAGTCCGTAAGTCGTCAGTACGAGGTCGTAATCGTCAAAGTCCGAGATGTCTGCGGTGCGCGCCGGCGTGGCATGATTCAACAAGCGCAGGCGCGGCGTAAAGCGTGCCGCCTCGCGCTCCCAGTTGAAGATGAGCGAGCGCGGTACGACCAACAAGGAAGCCTTCTTCGCCAGCCCTCGCTCTTTGAGTGATTGCAGGAAGCAGAGCGTCGTAATGGTCTTGCCCGTGCCCATGTCGTCCGCGAGGCAGCCGCCGAACTTGTACTCGCGTAAAAAGTGTAGCCAGTCGAATCCGGCTTTCTGATACGGGCGCAGCTCGCCGTTGAAATGTTTGGGGAGCTTCTGCGGCTTGATGCCTGCGAAATTGCGAAGTGACGCGCGGCGGCGTTTGAACTCTTTATCGGTTCGCGCTCCCTCGTCGTCGGCCAGGAGTTGATCGAGCAAGCTAAGGTGATGATGAGCGAGGCGCAAGCCCTGGTCCGTCTCTTCGCCGAGCGCGAAGAGATGACGATACTGCTCTAGCCATTCAGGCGGAATTTCGCCGATGCTTCCGTCGGCCAGCTTGACGAAACGCTCGCGCTTACGCACGGCGCGACGCACTTCCGCGAGCGAGACCTCCGCATCGCCGAACTGGACAACCGCTTGCACGTCGAACCAGTCAATGCCGGATGTCACGCCGAAAGAGATGGTCGGGCGATGGCGGTTGATGCGCGCCAGCCTTAACTCTTCTTCGCCGTAAATCTCGCAGCCTGCGGCGGCCAGCTGCGGAACGTGACGCAGCAGAAAATCCAGCGGGTGCGTATTGGCTCTGAGCAGAAAGAGACCGGCTTCCGGGCCGCGTAGCGCGTTGTAGTTCACGGGAGCGCGCTTGAGGCCGTAAGTTTTCGAGCCGATTGTTTCCCACAACTCCATTTCGCGTTCGGGCTGGCGCACGACGCGCACGAGCGCACCCGTCTCGTCGTTGCGGCGAATGCTCTGCCCGGCTCCATTGCGATTGTACGCCATCTCATAATCGCCGTAGCCGTAACGCAACTCGACGCGCAACTCTTTCCCCTCTTCCGTCAGATAGAGTCTTGGTACGGGCAAATGGTCGCGCAACTCTTCCCAGCGGACAGCATCGCCGCGCAGTGGGAATCGCTCAGCCAGATATGGCAGGTGCTTTTCAAAAAAAGCCTGCTCTTCATCAGCGGGGATATTGATAGTTGGATTCTCTTGAAAGAGGACAAAGCCGTCCGGCGGCGCGTCCAGTTGAAAGAGAGTTTGATCGGAGAGCAGCCAGAGCGGTTTGTAAGAGACGATCTGCATCTCGCGCTTGTGAAGCGGAAACACGCGCTCGCCCGCGACGACCAGCGCGTTCAGAAGCGTGCCGCCTTCAGCCGCCCGCTCCATCTCCAACTCGACGCGCGCCAACTCCGTGCAAACCTCCAGTGGCCGTTTGAGCGGATTTTTGTCCGTGCCGAAAAAGAGCGGGCCGCCCGCAAGCAACGCGAACAGCGCGCCGTAGTCGAGCGTTGCGCCGCCGTAATAGTTGTCGTAGTAAAGACCGGAGGAGGCGAGCATCTTGACCAGCGCGGCTTGCGTGTGCGTGACATTGACGTAAAGGTGCTGACCGCCTTGAGAGTCAGGGCCGATCTTTTCAGCTTGAGATGAGAGCTGTTGCTCCTCAACTACGCGCGCTGCTTCTGAAGCGTCCTGCCGCGCCGTCTCAGGGAAGAAAACGGAGGCGACCGTGTAGGGGATGACTGCCCAGGAATTGCCGCGAGCTTGAAGGCTGAAGAAGAGAAACTCCGCCGGTCTCTTCGGCGCGGGGCTTGCTGAAGTGCGTACCGCCTGCGATAAGACATCCTCCCACGCGACCGGCGCTTTCTCTGTCAGATAGTCCCTGAGAAAGAGCGCCGCTGCGACCGTGTGCTTGCAAATCACGTCCTCGTCGTACTCTGCATATGGACAGTCGCAGAACGCAAGCACGCGATTTCTATCCTTCATGAATTCGACCGTATACCGCTGGCTGCCCTGCACTCTGATGATGGCCTCGTCCGCGCTCACCTGCTGCACGCGCAAGCGCCACTTCTGCGCGTAATAGGCACGCCCACGCGCGGCTATGGTTGCGCCCGCGCGCGCGATCAGACGCTCGACGTTCAAAATCGCAGGAGACCAGCGGCTCTCTGTCCCGCTCGCCGCGCCGATAAATCTTCTATCATTGCTGTTCATCACTTCCGATTATGTTACTTTGAATTTATCTTTCCGGTCTGCTATCTCGAAAACCAGGTCGCGCTTTCAACTGACGAGCGCGGGGAAGCCGCCGCATAAACAATGCCACAGGCGGACGTGGAAAATAAAACAGCGTGAGAAGAATATTATGCCAACCGAGGGCGACGAGCGATTGGCGACCAAGCTGTGGGAAGTATTGGAAGATTATTAGCACAGCTTTTAAGAAAACTTTTTGCGGAGAGTACCCTGTCCTTAGCCACAGAATTGAGTATGATTTTTTGAACATCTGGGGCTATTGCGGTGAGGACGTGGAAAAATCCCCAGCGGCGCGAACTGACTGCGAGCTGTTCCCCAACGCACGCCCGCAAAGAACCTTAAGAAAACAGCCTGAACGCGAATTACAGGCCCCGCCGGTCACTGGCTCGTGACTTGCACTCTCAGCCGGCGGGAGCATCCGCAATGACCGTTCAAGTTTCGAGCAAGGTCTCTGGAAATCGGAGCGGCCGGAAAGGTCGGGGAAAACAGTGAAGAGTCAACAATCCACGGAAGCCGCAGGCCAACCGGCTTCAGATGAGCAGCCCCTGCGGCGCGAGTTCTGCAACTCACTGGCGGTCGTTTCAGCATGGCTGGCTGTGGCGTCGTCCGGTTTGACATCCGCCGCGGCGCAGCAGAATCCGACGCTTGTTTACCCGCCGCAGAAGATAGAAGGGGCGGAAAGATTGCTGCCCGGTTCGTCTCTCTACTTCACCTACCCGACGAGGTATGAGCCGGCCATCCTCGTGCGTGCGCAGGACGGGCAATACTACGCCTACAGCCAGAAATGCACGCACCGGGGTTGCTCCGTCTACTTCGACCGCGGGAGGCGCTGCCTGGAGTGCCCTTGCCACCAGGGGGCTTTCGATGTGAAGAGCGGCGACGCGATGTACGGGCCGCCGCGACGCCCGCTCGACCAGGTTAGCTTGCAGATGCGCGCCGGCGGAGAGGTCTGGGCGGTGGGGAGGAAGTCCGGCGGCAGGGAGTTTTACGCTTAACCGGCTTTGCCCGAAAAGTCTCCTCTTGAGGTCCTGCTCGGCGCGATTGCGGCCGTCTCCGCAGTCCTCGACCCGATCACCCGCGAGGCTTTGTGTCCCGCGAGAAAATGATGGACACAAACTTTTATGTGCTCCTGCTCTTACCGTCGGTCGCTTTCGCCTTCCTGGTGCTGACGACGTTCTACGGCCCGCGCCGGGCTTACTTCGCCATCAGTTGGATACCAGCAACTTTCTCACTGCTGATTTATGTATTCCGGGGGCTGCTCTCTTTCCAACAAATCTCTGATAACTGGCTTCAGGAGCTGACGGGGGCCGTCGTCTGGGTCAGCGTGATTCAATGCCTGCTGGGAATAGTGCTGACGGTTCGAGCTTACCGGCAGGGAGGCAGATGGTTCAGCTTACTGGTGGCCGCCGGCCTCGCGGGGCTTCCATTTTTGATGAGCGCATAACGCGAGCACTACTCGCGGCTCGCGGGGCGCGCGCTGCCGATGGACATCGAGTGGGCGAAGGACGGCGTGACGAGTGAGCTGTTCGTCGTGCAGGCGCGGCCAGAGACTGTCCATTCATTGAAGCCCCGGACGGCCTCCGCAGAGGTGTATAGGTTGAAAGGAGCGCACGCTCTGCCGCTCGTCTCTGCCGCACTCGCGCCGACGGCCGCGAGTTCCTGGCCGAAGCGGCGCGCATCCCAGTCCGCACGCACGTCGAGACGTTCCCGCTCGCACGCCCTCAGAGCCCTCAAGCACGACGCCATCCGCGGCGCGGGCGTGCTGGTCGTGGCGAAGGACGAAGAATAGCTCCGTAGAATAATCCTCATGCGATCCCATGACGATGACCGAGCTGGCGCGGCCGGCGGGGCAAAGTTCGTCTGAGACTGTGCTATGATTTTAGCCTAGCCATAGACCTCATCGGAGATGACCCGCAATCCCGTTGACGCGGGGGAGGGAGCTTGAGGCCGACGAAAGAGAAAATCCTGATTGTTGACGACGAGCCGATGATTCGCTGGTCGCTCTCGGAGGCGCTGCGGACGTGGGGCTACGTGCCGCTCGAAGCCGGGACCGTGAGCGGCGCGGTCAGCTCGTTCGAGGCCGAGCGCCCGGCGGCCGTCCTGCTCGACATTGACCTGCCCGACGGCTCTGGCCTGGACGCCTTGCGCGAGATTAAGGAGCGACAGCCGGACGCCGTCGTCATCATGATTACGGCCAACGTGCTCGTCGAGAACACCATCTCGGCCCTGCGCGGAGGCGCATACGATTTCATAGGCAAGCCGGTCAACCTCGAAGAGCTGCGCGTGACGATCCGCAACGGCATCGAAGCTCACGCCCTGCGCCGCGAACTAGGCCAGGTGCGCAAGGAGCGTGCGCGCGCGTTCGGCTTCGAGCAGATCATCGGCGAGTCGCCCGCCATCCTGGAGATGATCTCGCTGGCGCGCAAGGTCGCCGGGTCGGAAGTCTCCTCGGTTCTGTTGCAGGGCGAGAGCGGCACAGGCAAGGACTTGTTGGCGAAGGCCGTCCACTACGGCTCGCGGCGGGCGGACTCGCCGTTCGTTGCCATCAACTGCGCGGCCATCCCGGCGAACTTAATCGAGTCGGAACTATTCGGCTACGAGAAGGGCGCGTTCACCGACGCCAAGTCGCGCAAGGAGGGGCTGTTCGAGCAGGCCGAGGGCGGCACGCTCTTTCTGGACGAGATCGGCGAGTTGGAATTGAGCCTGCAAGCGAAGCTCCTGCGCGTGTTGGAAGAGGGAACATTCCGGCGCGTCGGCGGCCTCAAGGACATCCCCCTGGACGTGAGAGTCATCGCCGCGTCTAACCGCGACCTCAAGGCCGAGAGCGAGGCCAACCGCTTCCGGCTGGACCTTTTTTACCGCCTCTCCGTCATCCTGATAGACATCCCGCCACTGCGTGAGCGCGGCGACGACATGCTGCTCCTGGCCGGGCACTACATCGAAAGTTTTAATCAGAAGCTGCGACTACGCCGGCAGATTAAGGGAGTGTCGCCGGAGGTCACGGCGGCGTTTCGCCGCTACCGCTGGCCCGGCAACGTGAGGGAGCTCAGGAACGTCATCGAGCGCGCGATGATTCTCGAAGACGAAGAGACCATCACGATGAAGTACCTGCCGCGCGACGTGGCCGCCGGCGCGGGCTCGGCGCAACAGCCTTCGCCGGGCGCAACCGCCGCAGCACTGTGCGCGGGCTTCGTGCTTCCGGCGGACGGCCTCTCGCTCGACGACGTGGAGATGTCTCTTGTGAGGCAGGCGCTTGAGCAGAGCAACGGGAACCAGACGCGCGCCGCCGAGCTTTTGGGGATTTCGCGCGACCAGCTTCGCTACCGGCTGAAGAAGCTCGAAGAGGCGAAAAGGATCGAGGTCTGAAGGGGATGAGCAGCGAGGTAGCCAACCAGACGACCGCGCCGGGCGACGAGAGAACGCTCGAACGGCTCGTCAAGGAACTGGCCGACTTCAAGTTCGCCCTGGACGAGTCGGCCATCGTCGCCATCACGGACCAGCGCGGCGTCATCACCTACGTCAACGACAAGTTCTGCGAAATCTCTAAGTATTCGCGCGAGGAACTGCTCGGCCAGGATCACCGCATCATCAACTCGGGCTTTCACCCGCAAGAGTTCATCCGCGAGCTGTGGACGACGATTGCGAGCGGGCGCGTCTGGCGCGGCGAGATTCGCAACCGCGCCAAAGAAGGCAGCATTTACTGGGTTGACACGACCATCGTCCCCTTCCTCGACACGCGCGGGAAGCCCTACCAGTACATCGCCATCCGCTACGACATCACGGAACGAAAGCGCGCCGAGGAGCGCATCCGTGAGCAGGCCGCGCTCCTCGACGAGGCGCAGGACGCCATCCTCGTGCGCGACCTCGCGGATCGGATTCTCTTCTGGAACAAGGGGGCGGAGAAGATTTACGGCTGGACGAAGGAGGAGGCCATCGGCCAGGACGTGCGCGAGCTGCTCTTCAGAACGAACCGCCCGCAGTTCGAGGAGGCGCGCGACGTGCTGTTTGCGCGCGGCGAGTGGGCGGGCGAGTTGCAGCAGGCGACGCGCGAGGGCGACGTGATCATGGTCGAGAGCCGCTGGACGCTCGTGCGCGACGACGCGGGCGAGCCCCAGAGCGTGCTCGTCATTAACACGGACATCACCGAGCGCAAAAAGATCGAGTCGCAGTTTTTGCGCGCGCAGCGCATGGAGTCTATCGGGACCCTCGCCGGCGGCATCGCCCACGACCTCAATAACGTGCTCTCGCCCATCCTGATGTCCGTGGACATGCTGCGCCTCAGGCTCAAGAACCCGGAGATTGAGCCGTACCTGAAGATGCTTCAGGCGAGCGCCGAGCGCGGCGCGGACATGATCAAGCAGGTGCTCTCGTTCGCCCGCGGCGTCCAGGGCGAGAGGATTCCGATTGACCCGAAGTACCTCATCAAGGACGTGGTCAAGATTTTGAATGAGACGCTCCCGAAGTCCATCACGACCAAGTTCAATCTGCCCGACAGGGTCTGGCCCGTCTCGGCCGACGCCACGCAGATTCACCAGGTTCTAATGAACCTCTGCGTTAACGCGCGCGACGCGATGCCGCACGGGGGCCAACTCACGATCCGCGCCGAGAACGTCACGCTCGACGAGAATTACGCGCGCACCCACATCGAGGCGAAGCCTGGCCGGTACGTGATGGTCTCCGTGATGGACACGGGCCACGGCATCCCGCCCGAAACGCTCAACAAAATCTTCGAGCCGTTCTTCACGACGAAGGAGACGGGCAAGGGGACGGGCCTCGGGCTCTCGACGGCGCTCTCCATCGTCCGCAGCCATAACGGCTTCATCAACGTCTACAGCGAGGCGGGCAAGGGCACGCAGTTCTCCTTCTACCTGCCGGCGATTGCCGTCGGCGAGGCGGCCGAGAGCAGGCAAGAGGAGCCGACGCTCCCCCTGGGCCACGGCGAGCTTGTTCTCGTCGTGGACGACGAAGAGGCCATCCGCGAGATCACTCGCGGCACGCTCGAATCCTTCGGCTACAAAGTCCTGACGGCCGCGGACGGCACGGAGGCCGTCGCCCTGTACGCCGCCAACCGCGACGAAGTCAAGATCGTGCTGACCGACATGATGATGCCTTTCATGGACGGGCCGGCCACTATCCGCGCGCTGCAAAAGCTCAACCCGCAGGTCAAAATCATCGCCGCTAGCGGCCTGGCCGCCAACGAGAAGGCCGCCGAGGCCGCCAGCGCCGGCGTCAAAACTTTCCTCCCGAAGCCCTACACGGCCGAGAAACTCCTGCTCACGCTCGCTAAAGTCCTCGGCGAAAAATAAAAGCTCAAAGAGTCCCGCAAGGGGCTGGTCAAGCTCGCTCCTCGTCCGACATCGGTGATTATCCGCAACCGGGTGGGGGCTTTTTCGCAGGCGGCGGGGCGCGTGCGGGCAGAAATAGCTCGATTCGAATGGGCACGCCCGTTGCTATGTTCCGACGACGGGGAGAGCCGTATGGTCGAGGGAATAGAGTACATTCGCTGGGACAGATGCCTCAGGGATTTCAACCGGCGCAACCGCTGGCGGCAGACGCGGCTGACCGCTGCTGACGACGCGGGAGGGCAAGACACAGGACACGGCCTGCCGCTCGTGGGCGTCAGTCTCGAAAAGGGCTGCGGCGGGAACCCTCGCATCCACATCATGCTCGAAGAGCGCGACACGACCCACCCGCGCCAGCAGACCTTCACTATCACCAACGTCAAGCGCGTCACGCCCAACCGCGGCAGCGACGGCCGCGACGAATCGCTCGAAATTGAAGACGACCAGGGCGAGAAGAACTTCCTGCGCTTCGAGCCTAAGGGCAGTGATGCGTGACAGGTGACGAGTAAAACCTTCTTTCTTTAACCCGCCGCCTGCACCCGTCACTGAGTAAAGTTCCCCAGGCTGCTGCGCGAAAGCCCACACGCGCGTCGGCAGAATTCCTCGAAAAGCTGAGCAAAAGCGGCGCGGGAGCAGTCGGCATGAGGCTTGCCACCGGGCATTACGATTGATAACGCGGGGCGACACCCTTTCCAAAGGAGGAAACTAAAGATGCTTCGCAACATGACAAGACGTTTCTGCCGCACGGGGCTTGTTGCCCTGGCGGTCGCGTTTGCTTTCATAGCCGTGGGCGTGCAGGCACAGGCCCAGACGACAAGCAAGGCGGGCGGACTTCCCCCCTTGAGTCAGCCGCTGTTTCGTGATTACAGGGGGATCACCATCGGCATGACAGCCGACCAGGTGCACGCCAGGCTGGGCACGCCGCAGGAGGCGAGCAAGGGCCAGGAATACTACCCGCGCTCCGAGAGCGAGTTCGCGCAGGTCATCTACGACAGCGCGCAGCGTGTGAAGGTCGTCGCCGTCACCTACGTCGGTGAGGCGGCCGCGCCTACTGCTCAGGCTGTGTTCGACGAGGAGGTCGCAGCCGCGGCCGACGGGGCGATTCACAAGGCCGTGAACTACCCCGCCGCCGGCTACTCCGTCTCCTACTACCGGACAGGCGGCACGGACCCGCTCATCACCGTGACGATACAGAAGCTCAGGGAGTGAGCCGGGGGGCGCTCCGAAGCCAAAGGAGAAGTGAAGATGAAGGAGAACACAACTCAGACGACGCTCTCCGGCGAAAAGCTTGGAGACGAGAAGCGCATTCGGGCCGTCCTCGCCGGCTGGGGCATGGACGCGCCTGCGATTGAGCGAATGCTCGACCAGCACAGGACTCTTCGAGCCGAGGCACGCGGCGAGCGGCCCCGCCGCACCTTGAGAAGTTACCCGACGGGCCGCCCGCCCGCCACTCACACCTCCCCCGGCGCACACACGGAGCACTGACGAAAAGGCTTTATCCTAAGGTGACAGGAGGACAAGAGGAGCCATGCTGAAACCAACAGTCAACACGGAACCGCCGCCGCAGTTCGTTCACGGTCCCACCTTATACCGGACCGGCCCCAACCGCTACAGGCTGCTCTGCGCCGTGTGCGGGGAACTCTGCTTCGCCAGCGCGGGCGTCTTCCGCCGCGCGAGCCGAGCCATTCTCGAAGGCCAGGACAACCCCTTCCTCTGCCGGAACTGCGACCACGAAGGGGAAGAAGTCTGGCGCTTCGCCGAGTAGGGCGAAGCATTACGCCTGTAGGAAAGTGAGCCCAGGAGGGATGAGAGACACAACAACCTCTCATCCCTTTTCTTTTCGCCCGCAAGGGCGGGTTTGCAGTTAGAATGAGCGTATGACGGAAGAGCGAGAGCGCGCGATTACCGAGTATCACGAACTGCTGGCGGCCGATGCGAGCCTGACGCCGGAATTGTTCGCGCGCCTGCGCGCGGGCATGAGCGCCGCGCGGCTACTCTACGGCGAACACCCTTTGGGCGTCTCACTGCGCCCGCATTTCCTGGCACAAAAACAGTACGACGCGCTCACGCACGCAGCGGACGTTCTGGCGGGCGCGTTCGAGAAGATCGCGGCGGCGATACTGGCCCAGCCCAGTTTGATGGACGTTGTGGGCTTAAGCGACGCGGAGCGCAGAGTTGTCCTCATAGAGCCGGGATACAGGAGCCCGGCCGTGACTACGCGCCTGGACGCCTTTGTCACGGGTGATGAGATAAAGTTCGTCGAGTACAACGCCGAGAACCCGTCGAGCCTTCAGGACCAGGAGGGCTTGAACCAACTGCTGTTCGAGGTGCCAGCCCTGGGGCGCATCGCGGAGCGTTACCGCCTGCGGCAGTTCACGCCGGCCCGGCGGCTGCTCGACGCGTTGCTTGAGACTTATAGGGAATGGGGCGGGCGCGGCACGCCGAACGTCGCGATTGTTGATTGGGCCGACCTGCCGACGCGGCACGAGTTCGTGCTGCTGCGCAACCTCTTCGTCTCGTGCGGCGTGCCGGCGATCATCTGCGCGCCGGACGAGTTGGAGTACGCGGGCGGGCAATTGCGCCGCGAAGGATTTCGGATTGATCTCGTTTACAAGCGCGTCATCATCCACGAGCTTCTGGCGAGGTGCGACGAGCGCCACCCGCTGATGCGTGCTTACTCGGACCGCGCGGTCTGCCTGGTCAACCCGCTGCGCTGCAAGATGGTGCACAAGAAGGCCGCCTTCGAGTTGCTGACCGACGAGACGTATGAGAGTTGGTTCACGGACGAAGAGCGCGAGGTCATACGACGATGCGTGCCGTGGACGAGGAAGGTGTCCGAGCGGAAGACGTTTTACGAAGGCCGCGAGATTGATTTGGTCGAACACGTCGGCGCGCGCCGCGAGGCTTTCATCCTGAAGCCGAACGACGACTACGGCGGCCACGGCGTCTGCCTCGGCAAGAGCGTGAGCGAAGGCGAGTGGGAGGCGATGATGAAAGTCGCGCTCGCGGGCGATTACGTCGTGCAGGAGGCCGTCGAGTTGTGCCGAGAAGAGTTCCCGGTCTTCGACGAGCGGGCGTGGGCGTTTCAGCCGATGTACGTTGACACCAACCCATTCATCTTCCGCGGCCGGGCGCACGGCGCGATGGTGCGGCTCTCAGGCTCGCCCGTCGTCAACGTCTCTTCCGGCGGCGGCGAGACGGGCTTCTTCGTCATCGAAGGCGCGGTCTAGGGCTGCTTCGGGTCCGTGAGTTGTTCTTCAAAGAGCTTGGCGGAGACGGCGAGGAAGTCGTAAGCGGTGACGATGCCGACGAGGCGGCCGTCCTTGACGACGGGGAGGCAGCCGCAGTTGTGGCGGCGCATGACCTCGACCGCTTCGAGCGTCGGCGTGTCGGGCGCGACCGTGACCGGGTCCGTCTTCATGATGCTGCGCACCGACACGGACTCGCCGTTCTGCTCGTGCGCGCCGTGGGCCAGAAGTCGCAGCAGATTGCGGTGAGAGACGAGCCCGACCAGACGCCCCTTGTCGTCCTCCACGGGGACGTGGCGGACGTGCTTCCAATCCATCATGCTGGCCGCCAAGTCAACCAGGTCGTCCGGGCGCACGGTGAAAAGGTCCGTTGACATGTACTGCCCGACCGTCTGGTAGCTGCGCCGCCAGTCCCTGTAGCCGTTGCCCGTCTCCATGACGGGCCAGCGGTGTACGGGTTCGCCCGACTGCTGGCGCGCGAGGATGGTTGCGGCAAGCCGGCGGTGGCGCATGTCGCTCGTGCCCGCGCCGGCCGCCGGCACGAGTGAGCGCAGCATCCACTGCGCGCCCGTCTGGCGGCTTCGCACGCGCTCCTCTATCGTCCCCAGATAACGGTCAACGTCATCCGAGTCAATCGCGCTCTCCTTGAGCCCCTGGCGCGCGAGCGGCAGCAGGTGGCTGAGTATCAAATCGGCAGCCGGGAAGTTCTCGCCGCGCGTCCAGGTGAGCTGCGCTTGCAGGCCGTGGCGCGCGGCGGCGAAGAAGTTCGACTTGGCGTCGTCGAACGACATGAGCTTGCTGATCTCGCCGTACTCTTTGGGCAGCGCGGACATCAACCCGATAAAGAAGGCGGCGTTCGCCATCTCGTCCAGCACGGTCGGCCCCGAAGGCAGGGCGCGGTTCTCTATGCGCAGGTGCGCGCGTCCGTCCGCCACGCCGTAGCAGGCGCGGTTCCAGGGCCAGACCGTCCCGTTGTGCAGCCGCAGGGCCGAGAGACGCGGCACGCCGCCCGCGGCTAAAACGGCCATCGCGTCCTCGTCAGGCTCTTTGACGAAGATGACGCGGAAGCGCGCGATCTGCTCGCGGAAGAGTTCGAGCACTGAGTTCTTGAGCCAGCCCTCTCCGAAGCCGACGCGCGGCGGGTAGCTGCGCGCCTGGTAGGCGCGCGAGCGCGCGTCCGTCGAGTGTTGGAAGAGCGCGAGGCGGGTCTCCTGCCAGAGGCGGTGGCCGAAGAGGAGCGGCGAGTTGACGGCCGCCGCGAGCACGGGGGCCGTGACGGCCTGGGCCATGTTGTAGAGCGGGGCGAACTCCTTCGGGTCAACTTGCAGGTGGAGCTGGAAGCTGGTGTTGCAAGCCTCCATCATCACCGTGTCGTGCGTGGTGTTCAGCTCGTCCAGGCCCTTGATGTGAATGGTGAACTCGCCGCCGCGCAAACTCGTGAGCGTGCGGTTCAGTTCGTAGTAGCGCGGGTCGGGCGTGATGTTGTCGAGCGTGAGGTCGGACATCTCAAGCGTCGGCAGGATGCCCGCGAGGAGCACGTCCGCGCCGATTGTCTGCGCTCTCTCTCGCGTCAGCTTGATGACCTCCTCGATCTCTTGCTCCATCAGGCTGAGGCAGCGCCCGCCCATCTCGACGGGCGTGAGGTTGGCTTCGAGGTTGAAGCGCGCGATCTCCGTCGTCAGGCGCGGGTCGCCCGCGCGCCTGAGGACTTCCTGGGCGACAGTGGCGGGCCTGAGGTTCTGGTCAACGAGGAACATCTCCTGCTCAGCGCCCAGCTTTCGCACGCCCGACTCGACAAGATTGTTTTCGAGCATGTATTCGAGCGCGCGCAGGTCGTTCAAGAGCGACTTCATGTAAGCCCGCAGTTTCCGCTCGTCATGCTTGAGGTCTATGTCGTGTTCGCCCATGGTTAATCCGCCAGAGAGTCCTGAGCTTGGCACTACGGCAAGGCGCGTGCCCGGTCTATTGTCAGGCCCGCGCGCCTGAACTAAAGGGCGGTCATCACGACCAGTCTTCCGGGCCCCATGAAGGTCACTACCGGGAAACGGTCAGTGTGCTCGGGGGAGCCGTCCCAGACCGCGACCGCCAGCACCCACCCGTCGCGCACGGCGTAGAACGTGACGCGGCCGTCCGGCGGAACCCTCACGAGCATCTCCCGCCTCTGGCCGGGGGCGAGCCGGTTGTTGGGGCCGAAGAGTTCGCCGGCAGCGTAGACGTTCACGCTCTCGGTCGAACGGTTCTCGAAGATGGCGATGACGGTCGGGCCCTCCTGCGCTGCACGTGTGACGCCCACACGTGCAGCCGCAAGGAGCGCGAGCAAGATGGCGGCGAGGGCTAGAACAAATAGGATGCCGTATAGTTTCATTTTCATCTCTCATCCTCCTCCCGACCTACGAACAGTCTTCCATGACGTAGCCCCGCCCGCCCGGACAGAGCAGTCACCGTCACGGCCGGCAGCAGGCAGGCCAGGACGGCGATAAATATCTTCGCAGGCGGTCGGCGATTCACCACTGGATTGCTCCTTCGTCTTCGGTCAGGGTTCGCCCTTCAGACTTCACAGTGCGCAACGTGCGTGCCAGCGGAAACGTTGTAATCCGGCCTGATACGAAGGGGTCCGAGGCACCGCGCGTGCGTAAATTTTCTCCCCGTGCGCGAAATTCCACTCGGCGGGGCGCTCGCCCGGCGGTCGGTAGTAAAAACCGGCGAAAAGAGTGGAAGGATTCAATCACCAGGCTGGCTGAACGATTGCATTAAATGAACGCGCCCAAGACATGAACTGAACATGGTAACGCGTACACCAAGTCGGGGCGCGGCATAGGGCTTGTTGACGCGCTCCGGGATATGATGGAGCTACGCGCTTATCGCTCCGTTTGCTCGCGCCCGACCTTCAAACGTCCTGAGGGGTTACGGCCGTGAGGCCGGAGAGGGGAGGAGGTCATGAGAGAACAACAGCAGGCCGTAAGAGTGCCGAGTGAAGGGTTCCTTGAGGGACTCGCGTAGAAACGGACTCGGCGGCGGTGTGGGCAAAAAGGATTCCGAGGCGAGAGATTTTAGAGGAGCAGTTCGGCGATTACCTGAAAAGACTGGTCTTCGACGACTCGAACTCCATTTGGAGGGAGGGCCGCCTCACCGTCAACTTCCGACAACCCTTTCGACATGGTAGCCGCTACCAATGCGACCTGGATAAACGAAAAGGCCGCCGGGGCTGATTCCGGCGACCTCCGTTCAATCTGGCTCCGCAGGTAGGACTCGAACCTACAACCCTTCGGTTACGCTTTACCCGAAGCTTTCGCTCCGGCGCGGACTATCTCATCAACTTTCTCTAAACCGCGAAAAAGTTGCCGGGCGCTCGCGGGAGTCTTATCGGTTTGGCTCCTCAACTCCTAGTCTCTGCACGTTCCTGCTTACATCGTGCTTCAGCACGAGCCTTTCAGCAGGCTTCGCTCAGGATTGCCGTGCCAGCAAATTGCCGGTGTAGGTTTCCCTGAATTAACCCGGTTTTTCAACCACAGTCACCTGTGGAAGCTGCAACTTTCCTGCGTGAGCTTCCCGATGACAGTTGGCGCACAGCAGAGTGCATTTGTCGACTTCTTCCTTCACCTTCTCTCTCCTCCGTTGGACGGCTTTGAGAAGATACTTCCTGCGTTCCTGCTATGTGCGCTTTTCCGCCATTGTGAAAGACCATGCAGTGCTTACAGCCGAATGCTCTGCCATTGAGCTACTGCGGAATATGCGCCCCACGCATGGCCTGGAGGGCGTGTGCGTTGGGGCGCAGGGTGATTTTTATAGCAGACGGGGGATGGGTCGTCAAGCGGGGAGGAATCGGGCGATGAGGGCGGAGGGATGAGGGATGAAGGTAGAGACAGCCGGCTTCTCTTTCGGCCCCCATCCTTTCTCTCGCGCCTTGCACGCGGGGCTAAAGTGCGAGAATATCTCTGACCGCGGAACTACCGAAAACAGTCTAAAGTTCTTACATCTTCGCGCCCCGCGCGAAATCCTCAGGAGAGTGTTCGCATGCAGCGACGCACGACCGGCTGGTACAGCCAGAATCTTGGGATGGAGATGCCGCTTGTGGCTTACGGCCACGCCGGCTACCCGCTGCTGATGTTGCCGACGGCCGCCGCCGATTTCCTGGAGTACGAGCGGTTCCACCTGCTTGACGCCATCAGCCCGCTCATCGAGGCGGGGAAGGTCCGCGCCTACTCGATCAACAGCGTCAACCGCTACAGCCTGCTCAACGAGCAGGCGTCGCCGCCGTGGAAGGCGGAGTTGCTGTCGCGCTACGACCGCTATCTCACGGACGAAGTCCTGCCGCTCATCCGCAACGAGACCGGCGGCCTCGCACCACTCACGACGGGCGCGAGCCTCGGCGCGACGCTCGCGGCCAATGCCTACTTCCGCCACCCGGACCTCCTGCGCGGCACCATCCCGATGAGCGGCAGCTACGACATCCGTCCGTTTCTGCACGGCTACCACGACGACCACGTCTACTTCAACAACCCGGTCGAGTACCTGCCGAACCTGAATGACGAACACTACCTCCCACTCCTGCGCCGCGCCGACGCCGTCATCATCGTCTCGGGGCAGGGGGCCTACGAAGCGCCCGACAGGAGCCGCCACCTGTCGCAGATTCTACACTCGAAGGGAATCCCGCACGCGCTCGAACTCTGGGGCCACGACGTTAACCACGACTGGCCCTGGTGGCGGAAGATGCTGCCTTACTACTTAGACAAGCTGCTCTAAAAGCAGAATCCAGGAGTCAGAATCCAGAATCCAGAATGAAAGGCTGAAACCTCTTCTTCTGATTTTCTTTTCTTCTGACTCCTGAATTCTGGATTCTGAATTCTGCTTTTCGTTAGGGTTCGTCCGTCCCCTTCTTGCCCTTCTTCTTGGGCTGCTCGACCTGGCGCGGCCGCGTGTCGGTTGCGGGCGGCGCGGCGGCCGGTTCGGTCTTCGCCGGTTCGGCCTTCGCGGGAGGCATCATAGGCGGCGGCGGCAGGTCGTCCGTCTTCGGCGCGGGCGGCAGCGTCACCTGCTCCATCTTGGGATTCGTGATCACGGCCGGCTGCTCGTCCTCGTCGTCGCCGGCCTTAGCCGCGCGCCTCGCGGCGATGATGTCGAGGCGTCCCTCCATCATCTCGCGCTGCCGCTGCTGCTGCAATTCCTTCATGTCCTCGGGCATCGTCGGCGGCTTCTCGAAGTCCTCCTTCGGTTTGTTCTTCAGGAAGTCCTTCATGAACTCGATGAAGAAGGGGAGCGCGCCGTGCCCGCCCGTCATGTCGTTGCCGAGGTTCTTCTTCCTGCCCGGATAGCCCATCCACACGCCCGTCACGTAGGTCGGCGTGTAGCCGAGGAACCACACGTCCGTGTGGTCGTTGACTGTGCCAGTCTTGCCGGCGACCGGCACGCCGATGGACGAGGCCGCGGCCGCCGTCCCGCCCGCGCTCGTCACCCCGCGCATCATCGAGACCATCGTCAGCGCGATGTACTCGCTCATCACCTTGTAAGTCGTCTTCTCCCACTCTTCGAGAGTGTTGCCGTCGCGGTCCAGGACTTTACGAACCAGGTGCGGCTCGACCCTGATGCCCTTGTTCGGGAAGGCCGAGTAGGCCGAGACCATCTGGTCGAGCGGGACTTCGGTCGCGCCGAGCGCCGAGGGCAGGTACGGGGCCATCGGCACCTTGATGCCGAAGCGGCGCACCATCTGCGAGCCGGTCTGGATGCCGACGGTTTGCAGGAGGTGCACGGCCGGGATGTTCAGTGACTTGGCGAGCGCGATTTTCAGCGGCACGTTGCCGCTGCTGGTCGAGCCGTCGTAGTTGTGCGGCGTCCAGTCGCCGATCTTAATCGGCGCACCGCTCACGGTCGAATCCGGCGTCATGCCCCACTCGACGGCCGCCGTGTAGATGAAGGGCTTGAAGGCCGAGCCCGTCTGGCGGTAAGCCTGCGTTGCGTTGTTGAACTTGTTGGTATAGAAGTCGTAGCCGCCGACCATCGCGATGACCTCGCCCGTCTTCGCGTTCAGGGTCATCAGTGCGCCCTGCACGTCCGGTATCTGCGTCAGCTCGACCTGAAGGCGGCGCTCCTTGCCGTCAACGTGCTTGACCTCGAACTGTGCCAGAAATCCCAGCTTGAATTCGTCCCTCGGCTGCCTCGGCGCGGCGCGGCCCATCTCCTTCGCCGTCACGGTCGCCGTGTAGTTGCCGAAGCGCACCGTCGCCTCGTTCTTCGCGCGGTCAACTTTCATCACGAGGCCCATGATGAACTGGCCCTCGCTGTACTGGTTGCCGTACCAGTCCGGGTGTTTGTAGGCGTCGAGCTGCTGCTGCGTGACTTCAGCGCCGTTCTCGCCGGCGATGTTGAAGTAGGCCGAGCGCCAGCCGCTGTGCGATTGGTCGTACCGGCGCAGCCCCGCGCGCACGACCTCGACGGCCTTCTTCTGCGCCTCGACGTTGATGGTCGTGTAAACGCGAAGCCCCCCTTGCGCGACGCGCGTCGTGTACTTCTCTTCGAGGTCCTGGCGGATTTTTTCGACCGGGTAGGCGAAGGGCGACGAGCGTTCCTGCGTCTGGTAGTAGGCCGTGTCGGCGAGCTTAATCGGCCTCGACTTGGCCGCGTCAACTTCCGATTGCGTGGCGAAGCCGTTCTTCGCCATCTGGTCCAGCACGAGGTTGCGCCGCTCGCGCGCGGCCTTCGGGTTGACGGTCGGCGAATACTCGCTCGGCGCTTTCGGGATGCCCGCCAGGAGCGCCGCCTCGTCAATCGTCAGGTCTTTGGCCTGCTTGCCGTAGTAGGTCTCGGACGCGGCCTCGAAGCCGTAGGAGTTGGCCCCGAGGAAGACGTGGTTGGTGTACATCTCCATGATCTGGTTCTTCGTGTAGTAACGCTCAATCTGGAGAGAGATGAGCCACTCGTTGACCTTGCGCTCGACCGTCTGCTCTTTCGAGAGGAAGAGGTTCTTGGCGAGCTGCTGCGTCAGGGTGGAGCCGCCCTCGCGGCTCCCCGTGGTGATGTTCTTCCACGTCGCGCCGATGATGCGAATGGGGTCGATGCCGATGTGGTCGTAGAAGCGTGCGTCCTCGATGGCGAGGATGGCGTTTTTGACCAGCGGCGGAATCTCCTCGTACTTGAGCGGGATGCGCTTCTCAAGCGCGAACTCGCCGATGATGGTCTCGCCGTCGTCCGCGTAAATGCGCGTCACCACACTCGGGCGGTAGGTCGCTAAGGAGGCGACCTCCTGCGCCGCGCGCGAGTAGTTGATCTGGTAGGCGGCGATGATGCCGGTCAGACCGCCGGCGGCGAGCGCCAGGAGCAGGACGAGTGGGAGCCAGAAGCGGCGTAGGATGTGGCGGCGGCGCGCGGGGGCCGCGGTGCTGGTGCCGCCGGTGCTGCTGCTGCTGCTGCTACTGCGTGGGCGCTCTCGTAGTCCTAGTGTGCTCGCGTTTCTGGAAGCCATAGGGGTTCGGTCCTTTTCAAATACAGGGGCCGCGGGCGCGCGGCCTTCGGCGTCGAATTTCTATTGTCAGCGACGGGGAGAACGGGCTCGCTTTGCCTGGGGATTATAGCCCAAGTTTGGTATAATACGCACATTCGCTCGTGGGGGCGACAGGCTTCGACAGGGGCCATGATCGTTGACAGGATGCACGCCGGGCTTTCCCTTTTGCAGCTCGTTAAAAAGCATTCGGGAAAAACAACTGCCAATAACAATGAATTGGCTCTCGCTGCCTAATTAAGCACCGAGCGTCTCGCCGCAAGTTGCTCAAGCGCGCGGGGTGAGATGTCACACAGTTGAGCTGGCCTGCCCTTTCGGTCCGTGGGGGCGGGCGAGACAAAGTCGGACTAGCCGCCAGCAGAGGTCTTCGTCGCTTCACTTACTCTGCCGGGGGCGAAACTTTAAAGAGAAGCGGCTAAGCGTGTAGATTCCTGCGGCGGCGGCCTTTGGATCAGGGTTCAATTCCCTGCGCCTCCACCAACATCTTCTTCAGAGCAATGCTCAGCGGGCGGCCGGTTTGACGGGTGGTGTGATACCATCCAAAACGTCGGGCCGCCGTTTTCATTTGCCGAAATGATGAGGAGCGCGTGAGATGAGTGCAACCACCCGGTTAAAGACTCTGACACCCTTTCCGAAGCGGACGAGCTGGACGGGGAAGAAGTTGTGCCGGGCTTCCGCTGCCGGGTCTCCGAAATTTTCGCCGGGATATAAGCCACCTTGCTTTTGAATCGCGACCTCCCAATCGGAATTTTTGACAGCGGCGTCGGCGGTCTCACCGTCTACCGCGCGCTGCACGAGCGCCTGCCGGACGAGCGTTTCGTTTACCTCGGCGACACGGCGCGCGTCCCCTATGGGACGAAGTCGTTGCAGACGGTCGAGCGTTACGCGATTGAGAACTCCTGCTTCCTCGAAGCGCACGGCATCAAGCTCCTGGTCGTCGCGTGCAACACGGCGTCGGCGCTCGCGCTGCCGGCCGTGCGCCGCGCGGTCTCCGTGGACGTGGTCGGCGTCATAGAGCCCGGCGCGGCCGCCGCCGCCGAGTCTTCCCGGAAGAGCGCCCGCGCGAGGAGCGTCGGCGTCATCGCGACCGAGGCGACCATCCAGAGCCGCGCGTACAGCCGCGCGATTGCGGAGCTTGATGGTTCAATCGAGGTCGTCGAGCGCGCCTGCCCGCTCTTCGTCTCGCTCGCCGAAGAGGGCTGGACCGACACGGACGTGGCACGCGCCGTCGCCGCCGACTACTTAAGCGAGATGAAACGCGAAGACGTCGGCACGCTCGTCCTCGGCTGCACGCACTACCCCATCCTGCGGGGCGTGATTCAGGAGACGGTCGGGGACCGCGTGAGCTTGATTGACTCGGGCGAGGCGACGGCCGAGGAGGTCGAGAGGCTGCTGCTCAAACGGGGGCTCGGGCGCGACGCCAGGGGGGAAGACGGCGAGCGCCACCTGTGCGACGATCTGGACCATTTTTACGTGACGGACGCGGCCGAGAGGTTCAGCCGCGTCGCGGAAAGATTCTTGGGGAGCGCGCCTTCCGTGCTGGAGGCGGTTGAGGTTTGGGGCCACGATGAACTTCGCACGCACTGACGGACGCCTCGCGGACCAGCTGCGCCCGGTCCGCATCACGCCGGGTTTTCTCCCTTACGCGGAGGGCTCGGCCCTGATCGAGATGGGCGCGACGCGCGTCATCTGCTCGGCGTCGGTCGAAGACCGCGTGCCGCCCTTCCTGCGCAACCGCGGGCAGGGCTGGGTGACGGCCGAGTACTCCATGCTCCCGCGCTCGACCTTGCAGCGCACCTCGCGCGAGACGGGGCGCGGCGGTCCCTCCGGCCGGACGCACGAGATTCAGCGGCTCATCGGCCGCTCTTTGCGCGCCGTCGTCAACACGGCGCTCCTCGGTGAGCGGACCATCACGCTCGACTGCGACGTGCTCCAGGCCGACGGCGGCACGCGCACGGCGAGCATCACGGGCGCTTACGTCGCCTGCGCGCTCGCCTGCCGCCGGCTCGTGCAGACCAACAGGATCGGCGTCAACGCGATCTCGGGCGAGGTCGCGGCCGTCAGCGTGGGGATAGTCGGCGGCACGCCGCTGCTGGACCTGAAGTACGACGAGGACTCCCGCGCCGAGGTTGACATGAACGTCGTCTGCACGGGCGACGGGCGCTTCATCGAAGTGCAGGGCACGGCCGAGGGTGCGCCGTTCACGCGCGAGGAGATGGACCAACTTCTCGAACTCGCGCGCCGGGGCATCGACCAACTCGTACAGGCCCAGCGCGCCGCGTTGGCACAGAACGTGAAGTGACAGCAGACAACTGCGCCGAAGCGGGAGGGCATCTGAGAGTTTGGCTCTCCCGGCCTCTGAGCTTTCGCCCGCGGCCCCGGAAACGTTATCATTGACCCGCAATCATTCTTGGAGGAGTTTGCCCAACCAATGCGACGCCTGACCATCTTTTTCGCCCTCGCCGCCGTCTTCGCGCTCGCCTCGGCCGCCACGGCCCAGGAGACTTTTTCGAGCGCCAACGCCGACTACTCGCTGGAGCTGCCTTCGGCGCGGTGGAAAGTTACGCAGGAGCCGGACAGCCTGCACGAGCACGCCGAGTTCGTTTACGGCGACCGCAACGACGGTTATCTCAAGGTTCGTAAGGAGGTCGTCGAGGCCGGCACGACCGCCGCGGACATCGCGCGCCGCGACCAGGAGCAGAAGCTGCGCTTCCAGACCGGCTACGTCGAGGGCAAGGAGGAGAAGTTCGCCGGGCGCATGAACGGCGTGACCTTCGGCTACGAGTACACGGCCGGCGGCAAGGCGATGACGGGGCGCGTCTACTACCTTCAGGCGGACAACCGCACCGTTTACGTGCTGCGCTTCACGGGCCTGCGCGACAAGCTCCTGCTGATCCGCAACCAGACCGACAATATGGCCCGCAGCTTCCGGCTCAAGTAAGTTTCATTCATCCCATGAGAGTGAAACTCGCGCCCGGACTCGCCATCAAAAAATCCAGCATCAACGGCCGCGGGTGCTTCGCGACCGTCCACTTCCCGCGCCGCAAGAAGATCGCAGACTACACGGGCGAGCGCATCCCGGACGCGGAGGCGAACCGCAGGGCCAGCCGCCGCGTCCTGCGCATCTGCGCTCTTGACGAGCAGTGGAGCTTGGACGGCAGCCGCGGCGGCAACGGCACTCACTACATCAACCACTCGTGCGCGCCCAACGCCTACATGAAAATCGTCTACGGCCACGTGCAGTTCTACGCCCTGCGCGACATACGCCCCGGCGAAGAGATCACCGTGGACTACATCTCGACCCTGCACCCGGACACCAAGCGATGCTCCTGCGGCGCGAAGACCTGCCGCGGCACGATCAACCGCATATTTAATGAGTGAGGCGAAGGGGCGACGGCCGGCAGCCTGGTTCCTCGATGTGTCGAACATCGGGCGACCTTCCAAGACTTCGGTCGCTTACAGTCTCGGCAGTGTGAAGCTGAACTTGGAGCCGCGGCCGACTTCGGATTCGAGGGCGACCGTGCCGCCGTGCTGCTCGACGACTTCGCGGACGAAGGAGAGGCCCAGTCCGGTTGACTCCTCGTCCTTCTCCTGGCCGTCGCGCGCGACGCGGTAGAACTTTTCCCAGACGCGGTCAACCGCCTCGGGCGGGATGCCGTAGCCGCGGTCTTCGACCGAGAGCCGCACGGTGTCCGCTTCGAGCGCGGTCGAGACGGTGACGACCGTCTTTTCGGGGCTGTACTTGATGGCGTTGCCCACCAGGTTCGTCACCACCTGCGTGATGAGGCTGCGGTCTGCTGCGACGGGCGGGAGCCGCTGCGAGGGCTGCTCGACGAGCCGTATGCGCTTGCGCTTCGCCACGGGCAGAAGACTCGCCAAAGTCTCCTTGACCACGTCGTCGAGCTTGAGCGGAATCTTCAAGACCTCCTGCTTGTCTGCGGCTTCGAGCTGCGTGACGGCGAGGAAGGTGTTGATCATGCGCGACAGGCGCTGCGACTCGCTGTTGATGATCGAGAGGAACTCGCGCGACTCTACGGGGATGGTCTCGTCGTTCATCAGCAGCTCCGCGAAGCCGTTGATGGAAGTAATCGGCGTGCGCAGCTCGTGCGACATGAGCGAGATCATGTCGCTCTTCAGCTTCTCGTACTCCTTGATGCGCGTCACGTCGCGCGCCGTGACGGCCAGGCAGAGCGGGTGCGGCTTGGAGTCTTTCTCTTCGGCGCGCTCCGTGACGAGTGCTATGCGCAGCTCCAGCGTCTGGTTGCGCTCGGCAAAGTGAAGCTCGCGCTCGTAGGCGTCGCCCGTTTGCAGGACGCGGCGCACGGCGATTGAAGGCTCGTCGAAAACGCCCGCGCGGAATCGGTCCAAAAGGCCGAAGAGGTTGAGCGCGCGCGCTTCCGTTTCGGTGAGGCGCGCAGCCCTCAGGAGCGGCGGGTTGACGTAGGCGAGCGTGCCGTCGAGGTACGCGACGGCGTGACCGTCCGAGGCTTCCGAAAGAACTTCGGCCCCGAACCTCTGCTCGGTCAAAAGGCCGGAGGCCACGCCGAAAGATTCCAGGCGGCTCTCGGCCGCGCGCGCCGAAATCATCGTCAGGAAATCGCCCGGCACGGCCCGCTTGCGCGCCTCGTCGCGCTGGAAGTTTCGCGCGAGCTGTTCGCCGACGGCGAGCAGCAGCGGGCAGTCGCTCTTGTCAAAGCCCTCGCGCAGGCGCACGAGCAGAGCGCCGAGCGCCCGACCTTCGTGCTTGAGCGGCAGCGCGACGCTCGCCGGCGCGTTCACGTCCTCACTGGTCGTCGCCACCATCTGGCCTAACTGTATGGCGCGCTCACACAAGTTGACGCCTTCGCGCCAGGCGGAGTTGCGCCCGGCTTCAAGGCTGCCGCTCGAAGAGGAGCGCAGGCGCGCGGCCGGGGCCAGGTGGTTGTTCTCGTCCGGCTGAAAGATCACGGCCTCGTCGAGCGGCAGCACGGTCTCAAGGAGTCTCAGCCCGCTCATCAGGCGCTCGTTGGACGGGCCGCCTTCGAGGCGGTCGGCCTGCGAGGTGGCGGTCTTGAGGTTACGCGTGAGCGTGGAGTCAATCACCCAGAGGCGTCTGAGCTGGACCATGAGGGCCGCCAGCAGCGCCGAGAGCGCCATCGGCACAAACGCCACGTCAATGTGGAGGAACCTTGAGGCGAGGAGGCTCGCGCCGGCCAGGACCAGCAGGCCGCCGCAGAGGTAAGGCAGGATGCGTCCGGCCCCGGCGCGCTCGACCGCGAAGCCTGCGCTCAGGCCCGCCGCGAGAATCATCACGAGGCCCAGCCACACGTCGGGCGCGGCCGGCAGGTTCGCTTCGGACGCGCGCGGGAGCAGGAACGCGGCCTCAAGGGGGGCCAGCACGCCCGCCGCCCAGAGCAGTGAAACGACCGCCGAGGCTGCGAGCGCCAGCGCCAGCGAGACGATTAAGGTGCGAAAAGAGGTTCTGTTTCTCAAGCTGATAGAGGCCCGGAAGGATGGCGAGTCAGAAGTATTACGCTCTTGCGCGACCGACAAAAGCGTCGGCCACAGATTATACAATGAAAGCCATTGTTTAATAAAGAGCGATTTTTTAGAAGAATTTGAGGAAAATTGGAGGAAAAGGCTCTCAGGCGGGGATGGCTTTCAGGGCGGCGAGGAGTTCTTGCTCTTCGTCTTCGGCGACGGTTCTGAGGTCTAAGAGGACGCGGGCCTCGCTGATGCGGGCGATGACGGGCGGGGCTGAGAGGCGCAGGGCTTGGTCCAGGGCTTCGGCCGAGAGAGTCTCGTGCGTCAGGGCGAGGAGCGCCGTGGGGGGGTGCGTGGTGGGCGCGGAGCCGCCGCCGACGGCCGATTGGCCTTCGACGATTTCGGCACGGAGCGCGCCCGCAGCCTTGCGCAACTTCGAGAGCAGAGCGCGCGCGCGTTTCTTAATTTCGTCGGGCGTCATGGCGAGCATCCGTAGCGACGGAATCTCGTCCACGGCAGCGCCGCGGCCGTAGGCTTCGAGCGTGGCTTCGAGCGCGGCGAGTGCGAGCTTGTCGGCGCGCAGCGCGCGGTAGAGCGGGTGCTTGCGCAAGCGTTCGACGATCTCGCGGCGGCCGACGACGAGGCCGGCCTGCGCCGCGCCGAGCAGTTTGTCGCCGCTGAAGGAGACCACGTCGGCCCCGTCGCCGACGGATTCGGAGATGACGGGCTCGCCCGCGAGGCCGTGGGGGCTGAGGTCCAGCAGCGCGCCGGAGCCCGCGTCTTCGTAGAGCGGCAGTCCGGCCTCGTGCGCGAGGTGTGCCAATTCCGAGAGCGTGGGCGCGGCAGTGAAGCCGACGATGCGGTAGTTAGACGGGTGCACGCGCATGACGAGCCGCGTGTCTCCGCTCAGCGCGCGCCGGTAGTCCGCGAGTCGCGTCCGGTTGGTCGTGCCGACTTCGACCATGCGCGTCCCCGATTGGGCCATCACGTCGGGCACGCGAAAGTCGCCGCCGATCTCCACCAGCTCGCCGCGCGAGACGATTACTTCGCCGCCCTGCGCGAGGACGGTGAGGACGAGCAGCGCGGCCGCCGCACAGTTGTTGACGACGAGCGCGGCCTCCGCCCCGGTCAGCTCCGCGAGCAGTTGCTCGGCGCGGCTCCCGCGACGCCCGCGCGCGCCCGTCTCCACGTCGTATTCGAGCGCGCAGTAGCCCGCGGCTTCATCAAAGACGGCGCGGCGCGCACGTTCGGAAAGAGGCGCGCGCCCGAGGTTGGTGTGCAGCACGACGCCCGTCGCGTTGATGACGCGGCGCAGGCCCCGCGCCGTCTCGCGCCGCGCGGCGCGCTCAAGCCTGCGCGCGGCTTCCGCAAGCAACGCCTCGCGCGACGATGCGCCGCCGTCAACTGACGTTCCCGCCAGCAGGCTCTCGCGCAACTCTTCGGTGACTGCGCGCGCGAGCCGCGTCAACTGTCGCGCGCCGACCGCGTCGCGCAGCGCCCGCGCGGGCTCCGTGCGCAGCAGCGCGTCAACGGAAGGGAGCGCGCGCAGCCGACTCGACATGGATGTCTCCTGCTTGGACATGGCAGCTCTTCAGCGGGCAAACGTATCACACTACGGCCCGGATAATCGAACCGGCGAGGGACGACGAACGAGGCGCGGCGCGCTCGGCGCTCAAAAACATTGTTGTTGACGCGCCGCTTTCAAAACGCCTAGACTCGATTGTCGGCCGCGCGACGGCTTTTCAGAATTGGAAAGCGTGCGCCCCCGGCGGTGAGGAGACGAGTAGCAGTGCCGATTCGTGAGAACAAGTTTGCGCGCCAGGCCGAGCAGCGCAAGGCTTTGCAGAAGTCTAAGCGCGGCGCGGCGGCCGTTGACAACCAGCCGACCGTTGACGAGCAGCTCAAGCGGCTCGAAGAGGACATCCGTCGGCTCAAGATAGAGTTCGACATCTACTTCAACGGCGCGGCCAAGCGGCCGCCCTACGACACCAAGAGCCGCGTCGAGACGATGCTCAAGCGCCTCGGCGACGACCGCACGCTCAGTTTCGCGCAGCGTTACCTCTTCAACTCGCTGACGGCGCGCTACACCTCTTTCCGCGAGCTGTGGCGGCGGACGATGCAGGGGCGCGAGGAGGGGCGCGACGCGGCGCAGGCCGCGCGAGCCAACGCGCGCGACGAGGCGAGCCAGCGCGAAGAGGCACAGACCTTCGTCTGCGACGACGCTCACAGGGACGTGCCGACCGTCAAGCATCTTTACGACGCGCTGATAGAGGCGAAGATGCGTTGCGGCGAGCCGACCGACGACCTCTCGTTCCCGCGCTTCCACCACCTGATCGCCACCAAGACCGACACGCTGAAGGAGCGCACGGGCTGCGACCGCGTCCGCTTCTCAATAGACGTGGAGGGCGGGCGCGTCAGCTTCAAAGCCAAAGGGGAATGAAAGGAAAGGCAGAATCCAGGAGCCAGAATTCAGAATTCAGAATGAAAGGCTGAGAACCGCGTTCACAGATTTTCTTTTCTTCTGGATTCTGCTTTAACAAAAGAGGGCGACAGCCGAATGAGGCTGTCGCCCTCTTTTTGACTTGCGCTTCGCGGGCTCATGACCGGAAGCGGTCAGTGGCTTTACTGCGAAAGCCTGGGGAGCGTGCTTACATCTTGGTCACTTTCTCGGCCTGCGGACCCTTCGGACCCTGCGTGACCTCGAACTCGACTTCCTGGCCCTCTTCGAGGGTCTTGAAGCCGTCGCCCTGGATGGCGCTGTAGTGGACGAAGATGTCCGAAGAGCCGGGCTGCTCAATGAAGCCGTAGCCCTTCGAATTGTTAAACCACTTGACCTTGCCGGTTATTCTAGACATAGCAAACGAATCCTCCTAACGATTCGATAAAGCAAAGGCGAGAAAAGCTCTTGTCGAGAGTTTCTGCGCCGACTTGAGGTTAATGCTTGTGAGCCGGACGCGCTTTTTCTTGTTGGGGCGCAACACGGAAACAAACAACACAAAAAAAAGCCCGCACGTGACGCGAAACGCGGCAGCAAAACACCGCACACATCACACACAGACCAACAGGAAAAGACGATACTTCATACTGTAACGCTTGCAGATCGAACGAGCGTGGGCGAGTTTTTGGGAAAAGCCCTGCCTTCCTTCGAAACGACGGCGCATACTAAGCGAAAGCCGCAAAGGCTGTCAAGCGGAAAATACTTTAACTGTTGATGATAAACGGCGGGCGACTGCCTGAAAGCTTTGATGCTTCCGTTGGCCGCCCGCCGTCTGTGGTCCACTCCCTACCGCCCGCTTCCGCCGGCCGCCGCACCGCGCGGCGCGCGAGCGCCCTTGATGTCAAGCTCCTTGAGGATGTAGCCCGCGCCGCCGAACTTGTCTGCGATGAAGAGCACGTAGCGGATGTCAACGGAGATGGTCCGGCCCTTCTCGTCGTTGTAGAAGAAGTCGTTGCCGAGCCCTTCGTAGTTGCCGTCGAAGACGATGCCGACCTGCTCGCCGCGCCCGTTAAGGACGGGGCTCCCGGAGTTGCCGCCGATGATGTCGTTGGTCGAGAGGAAGTCAACGGGCACGTCCCCGCCGTTCGGCGCGGCGTATGGACCAAAATCTTTCGAGCGGTAAAGCTGCTTGAGGCGCTCGGGCGCGTCGAAGGGCTCGCGGCCGGTGTCCTTCTCGACGACGCCCGAGAGACTCGTGAACGGAAGATAGACGGCCGCGTCGCGCGGGACGTAGCCGCGGACCTCGCCGTAGCTGAAGCGCAACGTGCGGTTGGCGTCCGGGTAAGGCTTCGTGCCTTTCATCTCGGTCATGCCGCGCACCAGCAGCGGTCGCCAGCGGCCGACCGCCGCGTTGAAGGTCTGCGTGCGCGCCTGTATCTGCTGGAACTCCTGGCCCAACTCCGAGGCGAAGTCCAGGAGCGGCTCCTTGAGTTCGCGCAGTTGCGCCGTCGTCAGCTCGAAGAGGCCGGAGACGCCTTCCTCGGTCGAGAAGCGTTTGCCATCAACGACCGTGCGCGCGAAGTCTTCCTCGGCGCGGCGGCGCGCGTCGCCCTGTAGGCTGCCGAAGCGCCTCTCCAGGAAATCAATCTTCTGCCCGGCGGGAAGCTCCGCGGCCTTCTGCAAGAGGTATTGGAGGAACAAACGCTCGGAAGTCGGGTTGCGGTTGGCGAGCGCGCCGCCGAGTTGTGCTCGGAGACGCGCGATGCCCTGTGCGCCGAGCGCCGGGTTGCGTTCGCCCTCGGGCTTCTCCTTGTCGGCGGCCGCGCGCTGCGCGAAGAAGGCTATGCCGAGCAGGTCGGTCGCCGTGAAGATTTGTTGAATCAACTGGTCGCGCATGGCCGTTGCCGTCAGTTCCTGATAAGCCTTTTCGAGCGACGGGAGCACCTCGCCGTACTTCGTCTTGCGAGTCGGGTCGGCGTTGACCCACTGCATGAAGGCCGCTTCCTCGGCGTGCTTCTTCTCGACTATCCCTGCGCGGCGCATGGCGACGACCGAGCCCTCGTAGTTCTTGAGGTCGTTGCTCAGGCCGAAGATGTCGCTCTGCAACTTGACGCGCAGCGCCGGGTCGTTCTTGCCCTGGTTGCGCAGGGTCTCGATGCGGTAGTTGTAGAGGTCCACGAGGAAGGGCATGAAGATGTCCTGGTTGTAGGCGACCGAGTAGCTCTCGCGGTAGCGGCGGGTGGAGCCCGGATAGCCCAACACCATCAGGAAGTCGCCCTCCTTGACGCCTTCCATCGAGAGCGGGAGGAATTTCTTCGGCTTGTAGGGCACGTTCGTCTTTGCGTAGTCGGCGGGCTTGCCGTCGGGGCCGACGTAGGCGCGCATGAAGGTGAAGTCGCCGCAGTGGCGCGGCCACTCGAAGTTGTCGTCGTCGCCGCCATAGAAGCCTATGTTCTTGGGGGGCGCGTAGACGATGCGCACGTCGCGCAGGGTCAGGTAGGTGAACTTGTAGTAGGTGAGCCCCTCGTTCATCGGCATCACGCGGACCGAGACGCCGTCGTCCTCTCTCGTGCCTGACGATGCGGGGGTTCCAACTTTGGTCTCGCCCCTGCCCGCCGTCTCGATCATCTCGATCTTGGCCGCAATGGCGCGGTTGCGCTCCTGCGGCGTTGCCGTCTCCGCGATGCCGCCCGTGACCTCGCTTGTCACGTCGGAGAGTGCCTGCGTGATCGTCACGGTGTAGCCCTGCGCGGGCAGCTCCTCTGCGCGCGTCTTCGCCGTGAAGCCGACCGCGCCGTAGTCGCTCGCGGGAGTCGATGCCGCGACGAGCGCGTCGAAGGCAACGTGGTGGTTCGTCAGGAGCAATCCTTCGGGCGAGACGAACTCGCCGGTGCCGCCGCCGACGATGACGACCGCATCCTTGATGCTCACGCCGTTCGGGTCGTAGAGGTCCGTGGGCTTGAGCTTCAGCCCGCGCCTGGCGAACTTGTCGAAGGGAAGCTGCGCGATGGCGTCCGGCAGGAACATGCCCTCGTCCGCGAAGGCGCGGAAGGGGACGAGCGTAAAGAGCATCAGCGCGGCGAGCGCGAGAGCGGCCGCACGCGAGAGTCTGGAGGGCATAGTGGTCTCCCTTGGTGTCAGTGGTGTAAACCGATTTTTGGCTTGGCGGAATAGTAGCAGAGAAAAGGTGAGGGCGGAAACAGACGCGGAGACACAGAGACGCGGCGAGAAAAACAAGCTGCTTTCATCGCCGCGTCTCCGTGTCTCCGCGTCCCCG
This sequence comes from Pyrinomonadaceae bacterium, assembly GCA_036403435.1. Lineage (GTDB taxonomy): Bacteria > Acidobacteriota > Blastocatellia > Pyrinomonadales > Pyrinomonadaceae > QHXM01. The sequence continues at coordinate 142,599 of DASWQY010000034.1, forward strand.
CGTCTCTCTTATTGTTCTTCCTCACCCGCGCCGGGGAGGTAGGGTCTGGGGTTGACGGGCTGGTTATTGATGCGGACTTCGTAGTGCAGATGCGGGCCGGTCGAGCGCCCCGTCGAGCCGACGAGGCCGAGGTGTTCGCCGCGCTTGATCTGCTGGCCGATCACAACGTCTATACGCGAGAGGTGGCCGTAGCGCGTCGAGAGGCCGTTGCCGTGGTCTATATAGACGACGTTGCCGTAGCCGTTCTGGACCCCCGCGGCGGTGACGGTGCCGCTGGCGGCCGCGTCAACGGGCGTGCCCAGCATGGCTTCTATGTCCTGGCCCTCGTGCGATTCGTAGGAGGAGCCGCCGAAGGGGTTGCGGCGCACGCCGAAGCCGCTCTCCAGAGTCCCGGCGACGGGCCAGAGCGACGGCACGGCGGCGCGCTCGCGCAGTGCGGCCTCGAAGGCGCGCAACTCCTGCTCAAGATGGTTGGTCTTGTCTTCGACCACGGCCGCGTCGTCAACGGGGACGAACGGGCCGCCCGCGCCGTTCGTGACCGCGGGCTGGTCCTGGGCGTCGTCGTGGCCGACGCCGGACATCTCGGCCAGCTTGCGCGAGGCGTCCTCGACGCGCTCGACGCGGTTGTTCAGGTTGTTGAGCTGCTGCCGCTGCTTTTCGTTCTCGGCCCGAAGGCGTTCGTTCTCCTGCTCGACTCGCTGGTGGCGCAGGTGCTGGGTCAGGCCGTAAACGCCGTAGGCGGCGGCAAAGAAGAGGATGACTGCCGCGAAGGCCGAGAGCTTGAGCCATCGCTTGTGGACGCAGATGCGGCGGATTTGGGAACGGGAACGCGAGGTGTGTGCGATGATGAATGCGTAAAGACGGTCGTCTCTAACCATTAAATGTGCTCCTTGTGGCTCGCCCTCGCGCGGTGCGTAAAAAACTTTAGGAGAGCCGCGCGCGGGCCGCCCGTGAAAAGCACAGTCTGCCGGACGAGGGCGACTGATGCTGACCAAAAAGCTAGGGGACTATTATTTTTTTGTTTGAACCTACTTGTAGGCTTGCAGCGACGGGACATGACACGAGGTGCTAAAAAACTGACCAGCCCATCCGATATTCGCTGCGAGGCCGCGGAAACTATCACACGGGGACGCAGATTGCAACCGCTCAGCAGGGATTTCGTGTCAGATGGTGAGCGGAAAATAGGAAGGCCCGCGCGATGTTCGTCGCGCGGGCCGCGGGGAAAATTGGGTGTGTCGGAAGCGACTTCGGGGTTTGGTCGCTAAATGTCTTCGGCTTCGCGCCGCCGCTCGGAGCGCCCGCGCATCACCAGGAAAATCATCAACAGTACGAGGCCGATGAAGACGATGACGATTACGGCCTTGACGGCGACGAAGAGAAAGCTGACGAGCGAGATGAGTTGGCGCAGGAGCGTGATGACGAGCACGATGATCGTCAGGACGCCGCCCCACCGACCCGCCGTTTTAAGAAAAGCTGACATGATTTCTGTTACCTCTCTCGGTCCACTATAACTCGTGAATCGTAAATCGTAAATCGTAAATAGAAAAATTACGATTCACGGCTGTTCACGGTCTCTGCTCGAAGGGGAATGGCGCGACCGAGCGCGCGGCGGAGACTTGGGAGACCAGCTCGCCCGTCTGGAAGATGCCGGAGTTGGCCGGGACGACCGCCGGCATCTGCGGGTTCGAGTCGAAGCTCAACAGGTAAGCCTTGCGCCTGTGCTGGCGGAGCAGGTAGTCGCCGAGCATGTACGCGCCGAGCAGCAGCAGCAGGACGGGGAGCACCTGCCGGATGGGGAGGCGTATGCCGATGATCGAGTGAATCAGGAAGATCGCGCCGAGGAGCATGAGCGTGATGCTCCACGTGAGCGGGCTCCCGTAGAGGCGGCGCGCGATCACGTCCTGCTCTGTGTCGGGCGCGAGCCCGGCGCGCAGGAGCTGCGCCGTGCGGTAGGCGTCCACGGCCGAGAAGAGCCACGCGCCGAAGAAGCCCGCGACGAAGAGCGGGAGCCCGAAGTCCACGCTCTCGGTCACAATCGCCAGTTGGAAGAAGCTCGCGAAGACGGCGAAGTGGACGATGGCCTTAGACGTTTGCCCGTTGTAGGCCGCGCCGAGTCCCGGCACGAACGAAAGGAGCGTGGCGACGAGCGGCGAGTTGTTGCGGCGCAAAGTCGGCAGGACGTTCGAGCGCGTCTGCTGCTGCAACACGTCAACGCCCGCCACGATGCAGTCCTGGCAGTAAGGGAAGCCGCGGATGCGGTGGTCGCACGCCGAGCAGAGCGCCCGCGCGCAGCGGTGGCATTCGACGACCGCCGGATTCTTTGAGTGGTAAGCGCAATTCATTAAGTTCAAAGCCCGCCGCCTGTCCGTTTCTCTTTCAAACTCTCGCCGGTTACTTCTGCTCCTTGTTCTGCTGTGGGTCCACCTTCTTCGCGCCGGGGCGGACGGACAAGTCCGTCGTCACGCCCTCGGCGATGTTGTGGAACCTGCCGGAGTCTGCCGCCGGCCTCGCGCCTTCCTCAACGCCCGAATAAGCGCGGCCCGCCAGTTTGATTCCGGCGCGGTAGAGCCCGCTGATGGAGCCGTCGGCCGAGACCGTGCTGGTGAGCACCATGACGCAGACGAGCAGCATGGTCGCGACGGTCGCGAGTTGCGGCGAGACAATCGGGTCGAGCCAGAGGCGCAGGCGTGCCGCGACGCGCGCGGCCCAGGGGGCGCGCACGCCTTCGGCGTCCGTGGTCCCGAGCGTGGCCTGTAGGATTTTTTCGTGGAGCCCGGCGGGGACCGGGCGCACCTCGTTGATGTAGGTGTAGCAAGCGCCGATGGCGCGCACCACCTGGCCCGGCAATTCGGTGCAGCGTTCGCAAAGAGCGGCGTGCCGTTCCCAGCGATGGTAAAGGGAGGCGGGTAAGAACCCGTCCAGGTAGTCGGTCAGATACTCTTCAAACTCGTCGCACGTCATCGCCATCTCCGGCACGGTTTGCAGGAGGATGCGCGCTTCGAGTTCGACGGACGGCACGGGCATCTCGGCCGTGCGGCACGCCTGCAAGGTGTTCCTGACTTCGCTTAAAAGCTCGTGACAGACGGGGCAGCGCAAAGCGTGCTCGGCGAACGCGCGGTTCGTTTCGGCTTCGAGCGAGCCGTCCAGATAGTCTGTCAGTCGGTCTTCAAATTCCGCGCACAACATCATCAGCTTCTCGTTTCTGTCCCCCAGGATGTAAGGCAAAAGGTAAAAGTTAGGTCTAAAAATCTTTCAAATTCTTATTTCTTCACTTCCGCCTTTGACCTTTCGCCTTTCTACTTTTTCATGACGCCCAGGCGTCTCCTTTTTTGTCTAAACGTTGCTCATCGCCACGACGCGCATCCGGCGCAGGATTTTCGCCAGCTCGATCCGCCCGCGGTTGATGCGCGACTTCACGGTCCCCTCCGGGATTTGCAGGAGGTCAACGATCTCCTGGTAACTCAGCTCCTCTATGTCGCGCAGGATGACGCAGGTGCGCAGGTCCGGCGAGAGCTTGTCAATCCCGGTCTGCACCTGCTCGCCCAACTCGCGGCGCTCCATCTCGCTCTGGACCGAATTGCTGGCCGAGCGCAGGTGGTAGGTGTGATCCTCCAGGTCGTCCGCCTGCGTGTCGTGCGGCGTGCGCTGGCGGCGGCGGTAGTCGTCAATAATTAAATTACGAGCCAGCCGCATCAACCAGTTTTGAAGGTCGCCCTGCCTGGGGTCGTACTGATCCAAAGAACGATAGACGCGGATGAAAACTTCCTGCGTCAAATCTTCTGCCGAGTCGGCGCGCGAGGTGAAGCGGTAGGCCAGATTGTAGATGCGCCGGGAGTAGGTCTGGACAATATCTTCCCACGCCGCGCCGTCGCCGGCGCGACACCTCCTGACTAACTCGGCTCCTTCGCCCGCCGTAGCCAAAACCTTAGCAGCTCCCACCTCTTGCCTCTCCGATGCCCGGTCGTCCCTCTCGATGCGGCCCGAAAGCGCCTTGCTCAGGGTGGAAAACTCCCTGTCAAGCGCAGATTACGACCAGCGGAGACTGAAAGTTCCCCCCGAAACTGCCCCTGAATTGGGCGGCGAGGCGACCCGTCAAGTGATTATACCGCAGGCCCTGCCGCTTTGCCGCCCATTTCGGGCTCACGCCTGGGTTGCGCCCCCGAGCGGAACTGTTGTAGCCTTCCGACGCCGCCCAATATCTTGTGGTCGCCTGTCCAGCGGGGTCAACTTTCGCGCGCATTCTGAAGTCGAAAACATTTGCTGAAACACCTCAAATTCCTTCTCCTGCTCTTGCTGGCCGTCCTGCTTTTATGGTGGTTCGGGTCGAAACTGGACTGGAAGGAAGTGGGCCACAGCCTCAAGGGGGCCGACTGGAAGCTGCTCGCCGCGGGCGTCGTCACCGTCTCCGCGACCTATTTGCTTCGGGCCTACCGCTGGCGCACGCTGCTCGCGCCGCTCGCGCCGGCCGGCCTCAGGCCCCTGTTCGCGGCGACGACCGTCGGCTTCGGCGCGGTCTTCCTCTTCGGGCGGGCGGGCGAGGTCGTCCGGCCCGTGGTGCTGCCGCTTTACGACAAGCGCGTCCGGGCGGCGGGCTCGTTCGTCACCATCATGCTCGAACGGCTCTGCGACATCACGGCCGTCGTCGTCCTCTTCGCGCTCAACCTGCTCTGGTTCCCAGCGCCCGCGGGCCAGGAGTCGCAACTGGCGACGGTGCGCGCCGCCGGGCTGATTCTCTTGATCGTCGCGGTCGTCGGCCTCGGCTTCCTCGTCTGGTTCGAGCGCCGCTCGCAGGGCGCGATCCGCTGGCTCGACGCGAGGTTCAAGAGCTGGCGCTTCATCCCGCCCAGATTGGCGCGGGCGCTGACGCACCTGCTCGAACAGTTGGCGGCAGCCTTGAGGATTCTGGCGGACCCGAAGGAGCTGGCCGTGACGGTCGGCTGGACGGCCGTCATCTGGCTCGTCAACATCGCGTCGAACTGGCTGGTGATTCGCGCCTTCGGCCTGCAATTCGGATTTAAGGAAACGATTTTCGTCATGGGCTGGTCGCTGGTGGGCTCTTTGGTCCCAACGCCGGGCGGCGCGGCCGGGGCGTTCCACGCGGCGACGGCCGCCGGGCTGATTTTCCTGGGCCGGTCGCAGAACGAATCGGCGGCCGTCTCCATCATGCTCCACCTCGTCGCCTTCGCGCCCGCGGTCGTCTGGGGGCTCTACTACTTCCTGCACGGCAACGTGAGCTTTAAGCGGCTGCAACAGCTCGCGACCTCCGAGGAGATAGAGCACTCGATTGAAAGGGACGAGATCGAGGACGACAAGCAAGAGGCGTCGAGCGAGCTGAAGACGGTCGGCGTGAGCGATTGAGTGATGGTGTGACGGCGGGAGGTGGCTTGATGTCTGACTTGCGCGCACAGGTAGAAAAGACGTTCGCCGGCATAGAGGTCGGGATGCGTTACCGCTGGAGCCGGACGTTGACCGACGGCGACGTGGCGCTCTTCATCGGGGCGACCGGCGACTTCAACCCGTTCCACATAGACGACCAGTTCGCCGCGCAGACCAAGTTCGGCCGCCGCATCGTGCCGGGGCTGTTGACGGCGAGCCTCGCCACGCACATTGGCGGGATGCTCGCCTTCCTGGCCTCCGAGATGCACTTTCGCTACCACCAGCCGGTCTTCGTCGGCGAGACCGTCACCTGCGTCGTCGAGGTGGTCGAAAAACTTCAGGAGGGCCGGCGCATACGCGCCACGGTGCGCTGCACGAAAGGCGACGACGTGGAAGTCTTAACGGGAGAGTTCACGGGGACGCCCGCGGCTCTACGGCTACAGCCGGAGGAAAATTAAAAATGCAAAATTAAAAATGTAAAAGTGAGGCTGAAACCACATTTAAATTAAAAGCGGTTCTCCGCCTCCATTTTTCATTTTTAATTTTGCATTTTGCATTCAGGAGCGAAGCGACTATGAAGTGTCCTTTCTGCGGGTTCATCGAAGACAAGGTGGTTGACTCGCGCGAGTCGCGTGAGGGCGACTCGATTCGGCGGCGGCGCGAGTGCCTGCGCTGTGAGCGCCGCTTCACGTCTTACGAGCGGATTGACGAGATACCCTACATGGTCATCAAGAAGGACGGCCGGCGCGAGCCGTTCGACCGCAACAAGGTGATGGCCGGGTTGCTGCGCGCCTGCGAGAAGCGGCCCGTGCCGTCTTCAAAACTGGACAGCATCGTTAACTCCATCGAGAAGTACGTGCAGGAGTCGCCCGAGCGCGAGCGCCCGACCAGCAAGGTCGGCGAGATGATCATGCGCCGGCTCAAAGAGCTGGACAAGGTCGCCTACGTCCGCTTCGCCTCCGTTTACATGGAATTCGAGGATGTCTCCGAATTCATGCACGAATTGAAGAGCCTCGCGCCCGCGCTCGCGGCGGAACGGAGGCGGAAGGAGCTGAGAAGCCGTGACAAGTGAGAAGTAAAAACCTGCTTTCTTTTACTCATCACTCATCACTTATCACTTTTTTATGATAAAAGCTGCCCACGTCGGGCTGAAGAGAATAGAGTTGGAGCGGCTGCGCGACGGCGTCGGGCGTCTCTACTCAGCGTTGCAGGAGGCGACCGAGGCGGAGGTGCCGGCGGCGGGCGCGTCGTGGGCACCGCCCGTTGATTTGTGCGAGACGAAGGACGAGGTCACGGTGCGGGTGGAATTGCCGGGCGTGACGGCTTCGCAGGTCAAGGTCGGGCTGACGAGCACGCACCTGCGCGTCTGTGGCGAGAAGAAAAAACGCGCGCCACGAAATCGTGTCATCTCGCATCTATGCTCAGAGCGCAGTTACGGCCAGTTCAGCCGCGTCGTGCCGCTCAGGTGGACGGTCAACGTCGCGGAGGCGACGGCCGAGCTGCGCGACGGCGTCCTAACCGTCAGGCTGCCGAAGCGTAAAGAACGGCGGGGCGCTGAATTCAGGGTCCCGATTAAAGAAGTTGACGGCTGAGTTTCGGCGGCTGTAACCGAAGGCCGTCCCCATCCGTCCTTCATATTGAATCGTATAATTGATATGTCAACACACAGCGTAGATATTCCAGAGGGTTTGGAGATTGCCGAGGGCGCTGAGCAGCAGTTGCAGATTCCGAACGAGCTGCCCGTGCTCCCCTTGCGCGACATCGTTATTTACCCCTTCATGATCGTGCCGCTCTTCGTCTCGCGCGACAAGTCGATCCGCGCGGTGGACGAGGCGCTCGGCGAGAACCGCATGATCCTGCTCGCCTCGCAGAAGGACCTGGACAAGGAGGAGCCGGGGGGCGAAGACCTCTACCAGATTGGCACAGTCGCCGTCATCATGCGGATGCTCAAGCTGCCCGACGGGCGCATCCGTATCCTCGTCCAGGGTCTCGCCCGCGCGCGCATCGAGTCCGTCGAAGTCTCGGGCGAGTACCTGCGCGCGCGCTTGCAAGTCGTGCAGGAGACGACCACCCCGGAACGCTCGCTCGAAGTCGAAGCCTTGATTCGCAACGTGCGCGCCTCGATGGAGAAGGCCGCGAACCTCGGCAAGAACATCTCGCCCGAGGTGATGGCGATCATCGCCAATCTGGACGACGCGGGCCGCCTCGCGGACCTCTCCGCCTCGAACCTCGAACTGAAAGTCGAGGACGCGCAGAGCGTGCTCGACATCGCGGACACGACCGCCCGCCTCAGGCGCGTCAACGAGCTTTTGAACAAAGAGATCGAAGTCCTCACGGTCCAGCAGGAGATCAACACGCAGGCGCGCGCCGACATTGACCGCTCACAGCGCGAGTTCTACCTGCGACAGCAACTCAAGGCCATCCAGTCGGAGCTGGGCGAGGGCAACGAACTGGCCGAAGAGATCGCGCAGCTACGCGAGAAGATTGAGGCGGCGAAGATGCCGAAGCCGGCGGAGGAAGAGGCGCTCAGGCAGTTGAAGAAGCTGGAGCGCATGCACCCGGACGCGGCCGAGACGGCGACGCTGCGCAACTGGATGGAGATCATGACCGACCTGCCCTGGTCGAAGGCTTCGGTCGATAACCTCGACTTGATTAAGGCGCAGCAGATTCTCGACGAAGACCACTACGGTCTTGAGAAGGTCAAGGAGCGCATCGTCGAAGCGCTCGCCGTGCGCAAGTTGAAGGAGAAGCCGAAGGGCTCGATACTGTGTCTGGTCGGCCCGCCGGGCGTCGGCAAGACTTCGCTCGGACGCTCCATCGCGCGCGCGCTCGACCGCAAGTTCGT
>DASWQY010000035.1:0-10941 GCA_036403435.1 Pyrinomonadaceae bacterium
CCAGCAGCGGCTTGCCGTCCGACGTGTTCGCCGTCAGCCCCTCGAGCCGCTGGTAATAGAACAGCGAGCCGTTGACCGCGTTGGTTCCCGACTTGGTAATCACGTTGACGACGCCGCCGGCGGTATGGCCGAACTCGGCCGTCGCGCCGCTCGCGATCACCTGGAACTCCTTCACCGCATCGAGGGTGATGTCGATCGCGGCGCGCTGGCCGCCGACCTGCTCGCCGAAAAAGCCGTTGGTGTAATCGCCGCCGTCGAGGCTGATGTTGTTGAAGACGCCGCGCTGGCCCGCGAAGTTGATCTCGTCGCCGTCCGGCCCCTGCACGATGGAGACGTTCGGGGTGAGCGTCAGCAGGTCTTCAAACTTGCGCCCGAGCACGGGGAGGTTGCTGACGGCCTGCTCGTTGATGGTCGAGCTTGATTCCGTCCTGACGGTGTCCACGACCGGCACGCTATCAATCGTCACCTCCGCCACCTGCCCCCCGATTTTCATGTCCAGGTTAAGCGCGATGGTCTGCCCGACCGTCAGCGGAAAACTCTTCAGGATGAGCTTTGAAAAACCCTCTTTCGTGACCGTCAGCTCGTAGTTGCCGGACGGCAGTTGCAGGAAGGTGAACCGCCCGTCCTCGTCCGTGCTCCTGTTAAGGGTGAGATTAGTATCGACGTTCCTCACCTCGACGGTGGCTCCGGGGACGACCGCGCCGTTCGGGTCCGAGACCGACCCCTGGACGACGCCCGTGGTGATCTGCGACTGCGCGCGCGCAGCGGAAGACGCGAATGAGACGAGGAGGCAAAGGAGACCAACTTTGATGACGGCTGCAATGGTGCGTGGTAAGCGACTGTGCATAGTTTCTCCTGTAGGGGTTGGCTTGAAGGGGAAAATGTTTAGGCTCATGCTGACGGGTCGTGTCACGGGGCGCGGCGAGTAGAGAGATAGGCGCAGCCGCTTCCCGGCAAATCAAATTTTCAAGTTAGTGCAAATTGCGAACGAGGAATGACCCTGAATGGATGCCCTTTTGACTACCGACGTGGTGGCACATCTTAATGAGACCGGGGCGTGCCTGTCAACGAACAGGCCGGCAGCGGCGAAGAAAGGCGCGCGGCACGCCCTTTCCTCAAACGAAACGAGCCTTGCCGCAGGGCAGCGCGTCGAAGATTTCGTTCACGCGCGCGTAAAGCGGGCCGCAGACTTCGGGCAGCAGCGGGCCGACCCAGAGGGGGACGCCCGCGCCGCCAGCGTAATAAGGCGGCAGGTGCGAGAGGAGCGCGCCCGCGCCGCCCTCTGGGTCGAGCGCGCCGAAGACCACACGCCCCACGCCGTGCAGCAGGAGCGCGCCCGCGCACATGACGCAGGGCTCAAGCGTCGTGTAGCAAGTCATCTCACACGCGCGGCCCCACAACTCGGCCGGCACCCTCCCTATCATCTCTATCTCCGCGTGGCGTCCCGGATGATACTGCGGGACCAACAACGCGTTCCCCGCCTCGGCTATGACTGCGCCGTCGAGCGTCATGACGGCCCCAATCGGCAAGTTGCCCCCCGCCTCGGCCTCAAGCGCCAGCCGGACCGCGCGCCGCACGTACTCCACGTCGCGCCCCATCTCACTCTGAGTTGATTCAATCAAGCGCACACCTCTAAAGAAAGTGATGAGTGATGAGTAATAAGTGATGAGTAAAGCGGCCGCGCTAGCGGCCGGGTGAATTTAGCCCTGCCTTTTAAGGCCGGGAGCGACAGGCAATCATCTCGCTACGTCGCGTCAGCGATGCCTGAATCAATCACTCACGCGTCGCTGACGCGACGCCGATTAACCTTGACGCTCTGACCCGGCGTTGAAACGCCGGGCTAAATTCAAACGCCGCTAACGCGGCGGACCTGACTGTCACTCATCACTTATCACTGTTTTCTCGCTTCGATCACGATTGAGCGAGGGATTCGGTAGTTGTCTTCGGGCCAGCCTTTGCGGCGGCGGCTGAGGACGGGCTCGATGATTCGCCGGACGCTGAAGCCGTTGTCGTGGAGCGCGTCGAAGTAGCTGGGGGTCGGGTGGTAGTAATTGAAGACGGTCACGTCGCAGCCTTGCAGGTGAATCCAGACCTTCCTGCGTTTGGAGAAATCGAAGTCGGGAATCTTGTGCAGGAACCGCACGGGGTGATAGATCGAGAAGATCAGACGCCCGCCCGGCTTCAGCCAGCGGCCGAAGTTGCGTATCACCGGGGCAAGCTCTTTCGAGTACATCAGGCACAGGCTGGCGATGACGAGGTCGAACGAGGCACGCTTGAACCTCGCGCTCTCAAAGTTAGCCGTCAGGAAACGCCCGCGCCCGGCGCAATGCTGCTTCGCGATGTGAATCATCTCGGGGCTCGCGTCTATGCCCGTCACCTCGGCCCCTTTCGCAAGCAGGCGCTTCGAGTGGCGGCCCGGCCCGCACCCCGCGTCCAGGACGCGCAAGCCCCGCACGTCTCCCGCCAGCCGTATCACCGCCGGCAGCTCCGTGAAATCGCTAATCGCCCGCGACCTGTTCTCGTGATACTTGCGGCTGATCTCGTCGTAAAGAGTCTTGACCGACTTCGTCTTCATAATGATGAACGATGAATGATGAATTAAAGACGATTGGCTTTTAATTCATCATTCTGTATTCCGCATTCCGCATTGCTCTTCACTACTGCCAGCGGAAGACCTTGAGCGCGAGGGCGAAGCCGACGACGCACCAGGCGAGCAGGACGAGGACCGCGAGCCAGCCCGTCGTGACGGACGCGCCGTCGTTCATCACCGTCCGCAGCGAGTCGTTGAGCGCCGTCAGCGGCAGCGCCTTGATGAACGGCTGTAGGAAATCGGGGAAGCGCGCCGACGAGAAGAACGTCCCCGATAGCAGCCACATCGGCATCATTACCAGATTCATCAAGCCCGAAACGCCCTCAATCGTTTTGGGCCGGGCCGCGACGAGCAGCCCGATGCCGGCAAACGTCATCGAGCCCAGGAGGAGCAGGAAAGCCATTTCGAGCCACGAGCCGCGCACGCGGAAGCCGAAGGCGAAGTAGGCGAACGCGATGACGACCGCGACTTCGAGCACCAGGAAGATGAGCCGCGAGAAGACGAACGAGAGTAGATAATGCGAGCGGCGCATCGGCGTCGCCGCGAAACGCTTGAGCAGCTTCTTGGTCCGCGCGTTGACCACAGCGAAGCCCACGCCCCACAGGCCGCTCCCCATCAAGTTCATCCCCAGCAGGCCCGGAATCAGGAAGTCAATGTAGCGCGCACCGGGCTCCGTGAAAGTCTCGTCATTGGCGCGCACGATGTCCGCACGCCCCGCGCCGCGCTGCAAAGCGTCGTCAACCGCGAGCCGCGCCTGCTTGCTTTCGGGGCGCGCAGGGTCGTAGCGGTACACGGGAGATGCGGGGAGGGGCAGACGCAGGCTGTCGGAGGCATCGCTTGTCTTCGCCGCGTCGCCGCCTCCCCGCGTCCCCGCGTCTTGCTCCGTCGGCGGGCGGACGATGAGGACGACCTTGCCGCTGCGTAGCGCCTGCGCGGCCTCGGCGGGCGAAAGCAGAGTGGGCTGCACGTCGCCCGAGCTTGAGAGTGCTTTGAAGAGCGCGTCGGCCTGCGCGTCCTGAGCGTCCTGCCTTTCGACGGCGACCGGGATTTTTTCCGGCCCGGTGTTGCGGAAGGCTATGCCGAGCGCGCAGACGAGCAGGATGGGGAAGGCGAAGACCCAGAAGACTACTTCCGGCTCGCGCATAAACTCGCGTATGCGCGCCAGCGTCAGCTCGACGAGCGGGTGAAGGCGTCCCGCGTCCGCCGGGCGGCCGCCCGCCTTGCGCGCGCGGGTATCGTCCGGCGCTCTTTCTTCCGCGGGCGCTTCCTCCGTCTCGACGCCCGCGCTCTTGATGATTGCCTCGTCAGACATCGCGTAACATTCTTCCCGTCAGACTCACGAAAACGTCTTCGAGCGTCGCCTGGTGCGTCGTCAGCGACAGCATCTCAGCCCGCTGCCGCCCGATCTCCGCGAGCAGCGCCGGCAGCGCGTCCCCAATGTCGAAGACCGTCAGGGCGTAGCCCGCGCCGGCCGCGCGCACGCCCCCGACTCCCGGCAGGTTCTCAAGCCCTCGCTCGTCCATCTCGCCGCGGACGCTGAACTCGACTATCTGGTCCGCGCCGAGCGAATCGATTAACTTCTGCGGCGCGTCGAGCGCGATCACGCGCCCGTGGTCCATTACGCCCACGCGGTCGCACAGCCGCGCGGCCTCTTCCATGTAGTGCGTCGTCAGCACGACGGAGCCGCCGTGTGCGCGGAACTGCTCAACGATGTCCCAGAGCTTGAGCCGCGCCTGCGGGTCGAGGCCCGTGGTCGGCTCGTCCAAAAAGAGCAGCTCGGGGTCTCCGGCGAGCGCGCAGGCCAGGGCCAGGCGCTGCTTCTGCCCGCCCGAGAGTTTGCCGACGCGCGAGTCGCGCTTCTCTTCGAGTTCGACGAGACCGATGATGCTCTCGATGTCGTGCCCGCGCGTGTAGAAGCTGCGGAAGAGCTTGACGGTCTCCGCGACGGTGAGCTTTTCGGCGAGCTGCGTCTCCTGCAACTGGACGCCGAAGCGGTTGCGTAAAGCGCGGTCGTTACCCTCACCCCAGTGCTGGCCCAAAACTTCGACCGCCCCGCCGTCCGGCTCCGTCAGCCCCTCGAAAATCTCGACGGTCGTGGTCTTCCCCGCCCCGTTCGGCCCGAGCAGTCCGAAGCACTCGCCTGCGTGGACCTCCAGGTCGATGCCGTCCACGGCCCTCACGTCCGGGTACTGCTTGACCAGCCCTTCGCACCGCAGCGCGACCGCGGGCGGGCGAGAGGTTGTCGTGTAGTTTGTCATCGTCGAGAATGAAAAGACTGCTGTTTGGACCGCTCCGCCGGTTTATTACGCGCGAGGCCGCCGTGGAGTTTTGGAAGTTACCAGAAGAGGAGTTGCATTAACAAGCAGAGCGAGCGTGCGCGGCCCCCGAAGGGCTGTCGGTCGGTTGAAAAATGGTCGCGCGGGATGTTACCGTCTTGCGGCTTTGAACATATTGATGACAGACGAAGAAGCGCGGGCCGAATCCGCGCTCGACCATGACCTCCGGCCGCACTTTTCCGAACTGGAGAAGTTCGACTCGACCAGGGCGCTTGAGTCCTCGCCGCTCTACGCGCGTTTACGGCCCGAGGTCGAAAGAGTCCTCGCGAGCGTCGCGCAGGAAGAGTTCGCGCCAGATTCCCCGCCCAGCCCCGCGCCTTCCGTCCGCGCGACCGCCTGGAACATAGAGCGCGGGCTCAGACTCGACAGCATCATCGAAGTCCTCGGCGCGCACCCGGACCTGGGCCAGAGCGACGTGCTGCTGCTCACGGAACTCGACTACGGGATGGCGCGCTCCGGGAATCGCTTCGTTGCGCGCGAGATCGCAGAGCGTTTGAGACTCAACTACGTCTTCGCGCCCTGCTACATCAACCTGAACAAGGGCAGCGGCCTCGAAGTCCACACAAGCGGCGAGAACCGACAGGCGCTCCACGGTAACGCGCTCTTCGCGCGCTACCCGCTTTCGCGCGCGCACTCGCTCGCGCTGCCGAACGGCAAGGACAAGATGAAGGGCGGCGAGAAGCGCCTGGGCTCTCAGCGCGCAGTCATCGCCGACGTGGAGCACCCCGCCGGGGCCTTCCGCGCCGTGAGCCTGCACCTGGACGCGCACTCAACGCAAGGCCACCGCCACCGGCAGATGAAACTGGTCCTGGATCACCTGGACACTTTGAGCCCGCGGCTCCCAGTGCTCATCGGCGGCGACTGGAACACTTCGACCTACAACTCGCGCCGCGCCGTCTACTCCATCGTCGGCTTCTTCCGCCGCGTCATGATGGGCGTCGGCCACGTCCTGGAGAACCACTACCTGAATCCCGCGCGCTGGTTCGAGCGCGCGCTCTTTCGAGAGCTTGAGCGTCGCGGCTACGACTACCGCAACCTGAACGCGCCGTCGGCCGGCACACTGCACTACGACGTGCAGGATTTGGCGACCAACACGAACATGGCCGACTGGGTCCCCGGCTGGTGCTTCTGGTTCGTCAACCGCGCGCTCGCGCCCTACAACGGCCGCTGCTCGCTCAAGCTGGACTGGTTCGCCGGGAAAGACCTGGAGCCCGACGCCGAACGCCGCCCGCGCGTCGTCGGCAACCTCTCGGACGACGCCGGCAGGCTCTCCGACCACGACGCGATTGTGCTGGACTTTGCTCCCTCGAAATGAAATATACTTAAGTAAAGGGAACGAACCACGAAGTCACACGAAGAGACACGAAAGGGGTTGAGCTTACTTCGTGTCTCTTCGTGTGATGCGCGTGGTTCGTTTCCGTCCTCTTCCATTAACGGATAAGGAGCGCCATGAAGACATCCCTGTCGCCTGAATCAACGAGCGAGATTTCAAGCAGGCTTCAAGAGGCCAACACCGAGTTCGCACGAAAATATCCGGGCGAGTCCGGGCGACGCCAGCCCGTGCACACTGTTTACGGCGGCGCGCACCTCTTCAAAGCAGACTCGGCGCGCAGGCTCGGCGAATTGGCCCGCCGCTCGCTCGAACAGTTCGCCCCGGACTTCCTGACCTTCGCCAGGGCCATCGGCCTTCCGGGCTCCGAGACACTGCCCGACGCGCTCGACGAGTCGTCCGAGATCGCCGCGCGCCTCTACGTCACGCCGGATTCCGTCCGCCGCGAGAACAAGCCGCTCTGGCTGGCCCACACCATCTACCAGCGGGTCACGGAGAAGCTCAGGCGCGAGGCGGTCGAAGACTTTCGGATTGACTTCGAGGACGGCTACGGCAACCGCCCGGACGAGGAGGAAGACGGGCACGCCGACGCCGCCGCGCGCGAGGTCGCAAGCGGGATGAAGCAGAAGACGCTCCCGCCCTTCATAGGCATTCGCATCAAGCCGCTGACCGAAGAATTGCGCGAGCGCAGCCTGCGCACGCTCGACATTTTCCTGACCACGCTCTTGGCCGAAACCGTCAACCGCCCGCCCGATAACTTCGTCGTCACGCTCCCCAAAGTCGTCATGCCCGAGCAGGTCGCGGCGCTCGCCGACATCTTCGATTTACTCGAACCCGAGACCGGCCTCGCCGCCGGCTCCCTCAAGATGGAGCTGATGATCGAGACCACGCAGGCGATCATCAACGACCGCGGGCGCTCCAACCTGCCGCTGCTCCTCGAAGCGGCGCGCGGGCGCTGCACCGCCGCGCATTTTGGCACATACGACTACACGGCGAGCTGCCAGATCACGGCTGCGCACCAGCACATGACGCACCCGGCCTGCGACTTCGCGCGCCAGATGATGCAGGTCGCCTACGGCGGCACGGGCCTCTGGCTCTCCGACGGCGCGACCAACATCATGCCCGTCGCGCCGCACCGCGCGGCCGTGGGCGCGGAGTTGACGCCCGAGCAGCTCGCGGAGAACCGCGCGACCGTTCACCGCGCGTGGCGGCTGCACTACGATCACATACAGCACTCACTCGTGAACGCTTACTATCAGGGCTGGGACCTGCACCCGGCGCAGCTGCCGACGCGCTACGCGGCCGTCTACGCCTTCTTCCTGGACAGCCTTGAGGCGGCGTCCGAGCGGCTGAGGAACTTCGTCGAGAAGGCGGCGAAGGCCACGCTCGTCGGCGACGTGTTCGACGACGCGGCGACGGGCCAGGGCTTGCTCAACTACTTCCTGCGCGCCGTCAACTGCGGGGCCGTCACAGAGCAGGAGGCGCTCAAACTCTCAAGCCTGACGGTCGCCGAGCTGCGCTCGGGCTCGTTCGTCAAGATTCTCAAGAACAGGCAGAAGTAAGAGCAGACGCGGTGACGCGGCGACGCGGCGATAACAAACCCGCGGGGATAGAGTCTCTTCTTTTTTTTCCCGCGTCGCCGCGTCTCGTCTTACGCCCTTCTGATGATTTTCGCCGCGCCCCAGCCCGCGAGAACCAGGGCGGAGAGGATGAGCCAGTTGTAGCGGCTACCGTAGGTGTTGGAGTAATGGTTGCTGATCATCAGGAAGACTGTCGGGACGACGATGAAGGTGTTGTGCTTGGAGCGCAGCTTGGCGCGCGCGGCGAGCTGCGCGTCCGGCTCGCGCCCCTCCCTGGTGGCCGCGATCATCTTGCGCTGCGCGGGCAGGATTCTCATCCAGACGTTGGCGGCCATGATCGTGCCGAACGTTGCGCCCACGTGCAAGTAGGCCCAGCGCCCGCTCAGCGCGTGCGTCAAAGCGTAGGCCGCGCCGACGACCAGCAGGTAAGCGACGGCGGCGAACAACGTCTCGTTGCGTCCGAGCGGCGACTGCACAAGCAAGTCGTAAACGACCCAGCCAATGATGAGCGTGCCCAGGCCGATGAGGATGGCCGTGGTGCCCGAGATGTCGAGCACGTCCGGGTCCACGATGCCTGTCCCGCCGCCGAGGTAAGCCATCAGCGTGAGCAGCAGGAAGCCGCTCAACCACGTCATGGCCGCCTCCCAGCGGAACCAGTGAAGCGTGCGCGTGCCCGGCCGCTTCTCCTTCTCCACGACGTAGAAACCGCCGCTGTGCACCATCCAGACCTGCGCTTTATCATGGCCGCCCGCGGCTTCCTCCTCGTGCAGGCGCGCGTCCAGCCAGGTGAAGTAGTAGGTCGTCCCGACCCACATGATGGCCGCGAAGATATGCACCCAGCGCAGAATCAGATTGAGCCAGGCGTTCAGCTCGGGATTGATGTCCATCAATTAGCTCCCACGATAGGTTGAATAGCCGTAAGGGCTGAGCAGGAGCGGCACGTGGTAATGCTGCCCGGCGTCGCGCACTGTGAAGTCTATTACTACCGACAGGTAAAAACTCTGCACGGCTTGCGCCGCGAAATATGTCCCGGTGTCGAAGGTCAGCCGGTAAACGCCCTCGCTGAGAACGTGGCCTGGCGGGAGCAGGTCTCTCACGCGACCGTCCGCGTCGGTCACGTCCTTCCCGAGCAGAGTCCAGTCGCCTTCCGCCGATTGGACCTCCAGAGTCACGGGCACGCCGCCGGCCGGTTGGCCCTGCGACGTGTCCAGCACGTGTGTCGTAATCGCGTTCATTTTCTAAAAGCAGCATTCAGGAGTCAGAATCCAGAATCCAGAATAAAAGGCTGAAACCCGCTTTTATTCTATCTCTCTTTTATTCTGGCTCCTGGATTCTGCCTTTCCTTTCATTCTGGATTCTGACTCCTGGATGCTGAATTCTGTTTTTCTAAAAGTTTTCGCAAACGCAGGTGCGTGATGCGGCGCTGTTCCTCGGCGGCGACGCGGAGTTCGTCGGCGGGGTCGTTGCTTAAACGCTCCCTGCAAATCGAGAGCATCTCGGCGGCCGTCTTGCCCGTGGCGCAGACGATGTAGATGTAGCCGAACTTGCTCTCGTACTCGCGGTTGGCCGCGGCGAGCTGCCTTTTTGTTTCTTCGTCCGCCGAACGCGTGCCTACCTGCTCCTGCTCTGACCACTGTCGGGTGTCGGCGGCTTGCGCACGCTCAGACTTTTGCTCTCCGATCTTCGGGTGGCGGCTGAAGGCTTCGAGCCAGTCTTCGGCGTCGAGCGCCCGCCATTCGGCGTCGGCCTTCGCGAGCAGCTCCCCCAGGTCACGAAAGGGACGCTCTCCGGCCATGCGGCGAGCCCAAAAAGTAGAGCCGCAGCATTTCAAGAGTTCCGCCTCCGCCTCTTCATGCGGCAGCCCGTTCAGTCTCTCCAACGCTTCGCTCAACTTCGGCCGCTCATCCTCCCGTAAAGCCGCAGACGGCTGACGCCGCCGTCCGGGTAGATGTTGAAGCGCACGTGCGTTGCCGCGCCCACGTTCTGAAGCTCCTCATCGTAGAAGTGGCGCGTGTGCGCCTGGAGCTTCGTGCGCGGCAGAAGCTCTCTCCACTGAGGCGTGCCAATTTTGGATTCGTCCGCACCGACACTGCCCGCGTCCGCGGCTTCGAGCGAGCAGGTGTCAGGATAGTTGCCCTTAAAATGCGCGGTGTCAACTTCGACTCTTTGAATCTCCCCGCGCGTCGCGAGCCGAAGCACGGACCAGTCGTGGCCGGGGCCGCGCCGCCGCTTCGTCTCCCAGCCGTCGCTCATGTCTGCGGCGCGTCCGGGCATAATCAGGTTGTGCCGGTGACCGAAGAACATGTCGCTGCACGCGACGACGAGCGCGCCGTTCTCGGCCGCCGCCAAATCAATCTCGCCGCGCCGCGCCAAAGCCTTCCAGTCGGGCACGACCTCGCCGTAAACGCGCAGCCGCGCCACGCCGCCGTCCGGGTAAATCTTGAAGCGCAGGTGCGTGTAGTGCTCGCCGCTCTTAATCTCGAAAGGATTCTGCGAGTCGCCTCGAAGTTCAGAGACGGGCAGAATCTCCGCCCAGCGCACGCCCTCGCCAGTCAGCTCGTCAACGTCCGGGCGGCCGCCGAGCGCGACCGCTTCGAGCGAGCACTGCTCGGGGTAGTTGCCGCGGAAGAAGCTCGTGTCAACGACGACGCCGCGTATGCGGCCGGGCAGGCCGAGGCGTATCAGGCACCAGTCGAAGCCGGGCGTGCGGCGGCGGCGCGACTCCCAGCCGTCCATCCACTTGCCGCGGTCCGTGTACTTGCCCTCGATGAAGACGGGCGCCGCCGGCTTGAGGAGATTCTCCTTCTCCGCGAAGAAATCGTCGTTCGCGTAGAGCACCGCGCCCCCCAAACGTTCCGCGGCCAGATCAATCAGTTCCGTGAAATCGTTCACGCCCCACCTCGCTTCAACATCACTCCGGAAGGCTTTTCCGAAAACTGCCCGCGCTCGTAAATTTTTCGACCGCGCAAGTATGTCCGCTCGACGACGCCGCGCAAAGTCCGCCCACTGTAAGGCGTCAGCTTGTGCCGGTGGTGAATCATCGCAGGTTCGACGCGGAATGTCTTGTCCGCGTCTAACACGACGAGGTCCGCGTCGCGGCCCACG
>DASWQY010000036.1:0-353512 GCA_036403435.1 Pyrinomonadaceae bacterium
CCGCCTTCCTGTGTAATCTTGCAGCCTTGCGCGAAATTTACTTTGACGCGCGCGCCGACCTTGTTCTTGATGCCTTCGAGGATGCTGATGCCGCGCCCCGGATTGTCACTGTAGCCGCCTAGGTGCGCGCGATCTGCGTCGGGGCCTATGACGGCGATTGATTTCAAAAGGCTTCGATCAAGGGGCAGCAGATTGTTGTCGTTCTTGAGCAAAGTGATGGAGCGACGTGCAGCTTCCGCCGCCAGGTCGCGATGAGCCTGCGAGTTTGTGACGCGGGCTGCGCGGTCCGGGTCAACGTAAGGATTCTCGAAGAGTCCGAGCAGGAACTTGGCCTTGAGGTTGCGCGCGACAGCCTTGTCGAGCGCGGCCTCCGAGACCTTGCCGTCTTTAACGAGTTGCAGGAGCGTTTGATAGCAATCCGGGTCAGGCAGTTCAACGTCAACGCCCGCTTCAAGCGCGCGCTGCGCCGCTTCCATTTTATTGCCCGCCACGTGATGCAAATCCATAAGCTGTGGGATGCCATAATAATCGGAAGCGACGAGGCCATCGAAGTTCCATTCCTGGCGGAGCAGCTTTCCGAGCAGCCACTTGTTGGCGTGCGACGGCACACCGTCAATCTCGTTGTAAGAGGCCATCACGCTCATGACGTTCGCCTCCTTGACGGCGGCCTCGAAGCTCGGCAGGAAGTATTCGCGGAGCACGCGCTCCGAGTAGTTGGCCGGGCCGATGTTCGTCCCGCCCTCGGGCTGGCCGTGCGCGGCGAAGTGCTTGGCCGTCGCCATGACGTGCTCGTTGTCCACGCCCGGCCCAGGGCCCTGCAAAGCGCGGATTACGGCCACGCCCATGCGCGAGACCAGGTAAGGGTCTTCGCCGTAAGTCTCTTCGGTGCGACCCCAGCGCGGCTCGCGCGCGAGGTCCAGGTTGGGGCCGAGCACCTGGTGGCTGCCGCGCGCTCTCGTTTCGAGCGCGGCGACGGTGAAGACGCGCGTGGCGAACTCGGGGTCCCAGGAGCTGGCGAGCGCGATGGGCTGCGGGAAGTGCGTGCCGCGCTGGGCCATCAGGCCGTGCAGCGCCTCGTCGTGGAAGATGGCCGGGATGCCCAGGCGCGTGTTCTCGACGAGCCACTTCTGTAGGGCGTTGGCGAAGCGCGCGGCGTCGCGCGGGTCCTTGCGCTCGCGCTGGCGCGCGATCTGGCCTATGCCGTGCGGCATCACGCCGCGCGCCTTCTCGGGCGAGAAGTCGCCGAGGTCGGTCGAGAAGTCCGTCTGCTGCCCCACCTGCGGCCTCATGGCCCAGAGGCAGACGAGCTGTGCCACTTTCTCTTCCAGCGTCATGCGGCCGAGCAGGTCCGCGACGCGGCGCTCGACCGGCAGGCGCGGGTTCTTATAGTCGGGCGTTCTCTCCTGCATCTTCGACGCGGGCGCGAGCACCGCCGCCGCCGTCAGCACCGCGCACAGGCACGCGAGCGCGCGCCTACTTCTCAAAGAGCGTAGAAAGGTTGCTGTCAGTTTCATCAGAGTGTCCACCCCGGATTGATGTGAAAGCAGAAAGGAACGAGCCACGAATGGCAGACTCAACGCCTTTGCGTCTTTGCGCCTCTAGCGAGAGAAAACCGTCCCGACGCTGGAGGCGCGAAGGCGCAAAGGGGTTGAGCTTTGGTTTTGAAACGCTTTCTTAATTCAGGCGGTCGTCGCGGCCGCGAATTTACTTGAGAGCACGAGGGCGAGCGCGCCCATGAGCGTCGGAATCTCCCGGAGCGTCGAGGGGATGATGCGCACGTCGCGCAGGCCGTGGCAGATGCTGTTCTCTTCGACGGACCTCAACAGCTCCGCGCCGATCAGCGGCCACGCGCGGACAATCGGCCCGCCCAGGATGACCGCCTCCGGGCTCAGCCCGCCGATGACGTTCGAGATGCCCACGCCCAGGTAGCGCCCCGTCTCCAACAGCGCCGCCTGCGCGTTCCGCTCCCCGCCGAGCGCCTGGTCAACCACCTGCGCGAAGGTGACGACGCCCGCGCCGCGCCCCGCGAGCTTCCTGTAGCGCGCCAGCGCCGCGCGCTCGGAGGCGAACGCCTCCCAGCACTCCGTCCCGCCGGCCGCGCACGTCGTCGGCGCGTCCGTGCCAATCGTCATGTGGCCGAACTCTCCGGCGGCCCCGGCCTCGCCGTGGTAAATCTGCCCGTCGAAAACTATGCCCGTGCCGAGCCCCTCCTCGACCAGGACCATGACGAAGTCGCGCACCTCGCGAATCTCCGGGCGGCCGAACCACAGCTCGGCGAGCGCCGCCGCGTTGGCGTCGTTCTCGACCTTCACGGGGAGCCCCGTGGCGGCCTCAAGTTTTTCCGCAATGTCCCAGTCACGCCACCTGAAGTGCGGGATGAAAACGGCTTTCCCCGTCTCGGGGTCAACCAGGCCGGGGAGGCTCAGGCCGATGGCCTCTATGCCCTCCTCTTTTTTGATGAACTTGCGGGCGCAGTCGATGATCTGCCGGACAGTCTCTTCCTCGCGCGGGTCCGTCAAAAACTGCTCCTGCTCGCGGACGTGCCCCGCCAGGTCGCCGGTCGCGACGACCGTCTGCTTGGTGCCGAGGACGATGCCGAGGGCGACGGGGCTCGTGGCGCGCAGTTGCAGCATGATGGGGGGCCGCCCGCCCGTTGACTCGCCTTCGACCTCGTCAATCAGGCCCTGCTCTTTCAATTCGTCAACGATGAGCGAGACGGTCGAGCGTTGCAACTCTGTTTCGTGCGAGATGGCGGCGCGCGAGATGGGGGATCGCTCGCGGACGTAGTTGAGCACGATCTGCCGGTTGATGTGGCGGATCGTGTCGGAGCGCGCGACACTGGCTTTCTTCAGGTTGATACGTCTCATGGCTAAGGCAAAGAAAAGCTGCGACAGGGAAGAACCGAAAGAACCCGAACTTTGTTCAACAGCCGGAGAAAACTTTGCGCGAGGTTAAGCCTTGATGGATAATCCGTCAAGAACAAACTTTCGGGGGCCGCGTTGACAGTCAATAAAGAGTCTTGAAAACCAAGACTCAAGCCTCCAGCGCGTTTAGTATTTCTTTTGTTGCGCCTCCAGCGTGAACGGCCGTTCTCGCTGGAGGCGCGAAGTAAAAAACAAAGGCGCAAAGGGGTTGAGCATTGCGAAAGTTGTGGCGGGCGCGGCGCGTTTGGTGTTACTGTGCCGGGCACTATTTTGAGCACGCGCGAATCCCTTTGGACAGTCTTAAATCCATCCCCTGCGAGGTCAGAGCTGAAGGTGCGAACCCTTAGAAACCTGCCGGCGACATTCGCCCTCTTACTGATGATGGCCCACGGCGCTCATTCCCAAACTGGCACAGGAGGCGCGGCCGCGCCCGCGAAAATCCGAAAACCTTTGACGGCCGGCTGGCAGTTCCGCGAGGCCGGCAAGGACGCCTGGCACAAGGCTTCGGTCCCCGGCTGCGTCCACACGGACCTGCTCGCCAACAAAATGATCGAAGACCCGTTCTACCGCGACAACGAGCAGAAGCTGCAATGGATCGGCAAGACGGACTGGGAGTACCAGACGACCTTCACGGTCGCGCCCGCCCTGCTCAAGCGACAACGCGTCGAGCTGGTCTTCGAGGGATTAGACACCTACGCGGAGGTTTTTGTTAACGGCAAACTGCTGCTGAATGCGGACAACATGTTCCGCACCTGGCGCGTGGACGCCAAGAGTGCGCTCGCGGCCGGCCCCAACACCCTGCTGATCCGCTTCCGCTCGCCCATCAACGAAATCTTGCCGGTGATGGCGAAGATGAGCTTCCAACTGCCCGCGTCCAACGACCAGGGCGAGAAGACGAGCCCGCACACGCGCAAAGCCCCTTACCATTACGGCTGGGACTGGGGGCCGCGCTTCGTGACGAGCGGCGTCTGGAAACCCGTCTTCTTAGAAGCCTGGGACGGCGCGCGCATCAACGACCTGCACATCGCGCAGAAGCAGGTCACGACCGGGAGCGCGAGCCTCACGGCCGAAGTCGAAGTCGTCGCGGACGCGGACCTGGACGGCACGGTCGTCGTGGACAATCTGACGGGCAAAGGGGTCGCGGCCCAGAGCAAGGTCAGACTCACGCGCGGCACGAACCGCGTCGCGCTCGCTTTCGTCATCCGTCGCCCCGCGCTCTGGTGGCCGAACGGCCTCGGCGATCATCCTTTGTATAGCTTCAGGGCGCGGCTCGTCGTGGGCGGCAGGCTCGCGGACGAGGCGCGCACGCGCACGGGCCTGCGCCGGCTTGAGCTTCGCCAGCAGCCGGACCAGTGGGGCAAGAGCTTCGAGTTCGTTATCAACAATGTGCCAGTCTTCGCCAAGGGCGGCAACTGGATTCCGTCGGACAGTTTCCCGACGCGCGTCACGAAAGAGAAGTATCGGCACCTGCTCGAATCCGTCCGCGACACCAACATGAACATGCTGCGCGTCTGGGGCGGCGGCATCTACGAGTCGGACGAGTTCTACGAGCTGTGTGACGAGATGGGAATCCTCGTCTGGCAGGACTTCATGTTCGCCTGCTCGATGTACCCAGGCGACCAGAAGTTTCTTGACAACGTCCGCGCCGAGGCCGTGGACAACGTCAAGCGGCTCAGGAACCACCCGAGCCTCGTCATCTGGGTCGGCAACAACGAGGTCGAGACGGCCTGGCAGCACTGGGGCTGGAAACAGAACCTCCCGGCCTCGCTCTGGGACGATTACCTGAAACTCTTCCACGGCGTGCTCAAGGAAGTCACCGCCGAGCTTGACCCCTCGCGTCCTTACTGGCCCAGCTCGCCCAGCTCCAATCTCGAAGACGACTCCGACTCGCAGAAGATGGGCGACGTGCACTACTGGGCCGTCTGGCACGCGTCCCAGCCCTTCAGCGAGTACGAGAAACAGTTCCCGCGCTTCATGAGTGAGTACGGCTTCCAGTCGTTCCCGCAGATCGAGACCGTCAGCACCTACACGCTCCCCGCGGAGCGCGACATACAGTCGCCCGTCATGCTCGCGCACCAGCGCCACCCGCGCGGCAACCAGCTCATCCGCGAGTACATGCTGCGCGAGTACCCGGAGCCCAAAGACTTCGAGTCGTTCCTCTACGTCAGCCAGGTCTTGCAGGCCGAGGGCATCCGTACGGGGGCCGAGCACCTGCGCCGCATCATGCCGCGCAACATGGGCTCGCTCTACTGGCAGATTGACGACTGCTGGCCCGTCGCCTCCTGGTCGAGCATTGATTACTATGGCCGCTGGAAGGCGCTACAGTACTACGCGCGCCGCTTCCACGCGGACCTGCTCGTCAGCCCTCACCTGGAAGACGGCAGCCTCAACTTCTACGTCGTCTCGGATCGGACGAGCACGCAGTCGGCCGAGCTGAGCGTCATGCTCATGGACTTCGAGGGGAACATTTTGAAGGGCGAGGTGAAGAATGTCTCAGTCGCGCCGCTACAGAGCAAGCCCTACCTGAGTATCCCTTTGAGCACCTGGCTGGAGGGGAGGGACGCGAAGAATGTCGTGCTCACTTACGACCTCAAGGTCCGCGGGAAGAGTGTGTCCGGCAACAACTACTTCTTCGAGCCCTACAAGAACCTGTCCATGCCGGCCGCGCGGATTGGCACAGAAGTCGTGCGGACCCCGCGAGGGTTCAAAGTCGCCGTGACTTCCGACAAGTTCGCCCGCGCGGTCTACCTCTCGCTGGCGAATGGTGCCGGCTTCTTCTCCGACAACTACTTCGACCTGCGGCCCGGCCAACGAGTCGAAGTCGAATTCCGCCCGAGCGCCCCGATGACGCTGGCCGATTTCCGCAGCCGCCTCAAGGTGCGCTCGATGAAAGACGCCTTCTAGCGATTCTTGTCTAACATTTCGACGAGGGCTTCGGGCGCGGACCATTTTCGTGTGAGGTCGTGGCTCCATCCCTTCTACCCCGTTACCGGGCGGGCGCTCTAAGCCCTAAAGCCGCGACCGTGCCGGGGTCCGGCCGCGCCGTGCCGTCCTTCTTGATGACGACGCTGAAGCCGCCCGCGTAGTCCCACATGGCCCAGCCTACGTTGTACTTTTCGAGCGTCGAGCGCACGTCTTCGAGCCAGCGCAGGCGGTCGGCCTCGTGCGCGTAGGCGCGGTAGACGCCGAACTCGTTGCAGACGAGCGGGACGTGGTGCTTGCGCCCCCAGGCGACCGCCGGCGCAATCTCTTTGTCCACGCGCGCGGCGTCCCAGTGCTCCTCGCCGTAGAACTTCAAGGCGTTGCGCGCCTGCTCGTTCTCGATTGAAGCGAGCAGGGGGGCGACCGTCTCCGGGCTCGAAGGGTAGGGCACGCCTTTGAGGTACGGCCAGAAGGCCGCGCCCCACGTCGCGCCCTGGTGCGTGAAGTTGTGGTTCTCGTAGAAGTGAAAATTGTAGATGACGTTCCGGTCGGCGAGCGGTTCGATAAGTAGCAGTTGCTCCACGGACGACCAGCGCGGGCCGGTCGCGATGATGGTGTGCTGCGGGGCTCCCTCGCGAATCGCGGCGGCCGCCTTCGCTTGAATGCCGATCCAGCGGTAGTGGTCTTCGACCATCGGCTCGTTGAGGATTTCGAGGAAGACGCGCTCGGGGTCGCGCGCCGAAAGATGCCGCGCCAGCGCGCGCCAGAAGTCCACGAAGCTTGCGGCCGCGCGGTCGTCCGTGCGCAGCCTGATCTTGAACTCATCCGAAGGGTGTATGTCCACGACGACCGCCAGCCCGCTCGCGAGCAGCATGTCGAGCGCGGAGTCGAGCTGGCGCAAATACTCCGGCTTGAGCTGTGCCGGCGCGGCCTCGTCCATGAGCGGGGCGGGCTCGACCGTGAACCTGACGTGGTCGAAGCCGAGGCTCTTGATGAGCGCGATGTCCTCGGCGGTGGTGTGCGTCTTGAGATGGTTCTCCGAGTAGTCCGCGCGCGGCGACTGCGCGAACCAGTGGCTCAGGTTGATGCCGCGTTTGAGGCGCGCGTGTCTGCGCCAGGCGACTTGCGAAGCGTCTGCGGCCTGCGGCGCGGCCGTCTGGGCCAGAACGAACGGCGCATGCGGCGGACAGGCAAATGCGAACAGCGCGAAAAACGCGAAGGAGAGTTTTTTGAGCATGCCCTATTTTTATCAGGAAGGCGCGGCGCGGTAAAGACTATTCTAAAGTCGCAAAGGAGAAAGCACTAGATAGAAGGCGCGTAGGCGAATTTGTTGGCGAGGACGA
This sequence comes from Pyrinomonadaceae bacterium, assembly GCA_036403435.1. GTDB lineage: Bacteria > Acidobacteriota > Blastocatellia > Pyrinomonadales > Pyrinomonadaceae > QHXM01. The sequence goes on from DASWQY010000036.1 coordinate 7,190, forward strand.
GCGAGAGCGCGCCCATCAGTGTGGTCTGTTCCCCGAGGGTCGAGGCGATGATGCGCGCCGTGGGCAGCCCGCGCCGGACGCTTCTCTCCACTATCTCTCCGAAGACTTCGGAGACCAGCGGCCAGGCGCGCGCAATCGAGCCGCCGACGACGACCAGCTCCGGGCTGAAGCCGACGATCAGATTCGAGATGCCTATGCTGACATACTTCGCGGTCTCCACGAGCGCGGTGCGCGCCGCCTCTTCGCCTTCGAGCGCGCGGTCGATCAACTGCGCGAAGGTCAGTTGGTCCGGCGAGGCGGACGTGAGGCGACTGTAGCGGGCGAGCGCCGCGCGCCCGGAGGCGAAAGCCTCCCAGCAGTCGAAGCTCCCGCAGGAGCAGGCGGCCGGGGCCTGCTGGCCGATAATCATGTGGCCGAATTCGCCGGCCGCGCCGCCCGTGCCGCGGTAAATCTGCCCGTCGATGATGATGCCCGTGCCGACGCCCTCGGAGACGAAGACCATGATGAAGTCGCGCGCGTTGCTCACCTCCGGGTGGCCGAACCACAGCTCGGCGAGCGCCGCCGCGTTGGCGTCGTTGTCAATCATCACGCGCAGGCCCGTGGCCGCCGAGACGCGAGCTTCGACCTTGAGGTCGCGCCAGTTGAAGTAAGGGACGTAGAGCGCCGTGCCCTGGTCCGAGTCCACCAGGCCGGGGAGGATGACGCCGACGCCTTCGAGCCCCTCGCCGTACCGCTTCTTGAATTCGAGCACGCATTCGATGGCGCGCGTGATGGTCTTCTCGAAGTCCGCGTCCGTCACGAACTCCTCTTTCTCGATGACGCGCCCGGCCAAATCTGACGCGGCCACGGTCGTGCGCGTCGGCGAGATGTCAACGCCGACGGCGGCCGCGCCCGAGGCACGCAGGCGGAGCAGGGTCGGCCGCCGCCCGCCCGTGGACTCGCCTTCGCCGATTTCTTCGACGAGCGCGTCGGCGACGAGCGCGTCAACGATGGTCGAGACGGTGGAGCGTTGGAGGACGGTCTCACGCGCTATCTCGGCGCGGGAAATTGGGCCACGCTCGCGCACGTAGTTGAGCACGATCTGGCGGTTGATGTCGCGCATCGTGCTGAAATTCGCGGCCTGGGCTCTTTTGAGGTCAATCCGTCGCATAACGTGACCCTTAGCTATATCACATTGAATTGCGCGAGCAAACTATTTTTCCGAAGGCCGGGCCGCCGGAGGGTGCGCGCCGCGCCCGCGCGGATTAACGACGACGGGCTTTTGTGATACGGTTGGCGGGAGAGGAGAGGTCATGTACTGCCCCCAGTGCGGCACGGAGGCCGCCGCGGACCAGAGCTTCTGCCGCTCCTGCGGCGCGAACCTGAAGCTCATCGCCCGCGCCGTCTCGCTCGGCGAGGCCGTCGCGCGCAGCGACCGCGGGCCGCTGCCGAAGATCAAGGCGATCATGAACGAGCTGAAGGCACAGCACGCGGGCGAGCACGCGGGCGAAGAGGTCTCGCGCGCGATGGAGCGCATGAAGAAAGAGATCGTCAGCAACATCGAGCACGAGCAGGAGAAGAGGGAAGAGAAGCTTGAGCTGAGGCGAGAGCATCACATCGCCAGGGGGCTCGCCGCGATGGGCGCAGGTGTCGGCATCATAATCTTCCTCTACTACTACGCGGGCGTCATCGTGGGCTTAATCCCGCCCGAGACGCTGGCGAAAATCCCTTTCCCGCTGGAGCCCGCGCTGCGCGCCGCCTGGATCGTCGGCCTGATACCGACCTTCGCCGGGACGGGCCGCTTCATCGGCGGCCTGCTGACCAGGCCCCAGCGCGTGCGCCGGCTCAAGGCTCAGGCGAAGGAGCAGGAAGTAATCGCCTCTGAGCCCGCGCCGCAAGCCCTCCCGCGGAGCGTCACGGAGGGCACGACCGAGTTGCTGGACGAAAGCCGCAAGGCTTCGGTTAGTCACGGCCAGTAATTGCGAACCATTGGGAGACGGATAAATCGTGAATGATAAAGTCCGCTGGGGAGTCCTCGGGGCGGCGAAGATCGCGGTCGAAAAAGTCATCCCGGCGATGCAGCGCGGCGCGTGGTCCGAGGTCGCGGCCATCGCGTCCAGGGATGCGTTGAAGGCGGGGCGCGCGGCCCGGTCTCTGGGCATCCCGAGGGCTTACGGCTCATACGCAGAGCTGCTCGCCGACCCCGAGGTCGAGGCTGTCTATAATCCGCTGCCGAACGACCTGCACGTGCCCTGGACCATCAGGGCGGCGGAGGCGGGCAAGCACGTGCTGTGCGAAAAGCCGCTCGGTCTAAATTCGGAAGAGGCGCGACGCCTGCTCGAAGTGCGAGGGCGCACGGGCGTGAAAATTCAAGAGGCTTTCATGGTCCGCACACACCCGCAGTGGCTGGGCGCGCTCGCGCTCGTGCGCGGGGGTCGCATCGGGGAGCTTCGCGCAATCAACGGCTTCTTCAGCTACTTCAACACGGACGCTGCGAACATACGCAACAGGCCGGAGACGGGCGGAGGCGCGCTGATGGACATAGGCTGTTACCCGATCACCATCTCCAGGCTCTTCTTCAATGAGGAGCCGCGCCGCGTCTCCGCGCTTGTAGAGCGCGACCCCGAGTTCGGCACAGACCGCCTGACTTCCGCGATGATGGATTTCCCTTCGGGCCACGCGACGTTCACGTGCTCGACGCAGCTCGTCCCCTACCAGCGCCTGCACTTCCTCGGCGCGCGCGGGCGCATAGAAGTCCTGATTCCTTTCAACGCGCCCTCCGACCGGCCCATGCGAATCCTGGTGGACGACGGCTCGGACCTTTTCGGCGGGGGAATAGAGGCGATAGAGTTCCCCGCCTGCGACCAGTACGAGATTCAGGGCGACCTCTTCTCGCGCGCCATCCGCGAGGACGCGGCGCAGCCCATCCCCCTCGAAGACGCCGTCAACAACATGGCCGTCATCGAAGCCATCTTCCGCTCTGCGGAAACGGGCCGGTGGGAAATGCCCGAAAAGCAATGCGGAATGCGGAATGATGAATGATGAATTAAAAACAAGTTGTCTTTCATTCATCATTCATCATTCCGCATTCATCATTATTCTTGAAACCGCTCTCTAATCATTCAACTCCGAGGAGTCAGCCCGTTAATGACAAGAAAACTGAACCGCCGCGACTTCATCAAGCTTTCGGCAGCCGCAGGGGCCGCCGTGTGGACGCTTCCCGCACTCATCGCCGCCGGCCGGCCGCAAGCGTCCGCTCGTCCGCTCAAGTCTTTCGACGCACAGGCGAATGAGTTGCTCGCACGCATGACGCTCGAAGAGAAGATAGGGCAGATGACGCAGGCCGAGCAGGACGCGCTCAAGGACATCGGCGACATCGAGACTTATTTCCTCGGCTCGCTCCTGAGCGGAGGCGGCTCCGACCCGAAGGCCGGCAACAGCCTCGCAGCCTGGACGGACATTTACGACAAGTACCAGGCGCGCGCCGTCAAGACGCGGCTCGGCATCCCGATTCTTTACGGCATAGACGCCGTGCACGGCCACGGCAACGTGCTCGGCGCGACCGTCTTCCCGCACAACATAGGGCTGGGCTGCACGCGCAACCCGCGCCTCGTCGAGCGCGCCGCGCGCGTCACGGCCGAAGAGGTGCGCGCCACCGGCATCCAGTGGACGTTCGCCCCCTGCGTCACGGTCCCGCGCGACGAAAGGTGGGGGAGGACTTACGAAGGCTTCGGCGAAGCGCCCGAATTGGCCCGCGAGTTGGGCGAGGCGGCGGTCAGAGGCTTTCAGGGCAGCGACCTCGGCAATCCTTTGAGCGTGCTGGCCTGCGCCAAACATTACGCGGGCGACGGCGGGACCGCTTTCGGCACAGGAGGCTTCGAGCACCCGGTGACGAAGAAGAGGCTCCTGGACCAGGGCGACACACGCGTCTCCGAGAAAGAGCTGCGGGAGATTCACATGCAGGGCTACGTGAGTACGGTCAAGGCGGGCGTCGGCTCCATCATGCCGTCTTACAACAGCTGGAACGGCGTCAAGATGTCGGCCCACAGGAAGCTCTTGACCGACGTTCTAAAAAACGAGATGGGCTTCGACGGCTTCCTCATCTCGGACTACAACGCCATAGACCAGATCACGCCCGACTACAAGCGGGCGATTGAGATTTCAACCAACGCGGGCATGGACATGTTCATGGTCCCGACCAGGTACAGGGAGTTCTTCACGCTCCTGAAGGAGCTGGTGGGCGAAGGCAAAGTGCCGATGTCGAGGATTGACGACGCGGTGCGCCGCATCCTGCGCGTCAAGTTCGCGATGGGCCTGATGGACAAGAACCGTTCGCAGCTCGCCGACAGGAGCTTGCACAAGACGTTCGGCTCGGCCGAGCACCGCCAGGTCGCGCGCGAGTGCGTGCGCGAATCCTTAGTGCTCCTGAAGAACGCGAAGAAGACTTTGCCGCTCTCGAAGACTGCGGCGCGCATACACGTCGGAGGCCGTAGCGCAGATGATTTAGGCAACCAGTGCGGCGGGTGGACGATTGACTGGCAGGGGAAGAGCGGGCAGGAGCTGCCGGGCGGGACGACCATCTTGAAAGCCATTCAGCAGGCGGTCGCGGCCGGCACGAAAGTCACCTTCGCGAAAGACGGCTCGGGCGCGGAGGGCGCGACCGTCGGCGTCGTGGTAGTCGGCGAGACGCCTTACGCCGAGGGCGTCGGCGACACGGAAGACCTGTCGCTCGCGGCCGAGGACGTGGCGGCGATTGACAACATGAAGCACGCTGGCATCCCCGTCGTGGTCGTGCTCGTCTCTGGCCGCCCGCTGATTATCAACTCGGTGCTCGACAAGGCGGACGCCTTCGTCGCCGCGTGGCTGCCGGGCACCGAAGGGCAGGGCGTGGCGGACGTACTCTTCGGCGACTACAAGCCCGCGGGCAAGCTCTCGTTCACGTGGCCGCGCTCGATGGCACAGCTTCCCATCAACGTTGGCGACAAGACCTACGACCCGCTCTTCAAGTACGGCTTCGGGCTGAGTTATTAACTGGTCTCAAAACCAAAACTCAACTCTCCAGCGCCTTACGTCTTAACTTTGCGCCTCCAGCGAGAACGGCTGTTTCACGCTGGAGGCGCAAGCTGTGCTACGGCAAACCGCACTGACGGTCAGCGTCTCGCGCCCAGTCAGGGCGCTCATTGCGGAGCGGCCCGCGAACGATTTCGGCAGAGAGGTAGAGCCATGAGAAAACAGGCATTCGCATTATTGTTGACATTGGTCGCGTGCTTCCCCGCGGCGGCGCAAACGGCAAAGAGCAAACGCGCCGCGTTGCCGCCCGGCATCGCCGCGACGGCAGGCCAGGACTCCGACGACCTTCTCAAAAATCCGGCGATCCAAACCCGCATGCGAAAGCTCATGGGGAATCAATATGCTTCGTTCATGGAGTCGTTCGAGACGCTCAGCCCGGTCGCAAAGCGCGGGAACTTCCTCTTCTCCAGCGGCTGCCTGATTCACGCCTGCACGCATCTGGAATCGGCCGTAGCGATTGATTTAGCCAACAGCACGGTCCACGCCGCCATCTTCCGCCAGGGCGAAAAGACCAGATATTTTAACGAAGGTGGTAGGCGGACGCCCAAAGTCATCAGAGGTTGGGCGGATAATTTGAGGCGGACCAGTAACCCGACTGACGGCCCGGAGCACGAAACTTCATTCGCCGTGAGATTGCGCGGCGCGGCACTCACGCGCGGCTTCATCGGCGGCGAGTCGCATGACGGCTACGTGGTCCGCGCGCGCAAAGGCCAGCTTCTGACGGTGCGCCTCTCCTGGCGGCGTGAGGGTGAAAACCGTGCGTCGTTCGCCGTGAGCGAATCGCCCGACTACTACTCCGGCGAGACGGCGAAATTCGGGGCCGAGTATGACGACGGCCGGCGGTGGTCCGGCCGCGTCCCGAGGACCGGAGACTATTACGTCTACGTCGTGGCACACCCCTCGGCCCGCTACACGCTCAAGGTGAATGTCAGGTAGCCCGACTCAGGAAGACGAGAAGCGGCGCACCCGTCGTCGAGTTGACGGGTGCGCCGCTCCGCTTGCAGTTTACAAACTCAGGCTCGGGGGGTAATGTCGGCCGCCATTTAATCCTTCAGTGTTCACTGTCCGGGCTGCCGTCCTCGGAGTCGTTGGCGTTCTCCTCGGGAGTATCGCCGCCGGCCGGGCCGGGGGGTGGCGAGGGTCTTGTCGTGGGGGCGGCTCCGCCTCCTCCGCCCGTAACGGTGAAGGTGTCCGACTTCTTATCTTTCTGCTCTCCGCTGTACATCATGGCGACTTCGATCCGGTAACGACCTGGAGGCCAGCCGTTCGTCGGGCGCACGTGGTAAAGCCCGGAGCCGCTGCTCTCCAGGTCAATCGACATGTCGGCGTCGGCCACGGGAGCGTTCTCCGGGGTTCCCTCAACCTTCTCCGCGACGAGGTTGAACTTGAGTGTGACTTTGCTTCCCGAATTAGAGACAGTAGCCCTGGCGTAGACGGTATCGGCGGGTGTGAACTCCTTCGTCTGGACGTTGCCTTCCTTATCCTTACTGAGCGTTAGACTGCTGATGTTGGCCGTCGTGCAACTGACTTTACAGCCCGCGACGAAGAGTAGCGACAGCGTTAAGCCGAGTAAGGTACTTCTTCTCACTTTTCCCATCCTGACTCCTTATCTTGTTCAGTCCTGAGTTGAAAGAGATAACTTGCGGCGAAGTCTTCTGAAATCGGCGCGAGGGAAACGGCGGCACATACTACCACTCCGCGCGGCCCGCGAGGCGTATTTTTTGTCCCCGGTCTAACTCACCGCGGCCGTTTGAGCGCGCGGGGCGATGACGGCTTCGGCGAAGTGCTCCATCTCTTCGAGCTGCGGGCTGCATTGGAGGAGGAGCAGGTCAACGCCCGCCTCTTCAAACTCTGCGACGCGGTCGCGGACCTGCTCGGGCGTGCCTGCGAGGCCGGAGCGAAGGCCGCGGTTCGAGACCGAGTAGTCTTCGAGCGAGACCTGTTGCTCCAGTTTTGTGCCGGCGAGCCACTGCTGGTAATTCTCGTAGCCGGCGGCAGACTGCTTCACGTCCGTGATGCGCGCGATCTCGCGCCGGACTTCCTCCTCCGTGTCCCGCACAACTGTGTAAGCAGCTACGCCGTACTTCATCGGCGGGAGGCCGTGGCGCTCGCGCCGGGCGGCCATGTCCGCGACCTTCTCGCGCACGCGCTCGGGCGGGTCGCCATGCATGACGTAGGCGTCGCACAATTGCGAGATCATCTCCTTGGCCGCCTCCGACTCGCCGCCCGCGTAGATGACGGGCCGGGGCTGAGTCTTTGGCTTCGGCTGCATAACTGCATCTTGGACGCGGTAATACTTCCCTTCGAAAGAGAAGTGGTCCCGTTTCCACATCTCGTCCACGACTTTCAGCCACTCGGCCGTGCGCGCGTAGCGGTCGTCGTGCTGCTCGAAGTGCACGCCGTACTTTCGCGCCTCGTCGGCCCACCACGACGAGACGACGTTCAGAGAGAGGCGGCCGCCGCCGCCGATGTGGTCAATGTTCGCGGCCTGCTTCGCCAGGAGCGCGGGGTTGTGGAAGGTCGGGCGAACGGCGACCATCAACTCTAAACGCTCGGTGACGGCGGCGAGCGCGGCGGCCGTGGACCAGGCGTCGAGCGAGGGGGCGTCCGCGCCCTTGATGTCGTTGAGGTTCAATTCGGCGACGAGCGTCAGGTCGTAGCCAATCTCCTCGCTGCGGCGCGCGAGGCGGCTCGTGTACTCCCAACTCGTTTCCATCCCCTCGTCTTCGACATTCCTCAGCCAGCCGCCGAAAACCGGGAGCCAGTAGCCGTAGCGCATCTCCGGGCCTCCTCTTCGAGATAATCGACCAGCCGCGCGTGCGGGTCGAAGCCGACGACGTTGACGGCGTCCGCGACGAAATTCGAGAGCGCGTTGATGTCGTAATAGAGCAGCGCGCCCGTGCGGTCGTCCACCATGTACTCTATGCCGCCGAGGTCTAAGTGTGCGGCGCGCGCGATCCGCTCGACCGTCTCGACGACTTCCGCGGGCGGCTCGCAGGCTTCAACTTTTAACCCGGCCTTCGGCGCGTCGGCCAGACACACCTCGCCGAGGGCGGCGGCCTGGTCCTCGACCTGGCAAATCTCGGCCGGGCAGAGGTTGAAGCTCTCGCCCGTGGGGAAGACTTTCATCGCGTAAAGGTAGCGGCCACCGAGCGTCTCGACGCGCGTGATGTGGCCGCCGCGCGCCGGGACGTATTCCTGCACGAGCGCCGTGCTATCGACGCCCAATTCGACCTGCCCCGCTTCGACCGCGTGCCGTAAAGCGGCGGGCGAGTCGTAACGCACGATGCCAGCGCCGCGCCCGCCGATGTTCGGTTTGACGATGACGGGGAAGCTCAGCTCGCCGGCGGCCGCGAGGGCTTCGCTCTTGTGATTGATAACGCGCGTGCGCGGGAAACTCAGCCCGAGCGAGTCGAGCAGGCTGAGTTGCAGCGCCTTTGAAGTCTCTACGGCGAAGGCTTCCGTGCCGTTGACGACGCGCACGCCCTTGCGCTCAAGGTGTGCCAGAAAATCGCGCGTGTAGAAGAGCGCGTTGCCGTGGCCGCGCAGGTAGGACGAGGCGCTCATGCGGTTGAAGAGAAGCGCGTACTCACTCTCTCCCGCGGTCGGGTCGAAGCGGTGCCGGCTCGCGTCCAGGCGCAGGTGGGGAAGCGCGCGGCGGTCCAGCTCCGCGAAGAGCGCGCGGAACCACTCCGGGTGCTCGTAGTAAACGGCTATCGGATAAGACCCGCCCATATACATACCCTCCGAGTTTCTATTTAAGGCGCATCACGGAACCCGAGTCAACTCTTAGCGCCTTTGCGTCTTTGCGTGAAATAATCTCACGCTGGAGGCGCTAAGAAAGAAGGTTCTACTTGATGGGCGTCAAACGCAAGGCCGCGCCGCCGCCCGGCGCGAGCTTGAGTGTCATCAGGCCGCCCGTGCCTTTGAATTTGCCGCTGTTGATGTCCGCGGTCGTCGTCACGACGACTTCCCCCGCCTGCGCGCCGTCGGCGTAAACGGTCGCCTTGTAGCCGCCGCCGCCCAGGAAGATGAGCGGCAGTTGAATCTCGCGCGCCTCCTCGTTGTTCAGCGCGCCGACGTACCACTCCCGCCCGCGGCGGCGTGCCACCACGACGTACTCTCCGATCCGGCCGCCAATCGCGCGCGTCTCGTCCCACGTCGTCGGCACAATTTTAAGAAACTCCGCGCCCGCCTGTCCCCTGTATGCCTCGGGGTTGTCGGAGACGCACGCGAACGGGCTCTCGTAAACGACGTACATCGCCAGTTGGTGCGCGCGCGTCGTCATCACCTCCGGCCCGATGAATTTAACATTGAACTCACGCCGCGCGCGGTTGCGGAAAGCGCCGGGCGTGTAGTCCATCGGGCCCAGTAAGAGTCGCGTGAACGCGAGCGTCACGTTATGCGTGGCGGTGACGCGCGCGGACCACTTGTTGTACTCCGCGCCCATCACGCCCTCCTGCGTCAGGTAGTTCGGGTAAGTGCGCGCGAGCCCCGTCGGCTTGTACGCGCCGTGCAGGTCAACAAGGAGGTGGTGCTCGGCCGCCTTGCGGAGCACGCGGTGGTAGAAGGCGACCATCTCCTGATCGTCGCTGTCCATGAAGTCAATCTTGACGCCTTTGATTCCGAGGCGCTCGAAGTGCGGGAAGGCCGCGTCCATCTGGTCGTTGACCAAGCGCCAGTGCGCCCAGACCCACAGCCCTACGTTCTTGCCGCGCGCGTAAGAGACGAGGCCGGGGAGGTCTATCTCTGGAATCGTCTTCGTGAGGTCGGCCTTCAAATCCATCTGGGGGCCGTAGCCGGGCAGAGGGCTGTACCAGCCTGCGTCAATCAGCATGTATTCGAGGCCCATCTCCGAGGCGAAGTCAATGTAGTGCTTCATCGTCGCGTCGTTCATCCCGACCTTGAACGCCGCGCCTTCCGTGTTGGGGCCGGACCACCAGTCCCAGGCGGAGCGGCCCGGCCGTATCCACGACGTATCATTGACGACGCTCGGCGTGCTGAGGTTCTGGATGAGCGTTGACTCGATCAGTTTCGCCGCTTCGCTTGAGACCATCACGACGCGCCAGGGCGTGACGAAGCCTTCGGCCGAGACCGTGCCGCGCACGGCGACTGATTTGTCGTCGCGGCGCGGCGCGAGGCGGCTCGTGACGCCGTAGCCTCCGCCGGCGACGCGCGCGAAGTAGAGGCCGGCGTAATCTTTCAAATCGGATTCAGAGAGCGCGAAGGTCGTGCGCTCGTCGCGCGAGCGGCAGACGAGTGGGAGGCCGATGACGGCGTCGGCGCGGATGCGGTCCGAGATGATGTGGTCGTACTCGCCTTCGTAAGAAGTGGTGAAGCTGCCGAGCTGCAAGGCCCAGCAGTCCAGGTCCGCGGGGAAGCGGAACTCGCTGCGTTCGGCCGCCAGCTCGAAATCTTTGACGGCCGTCTGCGATGGCAGGCGGTAGCGGAAGGCCGCGCCGTCATCGTAAGCGCGGAAGATTAGTTCGAGCTTGCGCCGGGGCGCACCTTGTTCTTCGAGGGAGACCGTCAGCTCGTTGTAATGGTCGCGCGCCTCGCGCGTCTTGCCGGCGGCGAGCGTGTAGTTTTCGTCGCGCTCGTCGCGCCGGACATTCGTCACGCGCAGTCCTTGCGAGAGCAGGCCGCCCTGCTTGAATTCCAGGCCGAGCGCGGAGGGGATGAGCACCGCCTGGCCTCTGTAAGAGACGGAATAGGCGAGCGCGCCGCGCTCGTTGAGCGCCAGCGTGATTTCGAGCTGGCTGCCGGGCGACACCAGTTTCAACGGCAGGGCCTCCGTCTGCGCGAAAGCGTCCATGCACCAGACACACGTCAAAGCAATCAGCAAAACGCAAGTCCGAATTTTCAACACGGAGTCATTCCTCTTAATTGGAATTCGAGAGCTTTACTTCGCGCCTTTGCGCCTTTGCGTGAGATGTTTAGGTTCCTCACGCAAAGGCGCAAAGACGCAAAGGGGTTGAGTTATTGTGACCAGCGTGTCGGCTGGCGGTCCCAGCGGTGCGCGTGCAGTTGTTGTACAAGCTCATCCGGTAATGGTCCGGCGTCGCTCGCAGCGGCGTTCGCTTCGACGTTGCGAACCTTGCGCATCCCCGGAATGATGGTTGACACGTCCGGGCTGCTCAGGATGAAGCGCAGCGCCATCTCCGGCATCGTCAGCCCCGCACCTTCGGCGACGGGCTTCAAACGGTCTGCGCGCTCGACACTCGGGATCAGGTTTTCGGGCACGAAGTAGGTGTTACGCCAGTCGCCTTCGGGCCAGCGGCTCTCCTTCGTCAGCGTGCCCGTCAGCGTCCCCTCGTCGAACGGCACGCGCGCGATCACGGCCACGTCCCGCTCGCGGCACGCCGGGAACAGCTCGTCCTCCGGGTTCTGGTCGAAGATGTTGTAGATGACCTGCACGGCGTCAACGAGGCCGCTGCGGACTGCGCGCACGCCGTTCCAGGGCTCCCAGCGGTTGAGGCTGATGCCGATAGCTTTAATCAAGCCCTGGCCGCGCAGCTCGTCCACCTTTTTGGCCCAGCGGTCGTCTTCCGTCCAGGAGTCCTCCCAGACGTGGAACTGCATCAGGTCGAAGCTTTCGAGCCCCGCGTTCTTAAGACTGCTGTGGACGTACTCCTCTATGTGGTCGGGCGGGAAGCCGTCGTCGAGCGCGAACTCGCGGCGGCTCGGCCAGGCGCGATTCTTCGGCGGGATTTTGCTGGCCGTGTAAAGCCGCTTGTCCGGGTTGGCGCGGACCAGTTTCCCGAGCAGGGCTTCGCTCCGGCCGTCGCCGTAGGCCCACGCCGTGTCGAAGAAGTTGCAGCCCAAATCTACGGCGCGCTGCAAGGCGGCGAGCGACTCCTCGTCGTCAGACCCGGTCCAGCCGCCCATGCCCCACATGCCGTAACCGACCTCGCTCACCTCCCAGCCCGTGCGCCCGAACCGACGGTATCTCATCTCTCAGTCTCCCTCGGATTGATGGTCAATCCTTCACTCCTCCAGCGTGAAATAGTTTTCTCACGCAAAGACGCGAAGGCGCTAAGTTTGTTATTGTCACTTGAGGCGCTAAGAGTCTCACAGCCGTCCGTTTTGTCGCAAGCGGGGACGGCGCGGCTGTGAATGGAAGGCCGAAAACTTATGCCGGTGAAACGCGAAGACGCGCTGGTCGGAGCAATCGAAGGGGGCGGGACCAAGTTCGTGTGTGCCGTCGGCACGGGGCCGCACGACCTCGCGCGCACAGAGTTCCCGACCGGCGACGACCCCGCGCGCGTTTTGGCCCAGGCGACCGATTGGCTCAGGCGTCAACAGCGGGAGCGCGGACGCTTGCGCGCCGTCGGCATAGGCTCGTTCGGCCCCGTGGACCTGAATCCGAATTCCCAAACTTACGGGCACGTCACGGCGACGCCGAAGCCGGGTTGGAACAACGCGAACATCGTCGGCCCCGTGCGCGAAGCTTTCTCGGAAGTGCCGGTCGCCTTCGAGACGGACGTGAACGCGGCGGCCGTCGGCGAGCATTACTGGGGCGGCGCAGCGGGCCTCGATGATTTCGTCTACATCACAATTGGCACAGGCATCGGCGGCGGCGCGCTCGCGGGCGGCCGGCTCGTGCACGGCCTGATACATCCTGAAATGGGCCACATGCTGCTGCCGCGCGCGGCCGGCGACGCGTTCGAGGGGGCGTGCCCGTACCACGGCCCTTGCTGGGAGGGTCTCTGTTCGGGGCCGGCGCTCTTCAGACGGGCGGGCGTGAGGGCGGAAGAGCTTCCGGCGGACCACGAGGCTTGGGCCTACGAGACTGAGTACATCGCGCTGGCCCTGGCGAACATCACGAGCGTGCTGTCGCCCCGCAGAATAATTATCGGCGGCAGCGTGAGGCGCGCGGGCCGTCTGGGCCAGGAGCAATTCTTCCGGCTGATACGCGAGAAGACGCGCCGGGCAATCAACGACTACCTCGCGTCCGCGGTCCTCACCGGCGAAATAGAGGGCTACATCGTCCCACCGCTGTTGGGCGACAACGCAGGCGTCTGCGGCGCAATCGCGCTCGCGCAGGTCGCGCTCGAAGAGAAATAAAAGTCGGACCACGAAGACACGCGGAACGGCGCGAAAGGAGTCGCTCTTACTTCGCGCCGTCCCGCGTGTCTTCGTGGTCCGCTCTTGATCGTGGTCTGTTAGTTAGCGGTCGCTTTTAAGATACTTCTCCGGCAGCGGCGTCTTCTCCGTCTCGCCCTCCCAGAAGATTGTGACGACCCACCAGCGCCGGCCGTCGTTCATCAACTGGATGCTGTTGATGCCGCGCATGAAGGGCTTCGGGTCGTCGGCCTTGTGGCGCGACTCGTAGGTGCTGAAGGCGTGCACGATGTGCCCGTACTGCTCTGTGCGGCGCGCGGCCTCGCGCTCGAAGAAGCCGCGCTCTTCGAGGAAGGGGCGGCTGCGCTCGATGTACTCCTCGGGCGTGAAGGCGCGCGAGCCGTACTCCTCCTTGCCCGTGAGCGGGGCGTCGGGCGCGGTGCCGGGCGCGCGGCGCGGCCCCGTCGGGATGAGGCGAGCGCCGGGCGCGAAGAGCGAGCGGAAGCGGTCCCAGTCGCGCTTCTGGCCCGCCGGACCAGAAATCACGTCGTAGAGCGCGGCCAGAATGCTGTCAACGGAGGCCACGTCCGCGGGGTTGGCCGCCGGGGCGGAAGCTGCGACCTGTGGCGCGGCCGCGGCAGGTGCGGCCGGCGCGGGCGTCGGCGCGGGCGCGGCCTGCGGCGTCGGCGTCGCGGCGGGCGTCTGTGCCAAAATTGCCGGAGCGCAGGCGGCTAAAAGAAGCGTCACGAGTGGAAGCACGAAACGGCGTTTCATCAGAACCTCCTCGATTGAAATTTCCATTACTATAGCACCACCGCCGGCACCAATTCTTTGGACCTTCCGATAATTTCCCCTGAAATTTATTGCGACCCGCGTGGCTTCAAATGATACGGCCGGTTCTTAGCGAGGATGAGAGTCAGGCTCTTGTGCTTTTGAAATGTCATGCGCGGAAGTCCTGATTGCCGACCACGCGTCTCAGAGTCGGACAGGGGCGGTCAAATTGCCGGTTGTCAGGCGGCGCTTGATTGGCTAGACTCGGGTCATGGGCTTGCATCCTTCTGGCAAGCCTTTGGGCAATAATCATCAGAGCAAGTTAAGCATCTTCCCCGTTCTGGTCGGTGACTATGCTTTTTAAGTGAGCCTCGACGCTCCCCTTTGTTTTCTCGCGTCGGGCGCTTGCCGAGAAAGGGTCAATGATAAAATATTCGTGTCCCCCAGCCCCCGGCAGCGTCAACCTGCGCCCGCTCTCAACTCTACTGGCATTCGGCATCGCCCTTCTCTGTCTGACCGCCGTCAGCGTTTCGGCGCAGACGCGTGCCAAGCGCGCCGACGGCAATCGCGAAGAGGAGCGCGCGCGCCGCGTCCATAGCGAAAGTCAGGCGGAGACGGACGACTTTGACGAAGCGGAGATGGTCCCGCAGAATCCACAGGTCAGGAAGACCGCGCTGACCTATTCAAACGCGAGCCAGCCCGCACTGACCAACGACATCGTAATCATCTCGCGCGCGCCCGCGGCCTCCGCGTCGCGCGCCGCGCTCGCGCCGAAAGCGGGCGCGGGGGCGTCCGCCAGCATCCCTTCGATCTGGCCTGTCGTCGGACCCTTGCGCAGCGGAGTGGGCACGCGCAAGAACCCGTTTGGCGGCTCATCCATAGAGTTTCATAAAGGACAGGACATCAGCGCGCCGATGGGGACGCCCATCATCGCGGCGGCCGACGGCGTGGTCGTCATCGCGCGCCGGATGCGCGGCTATGGCAACGGCATCTACATAGACCACGGCAACGGCATCCAGACGCGCTACGGCCACCTCTCGCGGATTGATGTGGTGGAGGGCCAGCCCATCAAGAAGGGCCAGCACCTCGGCCTCGTCGGCTCGACGGGGCGCTCGACCGGCCCGCACCTGCACTACGAAGTCCGCATCAACGGCGAGCCGACCAGCCCGCTCCTCTACCTGCCGGCGCTCGAAACGGCCGCGCCGCCCGTCCCGGCCCTCCCGGCAGCGAAAGGGAACTAACGGAGGCAGCGAGTAAAATTTCAGACGCCGCGAAGTTGTGCCATGACAACTTCGCGGCGTCTCTCTTTATTATTTAGCAACTTGGTGTAAATTGTTCTTCGTCAGAGGAGGCATTCTATGCGTAACGAATTCACTATGCTCATCGAGCAAGACGGGGAATGGTTTATAGGTTACTGCCCGGAGATACCGGGCGCTAACGGGCAGGGGCGCACGATTGAAGAATGTCGTGAGGACTTAGCCGACGCGATTGCTTTGATTCTCGAAGACCGACCTGAAGCGAGAAGGGCGTAGGCACTCGCTGTGGATGAACCCGAAGACGGGCGCAGTCGAAGCCTGTCCGTGCCTGAGCCATAATATTTAAAAGCGAGAGGTTCTTGAGATGAGTTACTGGCACAGGTTTCATCTGGGCGAGACGGTCAAGGCGACGGCCGTCTCGGACACGCACAGGTTCTTCGTGCATGTGCGCGAGCCGCCGGGCGAGAACCGTCAACCGATAGAGTTCTACCGCTGGACGCTGAGGGCCGCACAGGAGGCCGCGGACAGGGTCGTGCAGGCATACTACCCGCACGAGTGCGACGGCGAGCTTTGCGGGGCGTGGCGGAAAGCGGACGATTAGCAGTTTAAGGTTCGGCATTAAATACCATTCGACCGGAGAGGAATCAACAGATGACAGACGTGACAACGGCCAAGCCGGATGAGACTGAGTACGTGCCTGACTTCGGAAAGTACGTCTCGCTCGTCCCGGACGGCGACATCGTCGGCGTGTTGGGCAGCCAGATAGATGAGACGCTGGCGCTCCTGCGCTCTATCCCGGAGGAGCGCGCGGGCTTTCGTTACGCGCCCGACAAGTGGAGCATCAAGGAGTTGGTGGGCCACCTCATCGACTCCGAGCGAATCTTCTCTTACAGGGCGTTGCGCTTCGCGCGCAATGACAAGACGGCGCTGCCGGGTTACGAGCAGGACGATTACATCCGGGGCGGGTCGTTCGACGACACGGCGCTCGAAGACCTCGCCGCCGAGTTCGCAAGCGTCAGGCGGGCGACCGTCCTCCTCTTCAAGCACCTGAACGGCGAGGCGTGGGCGCGCAGGGGCTCTGCCAATGAGAGCGAGGTCAGCGTCCGCGCGCTGGCACACATCATCGCGGGGCACGAGCTGCATCACAGAAAGATACTGCGCGACAAGTATCTTAGTTAGTCAACGCGGGAAACCTGGAGGACGGGCCATGAAGTATCTCGCAGCCATTCTGTTTATCGCCGCCGCCGGCTCGATGGCGCGGGCCGACGAGCCCGTGAGCGGGTGTCAGGGGCTGGGCGCGAACGTCTCGACCCTCGTCAGGGAATACAGAGAGCTGCGGGAGCGACGCAGGCAGTTGCCCGAGGGCACGTTCGACCAGGACTTGCAGGCTTTCGGCGGCAAACTCCATAGAGTCCTCGAATCACTCGGCCACGAAATGGGCCACCCGCCTTACACCAGGCGAATCATCGTCGGCTGCCTCGGCGAGCCGGACGCGGTCAAAAACGGCAAACAGATGGGCCGCTTTCTGGACATCCATCGCCGGGAGTTGAGGAGGGCCGGGCGCGAGGTGAAGGAGAAGCCCGGCCGCATTTATTTAATCTACCATTGGAGGGGCGGACACGATTTTCTCTTCTTCGTCAGCGAGGGCGGCCGCGTAGTGGACCACGGCTGGTGGTTCGCCTACGAGTGAGCGCGCGGCGTCGCGCCGGTGGGCCTCCCGCCCGACAGTTTCTCAAGTCTATGACCTTGCGCCGTGTCATCCCGCACGTCTCCGTGTGGCTGTGCGTGTTTGCGCTGTGGCTCTTCGCCACACGCCGATTTCACCCGACCTGGACGATAGCCGTGCCGGCGACGGCCGTGCTCATCCTTGCCTCCGCCCTGGCCGTTTACCTCAACGCGCTCGTGCTCTGGCCCCGCTTCGCGCGCAATTGGCCCAGGTACGCGGTCGCCCTGTTGCTGACTGTCGCGGCCCTGGACGTGGTGGCCGTCTTGTCAATCGGGGCGGTCTACGATTGGCTCTGGCGGCCCGACCCTTTACGCTTCGGCTTCTGGTTCAACGTGGCTTCCGACGGCTTCATCATCGCGCTGCACCTCGCGGCCGCGGCGGCCGTCGCGCGGCTCGCGCGGGGTAAGACGAGGGCCGGGGGCCGCTAAAGAGTTGACACGCGCGTGAAGAAATTTCTGCCGGAGACCTGTTAAGATGGCGGGCATGAGCAAGGGGAATCAGAGTCTGGTCATCAAGCGCACCAACACGGGGCTCGGCCTTTTCACGCTGCGGGACATCCCCCGCGGCAAGAAAATCATAGAGTACGTCGGCCCGGTCATCACCACGGAGGAGGCGAACCGCAAGGGCGGGAAGTACCTGTTCGAGCTGGACGAGGACCACGCCGTTGAGGGCAGCGCGCGCAGCAACACGGCGCGCTACATCAACCACTCGTGCCGGCCGAACGCCAAAGGCTACACCTCGGGCCGCCGCATCTGGATTTGGTCCCTGCGGGCCATCAAGCCCGGCGAGGAGATCACCATCAACTACGGCAAGGAGTACCTGGACGAGCACATCGAACAGTGCAAGTGCGCGAAGTGCGAGGAAGGGCCGCGAAAGGGCGGGGGCCGGAAACGAGCGGCGAAGTAGCGCGAAGAGGACACAGAGGGCACAGAGGAAAACTGAAATCAGGATACGCCGAGGGGCGGCGGGCACATTCTTTACACGCGCCCGGCCGCCCCTCGTTTTGTGAATCGTCTCAGCGAGACTCTTCGCTCACGACCCGGCCGTTGATGATGACGGTGCGGACGTGCGTCGTGTACTCGAAGGGGTCGCCGTCGAAGAGCGCGAAGTCCGCGTCCTTGCCGGTTTCGAGCGAGCCGACGCGCTGCTCTATCCCGAGTATCCGCGCCGCGCCAATCGTAATCAGCGAGAGCGCCTCCTGGGGCTCAAGGCCGTTGGCGGCCGCGAGCGCCGCCTCGAAGAGTACGACGCGCGTTTTGGGTACGTAGCTCTCGAAGCCGGACTGTAAAGCGACGGGGATGCCCGCGTGAAAGAGAGTCGCGGGCGTTTCCATACTCAGGTTCTCCGCCTCGCCCGTGGCCCGGTACATGGTCGGGTGAACGATGACGGGAACGTTGGCGCGCTTGATCTCGTCCGTCACGAGGTAAGCCTCGGACGCCCCGTCGAGCACGACTCTGATGTTGAACTCGCGCGCCAAGCGCAGGGCGGACAGGATGTCCTGCGCGCGGTGGGCGGTTATTAAGAGCGGCGTCTCGCGCCGTATGACGCGCGCGAACGCCTCGCGCCGCAAGTCGCGCGCGTCTTCTTTGCCGCCTTCGCCGCGCGAGCCGGTTTGTGTGCCGGGCGCGGCGGCGGTGTCCGCGGGGCGGCCCACGGGCGGCGTCGTGTCGGTCGTGCCGCGAGCGCCGATCTGTTCGTCGGGCGCGGGCGGCGTGGCCGCGGGGTCCGTGCCGCCTGCGGTCGGAGGCCGCGGTGTCGAAGGCGCTACCGTCGTCGCCGGGGCGGGCGCGCGCGCAGCTTTGGCGACGAACTCCTGGGCGCGTATCAACTCCTGGCGCAGGAGCGAGAGTTCTTTGGCGCGGGTGCCGGGCGCTTTGCCCGCCGCGGCATAGGCGTCCGGGCCGAGCGTGACGGCGATCATGGCGTCCGGCACGAACGCCGCCTCGTCCGCGGTGTCGCCTACCGTCTTCGCAATCATCGTCCCGCCGGAGACGAGTGCGCCGGGGCCGTGCCCCGTGTGGATGGTCGTGACGCCATGCTTGCGCAGCCAGCCGACCAATTCCTCGCGCGCGTTGTAGGCGTCAATGGCGCGCAACTCCGGCTGCATGGCGGCCGAGCGTTCGATCTGGTCCTGGTCGTGAGGCTGATTAAGATAGCCCGCGAGGCCGACGACCGTGTGCGCGTCAATCAAACCGGGCGTGACGACGCGCGCCCTGATGGTGCGATAGTTTGACGGGACGCGGACATCATTGGCGGTGCCGACGCGCTCGATCTTGCCGTCGCGCACGAGCACGACGCCGTCGCGTATCGGCTCACCGGCCATCGTATAGACGATCTCGCCGCGGACGGCGATGGGCGCTTGCGCCGCGGCGCGCGTCTTCTCCTGAGAGCGTTTCTCGGTCGTCTGCGCCGGAACAATCACGGCGTTCGAGAGAAGGGCCGCCGTGAGCAGCAGGCGTGTGACGTGTGCTTTCATCTTCAGTAGTCCTCCCCCTCGTAGCAGCCGAAGTTGACCGCCTCGTCACGCCCCGCGCCATAGCCGCCGGTCGCGTAAAGGCGGTCCTGCGGGTCCGCGCGGTTGAAGACGCGCACGCCCTCGACGTAAGTTTCGAGCACGTGCGTGTAAACGCTCAACGGGTCGCCCGAGAGGATGATGAAGTCCGCGTCCTTGCCGGCTTCGAGCGAGCCGACGCGGTCTTGCAGGTCGAGCAGACGGGCGTTACCCAGCGTCATCGCGTAGAGCGCGCGGTCGCGCGAGAGGCCGTTGCGCACGGCCATCCCGGCCGAGCGCAGGAAGAGGCGTGAGTCCGTGATGTAGTCGTCCGTGTGAAACCCGAAGGGCGCTCCGGCGCGCTCCAGCGCCGCGGCGTTGGCCCCCGAGAAGTCCATCGTCTCCAGCTTCCCGCCCGGACTGTCGAGCACGATGATGCTGGACCAAACGCCCGAGCGCGCTATCTCGTCCGCCACCTTGTACCCTTCGGAGACGTGGTGGAGCACGACGCGGAAGCCGAACTCTTTCTGGAGCCTCAGGATCGTCATGATGTCGTCGTGGCGGTGCGTGTGGAAGTGGACGATCAGCTTGCGGTCGAGCACGTCCGCGAGCTGTTCGAGGCCGAGGTCGCGCGGGGGCAATTTCGTCTTGTCGTTGCCCGCGCGGCGCACCTTCTCGCGGTACTCCTCGGCGCGCACGAACTGTTCGCGGACGAGCGCGGCGCTCTTAGCGCGCGTCCCCGAAAATGGCCCGGCGGCCGCGCCCGAGCGGAGCGGGTTCGTCCCGTTCGCCATCTTGATGCCGTAGAGGTAGCGACCCTGCGCGTCGCGGATGAGCAGGTCGTCAACGGTGCGGCCGTCGCGGACTTTCAGGTAGAGCGTCTGCCCGCTCAGGAGGTGGCCGGAGCCGGGCATGACGTTGACGGTGGTGATGCCGCCGGCCTGCGCGCGCTGGATGCTCGGGTGGTGCACGTCGAAGCCATCGAGGAGGCGCACGTCGGGCTGGATGGGTGCGCTGCCGTCCGCGCCCGCGCCGCCGCCGATGTGGCTGTGCGAGTCAATGAGGCCGGGCATGATGACGCGGCCCGCGGCGCTCACCGTCTCCGCGTCCGCCGGGACGCGCGCCGAGCCTCTCGGGCCGACGGCGACAATCTTCCCGCGGTGCACGACGAGCACGCCGTCGTTAATCGCCGGCCCGGCGACGGGGATGATGGTCGCGCCGGTGAAGACGAGCGGGCGCTCCTGCGCGAGCACAGGCGCGCAGATGCACAGCAGCGCGAAGACCGAAACGCAGAAGGATTTCATCAGGCGTCCCAAAGCGAACCACGCGCATAACACGAAACGACACGAAAGAAGTTGGTTTTGCTTCGTGCCGTTTCGTGTGTCTTCGTGGTCCGTCCCTTTCTTTTATTCTGCAACTCAGTCGAACTGTTTCTTGAACTCTTCAAACTCTTGTCGGAGCGCGTCGAGCTGCGCGCGGAGAGTTGTCACCTCTTGCTCAAGCGCGGCGAGCCGGTCGGCCCGCGGCGTGACGTGCGGCGCTTCCGCAAGTTCCGACATAGCGAATTGCTCGGCCGTCACTTCGCCGGAGAGAAGGTGTGCGTAGCGGACCTCTTTCTGGCCCGGCAGGCGCGGGAGCTTGAGGACCAGAGGTTCCGGCTCCTTCGCGCTCAAAGAGTCGAGCGTCTCCTCGACCTCCTGCAAGCCCGAGAAGTCGTACAGGCGGTCGGTGCGACTGCGCAGCTCGCCCGGCGTCTGGTGGCCCCTGAGCATCAGCACGCACATGACGGCCAGCTCCTGCGGGCTCAGCCCGTAGACCTCGGCCATCATATGCTTGTACTTCGGCACGCGGCTCGTGCTGCCGTAGAACAGGTAAACGAGGTTCTTGGCGCGCAGGCCCTCGGCGGCGTGCGTCACGGTCTCCTCGCCGTAGGAGAGGACGGGGCTGCGGTTGCTCTTCTGGTTGCACGCCTGGACCAGCGCGTTCAGCGTCAGCGGGTAATACTCGGGCGTCGTGACCTGCTTCTCGACGAGCGAGCCGAGCACGCGCACTTCCGCCTCGTTCAAGGTCGTGGACATGATCCCACCTGTTTTTCGGACAGACCTGTTGCGGGTAAAGCAGAGACAACTTATTTGGGCGGGCCGGGAATGTCAACGCCGGACACCCACGGAGGCGGTTTGGTTTCGGGCGGTGTGAAGAAAAAGGCGGTCTCACGCTGGAGGCGCAAAGGCGCAAAGAAAAGCACGCCAGGTCAATCAGCACTCAACTCCTTTGCCGTCTTCTTTGCGCCTCCAGCGTGAAATTCCTCTTCAGAAGAGGCCGCTGGCTGTGCCAGTTTCGTAAGCGTACCAGAAGCCGAAGGCGATGCTGAAGGCCCCGGCCGCGGCTTGCAGGCCGTAGTGTATGCCCGTCAGCTTGCGCGCGCTGAAGACGAACGGCAGGGCGATGAGGCCGGACATCAAGAGCATCCCGACGATGGAGCCCAGGCCGAAGACGGCGAGGTAAAGCAGCCCGAGCGCGGCCGACTCGATCTGCGTGAGGACCAGGAGCGTGAGCGCGGCCGAGCCGGCCAGCCCGTGCATCGCGCCGACCAGCAGCGGCTTGAGCCCGACGCGGCGGACGGCGTGCGAGTGAGGCACGGCCACGTCGGCGTGCGGCGTTTCCTGCTCGTGAAAGTGCACGTGCGCGTGTGCCAATCCGTCGTGGTCGTGTTTGTGGACGTGCACGCCGGAGCGCCCGCGGAGCGCGCGCGCGAACGCGGCGACGCCGAGACCTATAATCATCAGGGCGACGCCGAACTCTAGCCAGCCGGAGACCTGTTCCGGGATGGTGACGCGCAGCGCGAGCACGACGACGCCGACCGCGACGAGCGAGATCGTGTGGCCGACGCCCCAGACGCCGCCGACGAGCGCCGCGCGCAGGAAGCTGCGCTGTTCGCTGACGATTGTCGAGACGGCTATGACGTGGTCCACTTCGGTCGCGTGCTTGAGGCCGAAGACGAGCCCGAGGCCCAGGATAGCCAGCGCGCCGACCGAGGCGAACTGCGGCTGGCCGCCCGCCCGAAGGTGGTTAAGAAAAGCCAGCGGGTTGATTCCGGCCTGCGCCAGCGCCTGGTAGCAGATGACGAGCCCGACGCACGTCACCACGAGCGCGCTCACGGCCGGCAGCACGCGGACCAGGCGGCCCCCGCCGACCACGTTCTTCATCCAGCGCCCGGCGTAAACGAAGGCCAGCCCGATGAGCGTGAGCGTCGAGGCGAGCCCGAGGCTGAAGGCGACGACCAGCAGCATGCCGTAGCCGACGCGGTGCAGGGCGATGGCCGAGAGGAGCACGACGAGGGCCGAAGGGCAGGGCAGCAGCCCGCCGGAAATCCCCAGCGCGAGCAGGCTGCGCCAGGTGACGGCACCTCCGTCCGCGCCGGGCGGAAGGTGCGAGTGCGCGCGCCCGCCGTGCGAATGCGTGTGCGACGCATCGTCCGCGTGGTCGTGTTCGTGCTCTCCGTGCGAATGGTCGTGCTCGTGACGGACTTTTGAAAGTCCGAGCGCGGCGCGCAGCCGTCGTATGAAGAGGCCGAGGCCGATGACGACGACGATGCCGCCCGAGACCAGACTGAGGACGGGGAAGAGTTGTTCGGGGACGACGTACTGCGACGCGAAGAGCGTGACGAGGCCGAGGGCGAAGACGCCCGCGGTGTGCGTGACGGTGACGGTCAGGCCGAGGAAGACGGCGTGCTTCGCGGTCCCGCGCGAGCCGACGAGGTATGCGCCGACGACCGTCTTGCCGTGCCCCGGCGAAAGCGCGTGCAGCGCGCCGAGCGCAGCCGCGATCAGCAGGCCGAGGAGCGCGCCCCAGAGCGTCAGGTTTTGGGCGGAGATCAATTCAGCGAAGCTGTCGCGCGCGGCAGTGAGAGCGACGCCGTCGCGCGAACGCAGGGCGGCAGCCCCCGCGGGGGCGGCACCCTGCGCGAATGAGAATTCGGCCGCGCGCTCGTCGGGCGGCGCGGCGAGCCTGTCCTCGGGGTAAGCCTTCAGCTCGTCGGTCAACGCGGTCCCGTAGGCCGTGCTGTCGAAGACGGCGACGCCGCCGGCTGGCACGACGACGATTTCGCGCCAGCCAATGCGGTTGCTGTAATTGGTGTCCTCGAAGCGCAGGCGTCGCGCGCGCGCCTGTTCGGACGACGGAATCTGGCCCAGGAACTCACACTCCACGCGAAGCGTCTTTAATCCCCCGGCCCCTTCCGGCGTGCTCACGCTCTTCGAGGTCGTTTCGAGCGGGACGCGTGTGCCGTCAACGGTGACGCTTATCGCTCGGGCGTACTCGGCCACGGCGCGCGAGGCGTAAGCGTCGAACTCGGCGGCGGACGTTAGCCCGTCGCTGTCCGCGTCCATCGTCTGCAAAGCCTGGAAGGCCGGAATCTCCGCCAGGTCCACGATGTAACGGACGCGCACACGCTCGGCCCCGACTTCGAGGCGGCTGAAATGGTTGATGGTGAAATTCCCGAGCGGGTGCGCGAGCGCCTCTGAGCCGAAAGCGAGGAGCAGGAGGGCGGCGAGACTGACGACTGCGAGGCGCGTCCGATGCGGAGAGCTTGGCATAATGGAATTCCCTTATGAACGTCTCAGACGTTGATGGCGCGCAGGGTCTGTCTGGCGACCTCGGCCTGTAAAACGTCAAACTGCGGGTTGACGGCGAGCGCCGCCTTCAAGTATTTCGCCGCCGCCGCGCGGTCGTCGAGCGCCTTGTAAATCATCCCCGCGTGATAGAGCAGGCGCGCGTCGCGCGTCCCCAGGCGAAGCGCCTCGTCCATCGACGCTTTGGCCTCCGCGAGTTGGCCCTTCTTGTAGAGACACCACGCGAGCGCGTCGCTCGTGTAGATGTCGGCGCGCAGGCTGCGCTCGCGGCGCGCGATCTCCAGCGCCTCGTCGAGCTTCACGTCGTGGTCGGCCCAGAAGAGCGCGAGCTGGCGCGAGTAAGTGCCGGCGGCCGCGCCCGCGCGCTCGATGAACTCCACGAGGTCGTACTGCCGCTGAGCCTCGGCGGTCTTCCCGAGCTTCGCGTAGATGTCGCCGAGCGCGACGGCCGCGTCGGGCGAGGGCACACGGTCCAGAGATTTTTGGTAGAGCGCGACCGCCCCGGCCGTGTCGCCGGCCGCGACGCGCGCGCGGGCCTTAGCGTTGAGCGCCGCCGGGTAGTCGGGGAAGGAAAAGAGTGCGCGGTCGTATTCGTGCTCGGCCTCCGCAGGCTTGCCCGCGTTCATCAGCTCGTCGCCCAAATGAACCAGGCACCACGCGACCGACTCCGGGTTGCCGGGGTCGGCGGAGGAGACGGCCAGGCGCATCGCCTCGATAGCGCCTTCGGTGTCGCCGTGCAGCGAGCGCAGGTAAGAGGTGCGCGCGTAGGACGCCGTGTAAGGCCGCACGTCGAGCATCGCCTGCAAGGCCCGTTTGGCCTCGTCGTATTGGCCCAATTCGACGTGCGCGTCCACGAGCGCGCCGTAGGCTTCGTAGTCGCGCGGGTTCTGCGCGACGGCGCGTTGGGCCACTTCGCGCGCCTCGCCGAAGCGGTGGTACGCGAGCAGGAAATAAGCGCGGAGCCTGTTGGCACCCTGGTTATCGGGTGCGACTTCGTCAGAGCGCCTGAGGGCCTCTTCGGCCCGCGCGTTGTAGCCGAAGTCGCCGGTCTCGCGCGCCTTCTGCATGAAGGCGGCGGCCAGCGCGTTGTAGCCGGCGAGGGAATCGGGCGCTTTCTTAATCATGCCCTGCGCCGCCTCGATCTGCCGGTCGGCCGGCGTCGCGCGACCGTTCAAATTTGCCGGGGCGAGGTCGCGGCGGGCCTCTTCTGCCCTGGACGCGCCTGGCCTCAAGACGGCCCGGACCCCGAAGGCGAGGGCGATCAAGGCCAAGACCGCGACGAGAATGGTTGACGATTTCTTTCGCATAATCCTCTTGAGTAGCTGTTCACTCAACCCCTCTGCGTCTTCGCGTGAGTGGTTTCTGTTTTCTCTTACAAGTACGCAAAGGGGTTGAGCTTTAGATTTGAAGCGGGTTCCAGGCTCGACTTCCTTGCTGCCGCTTCGTGTCTTCCCGCTTACGGCCTGGGCGTCGGCTCGGGCCTCGGCGTCGGGCTGGTGACGGTGGTGTCGGTCGAGCCCACGCCGCGCGCGTCGTTAGTGGTCGGCGAGTCGTAGCCGGCCCACGGCGGCGCGAGGTACGGGAACCTCGTCAGGAACGGGCGGTCGTTGGTGTTGACGCCGTCGCCGAGCAGGTTGTTCGGTGAATTGTTGAAGGCCGGCGTCAGAGGCGTCGCGCCCGCGAGCGCGCGCAGCTCTATGTCAACCACGTCGTCGCCGACGCGCCTGCCGTTCGGGAAGCCGCCGTTGTCGCCGCCGAGCACGCCCAGGCGATTCGCCGTGCCGGCCTCGCTCGCCGTGCCGGGCGTCGGCGGAATCCCCAGGTTAATCCGCAGGCGCTCCTGCGGGACGGTGTCGGCGGGCTGCCCGCTGAAAGCCATCACGCTCGGGTTCGAGGAGGTGTTCTGCTGCACGTTGATGCCCGGAATCCCCGTCAGGAAGATGGTGGCGATGTCGTTGCGCGGCTCCGGCGGAGTGTTCACGCTCGGGTAGGCGTCAACCAGAGCGCCGCCGGGCCCGATTGCGTCGCCGGGACCGATGAGGCGCGCGGGCTCCGGCCTGAGCACGAAGTTCAGGAACTGCGCGTCAGCGCCCGGCAGCGAGGCGTTGAAACGGTCCTTCATCCCGAGCGGGATGATCACCTCGTTAATGAGCGGGTTGCCGAGGCGCGAGACCTGGACCAGATTGCCCGAAGTGGTGGAAGTGCCGCTGCGGTCCTCCGCGAGCGCGGTCATCGCCGGGCGGCTGGCCGCCGAGTAAACGCCGATGACGGCGTTCGGGTCGTTCGCGCCGGTCGGCATCTGGCGATTCGCGGTCACCAGACTGATCGGCAACTGCATCGCAATCGTGTGGACGTTGAGCCCCGCCGTGCCGTCCACGCCCGGCGCGTTATTCCTCGGCAGCAGGTGCGCGGAGTTGAATGGGCGCAGGCCCAGCAGGTCGAAGGCCGAGCCGAGGTCCACGAAGAACCCTTCGTCGCGCGGCCCCGCGAAAAAGAGCGCGCTGCCTTCGGGCGTGAAGCCGACGCGGACGGCGCGGCTCCCGAGGTTGGCCTCGTAGCCGGGCGTGGAGCGCGGCCCGACGTTGGGCGGCGCGACCTGGAACGGGAAGCCCGCGGGCGCTCCCGGAGCCGGGGTGCCTGCCTGGACCGTGCCCATAGTCGTGTTCGGCGCGTTCCCGCCGACCAGCGTGATGCTGTAATACTGCCTGACGTTCAGGTCAGGGTCGGTCAGGCCCGTCACCTGCCCCGTGTTGTAGAGGAAGGTGTTGTCGTTCTGGACCACCGTCTTGAACCTGAATTGAATCTGTAGGTCCGTGACGGCGTCGCCGTTGTTGTCAATCCGCATCGCGTAGACGACATTGTCGTCGAAGTTGTAGAAGTTCGGCCCGCCCTGCGGAATCTGGAACGGGATGAAGTTCATAATCAGGTTGACGCGCGTCGGGTCGTTCGGGTCCACGAACGCATAAACGTCGGTTGCGTCAACCGAAGGGTCGCGCGAAGTCCCAGGGGCTTCGCGGTGGCTCGACGCCTCGACCGGGGCCGGCCCGCTCGGGCCGACGGTCAGCGACGAGAGAACCAACGCTGCGACCGCGGCGACGGTCAAAATTCTTCTCATGTCAGGCTTCCTTTCCCTGCTCGCCCGGATTCCTCCTGTCAGGCGACACACTCCGGGCATCGAGCGAGCGCCACACGCACACCGTTGGGAAAATTCAGGGCCGACGAGGGTGCGCAAACTGAATCAACCCTGAAGCTGGATAAAGCCATCCCCGCCCGCGGGCACACGTAGCGCGCGGCGAGATGGGTCTAAAACATCTGCGGAAGTAATGAGACTGTCGGATAAGTTACGGGCGACCCGCGCCGGAAAGATTGCCTGCGGGCTGTGTTATTTTCGTCTCGGCTTAATGTCTTCGGGATTGTTTGAGGAACAAACGTCTTGCGGGATTGGTCCAGGTGTGACCGCTCGTGAAAAGTCAGTGGCGGCTCGCGGGCGTGTGGATGCTGATGCGCATGCGGCGCTGCCAGTCGCTGCGCGGCACCTCGTCAGTCTCTAATTGTTCGAGGGTGTCGCGGAGCTGCTCGCCGCTGACCTGCCTGAGCTTCATGTAGAGCAGCGCCACCATGATCGAGACGAGCGGGACGATGAAGATGTTGAGCATGGACAGCAGGTGCGCGTAAATCTTCGCGGCGACACGGCCCCCCTCGCCTTCGAACCGGGCCAGTCCCGAGGCGAGACCCGTGATGCCCATCGGGATGATTATTTGCAGGAAGACGACCTTCACGACCGTCAGTCTTGAGCGGCTCACCAACTCGCGCGCGCGCTTGAGCGCGGCCTTCTTCTGGAGCCCTTCGAGCAGGACGACCGGCGCGTAGAGCGTGTAGCGGACCATCATCACGATGCCGGGCACGATCAGGAAGACGAAGCCGAGCAGGACTCTTATGCCGACGCGGAGGCTGGTCGAGAGGAAGGGCCGCAAGCGTTTCTTGAGCCGCGCGAAGACGAGGCGTAGCTGCACGGGCCTGAGCGGCGCGAGCGTCAACTGAACGACGAGCAGCACGGTCAGGCCGGCAATGACGGAGTTCGCGAGGAACGTGATGACGATTGAGAGCAGGGAAGCCGCGATGGCGAGGGCGCGCTGCCCGCCGGTGGTCAGCCAGTGGTTCGCCCCCGCGACCTCCACGAAGATCAAGAGCATGACCATCAGGGCGACGGGGATGTGCGCCAGCAGAGAGATTTTGAGGAAGCGCGGGAAGTGTTCGCTGTAGAGCGCGAACGAGCGGCGCAGGAGCGAGCCCACGCCCTCCATGTTCGCGCGCAGAGCGTTCGCGTAAGCGGCGGCGCTCTCGGGCCTGCCGTCAGGGTCTTTCGACATGGCGCGCTCGACCAGCGCCGCGACCTTCTTCGGCACCTTCGGGTTCTTCGCCCTGAGCGGCGGCGGCGGCGCTTCCTTGTGCAGGCGCATCACCGTGCGCAGGTCGCCCGAGAAAGGGGTCTCACCCGCGAGCAGCTGGTAGGTGATGACGCCGAGGCTGTAGATGTCCGAGCGCGCGTTCAACTCCTCGCCGCGGCACTGCTCCGGCGACATGTAGAGCGGCGTGCCGAGGAGCGAGCCGACCTGCGTCAAGACGTTCCTCGCGTCCGTGCTGACCGCGGCCGTACGCCTCCCCGTATCGGGGGCGAGCCGTAGAGTCTGCTCCTCGCCCTGATGGTCTGCGGGTCGGATCAACTGGGTCGGGGCTTCGGCCGGCGACTGTTCGTGACCGCCGGACTCGCGCGCCACGGCCGGCCCGTCGAGGATGAGCGTTTGCCGCTCGTCGCCGGCCGGGGCCGACGTGCTCAGGAGCGTCGCGGCCTCGTTGGTCGTGCGGGCGGACGCGGCCTTTGTCGCGGTCGCCTGCCGCCCCGGCGCGTCCGAGGCGACGGTCGCCCTGGGGTCTTGATTCTCCCGCGCCGCGGGTCCGGACTCGACGGCGGGGCCGGGTACGAGCCTCTCGACGGCAAGCTTGGCGACGCCGAAGTCGAGCACCTTGATCGTGTAGCCGCCGCGCCTGTTCGGCTCAAGCCAGATGTTGTCGGGCTTCAGGTCGCGGTGCACTATGCCCTGCTGGTGCGCCTCGTCCACGGCCGAGCAGACCTGCTCCATGATGTCCACGACCCAGTCGAGCGTCAGGCGCTTTTCTTCGGCCATCACGTCCGCGAGCGTGCAGCCGTCCAGGTATTCCATGACCAGGTACGCGACGCGGTCTGTGCCAGTTTCCGCGAAGCCGAAGTCCGTCACGTCAACCACGTTCGGGTGGCGCAGGCGGCCGGCGGCCCTGGCCTCGCGCTTGAAACGTTCGATGAACTCGTCGTTACGCATGAAGTCAGGCGCGATCAGCTTGAGCGCGACGGGGCGCTCCGTGCCGAGGTGCACGGCGAGGTAAACCGCGCCCATGCCGCCCTGGCCGAGCAGCCTCTCGATGCGGTACTTTCCATCGAGCACCTCGCCTATGTAACGCTCCCGGCTCTCCATTTCACGCGCCCCAACTTAGACCCACAGGCCGCCTCACTTAGTTCGGTACGACGCCACCGGAATCTCTTTCGTCTGCGTCTCGCCGCCCGCGTCCTGCGCCGAGATCGTCAGCGTCTCGAAACCCGCGTTCGCGATTCGAGCCATGCCGGCCTTGCCCTGCTGCCGAATAAAATTGTCGGCCGCGTCCGCGGCGGCCGCCGCCTTGTAAGTGACGACGAGTTTTGTGCCATTAACTATCACGCCCGCCTGCTCGTCGCGCAGTTCGCGCCTGAGCCGCGCCGCGACTTCGAGCCTCTCCTCCGCGTCGCCGACGGGCAGAGAAGTGTCGGGTGACGACGCGCCCGACACGTTATTCCCGCCCGCGGGACGGGACGAATCGCGCGCCGCGCAGCCGGCGAGGAATAGACAGAAGGTAAGAACGACGGCGAGCTTCATGCTCTGAATCCTAGCACAGAGCATTTTACGGGCACGAGCGCGTGCGGGTTTCCTACTTGGCGGAAGGGAGCGGGCAGGTCGAGATGTGGCGCATAGCTTCGGCGGCCATGTTGAAGGCGAGGTTGATGGAGCCGCCCTTTCGACCTGCGCTCAAGTCGCCTATCAGGTAGAGGCCCGGCAGGCTGGTCTCGTAGCCTTGCGTCAGCACGGGCACTTCGCCCTCGAACTTGATGCCGACGGCCTTGAGGAAGTTGAGCGGCGTCGTCCCGCCGAGCGCGTAGACGACGCGGTCGAAGGTCTCGGCCGGGTGCTCTGTCTCCTGGAAGACGGCGCGCGGCCGGCCGTTGTCGTCTTCGAGCGCGACGATGTTGCTCTCGCGCAGGATGCGCACCTGCCCGCGCGTTTCGAGCGCCGTCAGGCTTTCGAGGTTGACGGGGTTGAGGCGCGCGAACTCGCGGCGGCGGTAGGAGAGCGTGACGCGGTTGCCCTGCTGCACGAGGAACTGGCAGTACTCGGAGGCCGTGTCGCCGCCGCCGACGACCAGGCAGTCTTCGTCTTTCAGCGCCACGGTCGTGATGTCGTAGTGGACGCGCTTCGAGACGGCGGGCGCGATCTTGTACTCGGGCTTGTTCGGCTTGTCGAGGATGCCGATGGCGATGACGCAGCGCGCGGTCTGATACGCGCCGCCGGAAGTCTCGACCGTGAAGCCGCCGCCGTCGAGCGGGCGTATGCCGGTGACGGCCTCCTTGTAGTGCACGCGCAGCCCGGACTGTTCGATGACGCGGTCGATGTAGGTCAGCGTCTCTTCCTTGCTCATGTCGGTCAGGCACATGACGCCGGTGCAGACGGCCTTGATGCCCTTGTAGTTTGCGAGGACGGGTTTCGCGGCGGGGTAGAACTTGCGTATGGCCCAGGAGTGCGCGTCGCCCTTCTCCAGCACGACGATCTTCTCGGCGGGGATGCCGACGCCGCGCGCCTCGGCCGCCATGCTGATGCCCGCCGGCCCGGCCCCGATGATGACCATCTCGTACACGAGCGACCTCCGAAATGCAATGCGGAATGCGGAGTGATGAATGATGAATTAAAAGGCAATCATCTTTCATTCACCATTCCGCATTCATCATTCCGCATTCATCATTGCTTTGTACAGGTCTCGTCGGAGAAGACGACCCAGCGGCCGTCCGCTTCCTGTCGTTCCCAGAGAGCGTGAAAGCGGCGCTCGTTCTCCTTCGTGATCGTCTCCCGGATTTTGGTCTCGCCGGTTTTGTCGCTCGCGACGCCGGACATCACCATCCGGCCCGCCTCCCAGCCCTGACTCTCGATTCGCACGAACAGGCCGCCGCCCGTGAAGGCGAAACGCTCTATCTTCCCGGCGCTCTGCCGCCAGAAGTCCGTCGAGATGCGCTCCCCGTTCTGCTCAACCACTCCGGCCACCCAGCCGCCCCTCAAGTCGTCCTTCACCGTCCAGCGAAAAGGCTGCCTGGGGTTACTCTTCATCGTGACCGCCCAGGTCCCTTTGAAGTAGTCCAGCTCCGAAGGCGTCTCGGTCGTCGAAGACTTGGCCGCGTAAAAGACCCAGCCCGCCGCGAGCAGGGCGAGCGCCGCCGCGAAAGCGATTCTGGTCCGATTTTTTAGTCGGAAGGTTTTGGCCCACATCAACTCCCTATACGACGCCCGCGCAGGAATAGATGCGAGAGAATCAGAGCGCCGACGCGACGGCCTCGGCCGCCTCCTGCTACGAGATGTATAAAAAGTACCTGGAAGAAATAGTAGGCTGGGAATTACCTCTCGACATCGGTCCAGCCGCGATCATTCGTTTCGGCCCCGATTGGGAGCCAAAATTTTATGAGCTGAGCGGTACACAACTCCCTTTCGTCTCCCGGAAGAAAAAATAGAACCGCACAAGCTTGTGATTCGGCTTGCGTAGAAGGCGGCAGGCCGCCCGCAGCAGAGCGTCAGAAATATTGACGGCAGGAGAAGGGCGTCAGGCACGTTCGTTCAAACGGCCTGACGCCCTTCACGGTTGGTTACGTCACGGGAAGAGACGTGTGCTTACGACCCGTCCCTTCAGCGTAAGGTCGTCGCCGTGGTCGTGTTGGTGTAACCGGAGTCGCCCGCGGAATTGTAGGCGGCCACGCGGTACTTGTAGGTTCTGTTCTTACTCAGGCCCCAATCCGTGATGCTCGCGACGTTGGTCGGCATGGTCGCCAGCAGTTGAAAGTCCGTACAGTTAGCGCCCGTGCACCTCTCAATCTTGAACCCGTCCTCGTCGCTTGAGTTGTCTGTCCAGGCGATGGAAATCGAACTGGACGTTAGGTCCGTCACGGTCAGCCCGGTCGGGTCCGCCGGAATGGTCGTCTGACCCGCCGCGCCTGCCATCTGCTGTAGAAGCACCGAAGTGGCGACGAACAAAATCATCGTCACTAGAAGAACTGCTTTTCTCATTTCTGGAATCCTCCCTGATGGTTAGTTGGTTAAGAGTGCGGGGGCTAAATAAGCAGCATTTTTCGAGGGACGGCCGGGTCGCAGACGCGTCGGCCAAAGCCGGGCGCTCCACGTTCCTACTTTTTGTGCGGCTGAAAATCTCGGCGCTCTGAAGAGCACCCGAGCGGTTGAAGATGAGGAACGGAGACGATCAGTGGGAGGGGAGGACTCCGTTAACTCATTTGTCGAACTCAAACTAAACCCGCCGCGCCAGGGTTGTCAAACCGGAAACGGCGTTGCGCCGCGACCACTCCAAAAGCCCGCCGCAGAGAAAGCGCGACTCCACCGCCGGCTGTGCGCGTAATTGCCGACAACCTCCAGCTTGGTTATAATTCGATTCGTATGGCAGGGTAGCTCAGCTGGTCAGAGCACGTGATTCATAACCACGAGGTCGCGGGTTCGAGCCCCGCCCCTGCTATTAACATTCCACTATTAAGGAAAGGGCAGCGTCGTCGTTGATGGCCTGCCCTTTTCTTTCTTCTGATTCCAGTGTTCTTTGCGGTGGCAATTAGCGCATAGCACTCGGCATTTAGCAATCTCCTCTTGCAGCGACTTAAGAGTTACTCGCCTTTCCTGTCGCCCAATCGTAAACTTCTTATCTTGCGGATTAAGGTGGTGAAACTCTAAACAGGCGGGGTGGCCCTCTCCGCATTCCGGGCAACTCAGAGAACTTTTATATTCCTTGAGCCAGGCTTCGATCCTTTTGTCTCTGCGTCTAACGTACGCGATGTGTTTAGCTTTATTTTTCTGATACCAGCCCCGCATGTACTCGCGCTGATACTCACGTCTTTTCTCAAGGTCTTTTAACGGCATGGCTCCGCCCTTCATTTTTATGGGTGGAGTGTTGTTCGCGGACTAAGGCTTAAAAGTTGGGTGGGGCGGCATTATACTACGGGCGCGGCGTGAGGGAGAGAGTTTTCAGCGCGCGTATTCCCGACGTAAATCGCCCCGGCGCGTTATGGAAAAGTCAGGCGGCGTCGCCTGTTTGGCGCACACTTCTGGTTGCAGTGGACGCTGCTACTCTCATGTGTTAAATTTTCGGTGTTCAAGCCCGGCGTTTATCGGGCGGCGGCTCCAGTGGGAGGGTCCGCCGCCCACCACCCTTCCGACGGGCATCCGAGCCAAGCAAATTGAAACCGGCCGCCGATTAGCCGTATATATTCAATCTACTTGGCCGACACGCCCTCAGACGGTGACCTTTGACGAAAGAGAAACACAAGAAGACGGAACCCGGTGTGGTTGACCTGGCCGACGCGCGAGCGCGGCTACAACGCTCGCGCGTGCGCGGTGCAAACGTCTCGCGCGAGGAGATGGCCGCGGAGCTGGAAGAAATCCGCACGCTGCTAGACCAGGGGCTCTCCAACGAAGTTAAGACGCGCCTCACCCCGCTCATCAGCAGCGCGCGCCACGACCCGTCGCTCCTGGCGGAAGCGCGCTGCATCCTCTCCGCCGCCCTCGAAATGCAGGGCCGCTACCGCGAGTCCTTAGAGGCCGTGCAGATGTACGAGCTGCCCGAGGCCCGCGCCAAGCTCGACAAGGAGGCCGTCGCCTGCCTGCGCGTCCAGATCGGGCTCGCCTACAACTACACGGGCGACCACCCGAAGGCCATCGCACTTCTTAACGCGGCGCTGCGCGAGGAGGCTGAGAACGGCTCGCACGCGCACCTCGGAGCCATCTACGCCGCGCTCGCACGCGTCTATCGCAGCATCAGTGAGTTCACCATTGCCCGCGGCCACTCGCAGAAGGCGCTCGACCACTACCGCGTCATAGGCGACTGGCGGGGCCTGGCCGAAGCCTACTTCGCTATCGCGATGGCCGACACGATGGAGGGCCACCACGAGGCGGGCCTGGAGAACTTCGAGCAGGCGCTCAAACTCGTCGGCGACCACATGGCCCCTTACCTCCTCGGTCGGATTTACTCGAACATGGCCGGCGCGTGCTGGTTCCTCAAGCGCCCGCAGGAGGGCATCCGCTATCTGGAGAAGGCCATCGGCTACTGCGAGCGCACCGAGCACAAGGCGAGCGCCGCGCTCGGCTACAATAACCTGGGCATCAATTTGATGCTCGTGGGCGAGTGGGACCGCGCGCAGCAGTCGCTCGAACGCTCCCTCTCTCTGGCCTCGGAGATAGACGACCGCAGCGCGCAGGTGCCGACGATTCTGGACTCGCTCGGCGACCTGAGCATCCTGCGCGGCGACCTCGAAGAGGCGCGGAAATATTTGGAGCGCGCCGTCACACTCGCCACAGAGAACGGCAACAAGTGGTACTCGGGTCAGGCCATGCGCACGCTCGGGCGCTGCTACCTGGCGATGGGCGACGCCGAGGGCGCGCTCGAAAAAGGCCGGGGCGCGCTCGTACTCGCCGAGGGCATAGGCGACCGCCAGGCCATCTGCGAGTCGCGCCTGATCCTGGCCGAAGGGCTGCTCCTCTCGAACGACCTCGCGGCCTGCGCCGCGGAGCTTCAGAAAGTGACGGACGAGGCGACCGAGTCGCCGACCGACCTGGCAATCGCGGGCGAGGCGCAGCGACTTTACGGCCTGCTCTCGATGGCCCAATCCGACCCCGCCCTCGCCGCGCAGCACTTCGCGCGCAGCACCTCCATCTTCGAGATGCTGGGCGACCGCTACCGCAGCACGCGCGCGAATTTCGAGCTGGGCCGGGCCTACGCCAGGCAGCAGCCCGAGCGCGCGGCCGAGTACCTGGCGCGCGCCGTCCACACCTTCCGCGAGCTGGGGGCGGCCCTGGACCTCAAGCGCGCCGAAGACGCGCTCGCCGCGCTCGACCGCAGTGCGCCCGAGCGGCAGAGCGAGCAGTCCGCGCTGGCACAGCTCCTGACCTTGAGGCTCGCGGAAGCCGTCGCGTCGCGCGAGCTTCTGCTGCGCGAACTCGCGGCCGTCCTGGATCAGGAGACGGAAGCGAGCCGCGTCGTCATCTTCGAGCCCGCCGAGAACAAAACTTATAAAGTGGTCGTCGCCCACGGCTGCCCGCCCGACGAGGCCGCCGAGCTGGCCCAATTCTTCGCCCAGGCGAGGTCCGACGCGGAGAGGGAAGAGTTCGCCGAGACTCAGGACGCCGCGCTCATCCCTTTGCGCGCGCCGAACGCCGCGCCCGCGCTGCTCATGGTCTCGCCGCGCGAGGCCGCAAGCTTGCCGGGCAGCATCTCCATCGAGCCGCTCATCCGCGTCGTCGAATTAGGACTCGACGTTTGCGCCCTGCGCGCCCGCTCGCGCGGGCACACGGGGCCGCAGGACCAGGACACGCTCGCCGGCTCCAGCCTGATGCCGGGCTTCATCCATTCGAGCCCCGCCATGACGCGGCTTGTCGAGGAGGTGCACAAGATTCGCTCCTCGGACGTGACGGTCCTGGTGACGGGCGAATCCGGCACGGGCAAGGAGCTGGTCGCGCGCGCCATCCACGCGCTCTCCTCGCGCCGCTCGAAAGTCTTCGTCCCGTTCAATTGCACGGCCGTGCCGAAGGAGTTGGCCGAAGGCTACCTCTTCGGCTATCGCCGCGGCGCGTTCACCGGCGCGGTCAATGATTCGCCCGGCGTGATTCGCTCGGCCGCCGGCGGCACGCTCTTCCTAGACGAAATCGGAGACCTCCCGCTCGACGTGCAGCCGAAGCTCCTGCGCTTCCTGCAAGAGGGCGAGATTCAGCCGCTCGGCGAGCAGCGCCCCGCCAAAGTTGACGTGCGAATCATCGCCGCGACCAACACGGACCTCGAAGAGATGGTCGCGCAGGGGAGGTTCCGCGAAGACCTTTACTACAGGCTGAACGTTATCCGCTTGAAGGTCCCTCCCCTGCGCGAGCGCCGCAGCGAGATTCCGACCATCGTCAACTATTACATCAACCACTACTCCGCCAAGTTCGGCAGGCGTGACATAGAGATTACGCCGCAGGCGATTGACCTCCTGATGGTCTGCGACTGGCCCGGCAACGTCCGCCAGCTCTGCAACGAAGTCCAGCGCATCGTCGCGCGGGCCGAAGACGGCGCGCTGCTGACGCCCGACCAGCTCTCGCCGGAGCTGACGCGCACGTCCGCGCCCGCCACGCCGCAGTCTTCGATCACGCCCCTGAGCGCCGTCGCCGCCGCGCCCGGTCAACACATCACCCTGGCCGACGCGCTCGCCGAGCTGGAACGCCGCATGATCGCCGAAGCCCTGCGCAAGCACGGCGGCAACATCTCGCGCGCCGCACGTGACCTCGGCCTCACGCGCCGCGGCCTTTACCTCAAACTCGAACGCCACGAGATGAGCGCCAGCGCCTGAAAAGCAATAATGAATGCGGAATGATGAATTAAAGGCAATCTGTTTTTAATTCATCATTCCGCATTCTGCATTGCTTTTAAAAGTCTGGAAGCGTACAGACGGACGAGTGTATAATTGCGGGCCACAGTTCCCTCTGGAGGCTTTCCCCCGAATGCAGCCGACAAAGCGGCGTATCCTCTGCGTTGACGACGAAGAAGACACCTGCTCTATGCTCGTCGCACTGCTCGGGCGTGAGAACTACGAGGTCTCGGCCGTCAGGACCGTGAGCGAGGCGCTGGCGCTGGCGCGGGCCGAGTCCTTCAACCTCTACGTCCTGGACGAGTGGTTCCCGCGCGAGGCCGGCCTCGGCCTCTGCCGCAAGATACGCGAGTTCGACCCACACACCCCCATCATCTTCTACTCGGGCGCGGCCTTCGACTCGGATAAGGAGGAAGCCCTCTACGCCGGCGCGCAAGCCTTCGTCGCCAAGCCCTACATCGAAGAACTGCTCGCGACCGTTCATCGTCTGCTCGCCGACAAGCAGGAGACGGCCCCGTCCTGACGCACGCCGGATTGAGGCTGCCATCACGCGGGTGTAAATTAAGACCATGCTGCCGCTCATCATCGTCTCCGCCGTTGCCATCGCGGCCGTCATCCTTCTCTACCAACTGCTCCTTCAGAAATACTACTGGGGGCCGAAAGGCCCGCCCAAAAAGAACGGCCACGATAAAGACACGCCCCGGAAATAGTCCTTTTCAAACTTCTGCGCGAAGGGCCGGCACCCATGATGATGCCGATGATGGGGTTCTTATTCACGCTGATGCGTTGTGATACAAAGCATGTGCGGACCCGACATCGAAGCTGAGTTCCTGGCGGAGGGCGTATGCTTGAACTGAGACGCTTCTGGCTGTCGATAGGCTTGGGGGCATTCCTCACCATCTCCCTCATGGCCGCTGCCTTTGCGGTTGACTCAAAAAAGTTGTCGTGCGGGCTCGTGTGGCAGGGCTGTTTGCTCATGCAGAAGGAGGTAGCCGCGCGCACCAGTAGCGGTTTCAATGAAGGCACCCCCGCCGACCCGCTCTTTTTCGTCTTCTACGTCTTAGTCTTCGGCATCCCCATCTACAGCGCCGTCATTTACTTTATTCTGTACTTAATCGCAAAGTTCAAAAAGTGACCTTCTCATCCAATCCGATTTAGACAGGAGGCAAGGCCGCCGCGCTGCTCTCAGGCGAGCGGCCCACGCAGCGCACGGCCCGGCCCCCACCCTTTATGAGTTAAGGAAGAATGAACCGCCGTTAATGATTCTCCTCCAGTACGCTCATGCGGCAGGCGTCAGCACGGACGTTTTGATTGACGACGAGCTTGATCTGCCCGCCAGCTTACCGGCCAGGCCGAAGCACGGCCGGGACTGAGTTTTTGGCACAGTCTTGAGTTAAAATAGAGCTGCGTCGATAGGGAGAGCACGTAGCCAACCTGCCACCCTGGGATTGGAAGGCGGCTCACTTGCACCTTCACGCACAACCGGGGCGAAGTTGCGCGCAACCAGCTCCCGGTTTTGCGAAACCCAGGCGGGGATTTGCGATTCCTTGCCTGGGTTTTGCGTAACCGAGCCACGGAATCGTGACCCCCGAACAGGGATTTGCAAAACCTCGGCCGGGAATCACAAAACCCGACCTGAGTTCCGCAAAACCCTGCTCGGGTTGCGCGCAACCCAGGTCGGGTTTTGCAAAACCGGGCTTGAAAATTACGATTCCCAATGACAAACTAGCGCGTCCGGGCGCGAGTTTTGGGCTGGATTCAAGGTTTTCCTCAATAAAATCCGCATCACCCGGACGGCTGCGGCAAGCGCCGGCTCCCATCGGCCACGGTTCCTCGCATCCCTGACGTGCCTCACTGAAGCACGCCACCGCTCAGCCAACCCCGCGCGCCTCTCGAAAGCGCCGGAGAAAGGTATCTTCACGCCATGACAGCAAGTCCTAACGTCATCGAAGAGAAAATCCAACGAATGCTTAACGCCTGGGAAACGCTCGCGCCCGACAAGACTTTCGGCGGGATGACGCTGGCACAATTCCGTGCCGCCGCACAGCCGTCACAAGCCGCGCGCGACCGGATAGACGACCTCGAAGACCAACTCAAACAGGCCCAGGCCGACCGCGACCGCGCCGACGAAGACTTCCTCGCCAAGTCGCAACTGGTCGTCAGCGGCGTCCTCGCTGACCCGGCAGAAGGCCCCGACAGCGCCCTCTACGGAGCGATGGGCTACACCCGCAAGAGCGACCGCAAGAGCGGCCTGGTGCGCAAGCGCAAACCGCCGACCCCCACCACCTGACGCCAAACGGCGGCGCGTTTGTCTGAATTGCTAATGGACAAAGGAAGAAGGCGGCGGGGCTCTCTGTCAGCCCCCGCCGCCTTTTAATTTTCGCCGGTACACTTGACTGCGTCAGCCTCGGGCTGAGCGTCTTCCCTGATTACATCTGGTGACCAATCGCGCGCCCGCGCCTGCGTCCGCGCCGGTTTTCCCAACGACGACCAACCCGGCGGCCATTGTTCCAATGAACCCTGACCCAGCGGCGATTCCGGCGGCGACGCCAGCGGCGACGGGACCACCGTTGGATCAACGCCGAATTCAGGTTGTGGCTTGTCGAGTTGTCCGCTTCTGTCCGCAAGGTGGGATTAACTTCCTCGGCCCCGACGATGACGCCCGAGAGAGAAGCGACCAGCAGCAGCGTGGTTAAAATCCTCTTCATCAGAAAGCTCCTTTCAGAGATCGGATTGCTTGCTCTTAACTAAGCCAGCTTTTTAGACCAGGGTCAAGTTAATTTTTGCGTGATTCCAGATTCCACGCCTGGTAATCATCCGGGCCATTAGAGCGGTTTTCATATCAGAGTGCTGATCGAAGAATCCAGCTTGCCGCTCTCCGCTATAGAGAGACTTTGCCGTGGACTCTTCCGGCTTTAACATCGTCGTTTTGATAAGTGCGATGCACGAGTTAAATCTCAACCGAAGTTCTACGCCGTCGCGTAAGTTGATCCACAAAACTCCCTCAACACATTCTCAACAACTTTTGAGCAAGGCCGTAACCATCACTGGCATCGGCCTTGCTTTTTTCTTGGCCGAACGCCATGAGGCGTACAGGAAACGTTCATTGAATCTATCTAGGAGGTGTGACATGTACTTTATTAAATCTGGTTGTCAGGTCTGCCACATTCTCGAAGATGAGTTTGATGGCAGTGCTCCTGCCCCGTGCGGAGTTAAGGCCGAAAAGTATGACCTTCACCAATTTAATGAAGGCAAGCCGACCGCTAACATTATGGCGGTCAAGCCCGCCGACGTTCCTCTCTGTAAGCACTGTGAAAAAGGCATGGCGTTGATGCGTACTATCTAAGGGCAAGCCTCACTTGCCCAAACTTCCAACTAATGGAAAACCTATTATTGGGCAGCCACCCGAATAAATAGGCAAGAGAGGCTTTTGACCGAATATTTGTGCAAAGCCACGCGGCTACGTGAAGCGCACGCCGCATTTCAACTCTCTCTCTAACTACATGGAGGCCGATTGGCTGACCGCTTATCTGCACGCTCTCATCACTGAAAGCAGCTTGCCTCTGAAAGCTGTTGAGACGGACTTTGCCGTTGATAGTTCCGGCTTCTCTACCGGGCGTTATGAAAGGTGGCTTCATGCCAAGTACGGCAAGGCACAGATTATTGATAAGCAGGGATGGATAAAGCTGCACTTGATGTGTGGGGTGAAAACAAACATCGTGACGAGTTGCCTTGTGACTGACAAGTTCGCTGGCGACAGTCCGAAGTTTAAGCCGCTCGTTAATAAAACGGCTGAAAACTTTGTGATGAGTGAGGTCTCGGCAGACAAGGCATATTCGAGCCGCAATAATCTCAAACTCGTGCAAAGCCATGCGGCGATGCCTTACATTGATTTCAAAGAGAACGCGAATCCTGAACGCAGCAAAGATGCGACTTGGAAAAGGCTTTATCACTTCTATGCTTATAACCAGGATTGGTTTTATCAGCACTATCACAAGCGTTCTAATGTCGAGACGACCTTTAGCATGATTAAGGCGAAGTTCGGCGGCAGCCTGAGAAGTAAGACGTATCAGGCTCAGATGAATGAAGCGTTGTGTAAGGTTCTTTGTCACAATATTTGTTGTCTCGTTCAGTCCATATATGAACTTGGAATTGAACCTTCTTTCTGGACTGAATCGGCCCCGTAACTCGCATAAATCAATCGAGCCAGATTGCTGCCTCGGAAAAGTACCCCATACAACTCCGGTAGACGCCGCCCATACCCGGAAGTATCAGCTTTTCTTCCTCAATAACAACAGGCTCTCTATTGGGAGAGTGAAAGACGCCAAGTATTTTGATGGCGGAAGGGTTGAGGTATCTGACATTCAGCACAGGGTTATTTTGCTGGTCGTAAACAATCAGCGTGCTTTCATCCGGCCTCTTCACTTTGAAGTAGTTGTTTGGGTTAACATGAAATTCATTGTCCTCAATCTCCGCAATTATTCTTCCGTCTTCGCTGAAAACTTGCGCGGATACATTAAGCCCGTCAGGCGTTCGACTAAGAGAGATTAAATCCTTACCCACAAACCTTATGGCTGTGATTCGGAGTCGGTCTGTGAATGCAGCCGAATTGCCGAAGAAGATGAAAACTGCTTTGGGGGAAATTTCAAATGGTGCTCCGAGACAAGGGTTAGGCGGGGTCGGGTCGTTTGCGGGGATAAGCAATCCTCGAAGTACGGGTTCGGGCACGCGGTAACTTTGACGCACAGCCGCTATTAACTTATTTAACCCCTCCTCCCCTAGATACTTTCCACGCTGGCGAATCTCTTGCTCGTCAGCGATGGTCAGATTAAAGTCAACGCCACAGCTTTGCATCTGCTCTGCTACGAATTGTAAATCGCCTTTGCGTATCTCTTTTTTTCTAAGACTGCTCAGAAGCCCCTCTTTAGTAAACGGGCGAGTGCATTGCTGACTGTAAGAAGAGGCAGGCAACATCAGCAGCAGGCAGGTGACGAATGGTAATAGAATTCGTGTCATTGTTGTGGGCTCCGACCTTCCAATCTTTTTAATAGCCGCTGGCGGCGCTGAAACTCAGATTCCTTTGGCTGCTTGTTACGTGGCTTCCGAGCAGTAGGTGAAGGAGACGGAGAAGGCAAGGGCGTTGGGGTTGGGCTGATATGTATTGGCGTTCCCTTAGCCCGAGTATTAGACGGCGCTGAGATATAGTCTGGTAAGCAGGGCGGTAAGTTAGCCCCCCATTCTTCATCTGAAGGAAAGGCTGCGTCCCTGCATTCAATCAAGACCATCTTTCTGTCTGTATCAACTACTCGCGTGGCAAACCTCCATTGACCATCAATCCTCTCAATACGAAGGCTCTGCTTTGCGTGCCCGCTCCTGTGAGAAATGAAAGCCTCAAAATGTTCGTGTTCGGGAACTAGCGGTTTCCACAGAAAATATTTTGCATACCCGACGTTGCCCGGGTCAATCTCAGGGAGATTAAGTATGGTGTCTGTTTGCCGTGCTAGGTCTAGCCTGCTATTGTCTGCCGCAAACGCTCTCCTCCGATCTTCGTCAGTAAAAATTATCTCTATATTGTAAACGGGTTCTGTACCCCGGTGCTCAAGGATAAAGTACCAAGTGTCGTTATTGAGCCATACGCCGGGTTTCACAAATACAAAACTTGGCTGTGCAAGCGTTGGTGAAGGCGTAGCGTAAGGTTCTGGATTTGGTGTTACGTTAGGTGAATCTTCTGCCCAAAGATTTGACCAAGCCTTCCGGCCTTTGATCTTTATGTTGACAGCCGTTGACAGCACAAAGGCTATCATTAAAGCTAGAACCAAAGTCCACTTTATGAATTTAACTAGCCCACTCTTTCTCGGAATCTCCCAATGATAAATTTGGCTGAGAAAGGCTACCGCCGATAGGCAGAATAATAGCTGTGCTAGGGCGAACTCGGCTATTTGAATCATAGCCACCGCCCATGTGAAGAGGCCAAGCCCCGCCCACTTTTTGATCCAATTTGGCAACAATGCGAACACCGAATTAACCCATCCATAAAGACGGCTTGAGCGTGAACGCTGTGGTGCAGGCTGTTCGTCTTGTGGCGGGAGATTGGAGTCAGACATAGCCAAAAACTTATACCACCTCCGCATAGACTTTTTGTGCAGAATTGCGACTTGCACAAAAAGTGCCTCCAAAAGCCGACTTTATGTGCAAAGCCCCAGCCGGTGGCTTTGCACAAAAAGTGCCACCTGCACAAAAAGTCTTGAGGCTGCACAAAAAGTCGTCCCTTGAACTTTTCGCTTTTGAATTTCGTTATTTCTCGATAGAACTATGCTCATTTAGACCCCGAATTTCACCCTTATAACCAAGTCAAATTGACGGCTAAATACCTGTGTTTTCAAGCGTTTAGTTGTTGATTTCGTGCGTGAAATTGTGTATTATGCGTGCAAGTTCTTTCCACTCCAAAAAAGATGGCCTAGCCGAGTTGCGGCAAACAACTCAGCTAGACCTTTTCGACCACAGCGTGTTCGAGCACACTGTAGCCGCAAGACTATTGTGTTCCCGTCACGCACCGAAAGCAAGGTGCATGATGAATCAAAGAGAATTGAAAGGTCTGCGAATCGCAGCCTCACCAAATATTCGTCAAGTAGGCGATACATGGATTGTTCCTTCCCAGCATAAGACCGGAAAAAGCTACACCGTCCGACTCGGCCCTAACCCGGCCTGTACCTGTCCCGACTTTGAAAGCACTCGCCAGCGATGCAAGCACATCTATGCGATTGATCGGCGGATTCATCCTGAGCCGATAACGGAAACCCGCGAGCCTCCGCGCAGACCGACCTATAAGCAGGAATGGCCCGCTTACAATAAGGCGCAGACGAACGAGAAGGGCCATTTCCAAGCCCTGCTTTATTCGCTCTGTCAAGGCATCGAAGAGAGAGTTCAGACCTTCGGGCGTCCACGCCTGCCGCTCGCGGACATGCTCTTTGCCGTCGTGCTGAAGGTCTATTGCGGCTTTTCCACGCGGCGCACTACGTCTGACCTGAGAGAAGCGCAACAGCGCGGCTACGTGAAGCGCACGCCGCATTTCAACTCTCTGTCTAACTACATGGAAGCCGAATGGCTGACCGCTTATCTGCACGCGCTCATTACCGAAAGTAGCTTGCCGCTCAAGGCTGTCGAATGTGACTTTGCCGTGGACTCGTCGGGCTTCTCGACTAACACCTATTCGCGCTGGGTAGAAGTCAAATGGGGCAACGTGCGGCTTCAGAATAGCGGCGTAGAAGCTGAAAACCACAAGCAGCAAGTGTGGCTCAAGGCTCATTTGATGTGCGGAGTCAAGACTAACATCGTGACGAGTTGCATCATCACTGATAAGGACGCTGGCGACAGTCCGCAATTTGGCGGTCTGGTCAACGCGACGGCTGAGAACTTTGTGCTGAGTGAAGTCTCGGCTGACAAGGCATACTCTAGTCGCCCGAATCTCAAGCTGGTGGCGAGTAAAGCGGCGACTCCGTACATTGATTTCAAAGTGAACGCGAAAGCTAATCCGAAAGATGCA
Organism: Pyrinomonadaceae bacterium; assembly: GCA_036403435.1. Lineage (GTDB taxonomy): Bacteria > Acidobacteriota > Blastocatellia > Pyrinomonadales > Pyrinomonadaceae > QHXM01. The sequence goes on from DASWQY010000036.1 coordinate 51,436, forward strand.
ACGTGGACACGCTTCTATCATTTCTATGCTTACAATCAAGAGTGGTTTAAGGCTCACTATCACAAGCGCAGCAACGTTGAAACGACATTCAGCATGATTAAAGGCAAGTTCGGCGGCTCGCTCAAAAGCAAGAGCTATCAGGCGCAGGCGAACGAATTGCTTTGCAAAATCCTGTGTCATAATGTGTGCTGTCTCATTCAGTCCATCTATGAACTCGGCATAGAGCCAACCTTTTGGAGTGAATAACCTCAATGGAAACCGAAAAGCCCAACACCGACCCGAAACGAGAGATAGCCCAAACCGATAAGCAGGGCGGCGAGTCCCAGGAGAAGCCAGCCGCCCCGCCTCCTATCAGCGAACCTGTCCATAGCGAAACAAAAGGACGCGAGGCCGAAGAACCAAAGGAGCAGGTTGACCGCAAGCAGAATGAGGAACTTGCTTCGATTGCGGCCCAGACCAAGTGGATGGAGCAGCAGACCGGATGGATGGCGCAACAGACCAAATTTATTAGGCGTCAGTTCTGGGCGGCGCTCGCTCTGGGCGTTCTCACCTTCTTGGTTCTTTTCTATCAGGCTTGGACGATGGGCGGGCAGTTGGAGTCCATGAACTCTAGCTCCAACCAGACCCAAGATATGATTAGGGCGACTCAGAGGCTCGCTAATAGCTCGGAGAATACCGCAGCGCAATATAAAGATATTGCTGAATCCACCAAAAAACAGGCTGACGCTTCGACCATTCAGGCAAATGTCTCTCAGGGCGTAGCCGAACAGAATAAGGAACTTGTTCGGCACGCCGGGGAGCAGGCTAGGGCTTCCGCTATCCAAGCCAACGCCTCTCAGTTGCAAGCCAGAACTTCCGGGGAGATTGTCAAACAAAATGAAAGGCTCGTCCGCTCCGGCGAGGAACAGGCGACCGCTTTGAGAGAGCAGGCGGGCATCGCCTTGAAGCAGTTTGAAATTACTGACCGGCCCTGGCTCGACGTTGAAGCTGTCCCGAATGGCCCTCTTGAATTTCGTGACGACGCAGCAAATCTGACCGTTAGATTCACGGTTAAGAATGTAGGCCGCTCTGTTGCTCTCAGGGCCACTCTTACCGCTCGGGTGTTTGTCCCCACAAAGGCAGCAGGCTTTTTTGATGATGCTGTCGCGCAGCAGAGGAAAATATGCAGCGAGGTCAATTCCAACATTATGGCTTTCGCGCTTTTCCCGAACAACACACTCACTCTCGACAGCGGTTTCTCGGTAGCAACGCAGGTCTTGAGAAGCACCCACCTCGGACCCTATGGTTTTGCGTCTTTCCTCATCGTGGGATGTGCTGATTATCAAATCAACGGCCAAACGGCCCACCATCAAACAGGATTTATTTATGAAGTTTATAAAGGCGATCCTGTTTACCCCAACGCTTACATTGTGCCTCGAATCGGTGAAGACGTTCCCCCCGACCTGCTTCGTATCAGAAAGCCTTTTCTGATTAACGGAGACTACGTTAACTAAGGGCCAAGCCGACTTTTTGTGCAGAAATGCGAGTTGCACAAAAAGTACCGCCAAAAGCAGACTTATTGTGCAAAGCCCCAGCCGGTGGGCTTTGTTTCAAAAGTCCATTCTGTTTCATAAGTAAGCGGTCTGTTTCAAAAGTGCTAGAATGCTTCTCGCTTGTATATTCTTTGAGCTAACCACATTGCCTGCCAGAAAGGATGCCTGCTTATGAAAAGTAAGACGCAAAAACATGACATCAAGACAAGGAAAGCCATTGCTGAGGTCGGAGAGCTGTGTCGCCACATTGGAAAGCACCTGAACGACGACACAATTGAGGAGCCGGGGTTGTTACTCGCAGAGCTAACAAAGAAGACAAAAGGTTTATTGAACCGCCTCGGCTACAACCATCCAAAGGCCGTTGATATGGTTTACTGTCTTAGGGACGGACGGATTGTAAGGGATGTTGGCAAAGACGGGTTCGAGGACTCTTGCGAAGCCAGCAATGGATTTAGAAATGCTTGCTTAATTGCTGGAGGAAGGGTTAGAGGAGGCTGCATTGGATAAAGTGCTTTGCACATAATATACCCAACTTAGAAGTTATCCTAAATCTCCAAAGCTATTCAAAGACATTTGTCTTTTAGATAGATTTTGTGTAAAGCTCTGCCTGGTAACTCATTCAATCGAAGCACTAAAGTCCACTTCAACGCCTAACTCATACATCGAATGGACGAGGCAGACGAGATTATGACAGAGGATTTTACAGAGGACTTCATTGACCTGTGCGGTCTTGTGCTTGCTGCGTAGTCGCTCGCCAAACTTGCGCTTTATCATTGAAAAGGTCGTCTCGACGTTTGACCTTCTGTGGTAACGCTGCATGAACTCATCCTGATTGAACATGAAATAGTGATAGAGCCTATTCCATACTGAGCTACTGCGCTTGCCATTGGCTACTGAGTTTGTCTTGAAAGGAATAAAGGGCTGTGCCGCTTTGCTCACGACGAGCTTCAGATTCTTATTCGATGAATACGCCTTGTCCGCGACCACCGTATTCATCACGAAGTTTTCAGCCGTCGTCTCGACTAACGGACGAAAGCGCGGGCTGTCGCCAGCGTGTGCATCGGTGACTTCAACCGAGGTGACAATGTTGGTCGTGCAGCCGCACATCAGATGGACCTTGACCCACTCCCGTTGATTGATCTTCGTCGTCACGTCGGCGCGAGGGTTGCCCCACTTGGCATCCACCCATTTCTGATAGACACCTGTAGAAAAGCCGGAAGAGTCCACGGCGAAGTCCTGCTCTATGCTTTTCAGCGGCAAGCTGGATTCGATGATTAGCCCTTTCAGAGTAGAAGTCATCTCTTCCGATTCCAGGTAGCGAGTCATCGAAACGAAGTTAGTCACCTGTGAGATAAAGCCCCTGCGCTTGGCTTCCATTAAGTCAGACATGAAACGACGGCCTGATATTGTGGAATAGACTTTGAAGCAACACGCAAAGATTCGATCAGCCCTTGTGATACGCGGCCTGCCCATGTGTTGCATCGGCTCGTCTATCTGCGAGCAGAGGGCATAAAGCAGTTCTAAGAACTTGGCTTTCTCGTTTACTTGAGCCAATCGGTATTCGCGCCACTCCTGCTTATAAGTCGGCTTGACCACCTTCTCAGGTACGGGAAGAGTCGCGCCGCTCTCGCGCAGGAGCATGTTTTCAACAGCGAAAAGGTGCTTACATTTCAGACCGTTCTTTTCGTAATCGGGGCAGGTACAGGTTTGAATGAAGAGATTAACGGTGTACTTCTTGGAGCTTGTCTGAGAAGGGACGACATAGGCGTTACCTTCGCGGGTGATTTCTTCAGTAGTGGCTATTTCTAGCCCTTTGGCTTGGCGGGTGTTCATCATGCACCTTGATTTCTCAGAGTGCTTGACGGATAATGCAGATGAATCGGCTACATCGTGTTCAAGCACGCTGTGGTTGAATAAGTCTCGCTGGCTGTTCAAGCAGCCGGCGAGACTTTCTCTTTGTCTAAGAGCTTTCAAAGATGCGCGCATGATACATTATTTCATCCGTGAAATCAACATCTATTCCATTGAAAACAAAGAATTTAACATACCATTTGGGGCGTTTATGCGCCCCTCCTTTATGGGGGTTTGCGCTCTATAGCGACCGTGATTTTGAGAGATAAAAAAGTGATTGTGAATCCCGCCTTGAGATAACCTATTCTGTCTTTCATGTTGCTTTCCTTTCTTCTGCGCGGCGGCGGGATTTTCTTGCTTGCGTCATAGGGGTGTGCTATAAACGCAGCTAGAGCCTCCCGCCAACGGGCAGGTTTTGGTGGGGACGACAGGACTTGAACCCGCACGGTCTTTCGACCACCGGAGTGACATTCCGGCGCGGCTGCCAGTTACGCCACGTCCCCTAGTTCAATTAGCCACTGAACAACTAGAAAGCCTTTGAGACTCACGATCTCAGGGCTTTCGTGTGCCCTCCAAACACAACAGCCAACCGCTTCGGCTGTCCTCCGAAACAATTGGCTGTTGCTGTTCTCGCTACGACGGGCGGCGCGAGAAAATGATTTGATTCGTCGGGACAGACGACGGGAGCGCATTAAAGAAAAACGGCTGAGAACTTCGCGCTCTCAACCGGCACTTTAGCGGAAACCTTATTTTTTGTATCGAACCCTGATAGGTATAGTTTTAGTTATTTCTTATACCTAGTTGAAAAATCTAGTTCGACTCACCTGGGGATAGAAATCTGAAATTTTTATACCTAGTTGCCCTGACTTCCATCCTCATCATCAAGGGTTACGTTTTCAATAGCATTTTCTACCCCATGTATTTCAACTTCTTCCTCAGCAAGTGCGACCGGTTCACAAACTTTTACTAATGGATGAACTAAAAGATGTGACCAGACGCGAGGTAAAGTGGTTTTAGGTGAAGACCACGAGGGCTGAAACACCTCATTTACATCCACCTGTTGTTTAGCTGCTTCTTCTAAGTATTGTTGGACTGTGCCCCGACCTAAATTGAAATACCATGCCAGAAAAGCATTGCGGAAGGTTATCCAGTTAGGTCTAAGTAAATTACCTTTTTCGTTATAACCGACATACTTTTTACCTCCATTTTTCCCTTCATCCTTAAGAAATTCCATAACTCTATCAACGGAGGTGTGCCGGGGATTGCTGTTTATATTTTTGAATGGGTCGTTATCTAGATCGGCTTCAATTTTTGTGAGTATTTGCCCAACATCATCAGTTGGAGCAAGAGAGTCAGCTTTTAGTTTGTCCCATGCTCTATAAAGAAGAGACTCTTTACTCTCTGAGCCGAGTCCCATCAATTCCACTTTGACGGCAAAGGCCGCCTCCTTAGAAAGCGCCTTATTTTTTGCGCCTTCAACTAGAGCCTTACTGATCTCCTCCAAGTTGCGCTCGGCAACTCTAACTTCTCTTACCCCTCCAAACACGTATTTGACGGTCTGCCCAATCTCACCGCGTGAAGTTACATCGTCTCGCTCTAACACGCGCTTCGCGTGAAGCACTCGCTGCCAGTGGGAAATAGCAAAGGCGATCACAGGATGCCCAATAGCTACCGGGTTCTGTCTAACAGATTCAAGTATGTCATAAGTTTCTACTCGGCTCTTGAAACCAGGGAAATAGGAGATGTGCGCATAAGGGCGTGATTCTCTTTCTGGTGAAGAATGGTCATCTATTTCAATCTGCGCCTTGAATACTTCTCCGAGATCAATCCACGCCAGCCCAGCCGCGGTGTGTATAAATATGTCAGAGAGACGCGCCCTTTCATAGAGAGGAAGGTCTCGGCGCGCGGTTTTAAGCTTATCTACTTCTTCACTAGTGAGATGGAAGAGGTTAGGATGGGTCTTGTTTAGAACACGAGATAATACGGCCTGTTTGTCTTCATCGGGAAGTTCCTTGAATTGGGTGTTAAGTCGCCCTTGTTCTTCTTGAGAGAACGTACTCAAGGTGTAAACAGCAGATAGATAAATTTCGAGAAGCGTAAAACGCTGGTCAGCCTGTGGGCTTAAGCTCGCCTTTCCCCTAAGTTTGAGCAGTTCATCCCATTCTTCGTCAGTCATTACGGCCTCCCTGTGGCCTGCTCCCTGAGAAGGATTCGGCTCGCCATCGCTCAGGGATGTGCGACCTGTCCCCATACCTGCGCTTCGAATCACAGGCATGAGTAAGGCGAGCCGAAATTGATTACCGCATTATACCTCCATTTTCACTAACGGACTTTTGAAACAAAAAACCTGTCTGTTTCATAAGTCGTGTAATCCTTTCACTTTTGAAACAAAGCCCAGCCGGTGGTTACGAGATATACAGTGGTAACAAAGTATGCAATCTCAAGGCTTTGTCTCGTTGTTGTCATTTGCCTAACGATTTCGCAATAAATCGCCAACAAATGCCGAAAAGTCGCGGGTTCTTCGTGAAAGTGGATACGTGATATCCAACCTTGGGGCCGTGGAGTGAGGATTAGATGAAGCTCATTATTCGGGGTTAAGTGTAAAAATAGTTGGGGTTAAGTCTGGCCGCAAATATCCTTAAGGTGGTGGCACAGGGATTGTAGAAGAAAGGGGCAGATCGTTGATAGGAAAATGGATCAGGAAGGAAGCGGCCTAACTCTTGAGCCTGTCAGGGCGCTCCTCAAAACGCCCTGAACTCCTGTCAACGATCACAGTCCTTTTGAAAAATTTAAAAATCTAATAAGTGCCGATTCCCCTCGCCCGATAGCGCGGCTTCCACGGTGAGGCACCGAAACGAAGAAGGAGAAACGTCATGTTTCGTCGCATCACAGCCACAACGACCCTCGTAGCTCTGGTTCTTGTCTCTCTTGCCCCCGCGGCCACGTTCGCAGCCCCCGCCGCCAAGCAGAGCAACCCCCAGCAAGGTCGCCGCCTTGAGAAACTCGCCCCCGAGTTCAACGTCGCCGCCAACTCCACGGCGACCGTTCGCGTTCTTATCCAGACCAAAGGCCAGCCCACGGCTTCGCTCGACGGCGCGGTCCAGAACGCCCGCGGCCAGAAGCGCGCCGCCCTCAACGCAGTCAGCACGGTCGTCGCCGACGTTCCCGCCAACCAGGTCGCCTCGCTCGCCCTGCGCGACGACGTTGTTTACGTCTCGCCCGACCGCCCGGTCAAAGGCACTGCCAACCTGACCAACGACACCATCGGCGCGACCCAGGTGCAGACCGCCAAGTCCACCGCCGGCGCGACCGGCAAAGGCGTCGGCATCGCCATCCTCGACAGCGGCATCAGCACTAACCACCCCGACTTCGTCTCCAACGGCAAGTCCCGCGTCGTCGCCTCCGTGGACTTCTCCGGCAGCGCCCGCAAGGGTGACGCCGACGGTCACGGCACGGGCGTCGCTGGCGTCGCCGCCGGCAGTGGCGCGGCCTCCGGTGGTTACGAAGCCAACTACGCGGGCGTCGCCCCCGGCGCGAGCCTGATTGATGTTCGCGTCCTCGACGAGCACGGCGCGGGCCGCACCTCCAACGTCCTCGCCGGTCTGAACTGGGCCATCGAGAACGCCAAGCGCTACAACATTCAGATCATCAACATGAGCCTCGGCGCTCCCGTCCGCGAGTCGTTCCACACCGACCCGCTCTGCAAAGGCGTCGAGCGCGCCGTCCACAGCGGCATCGTCGTCGTCGCCAGCGCCGGCAACATGGGCCGTACCGAAGAGGTCGTCGGCCAGAACGCTGACGGCTCGTCCATCTACCGCCTAGCCTACGGCACGATCAGCAGCCCCGGCAACAGCCCCTACGCCATCACGGTCGGCGCGACCGATTCCAGGGGAACCGCCAAGCGTTCCGACGACGTGGTTGCGCAGTTCTCCTCGAAGGGCTACACCCGCTTCGACCATCTCATGAAGCCCGACATCGTCGCTCCGGGCCGGAAGATCGTCGCTCCGATGTCGCAAGTGCCGAATCCGACGCTTGCGAACGAGTACCCCGACCGCGTCGTCCGGCCCGTTTCCTCTTCGGCCGCGCAGAACGCTTACTTTAACTACTCGGGCACCTCCTTCGCCGCCCCGGTCGTCGCCGGCACGGTCGCCCTGATGCTCGAAGCGAACAAGTCGCTGTCGCCCGCGATGGTCAAGGCCCTCCTGACCCGCAGCGCAACGCGCCTGAGTGGCTCGACCTACACGAACAAAGCTCAGACGGTCTTCACGCAGGGCGCGGGGCTGGTCAACGCCGCCGGCGCGGTCGAGTTCGCCCGCGCGGTCGTCCCGAACGCCAACCAGCTCAAAGCCGGTCAGCAAATCTTCCGCCCCGGCACGACCCTCGGCACGCTTAGCCAGTCCTACACCTTCGGCGGCGAAAAGGTCGCGGCCGGCACCAACGTCCTCTACGCCAACGGCGTCGTCTTCGCCAACAGCCCGGTCCTCGTCAACGGCACCATGCTCGGCGACGGGATCATGCTCGGCGATGGCATCCTCTTCGGCGACGGCATTCTCTTCGGCGACGGCATCATGCTCGGCGACGGTATCATGCTCGGTGACGGCATCATGTTGGGCGACGGCATCATGCTCGGTGACGCGCTGGTGCAGGGCGACCACCTGATCCTGAGCGGCGGCATCATGCTGGGCGACGGCATTATGTTAGGCGACGGGATTATGCTGGGCGACGGTCACATGCTTGGTGACGGCATCATGCTCGGTGATGGAATCATGTTAGGCGACGGCCACATGTTAGGCGACGGGATCATGCTCGGTGACGGGATCATGCTCGGTGACGGTCACCTCTACAAAGATGGCATCATGCTCGGCGACGGGATTATGCTCGGCGATGGAATCATGCTCGGCGACGGCATCATGCTCGGTGACGGCATCATGTTGGGCGATGGCATCCTCTTCGGCGACGGCATTCTCTTCGGCGACGGGATCATGCTGGGCGACGGCCACATGCTTGGCGACGGAATCATGCTCGGCGACGGGATGATGACCACCGACGGCATCATGCTCGGCGACGGCATCCTCTTCGGCGACATATAATCCCTCAACTAACCAGGCAGGCCAAAAGGGCGGAGCTTAATCGGCTCCGCCCTTTTCCTTTAACCCGAGTTCACTCTAATTGTGCAGGGTCATTGCCATGACGAGACGGCAGCGTGTTAATAACGCGCCCGCTACTCCGTTATAGAGTTGGAGCGTGGAAGAGAGGAAGAATGTCATTGAGGCTGAGACCCGCGAAGAGCATCGGCAGAATTATCGGCATACTGTTGGTCGTGCAGTTAGCCGGACTTATCGTCCCCTTCGTCTTGCTGCACCCTATGACGACGGTGGACTTTCTTTCAAACGCGGCGGGGAGCTACTCTCAGATACAGGTGGCCGTGTTCCTCTTGTTTGCGAATTGCGCGCTGACAATCGGCATCTCCGTGGCGGCGTTCCCCGTCTTTCGTGAGCACAGTCCCGCGGCGGCCGTCCTTCTCGTGGCCGTGAGCGCCATCATGTTTTCGCTGCAAGCGGTGGACAACGCGCATTTGATGTCCATGCTCTCTTTGAGCCAGCAATACGTCGAGGCCGCTGGCCGGGACGAGCTTTTTCAAACGCTCTCGGCGGCCGTTCGCTCGACGAGGAGGTGGGTGCATTATTCAGAGCTGCTGGCGATTGACGCCTGGATTTTCCTGCTCCACGGCTTGCTCTACCGCTTCCGCCTGGTGCCGCGCGCCCTGGCCGCCTTCGGCCTCCTGACCGTCGCGCTCCACTTCTCCGGGATCACCTTACCGTTGTTCCTGGGTTATCCGAGTGTGACGCTGCTGGGCGTCCCGATGGCCTTCAGCCACATAGCTCTGGCGGCATGGCTGCTGACCAGGGGATTCAAAGAGCGTACTTCGAGCCAGCTACCGAGCTAAGTTTCAAGTGACGGACGCGCGGCCCCTGTGCTTTGGGGGCGCGACTCCTGTTGCTTCGGCCTCGCGGTTTTTCGTCCCGCCTTCCCCGAAACCGCCTCACCGTCGCCCCGCGCCAGTCTCCACACGACCAGACTCAAGCCCATGATGAAGTAGAAGATCATCACCACTTCCGAGTCGCCGAAGTTGTAATGGACCATCCCGCTCGTGACGAAGCCCGCGAGCCCGCCCAGAGCGCCCAGGACGATGCCGCGCTCGACCCAGGAATCTGCCGAAGTCTTTCGCGCCAGGCGCAAGAGCATGCGGGCGTAGGCGAAGACGACGAGTAGCCAGGCGAGGAGCGCAGGCACGCCACGCTCGACCGCGAGCTGCAAAGGCGTGGAGTGCATGTGGCCCACGGGCAGCCGCCCCTGATCGAACAGTCCCCATTCGCGCCAGTGAGTTTTTATCGAATCCATCCCGACGCCGACGAGCAGGTGGCGCGGGCTGCTCCTCAGCAAGTCGAAGCCCTCGCGCCAGACCGTCTCGCGCCACACGATTGACTGGTCGCGCGCGTCAAGGAAGCCCACGTTGCGCTGCCGTTGCAGCACGAACAGCCCCGCGACGACGACGGGCAGCGCGCACGCGGCGAGCGCGATGATCATCCTGCGGCTGCGCGCGCCCGCCAGCACTACGACGAACGCCGAGACCAGGAACGCGAGCCACGAGGCGCGCGTCACCGTCAGCAGGAGCGCGCCGCCCATCCCCGCCAACGCGACGAGCAGCAGCACGCCCCCCGCGCCGAGCTTCTTACGCAAGGCTATGAACAGCCCGAACGCGAGCGAGGCGATGAGCTGAAGTGCTTCGGCGTACGTCGTGTAGTGGCCGTAAAAACCTGCTGCGCGCCACTCGCGCCCGCGCGACCAATTCGACACGCCCAAACGTTCGAGCGGCGTCGCGCCCGCGAGCAGACGCCCGCGCGGAACCTTCAGCACGGGCGACCATTCGGTCCTGTAAATCCTGACGAGCGCCGCTTCCGAAGCGCCCGCGCTCGACGCGTCCAGGGCCGCGGCCAATTCTTCGGGACTGCGAACGCGCCGCCCATCAACTTCGAGCACGATGTCGCGGTCTTCAACCGGCGTAGGGTCTTCCGTCTTATCTTCCCTGACGAACACGGCGGCGCGTAGCGGGCTCGCCGCGGCGACACCTTCGAGACGAATCCCGCGCCCGACCGCGCGCTCGCCGAAAGTGTAAAGGACGTTCACCGCGCACGACGCGATGAGCGTCACGGCGAGCAGGCGCAGCGCGCGGCGGCCGTGGACGTTGCAGGCCACGAGGTAAACAATGGTGAAGAGGCTCGCCGCGCGCAGCTTGCCGACGGAGGTCGCGCGGTCGTAAGAGAAGAGCGAAGAGACGACGGTCAGGACGAAGAAGCCCAGGAGCGCGTAATCAATCGGAGTTTTTGGCACACCCGGACGCGGGCGAACGAGAAGACGCGCGGCCCAGAGGACCAGACCGCAGCCCCAACTGATCTGCGTGGCGGCAATCGAGTGCGGCGCGGAAGCGGCCAGCGCGAACAGCCAGAAAGTTATCGCGCGGTCGAGCCAGCGAGCCGCCCCGTGCTCGGCGCGCGGCTGAGCAGCGGCGCTCTCGGCCTTCTCTTTGATGGACGAATCCATGCCTCCGGGAATTTCGTTTCGGGTTAGAATGTCTGGCGGATTATATTCGACTGACGGGAAAAGAGCATGCCTAAATCAACCCGAGCCTTCGCGCTCGTCTTCTCACTCGTTCTCACAAACGCGACCGCGCCGGGCCAAAGTCTCGACCAGTATCTGGCACAGGTCAAGGCGATTCAGGACCGCGCCGAGACGCAAGCGGCCTTCGACTACGTCACCGCGCACCGTGACCAGATTCTGCACGAGTGGGACGAAATCACGGAGGTCAACGCGCCCTCGGGGCAGGAGCGAAAGCGCGCGGCCTACGTCTTCAAGCTCTTAAAGAAACTGAAGCTCGACGAGGTCCGCTACGACTCAATTGGCAACGTGATCGCCGTCCGCAGGGGCACGGGCGGCGGCCCGCGCGTCGTCTTCGACGCGCACTTGGACACGGTCTTTCAGCCGGGCCTCGACATCGAGCCGAAGATTCGCGACGGGAAAATCTACGCGCCGGGCGTCGGCGACGACACGCGCAACATAGAGGCGCTCCTGGCGAGCATCCGCGCGCTCAACGACGCGCGCGTCCGCACGAAGGGCGACCTCATCTTCGTCTTCACGGTTGACGAGGAGCGCAGCCTCGGCGGGGCAGAGCACTTCGTCAAGGAGAATAAGGGCCAGGTGAATTACTACGTCGCGCTCGACGGCGGCCACGAAGGTTTCACCTACGGGGGCATCGGCATCAACTGGTACAAGCACCACTTCATCGGCCCCGGCGGCCACACGCGCTCGCGCACGCCGCCGCACTCGGCCACGCTCCCGCTCGCGCGCGCCGTCTCGCGCATCTACGAACTGGAAGTCCCTTCGGACCCGCCCTCGAACCTCAACGTCGGGATGCTCGGCGCGGCCGAAGTCGTCAACGCGAAGGCGGCCGACGCGTGGTTCACCGTTGACCTGCGCTCGACGAGCAACGAGGTGATGGCTGACCTGGCGGGCAAGGTCGCGCAGATTCTGAAGGAGGAGGCGGAGCGCGCCGGCATGACCGTCCGCACGGAGGTCATCTCGGCCTCGCCCGCCGCGCGGATTCCGGGCCACCGCGACTCGCCGCTGGTCCGCATCGCGGAGGCCGTGCATTTGGCGATGGGTTTCACGAATCCTCCCATCACGGAGACGGGCTCGAACAATTCGAGCGCGGCGCTGCTCGCAGGCATCCCTTCGATCTCGACCGGCGCGGGCCAGTGCGGCGACTCGCACGCGCTCACCGAATGGTGCGACATAGAATCCTTCTACGCCGGCACGAAGAAAGTCATCCTCCTCGAACTCGCGCTGGCGCAGCTCGGCGATAACTGAGTTTTCAAATCTTTGCGCCTTTGCGTCTCCAGCGTGAAACTTTTTCTCACGCTGGAGGCGCAAAGGAGTTGAGTTGGCGGGTAGCCTGAGTTTTCTATTTACTCGTTGAGGCTTTGCCCCTAAAGTAACTTTATGGTCAGACTTTGTGGTCAGATGATAGACTTTATGGTCAAATACGGATGGGGCGGCTGCGGTCCAATCAGCGTTAGATTGCTTCCTTCTGTGAGGAGTTGATGAATGGACAGAGCAGAGAAAAAGCCGCTTGATTTACGGAGGTGGGTGCTCTTCGGGCTGTACGTGGGATTGGCCGGGGCGGCTCTGAAAACCATCTTGACGGATGTTCTCTCGGTCGGCGGCCCGTTAGCGTATGCCGTCTCTTTCTTTATCACATCCACTCTTGCCTTCCCACTTTTTATCAGAGGGGCGGTGAATCCTTGGGCGGGGGATAAAAGGCCGTGGACATTCTTGCATTGGCTTATAATGGATATTGCGCTGGCATTCGCGTCCTATTGGGTGGCCCGCTATTTTCAATGGAAATAAATAGCTCTGGCGTAGGCGCAATCTAACACCTCATTCAACCGGAGCGCCGAAGTCCACGTTAACACCTGACTCATACATTGATTGTATGACACAGCACTTCGTTCTCCTGCGCCGTCTGAGTCTTGCTTCTCAGCTTCTCGCCAAACTTTCTCTTTATCATGCTGAAAGTCGTCTCGACATTTGAGCGTTGATGATAGTGCCGCAAGAAAGTTTCCTGATTGTATTGGTAGAAGTGGTACATGCGCTTCCACACTGACGGGCTTTTATATGGTCAACTCAATTACTTTATGGTCAAAAGGGACTTTAGGGGCAAAGCTACTCGTTGACCTTGATTCCTTCCATATTTTCAAACCGGGCCGTCACGCCCCAGCCGCCGAAGTTTTCGGTGACGGCCAGCCAGAGTTCGTGCCGGCCCTGTTTGAGCGGAAGGTAAAGCTCGTCGAAAAGACCAATGGTGCCGAGGAAGCGGTAGTCCCTGGATTGGTAAACGTCGCTGCCGCCGTAGACGAGGTGGCCGTCGAAATAGACCTTGACCTCGTCGCTGAAGCCGAAGCGGAATTTCTTGACCTGCTCGCGCTCGCTTCGTATGACGAGGCGCGCGAAGACCGTGTCGTGCCCCTCGGCCGCGCCCTGCAAGCGTGCGAGGTTCGCGGTCCCGTTCGGCTCAACATCGAGTTTGTGCCAGTTCAGTTGCTCGCCGTCGGCCGGCGTCAGTTGATATTTGCCTTCCAGGGATTTCCGGTCGAAGGCGTCGGAGACCATCCACGACTTGACCGCGCCGGGCAACGCCACAGCGGCGGCCGTCGCTTCTTTCGGCACACCTTTCAGCGGCGGCGGGGCGTCGGCCGGCGTCACGGCGAAGTTGGAAAAATAGGCCGGGGCGAAATTGCCCGCGCTCAATCCGACGCGCCCCTCTTTCGTCTCGCGCTTCAACTCGTTGACGAAGAGCGCGGGCATCTCCATGTCCCTGATGTAGATTTCCGCGCGCTTTCCCGAGACGACAATCTTGACGTGCGTCCACTGGTTGTTGTCGTAACGGGTCGGCGCGGAGTAGCTCTCGCCGTAATAGAGTTGCCAGGCGGCGACGCCGTTGAAGACCGGCTGATACTGGTTGGCGTCAGGGTTGCTGGACTGGTGCGGCCGCAGATAAAACTCCTCGTAGTTCTCGAAGTCCTGCATCCTCCAGACCGCGCCCATGAACCCGCGCTCGCCCGTGAACGCGATGTCGAATTCGATGACCCCGTCCGTGAACTTTGAATTCTTGACGGCCGCCACACCGCCCTTCAGGTACAGGCTCGCGCGCCCCAGGTGATTCATCACCCTACTCTCTTTGGCCTGAATCTCCCAGCGCCCGGAATCGAATGGCACAGTTTCCGAACGGGCCTGGAGCGCCAGCATCGGAACACACCAGAGGGCCGCGGCCAAACAGGTCAGACGCTTCGTCATGTTCACTCCTTCTTCATCTGAGCGCGTCAAGGAATCCGTCCGTGCTGCCGCCCGACTCGTACGCGCCGGTTCGGGCCGCGTTGCCGTGAAAGGTCGTTTGGGCCGGCGCACCCTGCGCAACGCTCAGCAGGACGAAGAGCCATGCCATGCCACGTTTCATCAGTCCCTTTCGAGGTTTTTTTAACCGGGCCAGTTTTCAGCCCGTAGTGACTTCGCGCTAGTTGCCCCAGGCTTCGCGGAAGGCGGCCGTCACGAGTCCGGGCATCGAGAAGCTGTCGAAGAAATCGCGGTTCTCCTTGTCGTCGCCGGCGAACTTCTGCCGCCACGCGGCCACGTCCACGGCCTTCATCACGGCCTCGCGCACGGCTTCCAGGTTCCTGAAGCTGTTCCCGCGACGATAGACCTCGGTGCCCACCTGCGCGACCACCGTCGCGACGAAGTCCGTGACCTGGGCCAAATAATTTCTGGCGTAGTCGCCGCGCAGCACGTCGCCGTGTCCTGGGATGATGGTCTGCGTGTCGAGCTGCTGCATTCTGCGGAGCGTCCTGACCAGCTCGGAAGGGAAGCCGCCGCCCAGGTAAGGCACCGGATGGTCGAGCAGGTCGCCCGCGACCAGAATCTTCTCCTTCGGCAGGTAGGCGACGGCGTCGCCCTTCGTGTTGCCGCGCCCCAGGAACTTAAGCTGCACTTCGCGGTTGCCGAGGTCGAGGTTGAGTTCCTGGTCGAAGCTCACGTTGGGCGTGCGCTTGACGAAGCCCTTGAATTCCGCCTCGACCTGCGCGCGCGAGGCTATGGTCTCCTGGAGCTTCTTTCGAGCCTCTTCGGTCAACGGCTGTCCGTCTTCGGCCTTGCCCGTTTCGAGCCTCTGCTTCATGTCGGCGGTGGTCTTGAGATAGCGATTGATGAAGGTCGAGGTGTAGCCCTCGATCTGTCTCTGCGTCTCGACGTGGGCGATGATGGCGAGCTGCGGGAACGCGTCCCAGTAAATGTAGTTCCCCATCTGGTGGTCGCCGTGCCAGTGCGTGTTGACGAGATAGCGGACGGGCTTATCGGTCCACTTGCGGATTTGCTCTACGTCCATGCGGGCCTGCGACGGCAGGTAGCAGGAGTCTACGACGAGCACCTCGCGCTCGCCGACGATCACCGTCGTGTTGCCGTTCGGGAAGCCGGTCGGGTCGTCCGGGTGGCGAATCACGTAGACGCCCGCGGCCACCTCCGTCACGCTCCGCTCGTGCGTGTTCACGGAGTCTGCCGCAGCGACCGCCCCGCTCAGCAAGACGAACAGGAAGAGCGTCACGACGCTCATCAGTGAAGACCTGCCTTTGAAGTTCATCGCTCTCACGGTTCCTCCATGACGACGCAAAAATCGGCCGGGCGGGCCAATTCAACGCTTCCGGGCGGTGCGGGGCAAGGATTATGTTGCGAGGCGAGGGCCGGTGTTGTGAGTTGGACGGAGCGGCCGACGAGACGGCCCGGAAGTTAGAGCGACTGGCGCAGGCGGGTTTCCAGTTTGGGGCGGTAGCTGCGGCTCAGTTTCAGCCGGGTGCCGTCTTTGAGCACGGCCACGTAGTCGCCGTGCGAGTGCGGATAGAGTTCCCGGACTCTCTGGATGTTGACGATGGAAGAGCGGTGGATGCGTATGAAGCGGTGCGGGTCGAGCGACGCTTCCAATTCGCCGAGCGACGCGCGGTGAAGAAACTTGCGGCTCCCGGCGTGAAGCTGCACGTAAACGCCCGCGGCCTCTATCCAGTCAATTTCCTCGGCCGGGAGAAAGAGCACGCGGCCCCCGACCTTGACGAGCAGGCGTTCGAGGTGGGCGGAAGCGGCGCGCGCGCCGCCCTCTTGATTCTGTGCCAGAACGGAGATCAAGCGCCGGCTCATCTCCTCGCGTTGCTGCGTGCGGACGTGCGCGAGCGCCCTCGTCAGGCATCGCTCGAAACGCTCGTCGCTGTAAGGCTTCAACAGGTAATCGAGCGCGTTCGCCTCGAACGCCCTGACCGCGTAAGCGTCGTAGGCCGTGACGAAGACGGTCACGGGCATGCGCGCCGCGCCCACCTGCTCTACGACCTCGAAGCCGCCCATCAAGGGCATCTGTATGTCCAGGAAGAGCAGCTCCGTCTCCGCCTCACGAATCAGGCGCACGGCCTCCGCGCCGCTGGCACACTCTCCCACGACCACTACCTCGGGCTGCTTCTCCAGGAGGTCGCGCAGCCGCTGGCGCGCGGGCTTTTCGTCGTCAACGATGAGCGCGCTGATCTTCCGCATGTCGCCTAAGGGGCCGCCTCCTCGTGGTACGGGATGACGACTTCCGCGACGACCCCGCCGCCGGGCGCTTCGCGGACGCTGAAGAGGTGTGCCTCCGGGTAGAGTTGCGCGAGACGCTGCTGCGTGTTCGAGAGTCCTATCCCTGCGCGCTCCGACATCTGCCAACTTGGCGGCAGGCCGGGTCCGTCGTCCGTCACGCGCAGGTGCAGGCTGCCGTTATCCCTCCACGCCGAAACCTCTATCCGGCTCGAACGCTGCGCGGCCCCGTGCCGGATGGCGTTCTCGACAAGAGGTTGCAGGATCAGGCCCGGCACGGCCGCCCGCAGCGTCTCCGGCCCCACCTCCACCGACACTCTCAAATGATCCTCGAAGCGCACGCGCTGAATCGCCAGGTAATGGTCCAGTGCGGCCAGCTCCTCCTGAAGCGTCGTCTCCTGCCTGTCCGAGCGGTCCAGCGAGAAACGCAGCAGGTCGCCCAGATGTTCGAGCATGCGGCGCGCGCCCTCGGGGTTGCGCTCGACGAAGGCCGAGATGGTGTTGAGCGCGTTGAAGAGGAAGTGCGGCTGGAGCTGCGTCTGTAGCGCCTGGAGCCGCGCCTCCGCGAGCAGTCGCTCTAGCTGCGTGGCTTTCAATTCGCGGTTACGCGACTCGCGGTAGTAGTCCCACGCGAGCCAGCCGCCGGCGATTAGCCAGTAGACCTGCACGTTCCACTGGAAAGTTCCCCAGAACTCCGCGCTGACTTTGGCGGCGAAGCCGGCGGCGCTGAGCGGCTGGCCGGAGAGGACGAGGCTGACGACCGATAGCGCGAGGACGAAGACAGAGGTCCAGAGGAAACTGGCCGGGAGGTGAAGCAGCAGGCGGCGCATCAGGGTGCGGGACGAGCTTGCGAAGCGGCGGTCGGTCCAGACGACGAAAGGCGCGAGCGCCCCCCAGACGTACCAGCGCGGCAGGGCGGCCATCAGGCTGTTCCGAGAGATGCCGTCCGCGCCCCTGACCGAGAAGAACAGGCCGACGGCGGTGCAGAGACAGAACCCGAGGAGTGTCTTGAGCCAAAGGGGACGCCGCCCGAATGTCACTTGTCTTCCAGGCATTATTCTATCCCGTCAGTAAGCGTCGTCGCCGCGCAGCATGACGGGCAGGGTGCGCAGGATGATTTTCAGGTCGAGCAGCAGCGACCAGTTCTCTATGTAGAAGAGATCGAGCCGGACCATTTCGTCAAAGGGCAGGCGGTTGCGTCCCGAAACTTGCCAGAGGCCCGTCAGCCCCGGCTTCATGTCCAGACGTTTGCGGTGCCAGAGCTGATAGGCTTCGACCTCGTAGGGAATCGGCGGGCGCGGGCCGACCACGCTCATGTCGCCGCGCAGCACGTTCAAGAGCTGCGGCAATTCGTCCAGACTCAGCCGACGCAGCCAACGCCCGGAGCGCGTGATGCGCGCGTCTCCGACCAGCTTGTAAGCGGGCCGCTCGCCCTCGACCAAGACGGCCTCCGCGCTCCCCGAAATGTACTTCTGCTGATACTCCCTGTGCGCCGCGTCGTCCGCCCCCGAACGCATCGTGCGAAACTTGTAGAAGAGGAAGATGCGCCCGTCCATGCCGACGCGCTCCTGCTTGTAGAAGACGGGTCCGCGCGAGTCGAGCTTGATGACGAGCGCGATGACGAGCCAGAGCGGCGTGAGCAGGGCGAGCGTCGCGGACGCGATGATGATGTCCGAGGCGCGTTTGACGACGCGCGCGGCGGAGCCCAAAGGCTCGCGGAAGAGGCGAATCATCGGGAGCGCGCCGATCTGGTCAATCTCTGTCTTGCGCGGCAGGCAGTTGAAGAGGCTCGGCGCGATGCGGAACTCTACGCCGCGGAGCCTTCCGACACGCATCATCACGTCGAACAGTGCGTCGCCCGAGACGTTCGGGTCCGTGATGATGACCTCGTTGGCGCGCGACTCGCGAATGGCTTCGGGCAGTCCGCGGATGTCGCTGACGACCGGCACGTCCTCGAACTGCGCCGGCACAGTTTCGTCGAGCGGGCCGTTCTCGACCACGCCGATGACGCGGTAACCGAGCGAGGGCCGCTCGCGCATCTCGCGTATGCAGAGCGCGGCCTCGGGGCCGCGGCCGACGACGAGCGTCGGAATCAAGTTGATGTCGCGCCGGCGGACGAAGGTCTGCGCCGCGCGGACCAGGAGGCGCGAGAGTCCGAAGGAGGCGAGCGCGAGGAAGAAGTCGAGGACGAAGACGCCGCGCGCGTAGGAGAAGGCGCGGTACTCGAAGCCGCCGCGGTAGAGGAAGGCCGCCGCGACGATCAGAAGCGAGCCCGCGGCCGTCGCCTTGAAGACGCGCGCGCCGTCCTCGATGAACGAGAACTCGCCGCGCAGCCTGTAGAGGTCCAGGTAGTAGAGCGTGACCAGACGAATCAGCACGACGAAGGGCAGGAGCGCGCCGTAGGGCGCGAACTGCTCGCCCCAGGTGAGAGCGCCCGCGGGCGTGCGCGCGAAGACGGTGTCCGCTTCGCGCAGGTAGAACGCGGCGACGAAAGAGAGCGCGGCGATGATGATGTCGGCCAGGACGAGCGCCGCCTTGACGGCGGGGATGACCCAGCGCGGGGCTCGCGCCGGCACGCTCACCGCGCGGGCTTCGACGGCCGTGTCTTTCAGACGCTCAACTCTCATCGGAGTGAATCGTAAATCGGAAGGGCGGCGGGGGCAAGCCCCTCTTCCTGACCTGGGAGGCCGGGCCGCTTGAATCATTCAAGCTATCCTGACCTCAGCAACAGGATGGCTTGAGTTGAATCATTCAAGTCTCAAAGTCTCTCAGGTCGGGAAGGGCGGCTGGCCTCCGCCGTTTCCAGATCATTCAACACAATCTTTATTACACGCCACACAGTTAGTCACCGAGTATTAAATCCGCGACCTCCGCGCGCACGTGCAAAGCGCGCCGCGCCTGCGCCCCGCGCTTTTTCTCAAGCGGCAGCGCGTCCAGGTCCTCGCGCGTGAGGATTCGCCGGAGCCTGCCTTCGCGGACGAGTTCTTCGTCAACGGCGGCCCAGCGCCCGGCGTAGATGGTCGCGGCCGGGACGCCGAGCGCCGCCGCCTCGCGGTTCATCGTGCCGCCCGCGCTGACGACGAGGTCGGCGGCCGCGATGAGATTGGCCCCGTCGAGCGCCGCGCGAGGGAGAATCAAACTCGGGCGCTCGGCGTATGCCGCGCGCTGCGCTTCGGTGCGCGCCAGCACGACGGTCTTAACGTCCGCGCGCGCCGCGAGCCTCGCCAGCAGCTCGTCGAACAATTCGTTCTCGAAGCGGTGATAGAGCGCGTCGCGCGCGGGCGGGCGGACGACGATGGTCACGTCTTCCGCACGGACGCCGAGCGCGGCGAGCGTCCCGGCGAAGCGCGGGTCGGGCGCGAAGTCCGCGAGGTAAACGTCCTCCTTCGTGCCCTGGTAGCGGCGGACTTTGCGCGCGCTCGCGCCGTAGCGGCCGAGCGCCTTCGCGGGAAACGAGCGCGGCACGATGACGCGCGACGCGAGCCTGAACGCCACGTGGTTCGCGGGCTGGTGCTCGTAGTCCATCAGCGTCACGCTCCTGATTCCAAGCCACCGGGCCGCGGCCACGTGCGCGTAAGAGTTGTGACTGACCGCGAGGTCGAACGCGCGCCCGCGCGCCCACCCGCGCAGGGCGGACGCGCGCCCGAGCAGGTTCCCGGCCTTGCCGGCGAGCCCGCGCCCGCCGTGGCCGCCGATCACTTCGGCCGCGAGCCCCGCCGCCTGGGCCAGTTCCACCGTCTGCGCGAAGTCGCGCGCCGTCAACTCGACCGCCGCCCCGCGCCTCTCGAACTCGGGAATGAGCGCGCGGAAGAACGGCACGTGCGGCGAGTTCGCCAGGTCAATCCAAAGACGCATGAGCAGTGGTCAGCGACCGGTGGTCAGTGGTCAGTTAAAGACAGGTGCGATTGTCAGCGTCGAGCGTTCTGCTTTTAACTGACCACCGGCCACTGACCACTGACCACTTCTAACAACCGCGCCAGCGCGTACAGCATCCAGCCTTGTGACCAGCGGATGTAGGGCGTGCGGACGGTGTAGAGGCGGCGGCGCTGGTAGTAGAAAAAGCCGCGCGGATCGCGCAGGTTGCGCGTCGCCCAGAGGGCGATTTTTTGTGCCAGTTCAAGGGCCTCCGGGTCGAGTTCCTGTAATTCGAGGAGCGCGACGACGGCCGCGCCCGCCGAATGTGCGTCGGCCGGGTAGAGTCTATCATGGAAATATTTGGGCCAGCCGTCGTCGCGGAAGAAGGAGCCGCGCCAGAACTCGTAGCCGCGCCGCAGCGCCTCGTCGAATTCGTCGCCGGACTCATCCCGGCACGCGCGTCGGATGCGCGCGAGGCTCGTCAGGACGAAGGCCGTGTGGAAATTATCGGCCCAGGATTGGAAGTCGGCCGCGCCGTAGGCCCACGAGCCGTCGGCGCGCTGCCGGTTCGTCACGTAACGCGCGCCGCGCGCGGCCCACTGGCACAGTTCGCGCTCATGCGTGAGCCCGCCGACCGTGGCGAGCGTCTCGGCCGCGAGCAGGCTCGCGTTGAAGACGCGCGTGCGGTCAACGGGCGAGTAGCTCCAGCAGACCTCCCGTTCCGTTTCTTCGCTCAGCGGCAGGTCTTTCAGGATGAAGTCGCAGACGCTCCGCGCCGTTTGCAGGTAAGTCTCGTCGTGCAGGTCGCGCGCGGCTTCCGCGTAGGCGCGGGCGGCGAAGGCCGTCGGCACGACGGTCGGCGTGCCCTGTGGGGCGAAGAACGCGCGCCCCTGCCAGTCGAAGTTGTAGCCCCACGCCGCGCCGCTGAGCCTCCCGATGCGCAAGCACTGCAAGCGGCCGAGCAGCCCGCGAGCCCGCCTCTCATCTTCCTTTGCTCGCGTCCGGCGGAAGTCGGAGAGCGCCGCGAGCGCGAAGAGCGCCGTGCCCTTCGCGTTCTCTTCGGCAGGGACGAGCGCGAGTCTGCGGAAACTGACGGGCGAACGCTTGAAGAATTGGGTCCAGGCCAGACGGGCGAGTCGTGAATTTCTAAGCGGCGTCGCCTGGAACAGGCGGCTGTTCAGCGCGTCGAACGGGTCGTGCCCCATGTAGTCGTGCTCGCGGCACCACTCGGCCAGGCTACTGTGTGCGCGCTCCAGTTCGCTTCTGCTCACTGTCTGCTGCTCACTGACGTTTCGATTCTTCGCGGCGTCTCGATGAAGCTCTCGTGCCAAAGCTCGAACATGAGGAGCGTCCAGAGCAGCTTGCGGTGGTTGGCGCGGCCCTGCTCGTGCTCGTCCTGTAGGCGGCGGACGTAGGCCGGGTCGAAGAGGCCGCCGCGACGGATGCGCTCCTCGGAGAGCAGGTCGCGCGCGAGCGGCCGGAGCTTTCCTTTGAGCCACTCGGCGACGGGCACGCCGAAGCCCTTCTTGCCGCGGCGCGTCACGAACTTCGGCAGGAGGTCCGCGACCGCGCGCTTCAGGACGTACTTCGAGGTCCGCCCGCGCAGCTTGTACGAGAGCGGCAGGCTCGCGGCGTACTCCGCAACGCACGGGTCCAGAAACGGCGCGCGCACCTCCAGAGACACGGCCATGCTCGCGCGGTCAACTTTAGTCAGGATGTCTTCCGCGAGGTAGAGCCGCGCGTCGAGGCTCTGCATCCGCTCGACCGGGTCCGTCGCGTCGCAGTCTTCCGCGAGCAGGCGGCGTGCCTCCCGGTAGATGTCGCCGTCGCTGTGCCTCCTGGCCTCGTCCGTCAAAAGCTCACCTTGCTCCTCGGGGGTGAACGAACCGAACCAGACGTGGTGGCGCGTGACCTCGTCGTACTTCATGCCGGTGAGGAAGCGGCGCGCTTTGTAGTCGAACGACAGGTTCTTCGTCTTGACCGGCAGGAGGCCGACTAATGGCTCGACCAGCGCGCGGCGCAGGAGGCGCGGTACGCGCTCGTACTTGCGCGCGAAATTATGGCCCAGGTACATAGGGTAGCCGGCAAAGAGTTCGTCGCCGCCGTCGCCGCCGAGCGCGACCGTGACGTGCTTGCGCGTGAAGCGCGAGAGCAGGTAGGTCGGCACGAGCGAAGGGTCGCTGAACGGCTCGTCCATCCAGGAGCCTATCTCGCCGACGAGGTTCGCCGCGAGGTCAACGCTCAGGCGCTCCTCGTGGTGGTCCGTGCCGAGGAACTTGGCGACGGCGCGCGCGTAGGACGACTCGTCGAAGGAGGACTCGGCGAATGAGATGGAGAAGGTCTTGACCGGCTCTGAGGACGAGCGCACGGCCATCGCCGCGACCGTCGAAGAGTCCACGCCGCCCGAGAGCAGCACGCCGAGCGGCACGTCCGACACGAGCCGCAGGCGCACGGACTCTTCGAGCAACTCCCTCAAACGCGCGGCCGCCTCCTCTTCGGTCGGCGCGGGCTCGCGCTTCTTGTAGCTCAGACGCCAGTAGGGCCGCACCTCGACGCGCCCGCCCTCGACCGTGAGCGTGTGCGCGGCCGTGAGCTTGTGTATCCCTTCGTAAATCGAGAGCGGCGCGGGCACGTAGTCGAAAGAAAGATACCGGCGGAGCGCGTCCAGGTTGAGGCTCGGGCGCACCGCGGGGTGTGCCAATAAAACTTTCGCCTCGGAGGCGAAGAGGAGCGTCTTGTCGAAGACTCCCCAGTAGAGCGGCTTTTCGCCGAAGCGGTCGCGCGCGATGAAGAGCTTGCGGCGGCGCTCGTCCCAGACGGCGAAGGCGAACATGCCGTTGAGGTGTCGGACCATCTCCGCGCCGTACTCTTCGTAGAGGTGCGGCAGGACTTCCGTGTCGGACGCGGAGCGGAAGCGGTGGCCGCGCTGCTCCAGGTCGGCGCGCAGCTCGCGGTAGTTGTAAATCTCGCCGTTGAGGATGACGGAGACCTGGCCGTCCTCGCTCGTCGCGGGCTGCTCGCCCGTCTGCAAGTCAATGATGGCGAGGCGGCGCATCCCGAGCGCCACGCCCGTCGCCGCCATCAGCCCCTCGGAGTCCGGCCCGCGGTGCGTCATCCGCTCGCACATCGAGTGCAGCAGAGCCCTCGCGCCCTCGGGCGCTGGCTGGCGCGGATTCAAACTGGCCCATCCGGTGATGCCGCACATAAAAAAGTGCTGAATGCGGAATGATGAATGATGAATTAAAAACAAGTTGTCTTTAATTCATCATTCATCATTCATCATTCGTTTTTCAAATCCTATCTTCTCGCGCACCGCGTAGATGCGCTTGGCCTGCGACTCGTGGTAGGTGCGCACGAGCATCTCGGCGAGGAGGCCCATCAGGAGAAACTGTATGCCGACGGCGAACATGACGACGGCGATGATGGGCAAAGGGGTCTGGATGAGAGTTGCCTTGCCGGTGAACTTGAGCACGAGGGCCCAGACGGTCGCCGCGAACGAGACGAAGAAGCTCAGGAAGCCGAACGTGCCGAAGATGTAGATCGGCTTCGTCTGGTACGAGGCCATGAACTTGATGGTCATCAAGTCGAAGATGACCTTGACGGTGCGCGACAGTCCGTACTTGGACTTGCCCATTGTCCGCGCGTGGTGCTCGACCGGAATCTCTGTGACGCGCGCGCCGGCCCAGGAGGCGTAGATGGGGATGAAGCGGTGCATCTCGCCGTAGAGCCGCACGTCTTCGAGCGACTCGCGGCGGTAGGCTTTCAAAGAGCAGCCGTAGTCGTGCAAGGGCACGCCGCCGATCCAGGAGATGAGCCGGTTGGCGAGCATGGAGGGAATCTTGCGCGTGACGAGTTTGTCCTGGCGGTTCTTGCGCCAGCCGGAGACCACGTCGTAGCCCTCGTCCAGTTTGTCCAGGAGGCGCGCGATGTCGGCCGGGTCGTTCTGCAAGTCGGCGTCCATCGGAATGAGCACGCGCCCGCGCGCCGCGTCGATCCCTGCGGCCATCGCGGCCGTCTGCCCGTAGTTGCGCCGGAGCGCGACGACGCGCACGCGCGAATCCTTCTCCGCCAGCTCGCGCAGGATGTCCAGGCTGCGGTCGCGCGAGCCGTCGTCAACGTAAATAATCTCGGCCGTGCGCCCGAGCTTTCTGAGAGCCTCGTCGAGCTTCTCGTGGAGCAGCCGCAGGTTCGGCTCCTCGTCATAGACGGGCAGGAAGATGGAGATGTCGGGCGGCGCGCTTGCTCCGTCGCCGCCGTACTCACGGTCTCTGGTTAAAGTTTTTTCGTCGTAATTTTTCATCAACTTGAAATGGATACTCAACGGGGTCAGCGACTCGTGGCGAAAAGTCGCCCGAGGCTGTATTGAAAGCCGGGCAGAACATCCCGCCCGTCGAGCGTCTCCGTTTCAGTCAGAGTCTGCGGCTCTTTGTTCGGTTGATAGATTGTGACAGTGCGTTTCTTCGGATTAACGATCCAGATTAGTTTTACGCCCGCCTTCAGATACTCCTCGATCTTCTCGTCAACTTCGTAAAGCGTGTCGCCCGGACTGATGACTTCGGCGGCCAAGTCGGGCGCGCTGGGCCAGAATTTTTCCGAGAAGTCGCCCGGCGGGATGCGCTCGCGGCTGACGAAAGCGACATCCGGCGCGCGCACCGTGTCGGGATTGGTCGTCAGGACGAAACCCGTTTCCGCCCCGAACGCTTCGCCCAGGTTGTTAGCTTCGACATACTGGACGAGCGCCGCCCCGAGCCTGAGCGCGAGTATCCCGCGCTTGCCGCCTGTCGGTGACATTTTGATCAACTCTCCTTTCACAAGCTCGTAGCGTGTGCCGTCGTCCTGCATCATCAAAAGCTCGTCGGCCGTCATCATTCGAGTCGCTGTGCCCATCCTGTCCTCCTTTCCTGATACTCGGTTGTGCGCTTCGTCTATTCGACCCGCCGGGCGACGCACAGGGCGGAGACGCCGAACGGGAAATTCATGCGGCCGAGGAAGGCGCTCTCCGCGCCGAGGATGCGCCCGAGTACGCCGTTCAAGGCCGAGACGTTGATGTTGTTCTCGGAGGCGGGCCTGAGGCCCGTGACTTTCATCAGCGCGCGGGCGAGCAAAATCGGCGCGAAGAAAGTGATGTTGGCGTAGGTCGTGCGCTCGACCTCAAGGCCGGCCGCGTTCACCGCGCGGCGCAGGGTCGGAATCGTGTAACGACGCCTGTGGTGACTCACGTCGTCCTGCACGCCCCAGAGGAACATGAAGGCCGGGACGAAGAGCAGGACGCGCCCGCCCGGCCGCAAGACCCGGCGCATCTCCGAGAGGCCGGCCGCGTCGTCGTCCAGGTGTTCGACCACGTCGAGGCCCGTCACGAGGTCGAACGAGCCGTCCTCGTAAGGCAGCTTCTCGGCCGCGCCGTGCCGCACGTGTTCAAGGCCGCGGGCGCGGCAGAAGGCGAGCGCGTCCTGCGACACGTCCACGCCGTGCGCCTCGCCGAACTGGCCCAGCAGCTCAAGGTTCGCGCCCGTGCCGCAGCCCACGTCGAGGATGCGCGGGCGCTCCACGTTAAGCTCGCGCTTCAGGTCCAGGCAAATCCTCCTGACGAAGCTCTCCAGGATGCGGCGGCGGCCGACGAACCACCAGTGCGTCCCCTCGACCTCGTACATGATCGGATAGGTGTGCTCCTGCATCTCCTGGGGCAGCGCCTCACCGACCTCCGCCTGCTTATCACTTACACTGGACATCTATCAAACCTAATCCCAAACTCAAGCCTCCAGCGCCTTTGGTTTTTCTGTTTCTGCGCCTCCAGCGTGAAGCTTTATTTCTCGCTGGAGGCGCAAAGTAGAAACGTAAGGCGCAAAGGGCGGCTCCCAATTTCCGAACGGCCTCAGTCAAGCATAAAACGAATCATCGGCCTGTCCAACACCGGGTCGGGCGTTGGGCGGCTGGCGGTCTTCGGCCCCGTCAGCCTTTCGATTTGATCGGGCGCGACCGCGCTCACGCCGACGCGCCGGAGCGCCCGTAAAGTTAAGGCCAGCGCGGGCCACCATAGCGGGAGCGGCAAGGCTTTGAAGCGCCTCCCGATGCGCCGCGCCAGCTCAGCGCCGCTCAAACTCTCCGGCCCGCACATCTCAAGAACCCGCACGCCCGGCCTCGGCTTCGACAACAAATCGCAGGCCGCGCGGACGAAATCATCAACGTGCAGCGGCGCGAACTGCAAGCGGGCGTGTCCGAACAGCAGCGGCACGACGCGAAGCCTGCGCGCCACACCGATGAACTTGTCAATCCCCTCGCTCCCGCCGCCGTAGATTTCGGCGGGGCGCAGGATTAAGAGGCTCTCCCAATCGAGCCGCCGCAGCTCAACCTCGGCGGAGAGTTTCGATTCGCCGTAAGCCCCGCTGCCAGAGGTCGCGCACCGCGTGCTGACGTAGACGAAGCGGCGGCAGCCGAGCCTTCGCGTGTTCTCCGCGAGCCGCGCCGTCCCGCGCCGGTTCACGTCCCGGTACTCCTGCTCGTCGCGCGCGTGCGTCACCCCCGCGAAGTGGACCACCAGGTCGAGCGGCGCGGGGACTTCGTCTAAGCTGAACTCGCCCTCAAGCCTCAAACTGAAGCGACGCAGCTTCGGGTGCTCGACCTCTACGTCGCGCTCGTGGACGCCGCACCAGACCTCCGTGACGGCGTCGTCGGCGAGCAGGCAGCGGAGCACGCGCGCGCCGAGCGGCGACGACGCCCCTGTGAAGAGCGCCCTCATGCTTGAGCGGCCCCGAGCGGGTCCAGGCCGTTGCGAACGGCCGCCTTGATATATACCATACGCGCGTGACCGAACCTGACTTCTCTCTCGTAGTGCTCTGCTACCGCAGCGGCCAGGCAATCGTCCCGTTCGTCGAGAAACTCTGCCGCCGCAAGAAACTCCCGCCGAAGAACGAGCGGCGCGACCGTCCCGAACTCAAGCCGTGACCCGCCCGAAGCCGCGCCAACTGTTTTTATTGTGCCAGCCGACGACGACCTCCTGCGCGCCGATCTCCTCCCACCACTTCTCGAACTCCGCGCGCGAGATGTAGTAGGCGGTCGGAGCGACCAGGTGGTCGAAAACAATCGTGTGCTGCTCGCGCCAGCCGAAGCCGGAGATGGCCTTCAGGTAATCATTGTAGAACAGGTGGCGGGCAATCGCTGAGCCGCGCTCCGTCCGGTTGAGCGGGCCGTAGACCAGTTTCGTCGTCGCGTAGAGGGCGGCGGCCGGCAGCTTCGAGAGGTGTAGCAGGGCGCGGCGGTTGATGCGCGAGGTGAATCGCTCGCGCAAGGGGTCCACGAAGCGAAGAATCCATCGGTTGTTCTCCGCGCCGTAGACCCACGCAGAGAGGTGGCCGCCCGCCTTGACCCTGGAGGCAAGCGAGCGGAAGCCGCCGAACGGGTCGGGCAGGTGGTGCAGCACGCCGACCGAGAAGGCGTAATCGAAGACGCGCTTGAAGGGCAGGTGATAAATGTCCGCCTGGACGACGTGCGCGTTCTCCAAATCGCGGGTCGCGGCGAAAGCCGTCTCGACCGCCACGCTCAAGTCAACGCCGATGTGGTCGCGCGCGCCCCATTCGGCCGAGAGCCGCGAGTGGCGGCCCTTGCCGCACCCGCCTTCGAGCACGACCTTGTCTTTGAAAAAATCTGGCCCAACGGGCGCGACCCAGCCGAGGAACTGCTCTTCGTACTTCTCGTCGCGCTGCGTGAAGTGCCGCCACTGCCAGCCGAAGTTCGAGGCGGTCGCGGCCTTGTCCTCCTCAATCGCGGTCAAGTCCGCGAAGCGCGGGATGCCGCGCACGACCGGAAAGTGGCGCGCGCACGAGGCGCAAGCCAGATCGCCTTCCAGAATCTCCGCGCCCTCGCCGCGCGCCACAGAGAGCAGCCGAATCTCGCCGCGGCAGGACGGGCAGGAGAGGTATTCTAAGAGTCTCGGTTTCATCTTTCGCCCGTGCTCGTCGCGCCCCCTTGATCTCCCGCGCGTGCGCCAGCGCGCCGCCTGTGCCAAATTTCTCCCGCGCCTTCAATGATTCGCGCCGCGCCGAAGGCCGCGAAGACCAGAAGCAGCGCCTGCATCGGCAGCCCGTAGCGTATCTCGTTGTGCATGAACGAGCCGACCACCAGATAATAAAGCACCGTTGCGAGCAGCAGCGCCGCCGTGCGCCAACACCTGAGCCACGCGAGCAAGACCCCGGCGGCCATCAGCGGCAGCGCCACGTGCCGCCACACGCTCTGAAGTGCGCCGAGCAGATTGACGAAGAGGGCCAGCAGCCCGCCGCGCCACTCGGGCGCGAGCGCCTTCGCGCTCGTCACGTTGACGCCAGCGTAGCCGTAAAACGTCGAAGGCTCGCCTGCGTAATTCAGGACGCCCCACATCCGCCGCGCCATCACCCTTGCGTACCAGAAGGGGTGAGAGAAGATGACCTTGAGCGACTTGGCCGCGCGCGCGCGGTCGCGCCGGACGCCGTCCGGCCAGTAGAGGCCGAGCGTGGCGTCCGCTCCGAGCCCCATCGCCGCGCGCTCCTGCTCGACCAAATTCGCGTCGCCGTAAACCGCGCCGAACTCCGCCGCGCGCTCCGTCTCGCCGATGCCTTCCCACAGGTTCGTGCCGACGCCCATGCCCGTCGGGAGGAAAGCGTGAAAGGCGACCGCGTTACGCATGACGACGGGCGCGACGACGAGCGCCGCGCCGCCTACGACCGCCCCGGCCAGCCGCAGCCTGAGCGCCCACGCGCCCCGCACCAGAACGACGAAGCAGAGCGCCCACCCGAAGACCAGCAGCAGGGCGTTCGCGCGCAGCCAGCAAGACGCCCCGACCATGAGGCCCGCGCCCGCGGCCCACTTCCAACTCTTGCGCTCGGCCGCCAGCAGGAACATCCAGACGCCGCCCAGCACGACCCAACTCGTCGGCGCGTCCGCCATCGGCGTCGCCCCGTACAGGGCCAATAACGGAGAGAGCGCGGCGAGCGCCCCGGCCAGGAATCCGACGCGCCAGTTGAAGGCCGTCGCGCCTATGCCTACGACGAGCAGGACCGAGAGCGCGTCGAGCACCCACTGCACGTTCTGCACCGCGTAGACGGAGCGCGTGCTCGTGACGCCGTAGACGAGCGCCAGCCACGACGAGTAGCCGGGCGGGTAGACGGCCGCCTGCGTGCGCGACGGGTCGTCTATCCAGAACCACGACGCCCGCCCATCGAGGACATCGCGCGCCTGGTTATCGAAGATCGCGAAGGTTCCGGTCTGAAACCACCCAGGGTCCGAGAGGTGCGCGCGCATGAAATTGGCTGTCAGGGCGCGCACGGTGAAGGAGAGCAGGAGCACGAAGAGGACTGCGAGCGCGCGCCTGCGCGTCTCCTCGCTGACTGCCGTTAGTCTCATCACCCTCCTACTTCTCCTCGCGCCTGAGCCATTCCACGAAGCGACGGATTCCGTCCGCGATCTTCGTTTGCGGATCGTAGCCGAGCAGCCGCCGCGCTTTCTCGATGTCCGCGTAAGTCTGCGGCACGTCGCCGGGCTGAAGCGGGTGACGCTCGACGAGGGCCTCGCGGCCAAGCTCTCTTTCCAGGAGCGCGATCAACTGTCTCAGCTCGACGGTCTGCGATTCGCCGAGGTTGAAGACTTCGTAGTCGCTCGCGTCGTAGTCAATCGAGGCGCGCACGCCCTGGATGATGTCGTCAACGTAAGTGTAGTCGCGCCGCGTCGTCCCGTCGCCGAAGACGGGGATAGGGCGGCCCGCGTCAATCAATTTCGCGAATTTGTGAATTGCGAGGTCGGGCCTCTGGCGCGCGCCGTAGACCGTGAAGAAGCGCAGGCAGACGCACCGTAATCGGTAGAGGTGCGAGTAGGTGTGGCACAAAAGCTCGCCCGCGGCCTTCGTCACAGCGTACGGCGAGATGGGCTGGCGTATCGGGTCCTCTTCGCCGAAGGGCACTTTCGCGTTGATGCCGTAAACGGACGAGGACGAGCCGAAGACGAACTGCCTGACTTCGTACGCGCGTGCAAGCTCCAACAAATTGAGCGTGCCGCCGACGTTCGTCTCGTTGTAGAGCACGGGTTCCATCAGCGACGGGCGCACGCCGGCCCGCGCCGCCAGGTGAACTATGCAGTCAAACTTTCCTTCCTCGAAAATATCGTCGAGCCGCCCGCGGTCTCGGATGTCTACTTCGTGAAGACGATAAGAATCGCTCTTCAAGTGCCCGCGCACGTTCTCGCGCTTCACCTCGGGCGCGTAGAAGTCGTTGAAATCGTCCACGACCGTAACGCGCCACGCGCCCTCGGCCAGCAGCCTATCAACCAGATGCGAGCCGATGAATCCGGCCCCGCCCGTCACCAAAATATTTTTCATAAGCTAAAGCAGAATCCAGAATTCAGAATGAAAGGCCGAGAACCGCTTTTCTTTTATGCTGGCTCCTGGCTCCTGGATTCTGGATTCCTGCCTTTCATCGCGTAAATCCAGAGGTGCCAGCCCCAGCGCGATGCCAGGCGCTGCTCCATGCTGCGGGTCAAGAGGCTGCCCAACAGCGGGAGCCATCGCTTGTTCAAAAAGTGGGTCGCCAGCTCGACCTCCGAGAAATCCCTGAAGAGGTCGCGCGCCTGGCGGCGCGAGTAGACGCGCGCCAGGGGGTTGCCGGCCCCGTCCGTATGCCGGCTCAAAAATTCGTCGGGCGCGAGGTAGCTCCGCGCGTCTTCCTTCAGGCTGCGCGCGTGCTCGCGCAAACTCTCCACGGGCTCACCCGTCAGCCGGTGCACGAGCCTTAGCCCGCGCTCGCTCTTCAGGAGGTGCGCGCCCAGGCGGCGCAGGCCGCGTATGTTAACGCGGTAGTTGTAAGAGTCTCTGTGGTAGAGCATGACGACTGCGCGCCCGCCCGGTTTGAGCACGCGGTGGACCTCTCGGACAGCCTTCACCGTGTCCGGCGTGTGGTGCAGCACGCCATGCGAGTAAACGAGGTCGAAGCTCTCGTCCGGGAAGTCCAGGTTCTCCGCGTCCGCCGTGCGGAAAGTGCCGGGCAGGTCGAACAGCTCAAAACGCTTTTGTGCCAGTTCGACGGCCGCGTCCGTCAGGTCAACGCCGGTGTAATTAGCGCCGGCCTCGGCGAACTGCGCGCCGTCGGTCCCGAGCCCGCAGCCGATCTCCAGCACGGACAGGCCGCGCGCCCCCGCGAAGTCGGCGGCCGCCGGGATGTGCCATTCTTTGGCGTAGCGGTGCTCCTCGACGCGCTCGTAGAAGAGGCGCGTCCCAGGCTCGGCGTCCGCGAACTTGGTCCCGCACGGGTTCTGCTGCCAGAAGGCGCGCACGCGCTCTTTCAAATTTTGGCTCGCTTCGGACATCTTCAAAACACGCAAAGGGGACTCGCGGGGGACCGCCCAGGCGCACACAGGAGAGGCCCTCACGCACCCGCGCAAACGAAAAAAGTAGCACGCAACGAGAGCCCGCGACAAGTGAGGGCGCGCGGTGAATTTATTGACACCCCGCCCCTTTCGGCATATCTTCGCTGCTCCCCAAGATAAAGAGTGAGGAACGCTGATGGACAAGAAGGCTTTGACCCGCGAATACAAGGAGAGCCGGCGGTCGATGGGCGTCTATCAGATTCGGAATACTGTTAACGGTAAGCTGCTGGTGGGAGTGAGCGTTGACCTCCCGTCGATTCTCAACCGCCACCGGGCGGAGCTGCGCATGGGCGGGCACCGCAACCGCGAGCTACAGAAGGACTGGTCCGAGTTCGGCCCCGAGGCTTTCGAGTTCGAGGTCCTCGACACACTCACGCCGCCCGAGCGGCCCGACTACGACCCGAAAGACGACCTGCGCGCCCTGGAGGAGTTGTGGCTGGACAAACTCGCGCCGTTCGATGAGCGAGGCTACAACGCCAGGCCGAAGCGTCCCGCCTAACGACAGACGCGCGCCCGACCGCGAAGAGGGAGAAGCCATGAAGCCGATCTCGAAGACGGCGTTTTATTGTTGCGGCGTGCGCATGCAGGACGCCGAGCGCGGTAGCCCTGTGTGCGGCGACGTGTACGCTAAGGTTTTTATGAACGAGGACGGCTTGCGAATCCTCGAAGCCTTTAAGGACGAGACGAACCCGAACGCGTCTAACGTCGCGCGGCACCGCATCATTGACGAGCTGCTGCGCGCGGAACTCCTCGCGGACCCGAGCCTGCGCGTCGTGATTATCGGCGCGGGATTCGACAGCCGCGCTTACAGGCTCGAAGGGGGCGCGTGGGTGGAACTGGATGAGCCGCAGGTGATCGCGTATAAGAACGAGCGGCTGCCGGCGTCGGGTTGTAAGAACGAGCTTCAACGCATCGCGATAGACTTCTCGACCGACTCGCTCGAAGAAAAGCTCTCACCCTTCTCGGGCCGCGACCCCGTGGCGGTCGTCATCGAAGGCGTCTTCATGTACCTGGAGGAGGAGGCCATCGGGCAGCTGCTTCAAACACTGCGCCGCCTCTTCCCACGGCATAGGCTGATTTGTGACCTCATGACCAGGGAGTTCTTCGAGAACTACGGCCGGACAGTGCACGAAAAGCTTACCGGCCTGGGCGCGTCTTTCAAGTTCATCGCCGACAACCCCGAAGGGGTCTTCATTGAAAACGGCTACGTCCTCACGGAAAGAATCCCAATCGTCGAAAAGGGTGTGCTATTCGGGTCGCCGGAGATGCCGAGCGATGTCTGGAAGACGTTGCAACCCACCCTGCCCACCGGCTACGCGATTTACGTCTTCGAGTCGCGTTAGGAGATGAAGTATGGCAGGCAGTTGAAAGCAACGTCCTCCGGGGTCGTAGAAGCGCCGTTAGGCGACGTCGGCTTTATGGCCGGATGTCCGTCCAGGGGAGAGTGAGCGGCCGTGAGCTGCCCTTGCGGGGTGGTTCACCACGGCAGGCTGCGCAGGTCTGTCGTACCCTTCGGCCAGACGCGGCCGCCGAAGGGCAGCACCATCACGTTCAGCGGCGAGACCATTCGGCCCGCGGGCTGCTCGATCTCGACGGGTTCGTCCAGGAGTAGCCAGCCCTGCCGCTCGTAAAAGGGCTTCAGCGGGTCCAGGCAGAAGAGGAGCCCGAACTCAACTTTCAACTCGTCGCGCATGAACTGTTCGGCGCAGCGGAGCGTCTTCCGCGCGTAGCCGCGCCCGTGCAGCTCGCCGTTCGTCGCGACGCCGCCGACGCCGCCGACGCGCACGGCCCGGCCCTCTACGTCAACCGTGTGGTCAATCAGCCCGACGTGGCTCGCGGGCCTCCCGTCAACGTCGAGGACGATGTGAATCTCCTTCGGCCGCCAAGTGTACCTGGCATCGTCCGCGCCAAAGATGTTCTCGCCCCAGCCGAAGAGCCTCCTGCGCTCTTCGTCCGTCAGTTCCTTGACGACGCGTATGCTCTCGCTCACTGGCTTTCCTTCACGATGCGCTCGATGAGTTTCGCGTCGTCCGGCAGCAGCCCGGACTTCGGCAGGCGCGGCGTCAGCGTGGCCCAATTCTTGTCCATCGCGAAGACCTTGCGGAAGAGCGGCAACGCTTCTTCCAGGCGGTTCATGTTGACGAGGGCGACGGCGTGCCAGTAGATCATCTCCGCGCTGTCGGGCACGAGCCGCTCGGCCGCGCCGTACTCGCGCAGCGCGCCCTCGTTGTCCTTCTTCTCGACGGCCAGGTCGCCCGCGTTCATGTGGTTGTAGGCGCGCTGCAAGGTGACCAGGCGGCGCAGTTCCTTCAGGGGCTCGGGGCTGTCGTCAACACGCAGGTCGAAGACGCGGTCGGCCCAGGGCCTGCCCGTCGGCTTGCCGGAGACGACGATGAGCGCCGCCGACTGCCGGCCGCGTATGTCGCCGCCGGCCGCTTGCGCCGCGTCGAGCGCGGCCAGCATGCGCTCGGCCAGGTCGCCCTTCGTCGCCTCGAAAGCCTTAGACATCGCGGGCCACACCTTGTCGTTGAGCATCAGGTTGGCCTGGACGGAATAGTCTTGTCCTACGACGTGGCCGGCAGCCTGAATGTCGCGGCTCCCGGTCCAGGCGTCCACGCGCCCCTGCGTGTCAATCATCGCCACCTGCCGCACGTCGCGCCCCTCGTCGCCCGCGAGCAGCGACTTCAAGGCGTCCGGCGCGCTCCGGCCCAGGCGCATCAGGTCCAGCCCCAGCTTGCCGTAGCTCGGGTCAACGAAACTCTGCGTCGCCACCGCGCCCACGCCCGCCTCGGCCCACGCCACGGTCGTCCCCACAGAGAACCAGTGCGACTGCACCGCCACGCCCAGCTCGCCCGTCGCCGGGTCGCGCGCCACGATGGAAAAAGTGTGGACCGGGCGCAAGGGGCGCGGTCGCGCGGACTGTTGAGACTGCTCCTGAGCACTCGATTTTGAAGTCGGAAACATCACTGCGGACAATACCACGATTGCGAGCGCAATCAGCTCAAGGCTTCTTCTCATGCTTCACCTGGCTTTTCGTAGGATTGAAAGTCGCTCGGGCCAATGATGTCAATGTCCTGAAAACTCTTTAGAACAAGCAAGTCTTTCTAGTCGAAGAGAGCATCCACGGACATCGTCCATCCAGGGACGGCGGGCTCCGCCTCGGCCGTCTCTCCGCGGCGGTAAAAGGTCGGCTTGTCGGGCTCGGTCGCGCGATAGACCTTAACAACCTCGTCACCGAGCAGATCAACGTCCCACACAACGAGCGTGCCCGTGGCGAAGTAGTCCACGCGCTTGCGTGCGAGTTCCTCCTCGGCCGCTGGACCGTAATCGCCGGCGCTTCTGACTTCGGCGGCAAAGACTGGAGCGCCCTCGAAGAACTTCATCCCTTCAGGCGCGCCCGTGTAGAAGGCCGCATCCGGGCTCAGCGAATCTCTGTGAGGCAGGTTGACCTTGAATCCGGCGTTATCGGTTACCGCCCGCCCCGCCTTCGTTCTGCGCGCGTACTCGCGCAGGCTAACGAATATCTCACCCGCCGCGTAATTCGGCGCGGCTCCCGTCGGTGACATGATGACCACCTCTCCGTTGACGATTTCGGCCTTACCGTTGTCAGGCACTCCGTACAAGTCTTCGAGGGTGGCGCGAGTCTTCGTAATCATATTCGGACCCCGTGAAGAGATTTTAACACACGACGTACGCGGCCATTGATTATGTCGTCCGCGGATCAATAAAAGTTTGCTGCCAGAGTTCGAGCGTCAGGAGTTGGAAGACTTGCAGGTTGTAGTCTTCGCGGCCCGAGAGGTTGGCGTCTATGATGCGGCGGACTTCGCGCGGGTCGAAGAGGCCGCGGCGGCGGACGGTCTCTTCAGAGAGTAAGTCTTCGACCATCGGACGAAGCGGCCCGCGCAGCCAGGAGCGAATGGGTGCGCCGAAGCCTGCCTTCTTGCGCCAGACGATGTCTTTCGGGAGGAGCCGCTCGGCCGCGCGCTTCAGGATGTACTTGCGCTTGAGGCCGCGCAGCTTCAGGCTGGGCGGCATGCGCGCGGCCAGCTCCACCAGCTCATAGTTGAGGAACGGCACGCGCACTTCCAGGTTGGCCGCCATCGAGGTCTTGTCGGTCGTCGTCAGATTCAGGCAGGGCAGGAAAGTTTTCAGATCAACGTAGAGCAGTCGGTTGAGCGGGGTGGCGCGGCGGACGCGCGCGAAGTAGCGGCGGTGATAATGGTAAGCGTCGAACTCGCGCGCGGCTTCTCGCAGCGCGTCGGAGTAGAGGCGCTCTTTCGCGTCGTCAGTAAAATAGGTCCCGTAGCCCAGGTAACGGTTCTCGAAATCGAGCGCGGCGCTCCTGGCAAACTTTTTGGCGTTCCTCAAAGGCGCGGTCAGTTTCCCCGGCAGGCCGCCGGGCAGCATGGTCGCCACGGTCTTCATCAGCGGCCTTCTGATTAAACCCGGCACGGGGTCGAGCGCGCTCGCCAGCCTCATAGCCATCTGGCGCGGGTAGCCCGCAAAGACTTCGTCGCCGCCCATGCCCGAAAGCATCACCGTCAGCGTCTCGCGCGCCGCGCGCGAGACCAGGTAACTCGGAATAGCCATGTCAATCGCCGGCTCGTCCATCTGATAGACGAGCTTCGGCAGAAGTTCGGCCACGTCCGGCTTGAGCATGATCTCGTGATAATCCGTGTCGAGCAGCTCATTAACACGCCTGGCCCAGACGACATCGTCCGGGATGATGTCGTAGCGCAGGTCTTGGGCCTCAATCCCAATCGTGTAGGTCGAGACCTTCCGCCCGCCGCTGTGGTTCTTCATCAGCGCGACGATTGAAGACGAATCAATCCCGCCCGAGAGGAAGGAGCCGAGCGGAACGTCCGCGACCATCTCCATGCGGACGACGCGATCCAGAGTCTCAAGCACGCGCTCGCGCCACCACTCCTCGCCGCGCCCTTCTTCTATCTCGTCGAACGAAACGTCCCACCACTCGCGCACCTTCACTTCATTTTTGTGCCAGGTGAGCACGTGCGCCGGGGGGAGCTTCTTCACGCCGCGGAAGAGCGTGTGCGGGTCCGGCGTCCAGAGGAAGGTCAGAAACTGGTTGAGCGCCTCCGGGTCAATCGCGCGCTCGACCAAATCGGTCGCCAGGATGGCTTTGACCTCGGAAGCGAAGATGAAAGACGCGCCCGCGCCGTTCGCGGCCGGCACGTTCGCGTAGTAGAGCGGCTTGATCCCTAAGCGGTCGCGCGCGACGGTCAGCTTGCGCTCCGCGTCGTCCCAAATCGCGAAGGCGAACATCCCGTTGAGGCGCGGCAAAGACTCCTCGCCCCACTCGACGAACGCCGCGAGCAGCACCTCCGTGTCCGTCCCCGTCCGAAAGCGGCGGCCGCGTGCTTCCAACTCTTTCCTGATTTCGAGGTAGTTATAAATCTCGCCGTTGAAGGTCAGCACGAAGCGGCCGTCCTCCGAGAGCATCGGCTGGTGCCCGGCGCTGCTCGTGTCAATGATCGACAGGCGGCGGTGGCCCAGACACGCGCGCCGCCCTTCGTCATCAATCACCTCACTCGTCCACACGCCCTCGTCGTCGCGCCCGCGATGCTCTATCGCGTCGAGCATCAAACGGATGCGCGCCTCCGGCTTCGTGCTGATGATTCCGGCGATGCCGCACATAACATCAGAATCCAGAATCCAGAATCCAGGAGTCAGAATAAAAGAAAGAGGGTTTCGGCCTGATCATTCTGGATTCTGAATTCTGGATTCGGTCTTTCAAATGATTCCCCATTCTTTCAGGACGGTCAGCAGCGGCGGCAGGGGCTCTTGCCACAGCCATTCCATTAGGTCATCTTCACCGGGGTGGTTTGGCAAGTGCTCATCTCTTCACTTTTGATCTCTTGCGACATCGCAGTCCGGCCTCCGAATTTGGTGGCCTGATTCTACGCCTTCCGCGGAAATACAGACACCTCTTCTCAAGCCTCGGCAGACTGTTTACGCGATAACGCTTCCTCAATCAACGCGCTCACCCATTCGGCGCGGGCGTCCCACGTGCCGCCGGCGACCGCCGCCTGGCGCGCGCGCGCTCCCTCGTCGCCCACCTCGTTGAGCGCGTCTTCGACCAGCCTGAGAAAATCGCCGCGGCCGCGGGCAATGCGCAGCACGTCCTTCATCGGCTCGTACTCCGGCAGGGGCGCGATGACGACTGGCTTGCCCGTCGCCAGGTACTCGCGCACCTTGATGGCCGAGCCGTAGGAGGTGAAAGCCTGCTCCGTCTCCCAGGGCAGGACGCACACGTCGAAGCCCGCGGCGTAACGCGGCAGCTCGTCGTAAGCGACCGGCGGGAGGAAATGCACGTTCGGCAAGTTTTCAATCTCAAGGCCGCGCGAGCGGTTGCCGATGAAGACCCAGTGCCACGAGGGGCGCTCGCGGCTGGCGCGCTTAATCAACTCCTGGTCCACGAGCCACGGCTCAATCGCCCCGAAGTAGCCCAGGCGCGGGCGCGGGATGCGCGCGACCTCCGCCGCCACTTCCAACTCGCCGCCGCCGACTCTGGCCCAGTGGTCGAAGTCCACGGCCTGCTCCAACAGGTAAGAGTGCTCGCGAGCGCGCGTCGCCTCCGCCAGGAGCTTGCGCCCCGAGTAGAGGACGATGTCGGCCGCGTCCAGCGCGCGCTCGTGCAGGCGGCGTATGGTCTTGGGGTCCGTCGCGTGGTCCATCGTGTTGGCGTCGTACTTGTCCGACACCTGATAGACGACCAAAGATTCTTTCAAGCGCCCGATCATCTCGGCGGCGGTCGGGATGGCTATCCAGAGGACGGGGTCGGAGAGTCCGCGGCTGCGTGCGAGCGCGCCGATTTGCGCGCGCAGCATGTGGCGGTTGGCGGCGCGCGCCGCGCGGCTGCCGAAGAAGGGGAGCGCCGCGGGCGACACGACCGTGATGCCCTCGGGCGTAGTGCGCGCCAGCTTCGCGTAACTCTTCAGCTTGCGCGCCACTCTCGGCAGCAAGTCCTTGTTCCCAAGCGACGCCAGCCCCATCGAGATCGAGTTGACGAAGATGACCCGATTGCCAGCCCGCGCGAACCGCTTCATCAGATGGTTCTTCGAGTGCGGGTGGTGATACCACCAGTCCTCGCCGCCAAAGCAGATGATTGATTTCCCTGAGAAAATAAGCAGTTCTCCGCGCTTCTCAAGCTGGTTTTTGACCCTGATTTAGCCTCTTTTAAGCCCCTGACGTACTCAAGAGGTACTCAAAGGTAGTCGCAGAATACTACCACGCTGGAGTCTGTAGCCGCAGAGGGCAGGAGTCGCGCTTCTTCGCTTTTTAGGTTTTGGATTTTATCTACTTACCTTGAGATTGTTGTAATGTGGAAAGAGCCTGCACAGAAGAGTGCCGGCTCATAGATGCACTTGGGTGCGCAGTTTGTTTTATTCGATTTGGCGACTGGCAGGTGGGTTATTGCCTCCTCAAGAGCCGTTTCCACCAAGAGGTTTTTTTATATCCTTGTTTATAGCAGTCTTCATAAATCTTATTCCAAAAGGTCTCATGAAATTCAGTATCATTCCTGAGGGGTTCCTGGTCCCAGACTTTTCTTGCTTGTCTGACTTTCCCCATATACAAAAATGTCTTAGCCTCATCGAGGAGCTTATTGGCTTCCGCCATCTTACCGTCGTTATCATCAGGCAGGCTCATTGACTGGTATATATAACACAAAGAAGATTCGGCACAAGGCCACGGGCGGGCGTGTTTGCGTTAGCGACGATTGCCGGGTATACTGCCAGGCAATCAGGGCGGTTGGTGAATCCTTCCGCTCAGAGCGGTTGACGGGGTGAGGACGTTGACCGCACACATGAACAGGCGCGACGGCTCCCAAAGGCTGGCGCGCCTGTTTGCTTTTGCCCTCAAGATTGGCGGGCGCGGGGGCCGCGTGGTAAAGTTTACGGCGTCGGAAATTTTCCCGCGGAGAGTTAAAGACCGTGAAATTCGGCGTCATCGTCTTCCCAGGCTCGAACTGCGATCACGACGCTTACCACGTGATCTCCAAGCACGTCGGCCAGCCCGTGGACTTCATCTGGCACCGCGACACGGACCTCGGTTCCTACGACGCGGTCATCATCCCCGGCGGCTTCTCCTACGGCGACTACCTGCGCGCCGGCGCGCTCGCCCGCTTCTCGCCCGTCATGGCTTCCGTCAGGGAGATGGCCGCGCGCGGACGCCTCGTCCTCGGCATCTGCAACGGCTTCCAGATTCTCTGCGAGGCGGGGCTGCTGCCCGGCGCGCTGATACGCAACCGCGACCTGCACTACATCTGCGACCACGTCCGCATCCGCGTCGAGACGACCGAGACGCCTTTCACCAACCGCTTGAAGGCCGGGGGCGTGCTCAGCATCCCCATCGCGCACGGCGAGGGTAACTACGTCTGCGACGACACGACGCTCGAAGAGTTGCAGCGCGAGGACCGCGTCATCTTCCGCTACTGCGACGAGCGCGGCGAGGTGACCGAAGGGTCTAACCCGAACGGCTCGCGCGACAACATCGCGGGCATCTGCAACCGCGAGCGCAACGTGCTCGGCCTGATGCCGCACCCGGAGCGCGCCTGCGAAGACCTGCTCGGCTCGGCGGACGGGAGCGGCGTCTTCAGTTCGCTCGCCGCCACGCTCGCCGCCACGACCGCGGCGTACTGAAAAGCAATGCGGAATGATGAATGATGAATTAAAGACGACCCGTTCTTAATTCATCCCGCAAAGTTCATCATTCATCATTTCTTTAATCTATGGACGAGAGAAGAGAAGAGGAGCGCAAAAACGTTTCGCTCGAAGTGCGCTGGGAGGGCGGCTCGGGCCGCCACTCGGCGCGCGTCAGCGACCTCAGCCTCGGCGGCTGCTACCTGGACACGCTGGGCCAGGCGGAGGTCGGCGAAGTGGTCGGCCTCGAAATCAAGCTGCCCTCGGGCGAGTGGCTCCCTTTGCGCGGTACGGTCGCCTTCCACCAGCCGGGCCTCGGCTTCAGCATCTGCTTCACGTTCATGACCGACGAAGAGCAGTACCAGCTCACACAGTTAATCAACTCCCAATCCTGACCCGGAATCCGCACTTGAAGACAGAGGGGAATCACAGGCGACGAAGACGGCGCGAGGGCGAAAGTGCGCCCGAGCCGCAGCCTCCCGCGCGCTTGCCCGAGCCTGAGTCCGAAGAGGTCCTCTCCTGGGAAGAGGTCAGCCGCACGCACCCCGTGCGCAACGGCGTCCACCAGCGCGGCGGCCGCCTGGTCTCGCTCCTGACGGACTTCGGCCGCATCAACCCGTGTTACCCGGACCACCTCGGCGAGTCCGAGGACACGCTCTACTACACCGGCAACGGCCGGCGCGGCGACCAGCACCTGAACCCCGGCAACCGCGCCCTGCTCGCGGCAATCGAGAGCGGACACTGCGTGCCGCTCTTCAACAAGCTCTCGGTCGGCCGCTGGCAGCATCTGGGCTTCTGGCGCGTCGTCGCGGGCCGCCAACTCTTCGACGAGCGCGAGAACCGAATGCTCTGGCAGTTCACCCTCGAAAGGGTCCGCAGCCGGAAGTCCAAAGTTCAAAGTCGTAGAACTAAAATCCGCTTCCCGTCGTTTTGACTTTAGACCCCGGACTTTGGACTTTGGACTTCGTTTTAGATATTCTTCCCGTCCCAACCTGAAAGGAGTTTAGAAGACATGAAGAATCGCAGATTTGTCGTCGCCGCCTTCTCCCTGCTCCTCGTCGCAGCATCAATCGCGGCCGTTCACGCGAACCCCGCCGGCACGGGCATCGGCCAGCCCGTCGCGGACTTCAAGCTGCCGGACGCCGACGGCCACGAACAGTCGCTCGCGGCGCTCAAGGGCGAGCACGGCACGGTCATCATCTTCATCTCGGCGCAGTGCCCGATGGTCAAGGCTTACGCCGAGCGGATCGAGAAACTGGCCGAGGACTACCGCGCCAGGGGCGTCAACGTCGTCGGCATCAACTCCAACGTGACCGAGTCGGCCGACGACATCAGGGACCACATCAAGCGCGAAAATTTCTCGTTCGTCGTCCTGCGTGACCACGGCAACAAGGTCGCGGACCTGCTCGGCGCGGAGCGCACGCCCGAAGTCTTCTTCCTGGACGCCTCGAACAAGCTCGTTTACCACGGCCGGATTGACAACCACAGGGATTTGGCACAGGTGCAGACGAGCGACCTGCGTAACGCCATTGACGAAACGCTCTCAGGCAAGCCCGTCTCGAAGACGGAGGCCGCGGCCTTCGGCTGCACGATCAAGCGCGGCTAGCGAGGGTTGATGAAAAGTAACGCCCTTCTCGTCCTCGCCGCCGCGGCCCTCGTCGCTCTGCCGGCGGCGACGCCCTCGCAGAAAGGCGGGGCTGTTTCTTCCGCTTCGTCGCAGGCGCGCGAGGTCTCGGTGCGCGAGATCGACCTCGACGGCCTCAAAAAACTGATCGGGCGAGGCGGGGCGGGCGCGTCCCGCCCGCTGCTCGTCAACTTCTGGGCGACGTGGTGTGACCCTTGCCGCGACGAGTTTCCAGACCTCGTCCAGATAGACAAGGATTACAAAACGCGCGGCCTTGAATTCGCCACCGTCTCGCTCGACGACGCGGCCGACATCAAGACCTCCGTCCCGGAATTTCTCAGGCAGATGCACGCCGAGATGCCCGCCTACCTGTTGAACGTGCCCGACCCCGAGCCCGCGATTAAAATGCTGGACGAGACGTGGGGCGGCGGCTTGCCCGCGACATTCCTCTTCGACGCGCAGGGACAAGTCGTCTTCAAGCATATGGGCCGCGTCAAGCCGGCGGAGTTGCGCGCCGCGCTCGACAAGCTGACGAGAAATGGCGGCGAGTGACAAGCGGCGGGTGACGAGTTAATATCTCCTGCTCGTCACTTTATAACTTGTAACTCGTCATCGTTCTTATGATCACTCCCGAAGTAGTTTCCGCACACAACCTGACAGAGGAAGAATTCGCACGCATCAAGGAGCTGCTGGGCCGCGAGCCTTCGTACGCGGAACTCGGCATCTTCTCCGTGATGTGGTCCGAGCACTGCTCGTACAAGTCTTCGCGCGTGCACCTCAAAAGGCTGCCCACCGCGGGCGAGCGCGTCATCGTCCCGCCCGGCGAGAACGCGGGCGTCGTGGACGTGGGCGACGGCTGGTGCGCCGCCTTCAAGGTCGAGTCGCACAACCACCCGTCCTTCATAGAGCCATTTCAGGGCGCGGCCACGGGCGTCGGCGGCATCCTGCGCGACATCTTCACGATGGGCGCGCGTCCCCTGGCCTCGATGAACAGCCTGCGCTTCGGCTCGCTCGCAGACGAGAAGAACGGGAGACGCAACCGCGGGCTCCTGGCCGGCGTGGTCGCCGGGATCGCGCACTACGGCAACGCGTTCGGCGTCGCGACCGTCGGCGGCGAGGTCGCCTTCGACGACGCTTACGCGCTGAACCCTTTGGTCAACGCCTTCGCCCTGGGGCTCGTGCGTCACGACCAAATCTTTTTCGGGAAGGCGACGGGCGTGGGCAATCCGGTCCTCTACGTCGGGGCGAAGACCGGGCGCGACGGGATACACGGGGCGACGATGGCGTCGGCCGAGTTTGACGAGGAGGCGCTGGAGAAGCGGCCGACCGTGCAGGTGGGTGATCCCTTTCTGGAGAAGCTGCTGCTCGAAGCCTGCCTCGAAGCGATGCGGAGCGGCGCGGTCGCAGGCATCCAGGACATGGGCGCGGCGGGGCTGACTTCGTCCTCGTGCGAGATGGCGGCGCGCGCCGGCACAGGAATAGAACTCGACCTCTCTCTCGTCCCGCAACGCGAAGAGGGGATGACGGCTTACGAGATGCTGCTCTCAGAGTCGCAGGAGCGCATGCTGATCGTCGCGCACCGCGGGCGCGAGCGCGAGGTCATGGACATCTTCCGCAAGTGGGACCTGGACGCCGTCGTCATTGGCCGCGTGCAGGAGGGCGGCCACATGCGAGTCCTTCACGCGGGCGAGGTCGTGGCGGACATCCCCGTCGGCGCGCTCACGGACGAAGCGCCCAAGTACGAAAGGCCGATGAAGGGAAGGGATGAGGGCGGCGGCGTGAGG
This sequence comes from Pyrinomonadaceae bacterium, assembly GCA_036403435.1. Taxonomy (GTDB): domain Bacteria; phylum Acidobacteriota; class Blastocatellia; order Pyrinomonadales; family Pyrinomonadaceae; genus QHXM01. Next base: position 95,336 of record DASWQY010000036.1, read on the forward strand.
GATGAAGAGGAGGCTCTCGCGGAGGCGATTGCTTCATCGTCCGCGACCCCCGAGCCCGATGAAGATTTCAACGACTCTCTGCTGCGTCTGGTCTCCGCGCCGAACATCGCGTCGAAGGAGTGGGTTTACAGGCAGTACGACCACATGGTGAGGACGAACACGGCGGTCCTGCCGGGGGCGGACGCGGCGGTTGTGCGTATCAAGGAGACGCGCAGGGCGTTGGCGATGTGTCTGGACGGGAACGGGCGCTACTGCGCGGCCAGCCCGCGCGAGGGCGCGAAGTTGATCGTGGCGGAAGCCGCGCGCAACGTCGTCTGCACGGGCGCGCGCCCGCTTGCGATCACGAACTGCCTGAACTTCGCCTCGCCCGAGCGCCCCGAAGTGATGTGGTCCTTCTCGGAGGTGATTGACGGCATGGCCGAGGCGTGCCGCGCCTTCAACACGCCCGTCGTCTCGGGCAACGTCTCCTTCTACAACGAGACCGAAGGGCGCGGCATCCTGCCGACACCCGTCATCGGCATGGTCGGGTTGGTCAGCGACGTGCGCCGCGTCGTACAGCACGGCTTCAAGGGAACGGGCGACATCGTCGCGCTCCTCGGAACGACGCGCGACGACCTCTCCATCAGCGAGTACGCGGCGACCGTGTCTGGGCGCACGACCCTGGAGATGATTCGCGACGGGCGCGTGCCTCTCCTCGACCTGGAGCACGAAAAGGCCGTGCAGGAGGCGTGCCTTCAGGCGGCCGAGGCGGGCTTGCTGCGCTCGGCGCACGACTGCTCGGACGGCGGGCTCAGTGTCGCCGTGGCCGAAAGTTGTTTCTCTTCGCTCAACCGCGGGTCAATCGGCGCGGAGTTGGACCTGACGGGGACGCTGCCCGCGCGCGCGCGGCTCTTCAGCGAGTCGCCTTCGCGCATCGTCGTGAGCTTCGAGGAGGCCGCGCTCGGGCAGCTGGAAGAGATCGCGGCGCGCGCCGCGGCACCGCTCACCATCCTGGGGCGAACCGGCGGCGACCGCCTCATCATCAAAGCCGACGGCGAGGAGGTCGTGAACCAGGCGGTCACCGAACTCGAAACGGCCTGGCGCACCTCGCTCGCGACGAAACTACGCGCCGAAGTGCCGGCGGCGGCCGCAGAATAACGACGGAAAGGAACTAAGTCCTCAGATGAAGCGAGCAGTACTTGTGCTGTCGGTCCTTTGCTTGCTCGCGCACACTGCCTCGGCGCAGATCGGCGGCGCGCAGAAGAAGAAGTCGCCGGCAGACCCGCGGGTCCGCAGCGCCCTGGAGCAGTTGGGCTACAAGTACGAGCTGACGGAGGACAACGAGTACAGGCTCTTCCCCATCGAGACGGAGCCTTCGGGGACGGACGCGAACGGCAAGCCCACCTACCGCAGCCAGCTCGTCTACGTCAACTCAGCCACCGAGCCCTACGGCTCGCTCGAAATCCGCGAGGTCTGGTCGCCGGCCTTCTACTCGGCCGGGCCGCTCTCGGCCGCCCTCGCCAACCGCCTGTTGCGCGAGAACAATTCCGTCAAGTTCGGGGCCTGGCGCGTCGAGGTGCAGCAGCCCTCGGGCAAGTACCTCGCCATGTTCGCCGCCCAGATCGCCGCCGACAGCGACACCGAAGCACTACGCCTCGCGATCAAGAGCGTCATGCTCATCGCCGACCGCATGGAAAAAGAGCTGACGGGGAAAGACGACTACTGAAAGGCAATGCGGAATGAGGAATGAGGAATGATGAATTAAAAGCCAAACGCCTTATTATTCATCATTCATCGTTCCGCATTCATCATTTCTTCCGTTGCATTCGCGCATCGTTTACAACGACAGGGTGCTGGAGGGGGCGAAGGCGCGCGGCGCGTTGGTCGCGCCGGTCTCGCTCTACGGGCGCGGCGTGTTTACGACGCTCGCCGTGCACAACGGCAAGCCCTTTCTCTGGCCCGAGCACTGGGTGCGCCTCAAGGAGCACGCCGCGCGCGTCAAGGTGGACCCCGGCGGGTTAAGCGAGCAGAGCGTCAGGGAATCGCTCCTGCGATTGATCGAGGCGAACCGCATGGGGGAGGGGCGCGCGCGCATCACGCTGCTGGCGGCCGCCGAGCACAGCATCTGGAAGGTGAAGAGTTCGGAGCCCGAGCGCGGCGCGGACCTGTTGATTATGACGGGCGAGGCGCACGCCGCCGCGGAAGACGGGCTCGCGCTCACCGTCTCGCCTTACCGCATCAGCGCCATGTCTGCGCTCGCCGGCGTCAAGAGCGTCAACTACCTCGAACACATACTCGCCTGGGAGGAGGCGCGCTCGCGCGACTTCGACGAGGCCGTCACGCTCAACGAGCGCGGCGAGCTGGTCTCGGCCACGCTCGCCAACATCTTCTGGGTGACTCACGGGACGATTCACACGCCCGCGCTCGCGACCGGCGCGCTCGCCGGCACGACGCGCGCGTGCGTCATGGAACTGGCGGGCGAAATCTCCGCCCCGCTCGTCGAAGGCATCTACGACCTCTCGGACCTCGGCGACGCGGACGAAATCTTTCTCACCTCGGCGGGGCGCGGCGTCCAGATAGTGACGACCTTCGACTTCCACCGCTACACGGTCCCCGTCGGCTCGGTCGCCCTCCGTTTGCGCGAAGCCTTGCGCCAGTTGACGCTCGACGCCGATTAACGCGACGCCTTAAAAAGGGAACGAACCACGAAATAACGCGAAGCGACACGAACTAAGGGTCTTTTTTTTCGTGTTGCTTCGTGTGGTTTCGTGGTTCCATGCTTCCCTCACTGGAAGCGGGCGGGCTTTGCGCTTTTGAAACTAACGGGCGCGCTGAGGCCGTCGGCGGCCGCTATGATATAATCCCCGGCCTGATTTAAGTTTCCGGTTCAATCTCAGGCTTCATTTCGACTTCAGGAGGATTCGCCAGATGGCTACCGAACTCAAGCGCGCCGGCACGTCGCTCGACAAGATAGAAGAACTCTTGGGCGCGGACGCGCGCCAGCTTCTCGATTACACGTCGCGCACCATCCCGAAGGAGCAGATTCAAGTGCCCGGCCCGGACTTCGTTGACCGCGTCTGGACGAACTCGGACCGCACGCCATCGGCGCTGCGCTCGATCCAAACGCTCTTCGACAACGGGCGGCTGCGCGGCACGGGCTACCTCTCGATCCTGCCCGTTGACCAGGGCATAGAGCATTCGGCGGGAGCAAGCTTCGCCCCGAACCCGCAGTACTTCGACCCCGAAAACATCGTCCGCCTCGCCATCGAGGGCGGCTGCAACGCCGTCGCCTCGACCTTCGGCGTCCTCGGCGCGGTCGCGCGCAAGTACGCGCACAAGATTCCCTTCGTCGTCAAGCTCAACCACAACGAGCTGCTGACTTACCCGAACAAGTTCGACCAGGTGTTATTTGGCACAGTAGATCAGGCGAAAGATATGGGCGCGGTCGCCGTCGGCGCGACCGTCTACTTCGGCTCGGAAGAGTCCACGCGCCAGATCAAGGAGATCAGCCAAGCGTTCGCCTACGCGCACGAACTGGGGATGGCGACGATTCTCTGGTGCTACCTGCGAAACCCAAAGTTCAAAACTTCCGAGGGCGACATGCACGCGGCCGCCGACCTGACGGGGCAGGCCAACCACCTCGGCGTGACCATCCAGGCGGACATCATCAAGCAGAAGCTGCCCGTGAATAACGGCGGCTACAACGCGCTCAACATCGAAAGCGCCTACGGCAAGACGAACAAGAAAATCTACGAGGAGCTGACCACGGACAACCAGATTGATCTGGTCCGCTATCAGGTCGCCAACTGTTACATGGGCCGCTGCGGGTTGATTAACTCGGGCGGCGAGTCGAAGGGGTCGTCCGACCTGGCCGAGGCCGTGCGCACCGCCGTCATCAACAAGCGCGGCGGCGGCATGGGCCTCATCTCCGGGCGCAAAGCCTTCCAGCGCCCGATGGACGAAGGCGCGGCGCTCCTGCACGCCATCCAGGACGTGTATCTGGCCGAAGAGATCACGGTCGCCTAATCAAGGGGATGAAAAGCAAATGATGAATGCGGAATGATGAATGATGAATTAAAAACCGATTGTCTTTAATTCATCATTCATCATTCCGCATTCATCATTTCTTCTTCATGGTCCTCTAGGCAAGCGGGGCGCACGTATGCTATACATCAAGTGCACGCGTTACCGATGTCCGCGGCCCGCCGAACGCGAGCGGGCGCGAGTTGTCGAGCCTGGATTTCTCGCTCTTAAAAAGTAGCACTCATCCGGCACGTCCGCGCCGACCAGGGGCGGGTTAACTTTAATGAAAATTAGTTGACAGACCCCTCGCTCCCGCGAGTCCGGTCCCCCGAAAACCATGTCTGCATCGCTGAAAGTCACCCCCGAATCTTTCGGTCACAACGTCGGGCGCTGGCTCGATATCGCCAAAAACAATGTTCTCTTCAGCTATTGGATCGGCTTCTTCACGGACCCTCTGACAGTCGCCTTCCTCTTAATCTGGGACATCGCCGCCCTCGGCAGCAACATCCTGCTGCTCGCGTCCTCTTTTACGGCGGGCTTGCTCGGCTGGACGCTCCTGGAGTATTGCTTTCATCGCTGGATATATCACAGAGGCCGAACGCTGTTGCACGCGGGGCATTCGCTGCATCACGAAGACCCGAAGATGCTGATCGGAATGCCCTGGTTTTTGAATACGAGTGTGTACATGGGCATCTGGTACGTTTTCACCTACTGGCTGGAGGCGCGCTACGTTTCGGGCTTCGCCGCCGGCGTGCTGGCCGGCTTCATCTTCTACTACTGCTTCCACCACATTCACCATCACTTCAATCCGAAAAGCGCGTGGTACAGAAAACTCAGGACTCACCACAAGGTTCATCATCAAATTCCGGGCACGAACTTCGGAGTCACGATGATGTTCTGGGACCGTGTCTTCAAGACGACCTACCGCAAACCCGAAAGCGCCGCGAAAAAGAGAGACCGCGCACGCACAGCGTAAGAAACTTTCCTCACGCAAAGGCGCAAAGTCGCAAAGGGGTCGCGTCAATTCGAGCCTTATCTTCGCCGTCCGCGGGTCTATGCGCGGCGGCCCGAGTCTTGGTATGATGCCGCCGTCCTTCTGAAGACGAAGACGTTGCACTGAAAAGTCTTGCACCCCGAACAGGCGACAGATGTAGAAAACCTCCGGGCCGTCGCGCGCGGAGACGAGCAGGCCCTGGCCGCGCTCTACGACCGCTACCGCTTAATCCTTTTCGGCCTCATACTCCGTATATTACACAGCCAGCCCGAGGCGGAAGACGTTCTTCAGGAGGTTTTCCTACAGGTCTGGCGCAAGGCTTCGGATTTCGACGAGGCGCGCGGGCGGCCGTTCACGTGGCTCGTGATGATGGCGCGCAGCCGCGCCATTGACCGCCTGCGCTCGACGAGCGCGCGCGAACGCTCGGCGGGCGAGGCGGCGCGCGCCGCGCCCGACAGCATCTCTGATGCGGCCGCGGACGCCGTCAAATCCGAGCAGGGCGAGATCGTGCGTCAGGCTCTGGCCGAGTTGCCCGAGGAGCAGCGCCGCGCGCTCCTGCTCGCCTATTTTGAGGGGCTCACGCAAACTGAGATCGCCGAGCGGCTCAAAACACCGCTCGGCACTGTCAAGACGCGTATGCGCTCGGGGATGCTCAAGCTGCGCGAGCTTCTGGGGGCGCGCGCCGGGGAGTTGCTCTAGGCTTAAACAAAAACCGTGGGGAGCCGGCGTCCGCTTTTGACGACGAGCGCGGCGGGCGCTGAGAAGATTTTGAGGAGACACGAAGAGTACAAGGAAATGCTGGCGGCCCAGGCGCTCGACGCGCTTGAGCCGGCGGAGGCGCGCGAACTCGCGGAGCATCTGGCCGCGTGCGACGAGTGCGGCGCGGAGCTGGCCGCGTGGCAGGATACTGCCTCCTCGCTCACCTACGCCGCCCCGCTCGCGGAGCCATCGTCAGACTTGCGCTCTCGCATCCTCGCCGGCGTCCGCGCCGACGGCGCGAGGGGGCTGGCGGCGAAGGACGAAGCCGTCGAAAGCGGGTCGCGGAAAACGTCTCGGGCGAAGCCGAAGGTAGTGCCGTTCGCCAGGCCGGAGCGCAACCGTTGGAGCACGGCGATGAAGGTCGGCGCGCTGGCCGCATCGGTCGCCCTCGTCTCGATGGCCGCCGCGCTCGTCCTCCTCTGGAATCGTTACAACGCCGTGCGGCAGGAGCTGACACAGGTCACGGACCGCTGGGAATTGGCCCAGGGGGAACTGCAACGCGAGCGCGAACAATTCACGCGCCAGCAGGAGGCGATTGCCTTAATCACTTCGCCCAACGCCAGCATGACCGCGCTCGCCGGCACGGACGTGGCGACGCGCGCGCACGGCAAGTTCGTCTACGACCGCAGCACGGGGCGCGCGATGCTGATGGCCTACGACTTGCCGCCCGCGCCCGCGGGCAAGGCTTACCAGCTCTGGTTCATCGCCGAGGGCAAGCCGCCCATGCCCGGCCGCGTCTTCAACACGGACTCGGCGGGCCACGCCGAGATGAGCGAGCAACTGCCCGCGGAGGCGCGCGCCGCGAAGGTCTTCGCCGTCACCCTTGAGCCCTCGGGCGGCGTGGCGGCACCGACCGGAGCGAAGTACCTCCTGGGCTCCGCGTCGTAACTTCCGCGACAAACATTGGGCCAGCCGCGCAAGCGGCCGAAAACTTTTTCTTCCGGCGCAATCCGGCCCAGTCGGCGCGCGCGCGTAACTCCTGCCGACAGCCCCTTTACTTTTTCCTTCCATGACCTCTTGTTGGAAACTTGATACACTGTAGGGCGGCCGCCCGTGGGCGCGGCTCGAAGTTACCGAGAGCGAGGAGAGAGAAGTGGCCGAGAAACCGAAAGTGACGAACGAGATTTCCGACGAGACGGGTCAGCACGACGCGCGCTTCCTGCTGTGGCGCAGGTTCTGCGCCGACAACGGCATCCCCGTCGAGACCATGCCGGGCGACCTCAGCGGCGAGGCGAAACAGAAGTGGGAAAAGCTGAAAGCGAACCTCCTGCCGAAGAGCATGAACAAGTGACGACTGGTCAGACAACGTGACTTCGAGTGAAGTCGCGCACTCGGCCCCGTCAGGGACGACACCCGGTCGCCCCTGCGGGGCTGGCTCTTTTAATTGCATATCCAATGTCCGGGTGATAAGCTTCGGCGCGGCAACGACAGACCGGGTTCTACATCGTAAGCATTTCCGCCGGACTTGCTTTTCATCGCACCCGCCAATCTCTTTCGCCGGAGGCCACGCGTCTTGGCCCTAGCTGCTGGAACCGTCATCAACCAGTACAAGATCATCTCCCTCCTCGGCTCGGGCGGGATGGGCGAAGTCTATCTGGCCCAGGACGTGCGCCTGGGGCGCAAGGTCGCGCTCAAGCTGCTCTACCGGGACGTGAAGCAGGGCGACGACTGGGTGAAGCGTTTCGAGCAGGAGGCGCGCGCCACTTCCATCCTCAACCACCCGAACATCATCACCATCTACGAGGTCGGGCTGGCGGACGGCTCCCACTTCATCAGCGCCGAATACATAGACGGGCAGACCCTGCGCCAGCAGTTGAGGCACAACGCGCTCGGCCTGCGCGAGGCGCTCGACATCTCCATCCAGATTGCGACCGCCCTGGCGACCGCGCACGAGGCCGGCATCATTCACCGCGACATCAAGCCCGAAAACGTCATGATGCGCTCGGACGGCTACGTCAAAGTCCTCGACTTCGGCCTCGCCAAGTTCGTCGAAAGACGCATCCTCGGTCTGTCGTCAAGCGACCCCGACGCGGTGACGCAGGGCGAGTCGCCCCTTCCGCAGAACGTCAACACGAACCCCGGCACGGTCATGGGCACCGTCAGTTACATGTCGCCCGAGCAGGCGAGCGGCCTGCACCTGGACGCGCGCTCGGACATCTTCAGCTTGGGCGTCCTCCTCTACGAGATGCTGACCGGCCGTCTCCCGTTCGAGGGCGCGACGGCGAGCGAGATCGTCATCTCGATTATTCAAAAGAGTCCGCGGCCGATGGCGCGCTTCGCGCCGGACGTGCCGCTGGAGATGGAGCGCATCGTCAACAAGGCGCTCAGCAAGAAAACGGAGGAGCGTTACCAGACGGTCAAGGACATGCTCATTGACTTGAAGCGTTTGAAGCGCGGGCTGGACTTCGAGCTGGTGGTCGGCGACGAGCCGGAGCAGGAGTTGTCGCGCCAACTGTTGAGCGGAGGCTCGGGCGGGGCAGGGAGGGTCTCCGTCGGTCAGCAGAGAGTTTCCGCGAGTCAGCAGCAGGCGCAGGTCACAGAACAGCTCGCCGCGCCGACCGTCTCCAGCGCCGAGTATCTCTTCAAGGGAATCGCGCGGCACAAAAAGCTCTTGCTCGTCGCCGCGGGCGTCGTCGTCGCCGCGCTCGCCGCCTACTACTATTACCTGGCGAACCGCGCGATTGATTCCATCGCGGTCCTGCCTTTCGTTGACGCGGGCGTAGCGCCTGGCGTTGAGCCGCTCGGCGACGAAATCACGGAGCACCTCATCTACAGCCTCTCGAAACTCTCGCCGAGCCTGCGCGTCGTGCCGTTCAACGCCGCCATGCAATACAAGGGACGCTCGCCGCAGGACGCGGGCCGAGACCTGAGCGTGCGCACCGTCCTGACCGGGCGCGTCACGAGGAGCGGCGACACGGTCACGATCAGCACCGAGCTGATTGACCTGCGCGACAACAGGATTCTTTGGGGCGAGCGGCCGACGACCAAGTTCTCCGACCTGACTCTGGCGCTCCACGACATCGTCACGGCCGTCTCCGACAGCATCGGGGTCAAATTAAACGCCGAGGGCGCGAAGCAGAGGCAGGCCGAGTCGCTCTACATGCGGGGCCGCAACGCCTGGAACAAGCGCACGGCCGACGCCATCAAGGAAGCCTCCGGCTACTTCTCTGAAGCCCTTAAACTGGACCCGACTTATGCTCCGGCCCGCGCGGGCCTGGCCGACAGCTACAACATGCTGGCGACCTACGGCGCGAGCGCGCCCACCGAAGCCTTCCCCAAAGCGATAAATGAAGCGGAGGCCGCGCTCCGCCTTGATGGCAACCTCGCGGAGGCCCACGCCGCGTTGGCCTACGCGACCTTCCGCGGCAAGTGGGACTGGCCCGAGTCCGAGCGGGAGTTTAAGGAGGCCATCCGCCTTAACCCGAACTACGCCTCCGCGCACCAGTGGTACGCGAACTACCTAGCCGCGCAGCGCCGCTTCGACGAAGCCGAAGCGGAGACACGCCAGACGCAGGAACTCGATAAGACCTCGCTCATCATCAACTCCCACTTCGGCCTCATCTACTTCTTCGCCGGCCGCTTCGACGACGCCATCGAGGCGTGCAGGAAGACCATCGAGCTGGACCCCAACTTCTTCGTCGCGCGCAGGTATCTGGGACTCTCATACGCGCAGAAGGGCATGTACAGGCAGGCCGTCGAGGAGTATGAAAAGGCCATCGATGCTTCTAAGGGCTCCGCACTGATGAGGGCCGAATACGCGAGCGTCCTTGCGTTAAATGGCGAGACGGACAAGGCGCGGGCCGAGCTGAGTAAGCTGGAGGACGAGAAGAAAACGCGCTACATCTCGGCCTACCACATCGCCACCATCTACGTCGCCCTCAAGGACCGCGACCGCGCCTTCGAGTGGCTCGAACAGGCTTTCAAGGAGCGCGCGGACTGGATGGTCTTCCTCAACGTTGACCCACGCTTCAAGAGCCTGCGTCCCGATTCCAGGTTCACGGACCTGCTGCGGCGCATGAAGCTCGGCTAGCCGGCCCTTTCTGCAACTGCGGCTCCGCCCCTCGCATCCAAATTGTCACCAAAGCGCGAGACGTTATCCCCCTTTTCTCGCGCCGATCAATTAAAATAAGCTCAACTAATCGCAAGAGGTTTTAAGACGATGCCGATGAGTGAACGCTCGGCCAGCTTGGCCGAAGTTTTGGACGAGATGACGGCCGAAGGTGCGCCCGAATTGACGGAGCACCTGCCGGACGAGGCGTTGCGCTGCTACGCCTGCGGCCACCGCTGTCTGATTAACGAAGGCAAGCGCGGCATCTGCAAGGTGCGCTACAACGAGCGCGGCCGTCTGTTAGTTCCCGCCAACTACGTCGCCGCCCTCGCCTGCGACCCGACCGAGAAGAAGCCCTTCTTCCACGCGCTGCCCGGCTCCGATACCCTCACCTTCGGGATGCTCGGCTGCGACCTTCACTGCGCCTACTGTTTTACCCCGGACACCGTTGTCATCACAGACCGCGGCCCCGCGACATTCGGCGAGCTGTTCTCCTCGGCTTCGCGTGTTGACAGTCATCCCGACGCCGAGATTGCTTATCACGACGACCTTCGCGCGGTGGCCGCTTCGGGAAAGCTCCGGCGAGTCCGCGGAATTTTTAAGCATCCCTACCGGGGGCAACTAGCCGTCGTCCGTCCCTACTACTTGCCCGAATTGCGCTGCACGCCGGACCACCGCGTTTACGCGACGAGCGATGCTGCAACCCCGCCTGCGCCCCTTCAGGCGCGGCAGCTAACGGACAAGCATTACCTGGCGATTCCTCGCCGGTATGCGTTCTCCTCGACTCAAGTCGTGGACGTGGCGAGCGAGTTAAGCGGGCACAGGGTGGCGTATCGAGTGCCCTGGGAATTAACTGCCGACACACGGCGGACGATTGTCGAAGCGAGCGCGCGCGGTGAAACGTCGCGGCAGATTGGGGCGAGGCTCGGCAAGGGTGCCTCTTACCTTCGACACGTGCGCAGCAAAATCGCGCGCGGACTGGCACAGGATGTCAGGGCGCGCGGGGCCGTCATCGAAGGGCAAACGGTGCGCTTCCCGAACGAGCATCGGCCGGGAATACCCTCATTACTTCCTCTCGACGAGGACATGGCGCGGCTGCTCGGTCTTTACTGCGCCGAAGGGTCTGTTTGCAGCGGCAAGAATCGTCCGAACAGCCACGTCCTCAACTTCAGCTTTTCTCACGCGGAGACGGAACTCGTAGAGGAAACCATCGGGCTGCTTCAAAAGTGTGTCGGAGTTAAGGCCGCGCGCGTCCGGCGGGCGACGACGCTGGCCGTCGCGGTGAACAAATCTTCGGCGGCACTCTTGTTCAAGTCGCTGGCGGGAAAACGGTCTAGTGAAAAGCGCGTTCCTCGAATGATTTTCGACGCGCACAGACACGTCGCTCAGGCTTTTCTCGACGCGTGCGTCGAAGGCGACGGCCACCGATACGATAACGGAAAGGTCAGCGTCACGACCGTCTCCCACCAGATGGCTTACGGCATCGCGTGGCTGGCCCTGAAGCTGGGGCATTTACCGTCCGTTTACGACACGGCAATGCCGGAGCAGGGGGTGATTCAGAACCGCACTGTTAGGCGCTCGCCGCACCAATACACAGTGGTGTGGTACGAGCACGCGACACATTCGCGCCGGGTGATTGAGACTGAAGACTACTACCTCGTGCCCCTGCGCGGCATTTCCTTTGTCGAATACGATGGCGACGTATACAACATGGAAGTTGAGAAAGAGCACAATTACCTCGCCGGTTTCTTCCTGGTCTCGAACTGCCAGAACTTTTTAACGTCGCAAGCCTTGCGTGATGATGCGGCGGGCGTGATGCCGAACGTGGTTTCCGCGGAAAGGCTGGTGGCGATGGCGAAGGCTTACGGGGCGTCGTTGGTGGGGACGAGTTACAACGAGCCGTTGATTACGGCGGAGTGGGCGGTGGAGGTCTTCAGGCGGGCGAAGCCGGAGGGCTTCAGGACGGCGTTCATCTCGAACGGGAACGCGACGCCGCAGGTGTTGGATTACATACGGCCCTGGACCGATTGCTACAAGATTGATTTGAAGTCCATGTCGGATCGCAACTACAGGCAGTTGGGCGGCGTGGTGGACAACATCCTGGAGACCGTCAGGATGGTTCACGAGCGCGGCTTCTGGGAGGAGATAGTGACGCTCGTCATCCCCGGCTTCAACGATTCGGAGGACGAACTCAAGCGCGCGGCCGACTTCATCGCGAGCGTCTCGCCCGACATCCCGTGGCACGTGACGGCGTTTCACCAGGACTACAAGATGACGGAGAACGCCAACACGACCGCAGAGCAGTTGATACGCGCCTGCGAGATCGGGAAAGAGTCCGGCCTGCGTTACGTCTACGCGGGGAACCTCCCCGGCCGCGTCGGCCGCTGGGAGAACACTTACTGCCCCACCTGCGACGAACTCCTCGTCGGGCGCTACGGCTACCTCATCCGCAAGATGAAAGTCACGCCCGCCGGCCAATGCCCCAAGTGCCGGACAGCGATCCCCGGCATCTGGAAATAGTGGTCAGAGGTCAGTGGTCAGTGGTCAGTTAAAGACAAAAGAAAAAGGCAGCCGGTTGCGATGAACTCGGCTGCCTCTTGTCTTTCTTTTAACTGACCACTGACCACCGATCACTGGCTACTTCTTCTTGACGGGCGTGCCCTGATGGAGTACCGCGTACCACCTTTGACCACGCTTGGACCAAACGGTGCTGTGGCGTTCTTCCTCCTTGCCGTCGCCGGTCTTGACGGTGTAGGTGACGACCGAGGCGTCGGCGTCAAGCTTCGTCTCCTTGAATCCGCTGAGCGAATACTTGGAGGCGTCAAACATTTTGACCCCGTTGATTGAGCCGGCCTTGTCATAGACGCCGTCGGGCTCTACCTCTATCGCCTCGTCGGCCAGGTCGCTGGCGAAGGAGTCATAGTCCTTGCGCTTCAGCTCGTCCCAGACCCTCTTCTCTTTGCTGATAGGGTCGGCCGCTTCCGCGTCGGTCGGCGGGGCGGCCGAGGTGTTAGCGTTGGCCGTCGCGCCGCTGGCCGGTTTAGCGGCGGCCGGTTGGCCGGCCGGGGCTTCCATGACTTGCGTGTCCTGATGGAACACGCCGGTCCACGTGCCGCCGCGATTGACCCACACGGAGCTGGCGCGCACGGGCGCAGTCGGCATGGGCTGCCCGCCGCTCGTGCCCTTCATGGTGACGGTGTAGGTGACGACGGCCGCGTCCTTGTCGATTGGGACGACTTTCCAGTCGGCAAAGGAGATGTCCGTGGGTGCCATCTGCTTGATGTTGTCCGTCGTGCCGGCACGGTCGAAGACGCCGCCTTCCGTGACGTAGACGAAGTCGTCGGCGAGCATCGCGGAGAAGGCTTCGGGGTTCTTCGTCTTAATCTTGTCCCAAATCTCTTTCTCCCTGGCGATGATGGTGTCGGCCGTGGTGTTCACCTCGGCCTTCGGCGTGGCCGAGGGCGAGGCGCTGACGTTGGCGTTGGCGTTCGCGTTGGCGTTGCTTGGCGGCTGGGTGGTCGTCGCGCAGGACGAGGCCGCCAGCACGACGAGCGCGAGCAGGATGATTCGCTTCATGTGCAGAGACTCCTCTATGGGGATGCAAGTGCGACCGTGCTTCTATGCTAAACGGGCGGCGAAGTCAATAGCCGGAGGGTCACTCACCCCTTTGCGCCTTAAGTTTTCTCTTCGCGCCTTTGCGTGAAAAGCTTTTCTCGCAAAGGCGCAAAGGTAAAGAAAAACTGAAGGCGCAAAGGGGTTGAGTGAGTATTAAGTGTTCAGGAATTTTCTGACGTGCTGTAGGGCGCGCGCTTCCAGGAGCTGCGAGCGCGTGCCGTGCCTGTCGATGGCGAGCCACTGCGGCGTGCCTTTGGGCGAGCGGACGAGGAGGAGTTCTTCGTTGGCGGAGGTGATGCCGAAGTGGCGGATTCGGCCGCAGGCCAGGCCGTTGCCGGGGACGAAGCCATCGCGCGGCGCGCGCGGCCAGCCGGCCTCTATCATCAACTGCCGCACGCCCGACTTGAGCGTCAGGAGTGTGCCGACCATCGTCGCCGTTCCGACCTCGAAGCGGTGCCCGCTCTTTTTACTGAGCTGCACGCCCGCGCCCCTGCGGTTGGCCTCGCCTGCGAGCAGCGTGAAGGTCTCGAACAGCCACTCGACGCCGGTGGCCCGCGCCTGGTCGTTCGACGCGCGCAGGCGCAGGTACTCGACCAGCTCGCCGCGCCCCTGCGCGCGCGCCCGCCGCTCGGCCTCCGCCAGCACCGCTGCCCATTCCTCGTCCAGTTCACTCATAGTTCGTGAATCGTAAATCGTGAATCGTAAATCGAAGAACCGCTTTTCACGATTCACGATTTACGTTCCTTAAATGTTATCATGCCCGCTCTACTCGACGCTTTAAGAATATCGCAAGGCTCCATCGTCCCGCTTCGTATGACACACTCCCGCTACGCACGACGCGCCGCCGCCTACTGGCTCTCGCTCCTGCTCGTCCTCGTCTCCGTCCGCGGCGCGGCCGCGCAGCCGCCGGCCCGAAGGGACGCCCACGCGGCCCGCCCGCGCCTGGTGCTGCTGATCGTCGTGGACCAGTTCCGCTACGACTACTTCGACCGCTTCGGGGACCTCTTCGTCCCAGGGGGCTTGCGCCGCCTCCTCGGTGGCGGGGCCTCCTGGGTCAACGCCAACTACGACCACATGCCGACCTACACCGCGCCCGGCCACGCCACCTTGATGACGGGCGCGTGGCCCGCCGAGACCGGCATCGTCGCCAACGACTGGCCCGACCGCGACGAGGGGCGCTTCCTGTCGAGCGTGACTGACACGAGCAAGGACGCCGTCCTCCTCGGCGGCGTGCCGACCGACGAGGTCTCCAGCCCGCGCCGCCTGATGGCCTCGACCCTCGGCGACGAGTTGAGGCTACAGACCAACGGCCGCTCGAAGGTTATAGGCATTTCGAGCAAAGCGCGCTCGGCGATTCTCCCCGCCGGCCGCCACGCCACGGCCGCCTACTGGTTCAACCAGAGCACGGGCCGGATGGTCTCTTCCAACTACTACTTCGACCAGCTGCCCGCGTGGGTCCAGCACTACAATGACACCAAGCCCGCCGACGAGTTCTTCCGCCGGCGGTGGGAGCGTCTGCTCCCCGAATCGGAGTACCTGAAGCGCGCCGGCCTGGACTCCCCGACCTGGGAAAACATAGGCGAGGTGAAAGGCGACACCAACGCCTTCCCGCACACTGTCACGGGCGGTTCGAGTGCGCCCGACACGAGTTTCTACCTCGCGCTGGATTACACGCCGTACTCCAACGACCTCCTGCTCTCTTTCGCCGAGCAGGCCATCACGAACGAGCGCCTCGGCGAGGACGCGGAGACTGACTTCCTCTCCGTCAGCTTCTCGGCCAACGATTACGTGGGCCACCGCTACGGGCCGTACAGCCAGGAGCTGATGGACATCACGCTGCGCGTAGACCGCTCCATCGCCGCGCTCCTCGACTTCGTCAACGCGAAAGTCGGCTTGCAGAACACGACCGTCATCTTCACGGCCGACCACGGCGTCGCGCCCGTCCCCGAACACGCGACCGCGCTCGGCCTTCCCGGCGGGCGCATCAGGGGCGACGAAGTGCTGGGCGCGATGCGTAAAAAAATCAGCGAGCATTTCAATCCGAAGGACGCGCGGCCGGACCCGACCGCCGACTACGTCCAAAAGTTCAAAGACCACGACCTCCTGCGCGACGGCTTCTACAACGGCAACCTTTACCTGGACGCAGCCGCCCTCAAGCGCGACGGCGTCCGGCAGGAGGAGGCCGAGCGCGCGGCCTGTGAGGGCGCGCTCAATGTTCAGGGCATCAGCCGCTGCTTCACGCGCACGCAGCTCCAGGGGGGCGCGATCTCGCCCGCGGACCCCGTGGCGCGGCGCGTCCTGCACGGCTTCTACCCGCGCCGCAGCGGCGATGTCATCGTGGTTTACGAGCCCTTCAAGTACCTGGGCGACTTCATCCCCGCCACGCACGGTTCGCCCTACTCTTACGACACGCACGTCCCGCTGGTCATCATGGGCCAGAATTTCGCGCCGGGTCGCTACGCGCAGGAGGCGACGCCCGCCGACATCGCGCCGACGCTCGCAACGGTCCTCGGCGTGCAGGCCCCGAGCAACACGACGGGCCGAGTTTTAATCGAAGGTCTTACGCCGGCCCGCGGGGCGCGTCGAGACTCGCCACGTTAACCTGAAGGTTTTTATGTTCGAGTTAATGAAACGAAGCAACCGCTCCCGCTTGTTCCTGTCAATCGTCGTCTCGGCCTGCCTGCTCGCGGCCGCCGCTCCGGCGCGGGCGCAAGGCGAGCAAAGTGAGCTGCCGGAATCCGAGGGCAGCGTCACGGACCTGGCGAACGTGCTCGACTCGGGCGCGACGCGGCGGCTTGAGAGCATGCTCACCAGCCTCAAGGAGCGGGCGGGCATTGAGCTGGCGGTCGTGACGGTCAAGACGACGGGCGGCGAGAAAATCTTCGACTACTCGCAGCGGCTGGCGCGCAATTGGGACATGGGCGCGATGCAGAGCAAGACGAGCAGCCTGCTCCTCGTCGTCTCGACCGACGATGGGAAGTTCATCACGCAGGTCAGCCGCCGCGCTCGAACTGATCTGCCCGACGGCCTGCTCGGCGAGATGGGCAACCGCATGACCGAGCCGTTCAGTAGGCACAGCTACGGCGAAGGTCTGGTCTCCGCCGTCGAGACTTTCATCACGAAGCTCGCCGAGCGCCGCGGCTTCAGTCTCGAAGGCATGAACGCGCCGCAGACGACGACGGCGGCAGCGACCCCGGCCCCATCTCCTCGACCGACGCCAGCGGCCCAGACCGGCCGGCCCAGAAAAGTTACGGCCCCGGCCGAAGCGCAGCCAAAAGAGCCACAGGCCGAAACCGAAGTCGCGGCGAAAGAACCTGCGACCGAAGTCGTCTTGACGAAAGAGCCGGAGGCCAAAGCACCTTCAGCGAATGAGCCCGCGACGAATGAGCCGGCGGCAGCGGAAGTTGCACCGCCGTCACAGCCCGCGAGGAAGTCTCCGCTGAAAGAAGTTTTCACGAAAAGGACGGAAGCGAAAGAGTCTTCGGCGAAAGTAGCCAGCCCGTCCGACTCGCCCGAGCGTGCCGAGTTGGACGCGATTCTCGAATTGACGCCCGCCGAGCGCATCGAAAAACTGAAAGCCTTCATCGAGAAGCAGTCGCGCCCGCAGTATAAAACTCTAGCCTCGGAACTGCTCGTCAGCGCGCACGCCGCGCTCGGCGACGAGAAGCTGAAGGCGGGCGACGCGGTCGGCGGCGTCGAGCAGTTTCAACTCGCGCTCGACGCCATCCCCGAGAAGATGGCGGACGCGTTCTTCATCAAGGTCGTCTCGCAGCTCCCGCTCAACCTCTACCTGCGCGGGCAGCGCACGGCCGCCCGCGACGCCTCGCACCAGATCGAGGCCAAAGTCAAAGACGACCCGAAGCGCCTCGTCACGCTCGCCGGCTTCTTCCTCAGCATCGAAGACGCCGAAGAGACCGCGCGCCTGAGCGACGCGGCGCTGGCGCTCGCGCCCGAGATGGCCGACGCGCACCAGATGCTCGGCGCGGCCCGTCACGTGGGCCTGCGCCTCGACGATGCCGCCGCCGAGTACGCCCGCGCGCGCGAGCTTGACCCGCAGCTCGCGTCCGCGCGCCGCGCGCTGGCGGACCTGCGCCGCGCGACGGGCAAGGCCGAAGAAGCACTCGCGCTTTACCGCGAGCAGTTGGCGGCCGATCCTTCGGACAAGCCCGCGCGGGCGGGCCTGGTGCTCTCGCTCCTGGACCTGGGGAGGAAGGAGGAGGCCGAGCGCGAGCTTGAGGCGGCGCTCAAGGACGACGCCCAGAACATCGCGCTGCTGGTCGGCGCGAGCTACTGGCACGCGGCACAGGGCGACCCCAAGCGCGCCGAAGACCTCGCGCTCAAAGCCATAGCCATTGAGCCGCGCCACGTCTGGGCTCACGTCGCGCGCGCGCGCGCCCTCGTCGCGCAGAAGCGGTCGCTCGAAGCCGAGCTTGTCCTGCGGTTCGCGCACCAGTTCGGGAACTTCCCGACGCTCGACTACGAGCTAGCCAGCGCGCTCGCGGCCTCCGGCCTTTACGAGCAAGCGGCCGAAGCTCTCTCTCGCTCCTTCACGATTAAGGACGGCCAGCTCGAAGCTCGCCTCGGCGGGCGCGTCTCGACAAAGGCGTCCGACTTCTTAGAGCTGCTCGCGCCCGAGCGCCGCGCGGGCATCTTCCAGGCGACGCCGGCCGATACAATCGCAAACGCGCGCGTGCTCAAAGGACTGCTCGCCTTCACGAACGCCCTGGGCGAGGCGGGAGGCCCGGCCCCGGACGCGGCCGCGCTTGCCTCCGCGCAGTCTGACTTTCTCTCCGGCGAAGACTCTATGCGCGTCTTCCGCCAACTCTACGCGGCGAGCCGCCTGCTCGCGCACGGCGTCGCGCTCGACACGGTCTTCGAGTTGGCGGACGCGGCGGGCTCGGGCGTTGACGCAGGGCTGGACGAGCCCGTCGTGACCGTGGCGGCGATGGCCGACGAGTTGCGCGACGCGCACGCGCGCGCCGCCGCCACTGGCACAATTCTCCCGCTCGGGGTCGTCCCGCGCGTCGTGCTCGCCAACGTCATGCGCGGCCGCATCGAAGACCTCAAGGGCTGGGCCCTGTTCAACCAGACGAAGGCCCCCGAAGCGGTCGTGCACCTGAAGCGCGCGCTCAGTGTGCTGCCGGAGCAGAGCGCCTGGTGGCGCACCGCGCAGTGGCATCTAGGCGCGGCGCTCGAAGCCACGGGCAGCCGCGAGGAGGCGCTTGCGGCTTACCTGAAGGCTTACAACCCGGCCGCGCCGAATCCCGTCCAGCGCGCCATCATAGAGGCGCTCTACCGCAGGGTCCGCGGCTCGCTCGAAGGCTTGGACGAGAAGATCGGCCCGGCCCCGACCATCTCCGCGGAAAAGCCGCCGGGCAGCTAAACTGGCCCCGGCCTCTGCCTCTGCTTCTATCCTCCACGGCCCGCGCGGAACAGCCAACCGCCGGGCCGCCTCCGACATCAAAAACCCGACCGCACAGGAAGATAGACAACCCTTCTCGCTCGGTCTCGCACAAACCGTTATTACTGTCACCAGGCGGGGCTCGGGTTTAGGGCCGATTTCCGGGGAGTCAAGTTCTTCCGAAAATCCTCCGCCGATGGGCGGGCGGCGTGTATAATTAAGGAAATTTCCCAAACTTTGATTGACCACGGGTTTCAGTTTATGACGAAAACTCTCTTCCGCGCGCTTGCGCTCACGGCACTCTCACTCCTCTGCCTGCTCGTCCCGGCCACGGCCCAGGCGCAGCAGGCTCCGGGCCGCGCCCGCTTCGACGTGACCAGCTACCGAATCGAGGCGCAGCTGATTCCTGACCAGCACACCCTGCGCGCCGGGGCCGACGTGACCTTCACGCCTTTGGACGCCACGCGCTCGGTCATCTTCGAGCTGAACGGCTCGCTCAAGGTCGAGACCCTCGAGATGAATGGGAAGGCCGTGACCTTCGTCCAGGACGCCGCCGGCGCTGACACCTCCATCGGCCCGAACGTCCGCATAGATTTGGGCCAGGTCGTCCCGGCGAATCAGCCCGTCACCTTACGCTTCCACTGGTCCGGCGGCCTGCAATCGCCCGAGGGTGGCCCGCTCGCCACCAAGCGGCTAGCCTACGTCGGCACCGAAGGCTCTTACCTGCTGTACGCCGCGCGCTGGTTCCCCTTCCACGACTACGCCGCCGACCGCGCGACCTCCGACATCACGATCATCGTGCCGACGGGGCTGCACGTCGCCGGAACCTCTGACGAGCCGGTCGCGCCCGTCGTCGGCAAGGACGGCAACACGCGCTACCGCTTCGTGCAAAAGCAGCCGGTGCTGCCTGGCAATTTCGTCGCCGGCCAGTACATCACTAAGGCGCTCAAGTTCGGTAACTACGACATCCAGTTTTACGCGAAAGTGGGGAGCGAGAGCCGCATCGAGCACTACGCCGAACTGATGGGCACGGCGTTGAAGTTCTACACGCAGGAGTACGGGCAGCCGGCCTTCGGCACGCGCCTCGTCGTCGCGCAGATCGACGACGAGAGCCTGGACACCTACAGCGGTTTGGGGATGGTCTTCCTCTCCGCCAAGCTCTTCGACCCGTCGCGACCCGTGCCCGAGGAGAAGTTAGAGCGTGAGGTCGCCTTCCAGTGGTGGGGGCAGACCGTCGGGCTGAAGTCCTTCGACGACGCGTGGATTTCGCAGGGGCTCGCCGAGTGGAGCGCGTTCGCGCTCCGCGAGTCAACGCTCTCCGGCGGCGCGCTCGACAACGCGCAGCGCGACATGCAGGAGCGCGCGCTCACCTTCGAGCAGACGGCCTCGATTGCGCGCGCGCCTTCGGCCCTGGACGACCAGTCGGCCGCCTACCAGTCAATCGTCTTCTACAAGGGCGCGATGGTCTTCCGCATGCTGCGCGAGGCGCTGGGCAAGGAGAAGTTCGGGGAGTTGCTGCGCGAGTTCCTGGACCAGTATCGCAACAAGAGCGCCTCGATTGACGACTTCGAGCGTTTGACGACCAAGCTCGTCGGGCAGAACATGCGCTACTTCTTCGCGCAGTGGGTCGAGGGGACGGGCGTGCCCGAGTTCACCTACGACTACCAGATCATCCGCACGCGGACGGGCAAGTTCCGCACGCGCGGCACCATCAAGCAGAACATAGAGAACCTCAAGATGCCGCTTGAGCTGATGCTCCGCTCCGAAGGCGGCGACAACCCGACGATCACGCTCGACATGGAGCAGAAGAGCGAGGACTTCGACTTCGAGAGCAACGGCCAGCCCGTCGAGGTGGTCGTTGACCCGAACAACCGAATCCTGCGCATGTCGGACGACCTGCGCGTGGCGGTCGTCGCGCGCCGCGGCATAGAGCAGTTCCGCGAGGGCCAGTACGCCGAGGCCCAGCAGCAACTGGAGGCCGCGCTCAAGCTCGACCGCTCGAACTCCTGGGTCTACTACAACCTCGGCCTGCTCTACCTTGAGCAGCGTAACTGGCAGCTCGCCCTGGACGCCTTCGACTCGGCCTTGAACGGCAACCTCAAGCCCTCGTGGATTGAGGCGTGGGCACGCATCAAGCGCGGCAACGCCTACGACGCCCGCGGCATGAGAGCGCAGGCCGTCAACGAGTACAACAAGGCCGTCCAGACCGGCATCAACTACGACGGCGCGCAAGCCGCGGCCAAGAAGTTCCTTGCCACGCCCTACAACCCGCGCGACCCGCAGACGCAGGAGGCCGCCACCCGCGGGCCGGAGTAAAAGGCAAAATTCAAAATTAAAAATGCAAAATGGAAGACCGGGAGCCGCGCTCTTAGTCTTCCATTTTGCATTTTTAATTTTGAATTTTGCCTTACTTGCGAACCTTCTCCCGGATAATATCAATGGCGGCCACGTCTCTCCCGGATCACACAGTATCAGTGCTCGCGCGTCGCGCCCTGCGGCAGCTCGCCCTGGTAAAGCTCCGCGCCGGAGGCGACGAACTCGGCGGCCTTCTCCTTCATGCCGGCTGCAAGCGCGGCCTCTTCGTCCAACTCTTTCCGGGCGGCGTACTCGCGCACGTCCTGCGTGATCTTCATGGAGCAGAAGTGCGGGCCGCACATGGAGCAGAAGTGCGCGAGCTTGGCTCCCTCCTGCGGGAGCGTCTCGTCGTGATACTCGCGCGCGACCTCAGGGTCGAGGGCGAGGTTGAATTGGTCCTCCCAGCGGAACTCGAAGCGGGCCTTCGAGAGCGCGTTGTCGTGGAGCTGCGCGCCGGGGTGGCCCTTCGCCAGGTCGGCGGCGTGCGCCGCGAGCTTGTAGGTGATGACGCCGTCTTTCACGTCCTTCTTGTTGGGCAGCCCGAGGTGCTCCTTCGGCGTGACGTAGCAGAGCATGGCCGTGCCGAACCAGCCGATCATCGCCGCGCCGATGGCGGAGGTGATGTGGTCGTAGCCGGGCGCGATGTCCGTCACGAGCGGCCCCAAAGTGTAGAACGGGGCCTCGCCGCACACCTCCAACTGGCGGTCCACGTTCTCCTTGACGAGGTGCATGGGGACGTGCCCCGGCCCCTCGATCATCACCTGGCAGTCGTCCTCCCACGCGATCCTGGTCAGCTCGCCGAGCGTTTCGAGTTCGGCGAACTGCGCCTCGTCGTTGGCGTCGGCGATGGAGCCGGGGCGGAGCCCGTCGCCCAGTGAGAAGGACACGTCGTAGGCCGCCATGATCTCGCAGATTTCGCGGAAGCGCGTGTAGAGGAAGCTCTCCTCATGGTGGGCCAGGCACCACTTCGCCATGATCGAGCCGCCGCGAGAGACGATGCCGGTCGTGCGTTTGGCGGTCAGCGGGACGTAGGGCAGGCGCACGCCCGCGTGAATCGTGAAGTAGTCCACGCCCTGCTCGGCCTGCTCGACGAGCGTGTCGCGGTAAATCTCCCAGGTCAGCTCCTCGGCCTTGCCCTCGACTTTTTCGAGCGCCTGGTAAATTGGCACAGTCCCGATGGGGACGGGCGAGTTCCTGAGAATCCACTCACGCGTGGCGTGTATGTTCTTGCCCGTGGATAAGTCCATCACGGTGTCCGCGCCCCAGCGCGTCGCCCAGCGCATCTTCTCGACCTCCTCCTCGATGGAGGAGGCAACAGCAGAGTTCCCGATGTTGGCGTTGATCTTAACGAGGAAGTTGCGGCCGATGATCATCGGCTCGCTCTCGGGGTGGTTGACGTTCGCGGGGATGATCGCGCGCCCGCGCGCCACCTCGTCGCGCACGAACTCGGGCGTGACGAGCTTCGGAATCGCGGCCCCGAAGCCTCGCCCCGCGTGCTGGTGGAGCAGGGAGTCACGGCCGCCGCTGCCGAGCGTGTCGAGCGCGGCCTCGCGCCCCAGGTTCTCGCGGATGCTGATGAACTCCATCTCGGGCGTGATGATTCCGCGCCGCGCGTAGTGCATCTGCGTCACGCGGCGGCCCGGTCTGGCGCGCAGGGGCTGGCGGCGCAGCCCCGGAAACTCTTCGAGCCTTCCTTTGTCGCGGCCGCGCGCATACTCCTCGGCCCCGGCCGTCAGGTAGCCGTTGTCTTCCGGCTTCACCACGCGCCCCTCATACTCTTCAACGTCGCCACGCATGACGACCCACTCACGGCGCAAAGGGGCGAGCCCGTCGCGCACGTCGCAGCGCACCAGGGGGTCGCCCCACGGCCCGCTCGTGTCGTAGACGCGGACGGGCGGGTTCTCCTCCGTGCGCCCGTCGAAAGTCCTCGTCGCGTTCTGCGAGACCTCGCGCAGCGGCACGCGCACCGACGCCGCGCGCCGGCTCTCGACGTAAATCTTGCGCGAGTTAGGAAGCCTCACTTCGTCGCTCTGCTGCTCTCTCCCGTCAACTGTCTGACTCATAACTTCCCAGAACTTTCCGGCCCGTTTCGGACCCAAAAGGAAAGACCGCTCCAGCCGGCATGAAGGGACGGAACGGTCTTCCCAGTGTTTCTCCCTTCGGCGGTACTAACCGCATCAGGTTCAAGGGGTCTCACAACGTTTGTGACTCTCAGCCCGGACTCCTCGGCCGGGCTCCCCCGAAAACTTTTCGTCTTGAACTCGGAGTTTACTATAAACCTCAGCCCGCGTCAGGCGCTCGCCTGGCTGCTGCTCTTCAGCTTACTCAAAAATTTCTGGCGGAACTTGCCGACTTTGGGCGCGACGATGGCGCGGCAGTAGGGCTGCGCCGGGTTCTGCGCGAAGTATTCCTGGTGGTAATCCTCCGCCACGTAGAACTCTTCGGCGGGCACGACCTCCGTCACAATCGGCGCGTCCCAAATCTGCTCGGCGTTCAGCTCCGCGATCAATTGATCGGCCGTCGCCTTCTGCTCCGGCGAGTGGTAGAAGATGGCCGAGCGGTACTGCGTGCCCACGTCCGCGCCCTGCCTGTTCAGGGTCGTCGGGTCGTGGATGGTGAAGAAGACTTCGAGCAACTCGCGGAAGGAGACGACCGCCGGGTCGAACGTCACGCGCACGACCTCGGCGTGCCCGGTCGTCCCCGAGCAGACCTGCCTGTAAGTCGGGTCCGCCACCTGCCCACCCGCATAGCCCGACTCGACCGACTCGACCCCGCGCAAGTCGTCGAACACGGCCTCCAGGCACCAGAAACAACCGCCCGCCAGCGTCGCCACTTCCTGCTGATTCGCTTCCATGAAAACGTCGCTCCTCTAAACTCTCTCGGAAAATTTTCTACCCGCCGATAAAGCTCATCGTGCGCGCCGGCTGCCTGAAGTCCGGGTCGTTGATGTAGTGGCGCGGCTCTTTCTTCATCACGACCGATTCGATGTAGTCGGCGACTTCGGCCCGCGTCGCGCCGCCGCGAATAACGTCGCGCAGGCTGTGCTCGACCGTTGAGAAGAGGCACGTCCTGATCTGGCCGTCGGCCGTGAGGCGTATGCGCGAGCAGGCCCCGCAGAAGGGCTCGGTGACGGGCGCGATGATGCCTATCTCGCCGGGCACGCCGTCACTGAAGCGATAGCGCGCGGAGGTCTCGGAGCCGCGCTCGACTTTCAACGGCACGAGCGGGAAGCGTTCTTCGATCCGCTCGCGCATCTCGCGCCCCGACACAACGTCCGCGCGCGACCACTCGTGGCCCGAGTCGAGCGGCATAAACTCTATGAAGCGCATGCTCACGCCGTGCTCGCGGGCGAAGGCGGCGAAGTCCGCGACCTCCGCGTCGTTGTGGCCTCGCACGATGACGGCGTTGACCTTGATCGGCGTGAGTCCCGCACTTCTGGCCGCCTCGACGCCTTCGAGCACGCGGCCGAGCACGTCCACGCCCGTCATGCGGCGGAACACGTCGGGCTTCAGGCTGTCGAGGCTGATGGTGATGCGGTCCAGGCCCGCCTCTTTCAAGCCTTCGGCGCGGCCCGGCAGGAAGTAGCCGTTGGTCGTGAGCGCGAGGTCGTGCAGGCGCGGCTTGAGCGTTGAGAGCTTACGGATGATGGTCTCGATGTCGCGGCGCATCATCGGCTCGCCGCCGGTCAGCCGGATTTTCTCGACGCCGAGCGCGACGAAGATTTCCGAGACGTACTCGATCTCCTCGTAAGTGAGCATCTCGGACTTCGGCGCGGCGGGCGGCTCGCCGTGCGGCAGGCAGTAGAAGCAGCGAAAATTGCAGCGATCCGTCAGCGACACGCGAAGGTCACGTATCCGCCGGCCGAAAGAATCTTTGAGTAAAGCAGTCACTTCTTTCACAGACGCGAGGCTCTAAGGGTTATCGTCCGACTTCAATCATACAGCCACCCGACGAGTGCTCCAAGCCGCCACCGAATCCACTCAAGCCTCCAGCGCCTTTGGTTTTTCTTTTCCTGCGCCTCCAGCGTGAAAGGCTGTTTCTCGCAAAGGCGCAAAGAGAAAACTTAAGGCGCTGGAGGGTTGAGTCATTCAGTCTCTTGAGCTTTGAAGAGCCGCCAGGGCCGCGTCTTCGGCGGCGTATTCGGTCTCGAAAGAGCTTGTCTCCGCCGGTGGGTTGGTGCGTTCCCACTCGATTGTCCGGCGGAGAGCCTCGTCGCGCGGGACGCGCTCGTCGTAGCCGAGTTCGGCGCGAATCCGGCGCGTGTCCGTGGCGAGGTGGTGCTCGTAATCAACGGGCGAGGCCATGTGCTCGGGCAAGGAGGATTCTGGCACAGTGACGACACGGCCGTCCCATCCGGCGGCGCGGCCGACACTGCTCACCCAGTCGGCTTCCGCGAGGGCTTCCGCTTCGCCGACGTTGTAGATGCGGCCCGCGGCGCTCTCGTTCGTCAGGGCGAGCGCGACGGCGGCGGCAACGTTCTCGACGTAGCCGCGCGTCCAGCGCCAGCGCGCCTGCGCCTCGCCGAGCATGATGAAGGGGCGGCGGTCGTCCATCCTTTTCACGTAGCCGAACAGCCTGTGCTGTTGATCGCCCGGCCCGTAAACCGCCGGGAGCCGCAGGACGGTTCCGGGCAGACGAGCGTCGCCCATCACGACGCGCTCGACGAGAACCTTCTCGTAATGATATTTGAAGTCGTCCGGCCCGGCGGCCTGCGCGCGGTAGGGGTAAAGGTTCGCGCGCAGCGGGGCGTCTTCCGCGAGGGGGGGCGCAGCCGGTGGGCCAGATTCAAGACGCAGCAGGCGGCCGTAAGCGCCGTAAACGTCTGCGCTGCTGAGGACGACGACGCGGCGCGCGACGCCCTTGACGACGCCGACGAGAGCGCGCGCGTCGTCCTCCGTGAAAGCGATCATGTCGAGCACCACGTCGGGCGCTGTCGCCTTGAGGTCGGCGGCGAAAGAGGCCAACTCGCGGCGGTCGCCGTGAATCTCGTTGACGCCGTCGGGCAGTTCGGCCCGCGTCTCCCCTCGGTGAAAGACCGTCACCGCGTGGCCCATTTCCACCAGACGCCGCACGACCCGCGGGCCTATGAAGCGTGTGCCGCCGATGATGAGAATTCGCATAGACCACATTCTCCCGTCGGGAATAATCGGAGGCGGCAGGGACAGGCCCTGCCCCTACAAATCTGGACCAGACTCGGCGGAGTCCTCCGGCGGTCCTTCGCCGAGCGCGCGGGCGTTGCGTTGGAGGCCCGTGAGCTTGGCGCGCTTGATGGCGCTCCTGCGGAAACGCTCGGCGAAGGTCTCGGGCGTCAGTTCGAGGATGTCCGAGAGGCGCGCGTTGACCAGTCCCTCGCGCGGCTCGAAGCGCGGCTCGGCGGTCGGCTGCTCGAAGCGGTTCCAGGGACAAACGTCCTGGCAGATGTCGCAGCCGTAGAGCCAGCCGTCCAGGTTGCGCGCCACGTCCTCCGGCATCCTCTCGTCGCGCAGCTCAATCGTCGCGTAAGAGATGCACTTCGTGGAGTCAACGACGTAGGCTTCGGTAATCGCGCCGGTCGGGCACGCGTCCAGGCAGAGCGTGCACGTCCCGCAGTGGTCTTCCGCCGGCCCCGCGTCGTATTCCAACTCCAGGTTGAGCAGCAGCTCACCCAGGAAGACCCAGGAGCCGTACTCGCGCGTGATAAGGTTCGTGTGCTTGCCTATCCAGCCGAGCCCCGCGCGCGCGGCCCACGCCTTGTCCATCATCGGTTGAATGTCAACGCAGACCTTGCCTTCGGCCCCCGGCCACTGCTCTTTAATCCAGGCGAGCAGCTCTTTCAACTTGCCGCCAACCACGTCGTGGTAATCGTCGCCCCAACTGTAGCGCGAGACCTTGCCCGTCGAGGCGTCCTCGGCGTGGCGGTGCGGCGTGTAGTAGTTGAGGGCGAGGACGACGACCGAGCGTGCGCCCGCGAGCAGCGCGCGCGGGTCCGTGCGCTCCTCGGGGTCGCGCGCCATCCAGCGCATCTCACCTTGAAAGCCGCGCCTGAGCCATTCCTCCAAACGTTCGCGCTCGCGCGCGAGCGGCTCCGCGCGCACGACGCCCACCTTATCGAAGCCGAGCGCAAGCGCGCGCTCCCTGATTCGCCGCGAGAGGGTCGAAGCCTCTGAGACCTGCTTTTCCACGTCCAGGATTTTACCTTTTTGCCCGCGGCCTTGCTAAGCAGACTCCGACTCGCTAAGCTCACGGGTAGCAAACTCCCCTATCGCGCGTGCGGGCTCAGCAGGTTCGGGCGGGGAGTTGTCTGCGCGAATTTGACGGACGAAAAGTTAGAGGAAGTTTTGGACGGGGCGAAGCGAACACCAGACGGGCAATCAATTAAGCGCAAGGCCGGGCGCGTCCTCTTCATCGGGCTGCCCGGTACGCGGCTGACCCGGCGCACGCGCGCGCTGCTCGACGAGGTGCAGCCGGGTGGAGTCGTCCTCTTCGGGCGCAACGTCGAGTCGCCCGAGCAGGTGGCGCTCTTGAACGCGCAGCTCCGCGACGCCGTTGACCACCCGGTCCTGATAGGCATTGACCAGGAGGGCGGCCTCGTGGACCGCTTCCGCGCGATCTGCGAGCCGATGCCTTCGGCGAAGGCGGTGCGCGACGCGGGCGCTTCCGATTTGGCACAAAAGTTCGGAGAGACTTCGGCGCGGGCGCTCAGGCTCCTGGGCTTCAACATCAACTTTGCGCCCGTGCTGGACCTCTCGGGCGACAACCGCGACAACGGCCTCCGCGGGCGCACCTTCGGCAAGTCCGCGGCGGAAGTTTCGCGGCTGGCGGGCGCGTACCTCGACGGGCTGCAAAGGGGGCGCGTCATCGGCTGCGGCAAACATTTCCCAGGGCTCGGCGGCTCAGACATTGACTCGCACCGGCGGCTTCCCATTGTGAAGCACTCGTGGGAGGAAATCCTTGAGTGCGATTTGGTCCCCTTCATGGACTTGATGTTCCACCGGCCGGGCGAGCACCTGCACTCTGTGATGGTCAGCCACGGGGCGTTCCCGGAAGTCTCCGAGTTCCTCCAAGCCTGGTTCCACCGCACGGGCGAGCTGCCCGCGCTGGAGAGTTTTCACCAACTGCCCGCGACCATCAGCGGCAACGTCGTGATGCGGCTCCTGCGCATGGTGTTAAGGTTCGACGGCCTCGTCATCACGGACGACATGGAGATGGGCGCGGTCGTGCAGTCGCTCTCGGTCGCGGAGGCCGCGCTGCGCGCCGTCGAGGCGGGCTCCGACATGATTCTCATCTGCGAACAGGAGGCCAACTTCGTCGCCGCGCGCGACCGCGTCGCGGAGGCGGTCGAGAAAGGGAAGCTGCCCGTGGAGGCGCTCGACCGCGCATCCGCCAGGATGGACCGCGTGCTGAAGCTGGCGGACGAGCCGGAGCAGTTCGACCAGGACGAGTTCGACGCCGTCTCGCGCGACATAGCCGAACTCAAGCACGCGCTCAAGGCCGCCGAGCTGACCGGCGAATACGCCCCGCCCTTCGGCACCCCCGAAGGCGGCGAGCGCCACTCGTCCAATTTTTAAAAACGGTGATGACTGATGAGTAATCAGTCAGACGGTCTTTCTTTTACTCATCCCTCATCACCACCTTCACCATATCCGATACGGCGCGCGCCTTCGCGCACGATATGGGTTGGGCCAGTCACCCCAACTCGAACATGGTCCGCCCGGAGCAGTCCGCTTTCCCTAATCTTTAACTTCTCTCAGACCTCGGCCGCGGCCCCCGCGCCTTCCGGCACGGAGGTTGCCAAAGCCGTCGGCAGGAAACGCTCTCCACATTGCAGTATCCCCGGACGAAACGTTTGAACGAGGGCCGACCGAATGGCTGACACCATTAAAGCCGAGAAGCGCGGTCGCCGCCACGAAAGAAATCTTGTGAGGAGATAAAAGAAATGGCTAACCGACCGAGACTCATCCCGACCCTGATCGCCGCCGCCCTGATGGCAATCTTCCTTCCCCTGATTGCGTCGGCGCAAGGGAGTTACGACCCGTGGGGCCGCAACCGTGACAGGGACTATCGCCGCAACAGGGATTACGGCAACTACGGCAACCGCAACCTGCGCGACGTGGCCCGCCGCCTGGACGACCGCAGCGGAGATTTCCAGCGCCACCTGGACAGCGCGCTCGACCGCAGCCGCTACGACGACACGCGCCGCGAAGACAACATCAACGAGCTGGCCCGCCAGTTCCGCAACGCCGCGAGCCGCTTCCGCGACCGCGCTGACGACCGCGACGGCGGCTCGAACGAGGCGCGCAACCTCTTACAGATCGGCTCGCGCGTGGACAACCTGATGGCGCGGCTGCGCGTGGACGGTCGCACGCAGTCCGACTGGTCGCAGATTCGTCAGGACTTGCGCACAGTCGCGAACGCCTACGGCATAGGCTACGGCGGCAGCTACGGCAACGGCGGCTACGGCCGGGACGACGACTACGGCAACGACGACCGCTACCGCCGCCGCCGCAACACCAACAACGACTGGTGGAGGCGCTTGCCCTTACCGCTGAACGGAAATTAACTGACGGCGCGCGGGCTTCCATTCGGGCCTCGCGTTATTGGAGGATGAAAGCCCCCGCAGACTTTGAAAGTGTGCGGGGGCTTTCGCCTTTTACGCGTCTTGGTGCCAAAATAAAGGGCATGGCAGGCACGCTCTATTTGGTGGCGACGCCCATCGGCAACCTCGAAGACATCACGCACAGGGCCGTGCGCGTGCTCTCCGAAGTTGACATCGTGGCCTGCGAAGACACGCGCCACACGCGCGTCCTGCTCAACCACTACGGCATCAGGACGAAGACCATCAGTTACCACGAGCACAACGAGCGCGAGCGCGCGGAGTATTTGGGCCAGATGCTTGAGGCCGGGCAAAGCGTCGCCGTCGTCTCGGACGCGGGCACGCCGGGCATCTCGGACCCAGGCTTCCGGCTGGTCAGCGACGCCGTCAGGCGCGGCGCGCGAGTTGTGCCAATTCCCGGCCCCGCGGCCTTCGTCTCCGCGCTCGTCGCCTCGGGCCTCCCGACCGACCAATTCTTCTTCGGCGGCTTTCTGCCCGCGCGCTCAATGGAGCGGCGCGCGCGTCTCGCAGAAGTGCGCCCGCTCGATTCGACGCTCGTCTTTTACGAAGCCCCACACCGCATCGGCCAGACTCTCGCGGACGCGCGCGAAATCCTCGGCGAGCGCGAGGCCGCCGTCGTGCGCGAGTTGACCAAGCTCCACGAAGAGATCGCGCGCGGCCGCCTGTCGGAGCTGGCCGGGCGCTTCGGCCGCGAGGGCGCGGCGCGCGGCGAGATAGTGCTCGTCATAGACCGCGCCGCGGTCGGCGAAGAAAGCGCCGGGCGGGAGGCCGAACCCGACATCGCCGCGCGCGTCGCCGCGCTCGAAGCGGAGGGCCTGGACAACCGCGCCGCCCTCAAACGGGTCGCGCGCGAGCTTGGCCTCCCCCGCTCCGAGGCGTACCGCAGACTTGTGCAAGCGAAGAAGTGATGAGTGATAAGAGCAAGGCTCTAACTCATCACTCATCACTCATCACTTGTCACCGCTCTTATGTTTTCTGAAGGCTCACAATGTTCCGGGTGCGGCGCGAGGGTGGCTCAGGGCTCTAAGCTCTGCGACGCGTGCGGGGCGCTGTACGCCGAGACGCCCGCGGGGGAACTGCTGGGCGTCGGCTACCTGCTCGCGGAGTTGGCGGGCTGGGAGGAGCAGGGAATCGTGAGCGTGGAGCAGGCGAGTGAGCTGCGCGCGGCTTACGAGCGCAGGCGCGAGGAGCTGCGCGCGCAACTGGCCCAGAATGGCGGGCGTGCGAAGGAGTCCGCGCCGCGCCACGAGGCGAGCGCCCCCGCGTGGCAGCCGCCCCCGCCTCCGACGGGCGCGAATTATCGCGCGGGGCGTGACGCCCTGGACCCGCGAGTCTTCGCGCCGGTGGCCCCGCTGCCGACCGGTTTCCCGCGGCCCGCGCCGAAGCAGCGCCGCCCGCTCGTGGAAACGCTCGCCGACCCGCAGACCATACGCCTGCTGCTCTACACGGGCGCGGCCATGCTCGTCGTCGGCATCGTCATCTGGCTGCGCGACGTGCTCTACCTCAAGCTGCAAGAGCCGGTCGTGCAGGCCGCGCTGCTGGCGATTGGCACAATCATTGTGACGGCCGCCGGCTGGTTCACCACCTTGCGCACGCGGCTGCGGTTCACGGGCCGCGCGCTGACGCTCATGGGCTCGCTCCTGGTCCCCGTCAACTTCTGGTTCCTGGTGCGCTCCGGCCTGGTCCGCGACCAGGGGCGCGCGTGGCTCGTCTGCGGACTGTGCGCGCTCCTTTACGCGCACACGGCCGCGCTCCTGCGCGAGAAGCTCTACGTCTATCTGGCAAGCGCCACCTCAGTCGCAACGGCCTGGACGCTCATCTACCGCCTGGAGCCGGAAGCCTTCGGCCTCTACGCGCTCTCGCTGATGGCCCTCTCGCTCACCTTCCTACACCTCTCGCGCCTCTTCCCGCTGGGCCAAAACGACGGACGGCAAGAGATGAATGAAGGACGGCGGGCCACTGACAACTCGAACTCCGCCTCCCGCCTCCCGCCTCCCGCCTTCTCTTACGAGTTGTGGGGGCCGCCGCTCGTGCGTGTGGCGCTCGCGGGCGCGACGCTCGGCTTGCTCTTTTACATGCCGCTGCGTCTAGGGGCTTCGCCGACTTTCGCGGAAGGAATTTTTCGTCTGCGTTCGGGCGAATACGATCCGGGCGTGGCGATGCTCCTCGCCGCGCTGGCCGCTTACGCAGCCTGGTTCACGGGCC
This sequence comes from Pyrinomonadaceae bacterium, assembly GCA_036403435.1. GTDB lineage: Bacteria > Acidobacteriota > Blastocatellia > Pyrinomonadales > Pyrinomonadaceae > QHXM01. The sequence goes on from DASWQY010000036.1 coordinate 127,308, forward strand.
GCTACGTCTACGCGAACAGGCGCGCGCTGCTCTACGCGGCGAGCGCGCTCCTGCTTTTCTGGACCACGTTTCTGGCGACGGACGCGCTGGGGTTCTCGGGCTCCGCCCGGCTCCTTCTGCTCGCGGTGGCGACGACCGCCGTGGCCCTCGCTGCCCGACTGGCACACACGGAGGCGCTCGCGCTCGCGCTACACCGCGCGAGCCTCTTGGCTTGTTTCGTGCTCAGCGTCTGCGCCTACGCCGTCATCGGGGCCGCGCCGGGGTTCACTCTCGCGCACAGCGCCGCCCTGGCCTTCCTCGCGACGACCTACGCCGCCGCCAGCGCGCCGCGTCTCTGCGAAGAAAAAGCCGCCGCCGCCGTCTTCGCCTATTCTTCGGCCCTCTTCGCCTCCGCGGCGTTTTGGGTCGCGCTCGGCAGTCTGGACCTGCACTCCGAAACTCTCTTCTACGCGGCCTGCACGCTCTGGCCTTTCGCGCTTTACCTCGTCGCGGCTGTCGCCAAACAACTGCGGCGTGAAACGCAGCTCACAACTCCTTTCACGCTCATCGCCGACGCGGAGTTCGCTCTGCTCCTGCTGTTCGCTTCGCTCGTCGCCTTCGCGCTGAATGACACGCAGCGTCTGCCGTTCGAGCATGCCGAAAACTTGCGCGGCGGGATGTTCGCGGCACTCGCCGGGTCGGCGGTCCACGGCGTGATGCGCCTGCGGCGCGACCACTCGGTCTACGGGGCGGCGTTCATGGGCGTGGCCCTGCTCGTACTGGTCGCCGCGACCGGGGACGCTCTGAAAGCTGCGGGCGCGATGCCCGCCGTGTGGCCCGTGGCGACTGCCGTCATCATCGCGGCCTTCCTGATGCGCGAGGCCGCCGGCAGGCTGCTGCGGTCGGACGATAAGACGGCCGCGGGCGGGAAGCATCCTAACTTCATCGTCGGGCTGTCGCGCGCCGCCGTGATTCGTCTCGCGGCGGACGCGGCCGCGCTCGCCTGTGCCGCGTTGTGGCTAGCCATCCTTGTCTCCGACCTCGAAGCGGGCGAGACGAGTCCGCCGGCCGTGCTCTTTTTGGCCCAGCTCTACTGGGCCGAGCGCGCCGCGCGCGTCAAACGCGCCTGGCCCGTTTACCTCTCGGCCGCGCACGCGGGCGCGCTCTGCCTCGCCATGCTCGCGGCGCTGCGTCTGGACGTGGAGTGGTTCGCGCTTGTCTCCGTGCTCGTGCTCTTCCCTATCTTCTTCGCGGCTGGGAGACGCGCGCTCGCGCGCGGCGCGGGCTGGCTGGCCCAGCCTCTGACCGACGCGGCGGGCGCGACCATGATACTCGTCGTGGTCGCGGCCGTGGCCCAGGCCGCCGGATACCTTCACGTCGGGGAGCCTCGTCTGCTCGCGCCCGCCGTGACGTGCGGCGCGCTCGCGCTGTTCTCCTTCGGTGCGAGCCTCTGGTCAGCGAGTCACGCGCGCGTGATGTACTTCCGCGCCGGCCTCTTCACGCTCCTGGCCTCCTTCACCCTCGCCTGCCTGCGCGCGGGCTTCGACCCCGGCGAGAACGTCGAGCTTTACACGACGCCCGCGGCCGTCCTGCTGCTCGCGGTGGCTTACCTGACGGCGCGTCGCGCCTGGGAGGAGTACGCGGCCGACACGACGCTGCTGCTCTGGCTGGGGTGCCTTCTGCTCGCGGGGCCGCTGCTCGCGCGCTCTCTCGAATACCGGCTGCTGCTCGGCGTGCCCGCGCCCTGGCGCGACCTGGGTGTGCTCTTCGCCGCGCCCGCCCTGGTCCTCTTCGGCGTCGTGGGCCGCCTGCGCGCGCCAGTGCTCGTGGGGGCCACCGCGCTCGCCCTGGAACTCGCGGCGCTTGCCCTGACGAGCGTCCCCTGGCTACAGATATCTTTGAAGGCTTACCTGATCTCCGTCGGCATTCTGGTCGTCATCGTCAGTGGCCTGCTCGAATTCCGCCGCGAACAAGTCCTGCGGCTCCGCCAGCGCCTCATCGAACGCCGCGCCGCCGCACGCGAACGCTTCGGCGACTGGAGGTAAGGGGAAGGCAAAATTCAAAATTAAAAATGCAAAATGGAAGACAAAGAGCGCGGCTCCCGTCTTCCATTTTGCATTTTTAATTTTGAATTTTTAATTCTTCAGTTGTTTTCCGTCACGTCCTTCGGGAGCGGCTTGTCAACGGCGGGGCGCGTCGGGCGCTCGGCCAGTTCCCAGAGGGTGACGAAGACGGTGCGCGTGACCTTCTCCATCTTCGGGTAGTCAATCTTCTCGGGCTGGTCGCCGGGGCGGTGGTAGTCCTCGTGCTCGCCGTCGAAGTAGAAGATGATCGGGATGCCGTTCTTCGCGTAGTTGAAGTGGTCCGAGCGGTAGAAGAACTGATTCGGGTCTTTGGGGTCGTCGTAAAGATAGTTCAGCTTCAGATTCAGGTAAGCGTGGTTCGTGTTCTCGCTCAGTTCGCCGAGCTGCGTGCTCATCATCTTCGAGCCGATGACGTAGATTTCGTTCGGCCCGGCCAGATGCGCGTTCGCCGGGTTGGTGTCGCCTTCGGGGCGGCTGCGCCCGATCATGTCTATGTTGATCTGCGTGACGATTTGGGCCAGCGGGACGGTCGGATTCTCGACGAAATACTGCGAGCCCCAGAGCCCCTTCTCCTCGGCGCAGTGCCAGACGAAGAGGACGGAGCGCCTGGGCGGCGGGTTCTTCGCCAGGGTCTCGGCCACGGCGAGCAGCGCGACCGTGCCCGAGCCGTCGTCGTCGGCCCCGTTCCAGATGGTGTCGGTGGTGTCGCCGTTGAGCGAGGGCGCGCGGCCCGCGCCGCCCGGCGCGCCCGTGCCGACGTGGTCGTAGTGCGCGCCGAGCGCGACGTACTCATTCTTCAGCGTGGCGTCGCGCCCTTCGGCGATAGCCACGACGTTCTGCGTGAAGACCTGCTCGGTCTTGGCCGCGACCGAGAGGCTGACCTTCTTGTCCGCGCTGAAGTCGAAAGCCTTGACGGCTTCGGCCTGGTCGCGGTCGAGCAGGGTGGCGGCCGTCTGCTTCTCGCCCTGCATGAGCACTTCGAGTGTCTTCTCGGAGACGATGACTCTAGGAATCTTCGGCCCCTCGCCTGGCTTCTTGAACTTTTCGACCTGGACCGAGCCGCCGGTCGTGAAGTTCTGGCGGAGGCGGTCCCAGCTGGCGAGAAGCTGTTTGTTCGGAATCGCGATCAGCCCGCGCGCGCCGTGGGTCTCCGCGTAGTTCTCTGGAGACATCCAGTCAACGAACTGCTTGCCGCCTTGCAGGTCCGCGAACGTGATGCCCTTCGGCAGCCCGCCGCCGAGCACGACCACGATCTTGTCCTTCACGTCAACGCCCTGGTACGGGTCTATGTTCTTCGCCTTGAAGACCCAGCCGTGGCCCACGAAGACGAGCGGCGCGCTCGCCACCCCCGCGACGGGCTGTGCCAGAATGCCGTCGCCAAAATTGAACTTCTGCCCGTTAACGTCGAGGCTCGTGGCGGCCCCGTCGAGCTTCACACGCTGGAGCGCGATGCGCTGAAAAAATGTGCCATTGTCGCCCGCGGGCTTGAGCCCCCAGCGCGAGAGGTTCAACGCGAGGAACTTGGCCGTCAGGTCCAGGCCGCGCGACGGCGTGTCGCGCCCCTCCATCTCGTCCGAGGCGATGAAGTAGAGGTAATTCTTCAGCTGCGCTGCGGTGATTTCGTCGGCCATGCGGCGCGAGGCGGCGAGCGACGCGGGCTGCGTTGTGGAGGCGGCGGCCGCGGCCGAGGCCGCGCCGTCGGTGCTCCTGCGCTGCGCGTAAGCGGCCGGGAGCTGGCCGACGAGTGAGGCGGTTAAGACAAAAAACAGGACGAATCTTCGAAGCATACTTCCTCCGCTAGAGTTTAATTCCGAAATTTCGGGAGCGTCGCGGGCGGCGGACAAGCTCTGCTGTGAGCCGTGCTGGCGTACGTTGGCCGAACCCCCGCGCGAGATTTTTGTCCGAGCGATTTTGCTAAAGATAAAGACAGACTTCCCCGCAAGAAGGGCTATACGAAGGGCGGGGAATAAATGTTTAGGAGGATTTGGGAAGGCGAGATTAAAGAGGGAAGGTTGCGAGAGAAGAGCAGACGGGCGCGGGCCTCCCGTGGGACGTTCGCAGTGCGACGGAGTTCGGCTGATGACAATTTATGGTGGGAGACGGGGCGCGTTGCCTGGCGAGGATCAAGAGCGCCCCGTCGCGAGCGATGGGATTTTTGGTGGTGAGGAGTTCTGCTTCGAAGGTCTGCGGGCGGCGAGGCCGTGCCCTTGCTTTCAAGAAGCTGCACACGACCTCGCCGGTTGGGTGAGGGTTGATTGTTACTTGAGCTACACGCCGGCCGCAGGCTCCGGCACGACCAGCCTTTGCATGATGGCGAAGACTCCCGAGACGGCGTCTCTGACCGCCCTGTTGCACGCCTGCTCCGTGCAGTCGCCTTCACTGCGGAAGGAAAGAATTTTACTTTCCCCGTTGGCCTTCAGGACCGCCTGCACGGTTACGAATTTCTCGTTCCGCGAGATGTCCCAGGCGATCATCAGTGGCTGCGGCGAGTCGGACTCCGCGACGCCCTCGCCCAGAAGAAAAACCGTGCAGTTGCGCCGGCGAATCTCGGCGAGGAGCTTTTCCTTCAGCGCGTCGTCCATGCCCGTGTGGACCACAATCCAGGTGACGTTGCCGCCGCCGCTCAGCGATGACTGTAAACGCCAGACCTGCCGCCGCCCGACCCCGAGGCCGCCGCCCTGGGCCGCGGAGTCGGAGCCCGCCGGCAGGGCCGCCGCCTGTTGGCTGGCAGGCCGGCCTTTGCCGTCAGCCTTGCTCGCCTCCAGGCCCTCGGTCGGGCCGGCCCGCGGCGGCTTCACTTGGGCCGGCCTGGCCCGCGGGGCCGACGCCGGTAGCGTTGACGCCTTGTGGCCCTGGCGCGGACCTTTGCCTTCGCCCTTATTCGTTTCGTCGGAAGTGACCTTCTCCGTCGTGGCCGCGCTCGCATCGTGCCCGGCGCACGCGCCGCCCTCGTCCGTCGTCTTCACCGTCAAGACGTGCCGCTCGGTCGTGGTGTCGCGGTTGTTCGAGAGCAGCATCATCCCTTTGACCGTAGCGGTGATGAAGAGGAAGGCCACGACGCCCACGACCACTTGCGGCACGAGCCGCTCGCGCGCGGGAGTCAGCCACGAGAGGCACTTCCGCACTCTGTGATTGAAGCTGGCGGGGAAGGAATGGGCGTCGCCGCCCGCCGCCGCACCGGCGGCCTTCTCCTTCGGCTCCCCATGTGCCGGCGATTCGGTCCACTCTTTAACGAGCGCCTCGAACTCGACGCAGCGAAACTCGATGTTGAAAAGCCACTCGCTGAGCTGCACGACCTTCAGGCCGACGATGTAGCCGTTGTCGAGTGGGATGAATTGTTCCTCGCCGGTGTGCCGGACGCCGACCAGCGGGTAATACCCGACCAGGGTCTCGTCGGTCTTCCCCTCGTGGTCGAACACGCCCCAAATCTGCAAGCCGGCCTGCGGGTCGAGCGGGTGGTCGCCCTCGTAGCGGCGGAAGTCGTAGAACTGACCGCTGCTGGCTATGTTCTCGCCGCAGTTGCTAAGGTAGATGCGCTTGAACGGCGGCCCCTCCTTGAGCAAGGACTCTTTCCAGCGCAGCTGGCCGCGCCGGCGCTCGGCGACGGTGTCCTTCAGCTCTTTCCCGCGCAGGATGCGACCACGACTGTCAAGCCCACGGGCTGGACGAAACTTAGATCGCCATTCCTCATCCCGTAAAAGCAGCTTCTCCGCGTGAAACGCGCAGACCGCAACGTGCGCAAGGAAAGCATCTCGTTCGTCAGGAGAGACGTCGTCTGGCTCGCCGGGCCATTGCGCCTTCTCAGTGCATTCGTCCATGATCCTATTCTCCTTCGTCATTTATCAGCTTCGGTCATGGGCGGCCAAGCAATCGCCTAGTGGTGTCATCTGTCTGTGTCAATTTTGCGGCCGCCGTTGCCATAAGCTGAATCCTCCTCCTCTGGGGTTGTGGTTTGTGAATAAAATTGCCGTCAATCGGGATAGGCTGGCGAAGTTCAGCCTATTGTTTTAGCCCCCCTTTCTCTTAATCATGTTCCTGAGCTTCAGGACCCCGCGGCCGTAGGTGACGCGCACACTGACCGCGTGCCTGCCCAGGCGGGCGGCTATTTCCTCGAACGTTAATCCTTCGAGGTGGCGAAGAGTCAAAATGAGGGAGAAGTCTTTCGAGATGTTGTCGGCGAGGTTCAGCACAGTCTCGACTTCGATGCCGGCATTGATTATCGAGTAGAAGTCGAAGAGTTCGCCCTCGGGCAGGGAGTGCTTCTCTTCGAGTTCGGTCTGCTCTCGCTGCTCTTTGATGCACTCCCTGAGGTGCTTGTTGGCGGCGTTGATGGCTATCACGGCCATCCACGCCTCAGGCTTGCCGATGCTGGATGGCTTGCGGCGGGAGGCGCAGATGTTGACCCACGCGTCGCCTTTGACGCCCTCGGCGTGCTGGCCCGGCTGATTACACCCTTTCTTCCACAGGTAGCCGGTTATGATCTCGTCAAGCACCCGGTCGTGCCTGCGGGCTAACTCTTCCTTTGCTTCCGTGACGCCGTTCTGGATAGCAGACAGCAACTCGCTGTCAGAAGGAATACGTTTGGCCTCCGAATCCATAAACCCTCCCTCTCAAGTCCGAGTGCCAAAGCCGTCACCTGCTTTCTTCGGGGAGATTTAAATGATAAACAAGCTGAGCCTCTCACTCCTACGCCTTCCTCTACCGCCTTCAAATCCGTGAACGAGCCGACCAACCCCTGGGTCTGACAGACAGCCTCGCGTCCGAATGAAAATAAAATGCCCTCTAACGGTATAAGAGTGCGTTCGACGTGATTTCGTTTCATCAGGCGTGGGAAATTTTTTCAGGGTGACGGGAAAGGCGAGGGGCGGGCGGCAGGAAAGAGGGGCTCAATGGTCGGCCTCTCTTTCCTGCCGCCCCTGGCGGGGCGGGCGTGAAAGGTGGGGCGGGCGTTAAGTGGTTCGTTCGGGGAGACAACAGCCGCTTTCCAGGGCGGCGGATTCACGCGCTCAGGCCGTTCAGCTTAGCCAGGAGTTCGATGATGAACCCTGGGCCGAGCAGCAGCATGAAAACGCATATCAGCAGGTTCCCGACCAGCATGGTCACGGCCGTTCCGCTTAACATGGCCCCGGTCAGCTTTTCCACCAGGAGCATCAGTTTGGCGGCCGGCCGCACGGCCTCGTCCTCGACCGGCCGCCCCAGAGTCGTCAGACGGTCGGCGGGCGAAGGCTGGGCCGCCTCGGGAGACTGCCGAGGAGTCCTGACTCCGCCCGAAAAATCGGGGTTGAGTTTTATGTCTTGCATAGCTTAGAATCCTCCGGCGGGCCGAATGCAGCCGTTGCCAGATGGAACATTCGACTCACCTGACCGGGCAAGCCACAAGGCTTGCCCTTTGGTTTATTGTCTTGACCTGCCGCGAAGCAAGCCGCCTACTCCTCGACGAGAGCTACTCGATTTTCAAAGACCTCCTCTTGTGTCTTCACTGTTATAAGAGCGGGGCGGAAGGGAAAATGTGACAGGTAATTTTGCGCGCCCCCGCGAGCGCCGCGCGTCTGCCGTCGCGCGGCGCTCGCGGGGGCGGTCACCTTCGCCCCGCTTTAATGTCACTTGCTCACGTGTGTTGGACGGCTTGGACGAGCTTGGTCAGGGAGTCTTTGGCGTCGCCGTAGAGCATGCCGGTGACGGGTTTGAAGAAGAGCGGGTTTTCGATGCCGGCGAAGCCTTTGCCCTTGCCGCGCTTGAGGACGACGACCGAGCGCGCGCGGTCAACTTCGAGGATGGGCATGCCGGCGATGGGGCTCTGCGGGTTGTCGCGCGCGTCCGGGTTGACCACGTCGTTCGCGCCGATGACGACCGCCACGTCCGTCGAGGAGAACTCCGGGTTGATCTGCTCTAACTCGTAGAGCGAGGAGTAAGGCACGTTGGCCTCCGCCAGGAGCACATTCATGTGGCCCGGCATGCGCCCGGCCACCGGGTGAATCGCGTACTTGACGCTGACGCCGCGCTTCTCCAAAACGTTCGCTAGCTCCCTCACGATGTGCTGCGCCTGCGCCGTCGCCATGCCGTAGCCGGGAACGAAGATGACTTGGTTGGCGTAGGCCAACTGCACGGCCACATCTTCGAGGCCGACCTCGCGCATCGTCCCCTGCTCGCCGTCTGCCGCCTGCGCCGTCGCCGCGCTGCCGAACGCGCCGAAGAGCACGTTCGCCATCGAGCGGTTCATCGCGCGGCACATCAGGATCGAGAGGATGAAGCCGGAGAAGCCGTCGAGCGTGCCCGCGATGATGAGCACGTTGTTCGAGAGCGCGAAGCCCGTGGCGGCCGCCGCCAGCCCCGCGTAAGAATTCAGGAGCGACATCACGACCGGCATGTCGGCCGCGCCTATCGGCAACACCAGCAGCACGCCGAAGACGAAGGCCAGCCCGAGCATCGTGTAGAAGACGGGCGCGGACGCAGGCGAGATGAGGACGTAGCCGAAGCACCCGATGGTCGCGGCCAGGAGCGCCATGTTGAAGATGTTCTGCCCGCGGTAGGTCATCGGCGTGCCGCGCACCAAGCCTTGCAGCTTGGCGAAGGCCATCAGGCTTCCGGTCGTCGTCAGCGCGCCGAGCATCACCTCGAAGCCGATAGCCGTCAGCTTGAACTGGCCCATACCAGCGCCCTGCCTGTAGTACTCGGCGACGCCGACGAGCGCGGCGGCGAACGCGCCGAAGGCGTGCGAGAGCGCGGTCCGCTGCGGCATCGCCGTCATCGGCACCCAGATTGCCATCGCCGCGCCGACGGTCGAGCCGATCAGGAGGCCCGCGATGATCCACTCGTAGCTGACGATCTCGCGGTGGAGCAGGGTGCCGACGACGGCCATCAGCATGCCGAGTTCCGCGAGGTGCATCCCGCGCTTGGCAGACTCGGGGTGGCTCATGCCCTTCAGCCCGAGGATGAAGAGGATGGAAGCCGCGAGGTAGCTGAACTCTATGACGTACGTGGTCGCGTTCACGGCCTCTGTCCGTTCTCGCCTCGCTTCTCGACGGCGGTCTCTTTGCGCTTGAACATCTTGAGCATGCGGTCGGTGATGCCGAAGCCGCCAACGACGTTGATGGTCGCGCAGGTGACGGCCGTGAAGCCCAAAATTTTACTGACGAGGTTGCCCCCGGAGCCCGCGATGACGATTGACCCGACGAGCGAGATGCCCGAGATGGCATTGGTCGCGGACATCAACGGCGTGTGCAGGAGCGGCGGCACGCGCGAGATCACCTGGTAGCCGAGGAAGGCCGCGAGCGCGAAGACGTAAAGCGCGGCGATCAAGGTCTCCGAAGCCATAAAGCGTTTCCTTTCATCTGCCCTGTGTCACGCCCGAAGAACTTCTACCGAACCACACGGGCGAACCGAACGCGCGACTCCGTGACGACGACAAAATTATCCGTCAGCCGATCCGCATAGGCTTCGAGCAGCCGCCGCAGAGTCTCTCTTTTATTGCCCGCCCGCTCGTCTTCGAGGCGCAGAAAAATGACGCCCCGGTGCGGGCGTCGCTCTTTGTAAATCTTCAATACCGCGAGCTTCGTCGTAGACGGAGAAGACTTCATGCCCTTGTTCGCGTAGCCAGCGGGCGACCTTCGGCCCGGTGCATTCGTCCACCATGAAACGCATCTATCTCGTCTCCACTGCCAGCGGCATGAAGGCGGTATGTTCTAAAGAATTTTTGGCGAAGAGCAGGCAGGCCCGGATGTCTTCCTCGGCCAGCCCCTCGTATTCTTCGATAATCTCGGTCGCGCTCGCGCCGTGCGCCAGTAAGTTGAGAATGAACTCCACCGTCAGGCGCGTACCTTTAATGACCGGCTTCCCGACCATAACTTTAGGGTCCAGTACGATTCGCTCCAACAACTGTTGATCCGTCATTATCTGAAATCTCCCGCATCCATCATACACCCAATCTTTGAACTCATCGGCTCGTCAGTTCCGCCAGCGCGGCCGCGACGCGCGGGTGGACGTACTCGTTGCCGCGGTGCGTGACGCAGGACGGGCCGACCACGTCGTCCGTCATGACGACGTTCAGTTCGCCGTCTTTTATCAGGAGGCTCAGGAAGGCGGTGACGTTGCGCGAGTAGAGCTGGCTGGCGTGGACCGGGACGGTCGCGGCCAGGTTCAGGGGAGACATGATGATGACCCCGCCGCGCTCGATTGTCTCGCCCGGACTGGAGACGGCGCAGTTGCCGCCCGTCGCGCCGGCGAGGTCAACGACGACCGCCCCGCGCTTCATCCCATTCACGGCCCCTTCGGTCAGGAGCAGCGGGGCGCGCTTGCCTGGGACCTGCGCGGTCGTGATGACAACGTCGGCCGTCTGCGCGTGCCTGGCGATGAGGTCTCGGCCGCGCTTCATGGCCTCTGCGGAAAGCTCTACGGCGTAGCCGCCCGCGTCTTCGGTCTGAATCCCGCCGAGGTCAACTTCGAGGAACTGCGCGCCCAGGGAGCGCACCTGCTCGCCCGCGGCCTTCCGCACGTCGTAGGCTTCGACGACCGCGCCGAGCCGCCGCGCCGTCGCCACGGCCTGGAGCCCCGCCACGCCTGCGCCGAGCACGAGCACGCGCGCGGGTGGCACAGTTCCGGCCGCCGTCATCAGCATGGGGAACATGCGCGGGATGTGGCTTGCGGCCAGCAGCACGGCCTTGTAGCCCACGACCGTCGCCATCGAAGAGAGCGCGTCCATCGCCTGCGCGCGCGTGATGCGCGGGACCAGTTCCATCGCGAAGGCCGTCAAGCCCCGCGCGACTAAAGCCCCGAGCGCAGCCGGCTCGTCCAGCGGGCGCAGGAACCCCAGGACGACCGCGCCGTCTTTCAAATGGTTGACATCTTCCGCGGAGGGTCGGTTGACCGTGGCGAGCACGTCGGCCGCCGCGAGGACGCCCGCGCGGTCTTCCGAAACGATTGCGCCCGCGGCTTCGTAGTCCGCGTCCGACGCGCCGGCATCTGCGCCCGCGCCGCGCTCGACTGTGACGGCGGCCTTCTGCGCGGCGAGCTTGCGAACCGATTCCGGCACGAGCGCCACGCGCGCCTCACCGGGCAGGGTTTCCTTGAGCACAGCGACGTTCATCAAATTCTCCTTCGAGACAATCGCTTTGGTTGAGATTCCGGCAGGAGAAACGAGTATAGCATCAGCCGCGGACAGGCCCCAAAAATTATCCTTGTGTCAGCGAGTGCCGGATTGAACTTGCCAATTGTGCGAGTTGAACTTTATAATCTGGATTCGATTTGAGGCCCGTTCGTCTAGGGGTTAGGACGTAGCCCTCTCAAGGCTAAAACACGAGTTCAATTCTCGTACGGGCTATAAACGCTTCTAAGTTCCCACCCGCAGTCAATCCACTATGAATGCTCGCGGCTCTCGCAAGAGCGCCTTTTTAGGCATGCCCCACGGGACGGCCGCCAACCGTAACAAGACTCGCTGGAACGGTCTTCAGTCCTGGTGCAACGAGTGCCACAGTGAGCGGCCAGGATAAGCAGGCAGCAGTCTCATCTTCTTTCTAATTCAATCGCCACTCTCCGCCCCGACTTTCGCCTGGCCCTCTTTCACTTCCTCTAAAACTTCGCCGCGGCCCGCGGCCTCTTCTGCTTTGAGCTTCGCACGGCTGCGTCGCGCGGCGAGGGCCGAGCGGAAACGTGAGGTGGCGAGGCGGACGGGCGCTGCGATTTTGTGCCAGGCGTGGGTCGAGCGCAGGTCGTCGAAGAGGGAGTAGGCGACGGGCGTGGCGATGAGGGTGAGGAGGAGCGAGAGCGTTTGGCCGCCGATGACGACGACGGCGATGGAGCGGCGCTCCTCCGCGCCTGGGCCTGTGCCGAGCGCGAGCGGGAGCATGCCCGCGACGAGCGCGAGCGTCGTCATCAGGATGGGGCGCAGGCGGTCGCGGTTCCCCTGCATGATGGCCTCGAAGCGCGCCATCCCCCGCGCGCGCAGGTTGTTCATGTGGTCGATCTGCAAGATGGAGTTCTTCTTGACGACGCCGAAGAGCACCAGCACGCCGAGCGCCGAGTAAAGATTAAGCGTGTCGCCCGTCGCCCACAGCGAGAGCAGCGCGAAGGGGACCGCGAGCGGCAGGCTCAGCAGGATGGTGACGGGGTGAATCGTGCTCTCGAACTGCGACGCAAGGATCATGTACATGAAGGCGATGGAGAGCAGGAAGGCCCAGATGAATTCGTTGAAGGTTCTTTCTAACTCGCGCCCGCGGCCCGATATCGTCGTCGTGTAGGCCGCCGGGAGGTTCATCTCTGAGACCGCGCCGCGCAGGGCTTCGAGCCGGTCGGCCAGGGCGAAGCCGGGCGCGACGCCTGCGCGCAGGCTCACGACCCGCTGGCGGTCCAAACGGTCGATGCGCGAGGGGCTCGTCTCCTCTTTGATGGTGACGAGGTTGTCGAGGCGCACCAGCCCGCCGCGCGACGAAGGGACGTAGAGACGCGAGATGGTCGCCGCGTCTTTGCGGTCGCGGTCGGTGAGGCGCAGCTGCACGTCGTAGTCTTCGTTGACCGACGCGTCGCGGTAGCGCGAGACCTCTTCGTCGCCGCCGACCATCAGACGCAAACTCGTCGCAATCGCCGAAGTGTCAACGCCCAGGTCGGCCGCGCGCGCCCGGTCAATCTTCACGCGCAGCTCCGGCTTGTCGAGCTTCAACGTCGTGTCCGCGTCAACAATCCCTCCGAGCTTGAGCGACTTCTCACGCAGCGCCTCGGCGTACTTCGAGAGCGCGAGCAGGTCGGGCCCGCGCAGGACGAAGTCAATGTCGAAGTTGCCGCCGCCGAGGTTGAACGACGGCGCGTTGCGCACGGAGATGCGAAGCGGCGCGAATTTTTTGAGGCGCGCGCGCAGCTCCTGCATCACGTCGCGCTGCGTGTAGTTGCCGCGGAAGGCGTCGAAGGGGCGGCCGCGCTTGATGCTCTCCCAGAGCTTCGTCAGCGAGAAGGTGCGCTCCTCGTGCGGCGCGATGCGGACGTAAGCGCCGCCCTGGTTGACGCTCCCCAGGAACGAGCCGCCCGCCGAAGAGAGCACCAGGCGCACGCCCGGCGTCTGGCGAATCTCGTCCTCGATGGCGAGCATCGCCTCGTTCATCACACGGAGGCTCGTCCCCTCCGGCGCGTTGACGCCGATCTCGAACTCCGCCTCGTCCACGTCCGTCGGGATGTACTCCTGCTTGACCACGCGGTAGAGCGGCACGCTCGCAGCGATGACGAGCAGGGCGACGCCCGCGACTATCAAACGGTGGCGCATCGCAAGCGCGAGCGAGCGCGCGTAGCCGCGGTCGAGCCACGCGTAGAACCCGCGCCGCGAAGCCGCACCATGCTCGCCGTCGCCCTCGCCGCGTCCTCCCGCGTCCTCCGCGCGCAGGAGTCGCGCGGACATCATCGGCGTGAGCGTGAAGGAGACGAGCAGGCTGACGAGGATGGCGACCGCCGCCGTGATGCCGAACTGATAGAGGAAGCGCCCCGAGATGGAGGACATGAACGAAACTGGCACAAAGATGACGACGAGTGAGAAGGTGGTTGCCAGCACCGCCATCCCTATGTCGCGCGTCGCCTCGCGCGCCGCCTCCAGCGGCCTCATCTTCTTCTCCTCGACGAAGCGGAAGATATTTTCCAGCACCACAATCGCGTCGTCGATCACCACGCCGACCATCAGGACGAGCGCCAGCATCGTCACGCTGTTGAGCGTGAAATCGAGCGCGCGCATCATCCCGAAGGTGGCGATGACGGACGCCGGGATGGCGACGGCCGCGATTAACGTTGAGCGCCACGAGCGCATGAAGGCGAGCACGACGAGGCTCGCGAGGATGCTCCCCAGAACGAGGTGGGTCTCGATCTCGTGCAGCGCGGCCGAGATGTAGCGCGACTGGTCGCGGATCACTTCGAGCTTCACATCGCCTGGCATCTGCCCGCGGATGCGGTCCAGCTCGCGCCTGGCGTTCTCGATGACGGCGACGGTGTTCGCGCCCGATTGGCGTCGAATCTCCAGCATCACGGTCGGCACGCCGTTCAGCCGCGCGACCGACCTCTGCTCCTTCGTCCCGTCCTCGACCCGTCCCACGTCGCGCAGGCGCACGGGCGCACCCTGCGGGCTCGCGATGACCAGGTCGTTGAACTCGCGCGCCTCCGCGTAGCGCCCGAGCGTGCGCAAGGTCATCTCGCGCCGGCCGGCCTCGACGTTGCCGCCCGGCACGTCCGCGTTCTGGCGGCGCAGCGCGTCGCGCACTTCCGTAATCGGGATGCGGTAAGCGGCCAGCCGCTCGGCGTCCACCCAGACGTTGATGGCGCGTTCGAGTCCGCCGACGACCGAGACCTCGCCGACGCCGCCCGCGCGCTCCAACTGGACCTTGACGATCTTGTCGGCCAGCTCCGTCAGCTCGCGTAAAGGTCTCTCGGCCGAAAGCGCGACGGTCAGCACGGGTGCGCTGTCGTTGTCGAACTTCTGCACGATGGGCGCGAGCGCGTCTTCCGGCAAATCGCGTATCACCGTGCTGACGCGGTCGCGCACGTCCTGCGCCGCCGTGTCTATGTCGCGGTCCAGTTTGAAGGTGACGATGACGATGGAGACGCCCGCGCCCGAGACGGACCTGAGCGTGTCTATGCCGTCAACCGTGTTGACGACCTCCTCGATGGGGCGCGTGACCTCCGACTCGACTTCCTCCGGCGACGCGCCCGGCAAATTGGTCCGCACCGCGACGGTCGGCAGGTCAACCGACGGAAAGCGGTCAATCCCCAAACGGAAGAAGCTCGCCGCGCCGACCACCACCAGCGCGAGAATAATCATGGCCGCGAACACCGGCCGCCGGATGCAAATTTCCGCGAGCTTCTGCATAAGGTCAGTGGTCAGTGGTCAGTGGTCGGTGGTCAGTTAAAAGAAAAACCGTTTTTGTTCTTAACTGACCACCGGCCACTGACCACTGACTACTCGATTGCGTTGACCGCCTGGCCCGATTGCAGGTTGCCGGGTTCTACGACGACGCGGTCGCCTAACTGGACGCCGCCGAGGATTTCGGTCCAGTCGGCGTTGCGGCGTCCGGTGGTGACGGGCTTCTCCCTGGCCTTGCCGTTCTCGACCGTGATCACTTTCTCTATGCCGGCGAAGGTGACGATGGCGCTGGTCGGGACGGTGACGGCCGTGCCGCTCTCGTCCGTCTCGATCTCGGCGCTGACGAACGCGCCCGGACGCAGTGTGCCGTCGTTGCTAATCTCGGCCTCGACGACCAGCACGCGGTTCTGTTCCGAGATGGTCGGGCTGAGACGCCTGATGCGCCCCTCGTAGTCGTGCGCGCCGCCCTCGACGTGGACGCTCACGCGCTCGCCGCCGTGCACGCTCTGGGCCTCGCGCTCCGGCACTTCGGCGCGCAAGCGGAGCGGGTTCATCTTGACGACCGTGACCAGCGGTGCGCCCGCCGCGAGGTACTCGCCCACACTCGCGCGCTTCTCGTGCACCATCCCGTCGAAGGGCGCGTAGACGTTGGTGTCCGCGAGCTGCTGGCGCGCGAGCGCCAATTCGGAGCGGCGCTGTGCCAGAAGCGCCTGCCGGTTGCGCACCTCTTCGACCGCGTCCTGGTAGCGCGCGAGCGCGACCTTGAGCGTGGCGTCGGCCGACTCGTACTCGGCGCGCGCGATGACACCCTCGGCCACGAGCCGGGCGGCGCGGTCGCGGTTCGCCTGCGCCTCGTTCAGCGTGGCTCGCGCCTGCCGGACTGTGCCAGTTACTTCGGCGTCCACGCGGTCGTCCGTGCCGTCGGGCAGCAGGCCCAAGCGCGCGCGCGCCTGCGCGAGCGCGGCCTCCGCCTGCTCGACGCGCAACTGGTAGTCCTGTGCTTCAAGCTGCGCGACGACCTGCCCGCGGCGCACGCCGCTGCCCAGGTCAACCGTGATCGAGCGCACGCGGCCGGGCACTTTCGCGCTCAGCGTCGCTTGGTCGAACGCGGCCAGCGTGCCCGTCACGGTGACGCTGCGCCCGAGGGGTATCTCTGCCACCGGCACCGTGCGGACTTGTTTGGGCTCGCCCGCCTCGCCACCGGCCGCGGCCTCACGCGCGGACGCCGGGTAATCACTCTTGCATGCGAGAGAAGCGAGAGCCGCGAGCGTCAGGCACGCGAGCAGGAAGTGACGAAGCGCGCGGCCGCGCCCGCCGTCTGCGATAAGTTTTGCCCGCGGATAAAAGGGCACAATTAAGTTCCTAAAGCTTGGTTTGGCGTCGTCACTGGGGATGGCGACCGCAGAGCTAGGACGCAGATGATAGTGGCAATGGTTACGCGCGGGCAAGCGCGCGTTAAAAAGTACGAGGGGCGCGGCGAGAAAGTTTAGCCTTCTCGCCGCGCCCCTCGTGCGGCACGCCTGGTTCGTCGTCCGGCGCTCTCAGTTGCGGCTGACGCCGCCGCCGTCGAGCGCCGTGTACACGTCCGGCGAGTAGAGGCCGAGCCAGGGGTCGGAGCTGGGAGTCTTGAACAGGTCGGCGTAAACCAACTCGTTCAAACTCTCGACGCCGCCGGTAGCCATCCCCGTCGCAAACCAGGCGTGGAGCTTCGTGCGCAGCAGGTACTCGTTGCGCACGGTGTCGAGCGCCAGGTACTGTTCGAGGTTCTGCCGCGTGCGCGCGAGCAGCGCCTGGTCCGCGCGTAGATTCTCGTTCTGGCGTGTGATGAGGGCGAGGCTCGCGTCGTCTAACTGAACGTCCATCGCATGGAGCGCGGCAATCTTGTTCCAGGAGGAGATGTCTGTCGCGGCTTCCAGGGCCGTCGCGTCCGACGTGATGGACTTCAGGATGTCAACTTCGGTGACCCTCTTCGTGATCGCGAGCGGCGCGACCTCGATTGCGCCGGGGGTCTGCTTCCGGCGCTCGATTCTAGCCACCACGTCCGCCGGCACGCGGCCGCCAACCTTCGATACGTCAGTGGCCCAATCGCGCGCGATGGCTTGAATCCGCGCGTTGTGGTAGGCGCGCAGCGCCTGCCAGCGCGCGCCCGCAGCTTTCGCGTCGAGCTGTTTGACGAGCGTCTCGGCCTGCGTGAGCGCGCGCACGAAGGCCGCCGGGCCGTAGAGGCCGGGGAGCGCGTCCAGCGGCTCGCCCGCCGCGTTCAGGACGTAGTGGATGCTGTTGCCCGTGACGGTGCGTTCGAGCTTGCGGCCGTCGCCGAAGTCAATCGTCACGCGCGGGGCGGGGCGGACAGACTTCCAGTGGAGCACGAAGTGCTCGCGCAGGTACTGGGAGACCTCTGCGTTGGCGTAGAGCACTGTGCGGAAGAAGCGGCTGTTGGCGCAACTGAACTCCTCGTCCAATTGGCCCAGCAGGCGCAGCGACAGAATGGGCTTGCCGCTCGCCTGGGCCGCCGCCTCGGCCTCCTCAAGATCGGTGTACCAGTAGAGACCCGAAGCGTAGCTGTTCCGCTGCCGGCTGACGGCGTCGAGCGCGAGCGTGAGGCGCTGCCACTCCTGTTCGTTGACGGATTGGCCCGATTTGGCGCGGCCGATTTCGGCGGCGTGTGCGTCGAGCAGAACCTGCAAGCCGCGCGGCCCCATCGCGCGCAGTTCCTTGATGGCCGGGGCGGACTCCGCGGAGTTTTCGGAGAGGGCCAGGCGGGCGAGCGCCTCGGGCGGCCCGCCGGCGGTGGCGGCCGGCGCGGCGAAGGTCAGACAAAAGAGCGCGAGAACGGGCGTGAAAAGTTTGAGACGCATGGAAATCCTCCTCAGAAAGCGAAGGCGTGACAACGCGGGGAGACCCGGCCGACGACTATGAATGCTTTAGTTCGGGGTGCGTTGCATGCCTGTGGCGGATGACGCGCGGCGGATTGGGCTTTTGCGATATTGCCGGCGGATTGCGGATTAAAAGAGAGGACTCAAGAGACTGAATGACTCAACCCCTTTGCGACTTTGCGCCTTTGCGAGAGAAAACCATTTCACGCGAAGGCGCAAAGTCGCAAAGAAAAGATTGAGTCTTGTCTTTCAATCCGCAATCATCTCAGGCGGTGGTTTTTGACCGGACGAGCCAGATGCTGCGGCGGTCGTCGGCTTTGCTGATGTAGCCGATGAAGAGTTGGTCGCCGCTGACGGTTGCCGCGGGGAGTTCGCCGCTCTCGACGAGCGGGGATGCCTGCGCCTTGTCCTCAAGCGGGGCGTACATCACGCGGGACGAGCCCGTCTCGTCGCTCTCCCAGACGACCGTCGTGCCGCGCGCCATGCTCATCAGCAGAAGCGGGTTGCCGCGCGATTGGCCCGCGGCCAGGGGCCTGCTCTCGGAAAACGTCTGGCCGCCGTCGCGCGACTCGGCCCAGTAGAGTCCGGGCGTGCCCTTGTCGCCTTCCGTGTACCAGACGACGCGCAAACTTCCCGAAGCGCCCGCCGACAATGCCGGGCCGGAAACGGGACACGACGCCGTCATCCAGCGGTCGTCGCTGACGATCTTGGGCTCGGTGAAAGTCTTGCCGCCGTCATTGGATGAGGCGAGCGCGATGTGGCGAAACTCGCCGGGCAGCACCTGCCGCCAACTGGCGTAAACGCGGTCGTCCGCGCCGACAGCGAGTGCCGTCTTGCAGCAGGGGCAGGCGTCTTTCGCCAGTCTCCGGTTCGCTGAAAACGTGTGCCCGCCGTCCGCCGAGGCCACGAAGAAGACTTCGCGGTTGGCCTCCATGTGGTCCATTTTCATCCCGCCCTTGCCGGCGGAAGGCGCGACGACGTTGCGCTCGTCCAGCCACGCGAGGTAAACGCGCTGGTCGCGCCCGACGGCGAGCGAGTGCATGGCGTGCACGACCTTTTTGCCGTCGTCGTTGACTTTCACGGGCGGCTCGAAGGTCTGCCCTTCGTCGCGCGAGGCCGAGAGGTAGAGGTCGTTGGCGTGCCCCTGCTCGCCGGGGAGGCGGGCCGTCCAGCCGACGTAGACCGAGCCGTCCGCGCCGACGGCCACGGTCGGCGGGTCGCCGCGCCACGCGGTCGCCTCGCCCGCCTTCGGGTTGACGCGCGCGGGTGGGCCAATGGAGCGCCCCTCGCGGTCGAGGTGGGCAAGCATGACGTTCGCCTCCTTGTTCTGTAGGTGCTCGACCCAGGCGATGAAGATCGTGCCGTCGAGTGCGGGCGCGATTGAAGGCTCGGCCGCGTCCGCGTTCTCGGCCGAGACGCGGACGGGCGTGGTCGAAGCGTTGTCGCCCGCCGCCGTTCTACCTTCTTCTCGCCGCGCCTGCCGCGCGCAGCCCGCGAGGAGCAGCGCGAGCGCGATTGCCGTGATGATTGCCGGTCTCTTCGTAAGCATGTCTTGTCTGATGGTCCCTTTCAAAAACTGAAGCGCAGGCCGAGTTGAATCTGGCGCGGGTCGCCGGCGGCCGTGGGCCGGCCGAAAGTCGCGAGCGGCGCGCTCCCGGTGCCGAAGACGTTGTTGGGGAGTTGCAGGTTCGCGCGGTTCAGCACGTTGAACCCTTCGGCGAGGGCTTCGAGGCCGAGACGCTCCGTCAGGTGAAACTTGCGGCTCAGGCGCAGG
Source organism: Pyrinomonadaceae bacterium (assembly GCA_036403435.1). GTDB lineage: Bacteria > Acidobacteriota > Blastocatellia > Pyrinomonadales > Pyrinomonadaceae > QHXM01. The sequence continues at coordinate 146,844 of DASWQY010000036.1, forward strand.
TCGAGCGAAGCGTAGTCGAAGCCGTGGCCCGTGTTGCGCCCGACGCCGATGGGGCGGTCGTTGAAGTTCGTGTCGAAGTTGCGGTCGTTGCCCGTCAGGACGTTGAAGGGCAGAGCGGAGGCGTAGGTGAAGATGTAGCTCAGCTCGAAGCCTTCGAGCGCGCGCCGCAGGCCCGAAGCCTTCTCGGCGTGCGGCGCTTCGATTGAGCCGCTGAAGGTCAGGCGGTGGCGCTGGTCGTTGTCGGAGGGCCCGCGCTCGCCGCGCAGGTCGTCGTTGTCCTGCGGCGAGCTGAAGAAGAAGTTGCCCGCGTCGTCAATCGCCTTCGAGAAGGTGTAGGAGACGCGCGCGCTCGCCCAACTGGCGGGGCGCTTGTTGAAGGCGACGACGAGCGCGTCGTAGCGGCTCCGGCCGGAGCTTTCGAAGCGCGAGACGTTGCCGACGGAAGGGTCGGGCCGCCCCAGATTTGGCACACCGGCCGAAGGCGGGAAGCGCGGGACGTTGACGTTGCGCGAGAGGATGAGGTGCAGCCCGTGCAAATGTATGTAGCCCACCGAAAGAGAAGAGTCCCAGGGCAGCTCGCGTTCGACTTGGACGCTGAGCTGCTGGCTGTAGCTGTTCTCGATTTCGGGGTCAATCCGCGTGACGTTCGGCTTCGTCTGTAAATTGGTGGGCCGCGCGCCGAGCACGTTCGGGAAGACGGGTGCGCCCGGCTGCGTCGGGGACAGTTGCACGACGACGTACTTGGTGCCGTCGCGCTGGAGCGCGTTCGAGACGGCGCGCAACGGGAGGCGGTCGAAGTAGACGCCGAAGCTGGCGCGCACCACCGTCTTCCTGTCGCCGGGCGAGTAGGCGAAGCCGACGCGCGGGGCGAAGTTGTTCGCGTCCGTCTCGACGGGCTCGGGCAAAAATTGCGCGTCGTAGCGGAGCCCCACGTTCAAGGTCAAATCCTGTCGCGGCCGCCACTCGTCCTGCGCGAAGATACCGACGTTCGGGTTCGACTGCGCCTGCGAGGGCGTGCCGAAAGCCTGCTGGAAGCTGCTGTAGCTGCCCGAGAGAAAATTGTTGAGTGAGGTGAAGATGTAGACGCCCCCGGTCGCGCCGGGGAAGTTTATTCCGACACGGTTGTAGAGGAAGTCAGCGCCGGCCTTCAAAGAGTGCGCGCCGCGCTGCCAGGAGACGTTGTCAACTAATTCGGAGAGGTCTATGGCGCGGTCGAGGGGCGAGAAGGTCGCTGTGCCAAAACTGGCGACGCCGGAGACGTTGACGGCGGGGCCGACCGCGTCGTTGACGGGCGCGCTCAAGCGGCTGCGCGTGAACTGGAAGCGCGCCTCGTTGAGCGCGCGCGGGCTAAGCGTGGTCACGTTGTTGGCCGCAAAAGTCTGGTCGCGGTCGGCGAGACTCGTGCCGCGACTTAGGCTGTTGAGGCCGCCCACCGTGCGCGAGTTGACGGCGCGCACGTCGTAAAGGCTGTAGCGCGCCGAGAAGAGGTTCGCGGCGTTCACCTTGTGGTCCACACGCGCGAAGAAGTTCGTGGAGTCGAAGCCGCCTGGGACGACGCCCGTCTCGACGCGCGGCCCGCCGTAGCCGACTCGGTCGAGACGACTGTTGATGGCGGCGACGGCCGAGGGCGCGATGGTGATGACGTTCGAGTCGTTGCGCCGCGTCTGCTCGAAGTTCGTAAACAGAAAAGTGCGGTCGCGCATGAGCGGCCCGCCGAGGCTCACGCCGTACTGCGCCTGCGTCAGCAGGTCTTTGCGCATCGCGAGCGGGTTGCGCGCGTCGAGTCGCTGGTTGCGGAGGAAGCCGTAGAGACGGCCGCGCCAGTTGTTCGTGCCCGTCTGCGTGATGATGTTGACGATGCCCGAGGAGGCGCGGCCGAACTCCGCGATGCCGCCGGAGGTGACGACCTGAAACTCGCGTATCACCTCCTGGCTGTAGAACGTGCCTGCGAGGTCGGCCGCGTCGTCGTTGGCCGAGAGGCCGTCAACGACGAAGCCGTTGTTGAGGTTGCGCTGGCCCGCGACCGAGAGCCCCGTGCCGGGCACGGCCGAAGTCTCCGCGAATCGCTGGCTGCTCCCCGTGTTCGTGCGCGAGACGCCTGGGACGAGCAGCGCCAGGTCCAGGTAGTTGCGGCCGTTCAGGGGGAGCGCGTCGATCTCGCGCGGGAGCACCGTCTCCGCCACCTGCGTGCGCGCGGCCTCTATCAGCGGCACGTCCGCCGTGATGTTCACGCTGCCGGTGACGCCGGCGACCGAGAGCTTGAGCGGCACGTCGAGCGCCTGCCCGAGCGTGAGCGTCAGCCTCTGGCGAAGCGTGTCGAAGCCCGCGTGCTCGACCGCTAACTCGTAAGGGCCGGCGGGCAGGTAAGCGAACCTGTAGCGGCCTTCGGCGTCAGTCGTGGCCGTTTGCGCTTGGTTGGTCTCCAGGTGGCGGGCGGTGACGAGCGCGCCGGGGACGGCCGCGCCCGCGGAGTCTTCGACGCGCCCGCCGAGCGTGGCCGAAGTCACGGTCTGCTGTGCCAGAACGGAGTAGCCGCTCAGGGCGAAGAACGCGACGGCGCAAAGGACTCGCGCCACGGCCCTCGGCGCGAGCGCGCGAGAAGGGGGAATGTTTCTCATCTCCAATGGCCTTTCGACGGCGCGTGCGATGAATGAGCGTGCCGTCACGAGTGCTCAAGTGTGCTTCGGGAAAGGCGCGGGCCGGGCCGCTTCCTTGTCGAAGCAGGCGGCTCGCTGTGCCATTCTCGAAATCTCACCGCGGCTGCGGGCGCGCGCGAATAGGCAACGGCGCGGCCGGCCGTTGCGCGAACGAAAGGCGCTTGGCAGCCGGTGGTGTTTAAGCTGAAAGGTTGACGGGAGAAGAAGGCGGGGCGCGGGGCCGCGCCTGCCGCACGCGGTCGGCCGACTTGGGCGGGAGCTGGACGGAATGGCCCACGAAAGAACGGGCGGTGGGCGGGCGTGGCTGCGTCTTGACGACGATTGACGCCGCGTGGCGCGGGCGGCGCACCTGCGTAGAGTTGGAAGCAGCAGCCGCGCACTCGGGCGAGCAGGGCTTCGTCAAAGTCCGCAGCGCGACGCTCGGTGTCCGGCGCGAGTCTTTGTGAATGGGATGACGCGCAGCAGAGTGTTTCGCGCCGTGCGCCGCGTGGCCGTGTGCCGCGTGGCCGTGTGCCGCGTGCGCGTCGCCCTCGTCCGCGGGCGCTTGGGCTTCACTCTCGTCGCCGCCGAGGCCGGTGCTGCAAGAGCCCGCCGCGTGCGGCGACTTACCGACACAGCAGGCCATCCCGCATTCGTGCGAGGACGCAAAGGCACCGGGCGGCACGACGCCCGCGAGCACGACGAGCGCCAGCGTCAACGCCAGAGCGATTCGGGCGATTGGCGCGCGGGCCGTGACACTTGCTTGGCGCGAGACTGGCACAGAGGAAGCTCCGTTCGGGCCGCGAGGCGCTTACTGTTGACCGGCGGATTCTGTCACAGAAGAGGGAGGGAATGCAAAATTAAAAATGTAAAATTAAAAATTCAGGCTGAAACCACATTTAATTAAAAGTGGCTCTCCGCCTCCCTTTTGCATTTTTCATTTTTAATTTTGCATTCCCTCACACCGTCGGGGTTTCGCTCGTCACGGCCGTCGCCTCGATGTCGCCGGCGAGGACGACCGTCAGATGGTCCGGGCGGAAATATTTACGGATCGCGGCGTTGACCTCTTCGATGGTGACCGCCTGGATGATCTGCGGGTAGCGGTCTATGAAGTCCATGCCGAGCGCGTAGAACTCCGAGTTCCACGTCGCGCTGGCAAGCCCGGCGTTCGTCGCCAGACTCACCTTGAAAGAGCCTATGGCCGAAGACTTCTCGTCCGCCAGCTCGTCGGCGCGGATGCCGTTCTCGACGTAGTCGCGCAGGACGTTCAGGGCCGAGCTGATCGCCTTCTCGATGTTGGTCGGGTTGACCGAGACGCCGACGTACCACGGGCCGGCGGCCAGAGAGGGCGCGCGGAAGCGCGAGTTGATGCCGTAGGTCAGTCCCTCCTGGTCGCGCACGCGCAGGCCCAGGCGCGACGAGAGCGTCGATTCGCCGAGCGCGCTGTTGGCGAGCCCCGCCGCGTAGTAGTCCTCCGAGGCGCGGCGCAAGGGGGCGGCCGAGCCGAGCAGGATGTCCACGCTCGCCTTGTCCTTCAGGAGCACGATCTCGCGCGTCGTGCCCGAGCGAGGCTCGGGGTCCGTGACGTTGATGTCCACGCTCTCGGGGCCGGAGAATTCGCCGAACGCCTCCCCGAATTGTTGGACCACTTCGCCAGCGCGCACGTCGCCCGAGACGGAAAGGATGAGCGAGCGGCCGCCGTAGTACTTCGCATAGAAGCCGCGCACGTCCTCGACCGTCATCGAGCGGACGCTCTCGATGAGCTTCTCGCCCGGCGGCATGTAGAAGGGGCTGGCCTCGTCGAAGATTAACTGCGTGAATCGCTCGCGCGCGCGGTAGCCGGTGTTGGACTGCTGCTCCTGTATGCCGGCGACGATCTGCTGCTTGAGCTTCTCCAACTCTTCGGCGGGGAACGAGGGCTCGCGCAGCACCTCGGAGAGCACGGCCATGACGAGCGGCAGGTCTTTCGAGAGCGCGCGGGCTCCGACGTTGACGGCGAACGGGTCCGCCGAGAAGGCCAGTTGCGCGCCGACGCGTTCAAGGTCGCCGGCGAGTTCCAGCTTCGTGCGCTTCAGCGTGCCGCGCTCCAGCATGTTCGCGGTAATCTGTGCCAGGCCGGGCTTGTCGCGCGGCTCGAAGTAGGAGCCGGCGCGGAACGAGCCGCGCAGCGCGACGGTCGGGGTCGCGTTGTTTTCGAGGACGAGCAGGACCGCGCCCGTCTCAAGCTCCGTGCGGCGGACGCGGCGCGCGAAGTCGGAGCGCCCGGCGGTGGCCGGCGTCACGGGCTCCGCCGCGTCCGAAGACTTGTCGCCGCGCGGCGGGAGCCCCTGCTGCTCCTTCTCCTGCGGCGTGGTCGAGCCGCCCGCGGTCTCTTCACCCGCGCGCCGCGCCGCGCCCTCCATCGCCGAAGCCACTTCGGCCGCCGCTGCGCCGTCGTCCGTCTCGCGGTAAAACTGCACGCCGCGCCGCGAGAGCTTTTTTAACGCCTGTGGCTGGTGGCCGTTGCCGTTGCTCTCTCCGCCGCCGGACTGTTTCGGAATGAAGTGGCCGACGGTGCGGTTGTCTTCGGTGAGATATTTTTGGGCCACGCGGCGGACGGCGTCCGTGGTGACGCGCGAGATGTTCTTCTCGTAGTCCTGGTAGAAGCGCCAGTCGGCGACCGCCTCGGCCTCGGACATCTGCATGGCGATGTTGAAAGTGCCGTCGCGGCTGTAGGCCACCTGCGCCGCGATCTGCCGCTTGGCCTTCTCGACTTCCGCCCCGGTCAAATCCTCCTCGGCCGCCTTCCTCAGCTCTTCGAGAATAGTCTCCTCGACCTTCTGCACTTCCACGCCGGGGTGCACGGTCGCGTAGACGTTGAAGAGGCCGGGGTCGCGGTGCTGGTCCGCGTTCGAGTGCGCGTCCACGGCGAGTTCCGTTTCGACCAGCGCCTGGTAGAGGCGGCTCGTGATGCCGTGCGACATGGCGACCGAGAGGACGACGAGCGGGTAGATGTCGTTGTCCTCAGGCGGGTCCGCGGCGCGCTGGGCCAATTCCTCGTTCGAGAGCACGGCCGTCTGCCCGAGCACGCCGGGCGTGTGAAAGGCCACCTGCACCAGCGCCAATTCGCCCGCGCGGCGAATCACCAGGCGGCGCTCGCCCTGCTGCTGCGGCTCCTCCGTGTAAACCTCTGGAATCGGGTGCTCCGGCACGCCGTACGCGCCGAAGTACTCGTTGATGAGCGAGAGCGCGTGCGCCCGCACGAAGTCGCCGACGAGAATGACGGTCGTGTTGTTCGGGTGGTAGAAGGTGTCGTAAAACTCTTTGAGGCGCGAGGTCGGCACGCCCTCCACGTCCGCGCGCCAGCCGATGGTCGGGTGATGGTAGGGGTGCTCGTGGAAGGCCGTGGCGTAAACGGCCTCGTCCAGGACTTCCGAGGGCTCGTTCTGCCCGCGCTCAAGCTCGTTGCGCACGACGGTCATCTCCGACTGCCGGTCGGCGTCGGCGATGAAAGAGTTACGCATCCGGTCGGCTTCGAGCTTGACGGCCAGCTCCAACTGGTCCGACGGCACGGTCTCAAAGTAGTTGGTGCGGTCGTACCAGGTGGTGGCGTTGAAGGCCGCGCCGATTTTTTGCAGGGTCGCGGCAATCTGCGTGTTCTGCTCCTTGTTGAAGGTCGGCGTGCCCTTGAACATCATGTGTTCGAGGAGGTGCGTCGAGCCTGTGTAGCCGACGGCCTCGTTGCGCGAGCCGACCTTGTAGAGGACCATGATGGTGGCGACGGGCGCGACGCGGTTCTCTACGAGCAGGACTTTCATGCGGTTGTCTAACCTGTATTCACGAATCCCGTCCGATTCCGCCACGAACGTGAGGCCGGCGGGCAACTGCTCCTCAGTCATTTGACCATTCTTCTCCTTCGTCTCTCTTCTCGGGGCGGCCGGGCACAGAACGAGATTATCTGACCATTTTTGCCGCGCTTTCGCTATAATCCGGTGAAAGAGGAGATTACCACAATGCAGCCGATTGCCATACGCTACTGCGTCGTTTGAAACTACCGCCCTCGCGCCGCCCGTGTGGCGGAACTGCTCGAACGGGAGCTGAAAGTCAGAGCGCAACTGGTCGAAGGCGACCGCGGCGAGTTCACGGTCTGGGTGGGCGACCGCGTGGTCTCGAAGAAAAACTGGCTCGGCTTCCCCGCGGACGAGAAGGTCCTCGCAGCAGTCCGCGAGGCGCTCGCGACGGATCAGGCATTGGGCCACAATTCTTAACCGCAAGGCCGTTTCAAAACTCAAGCTACAGGTTGAAGGAAACGCGCCCAACTTTTCTTAGCGCCTTTGCGTGAAATGTTTTGGTTTTCTCACGCAAAGGCGCAAAGGCGCTAAGGGGTTAATTCAATCCGCCTTCGCCTTACTCTCGGCCAGCATGTTGCAGAAGAGCGCGCCCTGTTCGAGGGCGTCGTCGAGGGCGAGGTGCGTGTGCGGGAGGTCGTCGAACCAGCGCCTCGGCATGACGGCTTTGGTCGTGTCGCGGAAGTCAATCTTGAGGAGCGTCATCGCGTAAGTCTTGATGTCGAGCGCGAAGAAGGAGAAGGGGCTCGCGCCCGTGAACTTGTGCAGATACCACTGGACGAACATGTAGTCGAAGACGACGGGGTAGCCGACGAAGACGGGCTTGCCGGGAAGCGCGCGGAGCCAGGCGGCGTACTCGCGCATGGCCTCCGCGGGCGGGCGCAGGTCGCGCCTCGACGCGGCCCAGGCCGCGGGCTGCGTCTCCCACCAGCGCATCGTCTCGGGGTGTCCGCTCGCGCCGGGCAGCGTTTCGAGGTTGGCGGAGAAAGTACTGATGAGGGTCTTGTCCGCGAGGTACGCGGCCGAGGCGAAGCTCAGCATGGAGTGCGGCCCAGGGATCGGTCCATCAGTCTCGACATCCGTGCTCACGTAGATTTCCGGCATGAAGGAGAAGCTAGCAGAAGTGAGCGTGTGAAGGGAAGGGAAAGCGACGCGGAGAATGGGAGACGCGGAGACGCGGCGAAAACAACTGTCTTTCTCGCCGCGTCCCCGCGTCGCTCCCCTACCGCCGGATACGCTTCATCTTCTCGATGAAGGGCCTGGCGATTTCGGCCGCGCGGGCAAACCTTTCTCGGGCCGCGCATCATCGTACGTGACGCTAAGCTGCAATTCCCGTCCGACATTTCCGCTTCGACGGAAAGGAGCACCCGAAAGTCATGCGCCCCTCTTTCAAAGCCGCCCCGGCTGCGCTCGCCCTTCTTCTCTCTCTCTTCGGCGTGGCCTCGGCGCAGGCCGGCCGCCACCCGCAACAGGCCCCGGAGGCGAAGAAGAACTCGGAGCAGACGCCGCGACCCGCCGAACGAAAGGACGAGCAGCAGCCGCAGCCGCAGGAGGCTACCGCCGGGGATCAGCAGGACGTGGAGACCGTGCGCGTCGAGACCAATCTGGTCACTGTGCCGGTCATCGTCAGCGACCGCGGCGACCTCTACCTGCCGGACCTGAAGCAGGAGGACTTCACGATCTTCGAGGACGGGGTCGAGCAGAAAATCTCTTTCTTCGAGACCGTCACCGCGCCCTTCCACGTCGTCCTGATGCTCGACACGAGCGCGAGCACGCAGGACAAGCTCGGCATGATTCAGCAGGCGGCCATCGCTTTCACAGAGCAGCTTCAACAGGCAGACCGCGTCAAGGTCATCTCGTTCGACAACCTCGTGCGCGACCTCTGCAACTTCACGTCCGACCGCGCCGTGCTCCAGTGGGCCATACGCGACACGCGGCCCGGCACGGGCACTAAGCTCTACGACGCGATGGCCGCTGGCATCAAAGCCTTCCGCGGCGTCAAAGGGCGCAAGGCCATCGTCATCTTCACCGACGGCGTTGACTCCTACAGCGACCGCGAGACTTACAACAAGAACGTGCGGCTCCTTGAAGAAGCGGGCATCATCGTCTACCCGATTCGCTACGACACGCGCGCCGACGTGGAAGAGCTGGTGCGCCGGCAGCAGCAGCAGGGCCAGGTCATTGACCTTGCGACTATCCTCGGCGCTAAACTGCCCGGCGGCGGAGGCCCGTCCGGCAGGACCACGCCGACGACCTTCCCAGGCGGCACGACCATCCCGAGCGGGGGCGGCGGAGTCGGGACGACCTTCCCGCGCCTGCCCGGCGGGGTCGTCGTCACGAAGAGAAGGGACAACCGCAACGACCCTTACCCGCCGGGCGACCCGCGCAACAACGACCCGACGACCACGGACCCGTCCGGCACCAGGCGCGACGACCCGACGTATCCTTCTGGCAGGGCGAACGACAACATCAGCCGCGAGCTGGACATGATGTACAAGACGGCGGACGCCTACCTGGCGGAGCTGGCCGAGAAGACAGGCGGGAGGCTTCACCGCGCCGACACGCTCGGCCTGCTGCCCAGGGCCTTCGGCCAGATCGCCGCCGAGTTGAGGACGCAATACTCGCTCGGCTACTACCCGCAGAAGCCCGAGCACGACGGCAAGTACCGCAAGATTAAAGTGGCGACTGCGCGCAAGGGCGCGGTCGTCCGCGCACGACCCGGCTACCGCGCGCCGGGCGGCGTGAAGTAAATAGAGTTAGCGCGACCCTTCTGACATCAAACTCAAGTCGCAATCTGTTTACTTGCGACGCGGAGCATGGCTTCCAGGCTGCGCTCGACATCTGCGTCCGTCGTGGCCCAGGACGAGACGCTGATGCGCATGGCGGTGCGCCCCTGCCAGACGGTCCCGCCGCACCAGCAGTCGCCGTCCTCCTGCAAGCCCGCGATCACTCTATTAGTCTCGCCCGCGTCACCGAAGCTCACAAGCACCTGGTTGAGCACGACCTCGTTGAGCACCTCGTAGCCGGCGGCCCGCAAGCCTTCGGCGAAGCGGCGCGCTTGGCGGCAGTTGCGCTCGATCAACTCGGCCACGCCCGCGCGCCCGAGCGAGCGCAGCGCGGCCCAGACCTCGACGCCGCGCGCGCGCCGCGACAACTCCGGCGTGAAGTCCGAGGGGTTACGGAAGGGGCTCGTCGTCGGCAGGTACTCGGCCGTGATCGCCATCGCGGCGCGCAGCGCGTCCGGGTCGCGCACGAGCGCGAGCCCGCTGTCGTAGGGGACGTTCAACCACTTGTGAAAGTCAGTGGCCCAGGAGTCCGCGCCCGTCAAGCCCGGAGCCAGGTGCTTAGTAGACGGCGCGGCCAAAGCCCACAGGCCGAACGCGCCGTCAACGTGCACCCACGCGCCGCCGGGGTGTGCGCGCTCGCAGATTTCATCGAGCGGGTCGAAGGCCCCCGTATTGACGTTGCCCGCCTGGGCGCAGACGATGGTCGGCCCGTCAACGGGGGGAAGTTTGTCCGCGCGCATCCTCCCTTGAGAGTCAGCGGGCACTTTCACGACACGATTGCGGCCGAGCCCCAGCATCCCCAGCGACTTGAAAAGCGTTGGGTGCGACTCGTTGCTGACGACGACCGTGATCGGCGGTGCGCCGAACAGTCCGTCCGCCTCCACGTCCCAGCCGGCGCGTTGAAGGAGCGCGTGGCGCGCGGCGGCCAGCGCAGAGAAGTTGGCGGTCGTCGCGCCCGTGACGAAAGCGCCGCCGCAAGTCTTCGGCAAATCGAAAAGGTCCAGGAGCCAGCCGAGGGCGACCTGTTCGACGCGGGCGGTGGCGGGCGTGGAGTTGTGCAGGCCGGTGTTCTGGTCCCAGGCCGCGGCGAGCCAGTTGGCGGCGACGGTCGCGGGGAGCGAGCCGCCGATGACGAAGCCGAAGTATCTGGGGCCGGCCATCGCCGTCGTCGCCGGCGAGCAGACCTCGTCGAGTGTTCGTATGACCTCTTCGGGCGAGACTGGTTCTTCGGGCAGCGGCTCGTCGAGCTTTGAGAGTCGCGCGACCGCCTCGGGCGACGGATAGACTCTGCGCTCGTCGAGTGACTCCAGATACGAGATGGCACGCTCGGCCGTCTTCTCTAAAAGCTCTCTCATCACTCCTCCTCAGATGGCGTCCTCGGCTTCCAGAGAAGATACTCCCGCGGCGTGCCAAATGTTCCCGCCGGGGATGCTGTGCGCTACATAGTTTTTGCGCCTTTGCGTCTCCAGCGTGAACATTCAATCTCACGCTGGAGGCGCAAAGGCGCAAAGGGTCGGTCAACGGACTGCTTTTGAAATAGCCTCGGCGGCTTGTCGTCTAGCCCGACAGCAGCCGGGCCAGGTGGTCGTAGCGTCTCGGCAGGAGGGCCGCGCGCAGCGCCTCTGCCTCCGTCCCGCCGAACGTCGCCCACCCGTCATCGAGTAGCGCGGCCAGCGACTGGCCTTTCGTGTCAGGGCGCGCGAAGAGCTGCGCCGGGAGCAGCAGGGTCGCCAGCGCGCGGTCGCGCTCTTTTTCGAGCGGCGACGCGAACGCGGTCGTGGAGCAGGTGTACGCCGTGATGATGAGCGAGAAGGTGCGGACGCTGCCGGTGTCTATCGCGCCGCGGTCGGAGACGTTCAGCGTCCAGGTGCCGTTCGGGTTCTGCCCGTCGAAGGCAGAGAGCGGGCTGGCCGGCTTGAACGACCCCGTGAACGGTGCCTGGCTCGGCGTGACGTTCTGGATTGACGAGCCTGCGCTTTCGTCGTCGAGCGTCGTGTTGCAGAAGTTCTGTCCGCTGTTGTTGACGCCGCCCGCCTGGCTGATGAGCGTCACGACCGTGCCCTGCGGTGACTTCAAAGTCACGACCAGATCGCCGACCCAGGTGTGGTCAATGCCGACGGTCGTCGCGCCCGTGGCCGTCGTGCAGGTGGTCCCGCCGATCTTGAAGTTGAGGTCGGAGATTCTGCCCGTGAAGCCGCTCACGGCGAGCGGAACGTTGACGCCGGTCGTCGTGTCGTCCGGTATCGCCACGGCCGTCCCCGTGCGCGTCTTGGTGACGGCGGCGGCCGGCTTGCCGACCGTGACCGTGAAGGTGAACACGGCGGGGCTCCCGCCGCCCGTGTAGTTCACCGTCAGCTTGAAGCTGATGGGCTGGCCGCACGGGTAAGTGGAAGCGACGTTGAATTGAAAAGGCGTCGTATTGTTTCCTGCCCCGGAAGTCGCGGCGAGATTCGGGTAGGCGGACGTGCCCGCGCCTGAAACAATCGTCACGCCGGTGCTCAGACTCGTCAGCGTCGCGCTCACCGCGGTCGCGGCGGCCGAGCCCGTGTTCTTCAGCTGGATGGTCAGCTTGTTGCTGCTCTCGCCGGGCTCGACGACGGTGTCCGCGTCAACGGCGTTCCCGTCCGTGGCCGTGACCGTGCCAAGCTGGATGTTGGGGACGGGCGTCAGCGCGCCGCGCGCGATGCGCCCCCACCAGGTGCCCCAGCGGCTGAAGCCGCCCGAGGTGGGGGCCGCGTGCTCCTGAATGGTCCAGAGGTCCAGGTCGTTCAAGGGGTCAACGACCGTGTTGCTGTAGTCGCCCCAGCGGTTGCGCGAGCCGCTGAAAGTTTTGAAGTAAGGGCCCCCGCCCGCCTTCAACACGACTTCGGTCCCGAGCGTGTTGACGGGGTCTGTGCCGGCGCGGAAGGCATAGTTGGCGCTCACGTACTGCTGCGACGAGAAGCGCGAGTAGCCTATGAGCACGTCGTTGTTCTTGTTGACGGCGATGCTCGGGAAGGCGTAGAACTTCGCGCCCGTCGGGTCGTCAACGCGCCCGCGCTGCTGTATGCCAGCGGGGTTAGTCGCCGGGTTCAGCTGCCACCACTGGATGGAGCTGCGCGTCGGCGTCGCCGTGTTGGGCAGGAAGATGGTCTGCGCGGCCCAGAGCGAGCCGTTGCGGTAAACGACCGATTGGATGCGCGAGTCGTTGGTCTGAATCTTGTTGGTCGAGCCGAGCTGTGGCGCGAAGTCTGCGCCGCTGGGCGCTTGGAAGGTCCAGGAGTTCGCGGCCGTGACGGGCGGCGTCAGCGGGTGCGTAGTGCTGTAGGCCGGGGCGGCGGCCGTCCCCGTGATACTGCTGATGCGCAACTGCGTCGCGCCGTCCCAGTCTTCGACGAGGTAGAGCGTGTTGAGCGTGTTGTCGTAGGTGACGGCCGGCGTCTGCGTGAAGGCGCAGATGCTCGTGCCGCAAACGTCCTGGAAAACTTTGTAGGCGGCCGTGGCGGCGAACGAGTAGAGCGTCGCCTTGTTGAAGACGAAGAGGCTGGAACGCTTGAAGCCCGTGCCGCCGACGCCGAACATGTTGACCGTGATGACGATCCAATTCTTGTTGAAGCCGAGGCGCGGGTAGTCTGCCCAGGCCGTGCCGGCCGAGTCCACGTCCGCCTTGTAAATCTTCCAGCTGCCGGTCGGGTCGCTCGTCTGCGAGACGGCGATCAGGATGGCCGAGGTCGGCTCGTCGCCGTCGGCGGTGACGGCGAAAATCCAGCGGTTGCTGTACGGGTCATAGAAGACTTGCGGATCGAAGGTGCCGGGCGTGCCGGACGCCCACGGGCCTGGGACCGCCGAGAAGAAGCTGTCGAGCGTAACGGTGCTGATGGTCGCGCCCGCCCTGGTCTGGACGCGTATCTGCGTGTTGAGCACGACCATCAAGTGGTTGGGGCCGACCGCGCCGTGCGTGTCCGGCGGGACGCTGGTGTTGCTGTCTTCCAGGGCCTTGAAGCTCGAAGAGGGCGCAGGCGAGGCGGCCAGCGCCTTCGTGCCCCCGACGGGGGCGGCCGTCTCCGGCCCGTCGCTTTCCGCGAGAGCGCCCTCTACGGGGACGGTCTTGTTGCGCGGCGCGCTGCCCGGCTCGCGTATCACCTTCGGCTCTTTGTAAACCGAGGGCGAGAGCGCCTCCTTGCTGGCGAGCTTCTTGAAGTTGACGACGACGCCCGTGTCCGTCAGGCCGGTCTTCTCCTCGACTTGCTGCGCGGGGACGTTACTGCCCTCCTGCGTGCCGGCGACCGGCTCCTGACTGTCAACTGAGCCGTGCTCCTGGACCTGTGCCAGCGCGAGGTAGCCCGCCGTGAAGAGTGTGACCAGCACGACGAGGTGCGGGAGATATTTTCTCATACTTAAATCCTTTTCACTGGGAAGCGACGAGAGGCCACTTCGGCAGTCGAATTACTAGGGAACCCTGGCAGTGCCCATCCGCTCGGGGGTGAAGGTGAGTGAGTCAAGCGCGGCTCGGATTTCCAGGAGGCGCGACGCCGCAAAGATGAGGCGTGAGACGCGTGTCCGGCCGCCAAGGAGTTTACTATTTCAGGGACATTAAGTTCAAGACGAGTCGGGCGGGCCTTACTCGCCGCCGTACAGCTCTTCGATGAGCTGGCCGTACTTTTCGTCCACGACGCGGCGCTTGACCTTGAGGGTCGGCGTCATCTCGCCGCTGTCAATCGAGAACTCTTCCGGGAGCAGCGCGACGCGGCGGACGCGCTCGTAGTCGTGGAGCCCGCGCGTCAACTGTGCCACTTCCTGCTGGACGAGCTTGACGGCGGCGGCGTGCCGGCTCCACTCGGCGCGCGTCGCGGGCTTCTGCTCGCCCGCCTCCGACATGGCCCCGGCGAGCGCCTCCCAGTCGGGGACGACGAGCGCGGCCGGCTGCTTGCGCCCCGCGCCGATGACGACCACCTGGTTGACCAGCTCGCTCTGCTTGATGAGGCTCTCGACCAGTTGCGGCGCGACGTACTTGCCGTTCGAGAGCTTGAACAAGTCCTTCTTCCGGTCGGTGATGTGCAGGTGGCCCTCACTGTCCATGTGACCCACGTCGCCCGTCATGAACCAGCCTTCGCGGATGACGGCCGCGGTCGCCTCCGGGTGGTTGTAGTAGCCCTTCATGACGTTCGGCCCGCGCAGGAGAATCTCGCCGTCCTCCGCGATGCGAACGTCGATGCCTGGGAAGACGAGGCCGACCGAGCCGGTCTTGTTGTTGTCGGGGCGGTTCGCCGAGACGATGCAGGTCTCGGTCATCCCGTAGCCTTGCAGGATGGGGATGTCGGCGGCCCAGAAGGCGTAAGAGAGCGTGGGCGAGAGCGCCGCGCCGCCCGAGACGAAGTAGCGCAGGCGGCCGCCGACGCCCGCGCGCCACTTGGAGAAGACCAGCCGGTTCGCTATGTCGCGCTTGAGTTCGAGGAGCGGCGGCACGGGCTCGCGCTTGTCTTTCAGCTCGCCGTAGCTCTGGCCCACTTCGAGCGACCACGCGAAGAGCTTGCTCTTCCACCCGCCGGCCGACATGCCCTTCTTGACGATGCGCTGGTAGACCTTCTCGAAGAGACGCGGCACGGCCGTCATGATCGTCGGGCGGACTTCGCGCAGGTGCTCGCCGACCACGTCGAAGGAGGCGGCGTAGTAGACGGAGACGCCCGCGTAGCAGAAGACGTAGAAGCAGGTGCGCTCGAAGATGTGCGAGAGCGGGAGGACCGAGAGCGCCGTGTCCGTGTTGCAGATGGGGAGCGCCGACGCTATCGAGAGCACGTTCGAGATGAAGTTCGAGTGCGTCAGCATGACGCCCTTCGGCTCGCCCGTCGTCCCCGAAGTGTAGATGATCGTTGCCAGGTCTTCGTCGCCGCCGGGCGCAAGCAGCGCCCCGCAGGCTAACGGGTCGGCCTCCTCACGCTCGCGCCCGCGCCTTTCCAGCTCGTCGAGCGACATCGCGCCCTCGACCTGCGGGGCCGCGTCCGCGTCGAAGAAGACCATGCCTTCGAGCGCCGGAACGCCGTCGATGCCGGGGCGCGCGTGCTTGAAGACCCTGCGGCCCGAGACGAAGAGCAGCCGCGCGCCCGAGTCTTCGAGGATGAAGCGCACCTGCTCGACGGCCTGCGTCGTGTAGATGGGGACGTTGACCGCGCCGACGCTCAGGATGGCGAGGTCAACGATGGACCACTCGGGGCGGTTCTCCGAGAGCAGCGCGACGCGGTCGCCGCGGCGCACGCCGATGTCGTCCAGGCCGAGCGCGACGTGGCGCACGCGCCCGGCGAAAGTCTCCCCGGAGATGTTGTCCCAGTCGCCGCCGCGCTTCGTGTTGAGCGCGTCGGGCTTGGCGTGCCTCTGGATGGCGTCGAGGCAGAGCTTGGGGATGGTGTTCAGTTGTCGTGCTGCGCTGGTCGAGTCGGTCACGTGCGGGTTGCCGGACGCCAGGCCGGCTTCTCCTCATTCCGTTTTGAATCGTAGACCTGGATGCAGGGGGACAGGTAATTAACCACGGAGGGCACAGAGTAACACAGAGGGAAGAAAGGGATTTGAAATCTCAGATGGCGGATTTGAAATTTCAAATCTGAAAGATGTAGTTAATTTGAGTCCGTGCCCTCTGTGACCTCTGTGGTTTTATCTTCCGCTCCAGATGATAATGCGCTGCCCGGCTTGAGCGCCAGCGTGCAGCGCGAGACGCAGACGAGGCGGTCGCGGTCGTCGCGGATTTCGATTGACCAGACGGTGATCTGCCGCCCCTTGTAAACGGGCACGGCCAGGGCCGTGACGGTGCCGCGCGAGACGGAGCGGACGTGGTTGGCGTTGATCTCGACGCCGACGGGCGTGAAGCGCGCGAGGTCCGTGTTGAGCGCCGCGCCGATGGCCGCGGCCGTCTCCGCGAGGACGACCGAGACGCCGCCGTGCAGGAGCCCCGTGTACTGGTGGACGCGCTCCGTCACGGGCATCGAGAGCCGGACGCGCTCGGCCTCGGCCTCCTCGATTCTGATGTCGAGCGTCTTGAGGACCGTCTCCTTCCCCCAGTTCCGCATGTTCTCAAGCAGTGTCGTCATAATGGCCCAATCGTTTCCTCTGATCTCGGAAAAACTTCAGCGGCCGTGCGGCGGGAGCTGCGCGCCCTCGGTGACGCCGGGGATGTCCGGCTGCCGGATGGAGCGGCGTCGCCGCCGCCTGCGCCTGTGGTGGCCGCCCTCCTCGACGCGCCCGTTGATGGTGGCGAGCGCGGCCAGGACCAGAAACAGGAGCGCGTTCGAGGTCGTGTGGAGCGTGAAATCGAAGAAGCTGTGGACGAGCACGGCGAAGCAGCCGACGAGCGCGCCCGTCGAGACGCCGCGCCGGAACAGGTCTTCCGTCTCGCGCCGCGCGAGCCCGCTGCGAAAGAGCACGACGACGAAGAACAGCCCGAGCGCGACGCCGACTGCGCCCGCGTCCGACGCGAGCTGCAAGTAGTCGTTGTGCGTCTGCTCCAGCCGGTAAAGGCCGTTGCGCGTGTCGTAGCGCGTGTAGGCCAGGCCGAACGAGCCGAGGCCCGTGCCGGCGAGCGGGTGGTCCTTGATGATGTGTAAGGTCATCGACCAGAAGTGCGCGCGGCCCGTGGTGGGGTCGTCCAAGTTGACCGTCCCCACAATGCGACTCAGCGCCGCCTCGCCGCCGAAGAAGAGCGCGCCGCCGACGAGCGCCAGCACCATCACGAACGCCAGCCCCGCGCGCACGACCAGCGCCTTCAGCCTCGCGCCCCGCGCGCCCTCCTCGACACCCTCCCCGCCGCGCCTGAACCCCGTGAGTATCAGCAGGAAGACAATCTCGGCGGCCATCGCGACCAGGCCGCCGCGCGAGTTGGTGACGACGAGCGCGATGCCCATGAACGCGGCGGCGAAGATGTAGAGCGGGCGCTTGTCGCGCTCGACCGCGCCGGAGAAGAGCAGGCCCAGCGGGAGCGCCATCGCCAGCTCCATGTAGCCGGCGAAGTGGTGGCGGTTGTAGAAGGGGCCGAAGGGCGTGCTCTGCGGCAGCTCCTTGAGCCAGTAAATCTTGTTCGGGCTGCTGAAGTGCTGGACCAGGCCGAAGAGCGCGAGCGCGAAGCCGAAGACGGTGACGACGCGGGCCACCAGCCGCAGCCGCTTCGGGCTGTCAATGTAGGCGAGCGCCGCCGCGAAGTAGACGAGGAGCGCGAAGACCTGCACGAGCGCGAGCCGCGTCGAGTAGGGGTCGAAGGACAGACTGCCGGCGACCGGGCCGGAAATCGCGCCGCCCGCTTCGCGGCCGCCCCCGCCGAGCGGCAGGAGTTGAAAGAGCCCGAGCAGGAAGAGGCCGAGCAAGGGGAGTTGGAGCAGGCTGCGGCTGACGCGCAAGATGCGGCTGCGCCAGGCGTCCACGGCCCAGAGGACGACGAGCGCGGCCGCGCCGAGTTCGAAGACGGCGAGCGCCCAGTAGTGGACCGTGCCGTAGGCGAGCGCCGAGAGCACGAGGGCCAGGCAGAGCGTCACGACGACGAAGCGGCTCGCGACCGTCCTCACGGGCTCAAGGCGCGACTGCTTTCGCTCCGCTTCCTCTCGCGGCTGCGGCGCTTGTGCCGACCCCCCCGGCGCTGCGTTGGAGATTGAAGTCGTCATACCAGACAAGGCCAAAAATCGGACAGACCGGGTCGTCGCCGCACGTCTCGCGCCTGACGCGGACGAGGACCGCCTCGGACCCGGCCGGCACTTTGAACTCCAGCGCCTGCCGCTCCCAATCCTTCGTGCCGTTGGCGAGCGCGGGCGCGGCCGCGAGCACGGTCTTGCCGTCGGCGGCGTCTAAAACTTCCACGAGCGGCGTCCCCCCGCTCTTCAAGTCTTCGATGCGGACGTAGAACTCAAGCCGGTAGGCTTGGCCCGGCTCGACCACGACCGTCTGCTGGATGTTAGCGAACGCGAGCGTCGAAGGCGACTTGAAGGTGACGCGCAGGCTGCGCGCGCCGCCGTGCCTGACCTTCGGGTCGAAGCCTATCGGGGCCTGCGGGACCGAGCGAACTTTCCAGTCGAACGTGCCGGTCGTCTCTATGCCCTCCTCGAAGCCGGGGTTCGACAGCTCGCCGACCTTGACCTTGAGCGCGTCCCCGCCGCCCGTGTCGCGCGCCACTTCGAGCGCCGAGCGGTAATGCTTCGCCGAGAGCAGGGCGTTCACGATTGACTCGGCGCTCGCGCGCTGTCCCTTCTTCTCGGCCGGCGTCAAACTGGCCCAGAGGCGCAGGGCGTCGTCGAAGCGCCCGCGCCCCGCCACGTAGACGGCGAGTTCCGCCCGCGCCGCGGCCGAGCCGCCGGCCGCGCGGTTGATCGCGTCCACGTCCTCGCCGAAGACGACCCACGCGGCGCTGAAAATCTGCGGGCGCAGCTTCGGGTCGGCCTCGGCCGCGTGCGTCAGCTCCGCAAAAGCCTCGTCGCCCCGGCCCGCGCGCAGGAGCAGGTTGCCCAGGTGCCAGCGCGGGTCTGCGTAAGAGGGCGCGAGCGCGACGGCGCGGCGCAGCGCCTGCTCGCCGCCGGCGGAGTCGCCCGCCTGCTCGCGCGCGCGGCCCAGACTCACCCAGAAGCGGTAGTCGTTGGGCGAGAGCCGGACGGCCTCCTCGAACTGCCTGAGCACCTCGTCCGTCGCGTGCGGGTCCAGGCTGTTCTTCTTCAGCCCCGCCACGACCCAGTGCGTCCAGGGGTCGTCGGGCGCGAGCCTCATGGCCGTCTCCGCGGCCTGCAACTGCGTCGCCGCGAGAGACTCCTCCGTGGCGTTCTCGTCGGCGATCTGCGGCGCGTACTCCGCGACGAAGTTGCCGACATACCACCGCGTCGCGTACCACGCGCCCGTGAGCGCCAGCACGACCGGCAAGATCAGCAGCGCGCGCAACGCGGGCGCGCGCACGTTCACCAGCTTTAATTGGTCGGGCGTTGATTCAGACACGGTGAAAAGCAATGCGGAATGCGGAATGCGGAATTAAAGAAAGGT
This sequence comes from Pyrinomonadaceae bacterium, assembly GCA_036403435.1. Classification (GTDB taxonomy): domain Bacteria; phylum Acidobacteriota; class Blastocatellia; order Pyrinomonadales; family Pyrinomonadaceae; genus QHXM01. Next base: position 166,068 of record DASWQY010000036.1, read on the forward strand.
TTTTAATTCGTCATTCCGCATTCATCATTCATCGTTTACGTCCTCGATCCTAATCCTCATTCGCTTGAGCGCAACCTGGGCCTCGGTGCAGTCGTGGAGGATTTCGGCGACGCGCTCGCGGGAGATGTGCGTGCTGGAGATGAGCACCTCGTCCACGCGCTGCTCGCGGCAGATGTCGCGGAGTTGGCCGTTGCCGCCGAAGACCTTGAGGCCGTGTATGACCTTGCCCCTCTTGTTCGGGTCGTCGTCCACGAAGCCGACGGGCGCGTATTGCAGCTCGCGGTTGTTCAGTAGCTCGCGCAGGAGCAGCTCGCCGCCGTCGCCCGCGCCGTAAATCAGCACGCGGCAGCCGTCGCGCGCCGCCTGCGTCGGCAAGAGCTGCCGGAACAGGCGGAAGGCCATCCGGCTCCCGGCCAGCAGCATAAACATCAGAATCGCGTCCACGATGAAGACCGTGCGCGAGATGCCCTCGAAGCGGAACGCGAAGAGGATGCCGAGCAGGCTCGCCACCTCGCCGATGGCGACCGCCTTAGCATGGACCACTAAATCATCCACGCTCGTGTAGCGCCAGATGCCGCGGTAGACGCCCATCACCAGGAACGCCGCCATCTTGATGAAGACGAGCACGGGGAGCGTCCGCAGGAAGACGCGCCACGCGCCGCTCCCCTGCATCGGCCCGAACCTCAAGGCGTAAGCGCCGTAGTAGGCCAGGATGATGAGCACCACGTCGAGCGAGACCTCGAAGATGCGGCGCTTGTAGGAGAGGTCAACGAGGAACGCGAAGAGCGGCTTGTCGCGCGCCGCCTTGACCTCGTCCTCGTCGTAAACCTTGACGCCCGCCAGATAGACCCCGAGCAGCGTGAGCAGGACCGTAAAGCCGCCGATGGCCGCGAGGCTCACGTCAATCTTCATCTCGCGCACGACCATCGCGATCAGGCCCGACAGCCCCGCGAACCCGTAGAGCATCCAGACCGCGCGCCGCTCTGACATGCCGAGCGCGACCAGGCGGTGCGATGTGTGGTCGCGCCCGCCGACGCGGACCGAGCGCCCGGAAAGTTTTCTCAGGATGGTGACGAGCGTCGTGTCGAAAATCGGGATGAAGAGAATCAGGATGGGCACGGCGAGCACGGGCAGGAAGCTGCGCGAGCGCCCGCCCTGCGCCGCGCTCATCAACGAGGTCGAGGCCAGGAAGAACCCGATGAACATCGAGCCGCAGTCGCCCATGAAGATCGTCGCCGGGTTCGAGTTGTAAACCAGAAACCCTATCAGCGCGGCGGCGAAGACGGCGAGCATCAGGGCTTCGGTGGGCTGGGCGCTCGCAAGAAAGCTGAGGGCCAAAAAGATCGAGGCGATGGCGGCGATGCCCGCGGCGAGGCCGTCCATGTTGTCGAGCAGGTTGACGGCGTTGGTGATGCCTATCAGCCAGAAGATGGTGATGACCATGTTGACGGGGGGCGACGCCGTCCACGGGAGGTAGAGCCCGTAATAGATGACGAAGGCCGCGCCCATGATCTGGCCGATCAGCTTCTGGTATGGCTTGGCGTGGAGCAGGTCGTCCGCGAGCCCGACGCAGAAGAGGAAGGCGCTCGCGCCGAGCACGACCCAGAGGTAGTTGCGGTCGTGGTTGGCGAGCTCGTCCGGCCTCGGCGGCACGAAGAAGAGGTAGGCGACGACGACGACGGCGACCGTCAGAAAGATGGCGACGCCGCCGAGCATCGCGGTCGGCTTTTTGTGCCAGCGGTCCGTCTTCGGCTTGGCAATCGCGCCCCAGCGCCGCGCGAGCGCGCGCACGGCGGGCGTCAGCGCGAGCGCCAGCACGAAGGAGGCGGCGACCGGGATGAGATAGGCGGGCTGAAAAGGCATCACTTCGGAACAGCGGTTGTGTTTTCGAGTTTGTGAACCTGGAAACCCTATTAAATTAGCGGCGACAAATCAAGCGGCGACGAAAAATTAACTGAGAGCGCGTTTCAAAATTCAAGCCACGTACCGGCTCAACCATTTGCGCCTTTAGTTTTGCTTTACCCTGCGCCTTTGCGTGAAAGGCTGTTTCGCGCAAAGGCGCAAAGACAAGACGTAAGGCGCTAAGGGGTTGAGTGAAGGTTTTGAAATGGTCTCTAAAACTACCTGGCGGAGCCGAAGGCGGACTTGACGGCTTCCTTGAGCATCAGGCGGCGGCTGCTCAGGGTCGCCATGTGGAAGGGGACGACGCAGCCGCAGCGGTCGCAGTCGGCGTTGTCGCCCATCATGCACTTGCCCTTCGGCTCGCCCGTCGGCCCGAGCGCGAAAGCCTTCAGGCGGAACTCGCAGTTGTCCGTCACGCGCTTCGCGTTCTTCGAGCGCATCAACTCCAGCGTCGAGTCGAGCATGTTGATTGTGCCGGGGTACTTCTTCTTCAAAGCCAGTAGCTGGTCGATCAATTGGTCGCGCTTCTCCCAGTCGAGCCAGAGCGCCTCGTCCAAATTCGTGACCGGCGTGAAGAAGTCGAAGATGATGCCGGCACGCGCAATCGGCCCCCACTCCTTGATCAAATCCTCGACGCAGTCGGCCGTGATGGTCGTCAGCACGCACGAGATTTGAATCCGCAGCTCGGGGTGCTTGATGACGTTCTGCTTGATCTTCTGGTAGATGCCGGGCGCGCGCATCCGGCTGAAGGCTTCCTCGGTCCCGTCAATCGAGATGACCCACGTGCAGTCCTCCCAGTCGGGCAGCTCCATCGTCCCGTTGGTCACGACGGTGTTGTTCTTGAAATATTTTCGCCCGACCTCGATCAGTTGCTTGCGCACCATCGGCTCGCCGCCGACCCACGTGCAGAGCATCATCGGGTGGCCCGCGGCCTTCATCTCTTCGAGCTTCTCGACCCACTTCTCGACCGACAGCTCTTTTTCGCCCGCGTGGTCTTCGGCGAAGAAGTAGCAGTGCTCGCAGCGCAGGTTGCAGCGGTTCGTCACGTCAATCGAGCCGACGGCGTACTTGGGCAGGCCGAAGACGAAGAGGCGCGCAACGCCAGCGAGCTTGCGGATTTTTTTAGTCAACTTCATAAAGCGGGCGGTAAAAAAAGTGATTCGGGAGGACGACCTCCGCAGTGCACTCGCGCGGCCAGTCCGCGGGACGGCCAATCATATACTATCGAGGCGCTCGGTCATAACGGCGGAGCGGGCTGAGGCGTTGGATGAGAAGGGGTTGAAATTGAAAAATCCGGTCGCGGCCTTCAGTCCGGCACGGCCTTGATGTAAACGAAGCTTGCGCCCGCGCAGCCGTTCTCCCTCAGCACCAGTTTCGGGACGCCCTCGCCGGCGGAGTCCGCCTCGCCGTACCTCAGCATGGTGCCGAGTCTCAAGCCCGGAAGGGGCTCAGGCTCGACCGCGTACTCGCCGGGCGGGAGGCCGTAGATTTCGTAAGCCCCGTCCTCGTCGGTGTAAGCCTCGTAGGTCTGACCCTCGCCCTTGAGCTTGATTTTCGCCCCGGCGATGTTCTTCACGCGCCTGAAGTCTCCGGCGGGACCCTCTTCGTATTGGACCAACTCGCCCGCGATGCGCGTCTTCCGCGCGGAGGCGGGCAGCCCTTGCAGGTACAGCAGGTCATCGGCGGCGTATTCGAGGCGCGTGCTGCGGTCGCAGGCGTGCGTGGCCCACCGCCGGCTCTTCCTGTCGAAGTAGGCGTAGAACAGCCAGTGCTGTCCCTCTTTATAGACCGCGTCGCACGACGTGCCCGCGGTGCGGAAAATCACCTCGGACTCTTTCATCCCCTTGAACGCTTTCTCGACCCGTATGTAAGCGACCTGGCCCGCGACGTACTCCGTGCCGTCGGCGTCCCTTCTCGGCGCGGGCAGCCCGACCCGCTGGACCGTGCCCGTGAAGACCGCGTCCGCCGCGAGGTAGGACATGCAGACCGAAGGCGTGCCGCCGCACGTGCAGGCTTCGACGGACCCGGCCGAGGCAGCGAACAGGAGCGCGAAGACTGCGAGCAGAAAAAATTTCCTCATAGCTTTACGAGGGCAGAACGTGAACGACTCAACCCTTTGCGCCTTACGTCTTCTCTTTGCGCCTTTGCGTGAAAGGCTGTTTCTCGCAAAGGCGCAAAGAGAAGACGTAAGGCGCAAAGGGCGGCTCAGGGTTTTGAAAGAGACTCCAACAGCTAGGCCAGACCTATCTGCTGGTTGAGGCTCGTGAAGTCGAAGTTGTTCCACGCCTCCACGATTTGGCCGTCGCGGACGTGGATGATGCAGAGGCCGGTGAAGTCCACGGAGTTGTTGGTGGCGGCGATTCCCAGACCGCCGCCCGCGTGGGTCGCGCGGACGCGGCAGCGCGCCGCCGCGCGGTCGCCCTCGCTGATGCAGTCCTCTACGCTGACCTGTATGTCGGGGAAGGCTTCGCGGAAGCGGCGGAAGAAGGGCTTGAAGCCCGCGGGGCCGCTCAGCTCCTCGCCGTTCTCGTCCACGAAGCCGTGCGCGACGCCCTCTGCGGCGAACATCTCGTCAATCGCCTCCTCGCGCCCCTTGTTCCAGACCTCCTCGAACCAGCGGTGCATGACATCTCTGCTCTCCATCTCTTCACCTCCGGGGTGGGCCGGCCGCGCGTGTGACTCGAAAGAGTCAGGGCCGCCCGCTGTGAAAATTGATGACGCTCTGCAAAATCCCGTCGAGCGACACCTCGGGGCGAAAGCCGACGAGCGAGTTGACCTTCGAGATGTCGGGCACGCGGCGCGGCATGTCCTCGAAGCCCTCCTCGTAGGCTTCGTCGTAAGGGACGAACACGATCTCTGATTCCGAGCCGGCCAACTCCTTGACGCGCTGGGCCAGTTCGAGAATCGTCACCTCCTCGTTCGAGCCGATGTTGAAGACCTGGCCCACGGCCTGCGGGTGGTCCATTATTTTCACCAGCGCGCCCACCACGTCGCCGACGTGGCCGAAGCAGCGCGTCTGCTTGCCGTCGCCATAAACGGTGATGGGCCTTCCGGCGAGCGCCTGCTTGACGAAGGTCGGGATGACCATGCCGTACTGGCCGGTCTGGCGCGGGCCGACGGTGTTGAAGAGGCGGACGATGATTGTCGGCAGCTTCTTCTCGCGCCAGTAGGCCAGGGCCAGAAACTCGTCAATCGCCTTCGAGCAGGCGTATGACCAGCGCCCTTTGGTCGTCGCGCCCATGACGAGGTTGCCGTCCTCGCGGAAGGGAACCTGCTCGCTCAGCCCGTAGACCTCGGAGGTCGAGGCGATGAGCACCTTCTTCTTCTTCTTGTTCGCGAGCGAGAGCACGACCTCCGTGCCGCGCACGTTCGTCTCGATGGTGCGCACGGGGCTCTCGACGATCAGTTTCACGCCGACGGCCGCCGCGAGATGGAAGATCACGTCACACTGGTCAACCAGCTCGGCGACGAGCGGCTGGTTGTGCACCGAGTCAATCGTGTAGTGGAAGCGCGCGTTCGTCTTCAGGTGCTGGATGTTTTCGATGCTGCCGGTCGAGAGGTCGTCAATGGCGTAGACCTCGTCGCCGCGCTGCAAGTAAGCGTCGGCCAGGTGCGAACCGATGAACCCGGCCCCGCCCGTTATCAAGACTCGCAAAATTTTTCAATCCCCTTTTCAAATACTGTCCAGAGACGAAGACTCGTTTTTGACTTTGGACTTCGGACTCTGGACTTTGGACTCTGCCGTTTCTTCTGTCAACTCGCGGTAAAGATTGGTCACGTCGGCGAGCAGGCGGTCTTTCGAGTAGTTCTGCTCGACGAAGAGACGGCCGCGCCCGCCGAGTTCTTCGCGCAGGCCCGCATCGTCAACGAGGCTGGAGAGCGCGTCGGCGAACGACGCCGCGTCCTTCGACGGCGCGCGCACGCCGCGTTCGCACACGGCCCACGCCGCCTGCCCCGCCCCGCGCTCCTCGCCGAGCAGGTCAACGACGCCGCCGACTTTTGTCGCGAGGCAGGCGCGCGCGTTCGCCATCGCCTCGATCAGGGTGAGCGGCGTCCCTTCGTTGAGCGAAGTCAGCGCGACCACGTCGAGCGCCGGGTAAAAGTTTTCCGGGTCGTCGCGCGTGCCCAGGAACAGCACGTCGCGCGCGAGCCCGAGCGCGCGCGCCTGCTCTTCCAAATCTTCCCGCAAATGCCCGTCGCCGATGATCACAAAACGGACGCGCCGCGCCTCGTTCGCCACGCCGAACTTCTCTTTGAAGATCGCGGCGGCCTGGAGAAAGAGCGCGTGGTTCTTGACCTCCGTCAGCCGGCCCACGATGCCGACGAGCACTTCTGAGTCGCCCGCCTGCAACTCGTCGCGCAGCGCCCGCCTGTGCTCTTTCCAGTTGCCGAAGACTTTCGTATCGAGCCCGAGCGGGATGACGCGGAACTGGCGCGCGCTTCCCACGCCGAACTCCTCGTGAATCTCGCGGAACTGCTGCGGGCTGATGACGACTATCCGGTCAGACATCAGCGCCAGCGTCTTTTCGATGACGAGGAAGAAGCGGGTCTTGAGCGGGCCGTAGTAGCTGTGAAAGATGTGGCCGTGGTACGTGTGCACGAAGCGGCAGGGGCGCGGGCGGCCCAGCAGCGTACTGAACGTGAGCCAGCGGTAAAGGAAGCCGGCAACGCGGCCGACCGTGCCGGCCTTCGCCGTGTGCGTGTGGACTATCGCGGGGCGCTCGCGCTTGAAAAGTTTGTAGAGCTTCCAGACCGTGACGGCGTCCTGCGGCGAAATCTCGCGGCTCATCTGCGGGATGACCCGCGGCTCCACCCCGTGCGCGGCCGCGAAGTAGCCCATATCGTCCTCGCCCGCCGGGACGACGCCCGCGACGAGCACGGTCTCGAAGCCCGCCTCGCGCAAGCCCGCCGTCAGCCAGACGACGTGACGCGCCGGCCCCCCGACGTTGAGCCGCGCGATGATGCGAACGAGTTTCATAATCAGTGGTCGGTGGTCAGTGGTCAGTGATTGAGTGTCGGCTGTCTCGACGTGTATCTCGGAAGAGTCAAGATTCTGAATCAGTTTTTAACTGACCACCGACCACTGACCACTAACCACTTTACAGTGCCGCGCCGGCCTCGGCCGCGTGTTTTAATTCTAGGTTGTTGGCCCCGGTCTCGGCGACGAGGTTCGAGGCGCGCAGGAGGCTCTCGAAGGTGCCGGCGTCGGTCCACCAGCCTTCCAGCTCATCCCAGGTCATCTCGTCGCGCCTGATGTAGGCGTTGTTCACGTCCGTGATTTCCAGCTCTCCGCGCCCCGAAGGTTTCAGGGTGCGGATAATGTCGAAGACCTCCCCGTCGTAGAGGTAGATGCCGATGACGGCGTACTCCGACTTGGGCTCCTTCGGCTTCTCCTCGATGCGGACGACGCGGCGGCCGTCCAGCTCCGGCACGCCGAAGCGTTGCGGGTCCTGAACTTTTTTGAGGAGAATTTTCGCGCCGCCGCCTTGATGGCGGTACGCGCGCACGGCCGAGCGGATGTTGCCCTCGATGATGTTGTCGCCGAGGACGACGCAGACGGGGTCGCCCGCGGCGAAGTGCTCGACCAGGGAGAGCGCGGCCGCGATGCCGCCCTCTCCCTCCTGGTAAGTGTAGTTGAGGTGCTTGAGGCCGAACGCCTTGCCGTTGCCGAGCAGTTTCAGGAAGTCGCCGGCGTTGTTGCCGCCCGTGACGATCATGATGTCGGTGATCCCGGCGTTGACGAGCGCCTGAATCGGGTAGTAAATCATCGGCTGGTTGTGGACGGGCAGCAGGTGCTTGTTCGTCACAATCGTCAGCGGCCGCAGCCGCGACCCCAACCCGCCGGCCAGTACGATACCTTTCACGAAAACCTCCAGGGGCAGTGGTCAGTGGTCAGTGGTCAGTTAAAAGAAAACGCTTTCTGTCTTCAACTGACCACTGACCACCGGCCACTGACCACTAATCTATAAATCTCTTGAACCAGAGTTCGAGCATCAGGAGCGACCAGAGTTGGTGCGCGAAGTCCTGGCGGCCGTCGGTGTGCTCTTCGATCATGCGGCGAACGGCTTCGGGCTTGAAGAGGCCGCGCTTTGCGGCGCTCTCCGAGAGCAGGACTTCGCGGATGAAGCCTTGCATCTCGTTGCGCAGCCAGTGGCCGATGGGGACGCCGAAGCCCATCTTGGGCCGCTCCAGGTTCTCGGCCGGCAGCAGTCTTTTCAACACGCGCTTCAACAGGTACTTGGTCGTCAGGCCGCGCAGCTTGTACTTCTCCGGCAGGCTCGCCGCGAACTCTATGACGTGGTGGTCCAGGAAGGGCGAGCGCGCTTCCAGGGAAACGGCCATGCTGGCGATGTCCACCTTGACGAGGAGGTCGTTCGGCAGGTAGGTCATCGTGTCCGTCAAGAGCGTGGCGTCAACGATGCCAGCGCCGTTGGCCCTGGCGAACCAGGGTGCCAGGATGCTCGCCGCGCGCGCGTCCTTCGTCTCGCGCCGGAAGTCTTCCGTATAGAGCGACTCTTTCGCGTCCTCGTTGAAGACGCTGACCCAGCGCAGGTATCGCTCGACCTTCGGCAGAGAGGCCGCGCGCATGAATCGCTTGATACGCGCCGACGGGCTGCGCGTGCGTTCCGAGCCGGGCAGCAGCTCGACCGCCTGCTCGACCAGGCCGCGGCGCAGGAGGCCGGGCAACCTGTGGTACTTCTCCGCGATGCGCATCGCGGCGTAACGCTCGTAGCCCGCAAAGCACTCGTCGCCGCCGTCGCCGTTGAGGGCGACCGTGACGTGCTTGCGCGTCTCGCGCGCGACGTAGTAGGTCGGGATGGCCGAAGAGTCCGCGTAGGGCTCGCCGTAGTGCTCGACCAGAGTCGGCAGGACTTCGAGGGCGTCGGGGCGGACGATGAATTCGTGGTGGTCCGCGCCGACGTGCTCGGCGACGCGGCGCGCGTGGTGCAGCTCGGAAAAGTCCTGCTCGTCGAAGCCTATTGAGAAGGTCTTGACGGGCTCACTCATCTCCTCGCTCATCAAGGCGACGACGGCCGAAGAATCCACGCCGCCGGAGAGGAAAGCTCCGAGGGGGACTTCCGACATGAGGCGCACGCGCACGGCCTCGCGCAAGACTTCGACGGCGCGCTCGCCCGCCTCCTCCTCGCTCCATTTCACTTTCTTGTTGAAGTCGGGCTCCCAGTATCGCTCGACGCGGACCTCGCCCGCCTTCCAGCGCAGCGTGTGGCCCGGCTCAAGTTTCCTGATGGCGCGGTAGGCCGTGAGCGGCGCGGGCACGCACATGAACGACAGGTAGTAATGGAGCGCGTCCCGCTCAACGTCGCGGCTCACTGCGGGGTGGAGCAAGAGCGCCTGGAACTCCGAGCCGAAGATGAGCTGCCCGTTGACGTGAGCGTAGAGCAGCGGCTTCTTGCCGACGCGGTCGCGCGCGAGGAGCAGTTCCCGCGTGCGCTCGTCCCAGATGGCGAAGACGAACATGCCGCGCAAGTGTTTCGGGCAGTCCGCGCCGTACTGGTCGTAGGCGTGGACGATGGCTTCGGTGTCGCTGTTGGTGCGGAACTCGTGGCCCAGTTTTTCGAGCCTCGCGCGCAGCTCTTTGTAGTTGTAGATTTCGCCGTTGAAGACGATCCAGGCCGTGTGATCGCGGTTGGGGATGGGCTGCTGGCCGCCCGCGAGGTCGATGATGGCGAGGCGGCGCATCCCGAGCCCGACGGGGCCGTTGAAGTAGAAGCCGTCCTCGTCCGGGCCGCGGTGCCGGATGGCCTCGCACATCCGCCCGACGAGGTCGCGGTCAACCGCCGGCCCCTCGGCGGGGCTAACAATTCCTACGATTCCACACACGTCAGATACTAGGCTCCAGGTGGGGCGGCCTCACGTTGGGCCGCCTGATTACTTGGTGGCCCTGCTGCTTCAGCTTCCTGTTCTCTCTGCGCTCCTTGAACAGGACGTAGCCGACCGCGATGAAGATGAAGTAGAAGACCATCAGCTGCGCGCGCTGGCGGTAGGCCGTGCCGACGTTGCCCTGGAAGACGGAGTAGGCGATGGTCAGCATCGAGGTGAAAATCAGGATGGGCAAGACCTGCCGGAAGCGGTACTTGATGGAGAACCAGACGCCCAGCACGAGCGCCGGGAACGAGGCCCACCAGACGAGCATCTCCGGCATCGTGATGCTCGACCTGAGCGAAGTCAACTGCCACGGGAAGGGCGCGAACAGCAGATAGACGGTCCCGACGGGGATGGCGCTCAGCGCGCCCTCGGCAGTCGAAACGTTCACCTCGGTGGCGAAGCCGGACTCGGCGGTCGTCGCGGCGTCGGCGCGGCTGCGCTGGATGCGGCTCAGGTCCGTGTACTTTTCGAGTTGCACGCTGGCGAAGCGGTTGACGCCGAAGGCGGTCAGGACGAGCACGAGCGCGCCGACGACCGCCACCTGGCGCAGGATGCTCTGCGCCGAGACGGCGCGCACCCCGATGATGAAGGAGACGCCGATGGCCGCGAGCGCGATGTAGAAGACGTAAAACCTGAGACTCAGCAGCCCGAACAGCGCGCAGGCCAGGATGAGCAGGTACTTGACGTTGAACTTCTCGCCCAGCTTGAGCGTGCAGAGCATCGAGAGCGCGAGCAGGAAGATGATCGGGCCGTCCTTCAGGCCCTGCGAGGACCAGAGGACGAGCGACGGGAAGAAGGCCGCGAAGAGGGCCGCGATGCGCGCGACCCGGACATTCTGGAAAATGTGTTTGGCGCAGAGGAAGATGACGGGGGCCGTGGCCGCGCCGACCACCGCGTTGATGAACTGAATCGCGAGCAGGTTGCGGCCCGTCACGCCATAGACGCCCGCCACCATGTAGACCATCCCCCAGCCGCTGACGCCCTCGCCGACGAACGTCTTGACGAGCGACTGGTAGTAGCTGCCGCCGCCGTAAAAGGCGCTGAGCTGAATGGAGCCGAGCGCGTCGTAGGTGAAGGCGTCGCCGCCGAAGAATTCCTGTAGGCGAAAGCTGAAGATGAGGACGCCGATAATCATCCTCACCAGCAGCCCGCTGACGAAGAGGCGGAGCAGGAACTGCTTGTCGGTCTTGTCCTGCGAGATGATGAGCCCGGCGATGCCGGCGAGCACGGCGCAGAGAATCATGGCCGACGCGCCGTAGGCCGGCGTCGGCGCGACCTGCACGACCACGACCGTCAGCACCAGCGCCAGAATTGTCAGCAGTGCGTTCATAACTCAACTGCGGAATTCAGAATCCAGAATTCAGAATCCAGAATAAGAAGGGCGAAAACGTTTTTGTTCTTATGCTGGATGCTGGATGCTGACTCCTGAATTCTGCCTTTCGGATGATACTAACCCGCCCCGCACACCGCAAGCAGGGGGCTCGGGGGAAAGAGAGGTCAGCCGCGGCTCTCCTTCCAGCGCAGCATCGCGCCCACCTGCTCGCGGATCATGGAGACATCCTTGTCGTGCAGGCGGGCCAGCTGCGCGAGCGGCGTCCGCGTGACGCGCAGGTAGATGACGAGGTAGGCGGCCGCGCCGAGGATTTGCGTCAGCGAGAGCGCCCAGGCCGCGCCCCTCTCCGCGAGCGCCGGGATCATCAGCAGCGCCAGCGCGAGCCCCGCCAGGACGTTCCCCCACGACAGGATGGAGACGAGCCCCGGCCTGTGAAGCTGGTTGATGAAGTAGGCGTCGAGGAGGAGCGAGAGGCCGGCGAAGGCCGTGCCCGAAAGGAGTATGCGCGCGACGGGGACGGCCCCGGCGTAGGCCGGCCCGAGCGGAATCGTGATGACCCAGGGCACGGCGGCCAGCCCTGCGAGCGCGACGACGAGCATCCCCCACCACGTGATGCGTAGGTAGCGGTTCATGGCGAGCGTCGCCGTCCGGCTCGAAAGCACGGACATCTTCTGGTAGATCACGTCCTGCATGGCCTGCACGGGGAGCAGCATCTTCTCGACGAGGTGCTGGGCCACGGAGAAGATGCCGACGGCGATTGCGCCGTGCGTCGCGTTCAAGAGGAAGACGGGGACGCGCGTCCAGAGCAGGGCCGAGAGCGAGCCCACGTAGCCGCGCAGGCCGAAGTGAAGCAGCTGGCGCTGTAGGTCCGCGGGCGGCCCGTCCGCCCCCGCGTCCGTGTTGAGCCGGAAGGCCATCGAGAGCATGACGACGAACTGAATGACCATCAACGCCAGGTAGACGAGCGCCGCCGCCGTCACGCCGCCCTTAAGCGCGACCACGAAAATCAGAGTCAGCGCGAGCGAGAGCGTGCACATCGCGAGCTGCACGACGTTGACGCGCCAGACGCGGCCCACCCCGATCATCATGCTGTTCCAGAGATTCGCGTAGAGCGAGAGCGGCAGGATGGCGAACGCGATGAGCGCGAGCGCGTGCGGGAACTGCGGGAGCAGGCGGTCGCCCGCGAGCCAGATGATGACGCCGCCGACGGCCGTCACCCCGAGCCAGAACCTCGGGACGAGCCGGAGCACGGCGCGGTGCAGGTAGCGCCCCCACTCGCGGTGGCGGCCGAAGAAGGCGTTCGCGCTCTGCGAGAGTCCGAAGTCGGCCAGCGCCGCCAACACCGAGACGAGCCTGACCAGCAGGAAATACTTGCCGAACTCCAACGGCCCGAGTTCGCGCGCCAGCACGAGCGCGTTCGCCACAACCACCAGCAGCAACGCCACCCGCAACCCGAAACTGACGACTGACAACCTCAGAGTAGACATCGGGAGAAATGATGAATGCGGAATGATGAATGATGAATTAAAGACAAACTGCTTTCTAATTCATCATTCATCATTCCGCATTCCTCATTGCCTTTCATACGTCGTCGGGCAGGTCCGGGCGCGTCTTGTACTCGATTAGGAACTGGTCTTCCTGGCTCAGGGGCTTGACGGCCGCTGCGGGGACGCCCGCGATCAGGTGCATTTCGTCGGTCAGCGGCTTCGTGATGACGGACCCTATGCCGACGACGCAGCGCGAGGGGACGGAGCCCCCCGGCGCGATGCGAATTTCGGAGCCGACGTAGGCGAACGAGCCGATCTTGATGGGCCGCGTCCGCTGGCGGTTGTGCGTCCAGAGACTCGAATTGCGTCCGCCGATGATGGAGCGCCGCCCGATCTCGACCGTGTCCGTGAAATCTATCTTGTGCCCGGTCGTGACGACGCTCCCGTCGCCCAGGATGAAGCGCGGGTCCACGGGGTTGACCACGTCCGGGTTCGGAATCGAGTTGATCTCGTTCATCCGTATGATCTCGACGTAGCGCCCGAGCCGTATCTCGTCGCCGCCGCGCAGGATGTTCAGGTGGCCGATGCGCGCGTGGTCGCCGATGGTCAGTCGCTTGACGCCGAGGACGGCGTTGAAGTGGCCGATTCTTACGTCGTCGGCGATGACGCACTCGTCGGCGTCAATGATGCTCAAACCGATGCGGACGCGCTTGCCTATCTTGTAGCCGTAGAAGAGCCGGTAGAAGGCACGCTTCAGGAACGAGGGGAGCAGCGCGATGAGCATCAGGTCGAGCAGCTTGAGCTTTCCCCTGACGCCCGACGAGCGTGCGGCGCTCCGCGCGACGGCCGTCTCTCGCGCGGCGGCGGCCGATGCCGCGAATGCTTTGACCTCGTCGTGTCGCTCTTCCATCTCTTTTAATAGTGATCAGTGACGCGTAAGTCCGCCGCGTCAGCGGCGTTTGACTTTAGCCCGGCCTTTCAAGGCCGGGTCTTCATCGCGGCCGCGTCGCGCAGCGCCTGGGCCAGTTTGTCCGCTTGAATCGGGACGGTGTAGTGCTCGACGGCGTGAAGCCTTCCGGCCTCGCCCATCTGCCGCCGCCTGCCTTCGTCTGCGAGCAGCTCGCCGAGCGCGGCCGCCCACTCCTCCTGGCTCGTGGCCGCGAAGTGCGTTCGGCCTTCCTCGCCCAGCTCGGCGCAGGTGCCGACGGGCGAGACGACGAAGGGGATGCCGACGGCCATGTACTGTATGGCCTTGAAGCCGGATTTCCCGAGCGACCACTCGTCGGCGACGATGGGGTAGAGCCCCACGTCGAACGACTGGAAGTCCGCCACCTCGCGCTCCATGCTCCAATCCAGGCTCTCGACCTCGACGCCGGGCAAGTCAATCTCGCGCGTGCCAGCGCCGACGACCTTGAGGCGAAAGCGGTGCGAGCGCGCCAGCTCCCGCAGGGCCGGGAAGATTGCTTGCAGGTATTGAAAGGTCGAGTGTGTGCCGATCCAGCCGAGCACCGGGGGGCCTCCGCTCGCGTCGCGGGCCGGCGCGGGGCGAAAACGTTCGGTGTCAACGACGGTCGGGATGACGCGCGCCTGTGCGCCCTTGCCCGACACGTACTCCGCGATGTAGCGGTTTCCGCAAGTCACTATTTTGGCCCAGCGAATCAGGTCGTCCGTCTTGCTGAACCATTTGAGAGTGCTCCCGAGCCGCCCGTACGTCGGGCTAGTATAGGAGACGTAAGTCGCATCGTCCAAGTCCAGAACCATCGGGCGCTTGCCCACGCGCGTCGTCAGCCACTCGACGACGGGCGGCCCGAACATCATCGCCTCACGCTGGACGAGGACTACGTCCGCCCCGCGCGCGCGGCCCACGTCGGCGAAGCGCCTGAAGGCCGAGCCGGCGAGGCCGAGGGCCGTGCGCGGCAACTGCCCGCGCCGGTAGAGCGACGCGAAAAGGCGCGAGCCGAGGAACGGGCGCACGTCCAGCTCGATCCCGCGCTCGCGGAGCGGCGCGACGAATTGCGTGAGCCGGTAACGCGTCGCGGCCGCTTCAACCGGGTACGAGGCAAGGGCGAGAACTTTCATTGACCGCAAACGTTAGCATAAAGCCGCGCGTAGCACTCAAGCCCGAGGCCGCGCACGTCGAAGAGTCTTTCGGCGACGCGGCGCGTGTGCGCGCGCACAGTTTCCACGTCGGAGAGCATCCCGAACACTTCCGAGGCTGCGCGCCTGTACTCGTCCGCGTTGAAGTCCGAGACCAGCGCGCCGACCTTCTCTTCGGTAATCAGCAGGTCCGAATCGCCCACGCCGGCACCCGTGATGACGGGCAGCCCGCACGCCAGATACTCGGCCGTCTTGGTCGGCGACGAGGCGAGCTTCGAGAAGCAAGGCTTGATGAAAGCTATTCCTGCGTCGGCGGCCGAAAGATATGACGCCACGTCGCGCGGCGCGCTGGCGCGGACGGTGTAGCGCCCGGCCCCCATGTTGCGCTCCTTCATCAACGCGTGGACGCGGTCGTGCCCGCCCGGCGTGAGCCAGAGGAAGTGGGCGTCGGCGCGAATCTTCAACAGCGCGGCGAAGAAGTCGGCCATCTCTTCGGTCAGATACCACCCGCCGATTGAGCCGCTGTAGACGAGGACGAAGGCGTCTTCGACGCCGAGTTCTTTGCGGCGCGCGGCGCGGTCCTCCACGCTGAAGCGGAACCGCTCAAGGTCCGCGCAGCAGGGGATGACTTCGTGCGCCACGTCGCGCCCGCGCAGGCCCGGCCACTCTTTGATGATGGGCCAAATCGCTGCCGTCAGCGTCACGACGCCGTCGGCGGCCGCGAAGCAGCGCCGCTCCATCCTCTTCGTCAGGCGGTAGCGGAAGCTCCCCTCGCGCCAGTGTCCGGCGTCCGCGTACTCCTCGGCCATCAGCCCGCGCACGTCGAAGATGAGCTTGACGCCGAACCTCTTTTTGAGCGAGAGCGCAACGGTCGCCGGCACGTGGCTGCGCGCGTGTACTACTTCTATTTGATTACGACGGACGAGCGCGCGCGCGAGCCGGACGCCCGCGAAAACGTCGTAGGCGGTCGCGGGCAGCGACGGCGTCTGGTGGTAGCGAAGCCAATGCCACTCTATGCCGTCCTGGGCCAATTGCTCCCGAAGACTCTCGCAAGCCTCGACGCCCGCGGGCTCAAACGCCGGCGCGCGCTCGAAGCTGAGGAGCGTGAAGCGGACTCCCTCCCGGCGGCTCAGCTCGCGCAGGTACGGGATGACCTGGCTCTGGCCGAGCGGGTCGAGCATCCCGTTGTAGGAGATAAAGAGCGCGCGCCTTCCCTTGAGCGCCGTGTGTTCCATTTGAATGAAATTTCAGTTGGCGGCCGCGGACGCCCCTGGCCGCCGCGAGCGCCCCGAGACCTTTTGCACGAACCCGCGGCCGAGCAGCGTCTTGACGAACAGGAAGCCGAGGGCGGGGCTCGCGCCGCCGCGCTTCATCGAGCGGAAGATGTGCCGGAAGGCGTCCCCGCGGCTGTTGTCCAGGTAGCTGTGAATAGCGCAGAAGTAGTGCGTGTGGCCCTCCAGGATTTTGGTCTGCTTCGCGTCGAGCGGGACGTTCCGCTTAATCCACTCCAGCGCGAGCAGCTTCCGGTTGATGACCACGCGGTTGTCAACCCGCATCGAGCGCAGGTCGTGGTCGTTGACGAGCATCGTCGCCTTGTCTTTGATAAAAATCCTGTCCTCGACCAGATTCTGCAAGAGGAACATCCAGTCTTCCGAGATGGCGTAGCGGCGGTCCTCCTCGAACAGTTTCAAGCGGGGGTTGTCCTTCCTGATGCAAAAAACCGAGCCGAGCGGGTCGCCGCGCAGGAAGAAGTCCGTGCCGTACTCGCCCTCACGAATCCATTCGAGCCCGGCGGAGGAGACCCGCCCGTCGCGTATGAACTCGTACTTGGTGGCGAGGTAATTCACGCCGGGCCGCTCTTCTATGATCCCTCTCAAGGTGCTCAAGTGTTCGGGCCGCATCAAATCGTCGGAGTCGAGGAAGATGACGAATTGGCCGCGCGCCTCGCGTACGCCGCGGTTGCGCGCCGCGCCCCTCTCGGCGTTGGCCTGCCTGACATACCTGACCTTGTCCGCGTGGCCGAAGGCACGCGCGACGATATCCTGCGTGTCGTCGGTGCTGCCGTCGTCCACGACGACTATCTCGAAGTCCGCGTCCGTCTGTGCCAGGACCGAGTTGATCGTCTCCACGATGAAGCCGGCGCGGTTGTAGGTCGGGATGACGACGGTGAAAAGTGGCATCAGCCTCTGAGGCTCCTCAGGTATTTGATGAGCGGCCGGCCCAAAAACCTGGTCCGCCAGCGCACGCGCGCGAACCCGCCCGCGCGGTAAAACTCCGGGTCGAAAGTTTTGACGAACGAGGCCAGCCGCGCGGCCGTCTTCAGGTCCAGGCCGACGTAGTCGTAGGAGACGTGGCTTTCAAGAAAGTAGAGGAAGGCGCGGCGCAGCTCCTCCCTCGTAAAACTCTTCGTCACGCGGTAGCGGTCTTCCGCTTCGTAGTAAAGACCGAGCCCGCGCATCTCGTCAATCAGGTCGCCCGTGAACGAGAACGTCCTCAAGACCTTGCTGAAGACTTTGGCCCAGTCGCGCGCAAAGCCCAAACTCTGCGTCACGCTCTTGCTCTCGTCGTGCAGGCGGTACTTCGAGAACAGGTCATCGACCGCCAGCAGCTCATAGTTCAGCGCGACGCGGACGAAGAGGTCGTAGTCCATCCCGTAGTGCATCGCCTCGTCGGGGTAGCCCTGCTCAAGGAGAACGCTGCGGCGGAAGAAGGACGAGGGCTGCGGGAACGGGATGCCCGCGAGGTAGCGGACCCTCAGGTCGCGGCGCTCCGCGCCCTTGACCCGCTCCCTGAAGTTCTCCCCGAAGAGCAAGGTCTTGCCGTGCACGAGCGCCACGTCTTCGTGCCGCTTGAAATAAGCCGCGGCCGCGTGCAAGGCACCCGGCGCAAAGAGGTCGTCGCTGTTGAGCCAGGTGACGACCTCGCCCGTGGCCCTGCTCAAACCCTTGTTGAGCGCGTCCGTCTGCCCGCGGTCGCGCTCGCTCACCCAGTAGGTCAAACGGTCCTCGTAGCGGCGGATAATCTCCACGCTCCCGTCCGTGCTCCCGCCGTCCACGATGATGTATTCGAGCGGCTCGTACTCCTGGCCCAGCACGGACCGGATGGTCTCCTCCAGAAACTGCGCCTGGTTGAAAGAGATTGTGACGACGCTGAGCTTCATAAAAGCAGAATTCAGGAGTCAGAATTCAGAATCCAGAATGAAAGGAAAATCTGTGAATGCGGTTCTCGGCCTTATCCATTCTGGATTCTGGATTCTGGATTCTGCTGTTCGTACCAGTCAATCGTGCGGCGCAGGCCGTCTTCGAGTGAGGTTTGGGCGCGGAAGCCGAACTTCTCGAACGCGCGCGTCACGTCGAGGCGGCGGCGCGGCTGGCCGTCGGGCCTCGAAGCCTGCCAGCGGATTTCGCCCGCGAAGCCCGTCAGCTCCGCGATCAACTCGACCAGGTCGCGGATCATCACCTCGCGCCCGTTGCCGAGGTTGACGGGGAGGCTCTCGTCGTAAGCGGCGGCCGCGCGGAAGATTCCCTCGGCGCAGTCCTCGACGTACAGGAACTCGCGCGAGACGCCGCCCGAGCCCCACGCCTCGATGAAGGCCGCGCCGCTCCTACGCGCCTCCACACACTTGCGAGTCAAGGCGGGGATGACGTGCGAAGTTTCGAGGTCGAAATTATCGAAGGGGCCGAAGAGATTCGCGGGAAGCAGGAAGATGGAGTTGAAGCCGTACTGCTCGCGGTAAGATTGCGACTGCACGAGCATCATCTTCTTCGCCAGGCCGTAGGGCGCGTTCGTCTCCTCGGGGTAGCCGTTCCAGATGTCGTCCTCTTTGAAGGGGACGGGCGTGATTCGCGGGTACGCGCAGACTGTGCCGGTGGCGACGAATTTATTGACGCCGTGCAGGCGCGACTGCTCTATCAGTTGGACGCCCATCATCAGGTTGTCGTAGAAGAAGCGGCCGGGGTTCTTCTGATTGTGGCCGATGCCGCCGACGACCGCGGCGAGGTGTATGACCATCTCGGGCCGCGCGTCTTCGAGGAGGCGAATCACGTCCCCGTTTTTGACGAGGTCGTAATCCTTGCTGCGCGGGACGAACACGTCCGCGCCCGCGTCCCGCAGTTTTTGCACCAGGAAGCGGCCGAGGAAACCCGCGCCGCCCGTGACCACGACTTTCTTGTAAGGGAAATTAGAAGTGTCCATCAATCAATTTGCCCGCCTTCAAATTTGCCGCGGCATGTTATCAAACAATGGACAAGACTGCGAAATGAGGCCCGCCCGTGGCAGCCACAACTTTCTTGACATCGCCCGCCCGCGCTCCTATGCTCAGCGGCGTTCACCGCCCGCAAAGGGCAAACGCGCGCGCCCTCGCCATCCACCCTCTGGTCAACAAAGTGTAGCCTCAACCGCGAGCTTATTCGGGAAGACTTCCTCTCGGCGGAAGGAGAACTTACATGCTCACCTCACGAAACCTCAGAAAACTCGTCGCCTGCGTCCTGGCCTGCGCGCTGTTCGTCGCCGGACTAATCATTATCACGACTCGGGAGAGGCGCGTCGCCGGCAATCATCTTCCGCCCCCCCTTACTCCGACAGCCGGCGCACCCTCCGCGCAGACCGCGCCGCGAGCCGAAGCGGTTGACGACGAGACGCGCGGGCGCGTCAGCGAGGCTTACATGAAGCTGCCGCTGAGCTTCGAGGAGAACCGTGGGCAGGTGAACTCGGAAGTCCGCTACGTCTCGCGCGGCGCGGGCTACACGCTCTTTCTCACGCCGACCGAGGCCGTGCTCTCATTACAGAAGGCGGAAGATGGCGGGCGCAAAGAGGGCCGCGACTTGCGGCGCGGGCTGCCCGACCGGGACTCTGCGCGCGGGCTGCGACATGCCGCGCGCAAACGCACGGCGGCCATCCTGCGTATGAAGCTGAAGGGCGCGAGTCCCTCGCCGCCGGTCGCGGGCGAAGAGGTGATGCGGGCGCGGACGAACTATTTAATCGGCAGCGACCCGGCGAAGTGGCGCACGGAAGTTCCACGTTACGCTCGCGTCAGGTACGCGCAGGTCTATCCGGGCGTGGACGTGATCTATTACGGCGAGCAGCGGCAACTGGAGTACGACTTCGAGGTCGCGCCGGGAGTTGATTCACGCCAGATAGCTTTGGAGTTCTCCGGCGTCGAGAGGATGCGGGTCGAGCGCGGGACGGGCGAGTTGGTGTTAGGCACGGCGGGCGGCGAAGTCAGGCAGCGCAGGCCGGCCGCGTACCAGGAGGTCGGCGGCGAGCGGCGTGAGGTCGCGAGCCGGTACGTGATAAAGGGCAGGCGCGAGGTGGGCATCGAGGTCGGGGAGTACGACCGCGCGCGGCCGCTGGTGATTGACCCCGTGTTGACCTACTCGACTTACCTGGGCGGCTACAACACCGATAACGCCTACGACATCGCCCTGGATTCGTCAGGCATGGCTTACGTGGTGGGCTCGACCACTTCGCCTGATTTCCCAACGGTCAATCCATACAAGGAATCAACGGACAATTATGATGACGCCTTCATCGCTAAGTTGAATCCGAACCTGTCGGGCGCGGACTCGCTCGTCTACAGCACTTACTTCGGCGGCATGTACTTCGACTCTGCCACCGCCGTCGCCGTGGACGCGGCGGGAGTGGTTTACGTGGCCGGCCTTACGAACTCGCCGGATTTCCCGGTCCGCAATCAGTACCAGACAAAGCCGGGTCCCTGGGCCAACGCAGACCTCTTCGTCATCAAGCTCGACCCGAGACTGCCGCCCGCGGCCTCGCTGCTCTATGGCACGTACCTCGGCGGGGACGGTGACGAAGTCGCCACGGCCATCGCCGCGGACTCGTCAGGCAACGCTTACGTGACCGGCTTCACCTGGTCGCAGAATTTCCCGACGTTCCACGGCTTGCCGACGAACCGCGGAGAAAATGACGCCTTCGTCACGAAGCTCGACACCGAAAGCTCGGGCGCGGACTCGCTCGTCTACAGCACTATTCTTGGCGGCGGGGGTTGGGAAGAAGCCTGCGACATCGCGGTGGACTCGGCGGGCGTCGCCTACGTGACTGGCGAGACCTACTCGGCGGACTTCCCGGTGCTCCATCAGTATCAGACGAAGCAGAGCGAATTGCGTGACGCCTTCGTCACGAAATTAGACACCAACAAGTCGGGAGCGGCCGCCCTCCTCTACAGCACTTACCTGGGCGGCGAACGCGGCGAAGCTCATGGCAGCGGCATCGCCATAGACTCGGCTGGCGTCGCTTACGTGGTGGGCTCCACCAGCGCGCCCGACTTCCCGATGGTCAACTCCTACCAGCCGACGATCAACCCCTACCATGAGAGCCAGAGCGTGCAGTTCGGCTTCGACGGTTTCGTCGCGAAACTCGACACCAACGTGTCCGGCCCCGCAGCGATGCTCTACAGCACGTACCTGGGAGGCAGTGGTAGCGACATCGTGGAAGACATCGCCATGAATTCGGCGGGCGAAGTTTACGTATCGGGGAACACCAGCTCGCCCGACTTCCCGACGTTACATCCGTACCAGACCGACCAGGGCGGGAGGGATGCCTTCGTCGCGAAGCTCGACACCAACCGCCCAGGTGCGGCCTCGCTCCTCTATAGCACCTACCTCGGCGGCAACGGCGATGACTTCGCCGAGGGTCTCGCCGCCGATTCGTCGGGCAATGCCTACGTCATGGGCTACACTCAGTCCTCCAACTTTCCGAAGCTCCGCCAGTACCAGAGCAAACAGGGTCTCAACCTTACCGACGCCTTCTTTACGAAGCTCACGGACACGCACACCGTCAGCGGGCGCGTGACGAGCGACGGCGCGACGGGCATCGGCGGCGTGACCGTCACGCTCGGCGGCTCTCAGAATCGCACCGTCCTCACAGACGGCAGCGGCAATTACTCCCTGGAGCTTCAGGTCGGCGGCAACTACACGCTGACTCCTTCCAGGAGCGGCCTGACCTTCACGCCGTCGAAGCAGAGCTTCGTCAACCTCCAGGAGGACCAGACGGGGGTCAACTTCAGGACGCGCCCGGCCACAATCAGCGGCCGCGTCACGGTCGGCACGAGCGACGGCGCTGCCCTCGGCGGCGTGACGATGACGCTGACGGGCGGGGCGAACTTCACGCCGCGCACTGTGACGACGACGAGCTACGGCACGTACTCGTTTGGCAGCGTGCCAACGCCGGGCAGCTACAAGCTGACGCCCTCGAAGACGAACTACACGTTCAGCCCCGCGCAGGCGGCCCTGCTCAACCTGACGACCAGCCAGCCGGGCACGAATTTCGTAGCGACGCTCAAGACTTACACTCTGAGCGGCGGCGTCAAATTTGGCGCGGCCGGCTTGGGCGGTGTGACGATGAAACTTGAGAGCCCGACGCCGGCGGGCTTCGCCGCGCGGACGGCGACGACTTCCAGCACCGGCGCGTATTCGTTCCCGAACGTCCCCGCCGGGCGCAGCTACACTGTGACGCCGATTAAGAACGGTTACCAGTTCACGCCGGCCAGTAAGTCGCTCGCCAACCTGAGCGCCAGCCAAACGGGCTTGAACTTCTCCGTTAAGGTCTATTCAATCAGCGGGCGCGTCGTGCGCGCGGGCACCTCGACGGGCATCGGCGCGGTGACCGTCACGCTGACGAGCCCTACGCCCGCCGGCTTCCCCGTCCGCACGGCGCAGACCACGAGCACCGGCTATTACACGTTCACGACATTGCCCGCGGGGCGCAACTTCACCTTGAAGCCAACGAAGAGCGGCTTCACCTTCAGCCCGACATCGAGAAGCATCACCA
This sequence comes from Pyrinomonadaceae bacterium, assembly GCA_036403435.1. Taxonomy (GTDB): domain Bacteria; phylum Acidobacteriota; class Blastocatellia; order Pyrinomonadales; family Pyrinomonadaceae; genus QHXM01. Next base: position 188,562 of record DASWQY010000036.1, read on the forward strand.
ACCTGAGCGGCAACGTCCCGGCGGGACCGTCCACGAGCTTCACAGGCACGGGGCCGTAAGTGAGATTAACGTTCGGCGGAAAGACAGGAACCACGAAGACACACGAAGTAACACGAATTAAGAACGGCCCTTTTTCGTGTCTCTTCGTGTGTCTTCGTGGTTCCTGATTTTTTGAGGACGAAGAGGACCGCTCGCTGCTTGCTGAAAATCACGTCATTAGCTATCGTACGGAGTTCGCGAGTTCGACCAAACGCTCTCTATACAGACGGAATCTACCGCTAGACAGGTGCTCTTCTTTTTATGACCAAACGCGCTCTCATCACAGGCATCACCGGGCAGGACGGCTCGTTTTTGACCGAGCTGCTGCTCGAAAAAGGCTACGAGGTTTACGGCATCGTCCGCCGCTCCTCCTCCTTCAACACCGACAGGATTGACCACCTCTATCAAGACCCGCACGAGCCGAACACGCGGCTCCGCATGTTCTACGGCGACCTCAACGACTCAAGCTCGCTCAACACGATCCTGCGCCGCGTGCAGCCCGACGAGATTTACAACCTCGGCGCGCAGAGCCACGTCCGCGTCAGCTTCGACGTGCCCGAGTACACGGCCGAGGTGACGGGCGTCGGCACCGTCCGCATCCTCGAAGCCATCCGCGAGACGGGCATCCGGCCGAAGTTCTACCAGGCTTCATCGTCCGAGTTGTTCGGCAAAGTTTTGGAGACGCCGCAGACCGAGACGACGCCCTTCTACCCGCGCTCGCCCTACGGCTGCGCCAAGGCTTACGCCTACTACATCACGGTCAACTACCGCGAGTCCTACGACCTCTTCGCCTGCAACGGAATCCTGTTCAACCACGAAAGCGAGCGGCGCGGCGAGACCTTCGTCTCGCGCAAGATCACGCGCGCGGCGACCCGAATCAAGCTCGGCCTGCAAGACAAGTTATACCTGGGTAATTTGGACGCGCGGCGCGACTGGGGCTACGCCAAAGACTACGTCAGGGCGATGTGGCTGATGCTGCAAGCCGATGAGCCGGACGACTACGTCATCGCGACGGGCGAGACGCACTCGGTCAGGGAGTTCCTCGACGAGACTTTCGGGCTGCTCGATTTAGACTGGCAAGGATACGTCGAGCAGGACCCGCGCTACTACCGCCCGGCCGAAGTTGACCTGCTCCTCGGCGACGCCGCCAAGGCGCGCGAGCGTTTGGGCTGGGAGCCCGAAGTCAACTTCAAACAGCTCGTCCGCCTCATGACCGAGCACGACCTCGAACTCGCGCGCCAGGAACTCGCAAGCCACACGGCCGACGGCACCGCCGCCGCGAACAAAGTCCGCTGGGGCACGGTCTGATTTAACCGAAAAACAGGCTCAACCCTTTGCGCCTTTGCGTGAAAGGCTGTTTCTCGCAAAGGCGCAAAGATAAAACCGAAGGCGCAAAGGGTTGAAGCGTTTCGTTCACGCCTTCTGCAATCAGAAGAATTCCCGAATCATCTCGACGACGTAGCCCTGCTGCTTGGCGGTTAACTCTGGATAGACGGGCAGGGCGAGCGATTCGCGCGCGGCGCGCTCGGCCTCGGGGAAGTCGCCTTCATTGTGGCCCAAATAATTGAAGCAGGTTTGCAGGTGGAGCGGGATGGGGTAGTAGATGTCCGTGCCGATGCCGCTCTGCTTGAGGTGCTCCGCGAGCGCATCGCGGCGGCCGTCGCGGACGCGTACGACGTACTGGTTGAAGATGTGGCGCACGTGCTCGCGCACGAAGGGCAGGCCGACCTCCTCGGTCAGGCCCGCGTCCTCGAACAGCCGGTCGTAGCGTTCGGCGTTCGCGCGGCGCGCGTCGGACCACGAGTCCAGGTGCGGCAGCTTGACGCGCAGGACGGCGGCCTGAAGCGAGTCCAGGCGACTGTTCACGCCGAGCAACTCGTGCTGATACTTCGTGCGGCTGCCGTGCACGCGCAAGGACCGCAGGCGATCCGCGAGCGCGTCGTCGTTCGTCGTCATCATCCCGGCGTCTCCGGCCGCGCCGAGGTTCTTCGACGGGTAAAAACTGAAGCAGCCGATTGAGCCCATCGCCCCGGCCCGGCCGCCGCCGTCCTCGGCCCCTATGGCCTGCGCCGCGTCCTCGATGATCGGAAGATTGTGCCGCAGACTTATCTCCGTCAACGCGTCCATCTCCGCGCACTGGCCGTAGAGGTGCACGGGCATGACGGCGCGCGTGCGTTCGGTGACGGCCGCTTCGATTTTTGAAACGTCCAGGTTGTAGGTCGCGGGCTCCACGTCCACGAAGACGGGGCGCGCGCCGACTCGGGCGATGGCCGCAGCGGTGGCGAAGAAGCTGTAGGGCGTGGTAACGACTTCGTCGCCGCTCCTGATGTCGAGCGCCATCAGGGCGAGCAGCAGGGCGTCCGAGCCGGAGGCGCAGGCGACGGCGTGGCGCGCGCCCGTGTAGCGCGCGATTTCCTCTTCGAGCGCCGCCACGTCCGGCCCGAGGATGAACTGCTGCGAGTCCAGCACGCGCCGGACGGCCTCCTGCATCTCTTCCTTGAGCGGCTCATACTGCGCACGCAAATCCAGGAGCGGCACTTTCATCTTCGGACCCGTCTGCTTCACCGGCACACCCATCAAAAATCCTAATCCATCAACCTTCTTCTTTGCGTCTTTGCGCCTTTGCGTGAGTGGTTTTGGTATTTCACGCAAAGGCGCAAAGACGCAAAGAAAAAATTCAAAGCTGTATCGCGCGGCCCTCCTGGCTGATGGACTGTTGCGCGGCTTCGAGCAGGCGGACGACGCGCAGGCCGGACTGGCCGTCGGTCAGCGGGCGGCGCTTCTCCGTGATCGCGCTCAGGAATTCGTCGCAGACGTAGTGCAGCGCCTCGGTCGAGTCGAGCTTCGGGACCCACACGTCGCCCGTGCGGTAGCTGACCAGCGTCTGGTAGGCGGCCTCGGGGTCCGCCTCCCCGGCGCGCGTCACCAGCACGCCCTTGTCGTAAACGCGCACCTTCTCGGTCGGCTCGATGTCGTCGTAAACGACCATCTTCCTGCTCCCGGCGATCAACGTGCGGCGAATCTTGACGGGCGAGAGCCAGTTGAAATGAAAGTGCGCGATGAACTCTTCGGGGAAGCGCAGCATCACGTAGGCGATGTTCTCTATCCCGCGCTCGACGTGGCAACTGCCCGTGGCCGTCAGGCTGAGCGGCCGGCGGTCCAGCAGGAAGTCCATGATCGCGAGGTCGTGCGGCGCGAGGTCCCAGACGACGTTGATGTCGCGCTGGAAGAGGCCGAGGTTGATTCTCGTCGAGTCGAAGTAGAGCAGGTCGCCGAGTTCGCCGCCCGTGACCATCTCCTTGATCTTGCGGACAGCGCCCGTGTAGATGAAGGTGTGGTCCACCATCAGCGCGAGGCTGTTCCGCTCGGCCAGCCCGATTAACTCTTCAGCTTCACGCACGCTCGCCGTGAAGGGCTTTTCGACCAGCACGTGCTTGCCCGCCTGCAAGGCTTGCCTGGCGAAGTCGAAGTGCGTACTGACCGGGGTGGCGACGACGACGGCGGCGAGTTCGGGGTCGTCGAAGAGGCGCGCGCAGTCGGTCGTCGTGCGCGCCGAAGGGTAGCGCCGGCCGAGGGACTCCAGGCGTTTCGTGTCCACGTCGCACATCCAGCGCAGCGCCGCGCGCTCGTTCTCCGCGAAGTTGCGCAGCAGGTTCGGCCCCCAGTAGCCGCAGCCGATGACGCCGATGGTGACGGGACTCATCTCTTCTCCGTAAATCCGCGGACGGTTTCCGCGACGTGCATTATCTGCTTTTCCGTCAATTCCGGGAACATGGGGAGCGAGAGCACGCGCGCGGCCTGCCGCTCGGCCTCGGGAAAGTCGCCGGGCTTGTGGCCCAGAAACGCGTATGCCGGTTGCAGGTGAATTGGCACAGGATAGTGGATGCCCGTCTGCACGCCAGCTTCGGCCAATGCCTTTTGCAGCGCGTCGCGCCCCCCGGTCTGCACGACGTAAAGGTGATAGACGTGCTCTGCGGACGGCAGCTCGCGCGGCAGTGTGAGATTGCTTCCGTTCAATAACTCGCCGTAGCGCCGGGCCGTCGAGCGCCGCAAATCGTTCCAGCGGCCGAGGTGTTTGAGCTTCACATTGAGCACCGCGCCCTGAATCCCTTCGAGGCGGAAGTTGTAGCCGATGATTTCGTGGCGGTACTTTTGTTCCGACCCGTGGTCGCGCAGGAGCCTGACTCGCCGCGCGACCTCCGCATCGTTCGTGACGACCGCGCCGCCCTCGCCGTAAGCCCCGAGATTCTTGCCGGGGTAGAAGCTGAAGCAGCCCGCGCGCCCGAGCGCGCCGACGCGCCTCCCCTTGTAGCGCGCGCCGTGCGCCTGCGCCGCGTCCTCGATCACCATCAGATTGTGCCGCTCGGCGATCTCGAAAACGGGGTCGAGGTCCGCGGGCTGGCCGTACAAATGCACGGGCAGGATGGCGCGCGTGCGCTTTGTGATGGCGGCCTCGATTTTCGAAACGTCAAGGTTGTAGGAGACGGGGTCGGCGTCAACGAAGACGGGAGTAGCATTCGCGGTCGAGACGGCCTCGGCCGAGGCGAAGAAGGTGTTGGCAGGCACGATCACTTCGTCGCCCGCGCCGAGGCCGCACGCCGTCACCGCGAGCTGCACGGCGGCCGTCCCGTTGCTCACGCCGACGCAGAAGCGCGCGCCCACGTACTCCGCGAACGCCGCCTCGAACGCCTCCACCTCGCGCCCGAGGATGAAACTCGCGCTCTCCAGCACGCGCCCGACCGCCCCGTCAATCTCCGCCTTGATCGAACGGTACTGCGCCTGTAGGTCAACGAAAGGAACAAGCATAAGTGCGCAATGATGAACGATGAATGCGGAATGATGAATTAAAGACGACTGGTTCTTAATTCATCATTCATCATTCCGCATTCATCATTGTCTTTATGATTCTCGCCGGGTTGCCCGCGACGATTGAGCCGGGGGGGACGTTGCGCGTGACGACAGAGCCCGCGCCGACGATGGCGCGCTCGCCGATCTCGACGCCGCCGAGGACGGTTGCGCCCGTGCCGACGCTCGCGCCGCGGCGCACGATTGTTTGCTCGACGGTCCAATCTTCAGCGGTCTGAAGCTGGCCGTCGGCGCGCGTGGCGCGCGGGTACTTGTCGTTGATGAATTTGACGCCGTGGCCGATGAAGACTTCGTCCTCGACGGTCACGCCCTCGCAGATGAAAGTGTGGCTGGAGATTTTGCAGTTGCGCCCGACGCGCGCGCCCTTCTGAATCTCGACGAACGAGCCGACCCTGGTGTTGTCGCCGATTTCGCAGCCGTAGAGGTTGACGAAGTTGTAAATGGCGACATCGCGCCCGAGCTGCACGTCGGGCGCGATGACGCAGAACTGGCCCGGCATTAACTCGCCGCCCCGCCCGCGCCCGCCGAGGAGGCGTCAGTCGCGCCGTCGTCATCCGAGTCCGTGTAGTAGCTCGAATAGTAGCCGGCATAATAATAGTAGTTCGTCGCTTCCAGCTTCACGTTGTTGAGCACGACGCCGAAGATGTTCGCGCCGACATCGAGCAACTGCTGCTTGGCGCGGCGGACGACCGCGCGCGAGCTGCGCCCGCCGTGGACGACGAGCACGACGCCGTCAACCATCGTCGAGAGGATCGAGGCGTCCGTGAACGAGATGGCGGGCGGCGAGTCGATCACGACGTGCGTGAAGCGGTCAGACGCCCTGGCGAGGAGCTTGCGCATCTCGTCGGAGCCGAGCAGCTCCGCAGGGTTCGGCGGCACCGGCCCCGAAGTCAGCAGCTTCAGGTTCGGCAGCTTCTCGTAGGGCTGCATCAGGCCGTCCAACTCCGACTCGCCCGAGAGGAAGTTGGTCACGCCCTTCGCGTTCGGCACGTTGAAGTGAGCGTGCAGGCGCGGGCGGCGCAGGTCGCAGTCAATGATTAAGACTTCCGCCCCGGTCTGCGCGAGCATGACGGCGGTGTTGACGGCCGTCGTCGTCTTGCCCTCGGAGGGCTGGCTCGAAGTGATGAGAATGGTCTTCGGCGGCTGGCCCGCCGAGGAGAGCAGGAGCGAGGTGCGGAGGTGGCGATACGCCTCCGCGATTGGCGAGCGCACGTCGTTAATCAGCGCCAGAGCGGTCGTCTCGCTCGCCTCAGCCTGGCCGTGGTGGCTCTTGCCCTTGAGGCGCTGCCGCTGCTCGCTCCTGTTCGAGGGGATGAGCGCGAGCGACGGCAGATGGACGTAGCGGTCAACGTCCTCGATGGACTTGAGCGTGTCGTCGAGGTAGTCGAGCAGGAAGGCGAGGCCGATGCCGACGCCGAGCGAGAGCAGGAGCGCAATGATGATGTTGCGCGTGCGCGCCGGGCCGATGAGCACGCCCGAGCGGCTGTACTGCGTGACGCTGACGTTGTTGGTCTTCGTCGGGTCGTCCTTCTGGTTCTCCAATTCCGACTTGCGCTGGAGGAAGGTGTTGAGGAACTGCTTGTTGGTCTCGATGCGCTGGTTGAGCACGCTCAGTTGGAGCATGTCGCGGTTGTTCTGCGTGACGCGGCCGTTCTGCGAGTTGTAGTCCGCGCGCAGCCCGGCCTCCGTGGCGATGGACCTGTCGAGGTTCGCCTTCAGCGCGTTGATGACTTCCTTCGGGGCCTTGCTCAAGGAGTCTTCGAGCATCTCGATCTGCGCGTCCACCTTCTTCACGTCGGGCCACTCCGGCTGGTAGATCATGAGCAGTTCGGCGCGCTTCTGCCTGAGCGTGTCGAGCTTGCCGCGCAGGTCCTGGATGCGCTTGTTGTCGGCCACCTCGGGGATGTCGTTCGGGTCGGACGACCGCGCCGCCGTCTCGTACAGCGCCCGGAGCACCTTGAGCTTGCTCTGCTCGTCGAGCAGCGCCGTGCTGAGCCGCGCCAGCTTGTCGGCCTCGATGTTCGGCTGCGGAGCCTGCCCGCTGTTCGGCCCCTGGCTGAAGGGGAGTCCCTTCTGCTGGATGTAGTTGAACTTCGTCGCCTCGTCCTGCTCGATGGCGGCTTGCAGCTCGGCGATCTTCTGGCCGACGGTCTTGAGCGCCTGATCGTTGCGGGTTGACATCCCCTCGGCGTTGTTGTGCGCGAAGGTGTCGGCGTAGGTGTTGACGATGCGCTGTGCCAGTTCGGGGTTCGAGTGGCGGTAGCGCAGGTTGACGAGGTTGGTCCCGACGATGGGGTCCACCGAGAGGTTCGCCGCGAGCGTGTTCTCGTAGGGTTCCAGCTTAGCCAGCTCCTGCGCGGACAACTGCCCTTCGACCACCTTGTCCGAGTCAACGACTTGAATCTGGCTGGTCTCCGGGGCCAGCACCGGCTGGGCCGTCTCCTCGCCGTAGAGGAGCCTGCGCAGGGCGGAGCCGATGCTGGTCTGCCCGGCCGAGCCGAAGAACGCCGGGTCCTTATGCAGGTCGAGCGTCAGTATCACCTGGCGCGCGAGCGCGGGGTTTTCCAGGAGCTTGAGCTGCGTGTTCCAGTAGGCCGGGTCGCGGTCGCCGCCCGTATTGATGACGACGCCGCCCTGGCCGGTCGTGAGCACGCTCCGCTGCTTGGTGTCGATCTGAATCATCGCCGACGCCTGATAGACGGAGGGCTGGCGGTACATCTGGACCGTGACGAGCGTGGTGACGACGACGACGAGCGTCAGGATGAGCCACTTGCGCTTGAGGACGACGAAGAGGTAGTCGCGCAGGTGCGTCGGCTCGGACGCCGAGACGCCGTAAGGCTTCGACTGCGAGAGGTCGCCCAGCGGGCGTTCGAGGCCGCGCTCTCCGGCGGGCAAGGGAAGCAAGCGATTGTCTTGTGAAACCATAATTCTACACCTTACAAGAAAGACGATGGACGATAGGCCGCGGGGGTGAAAGAAGACGGCGTGGTCGTATCGCTCATCCCCCGCCCCGACACAGAAGCGTTAAAGCATACCATCAAAAGCGGGCCGACTGCCAAGCGGAAAAGCAGCGGTCAGTGGCCGGTGGCCGGTGGTCAGTTAAAGACCAAGCCTCGGCACGCCCGCCTGTTTTAAGCTGACTACTGACCACTGACTACTGACCACCGCTTCGCACGAACTCCCTGAGCGCGTGTCGCCAGTCGGGCAGGGGCTGAAGGCCGATTGCCTCCGAGAGCAGGCAGCGGAGGCGCGAGTTGCGCGGGCGCGGGGCCGGTCTCGGGAGCGAATCCATCGGCACGCTCTCCAGGTTGGACGCGTCGAGGCCGGCCGCGGCCAGCGCCTCGCGCGCGAACTCTTCAAAGCTCGCGCCCGCGCCGGCGTTGACAACGTGATAGACGCCGGGCAAATCAAGCTGGGCCAACTCGCGCAGGCGGCACGCCAGGTCAGCGGCGTGAGTCGGGGTGCCCCAGGCGTCCGAGATGGCCTTGAGGCGTGTGCCCGCGCGGCTCAGCTCGACGACGCGGCTTAAAAAATTCTTCCCGCCCGCGCCGAAAATCCAGCCCGTGCGGACGACCGCCGTGCGCGCGCAGGCTTTTTGTGCCAGCCGCTCGCCTTCGAGCTTGGCCCAGGCGTAAACGCTCTGCGGGTTCGGGTCGTCGCGCTGCGTGTAGAAGCCCTCCTTCGCGCCGTCGAAGACGTAGTCGGTCGAAACGGTCAGGAGCTGCGCGCCGGTCGCACGCGCGCCAGCCGCGAGGTTCTCCGGCCCACGCGCGTTCGCCTCGAAGGCGCGCTCGCGGTCAGACTCGCAGCCGTCCACGTCCGTCCACGCCGCGCAGTTGAAGACCGCCTCCGGCCGCTCGCGCTCGAAGGCGGCCGAGACCGCGCGCGCGTCCGCGATGTCGAGGCTCGCGTGGTCGTGCACGAAAACTTCGTCGCCGAGCGCACGGCAGTGCGCGGCCACCGCGCGGCCGAGCATCCCGCCGGACCCAGTCACCAGCACTCTCATAAAAGCAGAATACAGGAGTCAGAAGTCAGGAGTCAGAAGTCAGGAGAAGAGCCGCGACGGTTTTTCATTCTGACTGCTGTATGTCTGACTCCTGTATTCTGACTCCTTACTTTAAGACCTCCGTCCCGTACTGCCGCGCGTAGAACTCGCGGTAAGCGCCGCTGCGCGCGCGCTCGACCCAGGCCGTGTTCTCCTCGTACCAGCGTATGGTCTTCCGCAGCCCGCTCTCCCACGTCTCGACGGGCCGCCAGTCGAGTTCCGTCTCGATCTTCGTCGGGTCGATGGCGTAGCGGCGGTCGTGGCCTGGTCGGTCCTTGACGTGACGAACCAACGAGCGCGGCTTGCCGAGCGCGGCGAGGACCGCTTCGACCACGTCAAGGTTGCGCCGCTCGTTGCGCGCGCCGATGTTGTAAGCCTCGCCGGAGCGCCCGCGCTCCATCACCGCGCGGATAGCGCGGCAGTGGTCCTCGACGTAAATCCAGTCGCGCACGTTGCGCCCGTCGCCGTAGAGCGGGATGGGCTCGTCGTGCATGGCGTTGGCGAGCATCAGCGGGAGGAACTTTTCGGGGAACTGGCGCGGGCCGTAGTTGTTGCCGCAGCGCGTGACCACTGTGTCGAGGCCGAAGGTGTGCGCCGCCGCGCGCACCAGATGTTCCGCCGCGGCCTTCGACGCCGCGTACGGGCTGTTCGGCGCGAAGGGCGAGTCTTCATTGAAGAACGCCCCTTCATCTTCCGGCAGGCTCCCCATCACCTCGTCCGTCGAGATGTGGACGAACCGTTTGACCTTTCGCTCGCGCGCGGCGTCGAGGAGCACCTGCGTGCCGAGGACGTTGGTCCGCAGGAATTCGTCGGCCGAGGCGATGCTGCGGTCAACGTGCGACTCGGCGGCGAAGTTGACGACGGCGTCCGCGCCGTCTTCGAGCGCGGCCAGAACGCCCGCGCGGTCCGCTATGTCGCCGCGGACGAAGCGATGGCGCTCGTCGTCGAGCCCTTCGAGGTTGTCCGGGTTCCCGGCGTAAGTCAGCGCGTCGAAGTTTGTGATCTGGCAGGACGCGTCTTCGGCGAGCGCGAGCCTGATGAAGGCAGAGCCGATGAAGCCTGCGCCGCCCGTCACGAAAAGTTTGAGCATAGATTCCCCTGAACGCGCGCGTTGCCGGTCGGCCTCTCACTCCCCGTTCCCGCCCATCTTGAAATCGGCGGGGGGCGTGATATAGTTACGCCCGGCTCAAGCACGTATCCTAAATTATCCCTATTCTACATCAACTGAGTTCAATGCTGACAAAGCTCCGTCTCAAGCTCTCCAGCTTCATCGAGCGACTCGCGAAGGCCGAGGCCGACCCCTACTTCCTGGCGCTCTTCCGCATGGGCTACGCGCTGGTCGCCATCGTCGTCGTCTGGCGCACGTACCAGCAGGCCGGCTACCTCTGGGAGCCCGGCTCGCTCGGGTACAAGACTGCCGTTTACTTCATCTTCCCCGCGCTCGTGGCCCTGCTGCTCTGCATCCTCGTGGGCTTCGGCGGGCGCGCGGTCGTCATCCTACACTTCCTGGTCCTGTGCACCCTCAACTATTCTTTCCCGAACGTTCGGTACCTGGACTTCAGGTTCAACCAGGCGGCCGCCTTCTGGATGCTCTTCATGCGGCTCAACAAGGTCTGGTCGCTCGACGCCTATCTCTCAAGAGAGCGCATCAGGCGCGAGCCCGCGCCGCCGGCGTGGCCGGTCTATTTCCTGGGCATCACCCTGAGCCTGTGGCTGCTGAACGCCGGGTGGCTGAAAGTCGTGGACCCGATGTGGCGCGACGGCCTCGGGTTCTACTACGTCTTCCTGCTGCCCTGGGTCAAGTCGGCCAACTTCAACTTCCTGCTCGACCACCTGTTCGTGCTCAAGCTCCTGAACTACACGGCGATGGCCTTCGAGGTCTCGTTCATCTTCCTCTACTGCTTCCGCCGGACGCGCTTCATCGCCATCCTCCTCGCCATCGGCTTCTTCATCTACCTCATCTGCCCGCTGCGCGTTGACCCGGTGGGCCAATTCGGGCTGGTCTGGTGTCTGGGCATACTGAGCGTCACGCCCCTGCCGAAGAAGTTGGAGCGCGCGCTCGTGCGTTGGCGGCGCAGGGACGACCCGAACGCCGGGGCGGCCGAAATCCCCGCGTGGCACTTGAGGCTGCGCAAATATTTGATCGTCGGCTTCGCCGTCTACATTGTCTACCTCTTCGCGGTCTTTCACGTCCGCGCCATGCCCTTTTACGTTTTCAGGAAGGGCCTGGTGACTTTCGTCGGCTACCCGTTCGCCCTGCTCGACGGGACCGAGAAGGCCCTTGCCAAAGAGCCGCGCGCCGTCCGCGGGATGAAGTGGGCGCTCGACGCCGCCTACCGCCCGCTGAAGGCCGTGGACGCGCCGCTCTTCACGCTCAACCAGTACACGACGAGCCTCCAGTTCAACGGCCTCTTCGGCATAGACCACTCGATAGCCATCTTCCTCTACAGGGTCGAGCTTGAAATGGACGATGGGACGCGCGAGGAGCCCGTCAAGGTCTTCAACGAGGACATGACGGCTGGACCATATTCGGACGGGCTCTTCACGCCGCGCTACATACAGGGCGCGATGTACGGCGTCACGGGCATGTGCCATAGGCTGGCGACGCGGCCCGGCTACGCGCTGAGCGCGGCGGAGGTTGACGTACTCAAGAGGCTCATCGGCTTCAGCCTCTTCAAGCTCGGCGGGGAGAGGGCCGCGTACGTCAGGCGCGCGGTCATCAAAGTCCGCCCCATCCTCGTCCCCTACGACTACGTCGGCAACGCGCGCACGTGGGAGGCGCGCGGCTGGACCGATTTCTACGTGTACGAGCCGGCCAGCGGCGAGTACCGAATCGAGAACCTGCCCGAAAGATACCCGCTGCAAATACCGCTGAAGACGTTCTCGGGCGGGCTGCTGGTGCTGGAGCCGTAGGACCAATCGCGGGCCGCCGGTCTCGCCCCCGGCGGCCTTTCGTACACCGTTTCCGTGACAATTGGTCCGGCCCGCGCCGCGGAATTGGCACAGCCCGAATGGCAAAACACGGAGGAAAACTGTGCCAAAAAAAAAAGCGTTGACAAAACACTTTGCATGGTATAGAAGCTGACGCGCTCAATTGGTGCCCAGAGCCGCCGAGATGGTGATGTGCCCCTCGCTGCCCCGACTCCACTACGAGATTCTCTTCTAGTGCAGTACAAATAAGTCCCTTACTTATCTCCGGGATCGTTTGAGCCGAGTTGATTCCCATTGTAAACCCGTGAGCAATACCCTTGCAGGCAATAATCAAGCAGATTAGAAGGAGCGCCGCACTATGAACCCCCGCAAAAAATCCTTTGCGAAAATCAATTTTGTCGGATCCTTTTTTCAAACCGCGCGCGATCTTCCGGGCCGCTTCCGCCGGCTCGTACGTCCTGGGGCGATGCTCGCCCTGGTCGCCCTGTTAGCCGCCGCCTTCCTCTACTCCGGCTCTTCGGCCGCCTCGCGCGAGAGCCGGAAGAGTAGCGCCGCGGCGTCCGACTCTAACCCCCAGGTCCGGCTCAAAGCCACGCCGGCCGAAGTCCGCCGGCTCTTAAAGAGCGGGCTCGACCTGTCGCTGATGGTGCCCGTCACCAACCCGCTCGCGCGCTTCTTCCAGCCGCCCCCGGTCGGGAACATCAGCACCTACGCGGCCGACTGCACCACGTCGAAGACCTCCTTCGTTCTCGGCGACACGGTCTGCGCGAAGGTCGATAGCGTGCCCACTTCGAGCGGCTACTTCATCAACTGGCTCGACTCGAACACGAACATCGTGTACGGCGGCCTCGGGACGACCGACATCACGTCGGACCCGCAGACGTTCACCTACACGCTCCAGCCCAACGACGCGCTCGGCGGGTGGAAGGCCACCATCGCGGACAACAGCGACAGCTCGATTAACCCCACGGTCTTCACCGTCTCGGCACCGCCGGGACCGAGCGTTGCGACCTACGCCTACAACACAGGCTCCAACACTTGTACGAACACCGCCAAGACGGTCTTCAACTACGGCGAGACGATCTGCGCGAAGGTGACTGGGCTCGACCCGGCCATCAGCCGCCGACTCGCCTGGATCGACCCGTCGGGCTATGTCAGGGAGAAGGGCGGGAACAACTTCACGCCGCTCACCACGAGCCCGCAGACAGAATCCTTCCTGCTGCCCTCGGCCGACAGTTCGGTCGTGGACGTGTTCACCATCGAGAACCGCGGCGTGTGGAAGGCCAACGTGGTCACGAACAGAGGTTCGCTCCAGTTGTCAGCGCCCTTCACTTTGCAGGGGCCGGCCCCGGCCACGGACCTCGCGGTCGAGACGGGCCTCGCCAGCGGCGACGAGAGCACGGGCGAGCCGATCACCTACCTCGTCAACGTCACGAACCAGGGTCCGAACGACGCGGCGTCCGTCCAGTTGACGAACCCGCAGCTTCTCAACGCGACCTTCCTGTCCGTCAACCAGACGGGCGGGTCCACTACTTTCACCTGCACAGGCACAGGCCCTGTGACCTGCACGGCGGCGAACCTGCCCGTCGGCGAGTCTGCCATCTTCGAGTTCACTTACGTGTCGAACACGGGCGGCGCGACCCTCGTTAACACGGCGAGCGTCACGAGCGCGACGCTCGAACTCAACAGCGCGGACAACAACGCCATCGCGCCGTCGATTCGCGTCGGCAGCGGCGGCGCGGGAGGGACCTGCACCCTGTCTTGCCCGGCGAACATGACGGTCTACGCCAACACCACGCAGGACAACGTCCGCGGTGCCGTGGTGAACTTCAGCCTGGAACCCACCGGCAGTTGCGGCACCTTGACCAGCTCGGCGACCTCCGGCTCGTTCTTCCCCGTCGGCACGACGACGGTCACCAATTCGTCCGAAACAGGCGGAGGCGCTTGCAGCTTCACCGTTACCGTGGAAGAACCGGCGGAGCCGGTCATCCAGTGCCAGTCTGACGTGGCGGTCGTGCTGGGCGTCGGCGACACGGAAGCCGATGTCGCCGTCGCGAACCCGTCAACGAACGGCGCTGCCGCGGTCGGCGTCCGTAGCGACAACCTCGCTCTGGGCGACCCGTACCCGCTCGGCACGACCACGATCACCTGGACGTTGACGGGTGCCGAAAATCATACGGCGACGTGTGAGCAGAAAGTTATGGTCCAGTCGGCTCCGGGCGACGACCCGCCGACCATCAGTTGCCCGGCCGACCAGGATGTCACGGCCGCCGACGGCGCGTGCTCGGCCAACGTCACAGTCGGAACGCCGACGACGACTGGCAACGGCACGACGGTGTCGGGCGAGCGCGGTGACAATCTGGCGCTGACCGCGCCATACCCGGCCGGCACGACGATCATCACCTGGACGGTGACGGATTCGAGCGGGCGTTCCGCGTCCTGCCTGCAAACCGTCAACGTGTCCGTGACCGACACTTCGGCACCGACCGTCACGGCCCCGCCGAACAAGACGATCAACACGAGGGCGGGCGAGTGCTCGATATTCCTTGATGACTCCCAGCTCGGCGTGGGGACCGCCAGCGACAACTGCACGGGCGTGACGATCACCGTCACGGGCATGCCCGCCGGGAACATCTTCCCGACCGGGCAGACTGTGCTGACTTACACAGCGATTGACGCGGCCGGCAACACGTCCACGCCAGCGACCCAGGTCGTCACGGTGAAGGAGAACCCGGCGGTCAAGCCCGTCATCACGCTCAACGGGAGCGCGACGATGACGGTCGAGTGCCACACGGCGTTTACTGACCCCGGTGCGACGGCGACTGACAACTGCGACGGCGCGACTGCGGTCACGACCGAGGGCACGGTCAACCCGGATGTCGTCGGAACCTACACCATCACCTACCATGCGACCGACAGGTCCGGTAACGCGGCCGTGGACGTGACACGCACGGTCACCGTGCAGGACACCATCGCGCCGACCATCACGCTCATCGGGGCCGACCCGCTGGTCCACGAATGCCACACGACGTTCACCGATCCTGGTGCGACGGCCGACGACTCGTGCGCGGGCGACCTGACGAGCGCGATCACGAAGGTGAGCGACGTTGACCCGGACAAGGTCGGTGACTACACGATCACCTACACGGTCAGCGACGGCCACAACACGACCACCAAGACGCGCGCCGTGCAGGTCAGGGACACGACGCCTCCGGTCATCACACTGACGGGCGCGGTGATCTCGCTCTGGCCGCCGAACCACGGCTACACGACCATCAACCTGACGCAGCTGGTGGCGAGCGCCTCCGATAGCTGCGACTCGGGGGTGGACATCAACGACGTGGTCATCACGAAGGTGACTTCGGACGAGCTGGAGAACAGCGGCGGCGACGGCAACACGCTCAACGACATCGTCATCGCCGCCAACTGCAAGTCCGCGCAGTTGCGCCGCGAGCGCAACGGCAACGGCAACGGCCGCGTCTACACGTTCACGTTCAGGGTCACGGACCCGAGCGGGAACTCTACGACCGCCACCGCCACGGTGACGGTTCCGAAGAGTCAGAACGGGGCCGGGGCTGTCAACGACGGGGTGAACTACACCGTCAACAGCAGTTGCCAGTGATGCGTCAATAGGGCGACCGGCCCTCCCGTCACGCGTGACGGGAGGGTCGGGACGCGCAGCAATCATTCTTCACTTTTATGTTCGTCCGAGAGAGGAGTTCGGAGATGAAAAACTTCCTTACTGCAATCCTAAATTCGAGAGCGATTCGTCGGCTCATGGTCCCGGCCGCCGTCTTCTGCGCCCTGGCGTCAACGTCCTTGCTGTCCGGCGCGCAGCCGCCGGCAACGGCGCTGACCATCAATAACAACTCCGGGTGGGAGCTGCGTCACCTGTACCTCTCGCCCCCGAACAGCGACGACTGGGGGCCGGACCAGTTGAACGGCACGGTCATCGCGCCCGGCCAGTCGTACACGCTCAACATCGCGTGCGACGGCGGCGAGGTCAAGGTCATCACGGAGGACAAGGACGGCTGCTTCCTCTCAGCCACGGTGTCATGTTCGGCCAGCGCCGAATGGACGATCACGAACAGCGCGACCCCGAACTGCGGAGGCTCGTGAGGCGTCGGCCCGGGGCGGCGCACGCCCTCCGCCTCCGCCGAGTGCAGTGGCGTCTGGTCGGACCCTTTGGGCCGTTGGCGAGAATTCAGAGGGCCAAAGAACTTGAGATTAGCAAGGTAATGATCAGGCTACAAACGGCAATTAACCCCTAAAGGAGATTAGATTATGAGTAAGGTTCGCTTCACCTTAAACGTTTTGGCCGCCGTGATTTTCACTGTTGCGGTCAGCTCGATGGCCCACGCGCAGGCGACCCGCACCTGGGTCTCGGGCGTCGGCGACGACGCCAACCCGTGCAGCCGCACGGCCCCCTGCAAGACCTTCGCCGGTGCCATCTCCAAGACGGCCGCGGGCGGCGAGATCAACGCGATTGACTCGGGCGGCTTCGGCGCGGTGACTACCACTAAGGGCATCACCATTGACGGCAACGCGACGCACGCCGGCGTCCTCGCCGCGGGAACCACCGGCATCATCGTCAACATCACGGCCGCCGGGACCGGGGCGCAGGCCGGTAATGACATTGTGACGCTCAGAAACCTGTCCATTAACGGGGCCGGGACCGGGACCAGGGGGATCGCCATCCTCTCGTCGGTCGCGAACACGCAGGTCTTCATCGAGAACTGCCAGATCTCCGGCTTCCGCGCCACGGGCGGTGGCGACAACGGCAAGGGCATCATTGACCGGCGCACGGCCGCCGGCTCCAAGCTGCACGTCTCGGACACCGTCATCAGGGGCAATCTGGTCCACGGCGTGCAGGTCGGCGACGCCACCGGCATCGTCAGCACCGTTGACGCGACCTTTGACAACGTCAACATCCAGGGCAACGGCATCGCCGGCATGTTCCTGGGCGGCGGCAGCAACGTGAGCGTCAGGGGCTCAGTCATCACCGGCAACGGCGGCTCGGGCATCCAGTCGAGCGAGCAGGCCGGCGGCACGACCGAGACGGAAGTCACCGACACGGTGCTCTCGCACAACCAGATCGGCATCACCGCGGGCTCCGGCGCTTCGGTGGTGCGCCTCTCGCGCGTGACCATCACCGACTGCCCCACGGGCGTCAGCGCCGCCGGCGGTGCCTTCGTCTCGTTCGGCGACAACAACATCGTCGGCAACGGCGCGGGCAATGCTCTCCCGGCTGCCATCGGCCAGCAGTAACACGCAGGCCAGTTGCGCCCTTACTCCGACACCCTCCTGTCACCCGTCCCAGCGGGAGACAGGAGGGCGCTCGTCTGCCCTGCCAACCCGGCCCGGAATCCCCCCATCTCCCGACAAAGTCTATTCAGCGATAAGCCAGGAACCACGAAGCCACACGCAGAGACACGAACCAATGACCGTCCTTTTCGTGTCTCCTCGTGTGGCTTCGTGGTTCGTTCTTTCGAGAATGAATTGGCACTGATTCCCCGGCCGCTTGCTTGACCCTCCCGGCGTGTGCGGCTAAACTGTCAGCCTTCATCAGGTCACTTGCGAGAAGAGTCGGGATTCGACGGCCTTGTTAGTCCCCGAAAAGTTTTCAAGGATCAGGTTGAGAGGTTTGAGCACGAGAGAAGAGACCAGCGCGCTAATCGAACCACAAGCCACCAACGCCGCTCACGGATCGCCGCCGCCCCTTTCCACGCAGTTCTTGCCGGAAAAGCCCGTCGTCATCATCGAACCGAGCCGGAAGGGTGCGGGCCTCGGCCTGCGCGACCTCTGGGCCTACCGCGAGCTGTTGTTCTTCCTCGCCTGGCGCGACCTCAAGGTCCGCTACAAGCAGACAGTGCTCGGCGTCCTCTGGGTCCTCCTCCAGCCGCTCCTGATGACGATCATCTTCACCGTCTTCATAGGCTTTCTGGTGCAGGTCCCGACGCAGGGGCGTCCCTACGCGCTCCTGGTTTACATCGGGCTGCTGCCCTGGACGTTCTTCTCGTCGGCCGTGCTCCAAAGCGGGACGAGCATCGTCAGCAACGCGCACCTGATTACAAAGGTCTACTTCCCGCGACTCATCATCCCGGCCGCGGCCGTCACGGCACGCCTCGTTGACTTCGCCATCTCGTTCATCATCCTGGCCGGCCTGATGATTTACTTCCGCGCGGGGCTCACGGCGCAAATCGCGCTGGTGCCGGCGCTGATTCTGCTGGTCGCGCTGCTCGCGCTCGGCTTCGGGATGCTGGTCTCGGCCTTGAACGTCAAGTACCGCGACATAGGCGTCATGCTGCCCGTGGTCTTGCAACTCTGGATGTTCGTCTCCCCGGTCGTCTATCCGCTCACGCTTGTGCCGGAAAAGTGGCGCGTCGTATATTCGCTGAACCCTGTGGTCGGCATCATTTCGGGCTTCCGCTCCGCGATTCTCGGCGACGCCTTCGAGTGGCATGCGCTCGCCGTCTCGGCCGCCGTCGCAATCATCTTGCCGATTTACTCAGCCTACCTGTTCCGGCGGGTCGAGAGAGGTTTCGCCGACATCATTTGAGGGCGGCGCGCGTTGTGATGAGACCGATCATCAAAGTCGAAAACATCGCCAAGCGTTACCGCATCGGCGCTTCGCAGGCGGCCTACCAGACCCTGCGCGACACCATCGCCGAGAAGGTTCGCACGCCGCTCAGACGCCTGCGCTCGGGCGGCGCGGGCGCGCGCGCCGAGGAGAGCATCTGGGCGCTCTCGGACGTAAGTTTCGAGATCGAGCCGGGCGAGGTGGTCGGCATCATCGGCCGCAACGGCGCGGGCAAGTCAACGATTCTTAAAATTCTCTCGCGCATCACGGAGCCGACTCTCGGGCGCGTCGAACTCTACGGCCGCGTCGCCAGCCTGCTCGAAGTCGGCACGGGCTTTCACCAGGAACTGACGGGCCGCGAGAACATTTTCTTAAACGGCGCGATCCTCGGGATGCGCCGCGCTGAAATCAACGCGAAGTTCGACGAGATAGTCGCCTTCGCCGAGATAGAGAAATTCATAGACACGCCGGTCAAGCGTTACTCCTCGGGGATGTACCTGCGCCTGGCCTTCGCCGTCGCCGCGCACCTCGACCCGGAAATCTTAATCGTTGACGAGGTGCTCGCCGTCGGCGACGCCAACTTTCAGCGCAAGTGCCTGAACAAGATGCAGGACGTGCGCGAGAGCGGCCGCACGGTCCTCTTCGTCTCGCATAACATGACGGCGGTGACCAGATTGTGCCAGCGCGCCATCCTGCTCAACGAGGGGCGCGTCATGGAGGACGGCCCTTCGCATCAGGTCGTCAGCGCGTACCTGAGTTCGGGCCTGCGCGCGACGAGCAGCCGCGAGTGGCCCGACCCGGCGGAGGCCCCCGGCAACGGGAAAGTTCAACTGCGCTCCGTCCGCGTGCGGACGGAAGAGGGCGCGAACGCGGACGCCCTGGACATCCGCAAGCCCGTCGGCGTCGAGATCGAGTTCGACGTGTTGGAGCCGGGCCACGTGCTCGCGCCGAATTATCATTTCTATAACGAGGAGGGCGTTTACCTCTTCATGGCCGCCGAGCGCGACACGGCCTGGCGCAGCCGCCCGCGCCCCGCCGGGCGCTACAAGAGCACGGCCTGGGTTCCGGGCAATCTGCTTTCGGAAGGCACGATGGTCGTCAGCGTCGCGGTCAGCACGCCCGAGCCCGTCGCGATACATTTTTTCGAGCGCGATGTCGTGGCCTTCCAGGTCGTAGACAAACTCGAAGGCGGCTCGGCCCGCGGCGATTACAGCGGGCCGATGCCCGGTGTCATCAGACCCCTGCTCGAATGGGAAACTGAGTACACTCCGGCGGCGGGAGCCGGCGCGCTCTCGGGGGGGCAAACGGCATGAAGGTTGTCATACTCGCGGGCGGTTTGGGGAGCCGGCTCGCCGAAGAGACCGAAGTCAAGCCGAAGCCGATGGTCGAGATCGGGGGCCACCCGATACTCTGGCACATCATGAAGGTCTATGCGCATTACGGCTTCGAGGAGTTCTTCGTCGCGCTCGGCTACAAGAGCGAGGTCATCAAACGCTACTTCCTCGACTACTACAGCCTCAACGGCAGCATGACCGTCAACCTTCGCAGCGGCGAGGTCAGGACGCACGAGAAGGAGTCCGAAGATTGGACCGTGCACCTGATTGACACGGGGCTGCACACGCTGACGGGCGGGCGCGTCAAGCGCCTTGAGCCGTGGCTGAAGGACGGCACCTTCATGGTGACTTACGGCGACGGCGTGAGCGACATAGACCTTGCGGACTTGCTTCGCTTTCACCGCGCGCACGGGCGCATCGCGACCGTCACGGCCGTGCGGCCCCCTGCGCGCTTCGGCGGACTCGTTTTCGACGGCGACCTCGTCGCGGATTTTACCGAGAAGCCGCAGATCGGCGAGGGCTGGATCAACGGCGGCTTCATGGTCTTCGAGCCCGAGGTCTTCAACTACCTGAGCGGCGACGACAGCAGCCTCGAAGCCAACGGGCTTGAGAGTTTGGCCGCGGACAAGCAGCTCTGCGCCTACCGCCACGGCCGCTTCTGGCAGTGCATGGACACGATGCGCGACATGCGCCTGCTGGAAAACTACTGGCAGAGCGGCGACGTGCCGTGGAAAGTTTGGGAGTGAAGTTAAGGGATGGAGATTAACAGGGAGTTTTGGCAGGACCGCCCCGTTTTCGTCACGGGCGCGACCGGGCTGGTCGGCGGCTGGCTCGTCCGCCGCCTCGTCGCCTCCGGCGCGGACGTGGTCTGTCTGGTCCGCGACTGGGTGCCGCAGAGCGAGCTGATACGCTCGGGCGCGATTGAGAGCGTCAAGGTCGTGCGCGGCGACGTACGCGACCAGGCGGAGATGGAGCGCGCGCTCGGCGAGTACGAGATTGACACCGTCATCCATCTCGCCGCGCAGACCATCGTCGGCATCGCCAACCGCAACCCCGTTTCGACTTTCGAGGCCAACATCGCCGGCACGTGGGCGCTCCTCGAAGCCTGCCGCCGCAGCCCCGTCGTCAAGCAAATAGTCCTGGCCTCTTCCGACAAGGCTTACGGCGACCACGAAAAATTGCCTTACGACGAGGAGACGCCTTTGCAGGGCCGCCACCCCTACGACGTAAGCAAGTCGTGCGCGGATTTAATCGCGCAGTCTTACGCCGTGACTTATGGCCTTCCGGTCGTCTCTACGCGTTGCGGCAACTTCTACGGCGGCGGCGATCTCAACTGGAACCGCATCGTGCCGGGTACGATTCGCTCCGTCATGCGGGGCAAGCCGCCCGTCATTCGCTCCGACGGTCAGTTCGTCCGCGACTACTTCTACGTCGAGGACGGCGCGGCGGCCTACACGCTCCTGGCCGAGCAGTTGGCACAGAATCGGAGCCTCGGCGGGCAGGCTTTCAACTTCTCGAACGAGATACAGGTGACGGTGGTCGAGCTGGTCGAGCGCGTCCTCAAGCTGATGAACTCGGACCTCGTGCCCGAGATACGCAACGAGGCGACGAACGAAATCCGCCACCAGTACCTGAGCGCGGAGAAGGCCCGGCGCGAGTTGTCCTGGCGTCCGCTCTTCACGCTCGACGAGGGCTTGCGCAGGACCATCAGCTGGTACGAGGAGTTTCTGAAAACCCCCGCATGACAAGCAACGCCGCCACACCCTTCGCGTGCCGCTCCTGCGGCGCGGCCTCGCCCGAGACGATCCTCTCGCTGGGCCGGACGCCGCTCGCGAACTCGCTCCTGACCCCGGAAGAACTGGACAAGCCCGAGCCGGTTTACCCGCTCGACCTCGCGTTCTGCGCGGCCTGCTCGCTCGTGCAGATTACGGAGACCGTCCCGCCCGAAAAGCTGTTCAGCGAGTACCTCTACTTTTCTTCCTTCTCCGACACGATGCTCCACCACGCCGAGGAATTGGTCCGGCAGATGCTCGCGTCGAAACCACTCAACGCAAAGAGCCTCGCCGCCGAGATCGCGAGCAACGACGGCTACCTGCTCCAGTATTACAAGCAGCGGGACGTGCCCGTGCTCGGCATAGAGCCGGCGCGCAACATCGCGCGCGTCGCAGCAAAGGAGCGCGGCGTCCGCACGCTCAACGAATTTTTCGGGGAGGATTTGGGCCGCACGCTCAACGAGCGCGGCGAGCGCGCCGACGTGGTCCACGCCAACAACGTGCTCGCGCACGTCGCGGACTTGAACGGCTTCGTCCGCGGGCTCCGACTCTTTCTCAAGGACGACGGCGTGGCCGTCATCGAAGCGCCCTACGTCAAAGACCTCGTTGACCGCTGCGAGTTCGACACCATCTACCACGAGCACCTTTGCTACTTCTCGCTGACGGCGCTCGACGCGCTGATGCATCGTCACGGCCTGATGATTCAGGATGTGGAGCGCGTGCCGATTCACGGCGGCTCCTTGCGCGTCTTCGTGATGCGCGAGGGTGCAGAGGAGCCGAAGCCGTCCGTGCGCGCGCTGCTCGTCGAAGAGGCGGCGTGGGGCGTCGGGGAGTTTAACTTCTACCGCGCGTTCGCGGGCCGCGTCGAGAGCTTGAAAGACGCGCTTCGGGAGTTGGTGACGGGATTAAAAACGGAAGGCAAAAGGCTCGCGGCCTACGGCGCGGCGGCCAAGGGGAGCACGCTCCTTAATTACTTCCAGATAGGGCGCGACGCGCTCGACTTCGTGGCCGACCGCAGCACGTACAAGCAGGGGCGCTACATGCCGGGCGTGCGCGTCCCCGTTCACCCGCCCGCGAAGTTATTGGAAGAGATGCCCGACTACGTGCTGCTGCTGACGTGGA
Source organism: Pyrinomonadaceae bacterium (assembly GCA_036403435.1). GTDB lineage: Bacteria > Acidobacteriota > Blastocatellia > Pyrinomonadales > Pyrinomonadaceae > QHXM01. The sequence continues at coordinate 211,251 of DASWQY010000036.1, forward strand.
ACTTCGCCGACGAGATTCTAGAGCAGCAGGCCGAGTACCGCCGGCGCGGCGGCCGCTTCATCATCCCGATTCCCGAATTGAGGATAGTTTGAACAGCAGCATCCAGAATCCAGAATAAGAGGCTCCGGCCCATTCTTCTGATTCTCTTTTATTCTGGCTCCTGGATTCTGGATTCCGCCTTTCGCCATGATTTTCACCGAGACAAAACTGGAGGGCGTCTTCGTCATCGCGCCCGAGTTGATAGAGGACGAGCGCGGGTTCTTCGCGCGGCTGTGGACGCCCGAGGAGTTCGAGGAGCGCGGCCTGAACCCGCGCCTCGTGCAGTCGAACATCTCCTACAACCACCGGCGGGGCACGCTGCGCGGGATGCATTTCCAGGTCAAGCCGCACGAGGAGGCGAAGCTCGTCCGCTGCACGCGCGGCGCGCTCTACGACGTGGCGCTCGACATCCGGCCCGACTCGCCGACCTACCTGCAATGGGAGGCCGTGGAGTTGACTGAGGAGAATCGCCTGATGTTCTACGTCCCCGAGGGCTTCGCGCACGGCTACCAGACCCTGTCGGACGACACGGAAGTCTTCTACCAGATGTCGGAGCTGTACCACCCGGCAGCGGCGCGCGGCCTGCGCTGGGACGACCCCAAGCTCGGCATCAATTGGCCCCTGCCCGTCTCGGTCATCTCCGAGCGGGACACGCAATTCGAGCTGCTTCAGTGAGCAGCCTCTTTCAAAATATAAACTCAACCCTTTGCGTCTTACGTCTTACCTTTGCGCCTTTGCGCGAACGGCTGTTTCTCGCAAAGGCGCAAAGTAAAAACTAAAGGCGCAAAGGTGTTGAGTGAGTCAGTAGCTTGAGTCTTGAGATGTCGAAGCTCGCGGGGAAAAGAATTCTCGTCATCACGGCGGGGGCGCTGCAACAGACGGTCATCCAGACAGCGCAGGCGCTGGGCCTGTGGGTGCTCGCGACCGACAGGAGCGCGGCGGCACCGGGGCTGAAGCTCGCCGACAGGGCGGAGGTCGTGGACACGCTCGACCTCGAAGCGGTGCTGCGCGTCGCGCGCGCGCACGGGGTTGACGGCGTCATCACGGAGCAGACGGACGTGGCCGTCCCCACAGCGGCCTACGTCGCGGAGAAGATGGGGCTGCCCGGCATAGGCTACGAGGTGAGCCTCAACGTGACGAACAAGTGGCTGATGCGCGAGCGTTGCAGGGAGGCCGGGCTGCCTGGGCCAAAATACAGGAGGGTGACGACGCTCGACGACGCCGTCGCCGCCGCCGAAGAAATCGGCACGCCGGTCGTCCTCAAGCCGCTCGACGCGCAGTCGAGCCGGGGCGTGGCGAAAATTTGGGACGCGGCCGAGGTCCCGAAATGGTTTGAGCGGACCAAAAATCACAGCCGCGACGGCTCGCTCCTGGTCGAGGAGATGATGACGGGCACGGAGTCTTCGGCCGAGGGCTTCGTCGCGGGCGGGCGCGTGCACGTCTTCGGCGTCTGCGACAAGGTCAAGTGTGCGCCGCCCTACAGCTACGACCTGCGGCTCATCTACCCTGCCTTCTTCGCGGGCGAGACGGTCGCGGAGATTCACGCGCTCAACGAAAGGGTCGTCCGCGCGGTCGGCATAACTTTAGGCACGACGCACGCCGAGTACATCGTGACGCCGCACGGCGTCCGGCTCTTGGAGATCGCCGCGCGCGGGTGCGGGGCGCGCGTCGCCACGCACCTGATTCCGGCGATGACGGGCGTGGACCCGATAGGGGCGCGCATCCGTCAGGCCGTGGGGCTCGACGCGGGGCCGCTCGAACCTGCGTTCCAAAAATCCGGCCTGCTCGAATTCCTGATGCTCCCGCCGGGAAAAATTAAGAGCATCGCGGGCGTGGAAGAGGCCCGACGCATACCGGGCGTGATCGACGTGGGCTACAACGTCGAAGCGGGTGACACCGTCGGCGTCGTCGAGAGCGGCGAGGGGCGGCCCGGCTACCTCCTGGCGGTCGCCGAGGGCCGCGACGGGCTGCTGTCAATCCTGGATGAAGTGACGCGCACGCTCCGCGTCGAGATGGAAACCTGAAATCGTATGCTATACTTCCCGGCCTTATTTATCAGCGGCTCTCGACAGTCATCATCTTTACCACGCATGCCCCTGAGGTCAGGAGTGTGAGTAACCTGTCAAGGGCGGCGAGCATTCATACAACGGGCTAACTGATGGACGAAACATTCGAGAGAGAAAAGTGCGAGAACGTCGGGCGTCTGCGGGACGCGCGCGACCTGCAAGACCTGGCCCTCCGGTTCATGAGGGATTCGAGCGCGTACAAGTACACGTACAACTTCAACTGGATGGGCCTGCCCATCATCCAGTTCCCGCAGGACATCCTGGCGATGCAGGAGATCATCTGGGAAGTCAAACCGGACCTCGTCGTCGAGACGGGAATCGCGCGCGGCGGGAGCCTCGTCTTCTACGCCTCCATGCTTGAGCTGCTCGGCGGCGAGGGCCGCGTCCTCGGCGTGGACATCGACATCCGCCCGCACAACCGCGCCGCCATCGAGGCCCACCCGATGAGCCGCCGCATCGACATGATCCAAGGCTCTTCGGTTGACGATTCCACGGCCGAGCAGGTCCGCGCCGCGGCGCGCGATTGCTCCCGCGTGCTCGTCTCGCTGGATTCCAACCACACGCACGAGCACGTCCTGCGCGAGCTTGAGCTGTACTCGCCGCTGGTGAAGGCGGGCAGCTATCTGGTAGTTTTCGACACGACCATCGAGGACCAGCCCGAAGACTTCCAGCACGGCCGGGCTTGGGACAAGCGCAACAACCCCAAGACGGCCGTCCGCGAGTTTCTCAAAACCAACGACCGCTTCGTCGTTGACCGCGCCGTCGAGGACAAGCTCTTAATCACCGTCGCGCGCGAGGGCTACTTGAAGTGCGTGCGCGACTAGAAGAGAACGAGGGGGAAAAGGAAGACCGCATGAAGGAGCAAGACGACATGAGCCGGAGCGTCGAGATTTTGGACTGCACCCTGCGCGACGGGAGCTACGTCATTGATTTTCAGTTCACGGCCGAAGAGACGCGGGTGATTTGCGGCGCGCTGGAGGACGCGGGGCTGCGCCTGATTGAGGTCGGGCACGGCGTCGGCATGGGCGGCTCGGACGCGGGCTGCGGCCAGGCGGCCGCGACCGACGAGGAGTACGTGAGCGCGGCGGCCTCGGTGCTCACGAAGGCGAAGTTCGGGACGTTCTTCATCCCCGGCATCGGGACGAAAGAGCACCTCGACATGGCCCGCGACTACGGCATGAGCTTCGTCCGCATAGGGACCAACATCACGCAGTCGGACGAGGCCGCGCCCTACATCGAGTACGCTAAGAAGCTGGGCTTCGAGGTCTCCTACAACGCCATGAAGTCTTACGTCGTCTCGCCCGAGGAATTTCTGGAGCGCGCGCAGAAGGCGATTGACGCCGGCGCGGACGTTGTTTACTTGGTTGACTCGGCCGGCGGCATGCTCCCCCTGGAGGTCAAGCAGTACATCGAGCTGCTGCGCGAGAAGCTGACGGCGCACATCGGCTTTCACGGCCACAACAATTTCATGCTGGCGAACGCCAACAACCTCGCCGCGCTCGAAGCGGGCGCGACGATGCTCGACAGCACGGTGCAGGGCATGGGCCGGAGCAGCGGCAACGCGCAGACCGAAATCATGGTGCTGCTCTACGAGAAGCTGGGAATAGAGACCGGCGTGGACATCGTCAAGCTGATGAACGTCGGCGAGAATCTCATCCGGCCCCGGATGCGCACGCCGTCGGGCGTCTGCGCGCTCGACATGACGATGGCGCAGGCCCAGTTCCATTCGAGCTTCCTGGAGCGCATCGAGCGCGCCACCGCCCTCTACGACGTGGACCCGAAGGTGCTCATCATAGAGGTCAGCAAGATCGACCGCGTCAACCCCTCCGAGAAGATGATTCAGGATATCGCCGCGCAACTGGCCGAGCTGAAGACCGCCGGCGTCGGCCAGTAATCGTGAACCGTAAATCGGAGGACGGGTTTTTACGATTCACGATTTACGATTCGCGAGCTTTCGATTTACGATACAGAGACCATGACCAAAGCTGAGAGTAAGACGGCGTATTCGATGCTCGACCCGCGCAGCCGCACCGGCGCGGACCACGAATACGACGCCGGGATGGAGTCGTACTTCGACCAGAGTCTGGGGACGAACATGGACAAGCTGCGGAGCTTCGCCAAGTTCGTCCCGCGCCAGATCATCGGCACGTTCCTCGGCAAGTTGGAACTCTTCAAGCTCGCCCTCGGCGTCCACGGCCACATCGTAGAGTGCGGCGTTTACCTCGGCGCGGGGCTGATGACCTGGGCCAATCTGAGCGCGATTCTTGAGCCCTACAACCATATCCGCCGGATCGTCGGCTTCGATACCTTCGCCGGCGACGCGAGCCTTGCCGAGCAGGACGCGTCGGCGCGCTCGACGCACCAGCCCGGCGGCTACGCCGCCAACTCGCTCGAAGACTTGCGGGAGTGCGTCCGCCTCTTCGATTTGAACCGCCCGATAGGCCACATCCCGCGCGTCGAGCTGGTCGCGGGCGACGCGACCCAGACCATCCCCGCTTACCTCAGTGAGCACAAGCACACGGTCGTCGCGATGCTCTACCTCGACTTCGGCCTCTACGAGCCGACGAGGGCGGCGATTGAACACTTCCTGCCGAGGATGCCGAAAGGGGCCATCCTCGCGTTCGACGAGCTGAGCCAGGCCGCGTGCCCCGGCGAGACGCAGGCCGCGCTCGACACCGTGGGCCTGCGCAACCTGCGGATTCAAAGGTTCCCGTACGCGACGGCCATCTCGTACGCGACGCTGGATTGAGGGGGTTGCCAAAATCAAAACTCAACCCTTTGCGCCTTACGTCTTAACTTTGCGCCTTTGCGAGAAACAGCCTTTCACGCAAAGGCGCAAAGAGGAAACTTAAGGCGCAAAGGGTTGAGTCGAATTTGTGAGCTTGAGTTTTGAGTGGAGCGTTTATGTTGAAGGTCGAGGAAACTGGCACAGTCGCCGAGTTGCTTGAGGACGAGGGCCTGCGCGAGCGGATGCGCGAGAAGGCGCTGGGCGGGACGGTCTGCATCACGCCGCGCGCGCTCGACCCGGAGTTCGTCCGCAGGGTGAAAGAGTACCTGTCCGAGGTCGGACGCCACTCGCTGCCGAGCCGCCACCCGACGCTGCCGGGAGCCCCGAACCATCACCGCGTTTACCAGTGGGACGAGCTTTCGTACGTCAAGGGCTGCTTCCACCAGTTCTCGTTCTTCCCCTGGAACGAGGACGTGTTCGAGTTCTACAAGGTGCTGAGGCCCGCCTTCCGGCTGCGCAACCTCCTGAACGGCGTCCCCGAAGAGCGATTCTTGGGCCAAAAGCCCGAGGACGGCTGCACCGCGCGCATCGCCTTCCAGTTCTACCCGCGCGGGCGTGGGGCGATGAACAAGCACTCGGACCCCGTGGACATACACCAGAAGCTCGTCCCGATTCTGATCCTGTCGAAGCGCGGGAAGGATTACGAGGAGGGCGGCCTCTACTACGAAGACGCCGCGGACGGCTCGCGCGTCTGGGCCGACGAGGTCGCGGAGCCGGGCGACGTGGTCTGGGCCTACGCGCAGACGGCGCACGGCGTCGAGCTGATAGACCCCGGCGCGGAGCCCGACTGGCTCTCCTTCCGCGGGCGCTGGTCGGCCATCGTGGCGGTCAACAAGCTGGTGACGAACACGAAGATCGGCGACGCGGTTGACTTGGAGAGCCCGCGCGCCGAAGGGTCGCGCTAGGGTTTTTCGGAAGATGAGATATTTCGACGCTCACCTGGGCTTGCCCAGCCCGGACAGAGAAGGCTTCGACGCGCTCGTGCGCCACGTCGAGGGCGATAAAGATTTCGTCGGGGGAAATTTGATCCTCAACACGCCGGAGGAAGTCGAACTCGTCTCACGCCACTTCGGACAGTTGCCGCCCGCGCTCAACACGATCCCCTATTACACGCCGGCGCTGGACGCGCCCGAGGAGCTGAGCCGCGGCGGCTGGTACAAGATTCACCCGCGCCTGCACGGCTTCGAGCTGAGGCACGTTCGCGAGATTAAAGAGGCGCTCCTCGCCGCGCCCGTCAAGCCGAAGGGGATGGTCGTCTGCTGCTTCCCGTGGGGGCCGGACCTCAGATACAACGTCAGCCTGCCGCTCGTCATAGAGATCGCGCGGGCGCTGCCGGACGTGCCCGTGCTCGCAACGCACGGCGGCGGCTACGAGTCGTGGCAACTGAGGGCGCACGCGGGGCCGCTCCGAAACGTCTACTTCGATTTCTCGGCCACGATGTCTTACTACTTTCGCTCGGACTGCCTGCGCCCCTTCCAGCGTTACCTGCGCCACACGCCGTCGCGTTTACTCTTCGGGAGCGACTGGCCCACGGGCGACACGGCCGAGCACGTCAATGAGTGCCTGCGCCTGGCCGAAGAGGTCTCGGTCTCGCCGGAAGAACTCGAAACCCTTTTGCTCGACAACGCCGCCCGCCTCTGGCCCAAAATGTTTAGCACGGCTGAAAGGAGCAGCGCCGCGCCCGAGTGACTCAACCCCTCCAGCGCCTCCAGCGTGAGATGTTTTGGATTTATCACGCTGGAGGCGCTAAGAACTGATTGGACTGATGAGAAAAGAAGATAAGGAAAATATTCTGCGGCTTTACCAGGGGCGGTACGACGAGATCGGCCACGACGTGCGGACCCTCGGCTGGCACGCGCAGGAGGACCAGTGGCTGCGCTTCAAGGTGCTCTGCGACATCGCGGACCTCTCGGGCGCGAGCGTCTGCGACGTGGGCTGCGGCTACGGCGACCTCGCCACGTATTTGAAGACGCGCTTCGCGGGCGTCTCCTACGCGGGCGTTGACATCGCCCCGCTCTTTCTGGAGCGCGCCAGGGAACTGCACCCCGAGCACGAATTCTTCTGCGTGGACATCGTCGAGGAAGAGTTCGACCGCCGCGCCGACTACTTCGTGCTCTCGGGCGCGATGAACTTTCGCGTGGACGACAACCTGAAGCTGACGACCGGGATGATTAAGAAGATGTTCGAGCTGGCGGACAGGGGCGTCGCCATCAATTTCCTGAGCACGTACGTCAACTACGAGAAGCCGCACAACTTTCACCACAGCCCCGAGGAGATGTTCGCCTTCGCGCGCACTTTGACGAAGTGGGTCGCGCTGCGTCACGATTACCCGCTCTGGGAGTTCACGCTCTATCTTTACAAGGAGCCGAAAGGGAATTGAAAATGCAAAATTAAAAATGAAAAATTCAGGCTGAAACCACATTTAAATTTAAGGCGGTTCTCCGCCTCCATTTTTCATTTTTAATTTTGCATTTTGCATTTATGAGCGAAGCGAATATCAGGGAGATCGAGTACGTCGGGCGGGACTGCGACTGCTGCGGGGGCGCGCGTCTCGACGAGATACTGAAGTATGAAACGAAGGCGCGCACCCGCTCGCGCACGTACCTGTGGAAGGTCAGGAACGTGGTGTGCCAAACTTGCGGCTTCGCCTTCGTCTCGCCCGTGCCGACCGAAGGATCGCTCTCGGAGTATTACGCCGACTGCTACTCGTTCTGGCGCGGCGAGGCGATAGAGTTTTCGGTCGAAAACAGGCTGGCGCTTTTGCGGCGGAACATCAAGCCCGGCTCGCGCCCGCTCTTCGTGGAGATCGGCAGCAACGCGACCGAGCCTTTCCAGCAGGCGTTGGCCGAGTACGTCGGCGAGTACCGCTGCGCCGAGCTGAACAACGACTGTGCCAGCGACTTCGAGTCCTTGCAGTCGCTTGCGCCCGCGAGCGTGGACATCCTGAGCGCCTATTTCGTCCTCGAACACGTCACGAACCCCGGCGAATTTCTGGCACAGGCGGCGCGCTGCCTGAAGGAGCAGGGGCTGCTCGTCGTAGAGGTGCCGAACCTCTACATCTACCCCGTCAACCCGGCGGGGATAGTCTGGTACGAGCACACGAACCACTTCTCGCCGCGCACGCTCGCGGCCGTCGCCGAAGGCCAGGGCTTCGAGCTGGTCGAAGTGAGTTACCAGGATTGCAGCCGCCCTTACGGCTTCGCCGCCGTCTTCAAGAAAACTGGCGGGCCGCGCGGCGAGAGTCATCCGGCGGCAGACGAGTCGGAGTACAAAGTCGCCAGGGCGTGCATGGCCGAGGGGGCGAAGCTGATTCAGAATTACTACGCGCAGCTCAGGGAAGTGCGCGAGCGCGTCCACGAGGCGGCGCGCACTGAACTGCCGATAGTCCTCTGGGCGGCCAACAAGTATTGCGTTGACTTGCTGGACGGGATGGAGCTGCCGGAGGCGGCCGTCGTCGTTGATTCGGACCCTGGGAAGAAAGACTACCTGCACCCGCTGCCCGTCCGTCTTCCCGGCGAGGCGAGAGACTCTATCCGCCGCGCGGGGCTCTTCGTCATCAACACGAGTTTGCACGCGGGCGAGATTCTGGGCCAGATCAGGAGCGAGTTCGGGCGCGAGTTGAATGACGACGAGTACGTCATCATCGAGCCCGGCTTTCAGATTCTGAAGAGTGCTTCGGGGCGCAAGGAGACGGCCGCTGCGCTGTCCGGTTGAGTGGGGAAATTGCCGATGGAAAAAATTCTCGTCTCCGGCCCGTCGATCACGCAGAAAGAGATTGACTACGTGACGGACGCCGTGACTAACGCCTGGTACGCGAACGCCAACGTCTACCACGAACGCTTCGAGCGCGCCTTCGCCGAATACCTCGGCGTGCGCTACGCGATAGCCCTGCCGTCCTGCACCTCTGCCATTCACCTCTCGCTGATGGCGCTCGGCATCCAACCGGGCGACGAGGTGATCGTACCGGACGCGACGTGGATAGCCTCGGCCGCGCCCATCACCTACGTCGGGGCGACGACCGTCTTCGCCGACATTGACGAGCGCAACTGGTGTCTCTCGGCCGAGTCCTTCGCCGCCTGCATCACGCCGAAGACTAAGGCCGTCATCCCGGTTGACCTCTACGGGAACATGCCCGACATGGACGCCCTCCTGGAAGTCGCGAAGGAACACGACATCGCCGTCATCGAAGACGCGGCTGAGGCGGCGGGCGCGGAGTACAAGGGGAAACGCGCGGGCAGTTTCGGCGACGTGGGCGTCTTCAGCTTCCACGGCTCGAAGACGCTGACGACGGGCGAGGGGGGACTCCTCGCGACCGACCGCGAGGACGTTTACCACCGCGCTCTCTACCTGCGCGACCACGGCCGGCGGCCCGGCGACAAGATGTTCTGGAATACTGAGGTGGCCTACAAGTACAAGATGAGCAGCATGCAGGCGGCGCTCGGACTGGCACAGCTCGAACGCATCGAAGAGTTGATGGCGCGCAAGCGAGAGATTTTCGGTTGGTACAAAGAGGAGCTGTCGGACATCGAAGGCGTCGCGCTCAACCCGGAGCCCGCGGGGACGAAGAACGGCTTCTGGATGATGACGGTCGTGCTCGACGAGCGGCTCGGGATTGACAAGGACTGCCTGATGCGCGAGATGAACGAGCGGAACGTGGACTGCCGCCCGTTCTTTCACCCGCTCAGCTCGATTCCGGCTTACGCCGAGCAGGAGGAGGCGCGCATCGCCCGCGAGCGCAACCGCACGAGCTACCGCATCTGCCCTTACGGCGTCAACCTCCCCTCCGGGCTGAACCTGACGAGGGAGCAGGTCGCCTACGTCTGCGACGCCTTCCGCGAGATTCTGGAAGAGCGAGCGCGAGCGGCGGGCGCTTGAGTGCAGTCAAATGAAAGCACAGGGACGAACCACGAAATAACACGAAGCGGCACGAAGGGATTGTGTCTGGTGTCGTTTCGTGTGTCTTCGTGGTTCCGCCCCCTTTCTCTCATTAAAAAACCGCTCTCGCGGCCCGTGTGATTTCGGCTTATACTTTTTGACGTATGTCCGCCAGTCAGCCTCTAGTCAGCATCGGCCTGCCGGTCTTCAACGGCGAGAAGTACGTCGGCGCGGCGCTCGAAGCTCTGGTCACGCAGGACTACCGGAACATAGAGTTCGTCGTCTCGGACAACTGCTCGACCGACCGCACCGAAGAGATTTGCCGCGAGTACGCTGCCGCGGACCCGCGCGTGCGCTACTCGCGCACGGCGAAGAACGAGGGGCCCGCGCCCAACTTCCACCGCGTCTTCGACCTCGCAAACGGCAAATATTTCATGTGGGCCGCGCACGACGATTTGTGGGAACGGTCGTTCGTCAGCAGGTGCGTCGAGAAGCTGGAGCAGACCCCGGAGGCTGTCCTCGCTTGCAGCTACGTGAGAATCATCGACGAGGACGGGCAGACGGTCTCGGAGAAGAAACTGGTCGGGGCCGCGCACCCCGAGAGGGCGAAGCGCGTCCGGCAGCTTCTCTCGTGTCAGGACTTCGCGTACCCGGTTTACGGCCTGACGCGGCGCGAGGCGATGCGCCGCGTGCTCCCTTTGCGGCTCGCCTGGGGCAACGACTTCATCCTGCTGACGAAGCTCTGCCTGCTCGGCTCAATCGTGGTCGTGCCCGAGGTGCTTTTCTCCTACCGCACTTTTCGGAAGAAGACGCACGACTCGATGGCCGTCAACATCGGCCTCGCGCCGGGCGGCACGATGCTCGCGCGCAACAAGGACACTTACCTCGGCGTGCTCAGAGCCATCCGCGACGCGGACCTGCCCGGCCGCGAGAAGAAGAAGCTGAGCCTGATCGCCGCCGTCACTTACGGCAGGCAGTGGCCGGGCTGGATCAAGACGAGCCTGCACGCCTACGCTTACCCGAAATACCTGCTGCCCGCCCTCCAGAACCGCGAGAGCGGCAACCGCGGCCTGGCCGCGTATTATGCTCTGAGGGCGATGGCCGCCAACCCTTTCTACCTGCTGTCGCGCGCCTGGGTCATCCCGCTCGAAGCGGCGGCCGGCCCGCGCCTCGCGGGTCTGGTCAGAAAGCTCGCGCGCCGCTCGAAAGAGGGGACGAAAAAGTAAGGGCCGCCCGGCAACATGCCGCTTTGACAAATGTCACCTCTTTACTGAATACTTTTTCGGCAAACAGGTCTGACACCCAGCGCGGAGAAAGAAAATTCCCCTTGGAAAGAAACGGGATCGAAGCGGAGTCGTCGAGGCGTGCGCAGTCTGTGCCGAAGCGCCTCTACGGCCTGCTGCACACGACGGCCGTCGCCGCCGCGCGCCGGCTCCCCATCCCGTCGAAGGTGTTCGGCCCGCCCAAAGGCATCGTCAAGGACGTGGCGGCCTGGGTCGAGGCTTACAAGAGTAAGCACCGACTGGCGGACGAAGAGTGCTGGTACTCGAAAGTGACGGACGCGGCCTTCGTCAATTACCCCGAGCCTTCTTCGCTCTCGCCGGTCGAGAATGTCTTCCGGGACGAGCCGACGGGGAACGTGCCGGAGACCTTCACGGCCTGTCTGCCGCGGGTGCGCGTCATCTCGCGCGCGGGCTGGGTTGTCTCGCCGGACGACCGCGTCTTCGAGCAGTCGTGCAGTTGGGGACAACGCTTCTTCCCCTCGGCGATTGAGTACAACACGCTGCGCCGGCTGCTCAACCCCGTGAAGCTCTCGGGCCACTACGCGACCATCATGGGGCGCGCGTGGCGAAATTTTTACCACTGGAACGCGGAGTGTCTGACGAGGCTCGCGCTCCTGGAGCGTCTGCCCGACGTGCCGCTCCTCTTCTCGGACAAGCTGACGTGGTGGCACCGGGATTCGCTCGCGGCCCTGGGCGTGGAAGCACACCGCATCGTGGAACTGGAAGACGGCTGCTACGAGGTTGACCGCCTCTACTTTCCTTCCTTCGCGGGCGTCACGGGCGACATCGCGGACTGGGCCTGGCGCGATTTGCGACGGAGATTCTGGCGTGGGGAAGAGCACGCGCCCAAAGTCGGGAAGCGAGTTTACCTGAGCCGCGGCGGCGCGGTTCACAGGCAGGTCGTGAACGAGGAAGAAGTGGTGCGCGCGCTTGAGCGCGAGGGGTTCACGGCGCTTGAGCCGCACCGCATGACGAGCGCGGAGAAGGTCGCGGCGCTGTGCGACGCCGAAGTGATCGTCGGCGTGCACGGGGCGGGGATGACTAACGTCCTGTTCGCGCCGGCCGGGGCGAGAGTGGTAGAGGTGCTCGACCCGGCGCACACGGTCGGGGTCTTTTACGCGATGGCGGCGAGTTTGGGCCAGGACTACTGGTACCTGACGGGCGAGAACGAGGCCGCCCGCGCCGGCCGCGCCGGGAGGAAAGGCTTCGAGAATTTAACTGTGCCAGTTGACTTGCTCCTCAGAACTCTCGACGCGGCGGCCAGTGTCAGGACGCGCGCGCAATGACGCAAAGAAATGCTGAAGATTTGTAAAATGGTATTTGCCATAATTCGACGAAAGAAACTTGATTGATGAAGCAGACTGTTTTGGTGACGGGCGGAACGGGTTTTCTCGGCAGGTATCTCGGGCTGGCGCTCAGGGAGAAGTACAACATCGTGCTGGCGGCGCGCAACAACGCGCAGAACGCGCTGGTGCAGGAGTTCACCGGCTGCGACGTGCTCCCCCTGGACATCGTCAACATCGAGTCCGTCCGCGACGCCTTCAACGAGACCAGGCCCCAGGTCGTCATCCACGCCGCCGCGACCAAGTACGTTGACCTGGCCGAGCGGCAGCCGATGGAGTGCGTGGACGTGAACATCACAGGCTCTCAGAACGTCGCGCGCGTCGCGGTCGAGCGCGGCGCTGAAGTAGTCATCGGCATCTCGACCGACAAGGCCGCGCCGCCCGTGCGCAACACCTACGGGCTGTCGAAGGCGATGATGGAGAGAATTTTCTGCTCCATGAACGGCAAGTCGGGGACGAAGTTCGCCTGCGTCCGCTTCGGCAACATCGCCTGGTCAACCGGCTCCGTGCTCCCCGTCTGGAAGCGCATGCATGAGACGACCGGTGTCATCGGCACGACCGGTCCGGAATGCCGCCGCTACTTCTTCTCGGTCCAGGAGGCGGTCAAGCTCGTCCTGACCGCGCTCGAACACATTGACGAGTTGCAAGGCAAGGTGCTCTCGCGCGACATGAAGGCCGCGCAGGTGCAGGACGTGCTCGACGCGTGGATCAAGCACCGCGGCGGCCAGTGGGAGAAGATCGCGGGCCGGCCGGGCGAGCGCGTTGACGAGGTGCTGATCGGCGAGTTGGAATTGCCCTACACGACCGAGGTCGAGTATGACGGCGTCAAGCACCACGTCATTTCGTTCAACGAGAAGGCCGAGCGCCCGCTCCCGAAAGTCTTAACTTCCGAAGACTCGGAGCGCCTGACCGAGCGAGAGATTCTGGCCCTCATCGAAAACGAGCCGGAGGAATTTTAAGAGATGCCGCTCCTGCAACACGCCGTCATCATGGCCGCCGGGCGCGGGCAGCGCATGGTCCCGCTCACGGACGAGATGCCGAAGCCGATGGCCCCCTACCTCGGCACGACGCTCATCGCGGAGGGCATCTCGCGCATCATCCGCCGGATTCCGAAAGTCCACGTCACGGTCGGCTACAAGAAGGCCATGCTCGCGCAGCACGTCATCGAGCACGGCGCGAGTTCCGTCTTCAACACCGAAGGGCAGAGCAACTCGTGGTGGCTCTACCACACGCTCCTGAAAAACCTGGACGAGCCGGTCTGCGTGCTCACCTGCGACAACGTCGTGGACATTGATTTCGACACGCTCGAAGAGAACTACCTGGAATTGGAGCGGCCCGCGTGCATGCTCGTGCCGGTGCTTCCCGTGGCGGGCATCGAGGGCGACTACATCTTTCACGAGAGCCACACGGTGACGCGCCTCAGCCGGCAGGATAAGTCCGAGATGTACTGCTCCGGCATACAGATTCTGAACCCGACGCGGGTCAACGAGCTGACGGAGGACCGCGGCGACTTCTACTCGGTCTGGAGCCAGTTGATGGAGCGGCGGCAACTGTGCGTCTCCTCGATTTACCCGGAGCGTTGGTTCTCCGTGGACACGCTCGAACACCTGACGATGTTGCAGGAGTTGGCGAAGTAGGGCGGGGAAGACAAATTTTAAGTGCTCGGATAATTATGCCGCGTTAGCGGCCAGGAATCTGATGGAAACAGTTTTAGGCAGGCTAAAGAACGTCAAGGGTATCAGGGGAGTCGTCTATCGGCTGGGCCAGTTGCAGACGCGCACGGCCTTCGCGGCGCGCGGCGCGGCCAACTACGCGCGCCTGCGGCTCGCTCAGAACGGCAAGCGCCCGCAGGTCGGGGCGGTTGTCGTCGGCCGCAACGACGACTATATGTCGGACTTCGCCGAGCGCCTGGTTGCCACCATCGAGTGGAACACGCGCTACTTCATCGACGAGGTGGTCTTCGTCGAGTGGAACCCGCCGGCCGACCGCGAGCTGCTCTCGCACAAACTGGCACAAAGGTTCGAGTGCCTGCGCGCCTACGTCGTGCCGCCCGAGGTCCACCAGGAGGTCTGTCAGAACCCGCGGCTTCAATTGCTCGAATACCACGCGAAGAACGTCGGCATACGGCGCGCGCTCTCGCCGTGGATCATGGCGACGAACGCCGACGCGGCGCTCGGCCTGGACGCCGTCCGCCGATTACTCCACGCGGAGTTGGCGGACGACAAAATCTGGACCGCCGAGCGCGTTGACATCCCGTGGCGCGAGGGCCGTCAGCACAATATCGGATTGGTCAACAGCCTGCGCTATCGCCGCGTGATTCCGTACAACCGCTTCGGGACGGGCGAGTTCTGCCTGGCGAGTCGGGAGCTGTGGAGGCGCATCCGCGGCTACGACGAGTCTCTGGTCAAGCACCGCATCGGGTGCGACGCGCGCGGGACGGCGCAGATGATGGCCTTCGGGGCCAGCTCGAACAGGGCCGGGACCGTGCTGCATCTTTCTCACCCGTCCTCCTGCGTCGAGGGCATACGCCCGCACCACGGGCTGGCCGCGCCGCACGAAGAGGGCGTGCCCTACACCAACGACGAGAGTTGGGGGCTGGGCCATTATCGTGAGGTGCCTTTGGGCGAGAGGGTGTGGCGGCTGGAACCGCCGGCGGGCGACGGCGGCGAGTCGGGCCGGTAAAATTTTATCTTCGGGGGACAAGGATGGCGAGCGGAATGCGTGAACTGGTGTTGGGCGGCGACGGGCTGATTGGCTCGACGCTCGCGGAGGCGTTGCGGGCCGGGGGGCACGAGGTGTCGTCGCTGGACCTCAAGAGCGGGTGCGATCTGCGCGAGGTGGGCGACGGGCCTTTCAAGGAGTGCGACCGCGTCTGGTTCCTCGCGTGGGACACGGGCGGCGCGAAGTACATAGAGGCCGCGGACCAGCAGCACGCGCAGTTCAAGAACAACACGGAGCTTTCGGCGCGCGTCTTCGACGTGCTGGCGCGCACGCGGAAGCCTTTCGTTTACACGACCTCGCAATTGGCGGGCCTGCCGAACGCTTACGGCCTGACGAAGCTCGTCGCGGAAAAGTGGACCGAACAGCTCGGCGGAAAATTGGCCCGGCTGTGGAACACGTACGGCTGGGAGAGCCCCGACGCGAAGAGCCACGTCGTCACGGACCTGGTGCTCGCGGGGCTGGCGAAGGGGCGCGTGCGGTGTCTGACGAACGGCGAGGAGCAGCGCCGCTTCATCTACAAGACGGACTGCGTCGCCGCCATCATCGGCTTGTTTGATTCCGACCTGGCCGTAGCCGACATTGCCGGCGACCGCTGGCTCTCCATCCGCGAGGTCGCGGAAGAGATCGCCGGGCAGTTGAACGTCGAGACGGAGTTCGGCGAGCGCAAGGGGACGGAGATTATCGTTGACCCCGAAAAACTCCTGCCGGGCTGGCGGCCCCGCGTCAGCTTGAGCGAGGGCATCGCGACCGTCATCAAAGACGCCCGCGCGTTTTTGAAAAGCGGGGAAGGTAAATAAAGAAAGTTTTGTGCAGGGGGAATGCGGCTCTGCCGCCGCCAGCATAAATGTTCCAGCAGTTCTCCAGCGGCATCAGAAGCTTGCGCGCGCGGCGGCACACGTCGAAGCTGCGCGGCAAACTAAAAGCTGAAGTCGAGAAGCTCGATGCGCGGCATGCGCCGCTGAAGCTCGTCGTCGGGGCGGGCTCGCCCGAGCCGCGCGTCGGCGAGGCGGGCACGCCTTACGAGGGTTGGCTCCTGACGGACGTGGACGCCCTCGACGCGCTCCGCCGCGAGGAGTGGGCCGCGCTCTTCCGGCCCAGTAGCATCGAGAACATCCTCGCCGAGCACGTCATGGAGCATTTGACCGAGGAGCAGTTCCTGGAATTCTTAAACGTCACACGCGACTTCCTCGCGCCCGGCGCGCGCGTGCGGATCGCCGTCCCAGACGGTTTCCACCCGGACCCCGCTTACATAGAGCAGGTCAGGCCGGGCGGAACTGGCCCAGGCGCGGACGATCACAAAGTCCTCTACACCTACTCGCGCATGGCGGAACTCTTGACCGACGCGGGCTGGCGTTACGACTTCCTCGAATACTTCGACGAGCGCGGGCGGTTTCATGCGAAGCCCTGGGACCAGGGCGAAGGCGTCATCCGCCGCTCGGCCCTGAACGACGCGCGCAACCGCGAGCGTCCGCAAGCCTACACGAGCCTCATCGTGGACATCCGGCCCGGCTGACCGACACACCACAGGACTCTCTGCTTGCGACTACTCAAGATCACAAACTTTTACCCCGGCTACCTGAGCCGCTTCTACGGGGAGCGCGACGGGCTCGCCAGCCGGCCCTTCGACGAGCAATTCTCCGCGCTCATGGCCGACTGCTTTAGCTGGGCCGATTTCTGGGCCGTGGCTCTCAGGAAATTGGGATACGAGGCGGACGAGGTGGTCGCCAACGTCGAGCCGATGCAGAGGCGCTGGGCCGAAGAGCGCGGCGTCAAATATCAAGAGGGCGACTGGCAGTCCGAGATCGCGGTCGCGCAGGTCAAAGCCTTCGCGCCTGACATTCTGTTTTCGGCCAACCACGCGGCCTTCGGCGCGGCCTTCCTGCGCCGCCTGAAAAGTGAATGCCCGAGCATCCGGCTCGTCGTCGGGTGGTGCGGCGCTCCGTTCGACGACCCCCTGGTCTTCCGCGAGCACGACGTAGTGCTCTCCTGCGTGCCCGAGCTGGTCGAGCACTTTCTACAGGAAGGCCACCGCTGTTATCACGTCAACCACGCCTTCGAGCCGCGCGTCCTTGAGCGTCTAAATCTCGACTCCGAGCCGGACGTGGATTTCAGCTTCATAGGCTCGGTCGTCAAGCGCGACCGCTACCACGTCCAGCGGGAAAAGCTCCTCCTCGAATTGGTCCGAAAAACAGACTTGCAGCTCTGGGCGGGCGTGAATCGTTTGCGCGCGCGCGAGCGTTACGGCGTCGGCGCAAGACAACTGGCCTACGACGCCGCGCACGGCGCGCGCTCGCTGGGGCTGCCGGAGGCCCTGCTCCGTTCTGTGCCAGTCGTCGGCCGCGCCGCGCAGTGGAAGGCGCGGCCCGCGCTCCCCGAAGAACTCGCGCCCGAAATCGCGCGCCGGGCCAAGCCTCCGCTCTACGGCGTGAAGATGTACCAGAAGCTGCGCGACAGCCGCGTCGTCTTGAACACGCACATAGACATCTCCACGACCAGCGCGTCGAATATGCGGCTCTTCGAGGTCACGGGCGTCGGCTCGTGCCTGCTCACGGACTGGAAGGAGAACGTCGCCGATCTTTTTGAGCCGGATTCCGAAGTGGTAACCTACCGCAGCGCGTCGGAGTGTGTGGAGAAGGTCAATTATCTTCTCAGTCACGAGCGGGAGCGCCGCGCGATAGCCGTGGCGGGCCAGCAGCGTACGCTGCGCGACCACACTATCCCGCAGCGCGCCGCGCAACTGGACGAGATAATCCGCGCGACCTTGTGACGAGAGAGACGGCATGACGAACCACGAAGTCACACGAAACGACACGAAAAAGTTCTGCCCTTCTTCTTCGCGTGATTTCGTGTGACTTCGTGGTTACTGCATTCGAGCGGAACGAAGGGAAGCGTGTTAGAGTGAACCAGTCAATGAGCCAGCTTTTACCGCCGCAGGTCAAGCATTGGGGCAAGGCCCTGCTCCGGCCGGACTACCGCCGCCGGCAGCGCGCACTCTCGCGCCTGCGCGCGTTGCCGCGCTACCGGCCGGCGACGACCGACATCCTCGGCCGGCCGCTTGAGCTGGTTGACTCTCTCTCCTTCATCTACATGTTCGAGGAGATTTTCGAGCGCGAGATTTACCGCTTCAACGCCGAGGGGGAGAGCCCTTACGTCCTCGACTGCGGCTCGAACATCGGCCTGAGCGTCATCTACTTCAAGCAGCTCTACCCGCGCGCGCGCGTCGTCGCCTTCGAGGCGGACGACGAGATATTCGCGGTCCTCAAGCGCAACGTCGGGCGCTGGGAGTTGGGCGAGGTCGAGCTGATCGGCCGCGCCGTCTGGTCCGAGGAGACCACGCTCAACTTCAAACGCGAGGGGGCCGACGGCGGGCGCATCGAGCGCGCCGCAGGGGCGGGCGACAAGAGCGTGCGGACGGTGCGCCTGCGCGACTACCTTGACCGCCGCGTGGATTTTCTGAAAGTGGACATCGAGGGCGCGGAGACGGAGACCTTGAAGGACTGCGGCGACCGGCTCCGAAACGTCGAGAATCTTTTCGTCGAGTACCACTCGTTCGACGGCGAGCGGCAGACGCTCGACACGCTCGTCCGCCTCCTGGCCGACTCGGGCTTCCGCCTGCACGTCCACAGCCCCAACGCTTCGCCGCAGCCCTTCGTCCGCCGCGACCTGAACGCGGGCATGGACCTTCAACTCAACATCTTCGCTTTCCGTTCATGAACTCATCCCCTTCAAACTGCGGACGGCAAGAAAGTCGCAAAGAAGAGGCGCAGGCGTACTGAGTCCTTTTCATGGCTTCTCAATCCACAAAAGAACTGCGCGTCGCGTTCTTCAACGCGTCCGACCGCGGGAGCGGGGCCGAAGCTCTGATTACGAAAACCATTGAGGGCTTGCGCGCGCGCGGCGTGGACGCGCGGCTGTTCGCCATGAACCGTATGACGGACGCGGAGTACGTTTACGCGTTCCCGCGCCTGCCGGGCGAGCGCCGGGCCGAGCAGGTGCTCAGGCGCATCACGGGCCGGAACGATTATTTCTTCCCCTCGACGCGCCTGCTCGGACGCCGCCCCTGGATCAGGGAGGCAGACCTCTGGCACTTTCACAACCTGCACGGGCACTACGTCTCGATCCCGGCGCTGGCGGCCGCGAGCCGCGAGCGCGCGGTCGTCGTCTCGCCCGTGGACCAGTTTCTCTCGACGGGCTATTGCCCGTACACGCTCGGCTGCGAGCGTTTCCGCGACCACTGCGGCAACTGCCCCCAGCTTGATTTGCCTTACCCCGGCATCAGCCGCGACACGACGCCCCGGCTGCTCGACATGAAGCGAAAGGCCGTCACCACGTCGGGCCTTCACGTGCTCGTCCACACGAAATATTTGGCGGAGCATTACCGCTCGACCTTCGTCGGCAGCCGGCCCATCGAACAGCTTTACTACGGGATTGACACCCGCGCCTTCCGGCCGATGGACCGCGAGGCTTGCGCTAAAGCTCTGGGGCTTTCCGCGCCGCCGCGCCGCTTCGTCGTCGGCCTCTTCCACAGCTTCGTGAGCGAGAAGCGCAAGGGAATCCTGCCGCTCCTCGAAGGCTTGCGCGAGGTGGCCGCAAGCGCGCCGGGCCGGTTTGAAGTCTTAGTCGTCGGGAACGCGAGCGAGCGCGCGCGCGAGTTCGAGACGCCCGCGATGCCTGTGCTGACGCTGCCGTTCATCAAGGAAGAGGGGCGGCTGGCGATGGCCTTCAACCTCTGCGGCGCGCTGCTCTACCCGACGCAGGCCGACAACCTCTCGCTCACCTGCCTGAACGCGCTCGCCTGCGGCGTGCCCGTCATCAGCTCACGCGTGGGCGGCCACCCTGAGGCCATCTACGACGGCGTCAACGGCTTCCTCTGCGACCCCGGCCGCGACGGCCAGATCATAGAGCGCGCCGCGCAGTTGGCCGCCGCCCCGGAACTGGCACAGCGCATGGCAGCCGCCGCGAGACAGACAGCCGTCGAAAAATTTGATATTAACGACTACGTCGCGCGCCTCGTCGGCTACTACGAGCGAGTGCTCCGAGGCGACCCCGAAGTATGAGTGCCCCTCCAGAGACCAAACGCGCGCCCGTGGCCGTCCTCGGCGGCCTCGGCTTCATGGGCAGCCACATCTCGCGCGCCCTCGCGCGCCGGGGCGAGCGCGTCCGCATCTTCGACCGTCTCTACGCCTCGCACGCCCTCGTCGCAGACCTTGAGCCGCACGTCGAAATCGTCGAGGGCGACATCAACCGCGCCAGCGACGTGATCGAAGCCGTCCGTGACGCCGCCACGGTCATCCACCTCGTCCACACGACCGTCCCCGGCTCCTCCATGGCCGACCCGGCGTTCGACGTGACGAGCAACGTCGCGGCCTCCGCCGCGTGGCTCGCGCGCCTGTCGGAGACGAGCGTGCAGCGCATCCTCTACTTCTCCTCGGGCGGGACCGTTTACGGCGTCCCGCGCGCCCCGCTGATTGGCGAAGAGCACCCGACGGACCCCATCAGCTCTTACGGCATCACGAAGCTCGCCATCGAAAAATACGTCGCCATGTACGCCGCGCTCTCGAACGTGGAGCACCGTGTGCTTCGCCCGTCGAACGTTTACGGCGAGGGGCAGCGGCTGCACATCGGGCAGGGCGTGATAGGCGTCCTCGCAGACCGCGCGCTGCGCGGCGAGCCCCTTGAAATCTGGGGGACGGGCGACAGCCTGCGCGATTACCTGCACGTCGAAGACCTGGTTTCGGCCACGCTCGCGCTCGCGGATTACGACGGGCCAGAGCACGTCTTCAACGTTTCGAGCGGCGTGGGCCACTCGGTCCTCGACATCGTGCGCGTCGTCGGCGAGCGGTTGGGAATCAAGCCGGAGATAGTTTTCCGGCCCGGTCGCGGCTTCGACGTTCCCGTCAACGTGCTCGACCCGTCGAGGCTCAACGCCGCCACGGGCTGGCGCGCGGCCGTGCCCCTTGAGGAGGGCGTCGCCCGCACCATCGAATGGATCAAGCGGCTGCACAGGCACGAGGCCGCCGGCGATGTGATATAAATTGGCGGGCGCAGAAAAATCGCCGCGTCAGCGGCGCGTGAATTTAGCCCGGCCTTTCAAGGCCGGGTGAGCCGGGACTCATGAAGCCGCTACGCGGCAGGGAAATGACTCTACCGAATTTTCTCATCATCGGGGCGCAAAAGTCCGCCAGCACGTTCATCCACGTCTGCCTGGGCGAACACCCCGAAGTGTTCATGCCCGCCAACGAAATCACTTACTTTGAGGACCCGGATTTTCAGCAGATCAAGCGCGAAGAGTTCGAGCAACTTTTCGCGGGCGTGAAGGGCGAGAAGGCCGTGGGCATCAAGCGGCCGAACTACCTGGCGAAGCCGGAAGTGCCCGGCCGCATCAAGGGGATGATTCCCGAGGCAAGGTTGATCGCCGTGCTGCGCGATCCGGTTCAGAGGGCCGTCGCGGCCTACTTCCATTACGTCAACAACGGCTTCATTCCGCCCGCGCCGCTGGAGAAGAGCATGGCGCGGCTGCTCGGCGGCGAGTACGAGAAGAGTTACCCGAAGTCGGGGGAGATTCTGGAGTACGGTCTTTATCACAAACACCTCGAACGGTATCTCTCCTTCTTCGACCGCGGGCGCATCCTGGTTCTCTTCCAGGACGAGATCGCGAAAGACAATCTGGCACAGTTGCGGAAGGTCTACCGCTTCCTCGAAATTGACGACGCTTACGTCCCGCGCCGGTTGAACGACAGGCCGCAGGCCGTGGTCTACTCCATCCCGCGACTGAAAGTTCTGAGGCTCCGCAACGAGCGGCTCTACGATTACAACGCCGAGCGGACGCGCCTCTACATACGCGAGCAGAGCCGGCTCGACAGGGCCGTCTGCCGGACCATTGACAGGCTCGACCGCCACCTCCTCTCGCGCGTCTTCGGCAACGAGAAGCCCGCGCTCAGCGAGGAATTGAAGAGGAAGCTGCACGCGTTCTACGCGGAGGACGTGGGCCGCCTGGAAGAGTCGTTGGGCGTGAATCTGGGGCGCTGGAAGTACAGGGAGGAACGCGCGGCGACCGCGTGAAGAAAACTTTTTATGGCGAAGAGCGAGGTCTTAAACGAGCTTCTGTCGGGGCTGGACGTTCACCCTGTGCTGATAGACATCGGGTCGAGCGGCGCACCGCCCGAAATCTGGGACCGGATTGCGCGCCACTCCGTTTACGTCGGCTTCGACCCGGACCTGCGCGAGATGCACGAGGTGCCCGACGGCCGCTTCCGCAAGGCGATCACGGTCAACGAGGCCGTCATGGGCGACGAGGCCGGCGAGAGCGTGACGTTCTACCTGACGCGCTCGCCCTATTGTTCGAGCACCTTGAAGCCCGACCTCGAATCGCTCTCGAACTTCCTCTTCTCGGACCTCTTCGTCGTCGAGCGCGAGGCGAGCGTCAAGGCTTCAACCCTGAACTCGATTCTGGACCGGCTCTCGCTCGACCGCGTTGACTGGTTCAAGACGGACTCGCAGGGGATTGACCTGCGTTTATTCAACAGCCTGAGAGAAGAGGTGCGCTCGCACGTCCTCGCCGTGGACATCGAGCCGGGGTTGATTAGCGCCTACCTCGGCGAGGACACCTTCGTTGACGTGCACAAAAATTTGACTCAGGAAGGCTTCTGGCTCTCTAATGTCAACGTCTGCGGCACGGTCAGGATGCGCCGGTCGGCGCTCGACGAGGCCGCCGCGCTGGAGCGCGGGATTGACCGCGCGTTCGTCGAACAGAATCTCAGGAAGACGCCGGGGTGGTGCGAGGCCAGGTATTTGAGGACGATAGAATCGCTCCCGCGCGAGAATGTGGACGCGAACCGGCGCGACTACGTGCTGCTGTGGACGTTCAGCCTGATGGACGAACAACCGGGCTTCGCGCTCGACGTGGGGCTTGAGTACGAGAAGGTCTTCGGCGCGGACGACACGTCGCGGGCGATGAAGACCGAGGCGGTCGCGCGCATCAAGCGTTCGCGCCCCGCGCGTCCGAAGGGTCAGACGCCGCTCGCCAGGGCCAAGTCGCTCGTCCCGGTCCCGGCCAAGCGGCTGATTAAAAAAATCATTGGTTAAAGCAGAATTCAGGAGTCAGAATTCAGAATCCAGAAGGAAAGGCTGAAACCCGTTCTTCTGATTTTCTTCTGACTCCTGACTCCTGGATTCTGGATTCTGCCTTTACTCGCATGACTCAACAACGCGACACGGCCGACACGCTGACGGGGACCGTTAAAGGTCCGGGCGAGCTGCCGCACGAGTACCTGTTCATCACGGCCGACAACTGGCGCACGCGCGTCGGCGAGTTCGTCTACTACCTGGCGCGCGACGGGGCCGAGGAGCGGCACATCATCGGCAACATCACGTCGCGCCGGCTGGTCCGCAACCTGCCGGACGTGTTCCTCTCCGACCCGGAGATTCCGCCCGCGGTCGTCTCCTCTTTAATCGGCCTCAGCTCCGACTGCGGCGAGCTTTACGAAATCACGGTCGAGACGGTCGGCTACTTCAGCCGCGCGCTCGGAGATTTCGTCAACCCGCGCATCCCGCCCAACCCCGGCGACCCGGTCTTCCTGGCCTCGTCGGAAACTCTGGCGGGCGTGCTCTCGCCGCGCCGCGCGGGCGACCAGGGCTCGGCTCACGTCGGGAGCCTCTTGACGCGCAGCGCCGGTGAAGTGCCCGTCGTGCTCTCGATCAAAGACGTGGTCTCGACGCACCTGGCTATCCTGGCCTCGACCGGCGCGGGCAAGAGCTACACGGCGGGCGTGCTCGTCGAAGAATTGATGCGGCCTTACAACCGCGCGGCCGTGCTCATCGTTGACCCGCACGGCGAGTACGACACGCTGCGCTCGATTGAGGGCGACAAGAATTTCAGCGGCCCGGACGGCTACCAGCCGGAACTCAAAATCTTCACGCACGACCGCATCAAGGTGAGGGTCTCGACCCTGACGGAGGCGGACATCAAGTACCTTTTGCCCGAAGGCACGTCGGACAAGATGCTGCACTACTTGTCGCAGGCGTACCGCAAGCTGACGGCGGGCGAGCGCGGCGAGAGGGGCACGTGGGGCTACCACGATTTGCGCGACGCGGTGACGGGCGAGAAGTACGGCGAGGAGGACGGGCGCGGCTCGGGCGGCAACGTCGGCTCGATTGACGCGCTGCTCTGGCGCTTGGACAACCGCTTCGACCGCCCGGACTCGATCTTCTCGGACCACGAACACATCGCGCTCGACGAGTTGTTCAAGCCGGGCCGCTGCACCGTGCTTCAGCTCTCGGACATAGAGCAGAACGAGCAGCAGGTGGTCGTCGCCACGCTCCTGCGCCGCGTCAACAAGGCGCGCATGGCGACCGTCCGGCAGGAGTCGCAGCCGGGCACCGACAGCCACCTGCCTTACCCCGTCTTCGCGCTCCTCGAAGAGGCGCACCGCTTCGCGCCCGCCGGGCAGACGGTCGTCTCGACGAACATCCTCAAGCAGATTCTCTCCGAGGGGCGCAAGTTCGGCGTCGGCATCGGCCTCATCACGCAAAGGCCCGGCAAGCTGGACCAGGACGTGCTCTCGCAGTGCATGACGCAAGTCATCATGCGCATCGTCAACCCGATTGACCAGGACACCGTCGCCAAATCCGTCGAAGGCGCGGGCCGCCAGCTCCTGGACGAACTGCCGGCCTTGACCAAGGGCCAGGCCGTCATCTCCGGCGTCGGCGTCAACACGCCCGTCATGTGCCGCGTCCGCGAGCGCCTCACGCGCCACGGCGGCGAGACCTTCGACGCCCCCGCCGAGTGGGCCACCTGGCATTCCGAGCGCGAGCGCGAGCACCGCGCGCAGGACAACGCCGTCCTCGTCAAGCCCGACGCGGGGAAGAAGGCGGAGAAAATACGTGGGATACGAATTTAACGAGCGTCGCGGGAGCCGCCCGTAATCCTGAACCAACAGCCCGTTAAGGCTTACAGGGCGTGTTATACTTCTTCGCACTTCATGCGAAGAATCGGCGATTATGAGTCAGCAAATCACCATCGAAGTTTCCGAGCAGGTCGTTCGCCAGGCGACGCAGGTGGCGGCGCAGACCGAGCGCAGCGTCGAAGAGGTTTTGGCGTCCTGGCTGGAAGCGGCCGTCAACGAGCGGCCGGTCGAAGAGTTGTCTGACAAAGAAGTGCTAGCCTTAACCGAATCTCAGTTGACGAGGGAGCAGCAAGCCGCTCTCGACGATTTGCTGGCACAGAACCGCGAAAGCACGCTTGGGGCGGAAGAGAAGAAACAGTTGGACGAGTCAATGCGCCTTTATGAGCACGGTCTGCTGCGCAAATCTCAGGCGCTACGCGTCGCCGTGCAGCGGGGACTCATCGAGCCTCTTCGACCGTGAAGCGTCCGAAGATTCCAGAAACAATTTGTCGGCGGGTGCGCGAAGCGGCGCGGGAGCGGTGCGGCTACAAAGGCCCGCAGACTTCCGCGCCCGACCCGCTCGGCGGCGAGGCCGCGCCGCTGTTCAATCCGCGCCATGATAGTTGGGGCGCGCATTTCCGTTGGAGCGTAGAGGGAGTGAAAATCGAAGGTCTCACGCCCACGGGCAGGGCGACGGTCGAGGCGCTCAAGCTCGACAACGAGCTGGCCGTCGAAGTGAGGCGGAACTGGGTGTTGGCCGGCTGGCATCCGCCTGCGGCCGAGGAGTGAGGATTTAATAACAAGAGATGTTGTTCGACTAAAGCTGAGGAGGAATCTTACGTTGCAGAAGACATCGAAGTTTTTCCTGTTAACTCTCTTGGTGGGCTCGGTCGTGTTCTTCGCTTACGGGGGCGTGGCGGCGGCGCAGGACGGGGGCGAGGTGACGAAGGAGAACTGGCGGCAGCACCCGAAGATCAGGGAGGTGCGGGGCATCTACCAATCCGTGAACGCGGGCCGGAAGAGGTTAAAGATTCAGAAGCGGAGCTTCGAGTATTGCGAGCCTTACGAGGACACGTTGCGCGTCATCGGGACGGACGCGCAGGGGCGCGTGCGCTTCTACCAGAAGGAGGGCGGGTCGGACGACTCGTCGCTCAAGTTCGAGCACTATTATGACGAGGCCGGGAAGCTCCGTTTCGTCCTTATCACGGGCGGCGCGGTCAGCGGCTCGAAGCTGGAGCAGAGGATTTACTTCGACGCGGACGGGAAGAGGCTCTGGGAGGAGCAACAAGCCACCGCGCCCGGCTACACCTGGCCCGAAGCGTGGCCGGACGACCAACTGCAAATCAGCGACCCGGCGGCGAGGTTCTCGTCCGGCTCGCCCTGCCCGGAAATAAAGGCGCGCGCCCGTGGCCGCCGGCGCGTGTAAGTTAGTCCGGGAAGATGTTCTGAATGACGTTCGGGGCGGTGCCGGAATCAGGCGTCCGTCAGGGTCAGGCGCTCTTTTTCGTAGGCCGGCTCGGCGAGGGATTCCAGGCTGAGCGGAACCGCGCCGAGCAAGGTTTCGGCGAGCCAGCGCAGGTTGGCCGGCATGGCCGTGACGACGCACTCGTCCTGCTCGGGCGGGGTGTGGTCCGTCAGGAGTTGAAGCTCCGCGCCGCAGAATTCGCATTCGTCCAGGTGCGAGGCCACCCGAACCATCCGCTCCGCCCCGAGTCCACAGGTGCGGTACATGAGCAGGGTCTCTGAGGAGGGACAGCTGGCTCTTTTACAAAATGCGATTGCGTTGAGAATCATGGTCTTTGAAAACCCCCTTCGCGGTCCACTACCTTTGTGCTGAATAGTCGTCGCACGCTAGACTTTTCAACCCGCCAGGCTCGAAGCGCCCACTCGTGAAGGTGGCAGAAGGGGCAAGGGAAATACTGTAGACAACTGTTAGACCCTGTGCACGGCACTTCGCTTGGTCAAGTTAATTAAATCGTTAATCCCCGCCTGCTTCCAAAGTTGCGAGGGTCGGCCGACTCATTTTTATCTGCAATTTCAATGTTTTGGCTCTTTTGTAAAAAGATGTTGCTCAATTCGGCGATTGCTGATAACATCTTTTCTGTGGTCAGGGAGGACTTTAGTTCTCCTTGATTCTTTCCTGGATGGTCGCGCCACTTACACTTTCGTGCGGTCATCGCGGCGCGGCCCGACAGGCACAGTCAGAAATGAGGCAGAGCGGGTATTGAAGCGCCACCTTCCCCAGGTGAAAGTTTGACCCGGAAAGTCACCGCCCAAAACACGCTTGTGTTCCCTCTTGAGTCTGTCGTCACGACTCGTCCGATCCTTTCATTCCCGGCTCCGGCGTGCCGCTCGTCCCGGAAACTTTCCGCGCGAGTTCGACGCCGAAAATAAAATGATCAAGCGAGGGGGGGCGATCTTACCTTTCGGTTTGCGGGCCAGTGGGAAGCCTAACTTGACCGTCGGCCTGTCCGGAAAACACTCTCCAACCCGACATAGCCAGCCGCGGGCGAAATAGACTGCGACGATCAATTCCTAATTCAAGGGGGCTGACGGTCTCCTCATCCAGCGAGCCGGGGCGTTGAGAAAAAGTTTCGCTCATGCCAAGCTACACTTTGCGCGACTGCCATAACCATACTGCCGTGAAATCTACCAGCGACAACCAGCCGAAAGGTTCTACGATGAGCGCCATCAGGGAACAGCCGCAGCGCGCGACGCGCGCCGGGTCCTTCGACCGGCAATACCGGAGCGGGCCGTGGGTCGAGAGCCTGCGCTCGTCGGACGTGTCCCGCCTCTGGGCTGAGCTGCACCGCATCGTCTGCCACCACCCGCTCGTGCGCGCCTCGCGCAGCGCCGGCCTGCTCGTCGAAGAAGGCTCGCACAACGCCTACACCGATTTGACGCAGGAGCTTTTCGTCCAGCTCCTCAGCAAGGGCCGCTTCCAGCACTACCTCGACACCGAGATGACCGACTCCGAGATCGAGGGCGAAATCGGACAGATCGAGCTGACCAACCTGTTGACCGCGGAACTCAGAAAGCGCCACCCGGAGTCTTACCGGCTGGCCCGCCGCATCTCCACCTTGATTCAGTCGAGCGCCAACTTCAGCCGCTTCGACACCTCGGGCATTGACGACGAGCCGCACCGCCGCCTCGCCGACCGCGTTTATGGCCTGAGCGAGTGGCCGGCGGACAAGCCGCGCCGCGAGTCGCACGAGTTGGAGCAGCGCATACACATGATCCCCGTGCGCCAGCGCGACACGCGCATGGTCGGCTGTACGGGCGACTCACAGATCGTCATCGGCAACGCCGACCTGGAAGACTTGATTATCTCGGTCCTCGAAGCGGCCGACTCGCCCGCAGACGTGCGCACCTTGCGCAGCCTCGTCATGTCGCGCCTGCCCGTGATGGACATCTATCTGGTGCCTCTCGGCGGCGACGACCCCGAGGAGGGCGGCAACCAGTTCGAGCCCGTGGACGGGTGCGAGAACCCGGAGCAGGGCCTCCTGCGCCGCGAGAGCGAGCGCGAGGCCGCGAACTTCGTTGACGGATTTTTGAAGAGCTTGCACGAGACGGTGCGCGGCAAGGTCAAGCAGTATAACCGCATGCTCGGCGTGCTCTGGCACTGCTACCTGAGCCCGGACCACGCGACACAGCTCGAAGTCGCCGCCACTCTCGGCGTCTCGGACTCACTGGTCTCAGACTACCGCCGCCGCATAGAGCAGGAGCTGCGCGCCCTCTCCTTCTCGGAGATTGAGGAAGCGCGCCGGTTCGAGATGGCGTTGCGCGAGCGCGTGCGCGCCCTGGTCCTGATCGGCGATGAAGAGGGCGTCACGGTCTGACGAGTTCGGGCGGCCTGCGGGAGTTAGGCGCAGTTTTCGAGTGGGGCGCTTCGGCCCGCGCAAGTTTTCGGCCGAGATGCGCTAAGATGTCTTTGAGGGCCGGCGGTCTTGAGGGGAGTTACGCCCCTCGCGCCTGACTCGGGCGTGGCACCCTCCGTGGGAATTGAACGCCCCGGTGGGGCCGCCCGCCGCCGAAGGATTGCCCCGTTCGGCGTGCCGCAAATGCCATACAACTCCACACCCTTCGATTACGAGCCTGTCACGGGACGCGGGAAGAAGGCTTCGGGGGAGCGGGAACTTGACGACGTGTTCTCGGCCCCGCGCGCCCGCGCGCCCGAGGCCGCGTTTGAAGGGGACGCGCCCGCACGCAGGCTTCAAGACGAATCGTCCGCAGAGGCCGCGCCTTCCGTTGGGAATGGCGGCGGCGCGTCCGGTGCAAACGCCCGCCCGGCGGTGAAAAAAGAGGGGTGGGCCTCGAAGCGCGGCCACGCGGTCAGTTTCATCGGGCTGTTCCTCTTCACCGTCGTTCTCTGCTTCCGCCCTTACGAGCTTTTTGACGCGCTCAAGTCTTTCACGTCGCTGGCGTTCTGGATCGCCGCCGCGACCGTCGCCGTCTTTATCCCCGTGCAGCTCGGCCTCGAAGGCACGCTCACCGCCTGGAGCCGCGAGGTCAAGCTCGTCCTCCTGCTCGCACTCCTCGGGCTCGTCGGCGTGCCCTTAGCCCTCGCCCCGCCCGAAGCCTGGGCCACCTTCATCGAGTTTTTGAAAGTCGTCCTGATGTTCGTCGTCATGATGAACGTCATCAGGACCGTGGGGCGCTTGAAGGCGCTCATCTTCCTGGGGCTCGCGGCCGGCAGCGTGATGAGCGTCGCCGTGCTCGCCGACTACAACGCGGGCGTCTTCAAGCTCTACGGCCAGCGCGTCGAGGGACTCATCGGCGGCATGTTCGGCAACCCGAACGACATGGCGCTTTACCTGATCATGATGGTCCCGCTGGCGGTCGCGATGCTGCTCGCCGCGCGCGGGCTCTTCAAAAAAATAGTTTACGGCGCGTGCGCGCTGCTGATGTCGGCGGCCACCATGGTGACCTTCTCGCGCGGGGGCTTCTTCGGCCTGGTCTGCGTCTTCCTGGTCCTGGTCTGGAAGCTCGGCCGCCGCAACCGCCTGAGCGTCATCGCCTGTTCACTCCTGGCCGGCGGGCTGATGATGGCCCTGCTGCCGGGCGGGCTGGTCGAGCGCCTCTCCTCCATGTTCGGCTCGGGCGACAGCGAGGCCGCCGGGTCGGCCGTCTCGCGCTGGGCGCTGCTCCTGCGGTCTCTTTGGATTAGCGTGCGACACCCGCTGCTCGGCGTCGGCATGGGCAACTTTCACATGGTCTCGATCCGCGAGCAGGTCAGCCACAACGCCTACACGCAGGTCTCGGCCGAGATGGGCGTGGCGGCCCTCGTCATCTACGTCATGCTGCTGCTGACGGCGCTCCGAAGGCTCCGTCAGGTCGAGCGCGAGACTCTGAACGAGCGGCGCGACGCGCGCTTTTACTACCTGGCCGTCGGCCTTCAGGCGAGCCTGATCGGTTACATGGTCAGCAGCTTCTTCGCCTCGGTCGCTTACCTCTACTACGTTTATTACCCCATCGGCTACGCCTTCTGCCTCTACGTCATTTACCACTCGTCGCGCGAGGGCGCGGCGGCGAAAGTTCTCAGAGGCGTCGCGGCGGGAAGGGGGGCGGGTTTTCCTGCGGGCGCGGCGCTTGAGCCGGGCAAGGGCTGAAGGGGGAAGGTTCGGGAAACAGGTTATGTGCGGGATAGCAGGTTTCGTAAACTTTGAGCGGGCGGCGGGCGGCGCGGCGTCGGCAGAGCGCGCGGCGCTGCTCGACCGCATGTGCCGCGTCATCGCGCACCGCGGCCCCGACGACCAGGGCGTAATGGTCAGTGGGCCGGTCGCGCTCGGCATGCGCCGGCTCTCGATCATCGACCTGGCGGGCGGCCGCCAGCCGATTCATAACGAAGACGGCTCGGTCTCGGTCGTCTTCAACGGCGAGGTTTACAACTACCGCGACTTGCAGCGCGAGCTTGAGGCGCGCGGCCACAAGTTTCAGACCAACTCGGACACGGAGACCATCGCCCACGCTTATGAGGAGTACGGCGCGCGGTGCGTCGAACACCTGCGCGGCATGTTCGCCTTCGCCGTCTGGGACGAGCGCCGCCGCACGCTCTTCGTCGCGCGCGACCGCGTGGGCAAAAAGCCGCTCTACTACACGCGCACCCCGCAGGGCACGTTCGTCTTCGGCTCCGAGCTGAAGTCACTGCTCCAGCACCCGCAGGTCGGCCGCGAGCTTGACCCGGAGGCTTTGGACGCCTACTTCACCTTCGGCTACGTGCCCGACCCGCTCAGCATCTTCCGCGACGTCAAAAAGCTCCCGCCCGGTCACCACCTGACTCTGGCCGGCGACAGGCTCACGGTCGAGCAGTACTGGGATTTCACTTACGATGCGCCCGCGCCCGCCTCCGCGCGCGAGGAGGATTACCTCGAAGAGCTGCGCGCGCTCCTTGCCGAGTCCGTGCGCCTGCGGCTCGTGGCGGACGTGCCGCTCGGCGCGTTCCTCTCGGGCGGCGTGGATTCGAGCGCGGTCGTCGGCCTGATGTCGCGCCAGATGAGCCAGCCCGTCAAGACCTTCTCGATTGGCTTTCACGAGGACAGCTTCAACGAATTGAAGTACGCGCGCGCCGCGGCCAAACGGTTCGGGACCGACCACCACGAGTTCATCGTCACGCCGGAGATTTGCGACGTGGTTGACGAGCTGGCCTGGCACTTCGACGAGCCTTTCGCGGACTCGTCGGCCATCCCGACCTACGTGGTCTCGAAGCTCGCGCGCGAGCACGTCACGGTCGTCCTCTCGGGCGACGGCGGCGACGAGTTGTTTGCCGGCTACACGCGCTACGTCACGGACCAGCGGCGGAGCGCGTTCGCGCGCCTGCCGCGCGTCGTGCGGGAGCAGATGTTGCAGCCGCTGACCCGCCGCCTGCCGCACGGCGCGTGGGGCCGCAACTACCTCGGCCAGGTCGCGCTCGACCCGCTCGAACGCTACCACGACGCCGTCTCCGTCTTCACGCGGCTCGGCAAGCTCTCGCTCTTCACGCCGGAGTTCAACGAAACTCTGCGCCGCACGGAGCGGACGCTCGAAACTTTCGAGGCGCACGCCGCGCGCGTCCGCACAGGTGAGCCGCTCGACGCGCTGCTCTACATTGACAGCAAGACCTACCTGCCGGGCGACATCCTGACCAAAGTGGACCGGATGACGATGGCCGCCTCGCTGGAGGCGCGCGCGCCGCTGCTGGACCACAAGCTGATAGAGTTCGTCACGCGCCTGCCGGCCCGCTTGAAGATGCGCGGGGCGGAGACCAAGCGCGTGCTGAAGCGCGCCGTCGAGGACTTCGTGCCGCCGGAAATTCTGAACCGCCCGAAGCAGGGCTTCGGCGTGCCCATCCAGCAGTGGATTAACAATCAACTGCGCGGGCGTATCCGCGAGACCCTGACCAGCCGGCGCGCGCGCGAGCGCGGCCACGCGGAGCCCGCTTACGTCCGCTTGCTTCTGGACGAGCACGAGCGCAACCGGCGCGACCACTCCACGCAGCTCTGGGCGCTCTTCATGCTGGAGCTGTGGCACAGAATCTTCGTGGACGACGACGCGCAGCGCGCCCCGAGTGAGAGCGCGCCGGCCGACACGCCCGCGCTGGCGTTGACCTAGCAGTGGGAGCGCGCAGGAGTGACGGTGATTTAGAACAGGGGGGCGTGTGAGCTTAACCGAGATGAGAGAAGTCGAGATCAGAAATAAGGTCGTCAAGTTCGTGCGTAACCTGATTCCGTACCACTCGCCCGACGTGTCCCCGTTCGAGCGGCCGTTGACGGACGCGGAACTGCGGGACTTCGCCGCGGGGTTCTCGCAGTACAGGCACAAGGCGTTCACGCTGCCGCACCTCAACCTGGCGAACATTCTTCCGGGGGCGGACAGACTCGGCAAGCCGCTCCACCGCCTGGACGGCAAGGCCCTCGGGCGCTTCCCCGCTCTCGGCCGCTACGCGACGAGCCGCGTCGTCTCGATGGTCAAATAACCGGCGCGCGTGATGAAGACAGTCTTGCAACTCATCAGTAGCTTTCACCAGGGCGGCTCCGAGCGCCAGGCGGTGCAGCTCGCGCGGCTCCTCAGCGAGTGCGGCCGCTACCGGCTGCGCGTCGCCTGCCTGGACGGCGGCGGCCCCTTGCGTGGGGAGGTCGAACGCCTCGGCCTGGGCCAAATCGAGGAGTACCGGCTGACGAGCTTTTACGACCGCAACATGGTGACACAGCTCCGCCGCTTCGCCGCCGACCTGCGCGAGAACGATGTCTCGGCCGTCCACACGCACGACTTTTATACGAACGTCTTCGGCGTGCTGGCCGCGCGGCTGGCGCGCGTGCCCGTGCGCGTCAGCTCGCGCCGCGAAACGGGGGGGATGCGCACGCCGGCGCAGAAGAAGGTCGAGCGCATCATGTACCGCCTGTCGAGCGCGGTCGTCGCCAACTCCGAGGCCGTCCGCCGGCAGCTCGTGGCCGAGGGCGTGAGCGAATCTAAAATCGTGACCGTTTACAACGGCCTGGACACGGCCCGCGTGGCCCCGCGCATGGGGCCGGCGGAGGCGCGCTCGTTTTTCAACCTCCCGCGCGGACGCCGCTTCGTCACCATCGTCGCCAACCTGCGGCACGACGTGAAGGACCACCCGACGTTCCTGCGCGCGGCCCGGAGGGTGAGCGGGGAAGTGCCCGAGGCCGCCTTCGTCCTCGCCGGCGAGGGCGAGTTGACGGAGAAGATGCGCGCGCTGGCGATTGAGCTGGGCCTGGAGAAAGACGTGTTCTTCGTCGGGCGCTGCGCGGAGGTGGCCGACCTGCTCGCCATCTCGGACGTGTGCGTGCTGAGTTCGCGCGCCGAAGGGTTCTCGAATTCTATCTTGGAGTACATGGCGGCCGGGCGCGCGGTCGTCGCGACACGCGTCGGCGGAGCAAACGAGGCGATAGTGGAAGGCGAGACGGGTTATCTGGTCGAAGCGGGCGACGACGAGCGCCTGGCCGCGCGCATCGTCGCCCTGTTGCGCGACCCGGAGCGCGCGGGCCGCATGGGGCGGCGCGGGCGCGAAGTCGTCGAGCAGAAATTTTCGTGCGAGGCGCAGTTGGCGCGCACGCTCGCGCTCTACGACCGCCTGCTCGCGCCCGCGCGCGTTGAGGAAGAGCGGGCGGGAAGACTTGAGCGCGCGCGGCGCGAAAACGCGTGACGAAGGAAGTGGGCGGGAATCTTTTTTGGCGCGAGTCAACTGATGCGTAGCGACAGAGAGAGGCAGAACGAGCGAGGCGAAGCGACGGCCGCTGGCGGCGGCGCGGGGCGGCTGCGCGTCCTCGTCGTCGCGCCGTCGTTCGACATCCTCGGCGGCCAGGCGGTGCACGCCGCGCGGCTCGTGGAGCGCCTGCGGGAAGAATCGTCGCTGGAAGTCTCGTTCCTGCCCGTCAACCCGCCGTTCCCGAGGGCGCTCAAAAAGATTCAGGGCGTCAAGTACGTGCGCTCCGTCAGGTCAACGTTTCTTTACTGGGCCAGTTTGCTGAGGCGCGTGCGCAAGTACGACGTGATACACATCTACTCGGCGTCTTACCTCTCCTTCGTCATCTCGCCGACGCCCGCGCTGCTGGTCGCCAGGCTCTACGGCAAAAAGACCGTGCTCAATTACCACAGCGGCCAGGCCGAGGATCATCTCAGGCGCTGGGGCCGCACCGCGATCCCGACGATGCGGCGCGCGGATCGAATCGTCGTGCCGTCTCGCTTCCTGGTGGACATCTTCGCGCGCTTCGGCCTTGAGGCGCGCGCCGTCTTCAACCACGTCGAGACGGAGCGTTTCAGTTTCCGCGAGCGCAAGCCACTGCGGCCCGTCTTCCTCTCGAACCGCAATCTTGAGCCGCTCTACAACGTCGGCTGCGTCCTGCGCGCCTTCGCGCTCGTGCAGCGGCGCTACACGGACGCGCGCCTGACGGTGGCGGGTGACGGCAGCCAGCGCGAGGAGCTTGAGAAGCTGGCGCGCGCGCTCGGCCTGCGCCACACGAAGTTCCTGGGCCTCGTCGCGCCCGAGGAGATGCCCAGGCTTTACGACGAGGCCGACGTTTACCTCAACGGGTCCGAGGTGGACAACATGCCGCTCTCGATTCTCGAAGCGTTCGCCGCGGGGCTGCCCGTCGTGACGACCGGCGCGGGCGGCATCCCGCACGTCGTCACGGACGGCGAGACGGGCCTCGTCGTCCCCGTGGGCGACGACGAGGCGCTGGCCCAAAGCGCCGTGCGCCTGCTGGGAGACGAGGGGCTTGCGACAGGAATTGCGAACCGGGCGCGGGCGGAGTGCCGGCGCTACAGTTGGCCGGCGGTGCGCGGCGAGTGGCTGTCGGTTTACGAGGAACTGGCACACGAAAGAGCGGCGGCGTCGGCCGCCAATGAGCCCGCGCCGGTTTGCGACGGCCGCGTGCCCACGAAGGAGTGACGGAGTTCGGGTGAGGAAGATTCGAGCTAGGAGGCAGTGCGAGAGTGGAACGTAAGAAAGTATTGCTGGTGGAGCTGAACGAGCTGACCTGGGACCTGATTGATCCTCTGATCGAGCAGGGCAAGTTGCCGACGTTCGAGCGCCTCAAGCGCGAAGGGACGTGGGCCGCGCCGCTGAGCGTTGACCTGCCGCCGCAGATGGACCCCTGGATTACCTGGACGACCGTTTACACGGGCCGCCCGCAGTCGGACCACAACGTCTTCTTCCTTCAGCAGCCGCCCGAGACCATCCGCGCGCGCCGCATCTGGGAGATTTGCCGCGAGCACGGCCTGAGCGTCGGCGTTTACGGGAGCCTCTGCTCCTGGCCGCCGCAAGAGGTCGAGGGCTTCTACGTGCCGGACACCTTCGCGCCCGACCCGGCGACTGTGCCGGAAAATTTGAGCGCCATACAGCAGTTGAACCTGACCTACACGCGCTCGATACGCCTGCCCGCGGACCAGGACGGCCCGCTCTTCAAGGCCAAACTCGGCGCGAAACTCCTGAGGCTGGGCCTGAGCGCGTCGAGCGTCTCGCGCATCGCGCGGCAACTGGCGAGCGAGCGGCGCGACCCCAAGCTTAGGTGGCGGCGCGTGGCCTTGCAGCCCGCCGTCAACTTCGACTTCTTCAGCCGGCTCTACCGCCGCCACCGGCCGCGCTTCGCCACCTTCCACACCAACCACGTCGCGCACTACATGCACACCTACTGGAAGCCCATGCAGCCGGAAATCTTCCCGCAGCCGACCTCCGCCGAAGAGGTGCGCGACTACGGGCGCGTCATCGAGTACGGCTACCGCACGGCCGACCAGTTGTTGAAGAAGATGCTCGGCATAATCGACCGGGAGACGGTCCTCGTCGTCGCCTCCAGCATGGGCCAAAAACCTTTCATCAGCCCGCTCAAGAAGGGCAAGCGCATCGGCCAGCCGCGCTCGCTCGACCGCCTGATGGAGATTCTGGACGTGAAGGAGAACGTCAAGACCTTGATGACCATGTCGGGCCAGTTCAACGTCTATCCCGACACGCCCGAGACGCGCGAGGTCGTCCTCGGACGCCTGCGCGCGGCCTACATAGACGAGCCCGCGCGCCAGATGTTTTTCATAGACGCGGTCGGGGACACTTTGACGGTGAACCTGCGCCACTACGACGAGACCGCGGACGACTCGCGCTGCTACTTCCCGCACCGCGGCGCGGACGCCTCCTTCCGCTTCGAGGATTTGGTCTACAACACCGGGATGGTCAAGTCGGGCTGCCACGACGAGAAGGGCATCATGATGATTTACGGGCCGGGCGTCGGGCGCGGCGGCCGCGTCCGCGAGTGCAATAACCTGGACATCGCGCCGACGCTGCTCGCCTTGCTCGGCGTTGGCGTCCCCGCGGAGATGAAAGGGCGCGTGCTGCGCGAGGCTTTCGCCGGATGAGTGGGTTTCTTAAAAAACTGAGAAAGCTCAAGGGGCGCAGCCTGCACGAATTCGGCGTGCGCGGCGCTCAGGTTCTGGCCGCCGGGGCCGAGCGTTACGGCGTGTCGGCGCGAGCGCGCGTGCCGGCGGACGCGGCGTTCTTCGGCAAGCTCGAAGACGCGTCCGCCCGCGCGCGCTCGGCCGAAACCCTGCTCGCAGATTTCCGCGCGCGCACGCCGGACCAATTTTTCGCCGCCTTCGCTTCGCCCGCCGAGACGCGCGCGGAACTCTGCCGCCGCTTCGGCGCGGGCCGCGAGAGCGCGGCCGTCGCCCGCGCGCGCCGCATCACGGAGGGGCGTTTCGACCTCCTCGGCTTTCGCAACCTCTCTTTCGGCGACCCGCCCGACTGGCACCTCGAACCCATCTCGCACAAGCGCGCGCCGCTCGTCCACTGGAGCCGCGTCCCTTACCTGGACCCGCGCGTGGCCGGGGATAAAAAGATCACCTGGGAGCTGAACCGCCACCAGTATTTCTCGACGCTCGGCCGCGCCTACTGGCTGACGGGCGACGAGCTTTACAGTGAGACTTTCGCCTCCCACCTCGAATCCTGGATGGACGCGAACCCGCCGAAACTCGGCATCAATTGGGCCAGCAGCCTCGAACTCTCCTTCCGCGCCATCTCCTGGCTCTGGGCCCTCCACTTCTTCAGAGAGTCAAAGCATCTGTCCCCCGCGCTCTACCTGCGCGCGCTCAAGTACCTCTACCTGCACGCGCGCCACCTGGAGACGTACCTTTCGACCTACTTCAGCCCGAACACGCACCTGACGGGCGAGGCGCTCGGCCTCTACTACCTCGGCACGGCGCTGCCCGAGTTCCGCGAGGCCGCGCGCTGGCGCGAGCGCGGGCGCGACATCCTGCTGGGGGAGCTGGACAAGCAAGTCAGGGCCGACGGCGTTTACTTCGAGCAGACGAGCTATTACCACCGCTACACGGCGGAGTTCTACACACACTTCTACCTCCTGAGCCGCGCGAACGGGCGGGCAATAGAGAGGAAGCTGACGGACAAGCTCGCGCTTCTTTTGGACTATTTGATGTACATCACGCGGCCCGACGGCACGTCGCCGCGCGTGGGCGACGACGACGGCGGCCGCCTCGTCATGCTCGACGAGCGCGCCCCGAACGACTTCCGGTCGGCGCTCGCCACGGCCGCGGCCCTCTTCGCGCGCGGCGATTACAAACAGGTCGCCGAGCGCGCGACCGAAGAGACGCTCTGGCTGCTCGGCCCCGAGGGGCTCAGGGCGTTCGACGCGGTCGAGCCCGCGCGGCCCGCCGGCGAGTCCCGCGCCTTCGAGGAGGGCGGCTACTTCGTCATGCGCGACGGGTGGGCCAAAAATTCAAACTACCTGCTCGTGGACTGCGGCCCGCACGGCGCGGTCAACTCCGCCCACGCACACGCCGACGCGCTCTCAATTGAGCTGGCCGCGCGCGGCCGCCCGCTCCTGGTTGACGCAGGCACCTACACCTACACGGGCTCCCCGGAGCTGCGCGACCTCTTCCGCTCCTCGGCCATGCACAACACCGTCACGGTGGACGACGAGTCGTCGAGCGTGCCGGGCGGCACTTTCCAGTGGCTGCACGTCGCGCACTCGACTCTGCGCTGCTGGCTCACGCACCCACGCTTCGATTATTTCGAGGGGGCGCACGACGGCTACGAGCGGCTCGCGGACCCCGCGACGCACGCGCGCTCCATCCTCTTCCTCAAGAATCGCTACTGGGTGATGCGCGACCGCGTTGACTCGCGGGGCGCGCACCGCTACGGCCTGCACTTTCACTTCAGCCCGGAGGCGGACCCGCGCTCAGGCGTCGAGAACGAGGCGGCCGTGGTGCGCGAGGCCGCGGGCGCGGGGAGCGGCCTTGAGATTCTGACTTTCGGCGGAGCGGTCGCCGCGCGCGAGAGCTGGGTCTCGCCCTGCTACGGGCAGCGCCAGCCCGCGCCGGGCTTCTCCATTTCGGCCGAGGCGCGCGGCCGCCACGAGTTCATCACTTTCATGACTCCGCTGTCGGAGCCGCGAGTAATGAACACGCCCGCGCGCGAGTTGAGCGCCGAGGGCGGGCGACTGTTCGAGGTGCGCGCTGAGGGCGCGCGCGACTTCGTGATGGCGTGCGACGCAGACGCGGTCGAGGGTGGGCGCTTCGTCTCGGATTTCAGTTGGGCCTGGGCGCGGTTCGCGGCGGACGGCGCGCGGCTCGAAGAGTTGGTGCTCGTCCGGGGCAGCCGTTTCTTACTCGACGGACGGCCCGTCTTTGAGTCGCGAGAGCGCGCCGCTTACGTCGTGGCCCGCAGGGTCGGCGGTGAGTTGCTGGTCGAGACGGACGCGGGCGCGCGTGTCCGTGTGGCGCTGGAGGATGAAGGGGCGCGCAGTGGTCGCGCCTACTCTGTGTGAGAGCGTATGTGCGGAATTAACGGAATAGCTTTTTCGATACGATCCGGGCGCGAGGTTGACGCGCCGCTCCTGGCGCGCATGCGCG
Source organism: Pyrinomonadaceae bacterium (assembly GCA_036403435.1). GTDB lineage: Bacteria > Acidobacteriota > Blastocatellia > Pyrinomonadales > Pyrinomonadaceae > QHXM01. The sequence continues at coordinate 250,599 of DASWQY010000036.1, forward strand.
ATGCGATCACGCACCGCGGGCCGGACGGGACGGGGCTGCTCGTTGACGGCCGCGTCGGCCTCGGCCACCGCCGCCTGAGCATCGTTGACGTGGCGGCCGGCCGGCAGCCCATGACCAACGAGGACGAGACGCTCCACATCACCTACAACGGGGAGATTTATAACCACGCGGACTTCCGCGAGGAGTTGGAGGCGCGCGGCCACCGCTACCGCACGCGCTGCGACACCGAGACCGTCCTGCACCTCTACGAGGAGCACGGCGCGCGCTGCGTCGAACACTTGCGCGGCATGTTCGCCTTCGCCATCTGGGACCAGACGAAACGCGAGCTTTTCATAGCGCGCGACCGCCTCGGCATCAAGCCGCTCTACTACGTCCACGCCGACGACGGCTCGCTCTACTTCGCCTCCGAGATGAAAGCCCTGTTGGAGGCGCGCGCCGTCCGGCCCGAGCTGAACCTGCCTGCGCTGCCCGACTATCTGGCGAACCACGCCACGTCCGGCGAAGAGACGCTGCTCAGCGGCGTGCGCCGCCTGCTGCCGGGCCACACGCTCGTCTGGCGCGAGGACGGGCGAATCAAAATCGAAAAGTTCTGGGACGTGAGTTTCGCGGGCCAAAGTGAGGACGCCGCCGGCCGCGCGCGCGACGAGGACTACGTGGCCGAGTGGTCCGAGTTGTTCCGCGACGCCGTGCGCTCGCACCTGATGGCCGACGTGCCGCTCGGCATGTTCCTCTCGGGCGGGATAGACTCCTCGGCCATCGCCGCGACGATGAGCGGGATGGTGTCTGACCCCATCAAGACCTTCTCGGTTGCCTTCGCCGAGCGCGAGGCCAACGAGCTTGCTTACGCGCGCCTCGTCGCTGCAAAGTTCAAGACGGACCACCACGAGATCGTCGTCAGCCCCGAGGACTTCTTCGCGGCGCTGCCCGAGCTAATCTGGCACGAGGACGAGCCGCTCGCGCACCCTTCGAGCGTGGCGCTTTACTTCGTCTCGAAGTTGGCCGCGCGCCACGTCAAGGTGGTGCTGACGGGCGAGGGGAGCGACGAGCTTTTGGGCGGCTACGAGCGTTACTACAAGACCATCCTCAACCTCTCCATCGGCGGCCGCTACCACCGCTTCACCAACGACGCGCTGCGGCGCGTGCTGCGCGCGCCCATCAACGCCTTCCCGCCCCACTCGAAGGTGCGGCAGAAACTCTCGCGCACCTTTCTCTACCGCACGCCGGACGTGGAGAACCTCTACTTCGACAACTTCGCCGTCTTCACGCGCGCGCTGCAAGAGGAGCTGCTCGCGCCCGAGACCAAACAACTCGCCGGCTCGCCGGACCCTTACGCCATCATGCGCGCCTACTTCGAGGGCGGCGACGCGGCGACGCTCCTGGACCGCATGCTCTACGCGGACCTGAAGACGTACCTGCACGAGCTGCTGATGAAGCAGGACCAGATGAGCATGGCCGCGTCGTTGGAGAGCCGCGTACCGTTTTTGGACCACAGGCTGGTCGAGTACTCGGCGCGTCTGCCGGCGAGGATGAAGATTCGCGGCGCGCGCACGACGAAGTACGTCCTGCGGCAGAGCATGAAGAACCTCCTGCCGGCGGAGATTCTCACGCGGCCGAAGATGGGCTTCCCCGTCCCCGTCGGCGCGTGGTTCCGCGGGCCGTACCGTCACGTCGTAGAGGAGTACGTGCTGGGGGCGCGGGCGCAGGCGCGCGGCCTCTTCGACCGCGACTTCGTCCGCCGCCTGGTCGAGCGTCACGAGGGCGGCGAGAAACACGACGAGCGATTGTGGGCGCTCGTCAACTTTGAAATTTGGATGAGGAGATTCATCGACGGCGAGGACGCCCCGCGCCCGCGCGAGCCCCGCGCTGAGCTGGCGGCCATCTCGTAAATCGTCGAGCGCGACTCGCGGTCATAACTCATGCGCATACTCTGGCTCAAAACTGAATTGCTCCACCCCGTGGACAAGGGCGGGAGGATTCGCACGTATAACATGCTGCGCGAATTGAAGCGCGCGCACGAGGTGACGTACCTGACGCTGGACGACGGGCAGGCGGGCGGGGACGCGCGCGAGCGCGCCGGGGAGTATTGCCACGAGTTAATCACGGTCCCGCACCGGACGCGCGCGAAGTTCACGCCGGGCTTCTACCTCGACCTGTCGCACAACCTCGTCTCGCGCCTGCCCTACTTCATCCAGAAGTATAAGTCTGCAATGATGCGCCGCGAGGTGGCGCGGCTCGCGGGCGGCGGAAGGTTCGACGTGCTGGTCTGTGACTTCCTCATGTCGAGCATCAACGTGCCGGCGCGCGTCAATTGCCCGGCCGTGCTCTTCCAGCACAACGTCGAGGCGATGATCTGGAAGCGCCACTACGAGGTGCAGCAGAACCCTCTGAAGAAGGCTTACCTTTACGGCCAGTGGCGCAAGGCGTTCGCTTACGAGCGCGCCGCGTGCCGGCGCTTTGATTCCGTGATCACGGTCTCGGCCGACGACAGCGCGCGGACGCGCGAAGATTACGGCGTCGAAGCGGTCGCGGACGTGGCGACCGGCGTGGACACGGAGTACTTCCGGCCGCGCGGGGGGGCGGAGAAAGACCCGTTCAATCTGGTCTTCACGGGCTCGATGGACTGGCTGCCGAACGAGGACGCGATTCGCTACTTCACCGAACAGGTCATGCCGCTCGTCAAACAAGCGATACCGCAGGCGACGCTGACGGTGGTCGGGCGCAACCCGTACCCGAGTTTGCTGGAGCTGAGCCGGCGCGATCCGTCAATCGTCGTGACGGGCCGCGTCGAGGACGTGCGGCCGTACATGGAGCGCGCCGCGGGCTACGTCGTGCCGCTCAGAATCGGGGGCGGGACCAGGCTCAAGATTTACGAGGCGATGGCGATGGAGCAGCCGGTCGTCTCGACGCGCGTCGGCGCGGAAGGTCTGCCCGTGGAAGACCGGGAGCATTTGCTGTTGGCCGACGCGCCGGAAGATTTCGCGGCGGCGGTCGTGCGCGTCCTCACAGACGAAAATCTGGCGCGCTCGCTCGGCGCGCGCGCGGCCAAATTGGTCCGGGAGCAGTTCGGCTGGGCGCGCGTCGCGGAAGACTTCGCGGGGTTGTGCGCGGGCGCGGCGGCGCGCTCGAAGGAGCAGGGGAGGGCCGGGGCGCAGGTCGAAGAGGAGTTGCGCCAGGTCGTCTGACGGAAGCAGGAAAAGTTTTGAGAGAGCAGGTCGAGCTACGAGACGAAGAGACGTTGACGCGGGAGCAGCGCGGCGGCGCGGCCGCGGTCTCTGCCGCCGGGGACGAGACCGCCGGGGCGTCCGGCGGGGCGGAAGAATTGACCGTCTCGGTCGTCATCCCGTGCTACAACGAAGAGCGGTTCATAGGGAAGGTCCTGGAAAACCTCGCGGGCCAATACCCGGCCGCGCTCTACGAGATCATCGTCGTGGACGGCATGTCCACGGACGGGACGCGCGAGGTCGTGGCTGAGTTCGCGCGGCGGCGTCCCGAAATCACGGTGCGCCTCGTTGACAATCCGGCGCGAAACATCCCGGCCGCGCTCAACCTGGGCATCACGGAAGCGCGCCACTATTTAATCGTCCGCATGGACGCGCATTCGGTCCCGTCCGAGAACTACGTGCGCCGCTGCGTGGAAGTCCTGGCGGCGGGCGAAGTCTCAATCGTCGGGATGCCCTGGCGCATTCGCCCCGGCGCGGAGACTCGCGCGGCGCGCGCCATCGCCCTCGCCGTGGCACACCCCTTCGGCATCGGCGACGCCAAATACAGGCTCACTCCGAAGTCGTCCGAGTTCGTTGATACTGTGCCGTTCGGCGCTTTCCGCAAAAGTCTGTGGCGCGAGGCGGGCGGCTTCAACGAACAACTGCTGGCGAACGAGGACTATGACTTTCACTACCGCGTGCGGCGGCGCGGCGGGCGCATCCTGCTCGACGCCGCGGGCCACAGCGCCTACTTCGCCAGGGGCACGTTCAAGGCGCTGGCGACTCAATACTCTCGCTACGGGCGCTGGAAGGCGCGCATGGTCAAGGAGCACCCGCGCTCGCTCCGCCTGCGTCAAATGGTCGCGCCCGTCTTCGTCGTCTCTGTCGTGGCGCTCGCGGCGCTCAGTTTCTGGTGGCGGCCGGCGCTCGCGCTCCTCGCGCTGGCCGTCGTCCCTTACGTCGCGCTCGCCGTCTTCTTCGCCTTCAAGCTCTCGCGCCGCGCCAACGAGCCGAGTCTTCTCCCGGCCATCGCCGCGGCCTTCATGCTTATTCACACCGCCTGGGGCGCGAGCTTTCTCGCCGGGCTGATTCGCTCGCCGCGGGGCGGGACGCCACAAGAGTGATGGGGGCGACGAGACGAGCCGTGAACTGGAAATGGAAAGCGAGGGTCCAGAGAACAATCGCGATGATGCCGCTCTCGGACCAAATCTACTACGCGATGCAGCGCACGGTCGGCAGCCTGAAGCCCGGTCGCTCGAACCCGCTCGAATGGTTCGACGCCGCGCTCTCGATGGTCGCCTGGCTCAAGGGCGCGGGCGCGCGCGTGGAGGGCCGGCGCTTCCTCGAAGTCGGCACGGGCCATTACCCCAACGTCCCCGTCGGCCTCTGGCTCTGCGGCGCGGGCGAGGTCGTGACCGTTGACTTGAACACGTACCTGACCGACGCGCTCTGCTCGCAGACGGTCGAGTTCGTGCGGGGGAACAGGGAAGCGGTCGCCAAAGCCTTCGGCGTGGAGGCGGAAGCGCCGCTCTTTCAGGAACGGCTCGGGCAGTTGGCCGGGCTGCGCGGCGGTGCCGGCGTGCGCGAGCTTCTCGAACTGGCCCACATCAAGTACCTCGCGCCGGCCGACGCGGCGAAGCTGGACTTCCCCGACGGGAGTTTCGACTTCCACGTTTCGCACGCCGTCTTCGAGCACATCCCGGCCGACACCATCGCCGCCATCCTCGCCGAAGCGCGCCGCCTCCTGAAGCCAGAGGGACTCTTGATGCACATCATCGACCCTTCGGACCACTTCTCGCACGACGACCCCTCGATCACGGCCGTCAACTTCCTACAGTTCAGCGACCGCGAGTGGCGGCGCTGGGCCGGAAACAAGTTCATGTATCACAACCGGCTGCGCGCCTCCGAGTACGGGGAGCTGTTCGGGCGCGCGGGTGTCCACATCCTGCGGCAGTCGGAGGCGGTTGACGAGCCGTCGCTGCGCGCGCTCAGAAACGGTTTCCGGCTGGACGAGAAGTTCCGGCAAATCGGCCCCGAAGAGCTGGCCGTCAGCGGGTTGATGTTGGTCGGGAGGTTCGAGCGAAGCGCGAGATGAGCGAACACGTATCGAGCGAGACGAAGTTGGCGGGGAAGTGGCTCGGCGCGCGCGTCACGCCGCTCGCGCCCGTCGTCGCCGTTTACCTTCTCGCGACCCTGTTCACGGACGCCTATTTTATGGCGGACACGGCCGACTACGTGGACTCCATCGCGGCCTACGACCGTGGCCTCTACTACGACTTCTGGGAATTCGGCCACCTCTTCTGGCGGCCCCTGGGCTGGCTCTGCTTCAAGCTACAGAGTCTGTTCCTCGGCGTGCCGGGCGAGGCGGAGACGCGCGCTCGGGTCGTGTGGTCGCTCCTGGTCATCAACTGGCTGGCCGGCCTCGTCTGCGTCGTCTGCCTGTACCAGTTGGTGAAGACAGTGAGCAGGCGCGAGTGGGCCGCGGCGGTCGTCGCGCTCGCCTTCATCTTCTCCCACGGCTTTCTCAACTACGCGCAGGCGGGAAGCTCTTACGTGCCGGGGCTGGCGCTCTTGACGCTGGGGCTGTGGCTGCTGGCGCGTGGCGGCGAGCGCGGCGACGACTCGTGGCGCACGGCCGCGCTGGGTGGCGCGGCGCTGGCGGCTTCGGTCTGTTTCTGGCTCCCGTACCTCTGGGCCATTCCCGCGGCGCTCGCCCTGCCGCCAATTCTCTTCGGCGCGGACGCCGCGAGGAAGCGGCTCGCGTGGCGCGCGGCGCTCGTCTGCGCGCTGGCCGTCGGGCTGTCCTACGCCGCGGTCCTCGTTCACCTGGGGATTTACAGTGTCGCGGGATTCCGCGAGTGGGTCGCGCGCGCCTCGCACGGCAACGAGTCGCGCGGGATGGCGCGTGTGGCCTTCGGGCTGCCGCGCTCCTTCATCCAGATGGGCAACGACGGCGTGCTCTTCAAGCGATACCTGCTGCGCGACCCGTTCAACCCGGTCACGGCCTTCGACCTCGTCCGGCTGAGCCTCTGGAAGATCGGACTCTTCTACGCGGTGCTCCTCGCGGCCGTGGTCCAATTACTGCGCGCCGCCGAGGGCAAACGCGTTCTCCTCCTGCTGCTCGTGAGCGCGGCGCCCGTGCTCGGGTTCGCAGTCATGTTCGACGGCGGGGCCATTGAGCGTTACCTGCCGCTCTACCCCGTGCTCTTTTTATCGCTCGGCTGCGCCCTGACCGGCGCGCGCTCTAAGCAATGGGCCAAAGTGATTGCGGCGGCACTGGTCGCCGTCGTCGCGCTCGTCAACGTGATGGCGATGGCGAAGGCGACGCTGAACCGCCAGCAGGAGGCCGCGGCCTCGCGGGTCCGGGACCTGGCGTCGGCGCTTCAGCCGCACAGCCGGATTTTCACCGCGACCTGGGTAGACGACCTCGTCAACTTCAACAGGAGTTTCCCGCTGCACCCGCTCAACCGCGGGGGCGGTCTGGTCGTCGGGTCGCTGGTCACGCCCGGCACTTCGCAGACGGGGCAGTGGCGGCAGGAGTTCGCGGCGCGCGCGCTCGAAGCCTGGGGGCGCGGCGGCGACGTGTGGGTCTCGCGGCGGGTCTTCGCCGCGCGCCCCGGCGCGGATTGGAGTTGGGCGGAGGGGGACGACCCGCACATCTCGTGGTTGGATTTCCCGGCCTTCTTCGCCGACCTCGAAATGGGCCAGACGGTCGGGGGCGAAGACGGCTTCGTCCTCGTGCCGCCGTCGGAAAAGAACAGGCGGGTCTTGGAGGGCTTCGCGCGGGAGAGGCGGCCCGCGGGCGAGGCCGCGAGGAATTAAGGGGCCGTCGGTCGGCCCGGACATTACCGGAAATTAAAGGTGGGAACGTTAAATGAAACTGAGCGTCTTCGGGCTGGGATATGTCGGGTGCGTTTCGGCCGCGTGCTTCGCCAAAGAGGGGCACGCGGTCACGGGCGTTGATGTCAACCGGACGAAAGTGGAGATCATCAACGGCGGCCGGAGCCCCATCGTCGAGGCCGGCATCAACGAGCTGATCGGCGAGATGGTCGCCGCGGGTCGCCTGCGCGCGACGACCGATTCCGGGGCGGCCGTGCGCGACTCCGAAATCTCGCTCGTCTGCGTGGGCACGCCGAGCCAGCCCAACGGCTCGCTCGACCTCGCTTACGTCCGCCGCGTCTGTGAGGAGATAGGCTTCGCGCTCGCCGCCAAGCGCGCGCCGCACGCTGTCGTCATCCGCAGCACGATGCTGCCCGGCACCATCGAAGGCACGGTCGTCCCGGCGCTCGAATCTTCTTCGGGCCTCAAGGCCGGGCATGATTTCGGCGTCTGCATCAACCCGGAGTTCCTGCGCGAGGGCACTTCGCTCAAAGACTTCTACTCGCCGCCGTTCACGCTCGTCGGCGCGGACGACGCGGGCGTGGCCGAGACGGTGAGCCGCCTCTACAGCGGGATAGACGCGCCGCTCTTCGTCGCCGGCATCCGTGCCGCCGAGATGGTCAAGTACGCGTGCAACTGCTTTCACGCGCTGAAGGTCTCCTTCGCCAACGAGATCGGCAACGTCTGCAAGAACCTGGGCATCGACAGCCACGAGGTGATGGACATTTTCTGCCGTGACGCGAAGCTCAACTTGTCGCCTTACTACCTGACGCCGGGCTTCGCCTTCGGCGGCTCGTGCCTGCCGAAGGATTTGCGGGCCATCACCTACAAGGCGAAAGAGCTGGACGTGGAAGTGCCTGTGCTCTCGTCGATCCTGCCGAGCAACCGGCGGCAGATAGAGCGCGCGGTCGAGATGGTTTTGGGCACGGGCCGCAAGCGCGTCGGCGTGCTCGGCTTCAGCTTCAAGGCGGGGACGGACGACTTGCGCGAGTCGCCGATGGTCGCGCTCATCGAGACGCTCATCGGCAAGGGAATGCAGCTCAGCATCTACGACCGCGACGTGTCGCTGGCCCGACTCTTCGGCGCAAACCGCGAATACATAGAGCGCGAGATTCCGCACATCTCGCAACTGATGCGCGCCAGCGTCGGCGAAGTTCTGGAGAGCGCGGACGTGCTCGTCATTGGCAACAAGGCGGCGGAGTTTCGCGGGATCGAAGGGCAGTTGAGAGAGGGGCAGATTGTGATCGATTTGGTCCGGCTCTTCGGCGGCCGCGTGTCGGACGATTCCTACCGGGGCATCTGCTGGTGACGGCCGAAAGGGGTCTGTAAAAGTTAAGGCTGTGGCGTTCAAGTTTCGACAGGACGGCGGGCGCAGGCGCGCGGCGCGGCGGTGGGCCGTGCGCGCAGGAGTAGTCCTCGTCGCGTGGTCGCTCGTCGCGTGGGGCGCGGCGCGGCTGCTGGTCGTGCGCGCGGAGATGGCGCGGGCGGACGCCCTGGTCGTCTTGAGCGGCGGCTCTTTTTACGAGGAGCGCGCGCGCCACGCGGCCGAACTCTTCGCCGCGGGCCGCGCGCCGCGCGTCGTCTTGACCGACGACGGGCTGCAAGGCCCGTGGTCCAATGAAAAAGAGCGCAACCCGAGTTACGCGGAGCTTGAGGCGGAAGAGTTGGGCCATGCGGGCGTCGGGGCCGAGAGCGTCGAGTTCGTCCCCGAGCGTGTTTCGAGCACGTACGACGAGGCGGTGCGCGTGCGCGACTACGCGCGCGGGCGGGGCTGGCGCTCCGTCCTGGTAGTCACTTCGCCTTACCACTCGCGGCGCGCGCTGTGGGCCTGGCGGTCGGTCTTCCGCGGGAGCGGGATAGAGGTGGGGATGGACCCCGCGCCGGCCGGCGCACAGTCGCCGCCGGCCGCGACGTGGTGGTGGCACCTGCGCGGCTGGCGCGCGGTCGCCTTCGAATACCCGAAGATGGTCTATTACTGGCTACGTTATTCCTGACGTGAGAGGTTTGTGTGTCGGTGGGGAGAAGGCTCAGACATAAACGGCTCGGGTTGGTCCTCGTCGCGTGCGCCGCGGCGACGGGGCTGACCTGCGCCTTCGCGCAACGCGCGCGCAGGGTCGAGCGACAGGATAAGAGCCAGGCGGCGCGCGCTCCGCGCTCGGCGGCCATCCGAGTCAGAGCCGGGGGAGATTTGCAGGCGGCGATCAACTCCGCGCGGCCCGGCGACACGATCATCCTGGAGGCGGGCGCGACCTACGTCGGCCCGTTCACCTTGCCCTACAAGGGCGAGGGCACAGGCACCGACGCGGACTACATCACCATAGAATCTTCGGCCGCCGGCCGGTTGCCCGAAGGAGAGCGCGTCGCGCCCGCGCAGGCTTCGCTGATGCCGCGCCTGCTCACGCGCAACTACGCGGGCAGCGGGCACGGCCCGGCCGTCGTGAGCACTAAGGCGCGGGCGCATCACTACAAGCTCGTCGGCCTGGAGATTACTTCCGACCCCGCTGCCTCCATCGCAGACCTCGTCACGCTCGGCGATGGGAGCGAGGCGCAGGACACGCTGGCCGAGGTGCCGCACCACTTCATCGTGGACCGCTGTCTCATTCGAGCCTCCGAGCACCAGGCGGCCAAGCGCGGCGTGGCCTTGAACAGCGCCGAGACCGTGATCAGTAACTCTTACGTCGCGGGCTTCAAACTGGTTGGCGAGGACGCGCAGGCCGTAGCGATGTGGAACGGCCCCGGCCCTTACTTAATAGAGAACAACTACCTGGAGGCGGCTGGCGAGAACGTCCTTATCCTCGGGGCGTCGAACTGGATACCTAACCTGATCCCGGCGGACGTGACCATTAGGCGCAACCACGTGGCGAAGCCTTTGAGTTGGTATCCGAAAGACGCCTCTTACGCGGGGACGCCGTGGACGGTGAAGAACCTTTTGGAGTTCAAGACGGGCAAGCGCGTGACGGTTGAGGGCAATCTCTTCGAGTATGTATGGCAGAGCGGGCAGGACGGCATGGCGATCATAATTGCCCCCATCTCGAACGGTTCCGGGGCCACGCCGCAGCTCGAAGACATCACGTTCCGCTCGAACGTCGTGCGCCACGCGGCCGGCGGGATCCTCCTCGACGGGAGGCTTAACGTGGGCGACTCTTCCTACCTGCGCCGCGTGCGAATCGTCAACAATTTGTTCGAGGATATAGACACGCGCTGGGGCGAGAGCTACGGGCGCTTGTTCATCATCAACGACGCGACCGACTCGGTCCTCATCGAGCACAACACCGGGATGAACACCGGGCAGGCGGTCGTCTCGCAAACGGTCGCCAACACGAACTTCGCGTGCCGCAACAACATCTTCCAGAAGGATGTCGCCAGCGGCATAGAGCCTGGTGAGGCGACGATTAAAAGATATTTCCCCGGCGGCGTCTGGACGAGAAATGTGCAGGTCGGGGCCGACCGGAGCATGTACAATTCTTCGCGGGGCAACTTCTTCCCGCCGACCCCGAAGGCCGTCGGGTTCGTTGACTTCGCGGGCGGCGACTACCGCCTCTCGCCGGCGAGCAAGTACAAGAACGCCGCGACCGACGGCCATGACATCGGCTGCGACTTCGACGCGCTCGACGCGGCACAGGGCAAACGCTCATTCTGAAGATGAGAGGGACAAACTTTACAGCCATGCACGCACCCGGCCCATTCACCAAACTCGCACGGTCATTGCCGTGGCTCGTGCGCTACCCCGCGTGGCGCGCGGGCGGGCTGGTCCGGCGCATGACGGAGCGCGGCGGCACACAGCACCTGATTCTAGTCGTCGCCAATCACTTCGAGCCGAGCTGGACTCGGGAAAAAGTCCTCCTCGATTTGCCGACGCAGCTCGCGCGGCTCGAAGACTGGTGCGAGCAGGCGCGCAGCATCGGCGAGGCGGTGCGCGACCACGACGAGACGCCGTTCCGCCACACCAATTTTTACCCGGCCGAGCAGTACCACCGCCCAATCCTTGAGCGCATGGCTGAGCTTCAGGCCGAGGGCTTCGGCGAGGTCGAGATTCACCTGCACCACGGCGTCGAGCGGCCCGACACGGCCGAGAACACGAGGCGCGCGCTCACGGAGTTCCGCGACCGGCTCGCTGAGGAGCACCAGTGTCTTTCGCGCGAGGGCGCAGACGGGCCGCCGAGGTACGCCTTCGTTCACGGTAACTGGGCGCTCGCCAACTCCGCGCGCGGCCGCTGCTGCGGCGTCGATTCCGAGATGCAGATTCTCGCGGACACGGGCTGCTACGCGGACCTGACGCTCCCCTCAGCGCCCGACGTTTCGCAGGTCGCGCGCATCAACGCCGTGTACGAGTGCGGCCATCCCTTGACCGAGCGCAAGCCGCACCGCTCCGGGCCGAATCTCAGGGTCGGCAGGCGGCCGGAGAAACTGCCCATCATCTTCACGGGGCCGCTCGCCTTCGACTGGAGCCGGCGCAAGCATGGCGTCCCCGTGCCGCGCCTCGACAACGGCGCGCTGACGGGCCTCTACCCGCCGACCCTTGAGCGTCTTGAACGCTGGGCGTCCGCGCGCATCGGCGTCGCGGGCCGCCCCGAGTGGGTCTTTATCAAGCTCTATTGCCACGGGTTCTTCGACGAGGACCAGCCCGCGATGATCGGCGAAGACATGCGGCGCTTTCTGTCGGAGGCTGCGGAACTCGGCGAGCGCACGGGCAAGTTTAAGCTGCACTTCGCGAGCGCGCGCGAGATGTACAACATGGCCGTGGCGGCCGCGGACGGGCACGCGGGCGAGCCGGGCCAGTACCGCGATTACCGTTTGAAACAGATCATGCGGCCGGACACGCGCGGGCCGGTCGCGCGCGCGGAAACGGATGTCGTCCACCAGCTCGGCTGAAGAGTCGGGTGGGCGCTCTTACCTTTCGGATATTTTTCTGAGACGAGGCAAGCCAAAGATGAAAGACCAACTGAAGAGCATGGCGACGAAGTCGAAGACGGCACTCGTCGCCTACAAGATTTATCACAACTGGCAGTTTAAGCGGCGCTTCGCTTCGGGCGACAACGAGTCTCTGCACGGCTCGACGCACAGCCACATCCCGCTCGCGGACAGCCTCGGGTATATCAACGCGCAGTTCGGCGACTATCTCAAGTACGGCGACCTCTCGCCGGAAGACCTGCGCGGGAAGAGAATCTTCGAGCTGGGCTTCGGCGACAACATCGGCGTGGCGCTCAGGCTCCTCGCCGCGGGCGCGGGGCAGGTGGTCTGCCTCGACAAGTTCTACTCGAAGCGCGACCAGGAGCAGGAGCGCAAAATCTATCAGGCGCTGCGCGAGACCCTCGGCGGCGACGAGCGGCGGCGCTTCGACGAGGCCGTTGACCTCGATGCAGGCATCCAGACCGACCCGGAAAAAATCAGGTGCATCTACGGCGTTGACGTGCAGGACTCCGAAGAGTTGAAGAACGCCGAGCCCTTCGACTTCGCGCTCTCGCGCGGCGCGATTCAGGACATCTTCGAGCCCGAGCCGGCCTTCCGCGCGATGGACCGCATCCTGAAGCCGGGCGGCCTGATGCTGCACAAGATAGACTTGAGTGACCAGGGCATGTTCCGCCTCTATGGCATGAACCCGCTCACGTTCCTGACCATCCCCGACTCCGTCTATCGCCTGATGGCCGAAGGCTCGGGCAAGCCCAACCGGAAGAAGATGAGTTACTATCGCGGGCTCCTGGAAGAGATGGGCTACGACGTGAAGATGCTCATCACGGACATCATCGGCCGCGGCGGGCGCGGCGACCTGACGCCGCACAGGGAAAGAATCGCGCTCGGCGCGGACTACTCCGAAGACGCGCTCGCGCTCGTCCGCGAAATCCGGCCGAAGCTCAGCTCCATCTTCAGGAAGATGTCTGACGAGGAATTGCTCGTGGACGGGATTTTCGTCGTCGCGCGCAAGGCCGCCTGATTCAAAACGCCCCCGAAGTGAAGCGCATGTCGGAGAACAAAAATCCCAGGCCCTCGAAAGTTGAGGCGGCGGCAGAGACGGCCGACCTCTACTTCCGCACGGACCACCTGAAGGCGGACCTCGGCCGCCGGACGGCCCGCGGGGGCGCGGTCGTGCTCGGCTCGCAGGGGTTTAAGTTCGCCGTCAACATGGCGGCGACCGTCGTGCTCGCGCGGCTGGTGACGCCGCAGGACTACGGCCTGATCGGCATGGTACTGGTCCTGACCGGCTTCGTCGCGCTCTTCAAGAGCCTCGGCCTCTCTGCGGCCACAGTCCAGCGGGCCGAGATAACCGCGCAGCAGGTGAGCACGCTCTTCTGGGTCAACGTCGCGGCGAGCCTCGTCCTGATGCTGCTGACGGTCGCGCTCGCGCCCGCGGTCGCGCTCTTCTACCACGAGCCGCGCCTGACGTGGGTCACGATTGCGTTTGCCGCGGGCTTTCTCTTCAGCGGCCTCGTCGTGCAGCACGAGGCGCTGATGAAGAGGCAGATGCGGTTCCTCCCGCTGGCCGTGGCCGAAATCGTCTCGCTGGCCGCGGGGCTGGCCGTCGCGATTGTCTGGGCCTGGCGCGGCGCGGGCTACTGGGCGCTGGTGGCGAACCAACTGGTCTCGGGCTCGGTTTACGCGCTCTGCATCTGGGTCGCGTGCGGCTGGCGTCCCGGCCCGCCCGTGCGCAACTCGGGGGTCCGCTCGATGCTCGCCTTCGGCGGGAGCCTGACGGGCTTCGCCTTCTTCAACTACTTCTCGCGCACGCTCGACAACCTGCTCATCGGCCGCGTCTGGGGCGCGCAGCAGTTGGGCCTCTACGCCAAAGCTTACCAGCTCCTGCTCCTGCCGATTGACCAGCTCTCATCGCCGCTCGACGGCGTGGCCTTGCCCGCGCTGAGCCGCCTGGTGGACGAGCCCGAGCGTTACCGCCATGCTTACCTCCGCATCCTGGAAAAGATCGCGATGTTCTCGATGCCGGGTGTGGCCTTGATGATCGGCACGTCGGACTGGCTGGTCCAGGTCATGCTCGGGCCGCAGTGGGGAGAGACGGCGCGCATCTTCGCGCTCCTCGGCGTCGTCGGGCTGGTCGAGCCCGTCTCTAACACGATGGGGTGGCTGTTGATCTCGCAGGCGCGCACGCGCCACCTCGTTCAGTGGGGAATCATTGACGGGGCGCTCTCGATAGTCTCCATCCTGGCCGGCCTGCCGTGGGGCGCGGTCGGCGTGGCGGCGTCGTTCGGCGTCGTGGGCTTGTGCGTCCGCAAGCAGTTGCTGATTATCTTCACGGGGCGCACCGGCCCTGTCCGCGCGGCCGACATTTATCGCACACTTGCGCCCTCGGCCTGTGCCGCCCTCGGCGTGCTGGCGGCGCTCTACGCTTTCCGCCGGTGGGCGGACGTGACGAGGCCGCTGGCCGGCCTCCTCGCGGGGTTCGTCATCGCGGCGGGTGTCGCGCTGCTCTTTTTCCTGATTCTGCCGCGCGGGAGAAGGGCCTTGAGGGAGATGCGGGAGCTGCTGCCCGCGCTCGTCAAGACGAGAAAGGCGGCGTCTTCGTCAGGCTGTTGACAGTGAGTTCGGCGCGAATAAATCAAGCGACGTTTGACGGCTGAAGCTAGCAAACAATCCAGAAGCAAGGCGCGAGGTGTTGAAATGAATCGTCCGGCAGGTTCGTTAAAGCGATTGATCCCGAAGAGCCTCAAACGGGCCGGCAAAAGAGTGTTGCTGGCGCGCACTTTCCGCCGCGCGGTCGCGGAGGTGATGAGCCTCCCGCCGGGCCGCGTGCCCGAGCGCGAGACGCTCGCCAGGCTTTTGACCGGCTGGGCCAACGACGGGATGGCCGCCGACCTGGACTACGTCGCAGAGGTCGCGAGGATGGCGGCCGAGACGGAAGGGCCTGTCCTGGAGTGCGGCAGCGGATTGACGACCGTCATCCTGGGCCTGCTCGCGGGCCGGCGCGGCGTCGGCACCTGGTCGCTGGAGCATCACCCCGAGTGGCACGCGCGCGTCGCGGGCATCCTGCAAAGGCACAACATCCCTGGCGTCAACGTCTGCCTCGCGCCGCTGCGCGATTACGGCAAGTTCTCGTGGTACGAGTTACCAGCGACGGGCCTCCCCGGCGAGTTCCGCCTCGTGATTTGTGACGGGCCGCCCGAGTCAACGCCCGGCGGCCGCTACGGCCTGGTGCCCGTCGTGGGCGAACGTCTTTCGGCCGGCGCGCGGATTCTGCTCGACGACGCGAACCGCCCGAGCGAGTCCGAAGCCCTGCGCCGCTGGGCGGCCGAGACGGGCGCGAGCGTCTCGTTGAGAGAAATGCCCACGGGCTCGTTCGCCCTCGTGACCTGCCGCTGAAGTCAGGCGCGCGCCCGCTCGCCCGTGAAGTTAAAAGATTCGCCTTGAGACCAGACCCCAGACCAATCAAGCTGCTCGCCGTCTCGTTCACTTACGCGCCGAGCGCGCTCCCGCGCGCCGTGCAGGTCGCGCGCCTGCTCAAGCACGTGCGCGCCTCGACAGTTCTCGTCTGCGCCGACTACGACGAAAGGGACGTGCGCAAAGACCCTACGCTGGTGGCCGAGGCTGAGAGTTTTCTTAAGCAGACCGTTCGCGTCCCCTTCCACTTGCCCGCCTGGAAGAATCGGGCCGGCGGCATCGCCTACCGTCTCAACCTGCCGGTTTGGGATAAGACGCCCGACCGGCACACGTCCTGGAAGCGCCCCGCCCTGGACGCAGTCGAAACATTGGTGAGTGAGACTCGTTACGGCCCGGACGCGCTCGTCACTTTCGGTGCGCCGATGAGCGACCATCTAATCGGGCTCGAATTGAAGCGGCGTTACGGCTGGCCCTGGGCCGCGCACTTCAGCGACCCCTGGGTGGACAACCCCTTCAGCAACCACGACCCGCTGACGCGCGCTCTCAACGCCTCGCTCGAACGCCGCGTGGTGAAGCGAGCGGACCGCCTCGTCTTCACTTCCCAGGAGACGCTCGACCTCGTCATGGCGAAGTACCCGGAAGAATTCAAAGTGAAAGCGCGCGTCCTCCCGCACGCCTTCGACCCGGAGCTTTTCGGGGCGCGCACCCTAAAGCCGGACTCCCGATTGACGATACGCTACCTCGGAGACTTGTACGGGCGGCGCACGCCTGGTCCACTGTTCGAGGCCCTCGGCCGTCTGCTCGCTTCCGACGCGGCGGCGCTCGCGGACGCGAGGTTCGAGTTGATCGGCCCGACTTATGATTTGCAACTGGATAAGCTTGGGCTCGGGAACCTGCCCGAGGGACTCGTGGCCGTCAAAGCCCCCGTCACCTACCGCGAGAGTCTCTCGCTGATGGCCTCGGCCGACGGCCTGCTCGTCATAGACGCCCCGGCCGAAAAGAGCGTCTTCCTGCCATCCAAGCTGATTGATTACGTCGGGGCCGGCCGCCCCGTCCTGGGGCTCACCCCGCCCGGAACCTCCGCCAACCTCATCAACCGACTCGGCGGCTGGGTCGCGCGCCCGGACGACGCGGAAGGCATGGCGGCCGTCATCAAAAACTTCCTGACCTTTCTCCGGGACAATAAAAATCAGGCCGCGCCGTGGGGCACGCCCGGCGTCCAAAGCCACTACGAAGCCCCCCGCGTCGCGCTCGAATTCGAGGCCATTTTGCGCGAGCTGACGGGCCTTCGGGACTGACACCGTCAATGCTCAAAACCTCCGTTTTTCGGCCGAAAAACGGCTCATTTGCCTCCTCGGAAAATTTTTGAGTTGGCCGTTGACTAATCATCGAAAACATAGTTTAATGAATTAGCTGCCGACGAGCCGACTTGCGGCAATGATCTTTCGCAGTAAGACGATTGCACCGATAATGGCAAACCTGCTGCGAGGCAGGGACGCAAAGCCGTGAATCTCTGTTCGTGTGGGCGCGCGATCCATTGCGCCCGCGCACGGGAGATTGTCTGGTTGCCGAAGGCATTCGGAGAAAGACACTCTTTCTAACCTCCGTGCGGGTGTTCTGAATCACCTCGCGCGCGGGGCCGGTTTCTTCGACACTCCCGCCGGACCCCGTCACGCGCCTCGCGCGCCCGGCCGATTAGGAATAGCGACTTAAACCACCGCGCGCGGCCCGCCATCCTGCGAACAGTGGTCAAGACCTCTCCGATTTTCCCCTTTCTCTCTTTCAACCACACAAACTCCCTATCACTCAGCCCGACCGTCGCCGCCGACGGGAGTTGAATTCTCGCGCGCTGTTCGCGTTCATCCGGGAACCGAGCCGGCGTCGCTCTCTCTTGCGCACGCGCGTCCGCGTCGCGCAATCACCGATTAAAGGCACCCCCGCCGTGAGGCGGGTTCGCAAAGCCAGGAGTCTCAGGCCGCTGGCCCAGAGATCGTCCGGTTGCCGAAGTGAGGACAGCCATGACCACCTCCCTCGTTCTTAAGGGACAGACTCTTCTTTCATTACCCGCTAAACTCCGCTCAGCTCTCATCTCAGTCGCCGCCCTTCTTCTCCTCTTCGGTGCCGCCGGGCTGACGGCGCGCGCCGCCACCATCACCGTCCCTGCCGGCGGCGACCTACAGTCCGCCATCAACGCGGCGAGCCTCGGCGACACGATCATCCTGGAGGCGGGCGCGACCTACGTCGGCCCGTTCACCTTGCCCTACAAGGGCGAGGGCACAGGCACCGACGCGGACTACATCACCATAGAGTCTTCGGCGCTGGCGAGCCTGCCCGCGGGCGTGCGCGTCACGCCGGCGCAGGCTCAACTGATGGCACGCCTCATAGTGGGCAACTACTCCGGGATGAGCCGCGGCCCGGCGGTCGTCGCGACGCAGGCGCACGCGCACCACTACAAACTCCTGGGCCTGGAAATCACTTCGGAGCCGACGGCCTCCATCCCGGACCTGCTGGCGCTCGGCGATGGGAGCGAGGCGCAGGACACGCTGGCCGAGGTGCCGCACCACTTCATCGTGGACCGCTGCCTAATCCGCGCCTCCGAGCACCAGGCGGCCAAGCGCGGCGTGGCCTTGAACAGCGCCGAGACCGTGATCAGTAACTCATACCTGGCGGGCTTCAAACTGGTTGGCGAGGATGCGCAGGCCGTAGCGATGTGGAACGGCCCCGGCCCTTACTTAATCGAGAACAACTACCTGGAGGCGGCTGGCGAGAACGTCCTTATCCTCGGGGCGTCGAACTGGATACCTAACCTGATTCCGTCGGACGTGACCATCAGGCGCAACCACGTGGCGAAGCCTTTGAGTTGGTATCCGAAAGACGCCTCTTACGCGGGGACGCCGTGGACGGTGAAGAACCTTTTGGAGTTTAAGACGGGCAAGCGCGTGCTCATCGAAGGCAACTTGATAGAGTACGTGTGGCAGAGCGGGCAGGACGGCAACGCCATCGTGATCGCCCCCATCGTGAACGGCCAGGGCTCCACGCCGCAGCTCGAAGACATCACGATCCGGTCGAACATCGTCCGCCACGCCAGCTCCGCCGTGTCGCTCGACGGGAAGTGGGCCGAGGGCGACTCTTCCTACCTGCGCCGCGTGCAGATCGCCAACAACCTGTTCGAAGACATAGACGCGCGCTGGGGCGACAACTATGGCAGGCTCTTCATCGTCAATGACCACTCGGACCAGGTCACCATCGAGCACAACACCGCGCTGAATTCCAACACCGCCGTCTTCTCGAACGCGGGCGGCAACACCAACTTCGTCTCGCGCAATAACATCTTCCGCAAGGACGTGGGCAGCGGCCTCAACCCCGGCGACGTGACGCTGAGCACTTACTTCCCCGAAGCGGCCTGGGCCAAAAACGCGCAGATCGCGGGCGAGTCGGCGTATTACACGTCGCACCCGAATAATTACTTCCCGGCGGACGAGACGGAGGTCGGCTTCGTCAACCGTGCGGCCGGCAATTATCACCTGGCGGATGCCTCCCCATACAAAGGCCAGGCGACCGACGGACATGACATCGGCTGCGACTTCGACGCGCTCGAAAAGGCCATGACATCCTCGTCGCCGGGCACAGACCCGACGACGCCCTCGTCGCCCGCGCTGGTCACTGACGCGCACGACGCCGCGCTCGCGCTCGCGAATTCGAGCAACTACTCCGCGACCGAGACCGCGCAACTCGCGGCCGGCATACAGCAGGCTTACACCACATTTCAGGCCGAGTCCGCGAGGTTCGCCTCGGCCGAGCAGATAGACGTGAACCTGCGCGCGGCCTACTATTTCACGCGCGCGGCCACGGCCCTCATCAACGCGGGCGCGCCCGCGGCCAGCGTCCAGGACCGCTTGCAGATAGCCGAGCTGAGGCTCGCGCAGGCCGCCAGCCTGATGCAGCAGCAGACGAACGCCTCCCTGGCCCACGCCCTGAGCGCGACCGCGATGCCCGTCATCGGGCCGGCTGACATCCGCTCGGCGGGGAGCCTCGGGCCGAACGTCTCCCCCGGAAGTCTCGGGCTGGTTTTCGGCGACACCGCCATCAGCCCGCTCGCGCCGGAAACGGCCGCTGCCGCGCAGGCCGCCGACGGCTCCTTCCCTTACGAGCTGTCGGGCGTCAGCGTGACCGTCGGAGGCTTCGCCGCGCAGGTCATCGCCGTCTCGCCCTCGCAAGTCAACTTCTACGTCCCGGCCGGCGTCCCCTCGGGCGCGGCCGAACTCCTCGTCACGTCGAAGGACGGCAAGGTCTCGCGCGGCACGACCGTCATCCCGGCCGTCGCCCCTGCCATCTTCACGAAGGGCGGGACCGGCGCGGGCGCGGCCGTGGCTTTCAACACCGCGACCTACCTTGCGGGCAACTTCGACGTGACGACCGAGGCCAACTTCGGCGCGGACAAGCGCACACGCCTGACGCTCTTCACCACGGGCATCGGCGCGGGCGTCGTCAACAAGAACCTGACGAACGACATCCTCGGCCCCGCCGGCACGATCCTGAACCTCTCCGAGTCGGTGAAGGTGGAGGCGCGGACCCAGGGCGGCGTCACGCTGGCGCTGATGGTCGAGTACGCCGGGCGGCAAAACACCCTGCCGGGGCTGGACCAGGTCGTCGTCATTCTGCCTTCGGAGCTGAAAGGCGCTGGGGATGTCGAGCTGACGCTCGTCGCGGGCGGCCAGCGGAGCAACGTCGCCACCGTCTTCGTCAAATGAGCCGCCGAGGCGTCGCGCGCATCACTGAACGGCCGAAAGGGCGACCCCTCCACGCTGACGGGTCGCCCTTCGCCGCGTCTGAGGGGAAAACGGGGCGCATTGGGCGTTTAGGAATTATTGCGCCCGAGGGGAACTATTTGATTGAAGCTTGCGCGCGATTTGATGTACTCTTGAGTTACGCGCGGCCTTCGGCCCGCGCCTGATTTCGCTGCCACGACCTGCTTTTGATCCGGGGATTTGCCCTCTCCGGTCCTGAAAGCGATTCCCGCGGAAAGCTAATGAGTGTCCCATCCCCCCGTTTCCTGTGGAAACCTGTCGCCGTCACGGCCGCGCTCGCGTTCGTCTATTACAGCGTGCTCGCGAGACTCGGCCACGACTGGTGGACTGACGAAAACTATTCGCACGGCCTGCTGATCCCCGTAGTCATCGGCTACATCCTGTGGCTCGAACGCGAGCGGCTGGCGCGCGCAGTCCAAAAGCCGGCCGGCTTCTGGGGCGCGCTCCTGGTCGTCCTCGCCATCCTCGGCCTGTGGGTCGGGACCGCCGGCGCGGAGCTTTACGTCCAGCGCACGTCGCTGGTCCTGATGCTCGCAGGCGTCACCATCTACTTCTGGGGCTGGCGGCTCTTACGCCTGCTGGCGGTCCCGTTCCTCCTGCTCGTCCTGGCGATTCCGATTCCGGCCATCCTCTTCAACAAGATCGCCTTCCCGCTCCAAATCTTCGCCTCGAAGTGCGCCGTCTGGGCCATGCGCCTCTTCGACATTCCCGTGCTCAGGCAGGGGAACGTCATCGAATTGATGCCGAAGGGCGCGCGCGAGACCAAGCGATTAGAGGTCGTCGAGGCTTGCAGCGGTATCCGCTCGCTGATGACGCTCCTGACGCTCGCGGTCGTCTTCGCCTACTTCACGCGGCCGAGGAGTAAGGACGGCGACGGCGGCGGGTGGCTGCCGAATTTCAAGAGCTACGGCTTCTGGCGCTCAGTTATTCTCGTCGCTTCGGCCGTACCCATAGCCATCCTGACCAACGCCCTGCGCGTCAGCGGCACGGGCGTGCTCTCGCACTACTACGGCACGGAGATCGCCGACGGCTTCTTCCACTCCTTCTCCGGCTGGGTCGTCTATATCGTCGCCTTCCTGCTCCTCTTCGCCGTCGGCTGGCTGCTGGATAGAATCGGCCGGCGCGGCCGGGGCGACGGCGACAGCGGCGGCGGCCGCGCGAAGGCGACCGCCGAGGTGTCTAAGGTCATGAAGCCCGAGCCCGTGTCCGTGGCGCAGCCCGCGACCGCCGTGGTGATTCCGGCGAAAGGAGTCGAGTGAGGATGAAAACGAAGCTCAAAGACTCCGCGCGTTTCGGACTGCTGCTCGGGTTGCTCCTGTTGGGCGGCGTGGTCATCAACGTCTGGGAGTGGGTCGGCGAGGCGAAGGTCTCGCGGCGCTCGCTCTCGGAGATGCCCGCACAGGTCGGCTCGTGGCGTCAGGCGGGTCGTGACGAGCACTTCGACGCGCAGACCGAAAGCGTTCTCCGCGCGGACGACTACCTCTCGCGCACTTACACGGGGCCGGACGGGCGCGCGGCCTCGTTCTACGTCGGCTACTACGCCACGCAGCGCACGGGCGCGACCTACCACAGCCCGCTCAACTGCCTGCCCGGCTCGGGCTGGGAGATGAGCGAAGGTGCGCCGGTCACAATCGCACCGGCGGACGGCTCGCCCGCGTTCGAGGCCAACCGCTACATCGTCGAGAACGGCGACGAAAGGCAGTTGCTCGTTTACTGGTATCAGGGGCGCGGGCGCAAGGTGGCGAGCGAGTACTGGGGCAAGTTCTACACGGTCGTGGACAGCATCCGCCTGCGCCGCTCGGACGGCGCGATGGTGCGCGTCATGATGCCCGTGGGCCGCGACGAGGGGGCGACGCTCAAGGCCGCCACGGACCTCGCCGCGCAAATCGCCCCCGTGCTCCCCGAGTTCGTCCCCGACTGAGAACTCTTTCGGGGCTTTCAAGCGGCGATGAAGTTTTCATACTTTTCAGGAACCGGGTGGCGATTGGTCGTTTTCTAAGACTGTTTTCGCCCGAACCGAACAGGCCAGAGTAGGTCTTTTGACATCCTTCGCGGAACGCGCGCCGTGAGCGCGCCGCGAACAGTTCGCTCGGAGCGCGGGGGTCGAGCCCGGCGGCATTGCCCGCCGCCGGATTCGCTGAGCCCGGTCCCGAGTTTTCAAACGAGCGCGGGCCGCGTCCCCGCGCGCGAAGGCCGATTGCCCCGGACTTCGCGCATTAACGGGACGGCCCGCGCCAGGGAGTTTAAATGAATCAACAAGAGTGCACCCGCCGAGCCTTCGTCTTAGCCCGTTTCATCATCATCCTGGTGGCTGCGCTCGGCCTCGTCGGCTGCAAGAGCGCCGAGACCTCCAAGGCCGAGCACCTCCAGCGCGGCGAAGCCTTCCTCAAAGAGAAGAAGTTCCAGGAAGCGACCATCGAGTTTCGCAACGCCATCCAGATTGACGACCGCCTGGCCCCGGCCCACTGGGGATTGGCACAGTCTTTCGAGGGCTTGCAACGTTTCGGCGAGATGATTGACGAGCTGAAGCGGACGATTGAACTCGACGCGGGCAACCTCGACGCGCGCGTCAAGCTCGGCACTTACTACGTCGGCGCGAACGCTATCCGCAAGAGTGACGAATTGGTGGCCGAGGCCGAGCGGCTCGTCACGGAGGTGCTCCAGAAAGACCCGAACCACGTCGCCGGCCACGTCCTCTTCGCCGACGTGCTCTTCGCGCAGGACAAGCGCCCGGAGGCGCTGGCCGAACTCAACCGCGCCATCGAGCTTGACCCGAAGCGCGTCGAGAGCGTCATCGCGCTCGCCAAGTATTACATCCGCACCAACGACATCGTGAAGGCCGAGGAAATCTTCCGCCGCGCCATCTCGGTCAACGAGTCGAGCGCGCTCGCGCACGACGAGTACGCGAAGTTCCTCGTCCAGGCGGGCCGCACCGACCAGGCCGAGGCCGAGTTCCGCCGCGCCGTCGAGGCCGAGCCGCAGAACCGCGACGCGCGCTTCATCCTCGCCAGCTTTTACCTCGTCAATAAGCGGAACGACAAGGCCGAGGAGGCTTACAAGGGGCTGGCCGAACTCGACAAGGACAAGCCCGAGGGCCGCTACATCCTCGCCGACTTTTACTCCTCCGTCGGACGCTACGACGAGGCCATCGGCATTTACCAGGAGATCGTCGCGAAGAGCCCGGACTACACGCGCGGCCGCTACCGCATGGCCGAGATCATGCTCCAGCGCGGCGACGCGCGCGCGGCGACCGACCAGGTAGAGCAGGTCCTCAAGGCCAACCCGCGCGACATGCAGGCGCTCTTGCTCCGCTCGCGCATACACTTGCTGGGCGGCGACCCGGACGGCGCGAAGAAGGCCATCGAAGACCTGAAGGAAGTCTTGACCCAGGAGCCGAACTCGCGCGCCGGGCTCTACTTCATGGCCGAGGCCAACTTCCGCGCCGGCCGCGTCGAGCAGGCGCGCGCCTTCGCCGCCGACCTCGCGAAGTATTACCCGGACTACCTGCCGGCCAAGCTGATGCAGGCCCAGATAAATTTGGCGACGAAGGACCCCGTGGCGGCCGTGGTCGTCGCCAACGACCTGATGGACCGGCTCTCGAAGGAAGGGCCGAGCCAGGACCTGTCGCCGCAGATGCTCGCAGAGTTGAAGCAGAAGACGCTGACGGCGCGCGGCGTGGCCCAGTTGCAGTTGGGCAAGACCCGTCAGGCGCGCGAAGACCTGGCGGCCGCGCGCGACATCGCGCCCAACTCGCCCTCCTCCTACAACAACCTCGCGCTCGTCGCCATCTTCGAGAAGAAGATGGACGAGGCCACGGCGCTTTACGAGCGCGCTCTCGCAATTGACAACGCGAATTTCGACGCGCTAAATGGTCTCATCAATAACGTCTATTCGAGGCAGCAGCGTTTAGACCAGGCGCACGCGCGCGTTGACCAGGCGCTCAGCGCCCAGCCCAACAGCCCCGCGCTCCACTACCTGAAGGCGCACGTCTACGGCTTCGAGCAGAACGCGCAGGGGGCGGAGGGCGAACTCAGGCGCGCGCTCGAAATTGACTCGAATTACCTGGCGGCCTACTTCGATCTGGCGGCCCTCTTCGTCAACACGAAGCAGCAGGACCGCGCCATCGCCGAGTATCGCCAGATCATCGCGCGCAAGCCGGACGACGCGGCGACCTACACGCTCATCGGGATGCTCGAAGACAGCCGCAACAACACGGACGCGGCCATCGAGAATTACCGCAAGGCGCTGGAGCTTGACCCGAACTCGGCGATTGCGGCGAATAACCTGGCTTGGTCCTACGCCGTGCACGGCAAGGGCAACCTGGACGAGGCGGTAGCCCTCGCCCAGGGCGTCGTCCAGAAGTTCCCGGAAGTGCCGGGATTCGCCGACACGCTCGGCTGGGTCTATTACAAGAAGGGTCTGCACGGCGCGGCGGTCGAGCAGTTGCAGAAAGTCGTCGAGAAGGCTGGCGACAGCGCCGGCTACCGCTTCCACCTCGGCATGGCGCTCGCAGGTAAAGGCGACAGGACGGCCGCGCGCCGCGAGTTGGAACAGGCCCTGCGCCTCGGCGAGAAGCAGCCCACCTTCGCCGACGCCGAAGAGGCGCGTCGCACGCTGGCGACGCTTTAGGCGGCACTGATTTTCGCCGCCAGTCTTTGAAAGAGTTTCGTCCGAACCCGTTCGCGCTTCGAGAGCGTAGTCCCGCCATTGCCCGGCGGGGCCGCCCGGCGAGAGGCGCGTCCGCGAGGGTTCTCAGTCAGACTAAGGAGTGCCGAACATGAGTGTCCAATTCCGCCAGAGAACTCCCGGCGAGTACGCCCGCATCGTCTGGAGGCGCAAGTGGCTGATCCTTCTGCCGACGCTCGCCATCGCGTCCGCCATCACCTGGGTCGTGATGCGCCTGCCGGACATCTACGAGTCGTCCACGCTGATCGTCGTCAAGCCCTCGACCATCCCGACGGCGGTCGTCCCGGCCATGTCCGAAGACATGCTGACGCGCCAATTGACCACCATCAGCCAGGTCGTGACCTCCCGCAGCTCCTTGCAGCCGCTCGTCGAAAAGTTCCGCCTCTACGAGTCCGAGCGCGCGGGCGGCGAGGCGATGGAGTCCGTCATCGACCGCATGCGCAAGGACATCAAGGTCGAGCTGAACACGACGCGCAACGACATCACCAACGGCTTCAACATCACCTACCGCGGGCGCGACCCGCGCACGACTCAGGTCGTCACGGCCGAGCTGGCGAGCAAGTACATTGACGCGCAGGCCAAGGCCGGGTCGGACGCGAACCGCCTGACCAAACAATTCTTCGAGGAGCAGATCGGGAAGGTCAAGGAGGACCTGGACGCCATCGCCCAGAAGCGGCTCGACTTCATGCGCGACAACCTCTCGAACCTCCCCGGCCAGGAGCCGCTCGGCTTCCAGTTGACCGGCCTCTACGAGCAGCAGAAGTCGTACATCGCGGACATCGGCCGGCTGCGCGACCGGCAGAGCGCGCTCAACCAGCAGCTCGGCGACTTGCAGAAGCAGCGCCAGCAGACGATTGACAACATCATCGAGGAGGGCAACGACCCGAAACGCTCGCCCGAATACGTCAAGCTCGCCGAGCGCGAGGACGCGCTCAAGGCCGAGGTGCGCGACATGGAGACGCAGTACAAGCCGGCCAACCCGGACTTGATTAAGAAGAAGGAGGAGCTGGCGGACCTTCAAGTCCAGATGGAGAAGGCCATTGCCGAGGGCAAGACCAGGGCCGAGGAGAAGAGGAAGCGTTACGAGTCGCAGATCGACCCGCAGTATAACAGCGCGAAGCGCGACCTGGAGTTCGTCGAGGGCGAGATCGGGCGGCAGCAGCAGATGCTCAACGACACGAACAGCCAGCTTGCCGGTCTCCGCGACCGCATCAACGCCATCCCCGGCGTGCAGGTCGGCCTTGAGACGCTCGACCGCGACTACAAGACGAAGCAGGAGAGCTACAACGCCCTGCTCGAACAGCAGCTCAAAGCCAACACCATCTCGGAAATCTCTTCGAGCCAGCAGGGCGAGTCTATCGCGGTGGTTGACGCGGCGAACCTGCCGGAGCGCCCCGTCGCGCCGAAGCGCCCGACGCTCCTCGTCATGGGGCTCGCGCTCGGCCTCGCGGTCGGCCTCGGCCTCGCGGCGGCCTTCGAGGTCCCGCGCCTGCTGACGATTCAGACGACCGACGACGCCGAGCACTACACGGGCCTCCCCGTGCTGGTCTCCGTGCCCGAGCTGATGACCCCGCAGGAGGCGCGCGCCGTCCCGCGCCGCCGCCTGATGCTCCTCGCCGCCGGCATCATCCTGGCGATCATCAGCGTCCCGGCGCTCGCCTACGCCCTCAAGCTGACGCGCATCTTTGATAAGCTTGTTTCGTAAAGATAGTGGTCAGTGGCCGGTGGTCAGTGGTCAGTTAAAAACTGACTTCATCTGACCACTGACCACCGGCCACTGACCACTGGAGACTTCGCGTGTACAGAGAATTCTACGGCCTGAAAGAGCTGCCCTTCGCGCTGACGCCGGACCCGCGGTTCATCTACTTCACCCCGTCGCACACGGAGGTGATGGCAAACCTGCATTACGGCATCGAGAGCGGCAAGGGGCTGGTCGTCGTTACGGGCGAGGTCGGCACCGGCAAGACGACGATCCTGCGCTGGATGATGCAGCGGCTCGACCGCACCGTGCTCGTCGCCTACGTCTTCAACCCGCGCCTGACCGTGCCGGAGTTCTACCAGCACATCACGACGCTCTTCGACGTGAAGGACTGGGAGACGAAGTCGGAGCTGCTGATCGCCCTGGGCAAGACTTTGGAGTCGCGCCACGGGCGGGGCTTGCGCACCGTGCTCATCATTGACGAGGCGCAGGGGCTCTCGCCGTACGTGCTGGAAGAGATTCGGCTGCTCTCGAACTTCGAGTCGGACACGGCCAAGCAACTGCAAATCATCCTGACGGGCCAGCCCGAACTCAGAGACGTGCTCAACAACCCGGACCTGCGGCAGTTGAAGCAACGCGTGGCGCTACGCTGCGAGATCAAGCCTTTGCCGAACGTGGAGGAGACGGAGCGTTACATCGCGTCGCGCCTCCTGGTCGCGGGCGCGGAGCGCACGGACATCTTCAGCCCCGGCGCGATTGACTATATCTTCCGCTGCTCCGAGGGCATCCCGCGTCAGATTAACAATCTCTGCGACAACTCGCTCCTGACCGGCTACAGCGCGGGCGAGGAAGTCATCGGCCGCGCGATCATCGAGGAGGTCGCGGACCAGTTCGACATGCTGCCGCGCACGGATCGCGGCCGCCAGATGGGCGAGGAGCGCGAGGCCCCGGCGCGGATTTTCACCGCCGCCGGCCGCGCGGAATTATGGGCCGCGGGCACCGGAGGCGGCGGCCATTCACAAGCGGAAGGGGTGTCGCCTTTAGCCATGCGCGAGGGGCGCGAGGGGCGCGATGCGGCCCCCGCGGGGGCGACCGAAGTTGACGAGGTCGGCGCGGCGTTCCGTCGCTCGGGCCTGATGGGGGAGAGATAAATGGGCAGAGTTTATGACGCACTCAAGCGTGCGAGCGACGCCAAGACGGGCGGCGCGAATAAAAAGAAGAATGAGAACGAGAAGCGCCGCAACGGGGCGGGCACGGGCCAGAAAATTTCGGCCGTCCCCCCGCCAGCCGAGGCGAACGGCGACGAGCACCCCTGGGACCGCTCGCCGCTCTTCACCCGCGAAGTGGCGGCGCACGATTCAGCGTCCACTGCGCACACCGAGGAACGCGCCGGGTCGGCACTCTCCGGCGTTACTGCTTCGCGTGCTGCTGGGGCAACTTTGGACGCTGCCGGGGCGACGCACGCCGCGGAGTTCATGTCTCTGGACATCTCCGCGGCGCGCGTCGAACCTCATCTCATCGCCGTCACACAGCCGCGCTCGGCCTACTGCGAGCAGTTCCGTAGTTTGCGAACGCGCATCCTCCAGGCCGGCGAGCGCAAGAAGATGCAAGCGTTCGTCGTCACGAGCGCGGGCGTCGCCGAAGGCAAGACCCTGACGGCGCTCAACCTCTCCTGGCTTTTGGCCCAGACCGACGGCGTCCGCGCGCTCGTCATTGACAGCGACCTGCGCCAGCCCTGCGCCGCGGAGTACCTGGGCGTTGACGCGCCCCTCGGCCTCTCCGAAGTGCTGTCGGGCGAGGCGACGCTCGACGAGGCCATCATCCGGCTCGACCCGGCCGGGCTGCACCTCCTGCCGGGCGGGGCCGCCCGCGACGACGTGGCCGAGTTGCTCTCGGGGCCGCGCTTCGGGCAAATCCTCGCCACCCTGCGCCGCATGTTCGACTACATCATCATTGACGCGCCGCCCTTAGGCATCTTCACCGACGCGACCGTCTTGATTAACCGCGCCGACGGGGCGCTCCTCGTCGTGCGCTCGGGCAAGACGCGCTACGCTGCTTTGGACCGCATCATCGAACAGCTCCCGCGCGAGCGCCTCCTGGGCGTCGTCCTGAACCGCACGGACGAGCAGTTGGACGAGAGTTCTTACTACTACCAGCGCCGCTACTACCGGCGCGAGGACAAGACGCCCGCGCCGCCCAAAGCGCAGGCCGCGATGAAGGAAGAGGGCGAGAGGGTCGCCGCGACTTAAAAGTGAAGACGCGCCGCCACAACGCACGGACAGTGCTGCTGCTCCTGGCCGAAGCCTTCCTGCTCTTCGGCGGGCTGGTGCTCGCCGTCTACATTCGCTTCGACACGGCCGGCGCGGACTACGAGTTGTTCGAGCGCCAGGGCTTTTACAAGTCCGCGCTCGTCGCCGTCTTCTGCCTCGGCGCGTTCTACCTCTACGACCTTTACGACTTCGCGCGGATGCTCGACCGGCGCGAGCTGGTCCTGCGGATGGTGCAGGCGCTGGGGCTCGCGTGGGTCGCGCTGGCGCTCTGCTTCTACATCTTCCCGCTGCTGATGCTCGGGCGCGGCGTGAGCCTCATCGCGCTCCCGCTCGCGCTCCTCGTGATGGTCACGTGGCGGCTCGCGATTCACTGGCTGCTCGGGCACCCGCAGTTCGGCGAGCGCATCCTGATCGTCGGCTCCGGCCCGCTCGCCGTGGAGTTGGCGCGCGAGGCGCTTGAAAGGCCCGACGCGGGCTTCCGCATCGTCGGCTTCACGGACAACGACCCGGCGCTGCTCGGCAAGAGCCTGATTAACCCGCGCGTCGTCGGGTTAAGTTCCGACCTCGAAAAGATCGTCCCGCGCGAGAACGTTGACCGCATCGTCGTGGCGATGGGCGAGCGGCGCGGGCAGTTCCCGACGGACCAACTCCTGCACCTGAGTCTTTCGGGCAACGTCTCCATCGAAGAGGGCGCGTCCTTCTACGAGCGGCTGACGGGGCGCGTGCACCTCGACATGATGCGCCCCTCGTGGCTCATCTTCTCGGGCCGCGGCCGCCAGGCGCGGCTCAACGCGGCGGCGCGAGTGCTGATGCACCGCGCGGTGGCGCTCGTCGGCGCAATTCTCTCGCTCCCGGTCGTCATCTTGACGGCGATTCTCATCAAGCTCGACTCGCGCGGCCCCGTCCTCTACAGGCAGGAGCGCGTCGGCCGTAACGGCCGCCCGTTCACGGTGATGAAGTTCCGCTCGATGCGCACGGACGCGGAGAAGGACGGGCCGGTCTGGGCGCTCAAGGAGGACGACCGCGTGACGCGCGTCGGGCGCGTTATCCGCCAGATTCGCGTGGACGAGATACCGCAGTTCTGGAACATCCTCAAGGGCGAGATGAACTTCGTCGGCCCGCGCCCCGAGCGCCCGCACTTCGTCAAGCAGCTCGCCGAGGAGATTCCTTACTACGAGCAGCGCCACCTGATCGCGCCGGGCCTGACCGGCTGGGCGCAGATCAAGTACCCTTACGGCTCCTCGATTGAGGACGCGCGGCAGAAGCTGCAATACGACCTTTACTACATCAAGAACCAGAGCCTCGTGCTCGACGCGGCCATTCTCTTCGAGACCGTCAAGACCATCTTGTTCGGCCGCGGCGCGCGCTGATTTATGGCAATCGTTTTCGGAGGTTTGAAGAAATGAAGATGACGGCAACGCTCAAACGCGCGGCGCTCGCGCTCACACTCTCGCTCGCATTCGTCGCCCCGGCTTTGGCCCAGGACGAGCAGGCGAAGCCTGAAGAGCAGAAGCAGGAGGCCCGGCAGCAGGAAGATCAACAGTCGCCGAAGGCCGAGGAAGAGAAGGGGTCGAAGGGGCAGGAAGAGCCAGAGGCGCGGGCAGAGCAAGCGCCTAAGAAGCGCGGCGGCGTCCTCGGCGCGATCTTCGGCCAGGACGCGAAGACAAACAACGGCGAGCGCGAGGAGCAGGAGGCCGGCACGCCGAAGCAGTCCGCGGCCGCCGACAGGCTGGAGCCGGACGACGTGCCGTCGCTGCCCGAGGACGTGCCCGCGGAGGTCCAGGCCGGACGCCGCGGCCAGCTCTCCGAAGACGAGGCGGCCGTGCTGCCCTACTACAACAACTTCCTGACGACCTACAGGCTCGGCCCCGAAGATGTCATCTCGGTCGTGGTCTTCGGCCAGGACCGTTACTCGCGCGCGGGCATCACCGTGCCGCCGCACGGGAGGATCCAATACCCGCTCATCCCGGAAGGCGTGCTCGTCGCCGGGAAGACGACCGAGCAGGTGCAGGAGGAGATCAGGAAGCGGCTCGACGAGTACGTCAGGGAGCCGCAGGTGACGGTCTCGCTCGACAAGGCCGTGTCGGCCATCTACTCGGTGGTCGGCGACGTGGCCCAGCCGGGCGTGCGCACGATGACGCGCCGCTACAGCATCACGGAGGCGCTGGCGATGGCGGGCGGCGTCCTCGACACGGGCGACAAGTCTAAGGTCGTCATCCTGCGCCAGCAGGCGGACGGCATGGTCAAGCCGATTTTCGTCAACGTCAAAGAGATCGAGCGGGGCCGGGCCAGAGAGATGGCCTTCCTCGTCCCCGGCGATCAGGTTCTCGTCCCCGGCAACCGCCTGAAGACCTGGAAGCGCGTCATGGACATGCTCCCGGTCCTCAGCTTCGCGCGCGTCTTCACCGGAGGATGGTAAGGAAAATGCGGAATGCGGAATGATGAATGATGAATTAAAGACAGCCGGTTTCTAATTCATCATTCCGCATTCATCATTTCAGGAGTCTTCCCCCATGAGTAGAAAACCTGTGCAGCCGGCGACGCCGCTGGCGCGGTTCATCACGGATCGCCTGCGCCAGTTGGGCTTCAAGCAGGTGGACTTCTGCCGCCAGACTGGCTTCGACCAGGGGCTGCTCTCGAAGCTCCAATCCTCCGTCATCACGACCGTCAACCTGGAGAGCGCGCTCCGGCTGGCCGACGGCCTCAAGGTCCCGCCCGGCGACATTCTTTCACTGCTCGGCAAGGACGACTCGCACCGGCTGCTTAAAAAACTCTACGGTAACAACGTCTGTGCCGGGTGCGCCGAGGAAGCGGTCGCGCCCGAGCCCGTTCAGGCCATCACCGTCGCCGCCCGCCAGGCTTTCACGATGGGCCGCGATATGACGCCCGTCCTCGTCATGCTCAGACACCTCTCGGCCGCGCGCCGCCAGGCGGCGGAAGCGACCGCACCGGAACGCGCCGCGCGCGGAGGCCATTCGTAAGTGACGATGGAGAACGCTCAAGCCCCATCTTCTTTCGGCGGCCCTGCCGCTAAAGCCGGGCTGTCATTTCTCGCCCTCATCTTCTTTGTTGTCTCAGCGCCTTGCGTCCGCGCGGCGGGCGCTTGGGCGCGGCAGAGTTCGGGGTCGCTGGCGTGGCTGCACGCGGTCTTCTTTCTGGACGAGCGGCGCGGGTGGGCCGTCGGCGGCAACGGCGTGCTGCTCGCGTCCGAAGACGGCGGCGCGAGTTGGAGCGCGCGCCCGCGGCCGACGGAGGACACGCTGCACGACGTTTACTTCGCGGACGAGCGCAACGGCTGGCTGGTCTGCGAGCGGAGCATCTACGACCTCAAAGAGCTGGACGCCAGCCGCACCTACCTGCTGCGGACGAGGGACGGCGGCCGGTCCTGGGACCGCGTCAACGTGCTCGGCAAGCAGGACGACGACGCGCTGCTGGTCCGCGCGCTCTTCACGCACGACGGGCGCGGCTGGGCCTTCGGCGAAGGAGGTACGCTCTACACGACGCGCGACGGCGGCGCGACCTGGGAGCGGCAGCGCGTGCCGACGCGCCACTTGCTGCTCGGCGGCCTCTTCCTGGACGGCGAGCAGGGCTGGCTCGTCGGCGCGGGCTCCACACTCTTACAGACTTCGGACGGCGGCGAGACCTGGAACGCCGGGACGCTGCTCGGCCTCGCGCCCCCCGCGGGCACTGGACCAGACGCGCGGCGCGTGCGCTTCACGGCCGCCTCTTTCGTTGACCGCAGCCGCGGGTGGGCCGTGGGCGCGGAGGGCCGGGTCTTCGCGACGCGCAACGGCGGGCGGACGTGGACGCCGCAGGAGTCGAACACGACGGCCGACCTCCTGGACGTGAAATTTCTGGACGAGCGCGAGGGGTGGGCCGCGGGCGCGGGCGGGACTCTGCTGCACACGATTGACGGGGGCTCACGCTGGGAGGTAGTGCCGAGCGGCACGACCCACGCGCTCGAACGCCTCTGCTTCGCGGGGCACGCGCGCGGCTGGGCCGTCGGCTTCGGCGGCACGATCCTCAGCTACTCGCCGGGCGCGGCGGGGGCGCAACGGCCGGGGCTGAAAAGTCAAAAGTAAAAAGGTAAAAGGCAAAAGGGAAGATGAAGGACAAGCTCGTCATCTGCCGTTTGGCTTAACGTGGTGGAGGTTGGAATGAGAGTTGAGACGGCCATGTCGGAGCGCCGCGGGGCCGGGCCGAAGGGCGCGACCAGTTTTCTGTTGAGCGCGAGTTTCGTGCTCGTCTTCTTCATCGCGGCGAAGGCCCAGACTGTCCCGGCGGAGAAGAGTTCGGCGGGCGACGCCAACGTGACGCGCGCCGCTCCCTCTTCTTCCGAAGCAGCGAAGGATGAAGGCGATGAGACCGCGGCCGTGGAGAAGCCGCGCGCCGCGTCCGCCCCGGCGCGGGGCGGCGACCGGCTGGAGACGCTGCGCGCGCAGATCGCGGAGGCGAAGACGAGCGCCGAGCGTTGGCGTTTGCAGCGCACGCTCGTCGAGTACCTGGCCGCGCTCGGCAAGAAGCACGAGGCCGTGGACGAGCTGCGCGCGATGGCCCGCACGGAAAAATTGGACCCGGTCTACTTCTACAACACGGGGAACGCGCTGGCGCGGCTCGGCGCGACCGATGACGCCGTCGAGGCTTACCGCAAGGCGATAGAGCAGCGGCACGGCAACTACGCGCGCGCGCTGAACAACCTGGGCGTCCTGCTGTTGAGGCAGGGCGAGTGGGACAAGGCGCAGGAGGCGCTCGCTAACGCGCTGAAGCTTGAGAACTCGCGCTACGGCGAGGCGAGCTTCAACCTCGGGCGCGTCCACGCGGCGCGCGGCGAGGCGGACCAGGCGATTAAGGAGTGGAGCCGCACGCTCGTCGTCGCGCCCGACCACGCGGACGCGGCCGCCGCGCTCGCCCGCGCCTACGCCGAAGACGGCAGCCCCGAGCGCGGCCTCACCGTCCTCGAAAACTTCACCAAGCGCAACGGCGCGAGCGAGGAATTGGCACAGGTCCGGCGCGAAATCCTCGCGGCCGGATCGGCGGGCGAAGCCGAAGAGTCGTCGGCTGAAGCCGACACGACGCGGCCCGCTTCCGCCGGGCGCGAAGCGGGCGAGACGCCGAGGCCGAAGGCCGCGGCCGCCAAAGCGGGCGCGGGGCTCCGCACGCTCTCAGTTGACCAGGAGACGTACGACCTGTTGCAGAGCGCGCGCGCGGCGCGCGAGGGTGGGAAGAACGAGGAGGCCGTCAAGCTCTACCGCCGCGTGCTCATGCGGAGCGGCGGCTTCTTCCCGCCCGCCAACCTCGAAATGGCTTACACCCTGAGCGCGCTCAGGCGCTACGACGAGGCGGTTGCCTCGCTCGCGCAGGTGGCCGAGCGCGAGGGCGGGCGCTATCCGATAGCCTTCTACCACCTCGGGCGGCAGTACGAGCAACTGGGCCAGTTCGACCTCGCGGCCAAAGCCTACGAGCGCGCGGCCGCGGCCTACGGCGAGACGAACACGCAGTTCCTCCTGGACCTCAGCCGCGCGCGCGACAAGGCCGGCGACGCGGAGGCCGCGCTCGCCGCAATGGAGACGTTCGTCCGCATCGCGCGCAGCCAGGGCCGCCTCCCCGAGTGGTCGCAGTCGCGCCTCGCGGAGCTGCGCGAGAAGGCGGGGCAAAAACAGTAAGGTAACCTGAGTTCGGCGAAGGGTTCACACGCCGAGCCCCGTCAGGGGCGGGATGTCAGTAGGCGGGCGCGTGAGCACCGGGTCCGCGGCACAACAAATAGTCGAGCCCCGGAGGGCGGAATATGATGCCGCCCTCCGGGGCTCGAATTTTATTTCGTGTCTTCCGGTTCTTCCTTCGCGGCCTCGGCCTTTCTTTCGGGGCGCATGTGCGGGAAGAGGATCACGTCGCGGATTGAGTGCTGGTTGGTGAGGACCATAACGAGGCGGTCAACGCCGATGCCGATGCCGGCCGCCGGCGGCATCCCGTAAGAGAGCGCGCGGATGTAGTCCTCGTCGAGCACCATCGCTTCCTCGTCGCCGCGCTCGCGCCGCGCAGCCTGTTCGAGAAACCGCTGGTACTGCTCGACAGGGTCGTTCAACTCCGAGAAGCCGTTCGCACACTCCGTCCCCGCGATGAACAGCTCGAATCGCTCGGCAACCGACGGGTTCTCGGGCGAAGCCTTCGAGAGCGGCGAGACGGGCTTCGGGTAATCCGTGATGAAGGTCGGCCCGACCAATCCGGGCTGGACCAGTTCCTCGAACACTTCCATCAAATCGAGCGCCGTCTTCGTCTCCAGGTCTTCGACGGTGTCCACGGCGCGCTCGGCCTCTTCCTCGGCGCTGGCCCACATCTCCTGCATGTCCGCCGAGTCGTCCTCGAACTCGGACTCTTCTTCGCCCGCCGGGCCGGCCGCGCCTTCGGCCTCCCGCATCCGGCGCACGAAGCCCGCGAGCGTGTGGACGTTGAAGGGCTCGTCGAGCCAGTCCTCGTCAACGGTCAGGTCCAGGACGCCCGCATACGCCGACTCGCCCCACGTCCGCGCGATGGCTTCCTTGACGGTCAGGCGCTCGAAGTGGCGGAGGAACTCTATCGGCATCCCGCCGTAGACGTGGAAGACGTTGCCCGTCGCCTTGAGCGCGACCGTGTGCAACAGCTCCTCACAAAAGTCCATCATGCCTTCAACGTCCATGTAGGCGCAGTAGAATTCCAGCATCGTGAACTCCGGGTTGTGGACGCGGTCTATGCCTTCGTTGCGGAAGTTGCGGTTAATCTCATAGACCTTCTCGAAGCCGCCGACGACCAGCCTTTTCAGATAAAGCTCGGGCGCGATGCGGGCGTAGAGGTCTATGCCGAGCGCGTTGTGGTGCGTCTTGAAGGGGCGCGCGGCCGCGCCCGTCGCCTTCGGCGTGAGCATCGGCGTTTCGACTTCGATGTAGCCGTGCTCGTCGAGGAAGCGGCGCATCTCGCGTAAGACGGCCGAGCGGCGCTCGAAGACTTCGCGCGTGGTCAACTTTCCCGGCTCGTGCTCGACCTTCAGGCTGGCCGCGACCAAGTCCGCGTAACGCTGGCGCTGGCGAATCTCCGGGTCGGAGATGCCGTGCATCTTGTCCGGCATCGGAAGCATGGCCTTCGAGAGAAACTGCAACTCGCGGACGTGGACGGACAGCTCACCCGTGCGCGTGATGAAGAGGAAGCCCTCGACGCCTACGAAGTCGCCGTGGTCCAGGAGGCTGAACAATTCCCAGCCCTCTTCGACGAGCGCGCCGTCGTCGTTGTGAACGCCCTTCACGTCCGCCTTCTTGACGTAGATTTGGAGCCGCGAGACGCCGTCCGAAAGGTGCACGAAGGCGGCCTTGCCCATCACGCGCGGCGGGCTGCTGATGCGGCCGCTGACGCGGACTTCCACCTTGCTCAATTCCGCGTTGGCCCGCTCGATCTCTTCGGCCGAGGGGCGCTCCTCTTCGGCGGCCTGCGGCTCGTGCTTTTTGAACTCCCGCACGACGGCCGTGATCGTGTCCTCACCGCCGGTCACGCGGCTTCGCTCGAACCTGTTCGGGTAAGGGTTGCCGACCAGCTCGCGCAGCTTCTCCAGATGGCCCTCGCGCGCCTCGGTCTGGTCGTTCTCTTCGATGAAAGGAATGTCCATTCGGTGAATGGTAAAGGGTAGCGGGTAAATGGTAAAGCGAGACTGATTTCTTTCCAAGAGCCTCTCATCTTCAGTGAAAGCCTGGAACCACGAAGACACGCGAAGCGACACGAGTTAAGCACAAACCTTTTCGCGTCGCTTCGTGTGTCTTCGTGGTTCCTGTTTTTTGAGTCATCAGCCGGACGGAGCGTTTACTGATGCCGGGCGCGGCGTGTTAGCATGGCGCGTCAAAAAATGAGCGGGAAAGTGGTTTCGATTGACGAGCTGCGCGAGGAGCGCGGGCGGCTGCGCGCCGGAGGGAAGCGGCTGGTCTTTACCAACGGCTGCTTCGACATCCTGCACGTCGGCCACGTGCGCTACCTGGCACAGGCACGCGCGCTCGGCGACGCGCTCGTCGTCGCCGTCAACAGCGACCGCTCGGTGCGCGAGCTGAAAGGCGCGGGCCGCCCCGTGATGAATGAGGCGGAGCGGGCCGAGCTGCTCGCCGCACTCACGAGCGTGGACTACGTCACGGTCTTCGACGACACGAGCCCGCGCGGGCTGATAGCCGAAGTCCTGCCCGACGTTCTCGTCAAGGGCGGCGATTATGGGCTGGACGAAATACACGGCCGCGAGGAGGTCGAGCGGGCCGGCGGCCGCGTCCTCTCGCTCCCCTTCATCGAAGGCGCTTCGACGAGTTCGATTATCGAAAAAGTTAGAAAAGCAATGCGGAATGATGAATGATGAATGATGAATTAAAGAGGTCTGTTTTTAATTCATCATTCCGCATTCCGCATTCATCATTAGTCGTTTTATGAGTCACACGGTTACATCTGCGGGCGCGTTGCGGGGCGTGTTGAGGCGCGTGACTGAGGGGGAGGAGTACGCGCGGCTGGCGGCGCTGGTGCGCGGCGGGGCGCGTGTCATCTCCGTGAGCGGGCTGGCGGCGGGGCCGCAGGCGCGTGCGCTGGCGCTCTGTGCGTTGCAGCGCGAGGTCGGGCGGCGGTTCGCGGTCGTCGTGGAGGCCAACCGGGATTTGGAAGCGTGGGAGCGCGACATGCGCTTCTGGTACTGCGCGCTGCGCGGCGCGAGCGAGTGCGAAGAGACCGTGCTCACGCTGCCGTCGTCGGAGTCGGACCCGTACGCGGGCGCGTCGCCGCACGCGGAGACGTTGGAGCAGCGCGCGCTGACCTTGTGGAGATTGGCACACAGCGAGCAGGACTTCGTGCTGCTGACGACGCGCGCGCTCGCGCGCCGCACGCTGCCTCCCGAAGAGGTCGCGCGCGCCGGGGCGCGTCTCAGGCGCGACGAGGACCACGCGCCGGAGGAGCTGGTCGAGAAGCTGGTCGCGTCCGGCTACGTGAGGGAAGACCCCGTGGGCGCGGTCGGCGAGTTCTCGATGCGCGGCGGAATCCTGGACGTGTGGTCGCCGGGAAGACAGAGGCCCGTGCGCGTGGAGTTCTTCGGCGACACGGTGGACTCGATCCGCGAGTTCGACCCCGAGACGCAGCTCTCGACCGTGCAGGTCACGGAGACCGAGATCGCGCCGATGCGCGAGCTAATGGTGACGGCCGAAGATTTTCGCGCGTGGGCCGAGAGGGCGAAGGGGCGTTGGAATGATGAGCGGTACGCGCGCGCGCTGCGCGACCGCACGGCTTATGCCGAAGAGGGCGAGACGTTCGCGGGCTGGGAGTGGATGATCTCCCTGATGCAGGAGAAGCAGTCGAGCGTCTTCGAGTACCTGGGCGACGCGGTGCTGGTGGTGGACGAGCCGGTGGGCGTCGAATCCTACCTGGGCGGCGTTTACGAGACGCTCTCCGCGCGTTACGCGGAGACGGAAGAGGCGGACGAGCTGGGCCTGCGGCCGGAAGAGTTGTACCTGACGCCGGAAGAGCTGCGCGAGAAACTGGCACAGTCTCAGCGGCTGGAGTTGCGGACGCTCGGGCGCGCGGCCGCCGCCGTTGACGAAAGCCTCGTCCTCGACGCGGAGCAGCCCGAAATCGAGTTGGGGCGGGCACGCGGGGCAAGGAGTCCGCTCTTTCTCTTCCCCGTGGCGGAGGTGTCCGAAGAGGTCGAGTGGCGCGCGACGAGCGTGAGGCGTTATCACGGGCGGCTGCCCGAGTTGGCGGACGAGGTGAGGCGGCGCGCGGCAGCGCGTGGCGCGAGCACGCTATTCGTCATGCACAGCCTGGGCGTGGCCGAGCGCGTCGCGGAGATTCTGGCCGAGTACAAGGTCGAGGCGCGCGTCGTCCTGAGCGACGAGAGCGTGAGCGCGCCGCCGCCCTCGCAATCAGGCGTCGCAGTCATAACCGTGGGCCGCCTGTCGGGCGGCTTCGAGCTGCCGACTGCCGGGCTCGTCGTCCACGTCGAGCAGGACTTGTTCGACGAGGCGGGCGACACGGCGCTCCGCGCGGAAGGTAAAAGGCAAAAGGAAAAAGGTAAAAGTCGGAAGTCGAAGATGACGGCCTTTCTGTCGGACTTCCGCGATCTGAAAGTCGGGGATTACGTCGTCCACGTGGACCACGGGATTGCGCGGTTCGGCGGGTTGCAGACGTTGGAACTCGGGCCGAACCGGCGCGGCGAGTTCATGCTGCTTTATTACGCCGACGACGCGAAGCTCTACGTCCCGGTCGAAAGGCTCGACCTCGTCCAGAGGTATTCGAGCGCGGAGGGGAACCA
Organism: Pyrinomonadaceae bacterium; assembly: GCA_036403435.1. Lineage (GTDB taxonomy): Bacteria > Acidobacteriota > Blastocatellia > Pyrinomonadales > Pyrinomonadaceae > QHXM01. The sequence continues at coordinate 289,754 of DASWQY010000036.1, forward strand.
GCCGACGCTCGACCGTCTGGGCGGATTGGGCTGGCAGAAGACGAAGGCGAAGGCCAAGCGCGCGATGCGCGACATGGCGGACGAGCTGCTCCGCCTCTACGCCGAAAGAAAACTCGTCGGCGGCTTCGCCTACGCGTCAGACTCGCCGTGGCAGGGCGAGTTCGAGGAGGGCTTCGAGTACGTCCTCACGCCCGACCAGGAGACGGCCATCGAGGACGTGAAGCGCGACATGGAGGAGCCGGTGCCGATGGACCGCCTCTTGTGCGGCGACGTGGGCTACGGCAAGACGGAAGTCGCGATGCGCGCGGCCTTCAAGGCCGTGATGGAGGGGAAGCAGGTGGCGGTGCTGACGCCCACGACCGTGCTCGCCTACCAGCACTTCGAGACCTTCCGCACGAGGTTCGCGGCCTTCCCCGTGAAGCTCGAATTGCTCTCGCGCTTCCGCTCGCCGAAGGAGCAGAAGGACGTGGTCAAGCGCGTCGAGTCGGGCGAGGTTGACGTAGTAATTGGCACACACCGCGTGCTGTCGAAAGACATCCGCTTCCGCGACCTCGGCCTCGTCGTCGTGGACGAGGAGCAGCGTTTCGGCGTGGCGCACAAGGAGCGCCTCAAGCAGTTGAAGAAGCGGGTGGACGTGCTGACGCTCTCGGCGACGCCCATCCCGCGCACGCTCAACATGTCGCTGATGGGCCTGCGCGACATGTCGCTGATCGAGACGCCGCCGCGCGACCGCCTGGCGATTCAGACACAAGTCGTGCAGTTTTCGGAGAGCGTCATCAAGTCCGCGATAGAGCTGGAACTGGGCCGGGTCGGGCAGGTCTTCTTCATCCACAACCGGGTGGAATCCATAGACACCATCGCGGCGCTCGTCCAGCGGCTCGTCCCGCAGGCGCGTCTGGGCGTGGCGCACGGGCAGATGAACGAGCGCCAGATGGAGCAGGTGATGCTCGATTTCGTGGACTACAAGTACGACGTGCTGGTCGCCACGACCATCATCGAGAACGGGATAGACATCCCGCGCGCCAATACCATCATCATAAACCGCGCCGACGCTTACGGGCTCTCGCAGCTCTACCAATTGCGCGGGCGCGTCGGGCGCTCGAACCGCCGCGCTTACGCTTACCTCTTGATTCCGTCCGAGCAGGGGCTCTCGCCGATAGCGCGCCGGCGTCTCGCCGCCATCCGCGAATTCTCAGACCTCGGCGCGGGCTTCCGCATCGCGGCGCTCGACCTGGAACTGCGCGGGGCCGGAAACCTCCTCGGCGGGCAGCAGTCGGGCCACATGGACGCGCTCGGCTTCGATCTTTACACGCAGATGCTTGAACGCACGGTCGCGGAACTCCGCGGCGAGGCCGTCGAGGACGAGACGAGCGTCTCCATCAACCTCGGCGTGGACGTGGCGATTCCCGAAGACTACGTCTCGGACATGGGCCAAAGGCTCAGGACTTACAAACGCGTCTCCTCGGCCCGCGACGAGGCGACCTTGCGCGCCATCCTGGCCGAGACGCAGGACCGCTACGGGCGGCTTCCCGAATCGGTCGAAAGGTTGTTTGATTACGCGCGCTTGCGCCGGCTGGCCGAGGAAGTAGGCGTCATCTCGATTGACCGCACGCCGACAGGGCTCGCCATCAAGTTGAGCGAAAAAGCGCGCGTCGCGCCCGACAAGTTGATGGACTTAGTCGCGCGCCGCGCGGGCTCGGGCTTCACGCCGAGCGGCGTCCTGCGCATAGACCTGGACGAAAAAGAGGCCGACCAGGCCCTCGAAACCGCCCGCGGCGTGTTGCTGGAAATCAGGGCGGAAGATTAGAATTAAAAGTAGTCAGTGGTCAGTTAAAAGAAAAGCGTTTTAATCTTTAACTGACCACCGACCACTGACCACTGACCACTGACTACTGATTATGAGGAGTAATAAAACTGTGAAATCTAAATTTATAACGCTCGTTTGGGCGGCCCTGAGTGTGGCCGCGCTCGTCTTCGTCTCGGCCCCGAGGGCCGCGGCGCAGGAGGGCGAGCCCGTCGTGATTGATTCCGTCATCGCGCAGGTCAACGGCGACGTGGTCATGCTCTCGACGCTCAAGCGCGAGATGAAGGAGGCCGTGGACGCCTTCAAGCAGCAGGGCGTCCCCGAGGCGAAGGCCGCGGAGGAAGTGAGCAAACGCCAGCCCGAGTTGATCGCCAGCCTGATTAACGAGTTGCTGCTCGTCCAGAAGGGCAAGGAGCTGAACCTCACCGAAGAGGTTGAGACGGAAGTCAACCGCGAGATGGCGCGCGTGATGAAGGAGCAGGGCTTCAAGACCCTCGCGGAGATGGAGGAGGCGATGCGGCACGAGGGCCTGGACCCCGCCTCGATCCGCACTACGCTCCGCACGCAGTACATGAAGAACGCCGTGCTGAGCCGCGAAGTTGACATGAAGCTTTACTTCCGCCCGAGCATGGACGAGTTGAAGAAGTACTACGACCAGAACCGCGACAAATTCCGCAAGCCCGAGACCATCACGCTCTCGGAAATCTTCCTGGGCTTCGCCGGCAAGTCCGAAGCGGACGTGCGGGCTCGCGCGCAGGAGATTCTCAGGCAGCTCAGGGCGGGCGCAGATTTTGGCACACTTGCCGCCGCCAACTCCGAGAGGATGGACCAGCAGGGCAACCGCGTCGCCGCCCAGACGAAGGGCAAGGTCGGCACGTTCTCCGTGCCGGACCTCAAGGCGGAGTTCTCCGCCTCGATCAAGAACGTGCAGGCCGGCGGCGTCACGGACCTGATCCGCTCGGACGAGGGCTACCAAATCCTGCGCATAGACGAGCGCACCCCGCCGAGCGACCCCAAGGCGTTCGACGAGGAGCAGGTACGCCAGGCCATCACCATCGAGAGCCGCGACAAAGAGCGCACAGAGTTCATGAAGGGCCTGCGCAAAGAGGCTTACATCAAGCTCGCCGAGGAGTACAAGGCGACCGTCGGCCCGCTCATCGCGGACAGCGCCCCGGCGGCCACCTCGACCAACACCAAACCCGAAAAGCAATGATGAATACGGAATGCGGAATGATGAATTAAAGAGAATCTCTTTAATTCATCATTCCGCATTCATCGTTCATCATTTCCGCCATGCGTTTAGACCTTTTTCTGAAGGCGAGCCGTCTGGTCGCGCGGCGTGCGGTGGCGCAGGCGCTGTGCGAGGCGGGGCAGGTTTTGGTCAACGGCGCGCAGGCCAAGTCGTCCAGGGTCGTGCGGGCTGGCGACGAGATCGAGCTGCGCCGCCGCAAACAGGTTCTCCTCATACGCGTCGCGGCGCTGCCCGCCACGAAACAGGTCGCGCGCGCCGACGCCCGCGGCCTCTACGAGATTTTGAGCGACATGGCGGTGCCGGAAGAAATCTTCGATTGACAGACGCGAACCCGCGACGCCTTCCTTCCACTCCGAAATCTGAAATCCGAGACCCGCAATCGGGTGCGTCCGCTTTTAGACCGCCGCCGCCGCGCGCGCCCGGCCGTGTTGTCTTAGAAGCGGACTTCGCCCCTAAAAATTCCTGCCGAATCCGTCCCGCCGCTGCTGGCATACGGGTTGCTCCCTCGTCGTGCGCGGACACTCTCCCAAGACGCAACTGTTTTCCAAAGGGGCAGGAAGAAACTCATGGGTATTCTCAGTAATTTCTTCGCCGACGATCTAGCCATAGACCTCGGGACGGTGAATACGCTCGTGTACGCGCCGGGCCGGGGCGTTGTTTTGTGCGAGCCGTCGGCGGTGGCTATTCACAAGTACACAAACGAAGTCTTCGCGGTCGGCGCGGAAGCCTACAAGCTTCTCGGGCGCGAGCCGCGCGACACGGAAGTCTATCGCCCGATACGCAACGGTACGATTGAGAATTTCGAGGTTGCCGAGAAGATGCTCAAGGCGTTCGTCGGCCGCGTGCACGGCGGGCACCAGAGAAGGAGTCACCTCGTCATCGGCGTCCCAGGCTCTTCGACGGAGTTGGAGCAGCGTTCCGTGCGCGACGCGGCGCGCATTGCGAAGGCGACGCGCGTTGATTTGGTGGACGAAGGATTGGCCGCGGCCCTCGGCGCGGGGCTCGAATTCGACGACGAGCGCGCGCACCTGGTCGTTGACATCGGCGGCGGCACGACCAACGTCGCCGTCATAGCCTCGTCGGCCGTCATCTCTTCCGTCAGCCTGCGCTCGGCCGGCAACGCGATGGACCAGGCCGTGCACGATTACCTGCGCTCGAAGTACTCCATGCTGGTCGGCGAGCGCACCAGCGAAGAGATCAAGAAGGAGCTGGGCACGGCGCGCGCGGCGGAAGAGGGCGCGGGGCGTCGGCTGGAGGTCGTCGGCAAAGATTTGGTTGACGGCTCGGCGAAGGCCGTGGAGGTCGGCGCGGACGAGGTGCGCGAGGCCATAGAGCCGGTGCTGGCGGAAATCATCGCGGGCGTGCGCCGCGCGGTCGAGGACGCCGCGCCCGACGTGACGGCGGACATCTACCGCACGGGCGTCATCCTGACGGGCGGCGGCGCGCTGATGGACGGCATGGCCGAGCGCCTTCAGAAAGAGTTGCGCCTGCACGTCGTCACCGCCGACGAGCCGCTGACGGCCGTGGCGACGGGCGCGGGCCGCCTGCTTGCCGAACCCGAACGCTTGCAGCGCGCCGCGATCCCTTCGGACGTGCCGGCCTGGCAGATGTCTGAAGAGTTGATCGTCAACTGGTAAAGAAGAAGGCAAAAGTAAAAAGGTAAAAGGGACGGCGACGCGCGCGCCTCTCGTCCTCCCTTTTGCCTTTTTACTTTTGCCTTATCTGCGTTTCTTCCGAGGGGCTTTCTGTGACCAGTTCGCCGGTGACTTCGACGGCGTCGAGTCTCTTTTGCGGCTCGCGCGCTTCGAGCGCGGCGGAGGGCTGCGGGCCGGCGATGGCCTCGCGGACGGCCGACTGCTCAAGCGGCGGGAGGGTCCTGTAAGAGCGTATGAGCGCGCGCGCGTCCTCCTCCGGCTCGGGCCTCGGCGTGAGCAGGATGAGGCCCGCGACGTAGAGCAGGAGCGTGAAGAAGGAGACGTAGCCGGTCACGGGCGCGAACGTCAGCGTATCAATCGTCCCCAACGTCCCCACCTCCAGGAAGAGGCCCGCGACCGACTTGACGAACCCGCCGCCCGGCGCGAAGAGGCTCGGCAGGAACATGTACTTGAGGAAGAAGGCCGTGCCGAAGAGCACGCCGAGACTCCTGAGCAGCCGGCGCGCGTCGAAGTTCGAGAACTGGTTGTTCCAGAGCGTCCAGAGGAGGAAGAAGCAGAAGAGCGCCTTGAGCAGCCCGCGCTCGGGCATCACCGTGTTGAATGCCTGCGCCGTGGCGAAGTAGAGCGTGAGCAGCGTCAGCGCGTGCGAGCCGTTGGTCAGCACGGGCTGGTCGCTCCTGAGCCACTTGTCAATCTCCACGGCGCGGCCGCGCACGAAGAGGAGCATCACCATGACGGAGAAGATGAGCGTGATGAGCGGCGGCGGGTAGAAGAGGAACGCTTTGGTCTCCGCGTCAATGCGTAGCCCGCCCAGCAGCGCCACCGTCAGAAAAATCATCGGCAGCAGGATGTACCGCAGCAGCGCGCGGTTTCTTGAGCGGGCCCTGGTGGTCATTTGCGTGGGCGGAAAACCTTGAACGGGTTGAAATCGCCGATGCCCTGCTCCGTCCCGCGCTCAAGCTCCGCCTTCAGCTCGACGGCCGTGCGCATCTGCAAGCCTGGGTCTTCGACGACGAGCGTTTTATCCGGGGAAAGCTCGATGGCGCGGTTGACAGCTTCCAGCCCCTGCTTGGAGAGGTCGTCGTCCTGGTAGAGATAGTGCCAGCCCTCGCGATAGAAGCTGTAAGCGATGTAGAACTGCGTGCGCGCGTCGCGCCGGCCGGGGTCCGCCGCCTTCCACTCGTCGCGCGCGGCGCGAAACTCTTCGCGGTAGAAGAGGTCCAGGGCGGCGTTGAAGCGCGCGTGGTCAATGTCGTAAGTGCCCGCGGCGGCCTGCGCGCCGGCCGTGACCTCCTTGAAGTTGCGCGGCTCCGTGGCGTAAATCCAGATGATGAACGCACTGAAGAGGACCGTCCACGCGATGCCGACCGATTGGATGAGCCTGTGCTGCATTGCTATAATCTCATGGGCCTATCTGAGGAGAAGCTAGAGGAACTTTCCGCCCCCTGTCAATGGACGGGGCGCGTCGCGCGCAAGTTGCGCGGAGGCGATTAACGATTTCAATAAGGGTTGGGCTTCCCTTAGTGAGGACGTATGGACGAGCACGTTTTGGAGCAGATCAGTAGTTACCGCGCGAGCGCGCAGTCGTTCGGCGACCAGGCGCTCGACGCCATGACGCGCGGCGACGTGGGGCTGGCGCGGACGGCGTCGCGCCAGGCGGCGCAGTACGCGCGCATCGTGCAGCAGTTGGAAAGCGGAGAAAAACAGGTCGCGCCGCGTGACGAGCCCGAAGCGGCGCGCGAGGCCGGCCCCGTCTCGCTCTGAGTCTCGCGCAGCGGGCGCGAAAGTTTCCAGGAGGCGAACGATGATAGCGGCAATTCTTCCGTTCCTTTTCATCCTGACGAGCGCGGTCGCGCAGCCGGCCGCCCCCGTCCGGGACGCGGCGCTCGACCAGGAGTTTGAAGTGCGCGCCGGCCAGTGGGTGACCATCGAGGGCGAGCGCCTGCGTGTCACTTTCAGCCGCGTCGCCGAAGACTCGCGCTGCCCCGAGGGCGTCAAGTGCGTCTGGGCCGGCAACGCGAAGGTCGTGCTGAAGCTGAGCAAGGCGCGCAGGCGCGCGTCCACGATGAGCCTCAACACGGGCGTTGACCCCAAGCTGGGGGCTTACCGCGGCTACGAGGTCAAGCTCGTCAAACTCGACCCGTACCCGAAGGAGGGCCACCGAATCAGGAGGAGAGACTACGTGGCGACGCTCGTCGTCTCGCGTAGATAAATGCGGAGTGATGAATGAAAAGCGATTGTCTTTAATTCATCATTCATCATTCCGCATTCATCATTATTATTATGACCACGCCGTTCAAGATTCGTGACGTAGAGATTAGCCCGCCGCTCGTGCTGTCGCCGATGGCGGGCGTGACGGACATCTCTTTCCGCCGGCTGCTGAAGCGGCGCGGCGGCATCGGCCTGACCGTCTCCGAGTTCATCTCGGTCGAAGGGCTGACGAGGGACAACCCGAAATCGAAACGCCAGATGCGCTTCTTCGAGGAGGAGCGCCCCTTCGCCGTCCAGATTTTCGGCGGGCAGCCCGAGCGCATGCGTATGGCCGCCGAGATGGCCGAGGAGGTCGGCGCGGACATCCTCGACGTGAACTGCGGCTGCCCCGCGCCGAAGGTCGTCAAGCACGGCGGCGGCTCCGGGCTGCTTCGCGATTACTCGCGGCTCGAAACCATCCTCAAAGGGATCAAGAAGGCGATCAAGATTCCGCTGACCATCAAAATCCGCGCCGGCTTTTACGACCACGCGATCAACGCGGTCGAGACCGCGCGCCTCGCCGAAGCCTGCGGCGTGGAGCACATCGCGCTCCACGGGCGGACGAAGGAGCAGGGCTACAAGGGGCGCGCAGACTGGGACCTGGTCCGGCAGATTAAGGAAGTCGTGAGTGTGCCAGTTTCGGGGAGCGGCGACGTGGTTACGGTCGAGGACGCCCTGGCGCGCTGGCGCGAGACCAACTGCGACGGGATTTTAATCGGGCGCGGCGCGATGGCGAACCCGTGGATTTTCCGGCAGGTCGAAGACGCGCTTCGTGGGCGCGAAGTCTTCCAGCCGACGCTTCAGGACAAGCGCGCCGCGCTTCTCGAATACTTCGAGATGCTGCGCGAGGACATGCCGGAGGTGCCCGCCATCGGGAAGATGAAGCAGTTGGCGGGCCAGTTCACGCGCGGCCTGCACGGCGGCGCGCTCTTCCGCACCACCATCTACCACTCGCACTCCGTCACGGAGATTCTGGACCGCATCACGGAGTACTTCGAGGCCATGGAGGCGGGCCGCCCCTACTACGGCGAGGCCGGCGCTCCGGCGGTCGAAGAGGAAGCGCCCGTCCTCGACTCCTGCGAGGCCGCGACCGTGTGAATGCGGAATGCGGACTAGAAAACAGAATTCAAGCCGATCACAGACTCAACCCCTTTGCGCCTTACGTCTTCTCTTTGCGTCTTTGCGAGAACGGCTGTTTCACGCAAAGGCGCAAGGTTAAGACGTAAGGCGCAAAGACTTGAGTCTTTCTTTTCAATCCGCAATCGAAAGTGCTTACTCTTCGATCTCGGAATCTTTGGCCCAAGTCACAGCCCGGCCGGCGACCCACTCTACTCTCGACGGAGTCGAAGCTCTCTTGTCACCCGTGTCGTAAATCTCAAGCGCCGCGCCGGAGTCTGCGGCGCTTTGAAGTCGGCCGCCGCGTTGCCCCTGGGCATGGCGCAGGCCGGCCGCGCCCCAGGCGAGCACCAGCATGATGAAGACGATTTTGAAGAGCCTTCGCATGACGAGTTAGCTTACGACTTTCTTCCCTTGGGGGCCGTCGCGCTCTTCTTCGCGCCGCTTCCGGTGTCGAGGTTGGCCGCCGCCGGGTAGCCTTTACCCTTGAGCGCGGCGATCTCTACGACGACTTCCTTTCTGCCTTTGACGGCGCGCGTCACCTGCGCGTCCGCCTTGCCGGCATTCTTATTCTCGTTCCCGTTCGACGCCTTGCCCTGCGACGTGTTGCCCGACGTGTTCTCGTTGCCGCCCGCCTTCGCCTCGTCGCTGCGCCCCCGTGCGTCACGCGACATCTCTTCGAGCGCCTTCATCACGGCGGCGCGCTCCTCTGCGCTCAGTTGTTCGAGCGTCACGCCGTAAGAGGAGAGCACCGCGCGCAGGTTCTCTTCCGTATTGGTGTCGCGGTCGTAAACGTCGCGGTAGATGTGCAGCTTGCCGTCCTCGACGACGATGGTCTCGTAGCGCAACTCGACCGTGACGGGCTGGCTGAGCTTCACTTCCTTCGTCTCCTTCGGGTTCCTGGCGTACTCCGCGATCTGCTCGTCCGTCAGGCCCGTCCCGCTCAACTGGGCCAGGACGCGCGTGAAGTCCTGCACCTGCGGCGTCGTCAGTCCGACGCAGCCGTGCGAAGCGAACGTGCCGAGTTTCGCGGGCGACTTGCCGCCGTGAATCAGCGACGGCAGGCCAATCGGAATCTTGATCGGCCCGAGCGGGTTCAGCTTGTCCCCGGCCTCAATCTTCTGCCCCGGCTTGGCCTTCGTCGAAGCCTCGACCCAGGGCTCGTCCGGCGGCGTCCAGCTCGGGTTGAAAATGATGCTCGCGGCCTTGCGGTTTCCCGTCGGCAGGGGAAACTCCGGATAGCCTATGCCGACCTTGTAAGACTTCGTGAGACGGCCGTTCTCAAACACGTCCATGCGGTAGGCGGGCGCGTTGACGACGACGCGCGTGTCGGTTGGCACAGAATTGAACTTCGCGGGCGCGGCGTGGGCCGCCGTCTTGTCCTGGTCGTCGCCGCCGTTCTCGCCGCGCCAACGCTCGCGCAGGAAGGAGCTGAGCTGCCCGGTCTTCTCTTCGCCGATGATCGCCTTGATACGTTCGGAGGCGAGGGAGCGCGCGGCGGCGGTTGTGCCCGCGTAATCGTCCGCGTCCGTTTCGCGCAGCTTCGCCGTCTCCTCGCGCGCCGTCGAGCGCAGGCGCTCGACCTGCTCGTCCGTCAGCGAGAGCTTCGACTTGAGCGCGGGCGCAAACGCCTCGTCCGCGAAGAAGGCGTCGAGCACGGGGAGCGTGACGGGCACGCCGGGCTCGTCCGCCTCTGCACTCACCTTCACGGTCTGCGGCTGCGGCGGCGCGGCCTGCGTGTTAATGGCTGAATTGTTGTTGGCGACGTTCGACGGCTGCGTCATGCAGCCGCTCAGAATGAATGTCAGGGAGAGAGCTATGACGACTACTCTTAAGAAAGAACTCATGCCGGGTGACAACTCCTCTTGACCTCTCAAATTCGCGCACACGAAAAGGCTGCGCCCGTGCCTCCCGCGATTGCAACGGGCGTTCCCATTTCTCAAGCCACATTTCGCGGCCGTTTTTAGGAAAAATCGCGTGGAGACTCTGTGAACGATGAATCATTAACGAACGGGCGGAAAGCAAAATCCGTCCACAAGAAATGCAAAATTAAAAATGCAAAATGGAAGAATAAGAGCCGCCGCTCTGTCCTCCATTTTGCATTTTTAATTTTTAATTTTGCATTCTCTTCAGCAGCGGGTAGGGGTTGACGTTCGCGCCGTCCCAGTAGCGTTTGGGGTCTGTGACGATGAGGACGGAGAAGTGCAGGTGGTAGTTGCCGGCTCCTGCGTTGCCGGTGTCGCCGACGTAAGCGATGACTTCGCCGCGGCGCGCGAAGTGGCCTTCGGCGAGGCCGTCTGCGTAGCGGTCCAGGTGCGCGTAGTAGTAGACGGTCGTGTTGTCCGGGTCGAGCTGATAGATGGTCGTGCCGCCGGGCACGCTCTGCCAGAGCTTAACGATGCGGCCATCGGCGGCGGCCAGGACGGGCGTGCCGCGCGGGGCCGGGATGTCTATCGCGTCGTGCGTGCGGCCTGCGGCGCGCGACTCCTGAAACGTATCGCGCAACTCTTCGGGCCGGACGCCCGCGACGGGAATCAAAAGCGAGCCGGGTGCAGGCTGAGACGACGACGCTTGCGGCGTGCTCTGCGTTTCAGTGGAGGGCGTCGGCGCGACGGTTGATTCGACGGACGGGCGCGGGGAGGGGACTGTGAGCGTCGGCTCCGCGACGGGAGGCACGGCCGCATTGTTTGCGGAAGCGGGCGGCGTGACGACCGCGACCTGCACGGTCTCAGACCTTCTCGTCATGGCCCAGACGAACGCGGCCAGCGCGCCGAGCACCACGATGATGGCAAACAGTAGTCTAACGCGCGCGCGATTCGCCATAAGCCAGAGAAGTGATAAGTGATGAGTAAAACCCTCTTTCTTTTTCTTATCACTTAGAGCGTGTTTGAAAACCCAGGCTCAAGCCTTTGCGGCTTTGGTTTTTCTTTACCTGCGCCTTTGCGTGAAGCTTTGTTTCTCGCAAAGGCGCAAAGTTAAGACGTAAGGCGCAAAGGGTTGAATCAATGCCTGGCTTGAGTTTTCAAATGGTCTCTCATCACTCATCACTTTTTTACTTGCTATAGCCGAGCGGTTTGAGCGGGCGCGGGTCGGTGCCCTCGAAGAACCAGCTCGCGCCGACCTTGAGGCGGTGGTGCCAGGTCGGGAGCCGCGCCGTGTAGAGCGTGAAGCGCGCCTGCCGGGCGAGCGCACCGCTGAAGGCTTTGCCTCCGGCCAGCACGGCCGCGTTCTCCGTGCCGAGGCTCATGGCCTCGCCCAGTTCAACGAAGTGGCGCGCGTGCAGCCTGCGCCCGTCCAGGAGCGCCTTGACGTTACTGGCACACAAACTGGCCTGCTGCTGCGCGAGCTGCGCCGTGCCGGCGAGCGTCGGCGTGGCATCCTCGTAGAAGGCTATGTCGCCGAGCGCGAGCACGTTCTTGTGGCCGCGCAGTTGTAGCGTCGGCTCGACCAGGAGCAGCCCGCGCTCCGTCTTCTCCACGTCCAGGCTCTCTATCACAGGGTTGACGCGCACGCCCGCCGTCCAGACCACGCCGGCCGCCTCCACCTCCGTCCGCTCGCCTTCGTGCTCGATGGTGAAACCGTTCTCGGCGACGCGCAGGACGCGCGTGCGCGTGTGGACCTCGACGCGCGACTTCCTAAGCGCATCTTCGACGATGGTGCGAATCTCGTCCCCCATGCCGGGGATGATCTGGTCGCCCATCTCGACGACGAGCACGCGCGGCTCGCCCGGCAGCGCCCGCCGCTTGAAGGCGTCGAGCAGGAGGTCTCCCATCTTGGTCGCCAGCTCGACGCCGCTCGCGCCCGCGCCGACGACGGCGAAGGTCAGCGCGCGGCGCGCGTCCTGCGGGGCCGCGTCGGGCGGGACGTGATCCAGCGCCAGGCTCATGCGCCGGCGGATTGCGTCCGCGTGGGCCAGTTTGCGGAAGGGCAAGGCGTGCTCCTCCGCGCCCTCTATGTTCCAGTAGTTGGTGATGCCGCCCGCGGCCAGCACGAGCACGTCGTAGTCGAGACGCGCCTCACGCCCCTCGATGCCGACCGTGCGCGCGGCGAGGTCAACGTCGGCGACTTCGCCGCGGACGACGCGCACGCTCTCGTCGAGCAGCTCCTTGTACTGCGGCGCGATGTGCCATGCCTCGACCTCGCCGCTCAGGTATTCGTAGAGCATCGGCGTGAAGAGAAAATGGTCCTCCTGGCTGACGAGGGTCACCGCGCCTGCGCCCGCCACGTCGAGCGCCGTGAACAACCCGCCGAAGCCGCCGCCGATAATCAAAATGCGAGCCTGTCTGCCAGCCATGTAGCTTCCTCTTTACCGGGAGATTTTCCTCGGGCCGATAGTAGCAGACAAGCGGCCGGGCGCGCACGGCTTCGCCGCTCGGAGCCCGCGCTCTCCGAAGGACCAATTGACCATTGACACCTCGGCCGTTTAGTTATATCGTCCGGCCTGTCATCAAGGCCGGTTGCGTGCGGCGCGCTCGCGCCCGCGCGTCGCGCGCTCGGAAGTTTCGGAGCGCCCCGAAAGCGTTTCCTTCCCGAAACGGGACATCGCCTGTCAGTTTTCAAGGAGTAAAAATCGTGAAAAGAGTATCCCCCCTCGCGCTCCCCATGCGGGCAGCCGTGTGCCTCCTCCTCCTGGCCTTCGTTCTCCACGCTTCTGCGTTGGCCCAAAACAAGACCGCCTCGAAGGCGAAGAAGAAACAACCGCAGGCCGACAAGACGCTTTCGAGCGCGGCCGCGCCGCCCCCAGTGACCGTCGCCGCGAAGGGCGCGGCCGACCCGCACGCCGCCCTGCTCGCGCCGCTGGAGGCCGAGATTTTCGGAGAGATGAACCTGGCCCGGACGCAGCCGCAGAAGTACGCGACGTTCGTCGGGGAGTACAAAAAGTATTACAACGGGAATCAGCTCCTGCTCCCAGGCAGGCAGGGACTGCTGACGGCCGAAGGCGTCGCGGCCGTGGACGAGGCGGTCAACTTCCTGCGGGCGGCGAAGCCGCTGCCGGCGCTCGGCGTCGCGCGCGGCCTGTGCCTGGCGGCGAAAGACCACGCGCTGGACCTCGCCCTCAAGGGGATGACGGGCCACAAGGGGAGCGACGGCAGTACGCCCAACGTGCGTATGGAGCGTTACGGCCGCTGGGAGAACGTCAACGGCGAGAACATCGCTTACGAAGTGACTACGGCCCGGCAGGTCGTCATCGGGATGATCATTGACGACGGGGTCGCCAACCGCGGCCACCGCCGGAACATCTTCGAGGCCAACCACCACGTCGCCGGCATCAACGTCAGCACTTCGCCCCCCTACGGCGCGAAATGCGTCATCACCTACGCCGGCGGCTTCACGGACAAGTCGGCCGGCTCGGCCCCTACTAAGTACTAGGCTGGCTCGCGCCTTCAACAGTCGCCTCGCACGTCTCAGTCCCTCGTCCTCGTCCGGCATTGACAGGTACAGCGGCTGTCAATGCCCCCGCGCATGTGTCGCCCCCGAAAGCCATGCTTTGAGGGCTCCGCTTGCGGCCCGCGCGGAAACATTTTCGCGGGCCGCCGCATACAATAATGGAAACTGCCCCCGGCGCGGTATCCCATCCTCGTAGCGCCGGACGAAAGTTTCGCCCAAACTTAACCTCATGAGGAAGGAAAAAATCATGCCCCCTAAAGCTCCAAGCCCGAACGTAGTCCTGATTAAAAACGTCAACGAGGACGTGCTGCCCTTCTTGAGAAAAGGCGTCCCCTTCGAAACTTTTACCGCGCTGCGGAGCAAAGTTATCAAAGAGGCCGGCTTCGATTTTCTCTCCAAATTCGGTGACATCATGCGCCCGCGCGGCGTAAAGGCGACCGGACCCGGCGTCGCCACAAACTCGCGCCACAAATGCGGCGACGCGTTTGACTATAACCAGGGCGAGGATCGGCTGCGGCGCGTCAAGGAGCCCAGAAACGGCAGGATGTACTGGCGGACTTATCTTAAGTGCGTCAAGCAGGACGGCTCGCAGGGCGAGCCGATGATCATCTCGAATGAGCGCGCCCTGCCGCCCGCGCCCGGCCTGAAGCCCGAGTTCGTCTACGACTTCACTTCGGCCGCGGAGGCCCTGGGGTGGCACCGCATCCGTGCGCAGGTCGGTTTCGAGAAAAAGGGGATGGCGAAGAAGAAGGAGTTCTGGCACTATCAGAACACGGAGGGCTACAGCTTCGCGGAGGCCATCGAACTGCTTTACGGCAACCCGGCGACGGTGGCCGTCAGGCCCGAGTTCCCGACGCTGCGCCGCAGGGACAGGGACGACGACACGCAAGTCAACGTGCGCCGGGACGTGCGCCAGCTACAGGCGCAGCTCTACCTCATCAAATTCCTCAAGCCGCTGACGGAAGTGGACGGCGGGTTCGGCCAGAACACGGAGGCGGCCGTCCGCGCTTTTCAGAAAGACGCCGGGCTGCCCGTGACGGGGGAGGCCGACGAGCAAACGCGCCGCCAATTGCTCCAAAGGGTCATCTGAGCCTCGGGTCGGAAGCCGGAAAGCCGCCGGGCAGGTCGAACACTCCCGTTCGACCTGCCCGTTTTGTTGCCGCGCCCGCCGCCGCCAGACCTGCTTGCTGGACATCGCCGTAAACGGCGTGTTAAATTGCCCCGTCTTTAAATCTTAGCGGTTGCCGCGCCTCAGACGAGGGCGGAAGTACTGCGGTCTGGGAGGACCATCAAGAGCAGTGGCATTAGCAAAAGAAGCGAAAGAGAAGATCGTGACGGATTTCCGCACGCACGAGGCGGACACGGGTTCGCCGCAGGTGCAGATTGCGCTGCTCAGCCAGCGCATTAACGAGCTGACCGAGCATTTCAAGACGCACAAGAAAGATAACCATTCGCGGCGCGGCCTGCTCAAGATGGTCTCACAGCGCAGGAGTCTTCTCGATTACCTCAAGCGCATAGACATCGAGCGCTACCACGAGGTCGTCAGCCGTCTTGGCCTGCGCCGGTAGGGCGGGACGGAATCGGGAAAAATTTGGCGAACGAGAATTCTTCGAGTCTCAAACATACAAAGCCCGCGTCAATCGAAGAGCTTACCGAAAGTGCCGAACGTGACGGCGCGCTGATCGGGATTCAAGCGGACGCGGTAGCCCTGAGCATCTACAGCAAAAGGCGGCGACGGTCTCACGCAACTGGAGAGACTGTCGCCGCCTTTCGACTTTGAAAAGCCGCGACGGGAGAAAAGCCGTAAATCGTAAATAGTAAATCGTAAACAGACGAACGGTCTTCCTCTTTACGATTTACCATTTACGATTCACGATTTACGGCCCTCCCGCCGCGACCTCCAGGAGAGAAACGAACATGCCAGTCAAGAAATATCTGAACGAATCAATAAAGCTGGGCGAGCGCGAGTTGACGGTCGAGACCGGGAAAGTCGCCAAGCAGGCGGACGGCTCGGTCGTCGTCCGCTACGGCAACACGATGGTCCTGGTCGCGGCGGTCGCCGCCAACAGCCCGCGCGAAGGGATAGACTTTTTTCCGCTCACGGTCGAGTACCGCGAGTCCAACTACGCCGCGGGCCGAATCCCCGGCAACTACTTCCGGCGCGAGGGGCGTCCCAACGAGAAGGAGACTCTGACCTGCCGCCTCATTGACCGCCCCTGCCGCCCGCTCTTCACCGAAGGCTTTCGCAACGAAACACAGATCATCGCCACCGTCATCTCCGCCGACCCCGACAACGACCCCGACGTGATCGCCATCACGGGCGCGTCCTTAGCTCTCTACCTCTCGGACATCCCGTTCCCGACCCCGATTGCGGGCGTCCGCATAGGGCTCATCGAGGGGCGCTACGTCATTAACCCGACCTACGACGAGCGGCGCGAGTCGCGCCTGAACCTGATCGTGGCCGGGACGGAAGAGGCTATCGTGATGGTCGAGGCGGGGGCCCAGGAAGTCTCCGAAGAGATCATGGTCGAGGCGCTGATGCTGGCGCACAAGGAGATCAACCGCCTCTGCCGCTGGCAGAAGGAGCTTTACAAGGCGCTCGACATTCAGAAGCGCCCCGTGGCACCGCCCGCGCTCGACGAGGAGCTGCTCGGCGAGATCGAGCGGAATTACGCGGAGCGCCTGCGCTCGTCGCTCGACACGACGAGCCAGGACAAGCGCACTTCTTACGCGGCCGTAGACGCCTTGAAGAAAGAGGTCGTCGAGTCTTACCCGGATGACTTGCCGGAGAAGCGCCTGATGGCGAAGAAGATTTTCGACCACCTCAAAGAAACCATCTTCCGCGACGACATCCTGAACAAGCGCCGCCGCCCGGACGGCCGCCGCTTCTCCGAGATTCGCCCCATCACCTGCGAGGTCGGCTGGCTGCCGCGCGCCCACGGCTCCGCCTTGTTCACGCGCGGCGAGACGCAGGCGCTCGTCACGACGACCCTGGGGACGAAGGACGACGAGCAGTTCATGGACGACCTTGAGAAGGGCGAGATCAAGCGCCGCTTCCTGCTGCACTACAACTTCCCGCACTACTCGGTCGGCGAGGTCGGGCGCTTCGGTTCCTCCTCGCGCCGCGAGATAGGCCACGGCGCACTCGCGCGCCGCTCGATAGAGCCCGTCCTGCCCGAGGAATCCGATTTTCCCTACACCATCCGCATCGTCTCAGACATCACGGAGTCGAATGGCTCATCTTCGATGGCCTCAATCTGCGGCGGCATCCTGAGCTTGATGGATGCGGGCGTGCCGTTGAAAGCGGCGGTCGCGGGCGTGGCGATGGGACTCGTGATGGAGGGCAACAAGTACGCGATTCTCTCGGACATCGCGGGCGCCGAAGACCACTACGGCGACATGGACTTCAAGGTAGCGGGCACGAAAGAGGGCATCACCGCTCTTCAGATGGACATCAAGATCGGCGGCATCAACGCCCAAATCATGGCCGAGGCGCTGGAGCAGGCCAAGAAGGGCCGCCTCCACATCCTCGGCGTGATGGAGAAGACGATAGCCGAGCCGCGCGAGGACATAGCGCCTTACGCCCCGCGCATCATCCAGATCAAGATCAACCCGGACAAAATCCGCGACGTTATTGGGCCAGGCGGCAAGATCATACGGGCACTCGTCGAAGAGACGGGCGCGAAGATTGATGTCGAAGACGACGGCACGGTCTCAATCGCTTCCGCGGACGGCGCGGCCGCCCAGGCAGCCATCGACCGCATACGGGGCTTGACGGCCGAGGCCGAAATCGGCCAGACCTACCTCGGCACGGTCTCCCGCATCGTGGACTTCGGCGCGTTTGTCGAAATCTTCCCCGGCACGGACGGCCTGCTCCACATCTCGGAGATAGCCGACCGCAGGGTCAAGGACGTGCGCGACGAGTTGAAGGAAGGTCAGCAGATTATGGTCAAGTGCATCGGCAAGGAGGGCAACAAGATTAAGCTCTCCAGAAAGGCCGTGCTCAAAGACGAGAAGCAGCGTGCCGAGGCCGCCGGCGGGGCCGAAGGCGACTGAAAACAAAGGGGAAAGGTAAAAGTAAAAAGGGAAAAGGGAGGGTAAAACTTGTTGGCCCCTCCCTTTTGCTTTTTGCCTTTTGCCTTTCGCCTTTTTTCCTTGACAGGCGGCCAAAAGGCGGGTTTAATCGCTCACGCAAAACTGGAATACCCACAGCATTAAGCATCTTTCTTTAGCGAATAAGGAAAGCCCGCAAAGCGGTTTCCAAATTGAAATCAGATATTTTGAAAGGCGAGCTTGCGACGCGGTCCCCGTGCGGCGTTTATTAACCCGGCCGGCAACGTTTTCGCAATCGCTCCGCCGTCTCTAATCCAAGTTTTGCTAAGCCGAGCCGCCCTGAAGTCCGGGAAGGCATGAGCCGCCCCGCTCATGGGCCGCCCGGATTGAAAAGAGCCTAGAAGGAGATTCCCTACGATGAGGAATCGAGCCGTCAGCCCCGTCGCCACGATACTCAGCGTCCTACTGCTGGCAATCGCCGCCGCCTCGCCCGCCCAGGCCGGCCCGGTTGCCTATTCTGATGTCGTCCATGTCATGAGCAACTTGCAGGCGGGCGGCCAGAGCCAGGAGCTGCGCCTGCGCAGCGTCATGCAGGAAGGCAGCACGCCCGTTGGCGGCGGCCTGGTCGCATCGACCGGCAAGTCCTCCTCGGCCGACGACCCCAACGGTGCCGGCTCCTCGTCCGGCTCGCTCATCTCCACCGCGACCGGCGTGCAGGAAGGCCAGCAGGGCAACGTCGAAGTCATCGAAGAGGGCGACGTGACGGGCACGGTCTGCGACTGCGGCGAAATCTTCATCCCCGGTGGCTGGCCCAAGTGGCCGCTCGCCTTCATCCCCGCGGCCATCTGCCTCGTCCCGGACCTTTGCACCCACACGGATCAGAAATGCATACCCGGCAGCCCGGAGTGCCCTAATGTGTGCACGAACTGCACGACCATCCCCGAGCCGGCCTCGATCTTCCTGCTCGGTTCCGGTCTCTCTGCACTGGGTGCCGCCGCACGGCGTCGCTACAAACTGCGCGGAGCGGAGCGCAACCTCGCTGAAAGCTCTGAGGTGTGATCATGGCGAACAGCCAGCCGTCTCGTCAGACCTCCGCAAGGTTCGCCTTCGTGGCTCTGCTCGCGCTCTCGTTCCTCTTCGCCCAGTCGTTGCAGACCGCGGCGCACGCCAACCCGAAGAAGGGGAAGAAGGTCGATTACGGGCGCGTC
Source organism: Pyrinomonadaceae bacterium (assembly GCA_036403435.1). Taxonomy (GTDB): domain Bacteria; phylum Acidobacteriota; class Blastocatellia; order Pyrinomonadales; family Pyrinomonadaceae; genus QHXM01. Next base: position 308,480 of record DASWQY010000036.1, read on the forward strand.
TATCTGACAGTGGCGGGTCCGGAAAGTCCGGACGACAAGGTTGTTTTACTAGACAGTGTCGAGAAGAAAAAAGAGGGCCCGGCCCGTGAGAGTCATTTTTATGACGTTGCCGAGGTTTATTTTGACGGCGCGTACGCAGGCCCGGCGACCAGAAGCAGGCGTACCTTCGAATCCGTGACGCCGGGGCCGCACACGTTCGAGGTCATATTTCAGGGCGGCAATAGGTGGGTCCGCGAGATTGTCGTCGAAGCCGGCCGCATCTACTGCCTCGGCGTCGCCTACAAGCCAGCGCCGCCAATAGAGAAGGTGGAATATTGCAAGCCGTTCGGGCAGGTCAGTGTCTCGACGCAGCCGAAGTTTAAGAAGGGTGAGCCGGTTACTTTCAAGGCGACTGTTGCCAGGTACAGCGGCGAGAATGAACCCGTCTACACCTGGACGGTCTCGGCCGGCACTATCGTCCGCGGCGCGGGCGCGTCCGAAATCGAGGTTGACACGGCGGGCGTTGAAACAGATTTCACCGCCACCGTCAGCGTAGACGAAGGCTCCGGCAGGCCGCTGCCGCCAGGCTCCACGTTGAGGTGCCACGCCGAAGCTAATGCCACGACGACCCCGGAACCCGAAGACGTAGTCTTTGACGCTTACAGCGGCATAGCTTTCGACGACGTGAAGGCTCGCCTCGATAACTTCGTCATTGAAGCGCGGAGCGTCCCGCAGTCAACGGCCTACGTGATCTATTATTCGGGTGCCGGGTGCCGCGGCGGCCAGAGGACGAGTTTAGGCGACCTCTCGGTGGACTACATGGTCAACACGCGCGGGTTTGACCGCAGCCGCGTGAAACTCATTGACGGCGGTCAAAGCTCTATGGATTGGGTGGAGCTTTGGGTCAAGCCGATAGGCGCGGCGACACCGACGCCGAGGCCGGACTTCCCCTCGTCGGGAGACCCCGGAGCGCCGGCCGTGAGCAAGACTAATAAACAGTATCCTTGCGTCAAGTCTCCTCTCGACGCGCCGCGCCAGGAGCGCGCACGCCACTGAGTTAAGCGGAAGGTTGTTTGACAGTGAACGGGCGACAAGAAAAAACCTCCTTGCCGCCCTTCACTTTAACTTGCGACGCCATGCGGGCTTGTGTTAGCAAAGTAGTAGCCGCAGGAGCGCCGTCGTCAATCGCATGTGTGAGGTCGGAATTTTACTGAACGCTACAGAGGTTTAGTCATGGAAAAAAGCCCGGAAACTTCAGGCCGTACGCACTCGGCCGCCCCGTCAAGATTGGCCTTCATCGCGTGGCTCGCGCTCTCGCTTCTCTTCGTCCAGTCGTTGCAGTCCGAGGCGCACGCCTCGCCCGACAAGAAGAAGCCCAACTACGGCCGCGTCAAGCTCTCGACCGACCCGGAAGGCTTCCCCATCCTGATTGACGGGCAGCCCGCGGGCTCGACGACCAAGAGCGAGCGCCTGATTGACCTCGCGCCTGGGCCGCACACCCTCGAAATCCTCTTCCCGCAGGAACGCTGGACGCGCGAGTTCGTCGTCTCGGCCGGGCGCATCTACTGCATCGGGCTCGCCTACGCGCCGCGTTCGATTCCGCTCCCGGCCGCGCTGCCCTGCCCGTACCCGGTCAACGTCACCGCGCCCCAGAGCGTAGTAGACGGCGAGGTCATCACCTTCGCGTCGAACGTCTCCTACGCCGGGTCGTCCGCGCTCAACTACACCTGGACCATCAGCCCGGCCGGCGCGCGTATCCTCAACGGCGCGGGCACGCCGAGCATCATGGTTGACTCAACCGGCGTCGGCAACCAGCCCGTCACGGCCATCCTCGTCGTGGACGACGGCTCGGGCGAGCGCGCCTGCCGCCAGACGGCGCAGGCCATCACGAACGTCACGGCCACGCCGCCCCCGCCAGTCAAGGGACGCATCTACGACCAGTTCGAGCCTCCCGCCTTCGACGACGTGAAGGCTCGCCTCGACAACCTGGCAATCGAGTTGCAGAACGCGCCGACGGCCCAGGGCTACGTCATCGTCTACGGCGGGCGACGCAGCCGCGCCGGCAACGCCGACAAGCTGATGGAGCGCGCGCGCCAGTACCTCACGACCGAGCGCGGCATTGACAGCAGCCGCCTGGTCTTCCAGAACGGCGGCTACCGCGAGACGGACTACTTCGAGCTGTGGCTCGTGCCGCAGGGCGCGGAAGCCCCGACGGCGACGCCGAGCGTTTCGGCCGGCGAAGTCCAGCCCGCGCCCGCCGCGCCGCGCCGCCGCTCGCGCCACGAGTAGGCGAACAGTAAGTCGAACGACGAGTGACGAGTGACGAGCGAAAGGAATTTTCTCGTCACTCGTCACTTTTTACTTGTCACCCGCGCGAGGCGTGTGGAACAATCGTCTCGATTTCCCTTAAATTTTCAATCCCCCGAATAGCGTTTCGACCGTGAACTATCGAAGGAGGAAAGTCTTTTATGGCTGAAGGTGATGGCGGCGGCAACGCGGGCGTGGTCGCCGTGCTCGTGATTTTCGTGATCGTCGTGCTGATCGCGCTCTATTTCTTCGGGGTGTTCGGGGGCAGAGGAGGCTCCCCCGCGCCGGGCAAGGTTGATGTCAACATCCAGACCAAATAGGATTCGTAAATTAGAACGAACCTGTCACAAGAAGAGAGGGGCGTGTGGAGTCCCTCTCTTCTTTTCATTTCCTGCGCGGGACTGCTAGACTCGTGACTCGTAAATCGTGAATGGAAGAACGCCTCTTTCTTTCACGATTCACGATTTACGAGCCACGAGGATAAACGTGTCAGCACCGAACATCGAAACCATCGTCAGCCTAGCCAAGCGGCGCGGCTTCGTCTTCCCGTCGTCGGAGATTTACGGCGGCCTGGGCAGCGCCTGGGACTACGGCCCCCTCGGCGTCGAACTCTCGAACAACGTCAAGCAGGCGTGGTGGCGCTGGATGGTCCACGAGCGCGACGACATGGAGGGCATTGATTCAAGCATCATCCTCAACCGCCTAGTCTGGAAATACTCCGGCCACGAGGACACGTTCAGCGACCCGCTCGTTGACTGCCGCGAGTGCAAGACGCGCCTGCGCTCGGACAAGCTCGAACCGCGGGCGGACAAGAACGGCGAGCCGCGGCCCGCCTGCCCCAACTGCGGCTCGTTCGACCTGACGGAACCGCGCCCCTTCAACTTGATGTTTCGGACGACCATCGGCGCGGTCGCGGACGAAGACGACCCGACTGCTCTGGCCTACCTGCGGCCCGAGACGGCGCAGGGCATCTTCATCAACTTCCTGAACGTGCAGACGACGATGCGGCGGAAGGTTCCGTTCGGCATCGCGCAGATCGGGAAGTCGTTCCGCAACGAAGTCACGCCCGGCAACTTCATCTTCCGCACGCGCGAGTTTGAGCAGATGGAGATGGAGTACTTCGTCCGCCCCGGCGAAGACGAGCGGGTGCATCAGGAGTGGATTGACTACTGCTACAACTGGTTCACGAGCCTCGGCATCTCCCCCGACAATTTGCAGCTCTACGAGCAGCCCAGAGAGGAATTGGCACACTACGCCAAGCGGACCGTGGACATCCACTACCGCTTCTTCCCCGAGCGCGAGGACGAGGCGCGGCAGTGGGACGAATTGATGGGCATCGCCAACCGCACGGACTTCGACCTCAAGGCCCACTCGAAAAAGCCCGAGGACACAGAGGGCAAGCGCCTCAACCCCGACTCGACCGAAGACCTCTCTTACTTCGACGAGGCGACGAAGGAGCGCTTCTACCCTTACGTCATAGAGCCCGCGGCCGGCGTCAACCGCACCGTGCTCGCCGTCCTGATGGACGCCTACTCGGAGAAGGTGAACGACAAGGGGGAGAAGCGCGTCATCCTGAAACTCCACCCGCGCCTCGCGCCCATCAAGGCGGCGATTCTCCCGCTCGCGAAGAACAAGCCGGAGATCGTCGGGATGGCGAAGGCCGTCAAGCGCAGCCTCCAGCCCGTGATGCGCGCCGTTTACGACGACACCGGCGGCATCGGCAAGCTCTACGCGCGGCAGGACGAAATTGGCACACCCTTCTGCCTCACCGTTGACCACCAGTCGCTCGAAGACGAGGCCGTCACCGTGCGCGACCGCGACACCTGGGAGCAGGAGCGCGTCAAGGTCTCGGACCTGCGCGAGCACCTGGAGCGCCGCCTGCAACCGCCCTCGGCTTGAGGCCGTCTCAAAACTTATGGCCCTCAACAAGAGCCTCTACAAATTCCTGGGCATCTCGGCGTTCGTCGTGTGCGCCATGTTCGTCGTCTTCTCGTTCGTCCTGTACCGCGCGGGCGGCAACTACCTGGCGGCCGTCGTCATCTCCGCCCTCGAAGCCACCGCTGGAGTCTACCTCTTGCAGAAGAGCAAAGAATGAACGGGATTGCAGATTAAAAAGGCATCAACGAATGGAATGACTCAACCCTTTGCGCCTTCTGTTTTTCTTTACCTTGCGCCTTTGCGCGAACTATTGTTTCTCGCAAAGGCGCAAAGTTAAGACGTAAGACGCAAAGGGTTGAGTCATTCGGTCCACAATCAGACATTATGCCAGTTGTTAAGAAGAGAAATCAGCAGACGGAGTCGAGGCTACTGCTCGAAGGGGAGGAGCCCGTCGAGTTGCCGCCCGCGGAGATTACGGAGGCGGCCGTGATCGCGCAGTTCGATAGCTTCAGGCCGCATGTCCCGGAGTTGCTCGAAACTTTACGCGCGGGTACGGTGGTCGAGCCCGTGGCGGTGATGAACGACGGCTCGACCTTCGCCGTGCACGGAGAGACGCGCACCTTCTGGGTGAAACTCTGGCACGCGGCCGGCTCCGAACTCGCGCGCATCGAGCGCGCGCAGATAATCAGTTGCCTGCCGGCGATGCCGGGCGTCCAGGTCGTCATTGACGACGCGGGCGACGACTACGACGACGAAGATTTTGAAGACGAAGACGACGAAGACGGCGACGACGAGACAGAGACGCGAGATGTTTGAGACCGTCTTCACCCCCGCCGTTAACCTCCGATGAGTCCTTCCCTCCCGCCCGAAAAAGTCTTGAAGCTGGCGCGGGCCGTGCGCGCCGAAGGCGGGCGCGCGCTGCTCGTCGGCGGCTGCGTACGCGACTCGCTGATGGGCGGGAAGCCGAAGGACTGGGACGTGGAAGTCTACGCGGTCGAGCCCGCGCGCCTGCGCTCGCTGCTCGAAAAACTCGGGCGCGTTGACGCCGTTGGCGAGGCGTTCACGGTTTACAAAGTCGGCCCGGACCTGGACGTGTCGCTGCCGCGGCGCGAGCGCAAGTCGGGCCGCGGCCACCGCGCGTTCGTCGTCGAAGGCGACCCCACGATGAGCGTGGAAGAGGCCGCGCGCCGGCGCGACTTCACCATCAACGCGATTCTCGAAGACCCGCTCACGGGCGAAATCCTGGACCCTCACGGCGGGCGCGACGACTTGGACCATAAACTCCTGCGCGCCGTCTCGCGCGAGACCTTCGCGGAGGACAGCCTGCGCGTGCTCCGCGCCGCGCAGTTCGCCGCGCGCTTCGAGTTCGACATGGAGGAAGGGACAATCGAACTCTGCCGCTCGATTGACCTCACGGACCTGCCGCGCGAGCGCGTCTGGGGCGAGATGGAAAAGCTCCTCCTGCGCGCCCGTCGTCCCTCAATCGGCTTCCAATGGCTGCACAAACTCGGCGCGTTCGACCAACTGTTCCCCGAGTTAAAAGCACTCGTCGGCGTGCCCCAGCAAAAAGAGTGGCATCCAGAGGGCCCTGTAGATGTGCATTCCTGGCTCGTCGTTGACCGTGCGCGCGAGTTGATTGACGACCTGCCTTACGCCAAGCAGGTGACGGTCATGCTCGGCGCGCTGTGCCACGATTTCGGGAAGCCGGCGACGACAAAGTTTGAAGAAGGCAAGTGGCGCTCGCGCGGGCACGAGGAGGCGGGCGTTCGGCCCACGGAAAGTTTTCTGGACCGGCTGAACATACACACGCTCGACGGCTACGACGTGCGCTCGCAGGTCGCGGCGCTCGTGCGCGACCACCTGAAGCCGGGCGAGTTCTACAAGAAGCGCGACGAGGTGGGCGACGGCGCGTTCAGGAGATTGGCCCGCCGCTGCGAGCTTGAGCTGCTCTACCGCGTGGCGCGCGCGGACTCGCTGGGGCGCAACGCCGACTGGGTCCCGCGCGGACAGTGGTTCACCGCCGAGGCGCAGGAGTGGTTCATCGAACGCGCGCGCGAGTTGGCCGTCGAAGAGCGCGCGCCCGCGCCAATTTTGATGGGCCGCCATCTGCTCGAAATGGGACTCCGGCCCGGCCCGCGCATCGGCGAGATCACGCGCGCCGTTTACGAGATGCAGCTCGACGGGCGCGTGACGACGCTCGAAGAGGCGCAAGGCGAGGCGCGGCGGTTGATAGAAAGCGAATGAGGAGAAACAAAGCGGACCACGCAGACACACGAGGCGACACGAAAGTAGTTAAACTCAGTTCGCGTCGTTTCGTGTGTCTGCGTGGTTCGTCCTTTCCGCTGTGAGCGCGAGCCCGCGCAAACGAATCGTCTTGTCTACGTCCGGCGCGTCAGAGTAAGATTACTCAGCCAACTTGCCCTGCATGATCTCTTGCGGCCGTCCCGAAAGTCTTAAAATGGGCCAAATGTTTCCACGCAATCCCGAAGGGCCGCGATGAGCGAATCGAGCGCACAGTCCTACGCCTTCGGCCCCTTCCTCATTGACGTGACGCGACGGCTTCTCGCGCGCGACGGCGAGCCCGTGCCGCTCAAGTCGAGAGTGTTCGACCTGCTGCTCGCAATGGTCGAGGGGCGCGGACGCCTGCTGGAGAAGGAGGAGTTGCTGAAGACGGTCTGGCCGGGCCAATTCGTCGAAGAGGCGAACCTTTCGGTCAGCGTCTCGGCGCTCAGAAAAGCCCTGGGCGAGAGGGCCGGCGAGCACCTTTACATCGTCACGATACCGGGGCGCGGCTATCGCTTCGTCGCCGACGTGCGCGAGCTGAAGGACGAGCGCGCGGCGACGGCCAGTGCCGCGGCGCGCGTCGAATCTGGGCCGGAAGATGAGCGGGAAGATTTCTCGCCGCGGGCGGAGGGCGCGGGGCCGGAGCCTGAGGCCGCGCCGCCGAAGCCGCGCGCGAACCCGCAAACGAACCTTCCCGTCCAGCTCACGCCTTTCATCGGGCGCAAGTCGGAAGCGGCGACGGTCGAAAAGATGCTGCGGCGCGAGGGCGTGCGCCTCGTGACGCTGACGGGTCCGGGCGGCACCGGCAAGACGCGTTTGGCGCTGCACGTCGCCGCGAGCCTGCTCGACGCGTTCGCCGACGGCGTCTTCTTCGTCGCGCTCGAACCGATCAAAGACCCCTCGCTCGTCGTCTCACAAATCGCGCAGGTGCTCGGCGTCAAGGAGGCCGCCGGCACGACGCTCGACGAGAGTTTGAAGAAGCACCTCAAGGACGAGCGCATGCTCCTCATCCTCGACAACTTCGAGCAGGTGACCGCGGCCGCGTCTCAAATCGCCGAGCTGATGGCGGCCGCCCCGCGCCTGGTGGTCCTGGTGACAACGCGCGAAGTCCTGCGCCTGAGCGCGGAGCACGAGTTCCAGGTCCCGCCGCTCCTGCTCCCGAACCTGACGGCGCTTCCGCCCGTGCCGGACCTGATGCGCTACGAGGCGGTCGCGCTTTTTACGGAGCGCGCGACGGCCGCCAAGTTCGACTTCGCCCTGACGGAAGTGAACGCGCAGGCGGTCGCCGAGATTTGCACTCAGCTCGACGGCCTGCCGCTCGCGATAGAGCTGGCGGCCGCGCGCATCAAGCTGCTGCCGCCGCAGGCCATGCTGATGCGGCTCGAAAGTCCCTTCAAGCTCCTGACGGGTGGCGCACGCGACGCGCCGGCTCGCCAGCGCACGATGCGCGAAGCAATCGCCTGGAGCTACGAGCTGCTGGACGAGCCCGAGAAAACTCTCTTCCGCCGCTTCGCGGTCTTCCTCGGCGGCGCGACCCTGGACGCCGCCGCGCGCATCTGCGACGCCGAGGGCGACTTAGGGATAGGGATAGAGGACGGCGTGGAGTCGCTCGTGGACAAGAGCCTGCTGCGGCAGGTGGAGCAGGCCGAGGTCGAGCCGCGCTTCGCGATGCTTGAGACCATCAGGGAGTACGGGATGGAGCTGCTGAAGGCGAGCGGCGAGCGCGAGCGCATGCGGCAGCTTCACGCCAGTTACTTTCTGGACCTGGCGGAGCGGGCGGAGCCGGAGTTGGAGGGCGCGCGCCAGAAGCAGTGGCTCGACCAGCTTGAGCACGAGCACGACAACCTGCGCGCGGCGCTCAGGCGCTCGCTCGAATTCAACGAGACGGAGACGAGCCTGCGGCTCGCGCGGGCGCTCTGGTGGTTCTGGTATCTGCACGGCCACTACCGCGAGGGGCGCGAGTGGCTCGGCAAAGTCCTGAACGCCGGCGGCGGCGAGAAGGCCAGCCTGCGCGCGGGCGCGCTCCTCGGCGCGGGCGTCCTCGCCTTCCTACAGTGCGACTACGGGCTGGCGAAAAAACTCCTGGACGAAAGCCTGCGACTCGCGCGCGAGCTGGGCGACCGCGAGAACGTGGCGACGGCTTTGCAGGTCTCGGGGAGCCTCGCGCGCGAGCAGGGCGATTACCAGCGCGCCGTCGAGCTTCACGAGGAGAGTCTGGCACGCTGGGAAGAGGCGGGGGACAAGCGCGGCGTCGCGCGCTCGCTCAACTACGTCGGCTTCGCGGCGTGGCTGAGCGGCGACTTCGAGCAGACGAGGAAGGCTTGCGAGGTGTCGCGCGAGTTGTTCGCGGAGGTGGGCGACCGCGAAGGGACCGTCTGGTCGCTCCTGAACCTGGCGGCCGCTGCGCACTACGAGCGCGACCCGGAGCGCGCCGAGAAGTTCGGCCGCGAGAGTCTTTCGATCTCGCGCGAGATCGGGTACAAGGAGGGCATCGCCTGGTCGCTCAACGTCCTGGGCAACGTCGCGCGCGGGCGCGAGGACTACGAGCAGGCGGCCGCGATGCTGCGCGAGAGTCTGGCGCTGCACGACGGGCTGGGCGACCGCTGGCGCGTGGCGAGCGTGCTCGAAGCCCTCGCGGAATTGGCACAGGCGAGGGAGCAGCCGCAGAAGGCCGCGCGACTCTTCGGCGCGGCCGCGCGCCTGCGCGAGACCATAGGGACGCCGCTCCCGCCCGTCGAGCGCGAGGACTACGAGCGACACCTACAGGCCGCGCGCTCGCAACTCGGCGAGGAAGAGTTCGACGCGCTCCGGGACGAGGGGCAGGCGACGCCACTCACGCAGACCATCGCTTTCGCCCTCGAACGCGCGAAGGTTAACGAAGCCGGGCAGAAGTAATCAACAGCGGGGGCAAGCCACCCTTCCTGACCTGAGAGTCGCCGTGAGTTGAATAGTTCAGGCGACGCCGATTCGCAGGTCGGGAAGAGGGGCTTGCCCCCGCCTCACCTTATTTTATTTTGCGGTCGGCTTACTGTTCGCCGAGGTTGTTTGTCGGCGGGCCGTTGCCGGCGGCGTTGCCCGCAATGCGGCAGTTGCCGAACGTGTCAATCGTGCCGCTGCCCGCGGTTTGCAGCCCCGTGACGTTGTCGGTGACGGTGGTCTCCGAGAGGCGCACGACGGGCGAGCCCGGCCCCGAATAGATTCCTATCTGGTTGTGCGAGACGACGGAGCGTTCGACCATCACCTCGGTCGTCCCGGCGCTCGCGTCCGCCTGCACGCCCGCGTTCCCGTTCCCCGTGATGTTCGAATCCTTAACCGTCACACGGCTCCCAGGCCCCGCGAAGACGCCCGACAGCGTGCTGCCCTCTATGACGACGCGGTCGAGCACGGCCGTGATCTGCGTGCTGCCGGCGCTGGGGAAGACGACGACGGCGTTGGCCCCGCTGTTCCTGATGATCGTGTTCGTGACGAACAGCTTGCCGCCGTTGGTCCGCTCGTCGCTGATGGCGCGCCCGTTCGTCCCGCCCGACGTGTCGAAGTTATCAATCAGCGTGTCCTCTATGTAAACCTTGTCGGCGGCGACGATCCTGATGCCCTGTATGCCGTCCGTGCCGTTAATGTCGGCCCCGTTGAGCGAGAGGCCGCGCAGGCGCACAGACTTGCGCGTGTCGGCCACGTTGGTGATGTTGATGGTGATGGCGCGCGTGCCGCCGCTGGCGTTGATGGCGGCGAGGTAGCCGCCCCCGTCAATCGTGACCGACTTGGTAATCGTTATCGCGCCGTAAGTGCCGGGGCCGACGAGGCTGACCTCACCGTTGGTGGCCGTCCTGGAGAGCGTGATGGGGAAGGTTCTGCACGGCGCGGTGAAGGTGCAGGAGTTGAAGTCGTCGCCGGTCATGGAAATCCACGAGCGCAGGTTCTGCGACCGCGCGACCGAGGAAGCGGACAGGGCCAAAACGGCCAGGGCCAGAAGCCTGAGGGTGAAGCGAAACCTGTTCATGAAAAGTCTCCTTCTGTTGGGACGGGTTCGAGGCGGACCGAGAGCTTTCTGCCTTCTCCCGTGGGAGCGGAATCTTTCGAGCTTCGCGAGGGGTGCGAGTCGCCTACGTGATGAGGCGGGGCGGTGAATTTTGCGTAAGGCGATTCACGGGAATTTCTGGTCCACAGGAGAATCGGACCCCGTGCAAGCGAAAGCCTTCCGACGCACGCCCGGCCGGCGGCGTTTGTCGGAAGGCTTTCGACTTCCCGAATCTGTGTGAAGAGTCTACTGCTCGCCGCCGAGGTTAGAGGTCGGCGGGCCGTTGCCCGTCGTGTTGCCTGCAATGCGGCAGTTGCCGTAGGTGTGAATCGTGCCGCCGGCGAAGTGGAGCCCGTCGTTGTTGCGCGTGACGAGCGTCTCGGACATGCGTACGATGGCCGCGCCCGGCCCCGAGTAGACGCCGTAGCTCGTGTTGTTCGCGACGACGGTGCGCTCTATGTTGACCTCGGTCGTGCCCGTGGTCGAGTCGGCCTGGATGCCTGCGTTGCCGTTGCCCGTGATGTTGGAGTTCATGATCGTCACCTTCGTGCCGGGGCCGGCGTAGATGCCCGTCCCGCCGTTGCCGTAGACGCGCACGTTGTCGAGGACGGCGTTGATGGCCTGAGGCGAGCCGCCGCTCGGGAAGATGACGATGGCGTTGGTGCGGCCGTTCCTCACGGTCGTGTTCGTCACGAACAGCTTGCCGGGGAGGCTGCGCTCGTCCGAGATGCCGCGACCGTTGGGTGCTGCGCCGGCACCCTCGAAGCCGTCGATCAGGCAGTCCTCGATGTAAACCTTATCGGCGGCGAGAATCCTGATGCCGACCGTGCCGGGCGCGCCCGTCGCGCCATTCGTGCCGTTAAGGTTGAGGTTGCGCAGGCGCACGGTCTTCTTCGTGTCGGCCGGGTCCGTGATGTTGACGATGATGCCGGTGCTGCCGCCGGTGAGGATTCCTGCGAAGTTTTCGTGGGCGTCAATGGTGATGGACTTGTTGATCGTCACCGTGCCGTAAGCGCCGGAGTCTTTGACGCTGATCTCGCCGTTCACGCTCGTCTTGCCGAGCGCCCCGGAGAAGGTCTTGCACGGCGCGGTGAAGCTGCACGGGTCTGCGTCGTTGCCCGTGCCGGAGACCCAGGTGCGCGTCTGCGCGCGCGCGGCCGGGGAGGCGGCGAGAGTGAAAACGGCGAGGGCCAAAACGCTCAGTGCGAAACGAAACCTGTTCATGTGCGATGCTCCTTGTCTCGATGACCGAGTGGGGGCTGAGAGCGGCAGCACTCCTGCCTCTTCCGTCCGGCCGCAATCCGCTGGCCGGGGAACTCCGTGCGGGCTCGTTTCACCTCGGCCGCTGCCGGGCCGAAACCGTGAAGCTGTGGGGCTGCAACTTTGTGCGGAAGATGCGCGCGATGGTAAGATGGCGTTTAAATTTTATCCCTTTTCGGGACCAGACGCCGAACTTTTTCTGAGCCTCGCGCGAATATTTCTGTGCCAACCTAAATCTGTAAGGAAGAGTGAAAATGATTGAGTTTGAGTTGACCGAAGACCACCAGGCGATCCGCCAGACCGTGCGCGATTTCGCAACGAAGGAAGTCGCCCCCCGGATCAAAGAGCTGGACGAGAAGCAGCAGTTCGACCGTTCGATCCTGGACAAGATGGCCGAGCTGAACCTGCTCGGCGTCTGCATCCCGGAGGAGTACGGCGGCGCAGGCTTCGACTACATCTCGCTCGGCCTCGTCTGCGAGGAGCTGGAGGCCGTTGACACTTTCATGCGAGTGGTGATGTCTGTTCACACCGGCCTGAACAGTTTAACGCTCTACACGTGGGGGACGGAAGAGCAGAAGCGGAAGTACCTTGTGCCGCAGGCGAAGGGTGAGAAGCTTGCGACCTACGGGCTGACGGAGCCGGGCGCAGGAAGCGACGTGGTCGGTTCGCGCTCGACCGCCAGGCGCGAGGGCGACGAGTGGGTCTTGAACGGGGAGAAGATGTGGATTTCTCTGGCGGACGTGGCCGACAACTTCCTCTTCTTCTGCTGGACCGACGAGGAGAAGCGGCGGCGGCGCGACCACTCGGGCATGTCCTGCTTCATCGTCGAGCGCGGGATGAAAGGATTTTCCTCCGGCACGATTCACGGCAAGATGGGCATCCGCGCGGGCAACACGGGCTACTTCTCGTTGCAGGACATGCGCGTGCCGCAGGAGAGCATGGTAGGCGAGGAGGGTGAGGGCTTCAAGATAGCCATGTTCGCTCTCGAACAGGGTCGCTACACCGTCGCGTCCGGCGCGACCGGCGTTATCCGCGCCTCGCGCGACGCGTCCGTGGCCTACGCGCTTGAGCGCGAGACCTTCGGCACGAAGATCGCGAACCACCAGCTCGTCAAGCAGAAGATTGCCGAGATGGAGTCCGACTACCAGATGTGCCACCTGCTCTGGCTGCGCGCCGGGTGGTTGAAGAACGAGGGCAAGGTGAACGCGCGCGAGACTTCTCTGGCGAAGTGGCAGGCGACCGTGAGGAGCGAGCAGGCCGCCTCGATGGCGATTGAGGTCCACGGCGCGAACGGCTACTCGAACGACTACCCCGTCGAGCGTTACCTGCGCAACTGCAAGGCGGCCGTCATCTACGAAGGCACGCGCGACATCCACACGCTGATGCAGGCCGACTGGGCTCTGGGCTTGAAGAAGGAGAAGCCCGCCCGCCGGACGCTCCCGCCGTGGCGTCCCGCCGAGGCGCGCGAGGGAGTGGCGGCAGATTAGACCGGGAGCCGCCGCGCGGAGAAGTATTATCGAAACGCCCGCGAGGTCTGTTGCGACTCGCGGGCGTTCTTGCGTTCAGGCTGCGGCCTTCAACGTGCGGGGACCAGGAACACGTTCCTGGCCCAGCGCCCGATCTGTTGCCCCTGCGCGTCCCAGACTTTGGCCCTGTACCGGAGCTGGTTGCCGAACTCGTCCGTCCTCTTCGACTCTTTGTAGTCGAGGTCAAGTCTGCTTCTGCCGAGCGACGGCAACGTCCGCAACTCCCACGGCAAGTCAAGAATCTTAGATTAAGATAAACGTAACTATTTTCTTCCCCGGAGCGTATAGACATTCGCCCTCTCGGCAATCCCGTTCAGCTTGGAGAATCCATCAATGAAGTCAAATCCTTTCGCAAACCTCGCGGGGCGCAGATTGTTCGCGCTCGTGCTCGTGGTCGCGCTCGTCGCGCCGTCGGCGTTCGGGCAAGGCAGCGCCACCGCGACTAAGCCGGCCGCTGCGCTCACCCCCGCCGAGCAGCAGGCCGCCGCGCTCGTGCGTGTCGAGACCATCCGCGACGTGACGACCGCGCTCGCGGACAAAGGGATGGAGGGGCGCGGCACGGCGCAGCCCGGCGGCGACCGCGCGGCCAGGTACATCGCCGACCGCTTCAGTAAGCTCGGCCTCAAGCCGCTCGGCGACGCGGGCACTTACCTGCAAGCCATCAGCTTCAGAAGCACGCAGGTCGTGCCGGAGTCTTTCGTCAAAGCCGGCGGCGCGTCGCTCGCCTTCGGGACGGAGTTCGTGCCGGCCCCGCCCTACACCGTCGAGTTGTCGGAGGCGTCGGGCGGGCTGGTCTTCGTCTCCTACGGCGTCACCTCGCCCGAGCTGAAGCGCGACGACCTGGCCGGGCTGGACGTTAAAGGCAAGATCGCCGTCGTCGTCCGCGGCATGCCGAAGGGCGTGGACGAGACGGCGTGGCGGAAGGTCGCCGGCACGCAGGCCGTCGTCTCGAACTTGATGGGCAAGGGCGCGGTCGCCGTGGTCGCGGCCAATTTTGGCACAAAGCAGCAGCCGTTCTCGCTGCTCAGTAACTACCTGACGCGCCGCCGCGCCGCGCTCGCCGAGACGCCGGAGATGCCTTTCAAGTTGCCGCCCATCGTCATCGTTAGCGACGCCGGGGCGGAAAAGCTTTTCGCAGGCACGGGCGCGACCTACGCCGAGACGCTGGCGAAGGCAGAGGCCGGCGAGGCCGCCTCGAAGGACTTGAGCAAGCAGGCGCAGATTTCCATCCGCATCAAGAAAGAGACCGCCGCGGGCAGCAACGTCGTCGGCCTGCTCGAAGGCTCTGACCCGAAGCTGAAGGACCAGGCGGTGGTCTACACGGCGCACTACGACGCTTACGGCATTGACTCGCAGGGCCGCATCTTCCCCGGCGCGGCCGACAACGCGCTCGGCGTCGGCGAACTCGTCTCGATAGCCGAGGCGTTCACGAAGTACAAGACGAAGCCGAGGCGCTCCGTCATCTTCCTCGCCGTGACGGGCGAGGAGCACGGGCTCCTGGGCGCGGAGCACTGGGTCGCGCACCCGACATGGCCGCTCGACAGGGTGGCGGCCGACCTGAACTTCGACGGAATTGGCACAGAGGTCTACGCGCCCGTCAAGCGCGTGGTCGGCTTCGGCGCAGAGCACTCGGACCTGGGGCCAGTGCTCGAAGCGGTCGTCGCGGCCAACGGCGGGCAGATCGCGCCCGACCCGCTGCCCGAGGAGGGAGTCTTCTACCGCTCGGACCACTACGCGTTCGTCAAGAAGGGCGTGCCGGCGTTGATGCTGCTCGGCGGTCCCGCGGGCGAGGTCGAGCCGTGGCTGGCGCGCGCGCGCAAGTGGATGGAGACGGACTATCACCAGCCTGGGGACATCATCCACCCGGACTGGCACTGGGACGGCGCGCGCACCGTCGCCGTCATCGGCCTCGTCACGGGCATGCGCGTCGCGGACGCCGAACAGATGCCCGCGTGGTTGCAGACCTCGCCCTTTAACAAGCCGCGCGGCGGCGCGAAAGCGGCGGCGGCCGCTCCCGGTCATAATTGATAGTCAGTAATTGTGGCGGCGACGCCCGGCCGCCCTTGATGGCATGGCCGGGCGCAGCATAACTCACTACCGACGCCCCCGCCATCCTAGCCCCCGTCCTCCTACAAATTCCGCGCGTGCTCTGCTACTATACGCGTCGAAAATCTTTCACCTAGCAAAAGCAGTTTTGGCGCGACCCGGCGGGCGGCCAAACTTCACCTTCAGGAGACGAAAGCGCGATGGGACACGAGTTGAGAATGGAGCGCGAGCTGTCGCTGGACTTCCTGCGCGTCTGCGAGGCGGCGGCCATCGCGGCGGCGCGGACGATGGGGCAGGGCGACCGCAAGTATTCGGACCAGGTGGCGGTCGAGGCGATGCGCGAAGTGATGGACACCGTGCCCATGCGCGGCCGCATCGTCATCGGCGAGGGCGAGCGCGACGAGGCCCCCATGCTCTACATCGACGAGGAACTGGGCGGCCGCAACGCCAGCGAAGAGGTACGCGCCACCTTCCCCGAAGTTGACATCGCCGTGGACCCGCTCGAAGGCACTAACCTCTGTGCGCTCGGCGCGAATAACGCCATCGCCGTCCTGGCCGCGAGCGAGCGCGGCGGGCTGCTGAACGCGCCAGACATCTACATGGACAAGATCGTCGTCGGCCCATCCTGCCGCGGCTCAGTGGACATAGACGCGCCCGTCAAGGACAACCTCAAGAACATCGCGCGCCGTTTGGGTCGCGACATAGACGACCTGACCGTCATCGTGCTCGAACGCTCGCGCCACAGGAAGCTCATCAACGACGTGCGCGAGGCCGGGGCGCGCATCCGGCTCATCTCGGACGGCGACCTGTCCGCGGGCATCTCGGCGGCGGTCGCGGGCACGAACATCCACGCGCTGATGGGCATCGGCGGCGCTCCCGAGGGCGTCCTGACGGCCGCGGCGATGAGGTGTCTGAACGGCGAGATACAGGCGCGGCTGGTCTTCGACCACGACCGCCTCGGCGTGGACAAGAGCAAGGTGCCGGAGCACGACGAGGTGCTCGCGCGGCTGAAGGAGATGGGCATCTCGGACCCGGACAAGGTCTACGACACGAACGACCTCGCGCCCGGCAAGCGGATCATCTTCTCGGCGACGGGCGTCACGGACGGCGCGCTCCTGCGCGGCGTGCGCTTCTTCGGCGCGGGCAAGCGCACGCACTCGCTCGTCATGACCACCGAGTCCAGGCACATACGCTTCGTTGACACCGTCCACGTCGAAGGCGGGCCGGACGCGGTCATCAGGTTCTAGGATGAGACGAGACGCGGAGACACTGGGACGCGGAGACGCGGCGATGAAAAGCAAGCTCTTTCGCCGCGTCTCCGCGTCTCCGCGTCTCCGCGTCCCGCCTTTCAGCCGGCCTGTTTTCGTCTGGGCAATCGCGGCGACAATCGTGCTCGGCTTCGTGAGTCTGGTGCTGGTCGCGCCGGTGGCGCGCTCTCACGGGCACTCCCTGTCGGCGTTCTTTCTTTACGAGATGTTCGGCCGCGTGTGCCACCAGATTCCGGGGCGCGCGTTTGAGCTGGCGGGTTACCCGCTCGCCGTCTGCGCGCGCTGCACGGGAATCTACTTCGGGTTCGCGGCGGGCGTGCTCGCTTACCCGCTCGCGCGCTCTCTTAATCGGAGCGACACGCCCGCGCGCAAGTGGCTGCTCCTGGCCGCCGCGCCCACGGCGCTGGATTTCGCGCTCGGCTTTTTCGGCGTCTGGGAGAATACGCACTGGTCGCGCGCGCTGACGGGCGCGCTCCTCGGCGCGGTCGCATCTTTTTACGTCGTGCCTGGGCTGTTGGATTTGGGCCAGATGATCCGCGAGCGCCGGGTGACGCTGCGAGGGGTGAGATGAGATGAATAGCAAACTACGAGCGGCCGTGATTGGCGGCGTGGTCTTAGGGCTCCTGTCGGGGATTCCGTACGTCAGGCTGGGCAACATCGTCTGCTGCCTCTGGGTCGTGCTGGGCGGCGCGCTCGCGTCGTACCTGTACATCAAACGATCCGCCGCCCCCGTGAACATGGGCGAGGGCGCGCTTATCGGAGCCCTGGCCGGTGCCATCGGTACGTTCGTGGAGTTGATTGTCGGCGTGCCCCTGACGATCCTGACCGGCTACCCGGAAAACCAACTGATAGTCAGTCTGATGGAGCGCGTTGACCCGCAGAAAGCTGAACTCTATCAGCAACAGGTCCAACGCCTGCTCGACAGGTCTTTCGGCGAACAGTTCTTTTACTCCGTCTTCTCACTGGGGACGCTGCTGAACCTGCTAATCACTGTCGTCTTGGCGCTGGTCGGCGGGCTGCTCGCCGTCCCGCTGTTCGAGAAGCGTAAGGTGAACGCCGGCCTGCCACCGCCACCGCCCTACTACGGCGGCACGCCCGGCCCCACTTACGGGCCGCCGCCGCCACCGCCCGCCGATTACGGGCCGGGAACTTGAAAGGCTAAAGGGGAGACTCTGAAGGGTCTCCCCAGTAGTGGTTCAGTTTCAGACGGGGCAAAGGAAAGGCGGTTTCACGCAAAGGCGCAAAGACGCGAAGAAAGCACGCAAGGTAATGAGGCATTCAACTTCTTCGCGTTCTCCTTTGCGTCTTTGCGCCTTTGCGTGAAACTCCTCCCTGATAAAGACGGCCCACAACTTCAACCCGAACCACTACCGTCTCCCCTCTCACCTTTGTCCCAGACATCCGTTGGGGTACAATTGGCGTCTTATGTGGCTGGCAGCGCGGTGCCCTCAGGCAGATGCGCTGCTAGTTTTCTGTGCGGCGACGGAAACCCTTTGGCGCTCGCCCCGCCTGTTAGTCGGAGACGGCCAGCGTCGCTCCCCGTGCCATTGGATTTAGAAATGCCTTTTTATTCACTCGCCCTGCTCGTCGCCCCGGATGACCTGTGCCGGAAGTTCCCGAACTTCTGCGAGATCGTGGACAAGACCGCCGGCAACATCAGCCCGCTCTACCGCCTCGACACGTTCGACTGGACGGTCCTGATTCTTTACTTCTCGATACTGACGATTCTCGCCATCTACGGCGCTTACCGCATCAAGCAGGTCATTGACTTCTGGCGCTACCGCAAGCTCGCGCCGCAGCCTTCGGCACGCTTCGCGGAAGCTGAATTGCCGCGCATCACCATCCAGCTTCCGCTCTTCAACGAAATGTACGTCGTCGAGCGGCTGCTCAAGTCCGTCACCGAGATTGACTACCCGCACGACCGGCTGGAGATTCAGGTCCTGGACGACTCGACGGACGAGACCGTCAAGCTCGCCTCCGCGACCGTCGAGAGCTACCGGCGGGCGGGCTTCGATATCCACTGCATCCACCGCGCGGATCGCACCGGCTACAAGGCGGGCGCGCTGGAGAACGGCCTGAAGACGGCGAAGGGCGAGCTGGTCGCCATCTTCGACGCCGACTTTGTGCCAAAACCCGACTGCCTGCGCAAGCTCGTTGACTTCTTCACGGACCCGCTCGTCGGCTGCGCGCAGATGCGCTGGTCGCACATCAACGGCGATTACAACCTGCTGACGCGCCTCCAGACCATTATGCTCGACGGCCACTTCGTCGTCGAGCAGACGGTTCGCAACCGCACGGGCGGCTTCTTCAACTTCAACGGCACGGCCGGCATCTGGCGGCGCAAGGCCATAGAGATGAGCGGCGGCTGGCAACACGACACGCTCACCGAAGACACGGACCTCTCCTTCCGCGCGCAGTTGATGGGCTGGCGCTTCGTGTACTTGCTCGACGAGGACGCGCCGTCGGAGATTCCGGTCGAGATCAACGCCTTCAAGGCGCAGCAGCGCCGCTGGGCGAAGGGCGTGATGCAGGTGGGCCTGAAACTCTTCGGCCGCATCTGGGCCGCGAACCTGCCGCTCCGCGTCAAGCTCGAAATGTTCTTCCGGCTGACCGGCAACATCAGTTACCCCTTGATGATCTTCGTCAGCCTCCTGCAATTCCCGCTCCTGCTCGTGCGCTACAACCAGGGCTTCTATCAGTTGATGATGTTCGACGTGCCGCTCCTGTTCTTCTCCACACTCTCTGTGCTGCTTTTTTACGGCACGGGCGTCTGGTATCTGGACAAGCGGCGCGCGCCGCGCCTCTTGCACCTCCCGCTCGTCATGGGCCTCGGCATCGGGCTCGCCTTCTCGAACGCGCGCGCCGTCGTAGAGGCGCTCGTCGGCTACCGCACGGAGTTCGTGCGCACCCCGAAATACCGCGTCGAGGAGCAGAAGGACGAGACGTGGAAGCGCAAAAAGTACAAGCGCAAGCGCGGCTGGCTCCCGCTCCTCGAACTGGGCTTCTCGGCCTACTTCCTGCTCGCCATCCTCTACGCCGTGGAGATGAAGCTGTGGGGCACGATTCCTTTCCTGTCGCTGTTCTTCTTCGGCTACGGCTACATGGGGCTGATGAGCCTCTTGCAGTCGGGCTTCGGCAGCCGCCTACAGGCGCTGTGGCGACCGCTCGCCCCGAACGGTCGCCCGTGACTTTTTTGACCGCGCGGTTTGAAACAAAAGCGCGCCCTCAGTCGTTCCTGATTTTACGACTGAGGGCGCTTCTCGTTTCTCTCCAAACAACTTTGGGACGTTGACTATGAAAAAATTTAGCCTGGCCCTGCTCGCGCTGCTCCCGCTCCTCGCCGCGCTTTCCCCTTTCACTTCTTCCGCCGCCTCCGGCCCGGACTTTTACGACGAGCCGGGCGTGCGTCTCCTGAACCAGCCCGTCTCGGAATACCGCGCGCGCCGTCAAAGAGTGCTCGACGAGATTAAGGACGGCGTCGTCGTCATCCTCGGCAACGTCGAAGAGGACATGGGCGTCGAGATGCGCTACCGGCAGAATAACTGGTTCGCATACCTGACGGGCGTGCGCACGCCCGACGCCGCGCTGCTGCTCGTGCCGCAGGGGCTGCCCTCTGCGAACGGGGCGCGCGAGATCATCTTCATCCCGCCGCGCGATCTACAGATGGAGCGTTGGACGGGCGTGCAACTCGCGCCCGGCCCCGAGACGGCCAAAGTCTTCGGCGCGGAGCACGTGCTCCCGAACGACGAGCTGTGGGCCAAATTGAAGGAGGCCGCGGCCCTCCCGGCCTTCAAGGGCGCGATGAAGCTCTATACCATCGCGCCGCGCGCCGTCAGCAACGGCCGCGTGCGAGAGTTCCAGTTCGCCGAGCGGGCGCGCGCGGAGCTGCCCGGCGTCCAGGTCGCTTCCGCCGCGAACGTGGTCGGCGACATGCGACGCATCAAGTCTCAGTCTGAGATCGCGCTGCTCCAGAAGGCGATTGACATCACGGGCGAGGCGCAGCGCGACATCACGCTTAATCTCAAGCCCGGCATGTACGAGTACGAGGTGCAGGCGCTGCTCGAAGCCGCGTTCACGCGCAACGGCTCGGAGCGCCCCGGCTTCCCCTCAATCGTCGGCAGCGGCCTCTACTCGACCATCCTGCACTACAGCGAGAACCGCAAGCGGATTGACGACGGCGACCTCGTGGTCTGCGACATAGGCGCAGAGTACTCGCTCTACACGGCCGACATCACGCGCACTTACCCGGCCAACGGAAAGTTCACCCCGCGCCAGCTAGCCGTCTACCAGCTCGTGCTCGATACGCAGGCCGCAGCCGCGGCGCACTTCAAGCCGGGGATGACGAACGGCGATATGCACCTCTTCGCCGTCCAGTACCTGCGCCAGAGCCCCTTGCGCGCCAAAGACACGGACGGGCGCGAGTACGGAATGGACCACTTCTTCATCCACGGGCTCGGCCACGCGCTCGGCATGGACGTGCACGACGTGGCCGACGACCTGCATAAGCTGCAACCCGGCGAAGTCTTCACGATAGAGCCGGGCGTCTACATCCAGACGGAAAAGCTCGGCGTGCGAATCGAAGACGACTATCTCGTCATGCCTGACGGCACGCTCACCAAACTCTCAGGCCGAATTCCCTCGGACCCCAAAGAGATCGAGCGCCTGATGAAGAAATGATGAACGATGAGTGATGAATGATGAATTAAAAGCCAGTTGTCTTTAATTCATCATTCATCACTCCGCATTCATCATTTCTTCATTCTATGGCCTGAGCTTGAGCCGGTAAATCGTGAAGGGGCCGACGCGCTCGCCCGCGTCGCGTTCGTACCAGCGGTCGAGGTTCGAGAGGTCCGGGGGCGCGTCGGTTGCGACGACGAGGTGGGAGAGCGCCGGGCGCGCGGCCTGCTCGCGTGTGAAGGCGGCGGCGTAAGCCCTGTAGCCGTCGAGCGCGGCGCGCACGTCCTCACGCGTCAGCGGCTTCCAGTCAACAGTCCACGCCGGGTCGTTGTGGCCCCACTCGATCAGCGAGCGAATCAAAAATTTCTTCCTGTAGTCGAGCGCGTCGAAGTTTTCCTCGGCCCCGCCGAAGTCTTCGTTGACGTAGTAGAGATACTGGTAGAGGCGCTCGCGGTTCTCTTCGAGCGTGACGCCGGAGAAGGCCGGGACGTGCGGCGACCAGAGGACCGGCTGCGGCGCGACGACCGGGGAGAAGTCCGCGTGGTCCAGGTTGCTGTACAGCACGACCGCCTGGCCGTCGTTTGACGCCGGCTCCTCGCGCGCAAACTGGGCCAAACGTCGCGCCACCGGCAGCGCCTCGTCGCGGTCGTTGCTCGCCCAGGCGTGCCTCTTCGTCTCGACCGCCGTCTCGAACATCCCCCAGCCCAGGGCCACTGCCGCGACGCACGCGAGCGCGCGAGCCGGGAAGGGACGCCGCGCGCCGGCACGCCCGCACCGTATCAGCGCGACGGCGAGGACGAGCGCCGTGAGCGCCAGGTATTTCGCGAGGTAAAGCTCGTAGTGGAGCGGTTGCAGCGAGCGGCCGGTCAGGACTTGCTGGTTGAAGACGACGAGCGGGGTGAGCGCGAAAGAGGCCGCGAGCAGCGCCGGGCGGTCGCGCCACTCCACGCGGCCGCGCCACGCGGCGAGGGCGAGCGCCAGGCAGACGAGGAGGCCGAGCTTGATGGACGAGCGGGAGAAGTCCGGCGCGTGCGTGAAGGCCATGAGTTGGACCGTGTCCATCGTCGGCGCGCGCCTTGAGAGCAGCAGCGCGTAGGGCACGAGCGCCGCGAGCGCGACGAGCGCGACCGGGCCGAACGGCGCGAGAGTTTTCCAGAGGCTTTCGCGGCGGGCGACGAGCAGCAGGAGGGCGAAGCACATGACCCACGCGGCGGCGGCCGTCCAGAGGTAAAAATAGGAGAAGACGAGCAGGCCGAAAGTCGCGCCGGCTAAGAGTCCAGCCGCGAGCGACGCGCGCTTCTCCGTGCTTGTGACAGCGCGCCAGACGAGCGCGCAGAAGACGAAGAAGAAAGGGAAGGGCAGCGCCGGGACGTAGCGCCGCAGGAAGGGGAAATATTCGAAAGTGTAGGTCGTGTCGAGCCCCGCGAGCGAGCGCAGCGGCGCGTAAAGGATGGCGAACGTGCCGAGGCAGACGACGACGAGCGCGCCCGCGGCCGCCCAGTTCTCGTCCCCGGTCACTAAGCGGATGAGCCAGAAGAGTGCGAGCGTGGAAAAGAATGCGACCGCCGCGGTCAGCAGGATGAACGTCGTCGGCGCGCTGAGGCCGAGGGCGCGCGCCGGGAGCGCGAGCAAGTAAGGCGTGACGAATTGAATCGAGAAGAGGGATTCGTGCTGCGGCGTTTCGACGGAGTCGTCGCGCCCTGTGTATGGGTCGTTGCGGCGCGGGCGGCCCGCCGCGAGGGCGTTGACGTAGGCGCTGTAGGCGACCTCGTCCTGCGAGAAGATGGCGTAAGAGCCGTTCCAGTTTGCCCCCCGTTGCGTGACGAGGCGCAACTGCGGGTAGAGCGAAACGAGCGCGACGGCGAGCGCGGCGAAGACGCCCAGCCGAAAGCTGTGCCGCCGCCCTGTCTCGTGCAAGCTCTGGTTTCTCCTCACTCGCCTGAATTGACGAAAGACGCGCGATGATAGCTCATTCCGCTCGGATGGTGAAATGAGACCGAATTGATTTTCGTTAAAGCCCGCGGAGGTTTTGTTATACTCGCGGCCAAAGGAGAGAGATGATGGCGACAGAGGCTGATGAGAGAGAGAATCGCTGCGAGCGGTGCGACGCGGAGACGGAGCGTTTGATAAAGTTCGTCGGGCCGGACAACTCGCCGCAGTACGTCTGCTGGTCGTGTCTGGCGCGCGAGGAGAAGAAGGTCAACCTCAAGGAGACCTGGAAGCGCGGGGGGCGCGCGTTAAGAGTCAAGTAGGAATTTCAGCGAGTCCGCGGGGCCGTATTCCTTCGCCTCCTGGCCGCCCGCGAAGACGCGCGCCGAAGTCTTGCCGAGCAGTCTGACCTCGCCCCCTTCAATCCTCAGAGCGCACCCCTCCCGTAGCCCGACAACGGTCATGCCTGGGTTCGCCTTGAGAAATTCCGCGATGCGCTGCCCGCGCGTCTCGCCCGAGTGATTCGCCAGGGTCTCGTCCGTGTAGTGCGGGTTGATCTGGAAGGGGACCAGCGAGAGCGCGTCGAAGCTCTGCGGCTCGACAATCGGCATGTCGTTCGTCGTCCTGATGGTCGGGCAGGCGACGTTCGACCCCGCGCTCCAGCCCATGTAGGGTGTGCCAGTTTCCACGCGCGCCCTGACGGCCTCAATCAACCCCGCCTCGTACATCCCGCGCAGCAGGTGAAAAGTGTTCCCGCCGCCGACGGCAATCGCCTCCGCGCCCGCGACCGCTTCGACCGGCCGCGCGGCCTCGTGCAAGGAATCGAGCCCGTAACCCATCTCCTCGAACCGCGCGCGCACCGTCGCCGCGTACTCGTCAAAGGAGCGCGTCACGCCCGCGAACGGCACGAACAGGACGCGCCTGACGGCCGGGCCTAAAAAATCGCGTATGTCGCCGACGGCGTGGGCCAGAAACTCTCCGCCGTAATTGATCGAGTTGCTGAGCAGCAGTAATCTTTTGCGTGACATGCCGTGGCCGAATCTGTTGAAATTACCTCGTCAGGCATAATCCGCCAGCGCGCATTTCAATGCAAGGAGAAAAGAGAATCATGAATCAAGACCAGGCGCTTCGCGCGCACCTGCTTTACCTGCTGGGCGGCGGCGGGGCGCACGTGGATTTCGAGTCAGCGGTTGCAGACTTTCCTGCCGGGAAGGCTCACCGGAAGATTAAGCACCTGCCGTACACGGCGTGGCAGGTCCTGGAGCACATGCGAATCGCGCAGTGGGACATCCTGGAGTTTAGCCGCAGCGCCGGTCACGTCTCGCCGAAGTGGCCCGAAGGTTATTGGCCCACGAAAGACGCCGAGCCGGGCGCGGAGGCTTGGGGCGCGAGCGTGGAGAGATTCCGCGCGGACCTGGAAGAGATGAAGGCGCTGGCGGCGGACGAGGGGACGGACCTCTTCGCGCGCATCCCGCACGGCGACGGGCAGACGATTTTACGCGAGGCGCTGCTGGTCGCGGACCACAACGCCTACCACCTGGGCGTGCTCGTGACGATGAAGAGGCTGTTAGAAGAAGAGCCAGCGGATTAAGTAGTAGAGGCCGACGACCGCGCCGGCGAGTAGCAGCAGGAGCAGCGCGAGGCAGCCGAAGAGCATCAGCTTCGTCTTCCTCGCGCGGCCCTCGTCCGGCGGCGAGAGCTGGCTCTGCGGGAAATACGGCGGGGGAGTCTCTGTCGGCATCTAGCTTCTCCTTACTTCATCCGAAAAAAAATTGAGTCATACAGTAGCATCGGAACTCGCCCGCGAAAAGCGTCCGCGGCTTCAGAAAATTAGTTTGACGCCGAGCTGGACGTTGCGCGGGAGGTTGGCCTGGCTGGTGACCTTGCCGAAGTTGGAACTGGTCGGGTCGAGCACGGGGTTGTTGAACTGCGGGTGGTTGAAGGCGTTCAAGAATTCGCCGCGCAGTTGCAGGCGCGTCCGCTCGGTGAAAAGAAAGTTCTTGCTGAGCGAGAGGTCCCAGAGGTTCAAGGGCTGGCCGCGCAAGGAAGGCAGCCGCGACGGAAGCCGCCGGACGTTGAAGAGGAGGCGGATGCGCGGGTCGTTGCGCTGCCTGGCGGGATCGACGACGCCGTTGGTTCGCACCAACGCGTCCGTGAAGTAAAAGCCGCTCGTGTCGAAGACGGCGTCAACGTCTTGGCCGTCAATCTTCGTCTTCAGCTCGGACGGGTCGCCGGCAAAATAAAGATTACCAATCTCAAGCGGCCGCCCGCTCTGCGCCTGCCAGATGCCTTGAGCCTGCCAGCCGCCGAGGAGCGCGTTCACCACGCCGCCCCACGTCGTGCCCCACCTGCGGCCGCGCCCGAGCGGGAGTTCCCAGATGCCGCTCAGGACCAGGCGGTGCGGCGTGTCGTTCGCCGAGAGGCGCTTCTCGTATTCCGTGTCGGTCGGGTTGAGGAGCGAGACCTCTTCGAGCAGCTTCGACCAGGTGTAGCCGGCGAGCAGGGTGTAGCCGCGCGTGAACCGCTTCTCGACGCGGAGCTGGCCTGAGTGGTAGATGGACGAGCCGTCGTGGCGGCGCGTGTGTATGTTGCCGAACTGCGGGAAGGGGCGGAGCAACTGCTGGCGCTGGACGGTCGCGCCGTCAAGGCTCGTCCCCGGCGCGAGGCCGCGGAAAGGGTTCGCCACACTCGCGGTCAGAAAGTTAATCAGCGCCTGGTCCCGCGCGGGCGCGGTCGAGAGGTACTGACGCGGCAAAGCGTTGAGCGCGTCCGTCTCGGTCGTCAGATCGTAGCCGCGGTTGCCGACGTAGGCGGCCTCTATGAGCCAGGAGCCTGGGAACTGGTGCTCGACGCTCAACTGCCATCGCTGCGACTGCCCGTTGCTCCTTTCGACGGGGACGAAGTCCAGGTCGCGCCCGACGAAGGTCGCGAGGCCCGCGCTCGCGCCGGGCGCGGGCGGGAGACCTTCCGGGA
Organism: Pyrinomonadaceae bacterium; assembly: GCA_036403435.1. Lineage (GTDB taxonomy): Bacteria > Acidobacteriota > Blastocatellia > Pyrinomonadales > Pyrinomonadaceae > QHXM01. The sequence continues at coordinate 334,621 of DASWQY010000036.1, forward strand.
ACGGGTCGAAGAGATTGGCACGGAAACTCAGGCCGGAGTCTTCCGTCGGGACGAGGTTGACCGACTGCGAGAAGCCTGCCTGCTGCACGCCGTCGATGATGAAAGGCACCGTGTAAATGGCCCAGCCGCCGCGTACCACCGTGCGCTCGCCGACGCGATAGGCGAAGCCCAGGCGCGGCTGAACGTTGTTCTTGTCCGCGTCCCAGAAGCCGCGATTTTCGTCGTCGGCGAAGAGCAGGCCGCCGCGCACGCGGAAGTCCTCGGGCGCTCGTTCGGGAATCGGGTTGGCGGCGTAGGCCGCGCGCGCCGCAGCCTCAATCGGGTTCGATGCCGTCTCGTCGAAGCCGCGCACGTTGCGGTTGAAGCGTTCGGTCGTGGCCCCCTCGTACTCGTAGCGAATGCCCAGGTTCAGCGTCAGGCGCGCGCCCACCTTCCAGTCGTCCTGAAAGAAGATGCCGTGGTAAAGGGTCTGGTTCGAGCGGGCCGTGTTGCGCTCCAGGAGTCCGCCGGTCGGTTGGCCCAGGAGGAACGCGGCGAGGTCTTGCCCTATGGCCGCCGCGGGCGAGTTGTCGAGCGGCCCGCGCGTGAAGTCCGTGCGGAAGTCGTAGCGCCCGGCGGCGTGGCCGAGGCCCGAAGAGTTCTCGCGGTAAACGCGGAAGTCGTAGCCCGCGCGCAAGGTGTGATCGCCCGCGAGGCGCGTCACGGTCGGCTGCAAGGAGTAGATGCTGTGCGTGAAGCCCGCGCCGAGCGGGTCGCCGAGCGGCGAGAACTCGCCCGTCTCGAAGCGCGGGAAGTATGAAAGCCCCTCGAAGAGCGGGACGGTCGCGGGCGAGAAGCCGAGCGAGGCGGGCCGGAAGAAGCCCTCGCTCGCGCGCAGGGTCGGCGAGTCGAAGTGAGAGAAGCCCGCGCGCAGGTTGAAGACGGTCCTGGGCGAAGCGGCGTAAACGTGGTCGTAAGTCGCGGCGTTGTTGTTGCGGTAAAGGAGCGTCCCCGTCGGGCGAACGCCGTTGACGATTCCGGTCCAGTTTCCGCGCTCCTCCAGGCGGTTGTTGCGCGTGTAGCGGAAGAACGAGGTGTGCTTCCGGTCGAAGGCGAAGTCGAGCCGGAGCGTCTCGGAATTGAAAGTGTCGGAGCGGAGGTTGGCGCTGATGAAGTTGTTGCGCCCCTGCGCGTCGCCCGGCTGGTTCGGCAGCGGGTAGTATTGCAGGTAGGCGCGGGCCACAGGGCTGATGCGCGTCTCGGGGAGGACGTTTCCGGGGAAGGGCGTGCGCTCGACGCGTGAGCCCACTCTGACAGCCGTCAGCGGGTCGTAAATCCGAATGCCGAGGGGCAGGAGCGCGGAGAAATCGCCGCCTCGCTCGCCGAGCGTCGGGACGGTGAATTGGCCCGGTTCGGGGAAGATGTCCTTCAAGCCTTCGTAGGCGAAGAAGAAGAAAAAGCGGCCGCGCCCGTCCCAGGTTTTTGGCCCACCCTCGCCGAAGCGCGGCAGCAGGACAGGGCCGCCGAGCGTCCCGCCGTAGCGGTTGTAGCGGAGCGCGTCGCGCTGCCTTCCGGCGCGGTTGAGGAAGAAGTCGTTGGCCGAGAGCACGTCGTTGCGGACGAACTCGTAGAGCGAGCCGTGGAAGTCGTTCGTGCCGGCGCGCAAGGTCACGTCAACGAATGCTCCGGCCGTGTGGCCCTGCTGCGCGTCGAAGCTCACGGTCACGACCTTGAACTCCTGCACGGCGTCGGCCGGCGGCACGAAGGCAACGCGCGAGTCACGGTTTGCGGCGTTCGGCGAGCCGTCGAGCGTGAACTCGTTGCCGCCGGGCGCGCCGTTTGCGACGACGGAGGACGTGCCGAGGTTGTCGAAGGGGCGCGAGAATTTCAGATCGCCCGTGTAGGTGACGCCGGGCGCGAGGCGCGAGAGCACGAACGGGTTGCCGTCCGAGAGCGGCAACTCCGAGATGCGCCTGCGGTCAATCACCTGGCCCGACGACGCGGTCGCCGCATCGAGGAGCGGCGTCTCCGTCACCACGTTCACGGTCTCGGCCAGCTCGCCGACTTCGAGCGTGAGGTCTAACGTCAGTTTGTCCCCGACGCGGACCTCGACGTTCTGCCGCAGAAGTTTCTTGAAGCCCGCCGCCTCGACCGTCAAGGCGTAGCTGCCCGGCGTCAGAAAGAGGATGGTGTAGTCGCCGGACTCGTCCGTCCTGGCCCAGACGGAGCTGTTCGTCGCCGCGTTGGTCGCCGCGACCTGCGCGCCCGCGACGACCGCGCCCGAAGGGTCCGTCACGCGCCCCGTGATCGAGCCGCGAAACTCCTGCGCCGCCGTCGAGCCGGCAACGAGCAGAAGACAAAGAACGGCAAGAAGAGAACAGGGAATGCGCCGACAGTTCTGCTGTTTGCGAGGACAGACCATCCATCACTCCTATGGCTTCAAATCCATCCGGGACGAGTCAAAGAAGTCGGTCAGAGACGAGCTTACGTCAATTGGTCAAACGTTATAGTGCTTTCATCAGCCGCCTCGGCCTCGTCGAGAGTCAGGAAAAAACTATCGACGGGCAACTCGTAATCCCGGACGATGATGTTGCTAAGCAGTCCGACCTGAGTGGCGTGAGCCGCTCGCTCCTGTGCGTCGGTGTAGGGTGGACGCAGCATGCCGAATTTCTCATAAGCCTTGCAGTTCTTATGTTCCAGCACAATCACTCTCTTTATCGTGTCCGGGTCAAGCTCCAGGGCGAGTTTCAGGTGATCAAAAAACGTCTTGTGCCAGGCTGGGTCCGCTGGCTGCCGCTGCACGACCGCGCCGAGCGCCGCGCCCGCAAGAATCAAGTGGTAATACTTCCCTATGAGCCCTGCGTCTTTCATGTACTTTATGACCCGTTCAAAAAAACGAAAGTCCATGCAAGTGAGCAACACAACTTCGGGTTTTGAATCGTTGCTCACAGGCAGTCCTTTGAGATACTCGGCGAAATCAATCAAATGTGCGCCATTGGTCGTCATCGAATCATTCTCCTTTACTGGAAGAGCGGCCAGCGAAAACCGCGAGGCGAATCAAAAAGTAAGGCAGCAATCCGCCCCGTCGTGAACAGGAATAATCTTTCGCGCCAGTACGGCGATTTAGCGAGTGCTCGGGTTGAAAGGTAACTTTATCACGCGGGCCGCTCAGGGGGCGAGCTTTATCAATCGGAGCATTTCGGTGAGGCGCGGGTCCGCGCGTAGATGATCGAGGCGCGGGTCAACTTTGAGATGGATGAAGGATTCGTCGCGCTCGCGGTAGGCGCGCTCCAGCCACTCGAAGGCTTGTTCTTTGTCGCCGAGGGCGGCGTGGATGAGGGCTATCGAGTAGGGCGAGACGTAGCTCTGGCGGCCGACCAGTTCCTGCAACTGCTCAAGGATTCTGACGGCCTCGTCGCGCCGGCCCGCGACGGCGTAGGCGTGGCCGAGCGCGGCGATCATCTCGGGCTTGCCTTCGGGGAACTCGGCGGTCTTCGAGAGACTGATGGCGCGCTGGTAGGCGCTGACGGCCTCGTCGTACATCTTCTTCTGCTCGTAGGCGAGGCCGAAGCTCCAGTGCGTGTCGGCGTACTTCGGGTCGCGCCCCAGGGCCTTCTGCAAGTGGGCGATTGACTCGTCGTAGCGCCTGGCCCAGAAATAAGCGCGGGCGAGCCCCGTGCTGATCGAGAGCGAGAGCGGATCGAGTTCGAGCGCGCGCTTGCGGTGTTCGAGCGACTCGTCGTGGCGGCCCATCTCGGAGAGGTAAACGCCGTACCACTGGTGCGCTGTCGCGTAGCCGGGTTTCAATTCGAGCGCGCGGCGGAACTCACTTTCCGCGCCGGCCCAGTCCCACTCGTAAGAGAGCTTGATCTTGGCGAGCGACGTGTGCGCCTCGGCGAGCTGCGGGTCAATCGCGAGCGCCTTGTTGGTCTTCTCGATGGCGACGGGCATGGCCTCCTTCGGCGAGAGCTGGAGGAGGTTGCCGAGGACGTAGCAGTCGGCGAGGCCCGTGTAGGCGAGCGCGTAAGACGGGTCCAATTCGATGGCCTGCTGGAAGTAGCGAATCGCCTCGCGGATGTCTTCGGGCCGGCGCTTGTTCCAGTAGTAGCGCCCCTTCCAGTAAAGTTGGTAAGCCTCGGCGCTTTCGGTGTAGCGTTTGGCTAACTGCCTGCGCTCTTCGCCGGAGAGCTTGAGGCGCAGCTTTTCGGAAATCTCGCGCGAGATGTCGTCCTGAAGCGCGATGATGTCGGAGAGCTTGCGGTTGTACCTTTCGCCCCAGAGCCGCGTCTGCGTGTCCACGTCAACCAGCTCGGTCTCGATGAAGAGGTCGTCGTTCATGCGGACAACGCGGCCCGTCAGCACGGCGTGGACGCCCAGCTCACGCCCGACCGTCTGCGGGTCAACCTCTTTCCCCTTGTAGCGGAAGACGGAGCTGCGCGCGATGACCTTCAAATTGGGAAGCTCCGAGAGGCTGTTGATGAGACTCTCGGTCAGGCCGTCGGACAAGTATTCTGTGTCGGCGTCGCCGCCGACGTTGACGAAGGGGAGCACGGCGACGGAGTTGATGGCCCCGGCCGGGCGCGAGAAATACCAGTAGGAGAAGAGGGCGACGACGGCGAGCGCGGCCGCGCCGAAGAGCAGGACGTGACCGCGGCGCTTGTGTTCCGCGGAACTCAGGATGCTGCTCATGGTCGCGCGCGCCAGCGGCTCGCGCGCCGTGGGCCGCGCGAACTGGTCCGTGCTCGTGACGCCGCCGCCGGCCGGAGCGGGGCCGCCCGCGCGGGCCGCCGTCGCGCTTCCCCCGGCGTCCGACACGCTTTTACCGGCGCGGGCCAGTTTCAGCTCGAACTCCAAATCCTGCTTGAGCGTCCTGAGGTCGTCGAGCAGCTCGCGGGCCGTCAGGTAACGCTCGTCGCGGTCTTTCCTGAGCACGCGCCCGACGATCTCCTGGAGCCTGAAGGGTACGTGCTCGACGTGGTCTGCGAGCGGGCGCGGCTCCTCTTTGAGGATTGAGGCGACGACCTCGTGGTTGGTCGCGCCCTCGAACGGCGAGCGGCCGGCCAGCATCTCGTAGAGCACTATGCCGAGCGAGAAGATGTCCGTGCGCCCGTCAACCTCGATCCCGCGTGCCTGCTCCGGCGACATGTAGCGCGCGGTGCCGATGACGGCCCCGACATCGGTGTGAACCTGCGTGACGGCCTCGGGCGTGGTCGAGCTGTTCTCGACGAGCTTCGCCAGGCCGAAGTCGAGGACTTTGACGTAGCCGTCCTCGCGCAGCATGACGTTTTCGGGCTTGATGTCGCGGTGGACGATCTCCTTGGCGTGGGCGGCGGCGAGAGCGGACGCCACCTGAATCGCCACGTCGAGCGCCTCTGCGATGGGCAGCGGCCCACGCTTCATGCGCTCGCGCAAGGTGACGCCCTCGATGAACTCTGTGGCGATGAACGTGACCGCGCCCTCCTGCTCGATCTCGTGAATGGTGATGATGTTCGGGTGGTTGAGGGCGGAGACGGCGTGGGCCTCGCGCGTGAACCGCTGCATACGCTTCTGGTCGGAGGCGACTTCGGAGGGGAGGAATTTCAAGGCGACGGCGCGGCCGAGCTTGGTGTCGGAGGCCAGATAAACTTCGCCCATCCCGCCGACGCCGAGCTGCGAGCGGATTTCGTAGCGGCCGAAACGTGTTCCTGGGGGGAAGGCTGCTGCCATCCTGGGCGAAATTCGGTAGGCTGCAAAAATGGGCCAGCGGTCTTTAACGACGGGGCCGAAACCTAAACCTTGCGCGACCCCGAGATTCTAGCCGAGTTCCGCGAAGCATGCCAGCAGAGGTTAGGGCGGTGGGGCAGGGCGGGTTGAAAATCGAGTCTTGCGGGAGTTGATATTCACCACAGAGACGCAGAGGACGCAGAGGGGGCGCAGAGGTGTTGAGTCAACTCTCTGCGCCCCCTCTGCGCTCTCTGCGTCTCTGCGGTGAGTCTGACGCTCCGAATACTCAATCTACTACTGCGGAGCCGGGAGCGCGCCCGTCGAGCCGCACTGGCCCGCGCCGGACCCTTGCGGGATGGCGAGCGGCCCCTGCTGGATGAAGCAGAGGAAGGAATACTCCTTCTTCGCGTTCGCCAGCCCCGTGTAGCTCGCGCCTAAGAGGGCGTAGCCGTCCTCCGTGTTCAGGGCCCAGTAAGTCCAGCTCAGTGAGCTGACGGCGAGACCCGAGTCGTTAGCCGCCGTGCGGCTGTAGCTGCTCTGTATGAAGTTGACCATGCCCGTGAACCACTGGCCCTGCGAGCCCGCGCCGGAAGAGTAGAGGCTCGCGTCAGTGTTCCCCGTCCCGACTTCGCCTATGAAGACCGGAGCCTGCGTGTAGCCCGTGTGACCCGTGTTGCCCCAGGGGTACGACGAGTGGCCGGACCAGACGGGGTTCACGCCGCCCGCGAGGTTCGGGAAGGCCCAGAACTTTTTCCACGTGTCCGCGAGACTCGACGACGAGCACCCGCTGCGGTAGCAGGTCGAGGCGTTGAACCACGCCTGCTGATACTCTACCGGCCCGTAGTCGTGACCCGAATAGACGACTTGATTGTTGACGGCTGGGCCAAGACTCGTGGCGCTGCCGCCCGCGTTGAGCACGACGGGTGCGCCTGGGTTCGCGGAGTTGCCGTTGACGCCGAGCAGATTGCCGCCCCACCAGTACCAGTCGTAAGGACCATTAGCCATCGTGCCCGCCGCCGTCGGGTAGGTGCTGACGCCTTCGACGAAGATCAAAGGATAGTCCCACCCGTTAGCGAGCGCGTCGCCTAAGATGGTGTCGCCCGCGCGCTCGGCGGCCAGCCGCCAGTCTTTACAAGTGGAGGTCGCCACGCACGAGGGCGCGAACGGGTTCGGGTTCGGGTTGACTTGCGGGTCTATGCCGTCGCCGCTGCCCCAGGTCGCGCCCGCAAGATAAGCGGCGCGCGAAGGCGTGTGCGGCTCGTTACGCAGGTCGTAGCCGATGATCGTGGGGAAGCCGTCGGACGCGAGGTAGTTGACTGTGACGGTGTCGGTCGCGCCCAAAGTCTGACGGATGCCGTGCGCCCAGCGTTGGACGCTCACCCAGTCGCTGACCCACTTCTGCTCCGTGTAGTTGTTCTTGCCCGAGACGAAGTACCAGAGCCCGTTGTCTTCGGCCGAGTTGCCGGCCTCGGAGCGATGGTTGTCGAGGATGACGTGAAGCCCGCGCGAGCCCGCGTAGTTGACGATGAGCGCGAGGATGTCGCGCGCGCGTTTGCCCTTGCAACTCGCGCAGGCGCTGATCGTGTTGGCGTTCGGCGCGGGGTTTAGTTCCCATATCGCGTTGGAGAAGGGGACGCGGATGGTGTTGTAGCCGTACTGCCTGATCTGGTCAACGACGTAGGTGTAGTCTTTGGCGTAGAAGCCGTGGGCCACGCTGCTCGTGGTCTCGAAGCCGTACCAGTTGATGCCCGTGATTCTGAACTCCGCCCCGTTCGGGGCGACGACCTTGCTCCCGCTCGTGGCCCAGCCCGCGGCGGCCGTCATGGCGGCGCAGCAGACGAGCAGGCAGGCGAAGGTCAAATTTCGTAGGGACCGGGGCCGGACGCGCAGACGCATGTTGTTATCCTCCTCTATGTGGTAAGGACCGAATTTGTGTGGCAAGAAGAAAACCCAGGGGCGAACATCTTATCCCCGCCCGCGGATATGTCAAGCATTAGAGGGGAATGAGGTGGCGAGGTTCAATCTTCTTCCTGTGAGGCCCGAAATTCAGGGCTCCTGAGTTTAAGATTTAACCCGGCGGTTAAAGATTCTAACCGCCTTCCTGCAAATTCTAACCGGCTTCCCAAAATTCTAGCGGCGGTACGAAAATTTTTACTGCCCGCGCTCGTAAACTATTTTCCCGCCGAGGATGGTCATGACGGCTTCCGTCTGCAAAATCTCTTTGGGTTCGATGGTCAGCAGGTCGCGCGAGTGGACGGCGAGGTCGGCGAGCATGCCGGGCGCGATTTGCCCTTTCTCTTTTTCTTCAAAGGACGCGTAGGCGCTCTCGGCCGTGTAGCAGCGGATGTCCTGCTGGATTGTCAGGCGCTCCTGCGGCCACCAGCCGCCCGCGGGCTCGCCCTCGGTGCTCTGGCGCGTGACGGCAGCGTAGAGGCCGAGGTACGGGTTGATGGGCTCGACGGGCCAGTCGGTGCCGAAGGGGACGTGCACATTGAACGACTGCATCATGTGCCAGCTGTACGCGCCCTGTACGCGGTACTCTCCGAGGCGATCCTGCGCCCATCGCTTGTCGGAGATGGCGTGCGACGGCTGCATGGAGGCGATGACGCCGAGGTCGCGGAAGCGCGCGAAGTCCGAAGGGGCGACGACCTGCGCGTGCTCGATGCGGTGGCGGATAAAATAGCCGGGCACTCGGTTCAATTGCTTCTCGTCGGTGCTCATCCCTTTCATCTTTGATGTCCGGTCAAGGGCCGCCTCGAAGCCGTCGAGCGCCATGCGGTTCGCGCGGTCGCCGATGGCGTGCAGCGCGATCTGAAATCCCGCGGCGTCGCGCTCGACGATCATCCGGGTCAGTTCTCCCGGCGGGCGGCGCGGGATGCCGCTGTTAGAGGGGTCGTCCGAGAAGGGCGCGAGCATCGCGGCCGTGCGCGAACCGAGCGTGCCGTCAACGTAGCCTTTGAGCGCGGTAAGGCGCAGCCGCAGCGGGTCGTCTTTGAAAGACTCGAACTCGGCGCGCTCGCGCTTCAGCTCCTCGACCGAGTTGTCGAATTGTTGCCACTCCGCCACGCGCACCGTCAACCGCCCCTGCCGCAAAAGGTCGCGGTAGAGCGGCGTGGCTTCGCCGCTCGGCACGTCGTTGGTCTGAATCGAGGTGATGCCGTAGCGGCGTGCTTCGACGAGCGCGCGCTCAAGCGCCTTCATCTTCTCCGCGCGCGTCGCCTCGGGCACGACGCGCGCGATCAACTCGCCAGCCGTCTCTTTCAAGATGCCTGTCGGCTCTCCGCTCGCGTCGTGCAGAATCTCGCCGCCCTCGGGCGGGCGCGTCTCGCGCGTCACGCCGGCTTTTTGGAGCGCCAGAGAATTGGCCCACGAGACGTGGCCGTCCACGCGCTGGACGAAGACGGGGTTGTTCGGCGCGACCGAGTCCAAATCCGCGCGCGTGGGCCACTGCCCGCCCCACAACGTGTGGTCCCAGCCGCGCCCCAGAACCCACGAGCCCGGCGGGAGTTCTCGGACATGGGCCGCGATGCGCTGCTTGGCCTCTTCGAGCGTCTTCGCGCCGATGAGTTCAACGCGCAGGAGCGAGAGCCCGCCGCCCAGGAAATGTATGTGCGCGTCGTTGAAGCCGGGCGTGACGAGCTTGCCCTTGAGGTCAACGATGCGCGCGGCCGTGTAACGCGCCTTGATGTCGGCGTCGGAGCCGACGGCCACGATGCGCTCATCCTCGACGGCGACCGCTTGGGCGATGGTGCCGCGCGCGTCGGCCGTGAAGACCTTGCCGTTCACGAGCAGGAGCGTGACCGTGCGCCGCGTCTGCGTGCCGGAGGGCGTCGCACTGAAGACGAGCGAGAGAATGACGAGCGAGATTGAGAAGGTGCGTCGCATCTTTGGTGTCTTGGCAAACGGGCTCAGGGAGCGCGCAAAGTTATATCACCGAACGGGCCAGTTTACACAGGAGAAGTTTCACGCAAAGGCGCAAAGACGCAAAGAAGACCGCGAAGGTGTTGAAGGCTCCTTCATCTTGCGTGCTTTCCTTCGCGTCTTTGCGCCTTTGCGTGAGTAATCCTTCCCTTTCAACTCACGCGAAAATCGCTATAATCGTCCCGCAAAAATCTTCCCAACAAAGGAACCCTCGGACGATGAAGACAGAAACGCTCGGCCTCGAAACTCCGAACGGCGCGACGACGGCGCATGTCGCGCTCCCAGACAGTGCGAGCAGCGCCGCCGTCATCCTCATACAGGAATGGTGGGGCATCAACGACCACGTGCGCGACCTCTGCGCGCGCTACGCTCGCGAAGGCTACACGGCGGTTGCGCCGGACCTCTTCCGCGGCCAGGTAACCAAAGACGCGGCGGAAGCCTCGCGCCTGATGCACGCGCTCTCGACCGAGGACGGCATGGCGACGATTGCCGCCGCGCTCTCCGAAGTGCGTGGCAAATACAACGCCGAGCGGGTCGGCGTCACCGGCTACTGCATGGGCGGGAGCTTCGCGCTCCGCGCCGCCTGCGAGCTGCACGAGTTGGCGGCCGCGGCACCCTTCTACGGCGACATCCCCGAAGCACAGACGCTGGCACAGTTGACCGTCCCGACGCTCTTCGTCGCCGGCGCGCGAGACAACTGGATCACGCCCGAGAAGGTGAACGAATTGAAGGAGGCCGCGCACAGGCACAACCTGCCCGTAGAGGTCGTCACCTACGACGCCGACCACGCCTTCTTCAACGACACGCGGCCCGAAGTCTACAACCCGGAGGCCGCGTCAGACGCCTGGCGGCGAGTGCTGAATTTCTTCGACGGCCTCTTGAGAAAGTGAGACGACCGATGACGACCAGAACGTTGAAAGTGAGCAGCGCAACGCCGCTTCTCGTCTTCGCCCTGCTTTTCGGAACAGCCTTTAACGCCCCGGCCCAGCGCGGGAGAAAAAACACGCGGCGCATAGAGTTCCCGCCGGGGCAGACGAGCGTCTCGCTCAAGGGCGTGCTGAAGGGGCCGCGTGACGCGATTTACCTGCTGCGCGGCAGCCGCGGCCAAGTGCTGACGGCGCACCTCGCGGTCGAGAACGACTGCTGCGCCTCGATCCTCATCAAAGGCCCCGACGGTAATAACGTGAAGAACGACGCCGACGCGACGGACGCCGGGGAGGACTTTTCGGTCGCGCTGAGGCTGACGGGCGAGTACCAGCTCGTCGTCTTCCCGCCCGACACCACCGAAGAGACGGACGTTGCGCGTTACACGCTCGACGTGAGCCTCCGTTGAAACAGGCCGCGCCCGCTTTAATGCTCGCCTGAACGAAAGAGGTCCGAGATGAAAACGGCACGTCTTATCACGACGCTCGCCGCCGCGCTCCTTCTCTGCGCCCACAGCGTACTGGCCCAAATGGACGCGAGCGCGAAAGCGGACGGCGCGATCATCGAGAGCGCGCCCTACGCGCTCCCCGCCTACGAGCAGTTGCCCGAAGGCGCTCGCTCCGCCTACCCGAAAGAGGCCGTCGAGAGTGTCCGCAGCTCCGCGGACCTTGAGCTGCTGAAGATCAAGTACGTGAGCGACGGCCTCAGGATCGTGGGCTTCATCTACAAGCCGAAGCGGACCGAGGGGCGCAGGCTCCCGGCGATCATCTTCAACCGCGGCGGCCTGGCCGACGGCGCGATAGGCCCGCAGAATTTTAACTACCTTTACGAGATGCACCGCTACGCGTCCGAGGGCTTCGTCGTCATCGCCTCGCAGTACCGCGGCACGGACGGCAGCGAGGGGCGCGACGAGGTAGCGGGCGCGGACACGGACGACGTGATGAGCCTCATCCCGCTGGCCCGCTCGCTACCCTACGTGGACATGAGCAGGCTGTTCATGTGGGGCTACTCGCGCGGCGCGATGATGACTTTGCAGGCGCTCAAGCGCGGCGCTCCCCTGCGCGCCGTGGCCGTCGTCGGTGCGCCCACGGACCTCAGGGCGAACGTCAACAACCCCGGCTTCATGCAGATGGCGCGCAGCGCCTACCCCGACTTCGAGACACGCCTCGACGAACACCTCAAGGGCCGCTCGGCCATCCTCTGGGCGGACAAGATAGAGGTCCCGCTGCTCATCATGCAGGGCGGCGCGGACACCGCCGTGCCCCCCGCCCAGGCTTTGAATCTGGCACAAAAGCTTGAGGAGCAGGGGAAGACTTACGAGCTGGTCGTTTACGCCAGGGACAGCCACGGCGTCTTCCTCAACGCCGAGGACAGGCTGAGAAGGACCGTTGACTGGTTCAAGCACGTCCGCGCCATCCCAATCGCGCACGCCATCGGGCGCACCGTCAGGGAGCAGGGCGCGGAGGCGGCCGTCAAACAGTATTACGAGCTGAAGAGGACCAGGCCGGACGTGTACGACTTCGGCGAGCGCGAGCTGAACACGCTCGGCTACGTGCTCCTGCGGGAGCAGCGAGTCAAGGACGCGGTCGAGATTTTCAAGCTGAACGTGGCCGCCTACCCCGAAGGCTTCAACACGTATGACAGCCTCGGCGAAGCCTATCTGGCGGCGGGCGAGCGCGAGCTGGCGATTAAGAATTATAAAAAATCGCTTGAGCTGAACCCGCAGAACACGAACGCCGCGGACGCGCTGAAAAGAATCGAGGGGCAGAAATAAGGCCCCGGAAAGACGAGGCCCCATCCCCACAGGGGATGAACGTGAGAGGCCGGGGCGGCTCACGCGCTCGCTTACCCCCGGCTCTCTTCCGTGACCCTTTCAGGGTCTTTGAAAATCCTTTCAGCCGAGCGTGGCCGGCTTCCCTTCGAGAAATTCCGTCAACTCCTTTTCCGTCGGCAGTGCAGTGCGCGCGCCGAGGCCGCGGCACTTGAGCGCGGCGGTCGCGTTGGCGAATCTGAGGCAGTCTTCCGTCTCCGCGCCGCGCAGCATCCCGTAGATGAAGCCCGTGTGGAAGGCGTCGCCCGCGCCGGTCGTGTCTCGACAGACGCCGGGCACGGCGTAGGCCGGCGACTCCAGAAAGACGCCTTCGTGATAGAGGAGCGCGCCCCGCAAGCCGAGCGTCATTCCGACCAGCGCGCAGCCGTAACGAGCCTTGACTTCGACGAGCGAGGCGCGCTCGTCCGCGATCCCCGTCAGGCGGCGCGGGAACTCCTTCGACGAGATGAGCACGTCTATCAGCGGCAGGAGCTGCGGCAGGCCCTCGTAGATGTTGTCTATGTCGGCCGAGACGATTGTGCCGGAAGCCCGCGCCTCCCGTGCGACGGGCACGCAGGCCGGCGGGTCGTGCGCGTCCAGGTGCAGCACGCGCCCGCGCGAGGCTATCCCGGTCGGGGCCTCGTCGGGCGCGTAAGCCAGTCTCTCGTCGCGGTCCCAGATGATCGTGCGCTCGCCGCTGTGCCCCTCGATGACGATGAAGGCGATTTGATTGTGCGCGCCCTCTACGACCTCGGCGGAGTCTGTGTTCACGCCTTCCTTGACGAGTTCCGCCAGGCCGAACGCGCCGGCGTCGTCCGAGCCGAAGCGGCCGGCGTAGGCGGTCCTCATTCCCAGCCTTTGCAGCCCGGCCAGAGTGGTCGCGACCTGGCCCCCAGCCGCGCGCACATGCTCGCTCAGCCTCACCTTCGTGTCGAAGGCAGGGTACGCGGGCACGACGATGAGGTGGTCAACCGCGTTGAGGCCGAAGCCCACGGCGTCGAACTCTTTTTCGTCAGACAGTTGAAAAGGGAAGCGCATCCGACTCCTTTAAGGCGCAAGGATGATTACTCCTCTGCGAGTTTCTAGGCTATCATAAACGGTAAACAGACTGTGCCAGTAAAAACCTGATGAGCGCGTCGTTGGAAGAAAAACTGAAGAACCTTCCCGTCTCGCCCGGAGTCTATCTGCACAAGGACGAGGCGGGCAAGATTCTGTACGTCGGCAAGGCGAAGAACCTGCGCAACCGCGTGCGCTCCTACTTCCAGTCGGGGCGCGGGCACGACCGCAAGACGCGGGAACTCGTGCGCCGGATACGCGACCTGGAGTTCATCGTCACGGACAACGAGGTCGAGGCGCTGGTCCTTGAGTCCAACCTCATCAAGCAGCACAAGCCGCGCTACAACGTCCTGCTGAAAGACGACAAGCAGTACCCGCACCTGAAGCTGACGATTAACGAGCCGTTCCCGCGCGTGATGATCACGCGCAAGGTTCAGCGCGACGGCGCGCTCTACTTTGGCCCATTCCTGCCGGCGAGCTTAGCGCGCCGCACCATCGACCTCATCAACCGCACGTTCCAGTTACGCACCTGCGACATAGAGATTGACGGGCGTCTCCCGCGCCCGTGCCTGGAGTATCACATCAAGCGATGTCTCGGGCCGTGCGTCAAAGGCTTGTGCACGCCGGACGAGTACACGGAGGCCGTGAGGGACGTGCGCCTGCTCCTGGAAGGGAAGAACAGGGAGTTGGCCGACACGCTCGAAACTCGGATGGCGCAGGCGTCCGAGGAGATGCGCTACGAGCTGGCCGCGAAGTACCGCGACCTCAGAAAGACCGTGATGGCGATTGCGGAGCAGCAGAAGATGGCGACCTCGCCCGAGCGCGACGTGGACATCTTCGGCTTCTACCGCGAGGGCGCGCGCCTGGCCCTGCAACTCTTCACGATGCGCGAGGGCAAGATCGTCGGGCGCAGAGAGTTTTACTGGGAGGACTTAGCGGAAGACGACTTCGACGCGTCCGCGTTTTTGAGCGACGTGATGACGCAGTATTACTCGACCGACTACGTCCCGCGCGAGATTCACGTGCCGGTGGATTTCGAGGACCGCGAGCTGTTGGAGAAAGCCTTGACCGAGAGGCGCGGCCGCCGCGTGCGCATCCTCGACCCGAAGCGCGGCGAGAAGCGCGACCTGATTGACCTCGTCGAGAGAAACGCCAAGCTCGCCTTCGAGCAGCGTTTCCGCGTGCTGAAGCCCGACATGGAGCGCGTGCTCGAAGAGTTGCAGGAGGTGCTGGAACTGCCGCGCTTCCCCGCGCGCATAGAGTCCTTCGACATCTCGCACATTCAGGGCGCGGAAGCGGTCGGCAGCCTCGTCGTCTGCGAGAACGGCAAGATGAACCGTGCCGAATATCGCAAGTTCAAGATCAAGGGCGTCGAGGGCGCGAACGACCCCGCGTCCATGCACGAGGTCGTGTTCCGGCGCTACCGCCGCCAGTTGGACGAGGGGAACCCGTTGCCCGACCTGGTGATGATTGACGGGGGCAAGGCGCAGTTGAACGCGGCCGCCGCCGCGACGCGCGAGCTTGAGCTGGAAGCCGTCCCGATGATCGGCGTCGTCAAGCCACCGCGCAGGCACAACGAGGTCTCACACCTGCTGGTCAAGGGGCGCGAGCACGAGCCCGTCTTCCTGGATTCTCACTCGCCCGTGCTGCGCCTGATTCAGATGATACGCGACGAGACGCACCGCACGGCCGTGCAGTACCACCGCAAGCGGCGCGAGCTTCGCGACTTCACCTCGGAGCTGACGGCGATTCCGGGCGTCGGCGAAAAGCGCAAGAACCGGCTGCTCAGAAACCTGGGCTCGATTCAGCGCGTCGCCTCGGCCTCCGTCGAAGAACTCGCGCCGTTCGTCGGGCGCAAGACGGCCGAAGAGATCGTGGACCACTTCGCCCGCCAGCGCGCACTGGCCGGCGGCGGGCAGGAAGAATCGGGCGCGGGGACGCGGAGACGCGGCGACGCGGCGAGCGCCGGGCCGTCGGCGGGCGTTATCGCCTCGATTGTCGAACCCGAGAACATAGAGACGCGGCTAGACGACCCGGAGGGCAACGCGGCGGACTTACGGCCCATCCGCTCCGTGGACCAAACGGGGCGCGTGCTGGAGCGCCGCAAGTCCTCGCGCCAGCGCGGCGAGCACTCCTCGAACCCTCACGGCGTCAGGCGCGAGAAGGTTTCCAAAGCCGCGGACGCCGCCGCCGTTTCTGACGGAGACGCGGGCACCGACGCGGTCGAATAAAACTCATCCCCGAACCTACCTGAGAGCACAGAAAAAGCAGATTTGAAATTCGAGATTTGAGATTTCAAATCCAGCGTGTGCCAATTCAAAAAGTGTCACACAGCACTGTGCTCCCGCGCACGCTCAGCCTTTACCCTCCCCTCTAATGTTCGGTAGCGGACATCAAAGTCCCGAATCAGACGTATGAGCGGAATGAATGAAACTCCAGATGTCGGGCTTTTCGTGCGGGGGTGGCTTCCGCCGCCACGGGAATTATGGCCGGGAGGCCACAGTTTTCGACGGCATTAGGCTTGCCATGAATTCGTGAGGAACTCGAAGGCTGGGTGCGACGTTTACAGTGGGCCGCGAGGCAACCCGGAGGCGCTCAGAAGGTGTCTCATGGGCCTCTGACGACAGAGGCCGCCGGACGGGCGGTCCATAAGAGCAAGGGGGTTCCATTCACTTGGGCCTTCATCAAGACGGGGGCAATCTTCACGAAAGCGTGGCCCCCTGAAAAACAACATCACGGGAGTGAAAATCTATTATGCGTAAACTACTGTTTTTAGCAGTCGTGGTCGTGGCCTCTGCCTCGATGGCGTTCGCGCAGAGCGACGACTACAACAAGGTGGAGGTCTCGGGCGGCTTCTCTCACGCGCGCGTTGACACGGGCGTGGACGACCCGGACCTCGACGACGACTTCGCGGACTTCCTGAGCGACCGCCGCGGCTTCAACGGCTTCGACGCGTCAATCGCCGGCAACTTCACGCGCTACTTCGGCGTCAAGGGCAACGTCTCGGGCCACTTCAAGAGCGACAGCTTCACCGACGGCGTTGACACCGTCGATACGCGCGAGCGGATGTGGCAGGTGATGGGCGGCGTGCAGATCAAGGACAACTCTAAGGAGACGCGCTTCAAGCCCTACGCGCACGTCCTGGCCGGCGCGGCCCGCCAGAGCGTGGAGTTCAGCTCGGCCGACTTCACGGAGACGTTCGACGTGAGTGACACGAGCTTTGCCATGAAGTTCGGCGGCGGCATAGACGTTCGCGTCCACCCGCGCGTTGACCTGCGGCTGATCGAGTTCAACTACAACCCGATCTTCCGCGGCGACTTCAATCTCGACGGCGACGTGTTCCAGGGTCGCACCCAGCACAACTTCACCGTCGGCTTCGGCGTCGCCATTCACTAATTTCGTAGAGCCCCAAACAGGTTCAGCGAACGAACCACGAAGTCACACGAAACAGCACGAAGTTCAAGCTGTTTCGTGTGACTTCGTGTTGTTTCGTGGTCCGTCCCTTCCTTCTTTTGTTTTGTGACGGTGTGCGTTTCCTCACTGCGCCGCGCCGGGGGCTCCGCCGCGCGCGCCCGCGAAGTCGAAGCTCAGGTGCAGGATGAGTTTGCCTTCGGCCACTTCCGCGCGCACGTCTTTGACGTTGGCCTTGAGCGTCCCGTTTGCCGACTGCACGGGCATGGCGAGCGCGAGCTGCGGGGCGCGCAATATCTCAATCGGGTTGATGCGCTGGTTGATCGAACGCTGGACGAGCAGCGCCGCGATGCCGCCGACCGCCGCCGGCGCGCCTTCGAGGTTGACGCCCTCCACGTTGATCTGTCCGTAAACCGTCTGCTTCTCCTGATCGAAGCGCAGGTCAATGCTCGCCTGCGCCCAGCCTTGAAAACGCACGCACGCGCCCAGGATGTTCTTGCTCCCGTCGAAGGCGAGCGGCGCGATAATCTTCCCGCCCGTGAAGTGCACCCCCGTCTTCACGCTGCTGCCTTCGTTTTTAATGACGACCGTGTCCGGGCACCCTTCCTGCAAGGCCGCCGGAATGGTCGTCAGCGTCGAACCGTCCGACGGCGCGCGCTCCGTCATCGCCAGTTCGAGCGGGAACGACGGCGACCCCAGGTCGCGGAAGACCGTGCCGAGCAGCGGGTCGAAGAATTTTTCGTCGAGCGTGACGACGGCCGTGCCCGGCGGGTCGCCGCCCGCTTCGGGAGCACGCACGGGCTGGCCCGGCAGTGGCTTCGGCTTCGCCGCGCCGACCAGGAAGAGTACTAACAGAGCGCCCAGGACCAGGCCGACGATTCCCGTGATGACCGCCAGAAGATATTTCATGGTTGTCCTCTCACCGCGCGGGCGAAGCCGCGGGCGACGCCGTCGGTGCCGGTGCCGGCGGCGTGCTGCCGGCGTTCATCATGTTCTGCACGAAGAAAAGCGCGGCGCGGACGACCGCTTCGACCTGCGAGCGCACCTGCGCCGGGTCAACCTTGCTCATCCCCGCCGGCTCCGCGAACGTGTCGGCCGGCACGCTCGTCTGAATGTTGCTCAACTCCGTGACGACCTTCGCGGCGCTCGCCCCCGCGACAGGGGCCTGCGAGCTGATGAGCGTTTCGGAGCGGAGCGGCAGCCCCGTGTCCTTGTCCACGTAAACGAACGACTCGGCCTTCACGTCGCCGGCCTGTGTGCCAGTTTTCGCCGCGCCCGCGCAGCGGTACTTGACGGCGCTGCGGCCCGCAAACTGCTCGTCGCCGACCTTCTCGCACCCGCTCACGCTCTGCACCTGCTTGATGATCTGCCCCGGCGTCATCACGGTCGGCACGTTGAAGCCCGTTGACTGTGCGTCAACCTCCGCGTACTGCTTGCGGTTCGGGAGGACGACGTAGTGCTTGTCGGCGCGGTCCAGGTAGATGACCTCGTCGCCGCCGAGCTTGAAAGAGATGCGGCGGTCGCCGCCGTTGCGCGCGAAGTTGGCCGTCAGCGGCGGCGTCGAGATGTTCTTCGCGCCGGTCACCTCGACCTTCATCGTGATGGTCGCGCTGTACTGGTCCGGCTCGCGCGCCTCGATGGCCGACGTGTTGCTCGTCGTCGTGCTCGTCGTGTTCGCGTTCGACGTGTTCGAGGCGTCTGTGTTGGCCGTCGTGTTCGCGTTCGTCGTCGTCGTGGTGTTGGTGCTGTTGGCGGTCTGCTGCTGGCACCCGGCCGCCGCGAGGGCGAGGGCGAGCGCCGCGGCCGCCAAAAAATTAGCGGACGGCTTCAAGGCAAAAATGTGCATGAGAAGACTCTCCTCAAGTAAGGCAGCGCGGGCGAGTCCGCGGCCGCCGGGTTCGTAATGCTGTCTAGAAAGGGGCTAGTGGGCTAAGGATAGCACGCGCGCCCCGGCGTGGGAAGAAGTGGTCAGTGGCCGGTGGTCAGTGGTCAGTGATTGAGTGCTGGCAGTCTTGAGTCCTAATGGAAGAAGCAAGCTTCGGCATTCATGCTTTTAACTGACCACTGACCACCGGCCACTGACCACTG
>DASWQY010000037.1:0-53937 GCA_036403435.1 Pyrinomonadaceae bacterium
TGATTCCCAACTGACCACTGACCACCGACCACTGACCACTATGCACGTACTGATAGCTGACAAATTCGAGCAGTCCGGCCGCGACGGCCTGGCGGCCATCGGCTGCCGGGTGACGTTCCAGCCCGATTTGAAAGATGAGGCGCTGACGGAGGCGATACGGACCTTGAACCCGGACGTGCTGGTCGTGCGCGGGACGAAGGTGACGGAGCCGATGCTCGCGGCGGGCGCGTTGAAGCTGGTGGTGCGCGCGGGCGCGGGCTACAACACGATTGACGTGGCGGCGGCCTCGCGCCGCGGCATCTACGTCTCGAACTGCCCCGGCAAGAACTCAATCGCCGTCGCCGAATTGGCCTTCGCGCTGATACTCGCGCTCGACCGCCGCGTCGCCGACAACGTCATCGCGCTCCGCCGCGGCGAGTGGAACAAGAAGGAGTTTTCCAAGTCGCGCGGCCTCTACGGGCGCACGCTCGGCCTCATCGGCACGGGCCAAATCGGGCAGGAGATGATTCCGCGCGCCCGCGCCTTCGGCATGAAGGTCGTCGCGTGGAGCCGCAGCCTGACGGCCGAGCGAGCCGCCGCCTTAGGAGTCGAACGACTCGACACGCCGCAGGAGGTGGCGCGCGTCTCGGACGTGGTCAGCGTGCACCTCGCCTTGAAACCCGAGACGCGCTCGCTCGTCGGCGCGGACGTGTTCAACTCGATGAAGGAGGGCGCGATTTTCGTCAACACGGCGCGCGGCGAGGTCGTGGACCAGGGCGCGCTCCGCGAGGTCTTGAAGACGGGCCGCATTCGCGCCGGCCTCGACGTGTTCGCGCAGGAGCCGACTTCGGCCGTGGCCGAGTTCGCGGACGAGATCGTCAAAGAAGAGAACCTTTACGGCACGCACCACATCGGCGCTTCGACGGACCAGGCGCAGGAGGCGATTGCCGCCGAGACCGTCCGCATCGTCCGCAGCTTCAAGGAGACGGGCATCGTCCCGAACGTCGTGAACCTGGCCGAGCGCACGCCCGCCACGCACACGCTCGTCGTCCGCCATCAGGACCGTCCCGGCGTTCTGGCACAGGTCTTAGACGCCATCCGCGGCGCGAACATCAACGTCCAGGAGATGGAGAACATCATCTTCGAGGGCTCCGAGGCGGCGGTCGCGCACATCAACCTCGAAGCCGCGCCGCCCGCCGAAACCCTTGAGCGCCTGCGGGCTGAGAACCCGGACATCCTGGAACTCAGTCTGCTTGAGATTAGAAGTTAACTGGAAAGAAAGATGAAAATCACGCTCATCACGGGCGCATCATCCGGTATCGGCGAGGCGTTCGCGCGCAGGCTCGCGGCGCGGGGCGAGAACGTCGTGCTGGTCGCGCGCTCGGAAGATAAGTTAAGAAGCCTTTGCGAGGAATTGGCACAGGCGCACAACGTCCACGCGCAGTACGTCGCGGCGGATTTGACCGAACGTGACGTGCCGGGCAAATTGTTCGCGGAAACGGAGCGGCGCGGGCTCACGGTCGAGACGCTGATTAACAACGCGGGCTTCGGCTCGATGGGCGACTTCGCGGCGCTCGACCCCGCGCGCGAGCTGGAGATGATTGACTTGAACGTGAAGGCGCTGGTCGCGCTGACGCATCTCTACCTTCAGCCGATGCGCGAACGCAAGAGTGGCACAATCATCAACGTCGCCTCGACCGCCGCCTTCCAGGGCGTGCCGTTCATGGCGACCTACGCGGCGACGAAGGCTTTCGTGCTCTCGTTCTCGGAAGCCTTGTGGGACGAGAACCGCCCGCTCGGCGTGCACGTGATGGCGCTCTGCCCCGGCGTGACGGAGACCAACTTTTTCGCGGCGGCCAACACGGACAAGCCGCCGATGCGCGCCGCGCAGACGCCCGACGAGGTCGTGGACACGGCGCTCAACGGCCTCAAGCGCCGGAAGAGCCACATCATTTCCGGCTGGACAAACTACCTCATGACCGAGTCCGAGCGCCTCGTCCCGCGCTGGATCGTCGCGCGCATCGCGGGCAAAGCGATGAGACCCAAATATGAGAAAGACAGTGGTCAGTAGTCAGTGGTCAGTTAAAAAATAGTTCTTGCTGACCACTGACCACTTTTAGGAGGATGAATGACCGAACGAATTTATAACTTCAGCGCGGGGCCGGCGGTGCTGCCGTTGCAGGTGCTGGAAGAGGCGCAGAAGGAGTTGGTGAGTCTGCCGGGGGTGGGCATGTCCGTGATGGAGATCAGCCACCGCTCGAAGGCGTTCGACGAAATCATCGGGCGGGCCGAGCGCGGCGTGCGCGAGTTGATGGGGCTTGCGGACAACTACCACGTCCTCTTTTTGCAGGGCGGGGCGAGCTTGCAATTCTCGATGATCCCCATGAACCTGCTGCCGCGCGAGGGGAGCGCCGACTACGTCATCACGGGCAGTTGGGGCAAGAAGGCGCTGAAGGAGGCCAAGCGCGAGGGCGCGGTCAACGTCGCGGCGACGATGGCCGACGGCGGCTTCACGCGCACGCCCGAAGACGACGAACTCAAGCTCGACCCGAAGGCCGCTTACGTCCACATCACGACGAACGAGACGATTGAGGGCGTCGAGTGGAAGCGCGAGCCTGCGGTGGGCGACGTGCCTTTAATCGCCGACGCCTCCTCGGACATCATGTCGCACCCGATTGCCGCCGAGAAGTACGCGCTCATCTACGCGGGCGCGCAGAAGAACATGGGGCCGAGCGGCGTCACGCTCGTCATCATCCGTGACGACCTCTTGCAGCGCATCCCCGACGGCCTGCACACGATGCTTGACTACCGCACGCACGCCGAGAACAAGTCGCTCTACAACACGCCGAACACGTGGGGCATCTACATCATTGATCTGGTGTGCAAGTGGCTCCGGGAGAGGGGCGGGCTCGAAGGCATGGGTCGCGAGAACGAGGCGAAGGCGGGGCTGTTGTACGACGCGATTGACACGACCGATTTCTACCGCGGACACGCCGACCCGGACTCGCGCTCGACCATGAACGTCACGTTCCGGCTGCCGAGCGAGGAGCTTGAAAAGAGGTTCGCCAGCGAGGCCGCGGCCGCGAGCCTGGACGGCCTGAAAGGCCACCGCTCGGTCGGCGGCATACGCGCCTCCATCTACAACGCCTTCCCGCGCGAAGGCGTCGAAGTGCTGGTCTCGTTCATGAAAGAGTTTGAAAGAAAGAACGGGTGAGTGATTTCTTAGCGCCTTTGCGCCTTTGCGTGAAATACAGTCTCACGCAAAGGCGCTAAGAAAGCCCGCGAAGTTGGCACATAAAATTTATGAAGCTCTTATCCGCGCTCTTTGTCTTTTCCTTCCTCATAGTCCCGCTCAAGTCTGTTGACTCAACTTCTATCGCCCTTTCTTCTGATGACCTCGCGCTGCCGGCGGAGAAGCATCTGCGCAACGTGAGGCAGTTGACGTTCGGGGGCGAGAATGCGGAGGCGTACTTTTCGGCGGACGGGCGCGAGCTGATCTTTCAGTCGAAGCGCGACGCGATGGAGTGCGACCAGATTTTTACGATGGGCGCGGACGGCTCGAACGTGCGCATGGTCTCGACGGGCTCCGGGCGCACGACCTGCTCCTACTTCCTGCCGAGGGAGCACCGCATTCTTTACGCCTCGACGCACCTCGCGGCCAAAGAGTGCCCGCCGCGGCCCGACTACCGGCGCGGCTACGTCTGGCCCATTTATCCCGCGTACGACATCTTCACGGCGCGACCCGACGGCACGGACGTGAAGCAGTTGACGAAGACGCAAGGCTACGACGCCGAGGCGACCGTCTCCGCGGACGGCCGGAAGATCGTCTTCACCTCGGCGCGCGACGGCGACCTGGACATCTACACGATGGACGCGTCGGGCAAGCACGTGCGGCGTTTGACGACGGAGCCGGGCTACGACGGTGGGCCATTTTTCTCGCCGGACGGGCGGCAGATAGTCTACCGCGCTTACCACCCGAAGACGCCCGCGGAGGTTGGGCGCTACAGGCAGAAGCTCGCGGAGAACGTCATCGAGCCGACGGTCTTTGAAATCTGGGTGATGAACTCGGACGGGACGAATAAGCGCCAGGTGACGCGCCAGGGCGCGGCAAGCTTCGCGCCTTACTTCTTCCCGGACGGCCGCCGCGTCATCTTCGCCTCGAACATGAACGATCCCAAAGGTCGCAACTTCGACCTCTACATGATCGGTGTTGACGGCACAAACCTGGAGCGCGTCACGTTCGAGGAGACCTTCGACGGCTTCCCCATGTTCTCGCCCGACGGCAAGAAACTGGTCTTCGCTTCGAACCGCAACGCCAGGACGCGCGGCGACACCAACGTCTTCATCGCCGACTGGGTGGAGTAAAAAAAGGGATGAGGGATGAAAAGCAAATGATGAATGCGGAATGATGAATGATGAATTAAAAGCGATTGTCTTTCATTCATTATTCATCATTCCGCATTCATCATTTCTTCTTCATCCTCTGACAACGTTGAGATTTGAAATCATGAGACAGAAATTCCTTCCCCTCTCGCTCGCCCTCGTCCTCGCCTTCAGCGCCGTCGCTCAGCGGCGGGCCGAGGACTCCGCGCCGAGCGTGGAGCGTTTGCGCGCTCACGTCTCCTATCTGGCTTCGGACAAGCTCGAAGGGCGCAGGACGGGGAGCGCGGGCGCGACCGATGCGGCCGAGTACGTCGCCCGTGAGTTTTCGCGCCTGGGCCTGCGGCGCAGCATCGGGCAAGACCTGCCCGGCATGTCCATCCTCGAAGCCGACAGCCCGCGCCGCTACATGCAGGAGTTTCCCTTCGTTGCCGGCGTCGAATTGGGCCAGGGCAATTCTCTGACGGTGAAGCCAGATTCGGGCGGGAACGCTGTCAGCCTGCGCGCCGGCGAAGACTGGATGCCGCTCGGCTTTTCATCGAACGCGAAGCTTGCGGACTTGCGGGTCGTCTTCGTCCACTACGGAATCAAGGCCGACGAGTTGAACTACGACGATTACGCGAACGTGCCGGTCAAGGGGCGCGTCGCCGTAGCCCTCTCGGGCTCGCCCGACGGCGACAACCCGCACGGCCAGTTCGCGCGCTACGGCGACGTGCGCTGGAAGGCGATTGCCGCGCGCAACGCGGGCGCGGCCGCGCTCGTCGTCATCGCGGCCACAGATAATTTTAAGGACGACAGGCTCGCCCGCCTGAGCTACGACCAGAGCGAGGGCGAGGCGGGTCTGCCCGTCGTAGTCGTCTCGCGCCAGGCCGCGCTGCGCCTCTTCCAGTTGAATCGCGGTGTGCAGCTCGCAGAGCTTGAGATGAAGCTTGGAGGGTTGCTAGAGATCAACCGCGACGCCGACCCGCCCGCCGTGCGGTATGACGTGAAGCTCAGCGTCAACCCGCCCTTCGATTTCACGCTTTCGCTCTCGACGGACCTCGTGCGCCGCAGCGCACCAGCCTACAACGTCGTCGGCATCCTCGAAGGCTCCGACCCCGCGCTGAAGAGCGAGGCCGTAGTCATCGGCGCGCACTACGACCACCTGGGCCGCGGGGGCGCGGGGAGCCTCGCGCCGCGTGAGGGCGAGATACACCACGGCGCGGACGACAACGCTTCGGGCGTGGCCGGCGTGCTTGAGCTGGCGCGCATCTTCGCGGCCAAAAGAAGGGAGATGAAACGCACGCTCGTCTTCATAGCCTTCGGCGGCGAGGAAGAAGGTTTGCTCGGCTCGAACTACTACGTCAACCACCCCATCTGGCCGCTCGACAAGACCGTGGCGATGATCAACATGGACATGATCGGGCGGATGAAGGAACGTAGGCTGACGATAGGCGGCGTCGGGACGGCCGTCGAGTGGCGCAAGTGGATAGTAATTACGAATACTGACTCGGACCCTGCCGCGGTCCCGGCCGCAAAGCGAGCGTCAACCAGTAGGTTGAGCACGAACATTGCGCTCTCACTTCCTCAGCACCTTAATCTGAGTATGAATGAAGATGGCTACGGCCCGAGCGATCATTCTTCGTTTTACGCTAAGAACATCCCCGTGCTCTTTTTCTTCACGGGCACGCACGACGACTATCACAAGCCTTCGGACACCGCGGAGAAGATTAACTACGAGGGCGAGGCGGAAGTGGTCTCGCTGGTCGCCGGCATGGTGCGGCTGATGGATGGCGGTGGGAGGCGTCCGACCTACGCGGTCGCAAAGAGTCAGACGCAGGGCCGCTCGATGGGCTTCCGCGTTTATCTCGGCACGATCCCGAACTACGCCGAGTCGAACGACGGGATGCTGCTCGACGGCGTGCGCGACGATTCGCCGGCGGCGGCGGCCGGGTTAAAGGCCGGGGACAAGATAATCAAGATGGCCGGGCGCGAGGTGCGCAACGTTTACGACTACACCTACGCGCTCGGCGAGATGAAGGCCGGGCAGGAGTACGAAGTGGAAGCCGTGCGCGGGGGGCAAACGCTCAAGCTGAAGATCACTCCGCTCACGCGGAAATGAAAAATGCAAAATTAAAAATGCAAAAAGGAAGACGAGCGGGATGCGGCCCGTCTTCCCTTTTACATTTTTAATTTTTAATTTTGCATTACCAACGGGGCTCGCGGTCGTTGCGCCCGCCGCCGCCGCCGCCACCGTAGCCGCCGCGGTCGCGGTCACGACCTCCGCCGCCTCCGCCGTAGCCGCCGCGCCCGCCGCCGCCGCCCGGCCCGCGGTCGGTCTTCGGCTTGGCCTCGTTGACGGTGAGGCTGCGGCCGTTCATGTCTTTGCCGTTGAACTGCTCGATGGCCGCCTGTGCGTCTTCGGCCGTCGCCATCTCGACGAAGCCGAAGCCGCGCGAGCGGCCCGTCTCGCGGTCCTCTATGATCGATGCTGATTCGACTGTGCCCGCCTGCGAGAAGTGGTCGCGCAGGTCGTCGCTCGTCGTCTTAAAAGACAGATTGCCGACGTAAAGTTTCGTAGTCATTTCTTCTTCTTAGTCCTCTGAGGTCAAGGGAAGCTCTGGGCAGTATGGAATCGCAAGACAAGGCGGGGAGGCCAAGCCTCTACGGCGAAACGCGACGCGCGCCCGGCGCTCTAACCATTGGAGAGCGGCTTCTAACTGGTTGACAACTAGCCTCACTCTCTCTTCAGCCGAACGTCGTCGCTTCACGGTCACGGGCAGGCGCAATCACCGTTGATGCGCGAGAGTAGGAATCCGACAAGCGCAAGTATGCAGGACATTCACGCCCGAGCGCAAGGGGGGAAAAGCCGCGATGCGTAGAAAAATTCTCTGCACCTTTCTGCTCTTTTGCGTCTTCGGCCAGGCGCGGGCGTTCGCGCCTCGGCCCGCCGCAATTTGGGCCAAAAAACCGTCAAGACAGCGGGCGAGCGGCGCGACCCACGTCACGTCTGCCGGCAAGCAAGCTCGCGCCCTCTGGCCCGGCTCGCGTTTCACCGAGGCAGACCGCAGTCGCACCGTGCTGCGCGGGCTCGACTTCATCTACCGCACGGCGCGCGACCGGCGCAACTTCGAGGACTACGGCCACGATTACCTCTGGTGCTTTTACAGCCTGTCGGCCGCCGTGCGCGACCCCTTCGTGAGGCGCGAGGCGCGGCGGATGGGGCTGGAGCGCGCGCGCTTCTGGCGGCGCAATCATCGCTCCGTCCCTGCGGACGCCGACGCGGGCACAATCGCCAACCTCGCTTACGGCTCGGACGCGGCCGACAGCCTGGGCGTCTTCGACCCCGAGTTGAAAAGGCAGATCAAACGCGCGGCCCCGCGCTTCACAGCGCGCGACTACCTGCTCTTCGATCCGCGCGCGGAGCCGCCTCCCGCGGACGTGCCCGACGAGTGCGGGCGCTGCGGGGCCGTGAACGAGCGCGGGAGCGCCGTCTGCTACGTCTGCCACTCGCCGCTCGTCATGCGCACGCGCTACGATGTCTGGTACGACGCGCTCATCACTGCTTACGTCGGCGAGCGTTCGGGCGTCAACCTCGGCGCGCGCTACGCGGACGTGCTCAAGTGGCTGCCGAGTTTGCGCCCGTACCGCGCGCGCGCCGGAGACGCGGGCGAAGAGTTCCACGACACGGTTTACGCCGTCACGCACGTCGTTTACACGCTGAACAACTACAGCCAGTTCAGACTCTCGCCGCGGCTCTTGCCGCAGGAGTTCGAGTTCCTGAAGACGAACCTCAAGGCCGCGATAGCGGACGACGACGCGGACATGCTCGGCGAGTTCATGGACTCGCTGCGCGCCTTCGGCGTGACGACCCGTGACCCCATCATGCGCGCCGGCATGGAGTATTACCTCACGCACCAGAACCCGGACGGCAGTTGGGGCGACGCGCGGGAGAAAGACATCTACCTGCGCTACCACCCGACGTGGAACGCCGTCGCGGGCCTCAGCGAATACAATTGGCACAGGGAAGGATTGAGTTTTCCAGAGGTGAGACCGCTGCTCGAACAGTGGGCGCGGGGTGAGCTAAACAAAATGCCGGAGCAAAATCTTGAAAGATGATACTCCCCGGACGTGTCCCTTCAACGTTGGGGCGAGACCTGTTTTTGGGCAACCTTCATGAGGAGACGCAAAGCCTCGTTTACGGCTTTGGCGTCGGGGAACGCTGTCGCGACATCGGGCTCAAGCAACACGAGGTTTGTGCCCGCGCGGTAACGCTCGGCATACTTGCCGCGTACCCTCCCCTTCAGCTTTGAAAAATCATACTCAGGCCGCAGCTCGTCTTCCGCGTTTTCAGTCTCGGCTCTCTTCATAAGACTTTCTTTCTCCACGAGTCGGCTCTCGCGCACTGATAATACGAACAACCTCTCCGTCGTCCGTGTGAGCTACAATCAACATTCTACCTTCTCCCGAGACGCCGGTGATAATAAACCGGCGCTCTTCCGCAGAATGGTCGGGATCATCAAAGGTGTCAGAAAGCGTGTCGCCGAAAACGGTCGCCGCTTCTTCAAATGAAACTCCGTGCTTAGCAAGGTTACCGATAGCCTTCTTTTCGTCCCACTCAAATCGCACGGCTCAAAGCAGGGTTCCCTTAGACGTTCACGCAACGCCGGGTATGATAGCACGCCTTGCCTTCTGAGTGCCCGAATGTCGTCCGCGTGTCGCCCGACACGAAATCTGCTAGGATTCACGGCGGAGGTTAGGATAAAGATAAATGAGCACTGCTCCGAATAAAGTCATCTACTCGATGGTCGGCGTCGGCAAGTATTACGACAAGCGGCCGGTCCTCAAAGACATTTACCTCTCTTACTTCTACGGCGCGAAGATCGGCGTCATCGGCCTCAATGGCTCGGGCAAAAGCTCGCTTTTGAAAATCCTCGCCGGCGTGGACAAGGAGTTCGTCGGCGAGACGGTCATCTCGCCCGGCTACACGGTCGGCTTCCTTGAGCAGGAGCCGCGGCTGGACGAGACGAAGACCGTGAGAGAAATCGTCGAGCAGGGCGCGCAAGACGTGGTTGACCTGCTCAAGGAGTTCGACGAGATCAATGCGAAGTTCGGCGAGCCGCTGAGTGATGATGAAATGGCACAGCTTCTCGAACGGCAGGGCGAGGTCCAGGAGAAGCTGGACGCGGCGGACGCGTGGGACCTCGACTCGCGGCTTGAGATGGCGATGGACGCGCTGCGCTGCCCGCCGGGCGAGACTATCGTCAAAATCCTCTCGGGCGGCGAGCGCCGCCGCGTCGCCCTCTGCCGCCTGCTGCTGCAAAAGCCCGACATCCTGCTTTTAGACGAGCCGACGAACCACCTCGACGCCGAGTCGGTCGCCTGGCTCGAACAGCACCTGCAAAAGTACGCCGGCACGGTCATCGCCGTCACGCACGACCGCTACTTTCTGGACAACGTCGCGGGCTGGATTCTGGAACTGGACCGCGGCGAGGGCATCCCCTGGAAGGGCAACTACTCTTCCTGGCTCGAACAGAAGCAGGAGCGGCTGCGCCGCGAGGAGAAGTCCGAGAGCGAGCGGCAGAAGACCTTGCAGCGCGAGCTGGAGTGGATTCGCATGTCACCGAAAGGCCGCCAGGCCAAGGGCAAGGCGCGCGTCAATTCCTACGAAGCCCTGCTCAACCAGGAGAGCGAAGGCCGCCGCCAGGACTTGGAAATTTACATCCCGCCGGGGCCGCGGCTGGGCCAGAGAGTGATTGACGCCGAGGGGGTGGCAAAGGCTTACGGCGACAACCTGCTCGTCGAGGAGATGACGTTTCACCTCCCGCCGGGCGGGATCGTCGGCGTCATCGGGCCGAACGGCGCGGGCAAGACCACGCTCTTCCGAATGATCACGGCGCAGGAGCAACCCGATTCTGGCACAATTAAAATCGGCGAGACGGTCAAGCTCGCCTCCGTTGACCAGAGCCGCGAGACGCTCTCGGCGGGCAAGACGATCTGGGAGGAGATTTCCGGCGGCCTCGACGTGGTCGCGCTCGGCGCGCGCGAGGTCAACTCACGCGCCTACGTCGCGCGCTTCAACTTTTCCGGCACGGACCAGCAGAAGAAGATTGGCACACTTTCGGGCGGCGAGCGCAACCGCGTCCACCTGGCGAAGGTGCTCAAGGAGGGCGCGAACGTGCTCCTGCTGGACGAGCCGACCAACGACCTGGACGTGAACACGATGCGCGCGCTCGAAGAGGCGCTCGAAACTTTCGCCGGCTGCGCCGTCGTCATTAGCCACGACCGCTGGTTCCTGGACCGCATCGCGACACACATCCTCGCCTTCGAAGGCGACAGCCGCGTCCGTTGGTTCGAGGGCAACTACTCGGACTACGAGGCCGACCGAAGGGCTCGCCTCGGCGCGGCCGCCGACCAGCCCCACCGCATCAAGTACCGCCACCTGACGCGGGGGTGACTTGCGGGCCGTAGGTAAGATTCAAAAGCGGATAGAGCCCGCCGCGATATCAAAAAACCAGAAGGTTAAGGAGAAGCGAATTTATGAGTGATAAGATTCTCAAACTTATGAAAAAGTATGACGGCACTACTCTCGAAGAATTATAAAGAGAAGATTCGGCACCAGATTAAATTTGTAGGGGATATGGCAGTTTCCGCCAACGCGATTAAGGATCATAAGGCCTTTATCGATGCTAATACGTATATGGTCGAAACCGAGGCGGAATTGCGTGAAGTTGAAAAGGCACTGAAAGACACGGAGGGTTAGTTTGATTCAACCGCATGTATGATCCTCTCCTGCTCGGCTTCTTCTGAAACTGCATGCGATTCTTCAATCGCCTTAACTTCCAACACAGGCAGCTCGATATAGAAGGTGGAGCCCTCGCCGGGGGTGGAGTTGACGCCGACTTCGCCGCCGTGGGCGCGGGCGAGGTGTTTGACGATGGCGAGGCCCAATCCGGTGCCGCCCAGCTCGCGCGAGCGTGCGCGGTCAACGCGGTAGAAGCGTTCGAAGATGCGCTTGACGTGCTCGGGCGTGATGCCTTCGCCGGTGTCTGCGACCGTGATGCGGTCGCGCGTGCCGCGCTCGTGGCTGACCGTGACCCGGCCGCCCTTGCGGTCGAACTTGATTGCGTTGTCCACGAGGTTCGTCAGCATCTGTTCGAGCCGGCCCGCGTCGGCGAGCACGACCGCGCCGGGCGCGACCTCGTTGACGAGCGCGACGCCGCGCTCCTCGGCGTGCCGCGCGACCGCCGTCAGCACGTCGTTCACCAGCGCGCGAAGCTGTGTCTCCGAGACCTCGACCTTCACGGTCCCGGCCTCTATCGCCGACAGCTCCAGGATGTCGTTAATCAGGCTGTGCATGCGCTCGGCGTTGCGCCGGATGATTGAGAGGAAGCGGCGGCTGCTCGCGCTGTCGTCGAGCGCGCCGTCTTCGAGCGTCTCGACGAAGGCGATGATGGCGGTCAGCGGCGTGCGCAGCTCGTGCGAGACGTTGGAGAGAAATTCCTGGCGCACGCGCTCCAGCCGTTCGAGGCGCGTGATGTTGAAGAAGACGCCCATCGCGCCGCGAGAGCCTGGGGTGTCGAGGCTGAGCGGGACGACGCTCAAGTCGTAGATGGGGCCGCCCGGCCCCTCCGTTTCGATCTTCGTCTTCGACTGCTCGTACTCTTTCAGCGAGGCGTTGAAGGCGGAATGAATCGCAGGGTTGCGCGTCAAGTCGGACAGCCGCCGGCCGACGAGCGCGCCGCCCGTTGGGCCAAAAATCTCCCGCGCCGCGGGGTTCGACGTGACGACCCGTGTCTCCGCGTCAACGACCAGCACGCCCTCGCGCATCCCGCTCATCATCACTTCGAGGAGGACGGCGGCGCGAATCTCCCTGCGCGCCCCCTCCCGTTTGCGCTCCTCGGCGCGGTCGGGGACGACGACCGCGGCCTCTTTCAGCTCCTCCCTCCAGTCCGAGAAGAGCATGCCGACGAGCGCGCCGGCCACCAGCGCGAAAAGAATGGCGAGCCTCGTCCGCAGGTTCCACACGGAGCTGACGAGCAGCCCCGCCGCCACCGCGCTCGTCAGGAAGAGCAGAAACTTGACGCGAACAGACATGAGAATCAAATGATGAATGCGGAATGCGGAATGATGAATGAAAGACAAATTGCTTTTAATTCATCATTCATCACTCCGCATTCATCATTGCTTTTCCGTGCAGCCGACGAAGCGGTAGCCGACGCCGACGACCGTCTCGATTGATTCGCCGCAGGGGCCGAGCTTCTGGCGCAGGCGGCGGATGTGCACGTCGAGCGTGCGCGTGTCGCCGTAGTACTGGTGCCCCCAGACATCGTCCAGGAGGCGCTGGCGCGTGGCGACGCGGCCGGCGCTCTTGGCGAGCGACGTGAGCAGCGCGAACTCCTTGCGCGTCAGCCTGACGCTCGTGCCGTCGCAGGCGACGTGCATGTCTGCGAAGTCAACGACGAGCCGGCCGTCCTCGTATCGCTCGCCCGAAGTCTCGTCAACTCTCCGCAGGACGGCGCGCACGCGTGCCATCAGCTCGCGCACCGAGAAGGGCTTCGTGATGTAGTCGTCCGCGCCCACGTCGAAGCCGCCCACGCGGTCGGCCTCCGAGGAGCGCGCCGTCAGCATGATGACGGGGAGCCGCCGCGTCGCCGGCTCGCGGCGGAGCCTGCGGCACAACTCCGTGCCGCTCATCCCCGGCAGCATTAGGTCAAGGATGACGAGCTGCGGCGGGTTCTTCGCGTCGAGCGCGGCGGCCAGGCCCTTCTCGCCCGTCTCCGCGACGAGCGCGCGCAGCCCCTCGCGCTCCAGATTGTAACGCAGGCTCTCCGCGATGTCGGCGTCGTCTTCGACGATCAGTACAGGTCTCATAATAAGGTGATGAGCGATGAGTGATAAGTGATGAGTGAAAGACATGCGGTTTAACTTATCACTCATCGCTCATCACCGCTTTCAATAGCTGTGCTTGATGAACTCGGCCTGGGCCATGTAAACGGTCAGCTCGCAGATGTCCGTGACGTAGTCGGCAATGCGCTCGATGTGCTTGGCGACGAAGAGCAGGCGGGCGGCGCGACGGGTCGTCTGCGGGTCCGCGACCATCAGGTCAATCAGGTCGTGAAAGACGCGGTTGTAGATTTCGTCAATCTCGTCGTCGCGGGCGATCAGCTCGCGCGCGGCGGCCGCGTCGTGCGTCGTGAAGGCGTCGAGCGAGGCGTGCAGCATCTCGGACGCGTGGTCTGCCATCCGTGGCAGGTCAACCAAGATTTTAAGCTGCGGCTCGTCGTTGAGGTCAACGACGGCGCGCGCGATGTTGCAGGCGTGGTCGGCGATGCGCTCAAGGATGGGCGTGATCTTGGCGACCGAGATGACGAAGCGCAGGTCGCGCGCGGCCGGCTGGCGGAGCGCGATGAGGTCCACGCAGAGGCGGTCAATCTCGACCTCCAAATGGTCAACTACGTCGTCGTCTTTCAGGACCGCCTGGGCCGTCTCGCTGTCGCGCTCGACCAGCGCGTAAATGGCTCGCTGGAGCGCGCGCTCCGTCTCCCCGCCCAGCAGCAGCAAGCGGTCGCGCAGGTGATCCAGCTCGCGGTCGAGTCTTCTGTGTTGTTCCATAACTCAGTGGTCAGTAGTCAGTGGCCGGTGGTCAGTAAGAAATCAGTTTTTAACTGACCACCGGCCACTGACCACTATCCGAACCTCCCCGTGATGTAGTCCTCCGTCAGCTTCTGCTCGGGGTTGGTGAACATCTTCTCGGTGTCGTTGACCTCGACAAGCTTGCCGAGCCAGAAGAAGGCCGTCCGGTCGGAGACGCGCGCGGCCTGCTGCATGTTGTGCGTGACGATGACGATGGTGTAGTCGCGCTTTAGCTCGACGATCAGCTCCTCTATCTTCTGCGTCGCGATGGGATCGAGCGCCGAGGCGGGCTCGTCCATCAGGACGACTTCGGGTTGCACGGCGAGGGCGCGCGCGATGCAGAGCCGCTGCTGCTGGCCGCCAGAGAGCCCGAGCGCGGAGGACTTCAAACGGTCTTTCACCTCGGGCCAGAGCGCGGCGTCGGCGAGCGCCTTCTCGACGCGCTCGTTGAGGTCCGCCTTGCTCGACGCCATCCGGTTGATGCGCAGGCCGTAGGCGACGTTGTCGAAGATGGACTTTGGGAACGGGTTCGACTTCTGGAAGACCATCCCGACCTTGCGGCGCAATTCGACCACGTCCGTGCCCGGCGCGTAGATGTCTTCGGCGTCAATCTCGACGCTTCCGGCGACGCGCGTCCCCGGAATCGTGTCGTTCATACGGTTGAGCGTGCGCAGGAAAGTTGACTTGCCGCAGCCCGACGGGCCGATGAACGCCATCACCATCCGCTCGGGGATGTCGAGCCAGATGTTGTGCAGCGCCTGAGCGCGCCCGTAAAAAAAGTTTAGGTCGCGTACGCTAATCTTCGTCGCCGCGGCGTCGCCTCCGCGCGGCACCTCTCCGCCCCCGCGCTGCTCGGGCACGAACGGCTTCGGCGCAGTTATCTCAGTCGGCGTACTCATAAAGAGTGGTCAGTGGTCAGTAGTCAGTAGTCAGTAGTCAGTGATCAGTAAAAACAAGGCAGGCGAGTGTGTCCGGCGCGACTGCCTTTTGTCTTTCTTTTAACTGACCACTGACCACCGACCACTGACCACTGCCTTTCAAATCTTCCTCCTCGTAAAGAAGCGGACGATGACGTTGATCGCGAGGATGAGCGTCATCAGGACGAGCGTGGCGGCCCAGGCTTTGGCGTTCTCCTCTTCGTAGGCCGAGATGGCGTTATTGTATATCTCGACGGTCAGGGACGCCATCGGCTGATCCAGATACCAGTTGAAGAAGCGGCTGCCGAGCACGGTCAGCAGCAGCGGCGCGGTCTCGCCCGAGACGCGCGCGATGGCGAGCATCGCGCCGGTGGCGATGCCGGGGGCCGCGGCCGGGAGCACCACGCCGAGCGTCACGCGCCACTGCGGCGCACCCAAAGCAAGCGCGCCCTCGCGCAGACTCGTCGGGACCAGCCGAATCATCTCCTCGGTCGTGCGCGCGACAATCGGAATCATCACGAGCGAGAGCGCCACGCCGCCGGCCATCGCCGAATACTGTTTCGTCGGCAGCACGAGCAGCGTATAAACGAAAACGCCGACGATGATCGAAGGCACGCCCGTCAGCGTGTCCGTGACGAAGCGCACGGTCTGCCCGAACCAGCCCGCGCCGAACTCCGCCAGGTAAATCCCGCAGGCGATGCCGAGGGGGAGACCAATAGCAGAGGCGAGCGAAAGCAGAATCAAAGAGCCGAGGATGGCGTGGCCTATGCCGCCGCCTTCGCCGAGCGGCCTGTACTCGGTCGTCAGAAACTGCCAGTTGATCGCCGACACGCCCCGGTACGCGATATAGCTCAGGATGAGCACGAGGACCGCGACGGCGATGGTGGCGCAGACGGCCGTCAACGTCGTCATGACGGCGCTCGTCAGTTTGCGGCGGCCGCGCTCTGCCGCCACGGGCGGCGCGAATTCTCTCAGCACGCCTTCCATCTCAGGCCGCTCCCGCCGTCCCGCTCGTCCCGCGCGTCACGCTCCAGACGAGGAACTTGGCCGCGCCGTTGACGAGGAAAGTGACCAGGAAGAGCACCAGGCCGATTTCGATGAGCGCGCTGATTTGCAGGTCGTTGGTCGCCTCCTTCAATTCGTTGGCGATGACGGAGGCGATGGTGTAGCTCGGCTCGAAGAGCGAGGCACTGATTTCCGCGCGGTTGCCGATGACCATCGTCACGGCCATCGTCTCGCCGATGGCTCGGCCGAGGCCCAGGATGATCGCGCCCGCGATTCCAGACGACGCGTTCGCCAGAACGACGCGCGTCGTCTCCCACTTGGTCGCGCCGAGGGCAAGCGCCGCCTCGCGCTGCGAAACTGGCACAGCGGTGAGCACGTCGCGCACCACCGCCGAGATGATCGGCGTGATCATGATGGCGAGGATGATGCTGCCCGTGAACAGACCTATCCCGGTCGGCGTGCCCCGGAAGAGCGGCAGGAAGCCGAGCGTCTTCGTCAGCGCGGGCTCGACCGTCGAGCGCAGGAAGGGGGCGAGGACGAAGATGCCCCAGAGGCCGTAAACGACCGAGGGGATGGAGGCCAGGAGTTCGACGAGGAAGCCGACGGGGCGCGCGACGCGGGCCGGGGCCTGCTCGACGAGGAAGATGGCGACGCCCAGCGAGAGCGGGACGGCGATGACGAGCGCGATGACGGAAGACATCACCGTGCCGTAGATGAAGGGCAGCGCGCCGAACTCCCCCCGGACCGGGTTCCACTCGCGCCCCGTC
The DNA here is from genome assembly GCA_036403435.1 of Pyrinomonadaceae bacterium. Lineage (GTDB taxonomy): Bacteria > Acidobacteriota > Blastocatellia > Pyrinomonadales > Pyrinomonadaceae > QHXM01. The sequence continues at coordinate 16,664 of DASWQY010000037.1, forward strand.
AGAAACCCCCAGCCGAACTCGCTGATCGAGAGGCGCGAATTAGCGTACATCGCCGCGATCATCGAGCCGACTATCAGGAGCATGACGAGCGCGCTCAAAAAAAGCAGGCCGCGGAAGACGGCGTCGCCCGTGCTCCCCGTCGGCGCGAGCGAGCGCCGCCAGTCCCAGCGGCGCACACGCGCCCCGTACTCGTCGGCCGGGGAAGGAAGCTTTGTCTGAGCGTTCGCCATAGGAATGCAAAATTAAAAATTAAAAATGCAAAATCGAAGCTGAGACCCGCTTTGATTTAACTGTGGTTCTCCATCCCAATTTTTCATTTTTAATTTTGCATTTTTCATTGGCCGCGAAGCGGCCGTCCGCCGGAGGTCATGGAGTTGATCTTCTCCTCGGCGCGCTTGACGATGTCGGGCGGGAGCGGCGCGTATTGCAGTTCGCGCGCGAACCTTTCGCCGTCGTGAATGGCCCACCAGAGAAAGTCGGTTAGGGCTTTACCTTTGCCCGCGTCCTTCTGGTCCTTGTAGACGAGGAGGTAGGTGTAGCTCGAAATCGGGTAGGCCGACTCGCCCGCCGCGTTGACGATTGAGGCGCGCAGGTCCGCGGGCATCTTCGAGACGGACTCGGCCGCCGCGGCGGTAATGGCGTCGAGCGACGGCGCGACGAACTTGCCCGCGCTGTTCTTGATACGCGCGACGGGGAGCTTGGCGTTCAGGGCGTAGGTCAGTTCCGTGTAGCCGAGCGTGTTCGGCTGCTGCTTGATTTGGCCCATCACGCCCTCGTTGCCCTTGCCGCCCTGGCCGACGGGCCACTTCGGCGACTTGTCCGCGCCGACACCTGCCTTCCACTCGGGGCTGACCGCCGAGAGGTACTCGGTGAAGACGGCCGACGTACCGCTGGCGTCGGCGCGATAGACGACGCGTATCTCCTCGGCCGGGAGCGAGACGCCCTCGTTGTCTGCCTTAATCTTCGCATCGTCCCATCGCTTGACCTTGCCGAGAAAAATGTCCGCGAGCGTCTCGGGGGAGAACTGCAAGGGCTCAGAGACGCCTGAAAGGTTGTAGGTAATGACGACCGCGCCGAGCACTGTCGGGACGTGCAGGAGTTCGGCGGGGGCCGCCTTCAGGTCCGCGTCGCTCATCGGAGCGTCGGACGCGCCGAAGTCAACCGTCTGTGCCTGTATGCCCTTGATGCCCGCGCCGGAGCCTTGCGACTGGTAGTCAATCTGGACGTTCGGGTTGGCCTTGCCGTACTCGCTCACCCACTTGTCGTAAATCGGCTTGGGGAAAGTCGCGCCCATCCCGTTCAGGCGGATAGCGCCGCCGCCTGAGCCGCCTCCCTTACAGGCCAGCGACAACGCGAGAGACAGAACCAGGAGCGCACAACACGTGCGTTTGAAAATTTTCAGAGGGGACACTGCGAATCTCCTTCGGTACTTTTCTTTGCGCCTCCAGCGCCTTTGCGAGAGAAAACCAAAACCACTCACGCTGGAGGCGCGAAGGGGTTGAGTAAACATCGAAGGGTAAGCGAGGCGTGTTACATCCGTCTGAACTCGGCCCGAACTTAATGTTAACAACCGTGCGCGGCGCGAGAGGTCGTCAGGTTTCGTGAACGGCGGGCGGGCGGTTTATGATGTCCTCATGTCCCCACAGTCCTTAGACGAGAGCGTGGAAGTCGCGGAGCCTGTTGCGCTGACTGTTGCGCCGGAAGTCACCGCCGCGCAGAGAAAGAGCCTGCTGCGCCGCCTGGCCGCGACGCACCGCTCGAAGCTGCCCGTCCTGGTCTGGCTCGTCCTCGCGCTCATCTGGGGCTCGACGTGGCTCTTCATCAAGCTCGGCCTGGAAGACTTGCCGCCGTTCACGTTCGCAGGGATACGGTTCGTCATCGCCGTCCTCATTCTCTCGGTGGTCGTAGCCTTGCGCCGCAGGCCGCTGCCGAAAGACTGGCGCGACTGGGTTCTAATCGCGGGGACGGGTTTGCTCGCCTTCACGGTCAACTACGGCCTGCTCTTCTGGGGCGAGCATCGCACCTCTTCGGGGCTGGCCGCCATCCTGCAAACCATCATCCCCGTCTTCGGCCTGGTGCTCGCGCACCTGCACCTACCCGCCGAGCGCATCACCGCGCCGAAGCTCGTCGGCGTCGTGCTCGGCATCGCGGGGGTCGCGCTCATCTTCTCCGACCAGATGGGGACGGAGGGCTCGGGCGCGTTTAAGGGGAGCGTCGCGATTGTCGTCGGCGCGTTCGGCGCGGCCTACTCGAACGTGCTGGTCAAGGCGCGGGGCGGGAAGTTGGACTACGCCGTGCTGGCCGCCGGGCAGATGCTCTTCGGGCTGGTTCCGCTCCTCATTATTGGCACAGTCTATGAGGGGAACCCTTTCAAGTTGCGCTGGACACCGGTGGCCGTCTTCTCGCTTTTCTACCTCGCGCTTGTCGGCTCGGCCGTCGCGTTCCTCTTGTATTACTGGCTGGTCCGTCACATGGAGGTGACGAAGACGATGCTGATCGCGCTGGCGACGCCGCTCATCGCGGTCAGCTTGGGGATGATGGTGCGGGGCGAGCGGTTGACGTGGCGCATCGTGGCCGGCGGCGCGTGCATCATGGCCGGCATCGGCGTGATCGTGCTGCGGAGGATGAGGCATGGCTAGAGTCGAAGAGACGGTTCTGAACGAACGACGAGGCGAATACGTCATCAGCACGGACAGGGCGCGGCTCGACCTCGAAGTCATACACGACTATCTGAGCCGGCAATCTTACTGGGCCGTGGGCCGAAGTCTTGAGACCATCCGCCGCTCGATTGAGAACTCGGTGGCGTTCGGCCTCTACGAGAGCGAGCGCCAGGTAGGCTTCGGGCGGGTCGTGACCGACTACGCGACTTTCGCGTGGGTGGCGGACGTGTTCGTCCTGGAGAGCGCGCGCGGGCGCGGCCTGGGCACGTGGCTCGTCGAAGTGATGCTGGCGCACCCCGACCTGCGCGGCTTCCGCCGCTGGGCGCTCGCCACGAAGGACGCGCACGAGCTTTACGGCAAATTCGGCTTCTCCGAGCTGAAGCGCCCCGAGCGTTGGATGGAGTGGCGCGACCCGGAGACGCAGGAGACGCCGGACTACTGGGCCGAGGGCACGGGCGCTTGAGCGGGGCGACCAGGCCAGTAATGAAGAGAAGTCAGAAAGGCTAAGAAACCTTAGCCGTATTGCTCTAAATCCCTCAGAATCCGCCGCCGCGTACTCTCCGTCTGGGACGCGGCTTCATCGGCCGATTTCTTCTTGGGGGTATAACCGTAAATGTAAAAGGCCACGAAGGCCCCGATTGCCAGGATGAGGCCAATTCCGAAGTTTCTGGTGGCCGCGCCGAAAATCACCAGAATTAAAACTGCTAAAACAACTCCCAGGGTCATGCCAGGATAAACGGGAGTCGGCAGCGAGAAGTATTCTTTCTCGAGCCTCCTCACCTCATCCAAGTTAGGCAGATTGAGCTCTCGTGAGAACGCCAACTTGATGTAATTCGCAGAATTAGTAATCTGGTAAATTTTATCGCCGCGCCTCTCCAAGTGACTATCTATCGTCTTAATCTCCTGGGTGCTTAGCAGCGACCAATGAAAGTGCTGCATCAAGTTGATCTGTGATTGTTCATCGTTCGGGTGAACTTGGATAGTCATACTTTCTGTTCTAGGCATAGAGTTTTCTCCTTACTAGTAAGGTGTGATTGACACCTGGGAATTCGTGAGTTTCGCGATACTATTTATTATGACGCTTACGGCAAAACGTTACGTTTCAGAAGTCGCACGTCAATGGACGAGGAATGCGCGTGGACTGAACTTGGCCCACTACCTTATAATTTCTTACTCCGACGACTAATCTCCGCGGACCTCGCGCTGGTGCACGCCGTAAAGATTGAAAGGATTCAAAAGGTTTCCGAAGGGGCGTTGGGCGCTCGCGGGAACATTCGGCCGGGGCCGTCGGCCCTTTTCGCATCTCTCAAACTCAGGCCAAAACTCTAACGCCTTACCGAGGAGAAAGACTATGTCGAAAATCAGCAGGCTGTTCGCGGGCGTCCTCCTTTGCCTGGCCTTTGCCGCGCCGCTCTGCGCGCAGAGCACCAGGTCGGTCGCGGCCTCGCTCACCCCGGCCGAGGCCGAAAAGTGGCGCGAGGACTTGCGCGTCCTGGCGACCGAGATGCCGCTCCGCCACCGCAACCTCTTTCACACGGTGAAGCGCGAAGAGTTCGAAGCGGCCGTCAAAAGTCTCAACGAGCGCATCCCGACCCTGACGCGCAATCAGGTCGTCGTCGAGTTCATGCGCGTAGTGGGGATGGTCGAGGACGGCCACACGAGCATCGCGGGCCTGCTCTGGGACCCGAAGGTAGGCTTCCGCTCCTACCCGCTCACGCTCTACTTCTTCAAGGACGGCCTCTTCGTCATCACGGCCGACCGCGAGCACGCCGCGGCGGTCGGCGCGCGCGTCCTGAAGATCGGCAACAAGAGCACCGACGAGGTCTACGACGCCGTCAAGGGGCTGGTCTCGCACGACGCCAACAACGAGTTCGGCCTGAAGGCGTCGGCACCGTTCGCCATGGTCATGCCGGAAGTCCTGCAAGCACTCGGCATCGTAGAGGACATGGACAAGGCGCAGTTTGTCCTTGAGAAGAACGGCAAGCAGATGACCGTCGAGCTGAAGCCCGTCGTGAGGGTGAAGGAGGCGGTGCAGAACACCTGGGACTACGTCAAACCCGCGGGCTGGGCCGACGCGCGCGACGCCGCGACTGCGCCCGTGCCCCTGTGGCTCAAGAACGTCAACGACCTTTTCTGGTACGAGTACCTGCCGGAGTCGAAGACCGTGTATGTGCAGTTCAACGGCGTGGCCGACAAGCCCGAGGAGACGTTCGCGGCCTTCACAAAGCGGCTCTTCGAGTTCGTTGACAAGAACGCGGTCGAGCGCCTCGTCCTCGACCTGCGCTGGAACGGCGGCGGGAACAATTACCTGAACAAGCCGCTCGTCGTCGGGCTAATCAAGTCGAAGGTGGACGCCCCCGGCAAGCTCTTCACGATCATTAGCCGCCACACGTTCTCGGCGGCGCAGAATCTGGTCAACGAGCTTGAGAAGTACACGAACACGCTTTTCGTGGGCGAGCCGACGGGCGAGAATGTCAACTTCTACGGCGACGCGGCGCGCATCGAGTTGCCGAACAGCGGCCTCGTCGTGCGCGCCTCCACGCTCTGGTGGCAGAACCTGGACCCGCGCGACCGCCGCCAGTGGACGGGGCCGCACATCGCCGCCGAGCTGACCTCCGCGGACTACCTGACGAACAACGACCCGGCGATGAAGGCTATCCTCAGTTACGCGCCGAAGAAGGAATTGACGGTGCAGTTGACGGAGGCGCTCGACGCCAATGATGTCGCGCTCGCGGCCAAACGCTTCCGTGAATTCGTGGCGGACCCGGCCAACACTTATCAGAACGTCGAGAGCGTCATGAACAGCTTCGGCTACCGGCTGATGGGGATGAACCGGCTGGACCAGGCAATAGAGATGTTCAAGCTCAACACGGAAGCCTACCCGCGGTCGTCGAACGTCTGGGACAGCCTTGGCGAAGCTTACATGAACAAGGGCGAGAAGGAGCTGGCTATCAAGAACTACGAGAAGTCGCTTGAGCTGGACGCGTCGAACGCGAACGCCGTGCAGATGCTGAAGAGGCTGCGCGGAACAAACTGATTGCGGATTGAAGAGAAAGAACTCGACGGACAAAGCGACTCAACTCCTTAGCGACTTTGCGCCTTTGCGTGAGGGATTATTCTCACGCAAAGGCGCAAAGTCGCTAAGAAGAGGTTGAATTCTGTCTCCTAATCCGCCATCGGCTATTTCCCTGCGCGCTCTTTGGCGGCGGCGACGACGCGCTTGAGGCGCTCGATCTTCTCCTCGTGCGTCTCGCCAGGGACCGGGCCGGTGTCGAAGTCGGCGCGGTAGAGCTTGCCGCCGGGCGGGGGCGCGGGGCGCGCGGCGGCCTTCCTGGCGGGCGCGGCGTCCGGCGCGAGGTCGGCGGGCGTTTCGGGAGCGGCGGCGGGCGAGGCCGTCGCGGTGGCCGAACTCAAAGGCGCGGCCGAAGCCTGGCCCGTCGCGGCTTGCGCCTCGGCGGCCGGGCGGTGTGCGTCGGCCTGGGCCGAAGAGTCCGTGCCCGAAGTCGAAGCGGTCTTGGCCTGGGCCATCGGGTCTCCGGCGTCAAACAGCTCCTTGCGCCGCTTGGCTTCGACGACGACCGCGCGCAGCCGGGCCAATTTTTGTTCGCGGGTCTCGCCGGGCACGGGGCCGTCCGCCCCCGGAATCGGGCCGAGCGGGGTTTGCGAAGGGTTCGGGTAAGCGCCGCCCGCGTGCGCGCCCGCGGGTTTCTCGGCAGCGGTCGCGGGCGTCGCCGCTTTCGTCCCGGCGGGGGCCGCGGCCCCAGCTTGTGGCGCGGCGGCGGCTGGCTTGGCCCCGGCGGGCGCGGGCTTGGCCGCGGGGGCGGGCGCGTGTGCCGTCTCCTCCGCGAGCACGAAGACGCCGCGCTCGTTCTTGACGATTGACGGCAGCGTGCCGCCTGCGGCCTGAAGAATCGCGGAGAGTTCGTTCTCCACGAATCGCTGTTGCTTGAGGGGGTCGCGCACGTGGCCGAGCGGCGGCCCCATGTAGAGCGTGCCGCACGACTGGCACTTGAAGAGCACGTCGTCGCCGCGCAGGTGCACCTCGGCGGCCTCGCCCCCCGTGCGCAACTGTTTGAGGTGGCCGTTGCAGAGCTTGCCCTTCTCGTTCTTCACGTTGCAGACGGTCTGCGCGTTGACGATCTTTTTTGGCACAGCGGGTTGTTGTTCGGCAGTGCCCGTCGGGCTGCGCGGCGGCGTGTCGGTCGCGTTGGCTAACATGAGATTGACTTTATCCTTTTGCCAGAGACGAATGACGGAAGAGAGCTAATAATAAAGGCAAAAGGCAAAAGGTAAAAGGAAAAAGTAGTGTCCTGTACAATCGTGCTCACCGGGGCTTTCAATCTCCGAGTTCCTCGCCCGACCTAACTTTTGCCTTTTACCTTTTGCCTTTTGCCTTTATATTGTCGGGCGCATGCTGAAAAAGTTGTTCGGGGCTCTGTGGCGGCGCGCGCCCGTGAGTGTGCGGCGATGGGGGGTGCGTCTCGTGGAGCCGCGCTTCACGGTCACGGCCGGGGCGGTCGTGACGGACGAGCGGGGGCGCGTGCTGCTGCTCGAACACTTCTTCCGCGCGGGGTCTGGCTGGGGCATTCCGGGCGGGTTCATGGAGAAGGGGGAGCAGCCGGAGGAAACTCTGCGCCGCGAGCTGCGCGAGGAGATAGGCTTGGAGCTGGAGAGTGCGGAGATGGCTTTCGTGCGGACGCTCGGGGGGCCGCAGCAGGTCGAGATCATCTTCCGCTGCCGACCGCGCGGCGGGCTCGGGCAACAGAACGCGGAGATCAAGAGCGCGGCCTGGTATGCGCTCGACCAACTCCCGCCGGCGCTCTCGCGCGACCAGCGTGAGATCATCAGCCGCACCCTCGCCGATGGAGCAAAACCGCCAAGTTGATGTATGCTGTGCGGCACGAAAGACAAGTGAAAAGTGATAAGTGATGGGTGGTCAGAGCAAGGGCTCTAACTCATCGCTTATCACTCATCACTTATCACTTTATTTTCGTCGGAGACAAAAAGAATGGTAAACCTGATTCCGTCGCCCGAGGCCGTCATGCAGATTCTAAAGCGCACGGGCGCTTACCGCGAAGGCCACTTCGTCTACCCGTCGGGCAAGCACACGCCGCACTACTTCCAGATGCCGCTCGCCTTCCGCTACTACGACACGGCGCGCGTGCTCGCGGTCGCGCTCTCGCGCAAGTTTCGCGTGGACCGGGACATCTCCAGCCAGTTGCCTAAAGTGGCGGTCATCTCTCCGAGTTCGGGCGGCATCCCCGTCGGCTTCGGCGTGCGCGAGGCTTTGAACGCCGAGCAGATTTACTGGGCCGAAAAAGAGGAGGGCAAGCGCAGGTTCCGCCAGTACGTCAACCAGGGCGAGGTCAACCCCTGCATCATCGTTGACGACATCATCCGCAGCGGCGGGGCCATAGAGGAGACCGTCGGGCTCCTTCAGGAACTCGGCGCGCCCATCATCGGCTGCGGCACCATCGTCCGCTTCACCTCCGCGCCCGAGCGAATCGGCGACGTGCCCATCAAGTCGCTCGTGGACTTCGAATCCCCCATGTACGACAACTCCGACGACTGCAAGGACTGCAAGGACGGCGTGGCGGAAGAGCACGTGCGCTTCTAGAATTCAAAATGTAAAATTAAAAATGAAAAATTGAGGCGGAGACCACTTTTATTGAAATGTGGCTCTCCGCCTTCCTTTTGCATTTTTAATTTTTAATTTTACATTCCTAAATCTCGTGACGGTTGGTGAGCGCCTTGTCCATCGTCACTTCGTCAACGTATTCGAGGTCGGAGCCCACGGGCATGCCCATGGCGATGCGGGTCACGCGCACGCCGAGCGGTTTCAAAAGGCGGCTGATGTAGTTGGCCGTGGCCTCGCCCTCCGTGTTCGGGTTGGTGGCGAGAATCACCTCTCGCACTTCCACGCCGTCGTTATTCTCAGGCTTCAGGCGCGGCAGGAGGTTAGCCAGGCGCAGGTCGTCCGGCCCGAGGCCGCGGATCGGCGAGAGGCTCCCGTGCAGCACATGGTAGAGACCCTTGTAGCTCCTGGTCTTCTCGACCGCGACGAGGTTGTAAGGCTCCTCGACCACGCAGATCATGGAGCGGTCGCGCGCCGTGCTCGAACAGAAGCGGCACGGGTCAACGTCCGTCAGGTTGTTGCAGACCGTGCAGGAGACAATGCGGCGCTTGACCTCGCGCAGCGCCTCGACGAATCGCTCAACGTCCGCTTCGGGGACGCGCAGGATGTAAAACGCCAGCCGCTGCGCCGTCTTGTGCCCGACGCCCGGCAGGCGCTTGAACTCGTCAATCAATTTGGTGACTGGTTCGGCGTACTCAAGCATAAAAAACAGAATTCAGAATTCAGAATCCAGGAGCCAGAATAACAGACAGAAGGTTTCAGCCTTTCATTCTGATTCCTGGATTGTGCTTTTAGAAAAGTCCCCCGAGGCCGGGCGGGAGCATGCCGCCGAGCTTGCCTTTCATGGCCTCGTCAATCTTGCGGTTGGCCTCGTTGACGGCGGCGACGATCATGTCCTGGAGCATCTCCAGGTCGTCTTCCTTGACGGCCTCCGGGTCAATCTTGATGGCGGTCACCTCGTGTGTGCCCTTCATCTGGACGGTGACGACGCCGCCGCCCGACGAAGCCTCGACGACCAGCTCCTCCATCTCGCGCGCCATCTTCTCCTGCATGGCTTGCGCCTGCTTCATCATCTGCTGAATGTTCATGCCGCCTGGGAATTTCATCGCTCTTAACCTCTCTTTGCGCTCGGCTGAAAGTTTGGCGTTCATCCTAACTTTCATCCCGCGTAAATGCAAAGGAAGCTGGGCGGGCCTGATTCACCCTCTTCGTCTTGAGAATTTATTGCGCGTCTTGTTCCCTTGCCGCGCGCTGGCGTGTTATAAGCCAGGGCGGCAGAGGTTATGACACACTACGTCATCAAACGCGGGGAGGGCGCGCCGGACAGGTTGGCGCGATACCGCGCGGAGCTGAACGAGGAGCAGTTCGAGGTCGCGACCGCGCAGCCGGGCGCGGCGCTGGTCGTCGCGGGCGCGGGCTCCGGCAAGACGCGCGCGATCACTTACCGCGTCGCCTACCTCGTCGAGCAGGGCGTCGCGCCCTCGCGCATCATGCTCGCCACGTTCACGAACCGCGCGGCGCGTGAGATGCTCTCTCGCGTCGAGCAGTTGACGAGCGGCGGCGACGTGCGAAGGGTCTGGGGCGGGACGTTTCACCGCATCGCCAATCTGGTCCTGCGCCGCCACGGGGCGTCAATCGGCTACGAGGCCAACTACACCATCTTAGATTCCGAGGACGCGCGCGACTTTCTGTCGGCCTGCGTGGACGAGGCGGGCGTGGACACGCGCGCGCGCCGCTTCCCCAAGACGGAAGTCTTGCAGGACGTGATCAGCTTCGCCAACAACACGGACCGGCCCATAGAGGACGTGGTCGCGCGCCGCTACCCGCACTTCGAGCCGCTGACCGCGGCGATAAGGCGCGTGGACTCGGTTTACATGGAGCGCAAGCGTGAGCGCAACGTGATGGACTACGACGACCTGCTGCTCAACTGGAAGCGGCTGCTGATGGAGAAGCCGGACATTGCCGCGCTCTACGCGGACCAGTTCCAGCACATCCTCGTGGACGAGTACCAGGACACGAACAAGCTCCAGGCGGAGATCGTTGACCTGCTGGGCGTCAAACACCGCAACGTGATGGTCGTCGGCGACGACGCGCAGAGCATCTACGCCTGGCGCGGCGCGGAGTTCACCAACATCTACGAGTTTCCCGACAGATACCCCGAGGCGCGCGTCTATCGTCTTGAGACCAACTACCGCTCGACGCCGGAAATCCTCGCGCTCGCCAACGCAGCAATCGCCTCGAACCGCAAACAGTTTCCCAAGACACTGCGCCCCGCGCGCAAGTCGAAGGGCCTGAACCCCGCGCTCATCCCCGCGCGCGACGCCGACCAGCAGGCGGCCTTCATCGCCTCGCGCATCCTCGAACTCAGAGACGAGGGGCTCCTCCTCGAAGAGATCGCCGTGCTCTACCGCTCGCATTATCACTCGCTCGAACTGCAACTTGAGCTGACGCGGCGCGGCATCCCCTACCGCATCCGCAGCGGCGTGCGCTTCTTCGAGCAGGCGCACATCAAAGATGTCATCTCCTACCTGCGCGTCATCACGAACCCGCGCGACGAGCTGGCGTGGAAGCGCATCCTGCGCTTGATTCCGCAGGTGGGCAACCAGACGGCCAACAGAATCTGGGAGCGGCTGGCCTACGCGCCGGACCCGCTCGCGCTCGTGCGCCGCGAGGACTTTCAGGCCGCGCCGAAGCGCGGGGCGGGCTGGGCTGAATTCCTCTCGCTCCTCGAAAGCCTTGTCGCGGACGAGATGCGCGGTAACCCTGCGCGACAGATCGGGCTGATTCTCGCACGCGGCTACGAGGCGCACCTGGCGAACACTTACGAGAACGCCGAGGCGCGGCTCGAAGACATACGGCAACTCGCGCTCTACAGCGCGCGCTACAACTCGACCGAAGATTTTCTCTCGGAATTGGCCCTGCTCTCGACCGAGCGTTACGGCTCGCCGCAGCCCATCACGGGCGAGGACGTGGTGATGGGCGCGGACGAGGACGAGCTTCTGACTCTGACCTCGGTGCACCAGGCGAAGGGGCTCGAATGGCGCGCAGTCTTCATCATCTGGGCCGCGGACGGCAAGTTCCCGAGCCCGCGCTCCTTACGCGACGCCGAAGGCGAAGAGGAGGAGCGCCGCCTCTGGTACGTCGCCTTGACGCGCGCGGGCGAGCAGCTCTACATCACCTACCCCTTGATGGTCACGGACTACAGCCGGCAGACCGTGGTGCAGAAGCCTTCGCGCTTCGTCACCGAAGTCCCGCCCGAGCTTTACGACATCTGGGCGCTCGAAGAGGAGACGACGGACTCGACGCTCGCCCCCAGCGAGGAGTCGCAGAAGTACATAAACTAGAAGGCGCAATTTCAAAACCCACTCAACCCTTTGCGGCTTTGGTTTTACTTTGCGCCTTTGCGTGAAACGCTTTTTCTCGCAAAGCCACAAAGGGTTGAGTTAATCGCTGAGTTGAGTTTTACGGATGGAGACACGAAACAGAATCGCGGGAGATAACTCGCGGGCCGAGGAGCACTCGCTCGCGGCCGAAGTGAAACTCTATTACGATTTGGCACAGACTGCCGAGACGCCGTCGCCGCTCCTGATCGCGCTGCACGGGTACGGGGCGAGCAAGCGGCAGATGATGCGCGAGGCGCGGCTGATGGCCCCGGACGATTTCGCGGTCGCCTCGTTGCAGGGCTTTCATCAGCACATCAGGGAGCCGAAGGAGGAGGGCGGCCCTTTGCGCTACGGCTTCGGGTGGGTGACGAGCTTTCGCCCGGAGGATTCGATCCGTCTGCACCACCGCGCGCTGCTGGACCTCATCACGTCGCTCGTCGATGAAAGGATAGCTGACCGGAATAGAATATTTCTGCTCGGCTTCTCGCAGTCGTGCGCGCTCAACTACCGCTTCGCCTTCACGCACGCCGAAACTTTGCGCGGCGTGGTCGGCATCTGCGGCGGCCTGCCGGGCGACTGGGGCGAGAGCAAGCTTTACAAACAGACGGGCGCGTCCGTGCTTCACCTCACCGGCGGGCGCGACGAGTTTTACCCGCCGCCGCGCGTCCGCGATTACGCGGAGCAACTCGGCCAGCGCGCGCGCGACGCGGAGGTCAAATCTTACGACGCGGGCCACGAGATAACACAGCCGATGCGCGAGGACGTGCGCGCGTGGCTGCGCCGCCGCGCGGGCTAGTTAACGCTCACGCCGAAGTTGAAACCAGATGCGGGCTGAAAGTATATTCCTACGCGTTCTTCCTACATCACACCCGAGAAGTGAGCTTATGAAGCGAACTCATCTGTTGACCGTCGCGCTCGTCATCCTGCTGTGCGGCGCGGCCGACGCGCAGGATAAACGTGACGCGAAGGCGGCGGCCTCGATCCGCGCCGTCCTGGATGCGCAGGCGGCCGCCTGGAACCGCGGCGACATAGAAGGCTACATGGACGGCTACGCGCGCTCCGACTCGATTGTCTTCGTCTCGGGCGATTCCGTGACGCGCGGCTGGCAGACCGTGCTCGACCGCTACAAGAAGAGCTACGACACGCGCGAGAAGATGGGGACGCTCGGGTTCTCGGACCTTGAGATTAAAGTCGTGGGCAGGGACGTGGCGGTCGCGCACGGGCGGTGGCAACTGACGCGCGCCGCGGACAACCCGCACGGCCGCTTCACGCTCATCTTCCGGCGCACGGGTAAGAACTGGCGCATCGTGCACGACCACACCTCCTCGGCTTCCTAGCGAACCGCGAATATGCCCGGCCAGCTCGCCGTCATCAACTGCTCGCAGCTCGTCACGCTCGCCGGACCCGCGAAGGGTCCGCGCGCGGGCGCGGCGATGAGCGAGCTTTTCATCGTCGAGGACGGCGCGATGCTCGTCCGCGACGGCCGCATCGAAAGAATTGGCACACGGCGCGAAGTAGGGCCGCACGTCGAACGGGACGCTGAAGTCCTGGACGCCGGCGGGCGCGTCTGCCTGCCCGGCTTCGTGGACGCGCACGCGCACCCCGTCTTCGCGGGCACGCGCGCCGACGAGTTCGAGGAGCGGGCCGGGGGCGCGACCTACCAGGAGATAGCGGCGCGCGGCGGCGGCATCCGCTCGACCGTCAAGCGCACGCGCGCCGCCACGCTCGGGGAACTGGTGGAGGCGGGCCGCCGCTACGGCCGCTGGTTTCTGCGGACAGGCACGACGACCGTCGAGGCCAAGTCGGGCTACGGGCTGACGACGGAAGACGAGTTGAAAATCCTGCGGGCCGTGAAGCAGCTTGACGAAGAGATGCCGCTGCGCTACGTCTCGACCTTCCTCGGCGCGCACGACGTGCCAGAGGAGTACCGCGCGCGGCGCGAGGACTACGTGCGGCTGGTTGTGGAAGAGATGCTGCCGCGCGTGGCCGGGGAACGTCTCGCGGAGTTCTGCGACGTGTTCTGCGAGGAGCGCGTCTTCACCGTCGAAGAGTCGCGCCGGATACTCACGGCCGCGCGCGGAGTGGGCCTCGGCTTGCGCCTGCACGCGGACCAGCTCTCGCTCTCGGGCGGCGCGCGACTGGCCGCCGAATTGTGTGCCAAAACCGCGGACCACCTTGAGCACACGGACGCGGCCGGCATCAACGCCCTCAAGGCGGCGAACGTGCAGCCCGTGCTCCTGCCGGGCTCCGTTTACGCGCTCGGCTCCGGGCGCTACCCCGCGGCGCGCGAGATGATTGACCGAGGGCTGGCCGTCGTGCTCGCCACGGACTTCAATCCGGGTTCGAGCCCGACGCCTTCTATGCCGATGGTGCTCTCGATAGCCTCGACGCACATGAAGATGACGCCGGCCGAGTGCCTCACCGCGGCGACCGTCAACGCCGCCTACAGTCTCAACCGCGGCGACGAGCTAGGCTCGCTCGAAGCGGGCAAGCTCGCAGACTTCTGCCTACACGACTGCGCGGACTACCGCGAGATAGGCTACTTCTTCGGCGTCGAGCACGCGCACACGGTCTTCGTCGAAGGGCGACGCGCCTTCACTCGCTGACCTATTGGTTCAGCTTCAGCGCCGCGAGCACACTGTCGAACGAGTTGCGGTTCTCGCCGACCCCGACCTGCCTGTCCATCTCTTCGCGCGCCTCTCTCGACAGCAGGTAGCCGAGCGGGAGTTTGATGTCTTTCGTCTGGACGACGTTGAAGTGGGCCTCCGAGACCGAGGTCAGTTTGGCGTCGCGGCCGGAGGGCGGGCCCGTCGCCGCCCCGATCACCTTCTGCTCCGGGACGCGGGCCTGCTCGTTGAATTGCTCCCGCGCCGTCCGCAGTTCGAGCACGGCGAGGTTGCCGCGCGCGGTCCCCGCGTTCACGACGGCGAAGATGGGCGACGTGATTTCGCCCAGGCCGTGCCAGCGGTACTGAAGCTCGGCCTGACCGCAGCGCGTGTCTTGTTGCATCGCCGCCGCCGGCTCGTTCGGGCACGGCTGGGCGTCCAGCTCGGGCGGGTTGCTGCCGATGCGTATGACGACGAGTTGAATGTCTGTGCCCGCCGCGGTGATGGCGGCGTCGATCTTCATGGCCGAGAGTAAGTCCAGGACAGTGGCCGTGCCGGAATTCTCGAAGTAGCCTCCGTCCACGAAGCGCACCTTCTCGCCCCTCGGGTTCAGGTAGCCGGCCGGCGCGACGACCGGAAAGCGCGCGCTCATGTACGCCGCGCTGACGAGCGGCACGGACAGCGTGGGGTCCAGGTCGGCCAGGCTCTTCAGCCCGTTCAGGCGGTCGTTTCTTTGTTGGTCCGGCCCGGCGGGGTTCAGGTTGCTGACGACCAACTGCTCGCCCGTCTCGACCCGCGTCGTGTTGAGAAAGAGCGCGGGGGTTGACCCGGTCTCGAAACCGGATTTGTAGAGGTCGGAGAGTAAGAAGTTCTTGCCGAACTCGTCGCCGCCGGTGGTCGCGTTCCAGTAGTAGCCGAGCGCGTCCTCGGCCGCGCGCCCGCGGTCGAAGCGTTCGACGGGTAAAGGCAGGAATCGCTGCAAGAGGTCAGGGTAGAGCAGCGAGGCCAGGATCGGGGAGAGCACGTCGTGGCCCAGCACCTCGTCGTTGAGCGTCCGCAGGTCGGGCCTGCCCGTGGCCTTGTCCTGTGCCATTTTCGGCAAAGCCTCGACGCGGAAGTTGCAGGGCGTGGCGGCGTCGTGCCTGACGTACTTCTCCGCCATCGCGGCGAAGACTGCGCCGCCCAGGCTCCCGCCCGAGACGCCGCTGATGGCGAAGACGTGGTGCGCGAAGGCAGGATTCTGGTCCTGCAACTTCGTGAGCACGAGCGAGGCGAAGTAGCCCGCGCGCAGTCCGCCGCCCTCGGCCGAGACGATGAAGACCGGGTAGGGCTGGCCCTGGGCCCGGAAAGCCTCGCGGTCGCAGCGGCCCGCGAGCCACTTCGTGAAGCCCTCGTTAACGTCCATCGGCTTGGCCTGCCCCGGCGTGTCGCGATGGCGGATGGCGTGGTTGTCGTTCCAATCGAAGGCGCTGAAGGTGAAGGCGCAGACCAGGAGGATGAGGAAGAGCGGCAGGCGCGTGCGGTGCGAGGCGTAAACCAGGGCGCTGCCGACCGGGACCCAGAGGGCCGCGAACAGTAGGATGAGGGCCAGCGGGCCGAAGGTAATCGCCGCCGAGACCGCGCGGTGCCTGCCCCACTCGACCGTGAAGAAGAAGAGCAGCGAGGCCCAGACGAGGACGGCCGCCCCGAGCACTATCTTGCCGGAGCGCGCCAGCTTCGACACGCCCGGCAGGATTCCGCCCTGGGCCACCCGCTCGTCGCAGCCCACCTTGACCTGCTGCCCCTTCAGCCTGCCCTTCAGCCAGCGGCGGAAGTGGAAGAACATGTAGAGGAAGAACGCCAGCACGAGGCTCAGGACGGCCGCCCACTTGAGGTAGACGCCGCGCTCCCTGCCTTCGGCCGTCGCCGAATCGGAAGCCTTCCAGAGCGCCAGTGCCATGAAGAGCAGTGGGAGCGCGCCGACGCCCCGCGGCAGTTGGCAGACCCAGAACTTCTTCGCGGTCTCGGCGCACCCCTTCGCGTCCGGCAGCGGCTCGATGAGGTAGAGCAGGACGCGCGCGCAGTACCAGGAGAGCAGCGAGAGGACGATGGCCGAGACGAAGAGCATAATGCGCGGCCAGTTCTGGAAGGACTCGGCGGAGGCCAGTACCCTGAGCGCCTCCAGCGCCTGGTCCGGGAGGCTGACGGCGACGCCGGCCAGCAGCGACATGGCGATGCTGAAGCGGACGACGAAGGCGACGTGGAAGAAGGCTTTGAACCAGTCGAGCACGCAGTGGTAGGTTTTGAATTTAGGGGGCATCTGAGAGTCTCCTGCACGTCAGGGCGTTGGGCAATGGCCCCGAGGTTTCTATGACGAGACGCTTTGTCACGATGGAGCAGCCACGGCGTCGGAGCGTGAGACAAAGCGATGAGCGGCCGAGCCAGGATTCCGGCCGCTTATATCTTCAACCGCGCGTGGTTGTCAACGAAAAAGGCGGCCGGCCGTTGGGCCAATTTCAAACGCGACGACTTCCCCGCCTGCCGCCTTCTAAATGTAATGAGCGTTCGGGGCGAAACGTTTCCGCGCGCCCGGCGGTGCGGCCGCGACCACAGAATAGCGTGCAAAGAGAATGCTTGACGCACAAGTTATTGTCATTTATTATGCGCTTCAACACTGGGAAGGAGGTGATCTAAAAATTATGAGTTCTAATCACAGTGAGGTGGCTGAGTCCTAAGCCACTGGACTGATAGCCCGAATTTGTTGGGATTTTCTGTCCAGACGTGACGCTGATTAGTGCGCTTTCAAGGGAGCGGCACACCAGAGGCACACCAGGCTCAGGGCAATCCAAACAGTTCACCGGAAGGCCATGCATGAGCAATCGTGCATGGCCTTCTCTTGTATGTTCACCAGGTACAAGCAAAGAGATAATCCACTAGCTTGAGATTGTTGTTATGCGAAAAGAGCCTGCTCTATCATCCAGGGCAGGCTCTATTGCTCACTCACGTTGAGTCCCGAACAAATGGACTCGAAATTTGCCAGTCTCTATGGGGGTGCAATGGTTATGTTGTTTTGGATTGACGTAACACCTTTCACGCCACTCACCAGCTTGTCGGCGTATTCCTTCACATATGCGTACGGTAGTGTGCCGTTTAATATGACCTGTCCATTAACAACTCTTACTTCTATACCCCAACCGGAGAGTCCGGGGTGATGCAATATCTTATCTTTTATTTCTGCTTCGATGTCCGAATCCGCTCTTGCTTCTTGCGTCGCTTTATCCTCTCTTACTTCTTGCGTCGCTTTTGGCGCGGGACTAATCGCAGAGTTTCCCGTCGTGCTGCCAGACCGTTTAGCGATGGTGATAATGAAAAAACCAATGATGAGTGCTATACCAATCCAGGCCGTCACAATACCAGCCCTCGCCAAAGGCGAGCGGCGAGGCTTTGGCACAGGTTGAGGAAACGAACCTGTCAGATGCGGTGGCGGAATCACTGGCACAGGCGCAACCAGAGTCGAAACTCTCTCTTCTGTTGTCTCCCCTTTGGCAAGCTGTGGAATAAAGTCGGGTGTTGGTGGCAGCACATTGCGTACTGTCTGCTCCGGCTTCACCCTCTGAGTCTCTCCTTGCGAGATTGTTTGACCGGCATCCCGCAAAGCCTGCCGCATCTCAGCCGCCGAAGCGTAGCGTTGCTCGGCGTCTATCGCCATCCCTCGCCTCAACACTTCGGAGATAGCGGCAGGTAACTGTGGATTCACTTCACCGGCTGGCTTGAGAGTGTCGGAGCGTCCACCTATCACAGCGCCAGCACGGGTCGAGACATCAGACGGCGTAAAGTTCGTCAATAACTTGTACATCGTAGCGGCCAGCGAGTAGAGGTCACTTCGCGGGTCTGTGCCTGTCCCGTGCACTTGTTCAAGTGGGGCATAGTTCGGCGTGTAGCCGAAGATACTTCCCGAGGTTGTGACTCTCGATAATTGCCCCGCGAATCCTTTAGCGAGTCCAAAATCAAGCAGGATGATTTGCCCTGAATCGGAAAGTTTCAGATTCTGCGGCTTGATGTCTCTGTGAATTATCGGCGGGTTCTGTTTGTGGAGATAACTCAAGGCATCGAGCAGTTGGTCAGCCCACGGCAGCACTTCCTCAACCGTGAACGCGCCGCCCCTCTTTTCCAGCATGTCTGAAAGGTCTTTGCCTTCGACATAATCCATCACGAGGAATTGACCTTCACCCTCTACGAAGTGGTCAATCACTCGGGCTATTGCCGGATGGCGCAGCCTGTTAAGAAGGCGCGCTTCACGCTCGAACTGCTTCCGCAACGCTTCTTCGGTGAAGTGCGTTTCTTTGAGTGCGACTTGATTGTCGAAGCGCATGTCTATGGCTTCGTACACCGTTCCCATCCCGCCCTGTCCGAGTTGGCGAACAATACGATAGCGAGATTGAAGTAGGGTATCCGGTGCAAGCATAAAATTTCGTTTTGAAAGTCGGAGACTGCGAGATTAAACGGCTGACCTGATTGACGGCTGAGCATCTTATCCTAGTTTGGATGGTGGGCGCGAGAATTTCACCGTTACGGAAACGGCGGCAGAACCGGAAAGGCCGCACACGAGCGCGTCATGTGCGGCTTTTTCTCCTTGTCGGCCGGAGCGCCCGAGTGGTAACGTCAGATTGTAGGGGGGCGAGCCTGACGCCCCAGCTTGCGTTCCTCAAATTCAACGGCGGAGTTGTTTCTCGCGGCCCTCTGGCCCATCACCAGAACCGAAGCGAAGTCATGTGGGAATTCGACAGAGAGCGGCGGGCTGCGCCGCGCAGGCAAATCAAACTGGAGTTCAGGGTCCTGCTCGTCGCCACGAAGACGAGCGCCTCGGGCGAGGAGCAGACGCTCCCGCTGATCGGCTACACGCGCGACATCAGCGAGTCGGGGCTGGCGCTCCTGGTCTCGGCCAAGAGCATGAGCCTGCTCTACAACCTGGGCCACAATTACACGCTCCACTTAGTTTTGAATCTGCCCTCGGGGCCCGTCGAGTTGGAGGTCAGGCCGGCGCGCTACCAACACATCAACGAGGGCCTCGCCGGCTCGCGCATCCTCATCGGCGCGCAGATCACCAAAATCAGCGACGCAGACCGCGCCCGCTTCACCGCCTACCTGGACTCGTTTCAGTAATTAAAAATGCAAAATGGCGGCCGAGAACCGCATTTAATTAACAGTGGTTCTCCGCTTCCATTTTGCATTTTTAATTTTTAATTTTGCATTAACTTCCGAACTGTTTCTGCGCGATCCTGGAAAGCAGGATGGTCATGGCCGCCGCGCCGAGCGATTTGACGAGCGTCGGGTGCTCGGAGTAGAAGTCGCTGATGCGGTCAATGATCGAAGGGTCCTGCTTCTGCGCGTGCTCGGCGATCTGCTCGACGGCCTCGGGCGGAATCTGCTGGGCCTGTTCGGGAGTCACCTGCTGCTGCCCGCCCCCTTTGAAGATGTTGATGAGGTCGGAGAGCCCGCCGCCGCCCGCGCTGCTCGCGCCGCCTCCGCCCGTGATGCGCGAGAGAATGCCGGGGCCGACGTAGCGCAGCAGCATGTTGAGCAGTCCCGCCTGCTGTTGCGGGTTGGAGTTGTTAAAGAGGTTGGCGGTCATCTGGCCGAACTCGGGCGTCTCGTCCGAGCGGAAGGCCGCGGCCAGCCCGTCGGCCAGCGCGGGCTGCGGCGCGTTCTGCGCGACCTGATGGAAATCGTCGTCAATCGTGTCGGGAGCTTGGCCCGGCTGCGCGCCGTTGTACTGCTCAAGAAGCCCGCTCAGGTCTTTCATCCAATCCATGTAAAGCCTCCTTCAGAGAGAGTGTCTGTGTGAAGCGCGCGCGGCCGGCGCTCCGAAGAGACCTGTCGCGCGCCCGTTAAAGTCCGGGGGCTCACGGGAAGAGAATTCGTCCCGCCAGCTTACAGCACAAGGGAGGACAGGCGCTACGGCGTGGGCTTCGGCGTCGCCGCTGGCGCGGTCGTCCGCTCCGAGGAAGGCACGCGCGTCTGGTCCGGGGAGTCGGGCGAGATGTGCGCGTGCACGACCTTCCACTGCTTGCCGATGCGGCGGAAGACGAGCGTGGTGCGGCCCGTCGCGGTGTCGGGCGTGCCGTCGTAAGTCTGCGACTGCGTCCAGAGGAAGGCGATGACCGCGCCGTCGCGGCCGAGCATCTGTACGCGCACGTCACGCGTTTCGAGCTTCACGTCCTTAATCTTCACGAAAGAGCTTTCGCGGTTGCTGCGCATCTGCTCCCAGCCGCGCGTGACCGTGCCGTTGTTGTTGAAGAGGACGAGCTGCGGCGAGTTCCAGTAGGCGTCCGTGACGGCCTTCACGTTCACGGCCTCTATCCCGGCGATGAGCGCCTTGAAGGCCGCGAGCACGTCCGTCTTCGACGGGTCTTCCTGCTGGTCGGCCCCGCCCCTCTGTCTGTTGGAGCCTCGCGGCGTCGGCTTCGGCTTCGGCTCTTCCTGCGGCGCGGAGGACGCGTTCTGCCCCGCGGCCGCGGTGGTTCGCGCGCGCGTCGTCCTGGACGAGTCCGCGTCCTGCGCAAGGGCTGCGGCGGGGGCTAGGGCGCTGGCGAGCGCCAGGCAGAAGAAAAATCTTTTCAGCATCTATTGACTCCTCAAAATTCTGAATGGGGAAACTCACGGCGCGGCGTCCGCCCACGGCAACTCGCTGCGCAGCCTTTGGGCGGAACGCTCGCGCCCGATCACGTCGAAGACCTCGAACATGGAGGGGCCGACCGACTGGCCCGTGAGCATCGTGCGCGAGGCGTTGATTAAGAGTCCGGCCTTGACGTTCTGCTCCTCGGCGAACTCGCGCAGAGCTTCTTCAGTCTTCACGGCGTCGAACGGCTCGACCTTCTCCAGGCGCTCGGCGAGCGCCGGCAGGAGTTCCTTCAGGCGCGGCTCCTTCAAAAGGTTCTTCCTGACGGCGGCCTCGTCGAAGTCGAAGTCGTCGGAGAAGTAGGCGCGGCCCTGGCCCGAGAAATCCTTGAGCGTGTAGAAGCGTTGTCGAATCAGCTCGACCGTCTTCTCGAACCAGCCGCTCTCGTCCTCGTCGTACTCCTCGCGCCACAGTTTATTGGCCCGCAACTCCGCCTTCACCAGCGGCCGCAGCTCGTCGAAGAGGAGGAACGAGCGGATGTACTCGGCGTTCATCCACACGGCCTTGTCGTCTGTCCAACGCTTCGGGTTGTTCGAGTCGAAATTAAAAATCGCGGGGTTGCGGTGGATGCGGTCGAGCGAGAAGTTGTCAACCATCTCACCGAGCGTCATCAACTCGCCGACGCGCTCGTCCCCCTGAACTTCGGAGTTGCCTGTCGTCACGTGGGCGGGCGACGGGACGCCCGTGGTTGACCAGCCGAGCAGGGCCAGGTAATTGCGGAACGCGGCGGCGACGAAGCCGGCGTCACGGTACGTGGTCAGCGAGACGATCTCGCCGTGGACTCTCTTCGACAACTTCTTCCCGCCGGGCGCGAGGATGAGCGGGAGGTGGGCGAAGCGCGGGATCGGAGCACCCAGCGCCTCGTAGATGAGGATCTGCTTGTGCGTGTTCGTCAGGTGGTCCTGCCCGCGGATCACGTCCGTAATCTTCATCTCTATGTCGTCGCACACGACCGAGAGGTTGTAGAGCGGGTGGCCGTCCGAGCGCAGCAGCACGAGGTCTTCAATCTCCGAGTAGTCGCGCGCCTGCTCGCCGTAGACCGCGTCCTCGAAACGCGAGCGGCCCGCGGGCGCGACCTTCAAGCGCACGGCGAAGGGCTCGCCCGCGGCCGCGCGCCGGTCAGACTCTTCGAGCGGCAGGTCGCGGAACGGGTTGGCACGGTGGTTTGTGCCCTCGGCCGAGGCGTGGCGCGCGCGCGCGGCGATCTCCTGTTTGATGTTCGAGTCGGCGCGCTCGGCCTTCGGCGTGAAATCCCTGTAAGCCTTGCCGGCCTCGATGAGCGAGAGGGCCGCGGCCCTGTGCTTGTCGGCGTTGTCGGACTGGAAGACGACCCTTTCCCTGTCGTAGTCGAGGCCGAGCCAGTCCAGCCCCTCGAAGATGGAGCGTGTGGACTCTTCGGTCGAGCGCTGCAAGTCCGTGTCTTCGATGCGGAGCAGGAACTCCGCGTCCCGGCCCGCCGCGCGCAGCTTACGCGCGTAGAGCCAGTTGAAGAGCGCGGTGCGCGCCGCGCCGATGTGTAAGTAGCCCGTCGGTGACGGTGCAAAGCGAACGCGAATGGTCATAAGAAAGTGGTCAGTGGTCAGTGGTCAGTGATCAGAAAATTTTAGCTGACCACTGACCACTGACCACTGACCACTGGAATCTGCTGGCGGAGATGATAGGATTCGAACCTACGATGGGCTTTTGACCCATAACGGTTTAGCAAACCGCCGCCTTCAGCCACTCGGCCACATCTCCGCTTGCGCCCGTTTCGGTTCAGGCGAGGAATTATTCTAGCCCCCGAGGCCAGATTGTCAAGTCTCAGCCCGCGCGGCCCGTCGGCCCGCGGAAAACATTCGAGACGTGCGCGGGGCCGCGCGGTGATAGAATCTGGAAGCGCGAGCTGATTCAAGTTGATAGGAGATTCCCTCACATGCCGGACGCTTCCATCGCCCGCCCCGTCGTGATGATGAGCAGCACCGCGCTCGACCTGCCCGTTCACCGCGAGCAAGTTCTTGACGCCTGCCTGCGCCAGAGCACGATTCCGAAGATGCAGGAGCACCTGCCCCTCTTCCTGACCTTTGAGACGACGCAGGTTGAATAGCTCAACCAACGCTACCTCGCAGGTCGGGAAGGCGGGCTTGCCCCGCTCTTTATGAGAGAGCCAGGCTGGCCGGGCGGGGTGCGCCGCGCAGTTGAATTGGGGGCTGGGGGGCGCAGCAGACTTTGACGAGGCGCTGGCGGTCGCGCTGCATCTCGGCGTCCTGTTGGAGCCAGGCGCGGAGTTCGCGGAAGATGCGGGCGGCGTGCGGGTCTGTGGGCTCGACCAAGCGGTAGTGCATCCACTTGCCGTCGCGGCGGGCGGAGACGACGCCGGCGCGGCGCAGGTAGGCGAGGTGGCGCGAAATCTTCGGCTGGTTGGTGTTGAGCACGGCGACGAAGAAGCAGACGCAGACCTCGTCGTCGCCCATCAGGTTAATCAGCCGCAGCCGCGTGCGGTCGGCCAGCGCCCGGAAGAACAATAACTCGTCGTCGAAACTCCTCTTCCCGCTCATGGCGTTGATTCTAGCACACCCGGAACAAATATGCCTTGACAGATGTATCGCTGTGGGCGTATGCTCCGCACATATTCGCAAAGGCGAATATGAAATCAGGTCGGTGAGAGAGGAGATTCCGAAGATGGAGAAGACAAAAACGGTGCGGGCGCTCAAGGCGCACCTGGCAATCAACGTTAGGGACGTGGGGCAGAGCATAGAGTTTTACGAGAAGCTGTTCGGCGTCGGGCCGAGCAAGGTGCGCCACGGTTACGCGAAGTTCGACGTGGAGAATCCGCCGCTCAACTTCACGCTCAACCAGGTGGCGTTCAATGAACGCGGCGCGCTCTCGCACCTCGGCGTGCAGGTGGCCTCGACGGAGGACGTGCTACTGACGCGCGAGCGTTGGGCCGGTTCGGGGCTCGTCGCGCGCGACGAGATGCAGACCGACTGCTGCTACGCGCTCCAGGACAAGGTTTGGGTCCGAGACCCGGACGGCAACGAGTGGGAAGTCTTCGTCGTCCTCGAAGACAACCTGACCGAGACTACGGCGGCGAGCGATTGTTGCGTGACGGACGCCGAGGGCCGGAACGTCTGCGCCACCACCGGCGAGGTCGTGACCGCGACCGCTACTGCGCCCTCGTGCTGCAACACGCAGCCGGAGACGGTCGGAATCAATAGTCTCGCCCGCTGAGAGACCGTTCGATGACTGCGAAGCGGGAACGCGACCGCGTTGCAACGCTCGCGCGACGGGCCACGGCCGAAGCACTGGGGACGGCGATGCTGTTGGCGGCGGTCGTCGGCTCGGGCATCATGGGCGAGCGGCTGGCCGGCGGCAACGCGGCGCTGGCTTTACTCGCCAACACGCTCGCCACAGGCGCGGCGCTCGTCGCCCTGATTCTCACCTTCGGGCCGATTTCGGGCGCGCACTTCAACCCTGCCGTCACGCTCTGTGATGCCGTCGAGGGGGGAATCGCGTGGCGCGACGTGCCGGCTTACGTCGCGGCGCAAGTGGCGGGGGCATTCGCGGGCGTGGCCTGTGCCCACGTCATGTTCGGGCTGCCGGTCTTCTTCGCGTCCAGGCATGTGCGAGCGGGCTGGGCGCAGTCGTTCAGCGAGGCGGTCGCTACGTTCGGTCTGCTGTCTGTCATCTGGGGCTGCTCGCGGCGCGAGCGCGCGGCCGTCGTTGTGCCATTTGCCGTCGCCGCCTACATCACGGCGGCTTACTGGTTCACGGCGTCAACCTCTTTCGCCAACCCCGCGGTCACGCTCGCGCGCACCGCGAGCGACACTTTCGCAGGCATACGCGCGGCGGACGCGCCCGGCTTCATCGCGGCACAACTCACGGGCGCTGCCGCCGCGACCGTGCTCTTTCGCTGGCTCTCGCCGCGCCTGCCGGCGGACGCCGAAAGGGTCGTCGTGCCGCACGGCGGAAAGGAATAAAGGATGAGTGAGAAAAAGCGCGTGCTGATTCTCTGCACGGGGAACTCGGCGCGCAGCCAGATGGCCGAAGGCTTGCTCCGCCAGATGGCCGGCGATTCGGTGGAGGTCTTCAGCGCGGGCGTCGAGCCGAGCTTCGTCAGGCCGCAGGCCGTCGCCGCGATGAGCGAGCGCGGGATTGACATCACCCGGCAATGGTCGAAGTCAGTTGACGAGTTCGCGGGCCAGGAGTTCGATTACGTCATCACCGTCTGCGACCATGCGCGCGACCGCTGCCCTGTCTTCCCAGGCGAGACCGAGCGCATACACTGGAGCTTCGACGACCCGGCGAAAGCGGAAGGGGACGAAGAGGCGGTCCTCGCAGTCTTCCGCCGCGTCCGCGACGAGATCGAGGGCCGCTTACGCCAATTCAGTGAACAAGTGATGAGTGATAAGTGATAAGTAAGAACCTGCTTTCTTTACTCAGAGCCTGTTTGAAAACTCTTCCTTTGCGTCTTTGCGTGAGGAATTAGTCTCTCGCAAAGGCGCAAAGACGCAAAGAACAGCGGGCCGGGAACGAGTTTTCAAACAGGCTCTCATCACTTATCACTCATCACTTTTCCTCTTATATCTTCGGTACAGCCCCTCGATCATGACGGCCACGTCGTGCTTTGCGCTCTCGGGGAGTTCGCGGAAGTGGTTGAGGAGGCGCTGGTCAATGGCGTTGGTGTTCAGTTCGGGCGGGGCGTAGCCGGCGGCCAGTCGCGCCTCGCCCACGGGCACGCCGAGCGCCTCGGCAATCGCGTCAACCTTCTCCAGTTTGGGCCGCACGGGCTGGCCCGTCGCGGGCTGCTTCTCGTTGCGTTCGAGCGCGCTGACGTAGCTCTTCGAGATGGAGACCCTGCGCGCCAGCTCGCGCTGCGTGAGCCCCGCCGCCCTCCTTTTTTGAATCAGCCAGTGTCCGAAATCGCGTTGCATAATCACGGTTAAAATCGCCGGACCCGTGCGGATTCGGCATCCCCTCTGAAAGATGACTCGGGTCAACAGATGTATGAAGGGCGGAACGTTTCTCTTCCCCGCGTGCCCGCTCGCCTTGCAAACTTTGTCGCGCGCCGTTTCCCCGCCCGCGCTGACGAACAGTGCTCTCAAGTGCGCGAAAAATACAGCGCGAAAGTTAGATGAAAGCGTCCGGCATAGTTGTCTTCCCGGAAGTCCTGCGCCCGGACGCGTGTCCGCCCGCCGCGCGCCTGTCTCGCCTCAGAAAATCATTGACTCCGCCTGCTGCTCGGGTGTATAAATCGCTTTGCGCGGCAAAGTGCTTCCCGCGGAAGTGGCGGTGCGGGGCGGGCAAGGCCGCGCTCGGCGGGCGGGCTGGCGGAAGAACGGGCAGAGCCGCGTGCCGGAATTGTTAAACTTTCGTGAGATAGCAAAACCGTTCGGCCCGCGATACAATGTTTGACGAAATGCAACTCCTACAAGCCATCAACTCGCCGGCAGATTTACGCCGCCTCGCGCCACAGCAATTGCAAACGGTCGCGGACGACATTCGTCAGTACATCCTGGAGACCATGTCGCGCATCGGCGGGCACACGGGCGCGAGCTTGGGCGCGGTCGAGCTGGCGGTCGCGCTCCACTACGCCTTCGACACGCCGCGCGACCGCATCGTCTGGGACGTGGGCCACCAGGCGTACGCTCACAAAATCCTGACCGGCCGGCGCGAGCAACTGCCGACGCTCAAGCAGTACGGCGGCTTGAGCGGGTTCCTGCGGCGCGACGAGTCGGAGTACGACACGTTCGGCGCGGGGCACGCCTCGACCTCCATCTCCGCCGCTTTGGGCATGGCGGTGGCGCGCGACCGCAAGGGTGAGAAGCACCACGTCTGCGCCGTCATCGGCGACGCAAGCCTGGCGGGCGGGATGGCTATGGAGGCGATCAACCAGGCGGGCCACTTGAAGACGCGCCTGATCGTCCTCTTGAACGACAACGAGATGTCCATCGCGCCCGCGGTCGGCGCGCTCACGGGCTATCTCAACCGCTTGCGCGAGGCGCAAGGCTATCACCGCTTCAAGGACGAAGTCGGGGAGACTCTGCTCTCCATCCCGGCGCTTGGCGCGCGCCTGCACCATGCGGCCAAGACGGTCAAGGACGCGCTCGCGGCGGCCGTGCTGCCGGGCGCGCTGACGAGCGAGTTGGGCTTCAAGTACATAGGCTACGTTGACGGCCACAACCCGCGCGCGCTGGTCGCCGCGCTGCGCGAGGCGCAGCAGGTTAAGGACGCGCCCGTCATCGTCCACGCGCTCACGAGCAAGGGCAAAGGCTACCCGGCTTCCGAGAAGAATTATTACGCGTGGCACGCGACGGGCCCATTCGATTTGAAGACCGGCAAGCCAGTCAAGTCTTCGTCCAAAGCCCCGACCTATACGGCCGTCTTCGGCAAGACGATGTGCGAATTGATGGAGCGGGACGAAAGGATCGTGACGCTGACCGCCGCGATGCCGGACGGGACGGGCGTGGACATGGTCCTCGAAAAATTCCCCGAGCGCGCCTTCGACGTAGGCATCGCCGAACAGCACGCCGTCACCTTCTCGGGCGGCCTGGCCTGCGAGGGCTTGAAGCCCGTCGCGGCCATCTACTCGACCTTCCTGCAACGCGGCTTCGACCAGGTGATGCACGACATCTGCATACAGGACCTGGATGTCACCTTTGCGCTCGACCGAGGCGGCATCGCCGGCCCCGACGGCCCGACGCACCACGGGCTTCTGGACATCGCTTACCTGAGGCCGATGCCGAACATGGTCGTGATGGCCCCGAAGGACGAGGGCGAGCTGCGCGACATGATGCTGACGGCGATAGAGCACAGGGGCCCCGCGGCGCTGCGCTACCCGCGCGGCAACGGCGTCGGCTGTGACATCACGCGTGAGCCGCAGCTCCTGGAAATCGGCAAGGGCGAAATCCTGCGCGACGCCGGGGGCGACGTGGCGGTCGTCGCTTACGGCTCGATGGTTCACCCGTCGCTCGCGGCGGCCGAGAACCTTGCGAAGGACGGCATAGAGACGACGGTCGTCAACGCGCGCTTCGTCAAGCCGCTCGACTCTGGCCTCCTGCTCGCGCTGGCGCGCACCAAGCGCCTGATCGTCACGGTCGAAGAGGCTTACCTCGCGGGCGGCTTCGGCTCGGCCGTGATGGAGCTTCTGGAAGAGAACGGCCTTCTCGATCAGGTCCGCGTCGTACGCATGGGCATCCCGGATCGCCTCATCACCCACGGCGACGCCAAACTCCTCCTCGCCAAATACGGCCTCGACGCCGACGGCATCTACACACGCGTCAAAGAGAGCGTCGAAGTTTTGGAAGACCGCCGAGCGAAAAGACAAAAAGTCACGGGCTAAAGGCAGAATACAGAATTCAGAATCCAGAATCCAGAATAAAAGAAAGACAGCCTTTCGTTCTGGATTCTGGATTCTGACTCCTGGATGCTGCTTTTTGGTTCAGCCGGTGGACGCAATCGGGCGCGGCGGCATCTAAAACTGGCGGGCGCGGGGCCGGTTTCCAACAGTTACGCCCGGAATTTATTCGCCCCTGTAACGCGGGCTCGATTTTGCAGCCCCAGGCCGGGCCGAAACGGGTTACAATCTGAGTACCGGCGGAGACGAGCTTCGCCCTTGAGTGAGATGGCAGAGAGAAGAAGAATTATTATTTCGACCGGGTCCGACCCCGACCGGCCGCTTTCGACTCCGCACTTCAACGCCGAGGCGACGATGACGGCGCGGGCCGTCGTCCCGCTCTCGGACGAGGAAGCCTCCGCCGCGCGTCAGGCCGGCTACGCCAGCCCGGCGACGAAACCTTTCTGGAAGCGCCCGGCGGTTATCGTCCTCGTCGTGCTGGTCGCGGCGGGCTTAGGCGTCGCGGCCGGAATCGGCATAGGCGTCTATAGAAGTCGCAACGCGGCCCAACCGCCGGCCGCTGCCGCAGAGCCCTCCCCCGCCGAGAACACGGCGCAGGCACCCGAGCCGACGCCCACGCCGCAGGCGCGCGTCGTGGTCCCGCCGCCCGCAGAAGAACCCTCCGCCGAACCGGATGAAGATGACAGCGAGCCGCCCGACGTTGAAGAGCGCGAGGAGCGGGCCGCGCGTGACGAGCGTAAAGACCGCGGCGAAGTGAAGCCGCCCGCGGTTCCCGAAAAAAGGCGAGACGACGCGGCCGACGATAAAGACGAAGAGGACGCGCAGGCCCGCGCGGAAGAGAGACGCGCCGAGCGCGAGCGCCGCCGCGAGGAACACAGGGAACGCCGCCGCGAGCGCGAGGAAGACGAGACCAGCATCCCCCGCCGGATCGAGCGCGCCGGGAGAGAACTCGACCGCATCCGAGACATCTTCGAGGGCAGACAGCCTTGAGAGAATGAAAAATTAAGAATGTAAAATGCAAAAAGGAGGAGAGAGGGTTATGCTTCATCCTCCTTTTTGCATTTTTAATTTTGCATTTTGAATTCGTATGCGTCGTGAGCGGATTGACAAACTTCTCGTCGAGCGGGGCTTGGCCGCGTCGCGCACGAGGGCGCAGGCGCTCGTCATGGCTGGCGTGGTGCTCGTCGGCGAGCAGCGCGTCCTGAAGCCTTCGGAGATGTTCGCGTCGGACGCGCCCGTGCGCGTCAAGGGCGCTGAAGACCCTGCGGCGCGCTACGTGGGGCGCGGCGGGTTGAAGATGGAGGCGGCGCTCAAGGGATTTTCACTGGACGTGACGGGGCTCCTCTGCCTGGACGTAGGCGCTTCGACCGGGGGCTTCACTGACTGCCTCTTGCAGCACGGCGCGCGCAGGGTCGTCGCCGTTGACGTGGGCCACAACCAGATTGACTGGCGTCTGAGGACGGACCCGCGCGTGGAAGTGCGCGAGGGCGTCAACGCGCGCTACCTGAAGCCGGAGGATTTCGGGGAGAGGTTCGACCTCGCCGTGATGGACGTGTCATTCATCTCTGCGACGAAGGTGATGCCGGCCATCGTGCCGCTGTTGACTGCGGCGGGCCGCCTCGTTACGCTCGTCAAGCCGCAGTTCGAAGTCGGGCGCGGCGAGGTGGGCAAAGGCGGCATCGTCACGGACCCCGCGAAGCACGCGCGCGTCGTCGCGCAAGTGAACAGCGCGGCCGAAGAGTTGGCCCTGAAAGTGCGCGGCGTCATCGAGTCGCCCGTGCGCGGCGCGGACGGCAACCTTGAATTTCTAGCCCTCTACGAGAAAGGAGTCTCCGATGACAAATGATGAGGTGCAAAGCGCCATCGAGTTCTTACTTAAAAGCCAGGCCAACTTTGAAGTCCAGCTCGAAAAGACGAACCGGCAGTTGGAACAAACCGACCGGCAGTTAGAGCTAACCGATCAGCAGTTGGAGCGAACGACCCGGCAGTTGGAGCGAACGACCCGGCAGGGGGAAGAGACCGACCGGAGGCTTTCAATGCTGGCGGATACGCAGTCAGAGTTTATTCAAACCATGCTGCGGCACGTAGAGGCGCAGGCCGAGATTAACGCTGACTCGCGCCGCAGCATGAAGGAACTCGCCGAGGCGCAACGGCAGACCCAGCTTGACCTTTCTGAGCTAGCGAAGACCGTCAACGGTTTGGTGAAGACGGTTTATGGGAACGGCAATCCGCCGCAAGTATAGTTAGTCCGCCGGGGAGATTCACGATGGGTGAGAAGGACAATGAGCGAAAGGCGCTCGCGCGGCTTCAGCGCGTCAAGTCCGCTTACCAGAGTTTCATCAAGCTGAACTACGAGCACGCGGCTGAGGATTGCCGCACGTGCCCGACGCGCGGCGTCTGCTGCACGGACGCGCACTTCGTCAACGTCCACGTCACGCGCCTCGAAGCCGTGGCGATTCGCGAGACGCTCAGGCGCACGCCGCGCCTCACAGACGAAGCCAGGCGGGCGGTCTACGCGCGCGCGCGCCTCGCAGTCGAGCACTACCAGTTGCGCGCCTCGGGCGACACGTTCAGTCAGACTTACTCTTGCCCGCTCTACGAGCCGAAGGTCGGCTGCCTGGTCCATGCGCGGGCCAAGCCCGCCCCCTGCATCCAGCACGCCTGTTACGAAAACTGGGAGGACTTGCCGCCCGCGAGCCTTCAGGCGCGCACAGAGCACCGCGTCGAGCAGTTGAACGGCGAAGTCTACGGCGCGGCGTGGGCGTGGCTCCCGCTCCCGCTCTGGCTCTCGCTGGTTGACCCCGAGTCGGACGGCGCGGAGCTGAACCGGCTGGTCCAGGAATGGGGCGAGAAGAGGAGCCATCCGGCGAATCAATCACAGCGGCTTCGGCAGGCCGGGGCGCGAAGGGCGCGCGCGAGCCTGCCTGTCATCCAAAACACCGTCATCAGATGAGTTCACTACACCTCCTGCGCCCGACTGTCCCCGAAGACGTGCCGGGTATCCTGGCGCTGATCAGCGAGATTTACAGAGAGTACGACTGCGTGCTGGACGCGGAGGGCGAGGAGCCGCACCTGCTTGAGCCCGGTCCTTACTTCCGCTCGCACGGCGGCGAGTTCTGGGTGGTCCTGGAGGCGGGCTGCGTGCGCGCGACCGTCGCAGTCCTCCTGCACGAGGATTCGGGCGAGCTGAAATCGCTCTACGTACACCCTTCCTTGCGGCGGCAGGGCTGGGGCCGCAGGCTGACGGAGTTGGCGATAGATTACGCCCGCTCGCACGGCCTCCCGAGCATGATTCTCTGGAGCGACACGCGCTTTACGCGTGCCCACCGCCTCTACCGCGCGATGGGTTTTCAACAAACGGGCATACGCGAGTTGCACGACTCGAACAACACGGTCGAGTACGGCTTCGAGAAGTCGCTCGACTGAAATTTTTTCAACGCGAGAGCAGAAAAAAATTCTGATTGGGGAAGAAAAAATTTCTTCCGCTCCGCTTTTTTATCCGCGCGTTTCTTCGTTCCCTTCCAGCTCTGCCGGGTTTCCTAAGGGTTTTTAAGGTCCAGAGTTTTCCACAGATTTTTCCACAGCCACGCGTCTTCTTTCTTAAAGTATTTTCTGCTTGACTTGTCCGAGAGGTGCGCGTATAAACCACACCCTCGTCGCGGTGCTCACGGGCGTCGTGACCAGCGAGAGGAGAGGCAAACGGTGCGGTGACGCGTCGTTTGAGAGCGGCGACAGGCGGCTGTCGCAGCTATTCACGCCTCACGCTGAAGCCGAAAGGCTTGGGCTCAGAGAGGGTCGCAAGACGCTCTCGGGCGACGCGGATAAAAACGCTGTCGCGCTTTGAGGGAATGATCGACCTCAGGGTAGCCGAAGTCGCTCGGGTCTTCGGACTCGGGCCTCGTTGCCGGTGACGTAACCCGGCGGTGGAGGAAAAGCCACCACAACAAAAACCAAATGGCACCGCGTTCCTTCGGGGACGTGAGACTTAAGGAAACTTAGATCGCGTGCCGACCGGAAATTAGGCTGACCGCCAGCCAGTAGCCGGAATATAAATTGGCGACAACTTGCGTGTACATGCGTTGTCGCCAAAATTCGACCCCCCAGAATCGCTTCGGCGGTTTTCCGGGATCAAAAGGTTGCGCCGCTTTCGATTCGTCGGAAGCGGCGCGATCTTTTTAGAAAGACTTTTAAGTCCCTCCGGCGCTCTGCGTTGACACTGCGAAGCGCGCAAGTCTATCATCCCACCCGTCTCTTAACACGTAATCAAAAGCAATCAGCAGAGTCCGCCCGAGCTTCGGCGAGCACGCGCCCGTGGCGCTTTCCGCTTGAGGGCGGGCCGAGTCGGATCGAAGGTTGATTGATGGCTCACGAATCCATCCGCCGCGTCGGCGTCGTCGTCAAGCCGAACCACCCGGAGGCGCTGAAGACCACGTGCCGGCTGCTTGAATGGCTCGACGCGCGCGGCATCACTCTCGTCGGGACGACCGACCTCGACCGCGAGCGGATAGAGATCGAGACGCGTTGCTCCATTGAAATCGTCGCGCACGAGAGGCTGGCCGCGAGCGTTGACCTCATCGTCGTCCTCGGCGGCGACGGGACGATGATCGCCACCTCGCGGATGATGGGCGATTACGACGTGCCCGTGCTCGGCATCAACTACGGGACGCTCGGCTACCTGGCCGAGTTTCGCGTCGAAGAATTGGTCCCGGCCCTGGAGTCGGTGCTGGTGGGCGACTATCGCATAGACACGCGCGTCCGCCTCGCCGTTGACCTCTACCGCGGCGACGAGATGTTGACGCACAGCCGCGCGCTCAACGACGTGGTCATCAACAAGTCCGCGCTGGCGCGCATCATCGAGATCGAGGCGCGCATGAACGGGATGCTCATCGCAGGCTTCCGCGCCGACGGCCTGATCGTCTCGACGCCGACGGGCTCGACCGCCTACAACCTCTCGGCCGGCGGCCCCGTCGTTTACCCCTCCATGAACGCGCTCGTCATCACGCCCATCTGCCCGTTCACGCTCTCGGACCGGCCCATCGTCGTCCCCGACGACTGCCTGGTCGAGCTGCGCCTGCGCACGCGGAACGAGGAGGTGGTCCTGACGCTCGACGGGCAGTTCGGCCTGCCCATCCAGATCGAAGACCGCATCCTGATTCGCAAGAGCCTGACGACCTTCAAGATCGTGCAGCCCAAGAACAGAAACTACTTCGAGGTGCTGCGCGAGAAACTGCGCTGGGGGAAGTAGAGCAATGATGAATGCGGAATGCGGAATGATGAATTAAGAGCACTTTCTTTCATTCATCATTCCGCATTCCGCATTCATCATTTGGAGAAGCAATGGCTGAGGAAGATAAAAAGAAGCGTAAGAAGCCGGAGATAGCTTCGGATGCTTTCGAGCGTGAGGTGACGACGGACCTGGACGAGGAGACGCCGGACAGGCCGAAAGGGATGCCGCTGCACACGCGCATCCTGATAGGGCTCCTGGTCGGCGTCGTCGCCGGAATAACGGTCAACGCGCTTTTCGGCGGCGAGCACCCGCGCGTGACGTGGGTCGTGACGAACATCACAGAGCCCATCGGGACGTTGTTCCTGCGCCTGCTCCTGATGATCGTCGTGCCGCTCGTCTTCTCCTCGCTCGTCGTCGGCGTCGCCGGCATCGGTGACATACGCAAGCTCGGCCGCGTCGGCCTCAAGTCCTTCGCCTACTGCCTCGTCATCTCCGGCATCTCCGTCGCCATCGGCCTGACGCTCGCCAACACCATCCGGCCGGGCGAGCGGCTCGACCCCGACACGAAGGCGCGGCTGGAACGGCGCTTCAGCCAGGGGGCGGCCGAAGAGATTAACAAGGCTAAGAAGGCCGCGTCCACAGACTCAGCGTTGATGCAGGTGGTCAAAAACCTGATCCCCTCGAACCCCTTCGCGATGGTCCTGGGCGAGCCGCCGAACTACACGCCGAGCATGCTCCAACTGATGTTCTTCGCGCTCATCATCGGCGTCGCCATCACGCTCCTGCCGTTCGAGACGACCGCGCCGTTTCTGCGGGGCTTGCAGGCGCTCTACGAAATCACGGCGAAGATCATCGAGATCATCATGAAGTTCGCGCCCTACGCCGTGGCGTGCCTGCTCTTCAACAATACGGCGCGCTTCGGACTAGATTTGCTACAGGCGCTCGGCCTCTTCATGGTCACGGTGCTCGCGGGCCTCCTCATACACATGGTCGGCGTCTATTCGCTCTCCGTCTATTTCCTGTCGCGCATCAACCCTCTGGAATTCTTCCGCCGCATCAAGACCGTCATCCTGACGGCCTTCTCGACCTCCTCGTCGAACGCGACGCTCCCGACGGCCCTGCGCATCTCCGAAGAGAACCTGGGCGTGCCGCAGGAGATCAACAGCTTCGTGCTCACGGTCGGCGCGACGGCCAACCAGAACGGGACCGCTTTGTACGAAGGCGTGACCGTTCTCTTTCTGGCACAGCTCGCGGGCGTTGATTTGTCGCTGGGCCAGCAGTTGATGGTTGTCTACCTGGCTATCCTCGGCGGCATAGGGACGGCGGGCGTGCCGTCGGGCTCGATTCCCTTCATCATCGGCGTGCTGGCGACGATCAACGTCAACCCCGCGCTCATCGCCATCATCCTCGGCGTGGACAGAATTTTGGACATGTGCCGGACGACGCTGAACGTGGTGGGCGACATCACGGCGGCGACATTCGTCGCGCGCTCCGAAGGGTACAAGCTGCTGACGCATCACGAGCCGGCGATTGTCCACGCCGCCGCGTCGCACCCGGCCGCGACGGGCCGCGCGGCGGAATGAAATCGTGCCCGCGCGGCGCGGCGAGTGTATGAGAATGAGTCTTGAGAAGTTGGTTCGTCCGTCACGAACCGATTGAGAAGCGGGCGCGCGGCCACGGGAAAAGCCGCGCGCTTTGAAGTTCCCGGCCCTTTCTGAGAAGCGGAACGACAAGTGCATAAGGACTGTGCGCTCTCTCTCTGCTTAGCACGTTGAAGTTTTGTTCGGCCGCGCTGCCCCTCGCTTCTTTCATGCGGCTTTGAGCCTCGCGTGGGTTTAGAAATCGCACATTGATGTGAGGTGATTGCGAAATGATCTTCCCGATAGGCGACGACAACTCCGACCGCACGACCACACCGATTCTTAACTACCTGCTGATAGCGGTCAACGTCCTCGTCTTCATCTTCCTGCAAGGCGGCGGCTCGAACGACAAGTTCACTTACGCCTACTCGACCGTGCCGCAGGAGATCAAGACCGGCGTGGACGTTGACAAGCCGGTCACGATTGAGATGGCCGGCCAGCGGGGCACGATTGATCTTCAGCCGACACCCCCGACCGTTTACATCACGCTGCTGACCTCGATGTTCATGCACGGGGGCTGGATGCACCTCCTGGGCAACATGCTTTTCCTGTGGATCTTCGGCGACAACCTGGAGCACGTCATGGGCCGCTTCAGGTATCTGGTCTTCTACCTGCTGACCGGCGTGATAGCCTCGCTGACGCACGTCTTCTCGACGTTCATCTTCGGCGACAACCCGTACATCCCGAGCCTCGGCGCTTCGGGCGCGATCTCGGGCGTGCTCGGCGGCTACCTGGTGCTCTTCCCGCGCCGCCAGGTGCGCGTCATCATCCTGCGTATGCTGACGAGCGTGCCGGCGATTGTCGCCATCGGCCTCTGGTTCGTGTTGCAGTTGATTCAGGCGTTCGGCGTCCTCTCGGCCGGGCCGCAGAGCGGCGGCGGCGTCGCGTTTATGGCCCACGTCGGCGGCTTCGTCGCCGGGCTCATCCTGGTCAAACTCTTCACCCTCGGGCGCACCCCGGCCGCGCCTGCGAGGCCGTACTAAAAGTTATGCCCCACACCTCAGTTGACTCTAAATTTCAAGGCAAGGAGAAACAAGTAATGGCTAACGACAACGCAATCCCGGCGCTCAACAATCTGATCGAGACCTGCAAGGACGGCGAGGACGGTTTCCGCACCGCGGCCGACGGCGTCAAAAATTCCGACCTGCGGACGCTCTTCCTGACCTACTCGCAGCAGCGCGCGCAGTTCGCCGCCGAGTTGCAGAACGAGGTGCGCCACCTGGGCGGCGACCCCGAAGACTCGGGCAGCGTCGCCGCGAGCCTGCACCGCGGCTGGATCAACATCAAGTCCACGGTCACGGGCGAGGACGAGGGCGCGATCATCAGCGAGTGCGAGCGCGGCGAAGACTCCGCCGTTCGGAACTACAAGGAGGCGCTCAACCAGGACCTGCCCGCCAATATCCGCTCAATCGTCGAGCGCCAGTATACGCAGGTCAAGGAGGCGCACGACCGCATCCGCGCCCTGGAACGCGCGGACGAAAGGGCCGACGGCGCGAGGGCGTAGAACAATTAAAAAGGTAAAGTGCAAAATGGAAGACCGAGAGCTTGGCTCTCATCTTCCATTTTGCATTTCGCATTTTTAATTTTGGATTCCTTTCTGTAATATCAGGCGGCAATCAAGTGAGGAGTTTTTCGTGATGTCTACGACCGAAACCGCGCCGCCGACAGTGAACCAGCAGGGGCTCGACATACGTTCGACGCCGCGCGAGGAGATGAGGCTTTACCCGCTCGACACCTTCCCTTATGAGTACGTCGGGCGCGAGATTCGGATTACTTTCGAGATACCCGAGTTCACGGCCATCTGCCCGTTCTCGGACTTCCCGGACTTTGCCGTCATCCGCATCGAGTACGTGCCGAATGAGTGCTGCATCGAGCTGAAGAGCCTGAAGCTCTACGTCAACTCGTTCCGCGAGGTGAAGATTTTCCACGAGCACGTCGTCAACGTCATCCTCGAAGACTTCGTCGCGGCCTGCGACCCCCTGCGCGTCGAGATCGAGGGCGACTTTCACGTCCGCGGCAACATCAAAACGGTCGTCCGCGCGAGCTACAAAAAGCAGTAGTCAGTGGTCGGTGGTCGGTGGTCAGTTAAAAACTAAGGAGCGTTGGGTAATGGCGCTTAAAAGTTACTGCGA
>DASWQY010000038.1:0-114491 GCA_036403435.1 Pyrinomonadaceae bacterium
AATTCCCCCCCCCCCCAGCATTTTGCGTGCCGAAAGCGAAGCTTTCTTGTTGTGTCATAAACATCACTTCATCCTTAATACGTTTGGTTGCAACTTCGATAAATGACGTGTCCATCTCGAACCCAACGAAGCGTCTATTAAGGTGCGCGCAGGCGACGCCGGTCGTGCCGCTGCCGCAGAATGGATCTAAGACGATGTCGTGCGGGTTGGAGGATGCTCGGACGATGCGGTCGAGCAGGGCTTCGGGCTTCTGCGTCGGGTGCTTGCCGTATCGCTTCTCGCGCGGCGCGGGCGGCTTGATGTGCCAGAGCGATTGCATCTGCTTGTTGCGGTTCTCGCGCTTCATCTCTTCGTAGTTGAAAACGTGGCGCGCTTTGGGCGTGCGCCGCGCCCAGAGAATCGTCTCGGTCGCGTGCGTGAAGTAGCGGCACGAGAGGTTGGGCGGCGGGTTGACCTTGTACCACGCGATGTCGTTGAGAATCTTGTAGCCGAGTGTCTGAAGCGCGAAGCCGACGCTGTAGATGTTGTGCGACGTGCCCGTTACCCAGATGGTGCCGTTCGGCTTGAGCAGGCGGTGGCACTCTGTCAGCCACTGGCGGTTGAATTCGTGTATCTCCTCGAACGTCGTGGCCTTATCCCAGACGCCTTTGTTGACGCTGACCATCTTGCCCGCCTGACAGGTGATGCCGTCGTTCGAGAGGAAGTAAGGCGGGTCCGCGAAAATCACGTCGAACATCTCGTCGCGCGCGCGGCGCAGCAATTCCAGGGCGTCGCCCTGATAGAGGCGAATCCCGTGCTTCTCGTCAACGAAGACAGGGTCTGGAGCGGGCTGAGTCATTTCAGCTTCCCAGAGAAAATCATCCGCGACTGTCGAGACTGCTGGGTGGGTGGAAGACATGGACCTCTCTCGAACCGCGATAGCTCTCGAACCTTTCGAAATCGATCACGATCTAAGATCGAATCCCCGAGAACGTCAAGGCGCGGCGGGCAAGCGAAGTGATCTTATTTCAGCGGTTTAGGCGGGGCAGTCGTCATCCGGTGGAGCGTCAGGCGAGATAAAAGCCGCGTCAGCGGCGACGTGAATTTAGCCCGGCCTTTCAAGGCCGGGACTCGGCGCGGAAGGCCCGATTATTATGACGGGCGGCGACTTGAGGAAGAACATTTCCGCGAGCGGGGCTTGAGCACGTAGTCTTTTACGGCGGGAATATCGGACGGCGGCCAAACCCTGAAAGCATCAGACGGCGGCGCGCAAAGATTGGGCAATCAGCGGGACGATGCGGCGTGGGACGGCGATGGCCTCTTTGATGTGGCGGGCGTCGGTGAAGTGGCCGGCGACGTAGATGCCGGGGACGTTGGTCTCGAAGGTCTCGGGGTCGTAGGCGGGCAGGTCGCAGAGTTTGCCGCGCTCGATGCGGACGCCGAGGTGGCGGAGCAGCGAGAGGTCCGCGTCGCTCCCGATGAGGACGAAGAGGGCGTCGTTGGCGAGCGTCACCACCTCATTGTCCTCGCGGCGGACGCGCACCTCGCGCCCCGTAATCTCTTCGACCTCCTTGAAGAAGAGGACGTGCAGGCGGCCCAGCTCGATCTGCTCTTCGAGCGGCGTGCGGACCCAGTGCTTGATGGCGTTCATCTTGGGGTCGCGGTTCTCCCAATCCGAGCGCCAGAGGGCGAAGGTCGTGCGCGCGCCCTCCTCGGCCAGGAAGAGCGCCGCCTCGGCCGCCGAGTTGCCGCCGCCCACGACCATCACGTCCTTGCGCACGTAAGGGTAAGCCTCCACGAAGCGGTGGTGAACTTTCATTAGGTCTTCGCCCGGCACGCCCAACCTGCGCGGGCGTGCCATCGCGCCGATGGCGAAGAGGACTCGCGCGGCGTGGTACTTGCCCCTGGTCGTGCGCACCACGAAGCCTTCCGGCTCAAGACGCTCGACCGCCTTGACCTCTTCCTCCGTGTTGATTCTTAAATTCTCGTCGAGCGCGAAGCGCACGTAGTGCGAGAGCAATTCCTCGCGCGTGGGCTTCTCGCGGCAGGGCTTGAGCGCGCCGCCGCGCATCTCCAGCTCGTTCGGCGTCGAGAAGACCGTGCGCCCGACAGGGTAGTGAAAGACCGTGTCGGCAATCAGCCCCTTCTCGACGACGAGATAGCTTAGCCCCTCGCGCGCCGCCGCGTCCGCCGCCGACAGCCCGGCGGGGCCGGCCCCGATAATCAGGAGGTCTAAATTCTCGCTCTGCATAGCCGGCCTCAAGTCTAGAGGGTGGCGTGCGGAGAGTCAAAGACTCTTCGGCGAACCCCGGCCGGAGGCCCGCAGAGGGCGTGCGGGGCCAATCATTGGTTCTCGCCGTTCGTCGGCGGCGGAGTTTTGAGTTGCGCGAGGGCTTTGTCTATGCTCAGCGGAATCTCCTTCAGGTTGTTGAGCAGCCCCTGCTCGAAATCCGTGAGCGAGACCGTGGCGAGCCTCACCTTGAGGTTCCTCGCGAAGGCGTCCAACTCCTGATCCTTAAAAGTGGCGCGGTCCTTCACCTCTGCGCCGTCCTTGACCTCGCGGCAGATCGCGTCAACGATGTGCGAGCCGAGCGCGCGGTAGCTCTCGAACTGCGACTCGCTGAACCACTGGTCGCCGATGAACTCCTGCGGGAAGGTCGCGTGCTCGCTCGCGTAGTTGAGAACGTCGCGCGGCTCGTCGCCGAGCAGCGCCGGCTTGACGAGAATCAGGTCACCGTCCGCCTCCCGGCTGCCGCCGTCAACGCAGGAGTAGCGAATCTTGCCGACGGCGCAGTAGGCCCCTTTGCCGTCCGTGGACCGGCCGGTGATGTGGAATGTCTGGAATTCGATGGGCACGCCGAGGTCTATCCGCACCTGGCGAATCGCCAGCCCCAGGGATTGGAAAGTGTATTTCTCGTCGGAGCTGCCGTCGCCGATCACGACCACGCGGCAGCGGCGCAGGACCATTTCGTAGAGGCCCAGGTTCTCGAAGTGGCCGCCGTCGGAGAGGTAAACGTACCCCGCCTGGTCGTTCGTCAAGCCCAGGGCTTCCTGGAAAATCGGGATCATGGAGAGGCGCGGCGAGTCGCGGTCGTAAGTCTTGCCGAAAGGCAGGCCGTCGTCGCCGGCCTTGCCGGGGTTGCCGAGCCACCACCCGAACCGCACGTTGAATAAGGTCATGATGAACCTGACGACGGGTGAAGACATCATGTAACCCATGTTCGGGCTGGCGAACGCGCCGGAGATGGCGACCGACGTGCCGAGCGAGATTCCCTGCTTGCCGTTGTAAGGCTGCCGCCCGTAGTCAAACGCTTTGCGGTAGCCGAGCTTGTAGTTGCCGGCGTGCAGAGGCGAGACGGTGAAAGACGTGGCCTTCCTCTCCTGCAACGCCAGGTCCTTGCTGCCCGCCAGGTTGAGCGCGAAATTGAGCACGTGCAGGAGCTTCTTCTCGGTTATCCCGTCCTCCGGCGGCAGTTTCGGATTCTGGACGGGGGAGCCGGGTTGACGCGGGCGCAACTCGTGCATGGAGATGTTGTCCTTCGTGTCGAAGCCGGTGAACGGGTTGGGCTCGCGCTCGTCGTGCGACGCGCCGAGGTAGGCGCGAATGATGCGGTTGCGCCAGAAATAGTGGAGCGAGAATTTGTTGGTGCTGATGGCGCGCGACATGGCGGCACCGACGGCGACGAAGAGCAGGCAGAGCGCCACCAGCAGGGGCAGGGAGGTGTGCAGCAGGATGCCCAGGTGCTTAACCGCGCTCGCCGGGATGTCCGGCGAGACGTGTAAAAACGATTGCAGCCCTTGACCCAGGCCGGTCGCAAAGGTCAGCAGCCAGCCGGCCGCGAAAGAGAGCAGCGCGAGGATGAAGGCCAGGAAGAGCGGGGCGAGCAGGCTCGTCAGAAGCTGCAAAGCCATTCCGCCGGCCCCTGCTTTTTTAGCCTCTTCCTCGTTGGCCGGCGTCCTGGAGCTGAAGCCGCCGATGAGCGAGATCGCGCCCGAGACGACGCCCCCCACCGTGCCGATGCGCGCAAACCAGAGCTTCCAGTCGGACGTGTCCGACAGCCACGTGAAGAGGTAAGGCCCGTAGAGCACCAGGCCGAAGAAGACGACCCAGGCCAGGTTGACGATGTAAATCCCCGCGCCGGCGCGCGCCCACCATTCCTGATCGTCGTCCTCCGTGTAGCGGCTGGTCAGGCCGGACATCAACGTCCCGCCCAGCATCAGCAGCCCGAGAATCAGTGGGACGGCGAGACACGAGTAAGAGATGATGTGCTCGCGCGGGGAGGCGAAGAAAGGGATGCTCCTGCCGCCCGCCCAGGCTATCAGGCCGATGACGAATTGGGCGGCCAGGACGAGCGCGGTCGCCCCGATAATCTGCCCGAGAGCGCCCGCTTTGTCCTGCGCCTTGATTAAGCGGTAGCCGAAACAGATGAGCAGGGGGATCGCCACCAGCGCCCACGCAAAGCGCACGAACGTCCACCAGCCCACTTCGAGCCTGCCGTCGTAGCGCGCCCAGAAGGTCGCGAAAGCCATCGCGGAAACGACCAGCGGCAGCAGGCCGAGCAACACGAAACGAAAGCCGTTGCCCTTGCTCCTCTTCGTGCTCGGCAGTTCCAGGCCGATGTAGGTCAACGCTATCAACTGCCCGGCGAAGCCTATGGCGAGGCTCAGCGAGACGCCGAAAGTGGATTTGAAGGCCAGCCCCCAGCCGCTCAGCGAGCCGTTGACGTGAAACGCCAGCCACATCCGCGGCAGCAGCAGCAGCGCGATGAGCATGGGGATGAAGACCAGCCAGTTGAGGATGATGTTCCGCAAGAGCGTGGCGATCATCGTCCAGGTGTCCGCGCTGAGCAGCCCGAGCCGCGGGCTGAGATAGTTGCTGAAGGCACGCAGGCGCACCAGGGGTTTCGGCTCAGGCTCGATGGGGTCCGTCGGCGGCTCGCTCAATTGGTCCACCACCTTCTTCAAGCCCTCGCGGTGGACCCAGGCCGAGAGCCAGCCGCCCGTGTACCCGCCGCCCGAGACCGTCGAGAGGTAGTCGAACTTTTCGAGCAGGCCGTGGCGTGCCAGCCCCTGGACCATTCCCAGGTTGAAGGTGGCGCTGCGGATGCCCCCGCCGGAGAGGCAGACGGCCGCGTGTTTCTGTTCGCGGATGCGGGAGTACATCCACTGAAGTCTGCCGGCCAACCCGTCCGGGTAAGCCTCCACCAGAATCCGCTCGTTGACGTTAGTCAGCTCATTCCCCGTCAGCGGGTCCGCGGAGAGCGCGTCGTACTTCCGGCCAATCTTCTCCGCCTCCAGAATCTTCTCCACCCTCTTTTCATCGTAATGGCGGTAGAGGTTCGGGTCGGACAGGGAACCTTGCAGAACGTCGGTCAGCGCGCCCCGCAACCGCTCGGACATGTCCGGCGGGGGCGTCGTCGAGGCGTACTTGTCCCACTCGGCTTTAGCCTGGGGCGGGAGCTTCCCCTTGAGGTAGTCGGAAAGGGAGTCGGCCTTGTCATTTAAACGGGCGGCCAATTCTTTCGGGTCTTTAAGATAGAGGTACGGCCCGTCGAGCGGCCCGTGAAAGCTCTGGTACTCTTCTTTCAGGACCTGCCACAGGGGAAGGGGATCACCAGTCGCCATGATAATTCTCTTTCGTCAAATAGGAAGTTTCGGCCGGGACCGAAAACGTTTGCGGTAAATAAAACGGCCCGCCGATGGACGCGCACCATCGGCCGACCGCTGAATGCCGGTCACGCGATTCGGGGGCGAAGTCGGTCCGCTTCGGCGTCGCTCGGGCGCGATTTTATTGAATCCCTGGGACGCCTTTGATCCCGCCGATCCTGATGGCGTAGCCGACGAAGAACTTGAGATAGTCGGGGCCTGGGCCGGCGTTCAAATCGACGCCGAACATGGGCGCGGCGTCAATCTGCTTGTTGAAGGAGCGGTTGAGTCCGCCCGGAAAGATTCTCAGCTTGCCGACGAAGCGGTGCGTCGAGTCGTCGCCGAACCCGCTCTGGTTCTCTCCGTGCAGGTCTTTGAATGCCTCGTAGTGCCCGTAGGCGAGGATGGTCTGGATGAACAATTTCTTGTCGAAGAGCATCAGGTTCATGAGGGCTCCCACTTCCTGATACTGCTTGATGTCATCGTCGGACTTCGCCTGGGTGACGATGGCGGGCGTGGCCGTGCCGCCGGTCTCCGCGTCGCTGACTTGCGTCGGCTCATCTGCCAGCTCGTTCTTGTCCATCACGGTAGACGCCCCCCAGGCGGCGTACGGCCCGATGGAAAAGAGGTTGAGCGGGAAGAAGTCTATCCAGGTGTGCGTCTCAACGTCGAAGGTCTGGCGCGAGGCGATGAACTTGATGTTGTCGGCCGGTGTTGCCGTAGCGCCTCCGGTGGTGTCGGCCGTCTCCGTCGCCTGGGCCGTCCGCCCGTTGGCCGTGAAAATACCCTGGAAGCGGACGTTCCAGCGCCACCTGTTAGCCTGCCTGAGGCCGGGCCTGGTCTCCACGGGGTTCCCGTCCTTGTCTAGCTGGTAGGTCAGGTTCCCGACCCGGTTCGCCGTCAGCAGGTAATAGTGGCCCACTTTGCAATTGAAGATGAGGGCATCCTCCTGCGTGCACCGCCGCA
This sequence comes from Pyrinomonadaceae bacterium, assembly GCA_036403435.1. Lineage (GTDB taxonomy): Bacteria > Acidobacteriota > Blastocatellia > Pyrinomonadales > Pyrinomonadaceae > QHXM01. The sequence continues at coordinate 6,592 of DASWQY010000038.1, forward strand.
TGGCCCTTCCGTCCCTGTCCAACGGATTGCCGTCGAAGTCTCTGGGGAAGTCTCGCCCGCCCCTCACGTATGACGAGTAGCCGGCGATGAAGCCGAAGAAGGGGTCGGACTGGTTGAACTGGTCGCCCTGTTGGGAGAAGACGGCTCCGCCGACCAGAATGCCGACGGGGCCGCCCTTTTGCAGCGGAATCACCTCGGACCTGACCCGATAGATGCCGGGGTCGCTGGCGGCGGTCGTGCCGTCGGCCGCCATCTCGACGAGTTCCACGCGGTCGTTCTCCCTCAGCTCGGGCACGACTTTCGTGAAGAAGCCGTTCCTGCCGTCGGAGTTCACCGTCCCTACGTCTTCGTCGTTAATCTTGATCTGGACTTTCCTCCCGTGGGTTGACGTGGTGCCCGTCAGCAACGTCGTGCCTTCGCGCAGGTACTGTGTGTTAAGCCTGGGAGGTTCGGGTGTCGGCGATTCCTGCGGGGTCGGTAGAGCGTCCGTCGCGGCCGGGGTCGAGACCACCCTCACCCTGGAGGACTGATCGGCGGCCGGCCCGGCGCTGGCGACAAGCTCGCCCGCGCTGGCGGCCCCACGCCCCGTCGCGAAGTCGGCCGGCACTGCGGCCGGCTGAGACGGCCTATGCTCGGCGGGCGCGGGCGCGGCGCTCGCCGTCTGTAAGTCGCCCGAAAGCGTCTTGATCTTCTCGGCCAGCTCATCCTGCTCGCGCGTCAGCTTCTGAAGTTCGAGGACGATATCTTTCTGCGACCCCGTGTCGGTCCCGTTGACCACGTCCTGCATGGCCTTCAACTCGGAGATGTCCTGTAGGAGGGCGGAGTTGAATTCGTTGTAGAGGCGCAGCAGCGTGCGCTGGTAAATGGCCTGCACCGAGGACGATTTGGAGCTGATGTCAGTCTTCTCGAACTGCTCGATTTTGGTCCTGAGAAGGTCCGCGTCCTGCGCCTGTTTCTGCTGGGCCGCGGCGGGCAGGGCCGCCAGCACGAAAAATAGGCTGAAGGCCAACAAACCTCTTGAGGTCGCTTTCATCTGTGGTCGCTCCTTAATCCAGTGTGGAAATCCCGCTTCAGTTTTGATTTCTGCGGCGCGGCCTGCTTCCCGGCTGAGTGAAGATGAGCGTCCCGCTGGAAGACCGGGGCACATCAGTCCTGTTCAAGTGCTGAAGATAAGGGCAGCCGCGGTAGGGATGACGACCGCCGCGGATATGTTCAACGCCGCCGGCGAGTAGGTTACAAGTGTCGAACGCGTGCACAATAATCCCGGCGGGTGAGGTTGTCAACAGTTTTTTGTGCCAAAACAATCAGCCTAAAATATGGACCATTTTATCTTTCACCGGGCCGGCACACTCTCCCCCGCGCGCGGCCTGGGCCACTGGCCGCCGGGGCGGATTTGAGGGCCGGCCGCCGGGCCAGCCATCCGAAAACTCGTACCCGGCGCGCGGGCCGTGCGCGCCTGAAAGGGGGTCGTTGCGTGCCGGATGAATCGGTCGCTATAATGCCGCCGGTTTGAAACACGATGCGAACAAGCGAGGTCAGAATTCTCCGCCGGTCGAGAGACTGCGCGGCGTCCTGCTGCCGTTCCCCACGCCCTTCGACGAGGAGAGCGACTTGAGCGCGCCCTCGTTGCGCTCGAACGTAGAGAGGTGGAACGAGACGGGCGTCGCCGGCTACGTCGTGCTCGGCTCGACGGGCGAGCGCGCGCACCTGGACGACGACGGGGCTCTCAGGGTCGTCGAGGCGGCGCGCGCGAGCGTCCCTCAAGAGTCGGCCTTCGTCGTCGGGGCCGGCCAGCAGAGCACGCGCGCGAGCGTCGAAGAGGTCCGCCGCGCGGCCCGAGCGGGCGCGGAAGCCGTGCTCCTCATCACGCCGCATTTTTACCGCGCGGAGATGACGCAGCCCGTACTGGTCAGGCATTACCTCGCGGTGGCGGACGCTTCGCCCGTGCCGATTGTGCTCTACAGCGTGCCGCAGTTTACGAACGTCACGCTCCAGCCGGAGACGATTGCGAGATTGAGCGAGCACGAGAATATCGTCGGCGTGAAGGACAGTTCGGGCGACGTGGTCGCGCTGGCGGAAACCGTCAGGCTCGTGCCGGAGGATTTCGCGGTGCTGACGGGGAACGGGTCCGCGTTGTATCCTGCGCTGTGTGTGGGCGCGCGCGGCGGGATTCTGGCGGTCGGGTGCGTCGCGCCGCAGTTGGCGGTTGAAGTGTATGAAGCGTTCCAGGCGGGGGAGCACGAGCGGGCGCGGGCGTCGCAGGAGCGTTTGACGCGCGTGACGCGCGGTGTGCTCGGGCGCTACGGGATTAGTGGATTGAAGGCCGCGCTTGATATGCTTGGCTACGTAGGCGGGCGCGTGCGCGCGCCGCTTCAGGACGCGACTGACGAGGCGCGGCGCGAGATCGAAAAAGTTTTGCGGGAGACGGGGCTTCTGGGCCAGGAAGAGAGAGGCGGACAGAGCCTTTCGGTGGGGGCGCGAGCAGAGTGAGCACGACCGAAGCCGCATGTTACAGCACGCCGGAAGAGGCGGGTTTGCGCGTCGAGACTTTACCCTTCGAGCGCATCCCGAACCAGTCGCGCCTCTTCCTCGATTACCTGCGCGACCCACACAGTCTGCGCCGCTTCTACCCGACGGCCGTCCGCCTTCATCACGAACTGGCCGACCGCGCAGGGGAAGTCCTCGCGGCTTACAAGACCGACCGCGGGCAACTCTGCGACGCGCTCGAAGCGATGAACAGGAGTTGGGGCGCGGGCGCAGAGACGCTCGCCAACCTCGCGCGCCTCAGAGAGAATGACTGCGTGGCGGTCGTCTCCGGCCAGCAAGCCGGACTCTTCACCGGCCCGCTCTACACCATTTACAAAGCACTCTCGGCCGTCAAGCTCGCCGGCTGCCTCTCGCAGCGCGGCACGCCCGCTGTGCCAGTTTTCTGGATAGCCACAGAAGACCACGACTTCGCCGAAGTCGCAACCGCCGAGTTCATCGGCTGCGACTGCCGCCTGGCGAGCGTGAGCGTCTCGAATCACATGCACAAGGAGGGCGCGCCCGTCGGCCGCGTCCGCCTCGACGAGTCAATCAACGAGACGATAGCCCGCCTCCTCGAAGTGCTGCCGAGCACGGAGTTCATCCCCGACGTGGAAAAGCTCCTGCGCGAGACGTGGGAAGAGGGGCGCGGCTACGGCGAAGCCTTCGCGCGGATGATGACGAAGCTCACGGGGCGCTACGGCCTCATCCTCTTGGACCCGCTCGACGCGAAGCTGAAAGAGTTGGCCGCGCCGCTCTACTCGCTCGCCGCGACCCGCGCGCCCGAAATCGCAGCGGCGCTCGTCCAGCGCAGCCGCGAGCTGGAAGAGGCCGGATACCACGCGCAGGTGTTGATGACGGAAAACGCTTTCCCGCTCTTCTCCCACCGGGAGGACGGGACGCGCCACGCGGTCGTGCGCACAGACGACGGCCGCTACAAGGTGAAGGACGCGCGCGAGGAGTTCACGAAGGAAGAGCTTTCGGAATTGGCACAGCGCGAGCCCTCACGCTTCAGTCCGAACGTCACGCTCCGCGCCGTCGTGCAGGACTACCTGCTGCCGACCGTGGCCTACTTCGGCGGCGCGGCCGAGATCGCCTACTTCGCGCAGACGGCCGAGGTCTACAGAATTCTGGACCGGCCCGCGACGAGCATCCTGCCGCGCGCGAGCATGACGATTGTCGAGCGGCGCACGTGGCGCACGCTCGAACGCTACGGCCTCGGCCTCGCGGACTTGTTCGAGGGCCTTGACGCCGTGCTCGCGCGCGTCGTCGAGGAGCATTTGGGTTCTGATACGGCGCAGACTTTCAACCGCACGGAGGAGACGATCAACCGCGAGCTGGACGCGCTCAAGGAGAAGCTGCGCGACGTTGACCCGACGCTCGCCGAGGCGCTCGACACGGGCCGCCGCAAGATCAACTACCAGCTCGAAGGCTTGCGCGCGCGCTTCCACCGCGCGCAGATGGGGCGCGACCGCGCCGCCCACCGCCAGCTGGAACGCGCCACGGCCGCGCTCTTCCCGCACAAGACTTTGCAGGAGCGCCACGTCAACCTCACCAGCCTCGTCGCGCGCCACGGCCCCTACATCGTCAACTGGATTTACGATGCGATCAACCTGGGCTCTTCGGACCACCAGATAGTTTACCTTTGAGAATTCAGAATCCAGACTGGATAAGGCCGAGAACCGCTTCAACAGATTTTCTTTTCTCCTGGCTCCTGGATTCTGAATTCTGACTACTGCCTTATGAGCAAGATTCGCGTCCTCTCCGACCAGTTAGCCAACCAGATCGCGGCGGGCGAGGTCGTCGAGCGCCCCGCCTCCGTGGCGAAGGAGTTGGTCGAGAATGCGATTGACGCGGGCGCGGGGCGCGTCGTTGTTGACGTGGAGGCGGGCGGGCGCAGGCTCCTGCGCGTGGCGGACGACGGCTCCGGCATGACGCGCGACGACGCGGTGCTCGCCTTCGAGCGCCACGCCACGTCGAAGATAAGCAAGGCCGAAGACCTGGACGCGATTGCCACGCTGGGCTTTCGCGGCGAGGCGCTGGCCTCGATTGCTTCGGTCGCGCGCGTCGAACTCATCACCAAAACCGAAGAGGACCAGGCGGCGACGCGCGTCGTCATAGAGGGCGGGCGGATGCGCGACGTGAAGGACGCGGCGCACCCGCGCGGCACGAGCATCGCCGTGCGCGACCTCTTCTTCAACGTCCCCGCGCGCCGGAAATTCCTGCGCTCCGAGGCGACGGAGAGTTTTCACCTGACGAATATGGTGACGCACTACGCGCTCGCGCACCCGGAGATTTCTTTCACGCTGACGAGCAACGGGCGCGAGACGTTGCGCGCGGATCGCGCGGCGAACCTGCGCGAGCGCGCCTACCAAATCTTCGGCGCGGAGTTTCTCGAAAATCTTCTGGAAGTCGGCGGCGGGCACGAGCGCGTGGCGAGAGTGCGCGGATACGTCTCGGCCCCGCGCGAGCGGCGCACGTCGCGCGACGCGCAATATCTTTTCATCAACGGGCGCTACGTCCGCGACCGCCTGGTCGGCCGCGCACTCTCCGAGGGCTACCGCTCTATCCTCCCGCACGGCGTTTACCCCGCGGCGCTCCTGTTTCTCGAAGTCCCGCTCGAAGAGGTGGACGTGAACGTGCATCCCGCGAAGACGGAGGTGCGCTTCCGCCGCGCCGCGGCCGTCGCCGACGCCGTGCGCGAGTCCGTGCGCGAGGCGCTGGCGAGCGCGGGCTATGCTCGCGCCGTCGAGGCCGTTTACGAGACGGTTGCGCCCGTGAGCGAAGCGGCGCGCTCTTCTTCCGAACAGGACGGCTACGGGGAAGGGCGCTGGCCGCGCGAGGACGCGCCGTCGGCCTCCGGGAGCGGCAGCTCGGACATCACGCTGGAAATTGTGCCACCGGCGCGGCAGGGGAGTATCGAGTTCGGGTTCACGCCGCCGGAGGACGAATCGCCGCGCCGCGCCGAGTGGGGGCCGCCGCCGCCCGCGAAGAGAGAGACGGCCAGAGATTTGGACGCCATCCTGCGGCACGCGCAGTCCGCGCCGCGCGAGGCTACAGCGGCGGCGGGCGACGTAGAAGTTGGCACAGTCGCGCCGCCCGCTCCCGAAGTGGCCGGGCGGCGTGAAACTTCTCGGGGCGCGGCCGTCGTCAACGAAGAGACGCCTCCCCCTCCGGCACGTGCAGAGAGTCAACTGCCGCCGCTCGTCTCGGCGGCGGGCCTCGTGCGCGAAGTCGCGCTCTCCGAGGTCTCGACGAACATCCGGCCGCTGGGCCAATTAGAAGAGAGTTTCATCATCGCGACGGACGACGAGGGGCTGCTCCTGATTGACCAGCACGTCGCGCACGAGCGCATCCTCTTCGACAAGTACAGACGCCTGGAAGGCGCGCGCCCCGCCGAGTCGCAGAACCTGCTGCTGCCCGAGACCTTCGACCTCACGCCGGCGCAGGCCGCCGCCTTCGACGCCGCCGCCGAAGAGCTGGAGACTTACGGCTTCGGGCTGATGCGGCTGTCCGGCCGGACGGTCGCCGTCCGCGCAGTGCCCGCGGACCTGCCGGCGGGCGAGGCGCGCAACATGCTCACGGAAGTCCTGGAGACGGTTGACGCGGAGAAGCGCGGCGGGGCGCGCGACACCTTGCGCGAGCGCGTCGCGGCCTCGCTCGCCTGCCACGCCGCCATCAAGATCAACACGCCGCTCGCGGCGGAGAAGATGCGCTGGCTGATCGACCGCCTGCTCCTCACGTCTTCGCCGACCACCTGCCCTCACGGCCGCCCCGTCATCCTGCGGCTCACGACGCGCGACATCGAAAAAGGTTTTCACAGAAGCTGAGCGCGCGGCCGGTCGTCTTGCCCGCCCCGCCAAGACTGTGAGGCGGAGCCGCTCAGGGTGCTCTTCACAGCGTGTCGAGAGTTCTCATCACGAGGTCGAGGTCGGAGAGGTCCGGCAGCAGCGCGTCGGGCTCGCAGGCCAGCAGGTCCGCGGCCGTGTACATGCGCCCCGTGTTGACGGCGACCGATTTGGCCCCGAAGTGTTTGGCGCAGGCGATGTCGTTGGGCGTGTCGCCGATGACGACGAACTGCGAGGGCGGGAGGTCCAGGTTGAGGCGGGCGTTGATGCGCGCGGCGGCCAGCTCCGGCAGGTCACGGCGATCGTGCGACTCGTCGCCGAACGCGCCCGGCAGCGTGAAGTAGTCCGAGAGCCCGACGAGCTTCATCTTCAAGTGCGCGGCCGGCTCGATGTTGCCGGTCACAAGTGCGTTGCGGTAGCGCGGGTGCGCGCCGGTCGCGGCGAGCGCCTCGCGTGCGCCCGGCAGCAGGTAAAAGAACTGGCTGTCGGCGCTCGTCGCGCGGAGCATCTCCTGCATGTAGCGCGCCTTCAGCTCCTCAATCCGCTCGCGTATCTGCTCGTGCGTGAAGCCCTCATCTTTCAGCGCCTCGGCGACGATCTGCAAGTCCGTCATCCCGGAGACGGCCATCTCCGGCAGCCGGCCCGCCGTCCCGAAGACCCCTTCGAGAACTGGCACAGTGTAATCCTTGAACGCGCCCTGCCGCGCCGAGCGCAGCAGCGTCCCGTCAATGTCCCAGAGGAGGACGCGAAGGGCGGAAGGCGGCACGCGGGGACGCGGCGACGCGGAGGCACGGCGACCGTCGTCTTCTTCCCGTGTCTCCGCGTCTCCGCGTCCCCGCATCATCGGTTCTTTCATTCCACGACCGCGAGCACGTCGCCGGCGTTGACGGTCGCGCCTTCGCGGACGTTGACGACCGCGACTTTACCGGCCTTCGGCGACTTCATCTCGTTCTGCATCTTCATCGCCTCGACGACGACGACGCCCGCGCCGGCTTCCACTTCCTCGCCGGCCTCGACCAGCACGCGCACGACCTTGCCCGGCATGGGGGCGACGATCTCGGACGTGCCGTGAGCCTGAGCGCCTGCGGTTTGAGCGCCGCGCAGGCGTTTCGGGTCGGCGAGCATGACAGCGTAGGTGTCGCGTCCGATTGTGACCTCCGCCGCCTCACGATTCGTGCCCGCGTGGTCCACGCGGCACTCGTAGACGCGCCCGCCCGCCAGCAGCAGGTAAACGCCCGGCCGGGGTGCGCTCGCCTCCAACTCGTAAACGCGCCCGTCAATCTCCGCCGTGACGCGCGAGCCGTCTTGCTTGATGTCAAGCTCGTGCTTCTCGCCCGCGATCTCCGCCGTTAACTTCATAGAATTCAAATTACTGGCTAACTCAACCCTTTGCGGCTTTGGTTTTTACTTTGCGCCTTTGCGAGAAAAGCAGTTTCACGCAAAGGCGCAACAAAAGAAAAACCAAAGGCGCAAAGGGTTGAGTGTCATGTTCTCTTGTGTAGTGCCGCGCGGCCTGCGAGTCGCCATTGGCTTTGTTCTTGTTCGCGCGGCTGATGATTGTTGGTCGAGTGCTGTTTTTGTGCCAGCGTGTAGTCGAGTGCGGCGGCGATCAGGGCCATGTCGCGGCGCTCGGCCGAGTCTCCTTCGCCCGTCTCGGGCTCCGCCGCGCGGCGCTCGAAGAAGCGTGCGATGAAGCCAGTGTCGAGGCGGCCGGCGATGAACTCGGGGTCGCGCACTAGCTCGCGGAAGAAGGGGAGCGTGGTCTTGATGCCGCCGACCGCGTACTCGTCGAGCGCGCGGCGCAGGCGGTCAATCGCCTCCGCGCGCGTGCGGCCCCAGGCGGCGAGCTTCGAGATCATCGGGTCGTAGTAAATGGAGACTTCCGCGCCCGCCTCGACGCCGCCGTCGTCGCGCACACCCGGCCCGGCGGGGACGCGCAAACTGGTGATGCGGCCGGGCGACGGGAGGAAATTGTTCTCGGGGTTCTCAGCGTAGACGCGGCACTCTATGGCGTGGCCGCGCCACGCGACATCACCCTGGCCGAACGAAAGGGGCTCGCCCGCCGCGACCGTGAGCTGCTCGCGCACGAGGTCGAGCCCCGTGACGAGTTCCGTGACCGGGTGCTCGACCTGGAGGCGCGTGTTCATCTCCAGGAAGTAGAAGTCGCGTGTGGCGTCCGCGACGAGGAATTCGACCGTGCCGGCCCCGCTGTAGCTGACGGCGCGCGCCGCGCTGACGGCGGCCTGGCCCATCGCCTCGCGCAAGCCCGCGTCGTTAATCGGCGACGGGCACTCCTCGACGACTTTCTGGTGGCGGCGCTGTATGGAGCACTCACGCTCGCCGAGGTGCACGTAGTTGCCGTGGTTGTCTGCGAAGATTTGGATTTCGATGTGGCGCGGGCGCTCGACGGCCTTTTCGAGATAGACCGATGGGTCGCCGAAGGCGGCGGCCGCCTCAGCTTGCGCTGTCTCGAAGGCCGAGCGCAAATCTTCTTCGGAATGGACCAGCCGCATGCCCTTGCCGCCGCCTCCGGCCACCGCCTTGAGCATGATCGGGTAGCCGAAGCTCACGGCCACGTCACGCGCCTCGTCCAGAGAGGAGAGCGGCTCGGTCGTGCCGGGCACGACGGGCACGCCGGCCGCGACCGCCGCGCGTCGCGCGCTCGTCTTCTCGCCCATCACGCGCATGGCATCGGCGCTCGGCCCGATGAAGACCAGGCCCGCGTCGGCGACCGCCTGCGCGAATGCCTCATTCTCGGCCAGGAAGCCATAGCCGGGGTGAATCGCCTCTGCCCGGCTGCTGAGCGCGGCCTCGACGATGCGCTCTATCCGCAGGTAGCTCTCGACTGACGGCGCTGGACCAATCCCGTAAGCTTCGTCGGCAAGCCGTACGTGCAGCGCCCCGGCGTCCGCCTCCGAGAAGACTGCGACCGGCGAAACGTTCAGGTCGCGGCACGCGCGGATAATCCGCACGGCGATCTCGCCGCGGTTGGCGATTAAGATTTTGCGAAACATAAAAGCAGAATTCAGAATCCAGGAGTCAGGAGTCAGAATAAATGAAAATCAGGAGAAAAGCAGCCTCAGCCATTCATGCTGGATTCTGGATTCTGCTTTTATACTACTACCGAGTTGCCGGGCCGTTGCGGATCGTAGCGGATAGTGACGCGCGCGCCGGGGGCGTAGTCAACCTCGCGGCCGCGCTGGGCGTCGTCCAGGAGTTGAGACGACTCGTACTCGACGCCGCTCACTTCGTAGTGGAAGTAGATTTGTCTGATCGCGCCGGAGTCGTCATTGCCGATGTCGAAGACGACGCCCTCGGTGATGCGCCCGCTCTGTAGCAGGCGCGCGCGCCGCTCCGCTTCCGGGTCGGATTTCTTCCTGCGGAACAGATTCGAGAAGGGCATGACCGGGCTTTTCTTCTCTGGAGATTTTTTAGGGGGCGTCGGCCCTCGCCGGCTGGGCCTGCTGCTTGTCCAGCTCGACCGGCTTGGTAATGACGCCGTCGCGCATGGCCCAGTCGTCTTCCGTCCCCATCTTGTTGTCGGGGCCGGGCAGGCGCAGCTCGTAGCGCGTGAAGGAGAGGCCGCCCTCGGGCGCGTCGTCCGTCGTGCGCAGGCTGGCGTTGCGCAGGGCGGAGCCGCGCAGGCTGCGGGATTTCTTCTTGGGGAGCGCGGCCAACTCCGCGCCTGGGCTGTAGGCAGTCGAGTCAATGCCGACGAGCGCGGTGGCGATTGAGCTGTCGAGGTCCGGCAGCCGGCGCAGCTCGTCGAGCGTCGCGGGCAGAGTGCCGTAGCGCGCGCGGTAGTCCAGCAGCGCACGCTGAATCGTGTAGCCCTGCGCGTAGATGGAAGCCTCCTGGCGCAGCTCCCGCTGGCGCAGGCGCTCCGGGACGGTGATGCTTATGAGCGTGGCTATCAGGACGGCGACCGTGACGGCGGACCAGAGGCCGCTGCGCGCGACCCGCGCCCAGAGGAATCGCTGCGGGTTGCGGCGTATGCTGCGGCAGATGAGCGCGCCGGTCCAGATCGCGAAGAGGGCCGCCGGGATAGCCACCCACTTCAAGCGCCAGGCCGCGGTCTCGGCCGCGCCCATGATTGTCCAGAAGCCGAAAGATGCCGAACCGCGCTCGAAGAGCGCGACCATTGTGCTGACGAGAAACGTGGCGAGCATGACGCCGCCCGTCGCGCCGGCGAAGAGGGAGCGGCCGTAAGAGGGGAGTTCGCGGACGGGGCGCGAGAGGGCGGGGCCGACGGCGCGCGCGCCGCACGAGGCGCAGCCGTCGCGCTCAAGGTCGCCTTCAAACTTGAATCCGCAGCAGGGGCAAACTGTCAATGGTGTGTACCTCGTAGCAACAGAAACGTCGGGGGAGAAAGACCACTCTCCGTGGCGGCCCGCCCGTCTCGTTAATGTGTCGCGCCCGCGTTGCGCGCGAAGTCCGGCTCGGGCATTCTCTCGGGCCCGGCATTAGATGCGGCGGCCGCTTTTTCCGCTGCCGCGCCCAAACGCTCCGCGTCAGCCTTATTGACCTCGCGCCACGTGTGATACATGCGGTGCGCGAAAGTCCAGTAGGAGCCGACGGCCAGGACCCAGAGGACCGCGGGCATCCGGTTCAGGAAAGGGTTCTGCGACCCCGGATGAGTCGTCAGCGCGCCGATGATGAGCAGCACCACCCGCTCGGGCCGGCGCAGGAAGCCCACGTCGCACTTCGGAATCAAGCTCTCCGCCCTCGCGCTCGTGTAGCTGACCATGACGGAGCCCATCAGGGCCGCGCCCGTCAGGAAGACGTTCAGCGTCGAGTGAAACTCCGTGTCGCGGGCGTAGAAGACCATCAGGCCGACGAAGACGACCATGTCGGAGAGGCGGTCGAGCGAGGAATCCAAGAAGCCGCCGAAGCGCGTCACGCGCCCCGAGAGCCGCGCCACCTGCCCGTCGAGCATGTCAAAGAGGTTGGCGACGATGAGGATGATCCCCGCCCAGAAGAAGTAGCCGAAGCCGAAGAGCAGCCCGCAGCCGACGTTGATGGCGACGCCGATGACGGTCAGAAGGTTCGGGTTGATACGCCCGTACGCCAGCCCGCGCACTATCGCGTTAATGATTCGCTGAGCGCCGCGCCCAATACTCGACCCAAACACTTCTTCCGGTCCTTCTCCTGAATGACAAAGGCGAAAAGGCGCTGCCCATCTGCAAGACAGGGCCAATTCAAAGAGCGCATCATAGGGATGCGCCAGACGGCTTGTCAAGGATAGTAAATGGTCAATGGTAAATAGTAAATAGTCAATCGAAAGCGCCTTCCTCCATTTACCGTTGGCCGCTTACTATTCACCTTCCTTCCCCACCTCGTCGTGAATCGTCGTCAGCCGCTTAATCTCGAAGTGGCGCGCGCCGGCCGGGGTGCTGACCGCCACCTCGTCGCCCTCCTCTTTGCCGAGCAGGCTCTTGCCGACGGGCGACATGGTCGAGATCAGCCCGGCCTGCGGGTCGCTCTCCTCGGGCGTCACTAGGCGGTAGGTCAATTCCTCGTCGCGCTTCGGATCGTAGAGGACCAGCGTCGAGCCGTAGCCCGCCTTGTCGCGCGAGATTTTCGACAGGTCTATCGAGCCGACCTCGCTGATGCGCTGGCGCAGCTCGACGATGCGCGCCTTGACCACGTTCTGCCGGTCGAGCGCCGCGCGGTACTCGGCATTCTCGCGCAAGTCGCCGAACTCCAGGGCGCGCTTGATCTCCTTCGGGAGATGGATACGCAATTCCGTCTCCAACTCGTCCAGCTCCGCTTGCAGCCGTTCTTTGATAGCTTGTGTCACCGGGTCTCCCCCTCTTTAGGCCAATTGTTTTGGCAGCCACTGCCAGCCTGAATCCGCGCCTTACGACGCAATTAAATTGCAACCAAATAAAAATATCCGATTCGCGCGGTTTGGTAATAACATCGTCGTGGCACTACCACGAAAGTCTGACGACTGAAACAGAATTCTTGCTCCCGCATCCGACGCCACTCTCCCGCGGCTTTCAACGGCACTGCGCCGCTAGTTCCCATTTGTAGCCCAGAACGCTCGCGCTCGTTCGAGTTCGGGCCAAAGGTGTCCCCCGCGATGAATCGGAAGCCTCACCGGCTGCGGCCACTGCTGCTTTTCGCTCTGGCCCATAACGTAAACGAACCCTTTTGGGAGGGAATGTCATGTCAGAGCAGTACTTGAGCAAGAGACGCCTGGTCCTCTTCGTGGACGACGACCCGGAGTTGCGCCGCCTGGGGCGCGTCAGCCTTGAGCGCGCCGGCTATGGTTTCGCCGGGGCGGCCGACGGGCGCGAGGGCCTGCGGCTCGCCCGCGAACTCTATCCGAATCTCATCCTGCTAGATTATATGATGCCCGGCATCAGCGGGAAAGAAGTATTCGTCACGCTCGCCACGAGCGACGACGAGCGACTGCGCCGCACCCCCGTCGTGATGTTGACGGCCAAGCACGACAACCGCGACGAGCAGCGCGAGCTGCTGGAGCTGGGGCTGGCCGCCTACCTCTCGAAGCCTTTCGGCCACCACGAGCTTTTGAACGTCATAGACAACGTGCTCATCATGGCCCAAATCAAGGAGCGCAACCGCGTCCTCGAAATGGAGGCGCGGCAATCGTTCGTCGGGACCGTCCGCGCGATGATCTCGCTGCTCGCGGCCAAGGACAACTACACGGGCGAGCACTCGAACATGACGGCCGACCTCGCCGAGATGCTGGCCGTGCGCTTCGAGATGTCGGAGCGCGAGGTGATGAACGTCAAGCTCGGCGGCCTCCTGCACGACATCGGCAAGATCGGCATCCCCGAGTGCATTCTCTGCAAGCCGGCCTGCCTGACGCCCGAGGAGATGTCCGTCATGCGCCAGCACGTCCACTACGGCGAGCAGGCGCTCGTGGGCGTGCCGCACATGGAGACGGTGCGCTCGATAGTCAAACATCATCACGAGTGGTGGAACGGCGGCGGCTACCCCGAAGGGCTCAAAGGCGAGGAGATTTCGCTCCACACGCGCATCGTCACCGTGGCCGACGCCTACGACTCGATGACCTCCGACCGCCCCTACCGCCGCCGCCTCTCGCAGGCCACAGCCATCGAAAGACTGCGCGCCGCCGCCGGCATACAGTTCGACGCTCTCGTAGTCGAAAAACTTGTCGAGTGCCTCCGAGGCTACAACGCCGAGCAGACGCGCTCGCTCAACCTACAATTTCTCGACCGCCTCCACCACGCGGCGTAGAAATGCAAAATTAAAAATTAAAAATGCAAAATGGAAGATGAGAAGCAAGCTCTTGTTCTTCCATTTTGCATTTTTAATTCCCGAAGGATATTCCCGTGTCGCGGGCTGTGCGGACGAGTTGGCCGTCGGGCGGGACGGTCTTGAGCGCGGAGACGGCTTCGAGGAGCGGGACGGTGATGACCTCGCTGGCGCGGAGCGCGACCATCACGCCGCGCTCGCCTGCGGCGAGGGCGCGCACGGCGCACGCCCCGAAGTTGGTCGCCATCATGCGGTCGAACGCGTTGGGCGTCCCGCCGCGTTGCAGGTGGCCGAGCACGACCGTGCGCGTCTCCTTGCCCGTTAGCCGCTCGACCTCTTCGCGCAGGTAGTTGCCGATGCCGCCGAGCCGCGGCGAGCGCCGCGCGTCGCCCTGCTCCTGGTACATGATGCCGCCCCCGGCCTCCTGCGCGCCCTCGGCGACGACGACGATGGAGAACTGCGAGCCGCACGCCTCGCGCTCCTGAATTTTTTGGGCCACTGCCTCGACGGAGAAGGGGATTTCGGGGATGAGAATCACGTCCGCGCCGCCCGCGATGCCTGACTGAAGGGCTATCCAGCCGGTGTGGCGGCCCATCACCTCCAGAATCATCACGCGGTCGTGCGACTCGGCGGTCGTGTGCAGCCGGTCGAGCGCCTCGGTCGCGATGTCGAGCGCGGTGAGGAAGCCGAAGGTCAGCTCCGTCGCCGCCAGGTCGTTGTCAATGGTCTTGGGCACGCCGACGATGGGGAAGCCCAGCCGGTCGAACTCCGCCGCGATGGCAAGCGTGCCTTCGCCGCCGAGGACGACGAGTGCTTCTATCCCGAGCCGTTCGAGGTTGGCGATGGCCTCGCGGTAAGTCTCTTCGGGCTTGGTGGCGGTGCCGTCGTCCCCGCGCACGACGAAGCAGCCGCGGTTGCGCGTCCCCAAAATAGTGCCGCCGCGCGGCAGCAGTCCGCGCACCACGGCCGGCGTCAACTCGCGCACACGCGTCTCGCCCAGACACCCCTCGAAGCTGTCCTCGATGCCGATGACGCGCATCCCATACTTGCCGGTCGCCGTCTTCACCGCCGCGCGAATCACCGCGTTCAACCCCGGCGCATCGCCCCCGCCCGTCACAATGCCGATAGTTTTATACATGGTCAGTGGTCAGTGGTCGGTGGTCAGTGGTCAGTTAAAAGAAAATCCATAAGAAAATCATTCAGGGGCCAGAAGACGAATTCGGGCGCGACCGCGTGCTGCTGTTTCTTAACTGATCACCGACCACTGACCACTGACCACTAATGCTTTACTCTTGGCGGCTCGTACTGCTCGCCGTAGTCAGGGTATTCGCGCGTGACGTAATCGCCGGGGCGCGTGTTCTCCGTTAAGAGCGTGAGCGCGTCGCGCAGCACCTGGCGTTGGAGTTCGCGCATGCCGGGCCGGCCCAGGCTGTTGCCAACCTTGAAGCCCTTCGGGTAGAGGGCGCGCGGCGGGCGCATCTGCCCGGAGACTTCCGGGCTGACCGTGATGAGAATCGTGGGGATGCCGCGCATCTCAATTTCGCGTTGGACCGCAACGACCGTGCGGTGGCAGACGTTCGGTCAGCCGCCCGTCAGGACGACCGCGTCGGCGCGCGAGCCTCGGTCAATCTCGTGGGCTATCTGCGGCGCGGTCCCCTCGTACATTGCCTTTAACTGCATCGTGTAGCCCATGTAGCCGACATGCTTCTTCGCCACGCCGCCGACGAAGCCCTCGGCCTCAAGGTCGCGCAGCACGTCCAGGGGGAAGACGACGTTGATGTCCTCGTCGGCGTCCCGGTGGTCGTAGTGATGGTGCGTGACCATCAAGTCTTGCGCCGCGGCGTCGGGCGGGATGACGCGGTAAGTCAGGTCGCCCAGCTCGTCCGCGATGTTGAAGGCTTCCTGGTCTTTGAGATGGACGCCGCCGGCCGAGACGATGGCGATGGTGCTCTTGTCGAGCGCCCGGTCGAACGGCGTGAACGGCACGCACTTGCGCGAGAGCGACATGATTAAGAAACCCCCCTTACTCACTTTAATGGCGGCGCGGCCATTGTAGCATTACGGGCTGGACCCTTCAGAGGCTTCCTGAGAAGCGTGAACGGGTTCAGCCCGCGCTTGCTAATGGGTCGCGTGACAGCGCGCCCGTCTATTCGAGTTTGCGAAGCACCTCGAAGAGGTCTTCGTTGTCCGGCTGGTCCGCGATGTCGTGGATGTCAACGTAGGCGAGCTTGCCCTCCTTGTCCACGATGAAAAGCGCGCGCTCGGAGATGCCGTCGGCCTCGCGGTAGGCACCGTACGCGCGGGCGACTTCGCCCTTCGGGTGAAAGTCGCTCAGCAGGTCGTAGGAAAGATTGCCGAGGCTTTTGGCCCAGGCGGCGTTGCACGGGACGCTGTCAACAGAAATGCCCAGGACCTGGGCATCGTAGCCTCCGAAGCGTTCGAGGTCTGCTTCGTAGGCCGGCATCTGCGCCGTTCAGACGGGCGTCCACGCCAGCGGGTAGAACGCCAGGACGACGTTCTTCTGTCCCCGGAAGTCCGAGAGGCGCACCTTCTTGTCCTTCTCCAGGTGGCTCTTCAACTCGAAGTCCGGGGCCATGTCTCCAACTTCAGGCATGGCTAGATACTCCTTTGTTCAGGTAGATTCAAAGAGCTTCGATTTGTTTCGGAAAACCGGAGCCAAGGTTACACCCTGGCCGGGGGCGATTCAAGCGCGTGCGGTTTATTGCCGGGCGCGCTCCGCCGACAGCAGCTCGGCAACTTCGAGCGGGCTGTGGCACAGAAAGTCCGCCCCGGCTTCGGTCAATTCTTCCTCGGAGCCGTAGCCGTAGGTCACGCCCGCCGCCAGCAAAGCGTTCGCGCGCGCGCCCGCCACGTCATACTTCCTGTCCCCGACCATGACGGTCTCTTCGGGCCGCAGCCCTTCGCTCGCCAGCATGTGCCGTATCAGGTCGCCCTTCTCGCCGAACCTGCCGCCGGGCTCGCTCCCGTACGCCGCGTCGAAGTAGCCGGACAGGGCGAAGTGTTCGAGGATTCTGAGAGTGTAGGCGTGCATCTTCGAGGTGGCGACGAAGAGGCGCTTTCGCGAGGCGCGAAGTTGGGCCAACATTTCTGGCACACCGTCGTAGATCACGTTCTCGAACATGCCCGTCTCGGAGAACCTCTCGCGGTACAGTTGGACGGCCCGTTCGATTGTCGGGCCGTCCGCCGTTTGCAGAATCAGCGCGAAGGTATCCCTGAGCGGCGGGCCGATGTGGAGCAGCAGCCCGGCGCGGCCCGGCGGCGCGACGCCCATGCGCTCAAGCGCGTACTGAATCGAGCGCGTGATCCCTTCGACGGGGTCGGAGAGCGTCCCGTCTAAATCGAAGAGCACGTTCCTGACGTTGTCTAGTTTCGGGGCGGGCAATCCGGTTGGCCCTTTCCACTCGTTTTCTGATTTAATAGCCGTCACACACGATGAGAGAGACCGTCATTATCACACAGCGCGGCGGGGAACGCGCCCGCGCGGGCCACCTCTGGATTTACCGCAGCGACGTGCGCGACGCGCGCGACGCGCCCGGCGGCTCAATCGTCCGGGTGCAAGACGAGCGCGGCCGGTTCGTCGGGAGGGCGCTCTACTCCTCGCGCTCGGAAATCTCGTTGCGGCTGCTGACGCTCGCCGACAAGGAGATTGACCGCGAGTGGTGGCGCGCTCGCCTGCGCGCGGCGGCGCGACGCCGGGAGGGAATCGCGCCAGAGGCGAACGCCTACCGGCTGGTCTATTCGGAAGGCGACCTGCTGCCCTCGCTCATCGTGGACGTTTACGGCGACGTGCTGGTCATGCAAACGCTCTCGCAGGGGACCGACGCGCTCAAGGAGACGCTCGTCGCGCTGCTCGTAGAGGAGTTCGACCCGCGCGCCGTCGTCGAGCGCAACGACGTGCGCGTGCGCGCTCTCGAAGGGTTAGAGCTGCGCGCGGGCGTCGTTTACGGCGACGCGCCCGAGGAGCTTGAGATCGTGCAGCACGGCGTGCGCTTTCTCGTCCACCCGCTCGGCGGGCAGAAGACCGGCTCGTTCCTGGACCAGCGAGAGAACCGCCTCGCGGCCCGGCGGCTCGCGCGCGGGCGGGCGCTCGACTGCTTCACCTTCAACGGGGCGTTCGCGCTGCACCTGGCCGGGGCTTGCGAGAGCGTGCTGGGATTGGACATCTCGGGCGAGGCCGTCGCGGCGGCGCGGCGCAACGCGGCGTTGAACGGCGCGGGCAACGTGGAGTTCCGCGAGGCGAACGTCTTCGACGCGCTCAGGGAGATGGAGGCGGCGGGCGAGAAATTCGACATCATCGTGCTGGACCCGCCCGCGTTCGCCAAAAACCGAGCGAGCGTGAAGGCTGCAGTGCGCGGCTACAAGGAGATAAATTTGCGCGCGCTCAAGCTGCTCGGGGCCGGCGGCGTGCTCGTCACCTGCACCTGCTCCTACCATATATCCGAAGAGCTTTTCCTGGAAATCGTGTTGGACGCCGGCAGGGACGCGCGCCGCCGCGTGCAGCTCGTCGAGAAGAGGGCGCAGGCGAGCGATCACCCGGTCCTCTTCGGCGTGCCCGAGACCTACTACCTGAAATGCGTCATTGCGCGGGTGATTGATTGAAAGGGAGTGTTAACCTTCTTCTTAGCGTCTTTGCGCCTTTGCGAGAAAAACCAAAACGTCTCACGCAAAGGCGCAAAGACGCTAAGGGGTTGAATCATAGAGCCCGCTTGGCGTGTCTGTTTCGTTCTTCGAGTTCGCAGTCCGCGGCCTTCTTACCTTTGACGAAGATGTCCCGGCAACTGTTGGCGAAGGCGAAGCCCTCGGAGGGTTCGTCGCCCGCGGGGGGATTGAGGACCCAGTCGTCCATCTGTACCACGAACCAGTATTTCGACAAGTCGGTCGTGAGCCTTTTGGGGATGAAGAACTCGACGCCGTCGAGCCTGTATTCGTCGCCCGGAAGCATGACTCTGGCGACGACGTACTTGAGGCTCCTGAGGTCCATCTTCCACCTGCCCTCGTCGTTCAAGGTCGCCAGCGCGAAGCTGATGGCGCGGAACTCCCTCGCGCCCTTGTACGGGCAATGCGTGCCGATGCGGACGAGCGCCTTCGTCAGCCTGACGTTGACCCCCTCCGGCGAGACCGTGTACTCGCCCTCGAAGTCGCCCTGCATGGCGAAGGCCGTGTGGAGCGAGGAGATGTGAAAGGGGATAGGCTCGTAGTCGGCGACCGTCTGGGCGCGCGCCCGCGGCTGGCACAAAAGGAGGAGCGGGAAGAGCGGAAGGAGTGCGAAGAAGAGTCGTCGGCGCTTCATGAAAGGTGTCTCCTTGAAGTGTGGATTGGCCGCGCGTTGACTGTAGCACGCGGGCGCACCCGTCTTCGTTCCAAATTTTTGTGCCAGCCGTTTTCAGCCGCGCCCCGCGAGGTTGCGCACGCTCTCGGCGAGCCGCTTGGCCTCGGGCAGGGCTTCGAGCGCGCGCAGGACTTGCGGGTCGCTGTCCAGGAGCACGCGCGCGCCCGAGTCGCTCGCGAAGGCGGCCGTAACCACCTCTTCGCGGATGCGCAAGCGGACGAAGTCCAGCTCCTCGTCAATCTGCGCGGGCGAAATCCCGAACGTCCCGTCGCGCTCGACGTACTGGCGGAAGGCTTCGACCACGGGCGGCGTGATGGGGTAATCAGCGGGCCGCAGGTTGTGATCGAAATCGGTCTTCTCGACGCGGTAGCCTTCGAGCCCCGCGATCTTGCCGGCCGCCAGCTCGCGCGTGAAGAAGAAGGCCGCCTCGGCGACGCGCCCGCGCAGCGCCGAAATCTGCAAGGGCTTGATCTCTACGTCCGGCGTGATGCCGCCGCCGCCGTAAAAGACGCGGCCCGCCGCGGTCTCGACCGCCGGCCCGGTCGGGGGCGGGGGAGTCGGCGCGGGGCTGGGCTGCGTCGAGATGGACTCGGGCGGCTGCGTCGCCGGGTTCGACGAGGTGGACGGCTTCGCCGGAGTCTCGTCGTCGTCCTCGTCGTGGCGGACGTAGTAGTCGTAGAGCGAGCCGCTCGAATAGTCGCGCTGGAGCGAGCGGCCGTAAGGCGTGTAGTACTTGGCGGTCGTGAGCGTCAGCCCCGTGCCGAAGGGGAGTTGGAAGACGCGCTGGACGAGCCCCTTGCCGAAACTGGTCTGGCCCACAATCAGCCCGCGACCGTGGTCCTGAATCGCGCCGGCGACGATCTCCGAGGCCGAGGCCGTGTTGCGGTTAATCAGCACGACGAGCGGAAAGTCTTCGGGGTCGGTCCCCGTCGAGCGGTAGATGTAAGGCTCCTTGTACTCCGTGCGCCCGCGCACGGAGACGACCGCCTGGCCGCGCGGCAGGAACTCGCTCGACACCTCTATGGCCTGGTCCAGGAGCCCGCCGGGGTTGCCGCGCAGGTCCAAAACGACCTGGCGCATCCCCTGCGACTTGAGCCGCGTGAACGCCTCGCGCAGCTCGTCGCCCGTCGTGTGTTGGAAGCCGCCCGTCAGTCCGATGTAGGCCGTGCCGGGGCGAATCATGTAGGAGTTGCGAATCGAGGGCAGCGGCACGGACTCGCGCACGATGGTGTAAGTGATGGGCGTCTCGGAGCCGGCGCGCTCGATCTTGACGCGGACGGGCTCGCCCCGCTCGCCGCGCACGTTCTTCGAGACCTGCTCGCTCGTCCACTCGCGCGCGTCCTGGCCGTCAACCTCGACGATGCGGTCGCCGTAGCGCAGGCCCGCGCGCGCGGCCGGCGTGCCCTCGACGGCCGACTGGACGTAGACGCCGTCGCGGTGGCGCAGGATGGTGACGCCGATGCCGATGAGGCGCGAGTCCTGGTCCTCTTTGAGCTTGGTGAACTCGGCGCGCGGGAAGTACATCGAGTGCGGGTCGAGCGTGGAGAGCATCCCCTGGATGGCGGCCTGCGTAGCCTTCTCGTAGTCAACGTCGGCCGCGTACTCGGAGCCTATGACGCGCACCGCCTCCTGGTAGTCGTCCAGGACATCGCGGCCGGCGATTGGCTTGTTGACGCCGCGCGCGGCCGCGGTCTTGCGCCCCAGGAGGTCGCCCATGCCCCCGGCAATCGTCGCCAAGATAATAATCGCGAGAGCGACTATGCCAAATTTTCTCGTCATGATATGCTCCGAAAAACTCTTTAGCGGAACGCGAAGCGCCGCCGCTGGCACGCGTCAAATATAGCACAGCCCGCCGCGCCGGGATGAAGGGCGGTAAGCAAGTGGTCAGTGGTCAGTGGCCGGCGGTCAGTTAAAAACAGAAAACAGGAAACAGAAAAACTGACCACTGACCACCGACCACTGACTACTGACTATCTGATGTCTTTCTCGTTCTCCATCGTCATCCCCGCGTACAACGAGGCGGCACGGCTCGGCGAGACCTTGCGCACGGTCTTCGCGTACCTCAACGAGCATGCGCCGCAGAGCGAGGTGATCGTGGTGGACGACGGCTCGGAGGATGGGACGGCCGACGTGGCCGAGCAGAGTTTCGCGCAAGCCGGGAGGGTGAGCGCACGCGCCATCCGCATCAAGCCCAACCGCGGCAAGGGCCACGCCGTGCGCACGGGGCTGCTCAGCGCGCAGTCGGCGGTCGCGCTCTTCTCCGACGCGGACCTCTCGACGCCGATTACGGAGACCCCGAAGCTCGTCAATCCTATCCTGCGCGGCGAGTACGACCTGACCTTCGGCTCGCGCGCGCTCGACCGCAGCCTGATCGGCGTGCACCAGCCGTGGCGGCGCGAGCAGGGCGGGCGGGTCTTCAATTTAATCGTGCGGCTCTCGACGGGGCTGCCCTTCTGGGACACGCAGTGCGGCTTCAAGGCGTTTCGGATGGACGTTTGCCGCCCGCTCGTCGAGGCCGCGACCGTGGACCGCTTCGGCTTCGACGTGGAACTGATTTACCTCGCCTACCTGGCGGAACTCTCTTTGCGCGAGATTCCCGTGCGGTGGGACCACAACGAGGGGAGCAAGGTGAGCGTGATACGCGACAGCGGCCGGATGTTCAACGAGGTCCGGCTTATCCGCCGCCAAGCCAAGAGCGGCATCTACGACGCGGCCATCGCCGCCGCCCGCGTCGGCTCCAAAGAAAGGGAGCGCACGCTGCACACGTCGGGCGCTCCCTCTTTCGACGGCAACGACAAGAACCCGTCGGGGCTGGCAGAGGCTTTCGAGGCGGACGCGGGCAGGTGAAATATTAAGTAAGCCGGCCGCGGCGGTTTTCGTGTCCCGCCGGGACATTTGATAATAGCCCTCAAAAAGGCGTTTTCGTCGTTATGAATCGCCCCCACTCTCCCACCGCGAAAAGTTCTTTCGCGCGCTTCCGGCGACACATGGCCTTCGGGCTCTTAGTGACCGGCCTGCTGGTGGGTGCGAAGATTAGTTTCGAGCATACGGCCCTCGGCCACCGGGTGGAGCGTTGGGCTTACGAGGTATTGCACTTCCAACTTCCTTACTTCAATCAATCGGAAGAGCTGCCCGTCGTCGTTGTAGACATCAGCAAAATGCCCGGCGGCAGGGCGGGTGCCCCGACCTCAAGGGAAGAACTCAAGAAATTGCTCGGAGCCATCGCCGCAGAGAAGCCCTCGGCCATCGCTGTTGACGTGGACTTTTCCCCCGACGGTAAAGGCTGGATTACCGACGACGATCCACAGTTCTTAGACTATTGCCTCGACCTGGCGGGGGAAACCGGAGTGCCCGTCTATCTAGGCGTGTTTCGGGCGAAGGCACAACCGCCCGAGACGTGGCTGGGACTGCCCAAATATAGCGGCCTGGCGGTCGCCTTGCTGGTCACAGGCGAGGACGTGAGCCGTCTGCCGCGATGGGTTCAAGCCCGCGGGGGAAAGCAGTTGCGCGCCCTCAGTTGGGCGCTCGCGACGGCGCACAAGCCGACCTTGCTGTCCCCGACCAAATGTAATTCCTGGCTCTTCGAATGCTCCGCAGACCGGCAGCCTGGGACAGACCGGCACCCGAATGAGCATTTCGCCGTCTCGGATTTTTTAGTCAACTACAGTAAGCTGGAAGAGCTGCGGCGGGAGACGCTCCTCACTGGCAGCGAGCAGTCGGTCAAAGAGTTCGGCGTGCGGCTCAAAGGCAAAATGGTCATCCTGGGAGATGCGCTCGAATTCACAGACCCTTTCATCGTGCCCGGCCAGGAGCAGCCTGTCGCCGGCGCTTACCTTCACGCCAGCGCAGCCTATACTCTGGTCCAGGAGCCGCTGCGTGAGTTCAACCTCGGGTTCAGACTCTTACTCGACGGGATCATCTCGCTAATATTTATTGTCGGCATCTTCTTCGTCCGCGGCCGCCGCGGCGGCGTCAAAGGCCGGCGAGCGCAGACCTGGTTTTTGGTCTCGGCCATCGGCGTCGTGCTCGTCGCGGGGGTTCTGCTCGTTCGCTGGTACAACGTGATGTGGCTCGATTTCTTACTGGTCGGGTTCGCCCTGCTCCTCCATCCGAAGGTTGAAGGGTGGCTGGAATCAGGGTGGCACAACCTCAGCAGCCGGAGACGAAAGGCTCGCGCGGAGACGGGGGCATGAAACACATCCTTCTCTGGCTCTTGTCCTTACTAACCGTCGCCTCCCCGGCGGCGGCTCAGGGCAACCGCCTCACCTGCGAGCAGTCGGCGGCGGCTGTCGTTAACTCGCTGCGGGGCGCTGCCACGTTGCAGCGCGGGGAGAAAACGGAGAGGCTCGTGGAAGCGAAAGCGCGCGGGAGAAGACTGCGTGCGGGGGATAAACTACAAGTGTCGCCGGGCGGGCGTCTCGTCATTCTGTTTTGCGGCAGCCGGGAAGTGAAAGAGATAAGCCAGAAGCCGCCCAACTGGTACACAGTCCCCAACGTGCCGTCCGACGCTCAGGACGCGCTGTTCGCCGAATACTTCGGGCGCATCCCCGGTCGTCAGCGCGCAACGTCCGGCGCGATCTTCTCGCCGCCCGATGAGGGCGTGGCGTGGCCCGAGGGCTTCACCGTCCGCTGGAGCCCGTCGTGGACGGCAGCGCCGCTGACTCTCACGTTACTGGCGGAAATGGGCGAGGAGACACTCTGGGAGCAGACGGCTATCGACGGCGCGTCGGGCCGTTTCACCTCGCATGAGCTGCGTAGTGCGTTGCGACGGGTGCGCGAAGAAGACCCCGAATCCAGGCTCAAGCTCCTACTGAGTACGAAAGGCGGCCCTTCGACCTCCGTCGCCTTCCGCTTGCTCTCCGCCGAAAGTGGAGCGGGTCTCGCCCGCGAGCTGAGAGAGGCCGACCAGGCAGAAGGCTTCCTGCGCTCTCTCATGCGGGCGGCCGCCTTCACGCAGCGCCAACTTTATCTGGACGCGGCGCAGGAGTACGAGGACGCGCTGGCGTCGTCCCCCGAGAGCGTTGAGCTTACCTTAGCGACAATTGTGGCCCAGTGTCGGGCGGGCGACACTGCGCGGGCGGGCGCGCTTTTAAGACAATTGCCACGTGAGAATCCCGCCCGCGACAAAGATTGCCGGACGGCGTTCCCGGACCAGTGAGATTTTGCCGCCGCTATTTTCTGGCGGCGTCATCGAGGGCCGCCACGTTCCCTGTGAGTATGAACGGTGCCCAGTGGTACGGGTGGGCTGTGTCCGGGTTAGCCTGGAGAGTTTTCATCGCTTCGCGCAGCGCGTCGTCTTTGGTCAAGCCTTGCCGCAGGTACCGATGAAAGGTTTCCATCAGCAGCTTCGTGCTGTCGTCCGCGACCCTCCACTGGCTCGCCACGACGGCCCCCGCGCCCGCCGCCTGCAAAGAGCGGATCAAGCGCCCGAAGCCGTCGCCGTAACCGCCCGGTCCTCTTGCCGTCTCGCACGCCGAGAGGACGACGAGGTCGGCGCGCAGCCTCAGTTGCGATAAGATTTCCCACGCTTGCAGCAAGCCGTCGTCGGCCGACCCCTCCTGACGTGCGGGGACAGACAAGATGAGCGCGGACGCCATGCCCATCTCTGACCGCGCGTAGCCGTGCGTGGCAATGTGCAGTAAGCTCGCGCCGGGGGCGCGACGCCGCAGCGCCGCCTCAGTCGCACCCTCATCCAGGAGCGGAGTCACTCCGTAGAGCTGCGCGATGGAGACGGCTTCGGCCTTCGCGTTGGGCAGCGGGTCCAGTTTCAACTCCCCGCCGTCGGCGAAGGACGGGCGAAGCTTGCTGGCGTCGAAATTAGAGATGCCGACGACGACCGCCTCGCGCGTGGCCGGCGCGGCGTGAGTGTCAGGCGTCACGGGCACACCTCGCAGCAGCGAGAGCGATTGCGCGTAAGTGAGACTCTTCTCGATTCCGAGGAAGCGCGGCGCACCCGCGTCGTTTATGACCAGCGCGGCGAAAGGCAAATTCCACAAGAAGCCTTCCGGGGAGATGATGACGCGCCGCGCGCCGCTCAGCGCCGCGCGCACCTCCGCGGGAAACAGTGCGGCGTACAGCTTGCGGCCCGCTCGCGTTACTTCGTCCGGGCTCGCGCCGCGGCTCAGGTCGTCACGAAAGCGTATCACCTGGTCGTACAAATCCTGACGCGGTATCGCCAACGTCCACGCCGACGGCGTGCCCATGCGCTTGGTGATGAAGACGTGCGTTTGCCGCACGCCGGTGGAGAAAGAGACATAAACATCGTCGGCCGCGAGTGACCGGCGTGCCTCTTCGAGCGTGGGGAAAGCGGGCGGCGAGACTTTCCCGCCCTTCGACATTTTGTTGAGCAGTGCGTAGCGTCGCGTGAAGAGCTTGCTCATCTCATCCAAAGTCTTCTCCAACTCGCGGTCGGCCGAGAGGTATTCTTCGACCGCCCTGGCTAAAGTAGGTTTGGGCGTGCCCGGAGTCTTGAGGGCGCTGTCGAAACGCTGGGAGACGCCGGTCACGTCCGCGAACACCCCCGCGAGGTTCTGCGCCGACGAACCATGCATGAAGGTGTACGAGAAGCTCAGCCCGCGCCGGTCTTCTTCCGAGAGCCGCAACCCGTCGGCCTGAACGAACAGGGCGCGCTCGACCAGGAAGCCGCGCATGATGTCTTCACGCTCGGTTTCCGTCAATCTGAAGACTTCGTCAGTTTTATGCTGTGCGATCATGTCGCTGACTACTCGTGAGAAGCTGGAGTGGCGATAAAAGCGAAAGAAGTCCGCGAGCGGGTCAGCGCCGGGGAAGTAATTGCCCTGTTGCACTGCTTCGTAATCGTAGCGCCGTATGGCCTCAACCACCTCGGGGTTCTCGCTAGCGTCACCCGCCGCCCCGGACTCGCGCCACCGCTGCCTGAGCTGGTCCATCAGCCGCTGGGTCTCGGGCAGCAGCTCGGGCTGTGGCGTCTCCGTCTTGCCCTGAGCGGCGTCCGGCGGGGCCGCCTGATTGCCGGTGTCCCTTTGCTTCCTTTGCCTCTTCGGGTTCGGGTCCATCTTTTCTATGTTCCGTTGCTCCATCCGCGACAACTGCTCTTGAACCTCTCGCCCCTGCTCCTTCCCCAGTTGCGCCCACATCCGTTCCTGCTGCTCCTGCTGCTTCTGGTAGTCTGCCAGTATGGACTCGACCATCTTTCGGCTTTGCGGCGAGAGACGGGCAATGTTCTCCGGCGACATCCAGGGATGTGTTGTGTAGTCGGCCTGGGCGGGCGGGGCGATGTCATGCGGGCCGCCCGCGACGCCTGTAAATTCGTATTCGCTCAAATGGTCACGAGAGGCGTTGGGCTTCAGCGTCACCGCCCTCAGCACCCGCGCCGCTGCTGCGCCCGGCTCGCCCTTAGCGACCAGCAGCCCCTTCGGCTGTCGAATGGTCGGGCGGTAATAAAGGGGCGAGAGCGAGGGGGCGGGCAAGGCGGCGGCTCGCGCCCGCAGCGACTGCGCGCGTCGCGCGTCGCCCTGCCGTTCGGCCAACTGTGCGAGGCTTGAGAGAATTGCGGCCTGGGCTTCGGTGCTCGCCAGCGTCAGGTGATCGGCGATGCTCAAGGCTTGCGTCAGTTGACGGTCTGCTTCCGCCAGCTCCCCGCGTTCGAGTCGGGCCGCGCCGAGGTTGTACGCGACGGCGCACATCTCAGGGGACTCGGGCGCGTGGGCCGCGAGGATGGCCGCCGCCTCCTGCAACAAGTCGAACCCCACCGGGTCAGCCGCTTTCCGAGCCTTCACCTCTGCCTCCTCCATGGTGGTAAACTTGGAATCGGCTAACAATCTTTGAGATGAGGCGAACGTCTCGGAGTCGAGCGCCGACCACCCGCGCTGCACGACGCCGGGGTCGGTTAGCAGCAGCGTGCCGTAATAGTTCAGCACACGGCTGGCGGCCAGCGGACGCTTCGTCTCCAACCGGCCGAGAGCCTGTGCCGCGCGAAACCGGCCAAACGCGCAGAGGGCTTCCATCCGTCCCGGCCCGTCGCCCGCGCGCTGCCATGCTTCGGCCGCCTCGCGCCACGCCATCGCCCCCGGCAGAGGCTTAAAGGAGGCACTCAGTTGTTCGCCGCCATCTTCGCCGGCAGCCGGGTAGTCAGTTAAGGGCGCTGCGATGGCGATGGCGCGGTAGGCCAGGGCTTCGCCCACCACATCTTTCCGCGCCTGCGCCGCCTGGAGCGCGAGCCGCGCCTGCTGGCCCTCCCGCTCGGGCAATACTGAAATGCCCTCTGTCGCCAGCTCAGAGATGCGCCGCGAGTACTCGGTGATCCCTTCCTGCGTCGTCAAGTTCGCCTTGCTCGCCTCCTCCTGCATGCGCTTTTCGAGTTCGGCCGGGTCTCTGCCCGTGAGAGTCCCCCCGTCGTGAAGCTGAGTGGTCGTGTCCAATAGCCTTTGCACTTCAGGCGAAGCGACGGGGTCAGTTTCCGACGAGCCGCGGCGAGGCTCCTGCTGGCCCAGGACGGCAGAGACTACGAGAGCGATCAAGACTATCGAGAGGTGAGCTTTTCTAGAATTCATGGTGTCCTCGCCGGTGAAGAAACTTAACGAAGGAGAGCTATGCGAGACGCGAGGTCGTCGCGCCTATAGCCCAGGGCGGCGGAGCGGCACCGCTTGACACAATGTTCCGCACCGCTTGCCCGCCATACTACTCTTCTCCGAGGCCGTTGTCCCCTCTTTGTGCCTCGCGCATCGGCGGGCGCACCGAGCAGAGTTGTCGGCGGCTGCTCGGGCAGCTCAACGCGGCGAAATTCGTCTGCCCAGGGTCTTGATGATTGATGTTTCCCCGCGAGTTATCTAACATCTGCTTTATGACTGCGAAACTCAACGTCAACATAGACCACGTCGCCACCGTCAGGCAGGCGCGGCGCGCGCCGGAGCCGAGCGTGGTCGCGGCGGCGATGATGTGCGAGCAGGCCGGGGCCGACGGCATCACGATTCACCTGCGCGGCGACCGCCGCCACATACAGGACAACGACCTGTTGGCGCTCAGGCAGACGGTCACGACCTACCTCAACGTCGAGATGGCCGCGGCGGAAGAGATGATGAAAATCGCGCTCGACGCGCTGCCGGACGCCGTCACGCTCGTCGCCGAAAACCCCGAGGAGATTACGACCGAAGGCGGCCTTGACGTGCGGGCCAACATCTCAATCGTGCGCGCCGCCGTCCACCGCCTGCGCGAGGCCAACATCATCACGAGTCTCTTCATAGACCCGGAGCCCTTGCAGATTGAGTCCGCGCGCGAGGTCGGCGCGCAGCAGGTCGAGCTGTGTACGGCCGAGTACTGCGAGGCCACCCTGGGCGCGCGCGCGGCGCACAACGAAGGCGCGATGCGCGCCGCTCATGAGCTGAGGCGCTTGCACGAGGCCGCCACGCTCGCCGCGCAGTACGGCCTGCGAGTCGCCGCCGGCCACGGGCTCACCTACCGCAACGTCGGCGCGGTCGCCGCCATCGAAGAGATCACGGAATTCAACATCGGCCACAACGTCGTCTCGCGCTCGATCTTCGTCGGCCTGGAGCGCGCAGTCCGCGAGATGCGCGAGGCCATCAGCGCCGGCCAGAAGTAGGACAGAGAAACCGGGGGCGAGCACTCCGCTAGCAGCTCCCGATCTGCTTGCGAAACACCCGCCCCCGGCTTTTATTCGGCCAGTCAATCAGCCCGACCGAAACTTGTTTGAATGAGTAAAACTCTTGGCTTTAATTTACGCCCACCGCCGAGAATCTCCTTCAGATAAAGGGATGTCTTCACTTACCCGGTTACTCGGGGAGCTAACTCGCGAGCGCGTCCGCCTCCTTCTGCCTCACCGCGACGCCGAGGTGCTTGAAGGCCGCGCGCGTGGCGACGCGCCCGCGCGGCGTGCGGTTGAGAAAGCCTATCTGGATCAGGTACGGCTCGATGATCTCTTCGATACTTTCGCGCTCCTCGCTGATGGAGGCCGCGATGGTCCCGACGCCGACGGGGCCGCCGTCGAACTTCTCGATGATCGCCGAGAGGAGCTTGCGGTCAACTTCGTCCAGGCCGAAGCGGTCAACCTCCATCTCGTCGAGCGCGCGACGCGCGACGGCCTGCGTGATGCGCCCGTCACTCAAGACCTCGGCGTAGTCGCGCACGCGGCGAAGCAGGCGGTTGGCGATGCGGGGTGTGCCGCGCGCGCGGCGCGCAATCTCGCGCGCGCCCGTCGCCTCTATCTCGACGCCCAGGATTTCCGCCGAGCGGTGGACGATGATTTCCAAATCCTTCTGCGAGTAAAAATCTAAACGCTGGATGATGCCGAAGCGGCCGCGCAGGGGGGCCGTGATGAGCCCGGCGCGCGTCGTCGCGCCGACGAGCGTGAACTTCGGCAGGTCAAGTTTGATGGAGCGCGCGGCCGTCCCCTGGCCGATCATCACGTCCAGTTGATAGTCCTCCATCGCCGGGTAGAGCACCTCTTCGATCTGCGGGCGCAGCCGGTGAATCTCGTCGATGAAGAGGACTTCGCCCTCCTGCAAGTTCGTGAGCAGCGCGGCGAGGTCTCCACCGCGCTCGATGGCGGGCGCGCTGATGCTCTTCAGCTCGGCCTGCATCTCGGCGGCGATGATGTTGGCGAGCGTGGTCTTGCCCAGGCCCGGCGGCCCGTAGAAGAGGACGTGGTCGAGCGCCTCCCGGCGGGCGCGCGCCGCGCGCAGGAAAATCTTCAGGTTGCTCGTGACCTTCGTCTGCCCTATGTACTCGTCGAGGCGGCGCGGGCGCAGACTGGGCTCGGCCTGCGCGTCCTCCGGCGTCGCCTCACCCCCGACGGGGCGAGGCAATTCGGCGGCGCTCTCGGCTATGGCTTGTGACATCTCGGAAAAACCCTTCTCGAAAACTTGGCCCATTTAAGACAAGCCGCATTATACCGTCTTCGGGCCGATGTTTCAAGCATGAAACAGAAAAAGAATAAGCCCGTGCCGGCCGGGGAGCAGATTTTTTGAGTCCGGCGGGGATTCGTTTACACTCCTCCCGCCACCCTAATTCTTGAATCCCGGAGCTGGAGCATTTCTCATGACGCACGAAGAGATGGAACGGACGATGCAGTTCATCCTGGAGCAGCAGGCGCAGTTCGCTTCCAACCAGCAAGGTGTAGAAGAGCGGGTTACGCGTTTGGAGACGGAGATGGCTAACACGGCGCGCACCCAGGCTCAGGTGCATGAAGTCCTAGCCGCTATGCTTGAGACACACAGGCACACGGAAGAAAAGCTCGACGCATTCAGAGGCGTGCTGGAGAGGTATATCAGCGAGGGAAGAAACGGCGGTGGCAAGGCGGGCGATGAAAGCAGCGATTAGTGGCCGGCCCTGACCATCGGCGTGAAGCCGCCCGGATTAAGATTGAATGTTGGGCGTGCCGATGGTGAGTTGGAGGCGGACGACGGAGCGTTCGAGGCGTGCGCGGGCGACCTCGAAGTCTTCCTCGGTGCCGGTGAAGGCGTTGAGGGTCTTCTCGGCGTGTTCGCGCGCGAGGCGTGCGCGGGCGGCGTCAATCTCTTCGGGGCGCTCGGCGATTTCGGCGAGCACGGAGACGCGGTCGGCGTTGACTTCGACGAAACCGCCCGAGACGTGCAGCCGCGTGGTCGCACCATTCTTCGAGTAGGAGAGCACGCCCGTCTGTAACTGCGAAATCAAGGGCGTGTGGCCCGGCAGGATGCCCAGCTCGCCGTTCATCCCCGGAACCGTCACCGAATCCACAGCCTCCGCGAGCAATCGCCGCTCCGGCGTGACCACTTCCAGTTGAATCTGTTCAGACATAATTAAAAGCTGAATTCAGAATTCAGAATCCAGGAGTCAGAATAAAAGAAAGAGGGTTTCAGCCTTTCATTCTGGATGCTGCTTTACCCCTGCGCTGCAATCTGACGGCCGCGCTCGCGTGCCTCTTCGATGGTGCCGACCATGTAGAAGGCTTGTTCGGGCAGGTCGTCGTGCTTGCCTTCGATGATCTCGCGGAAGCCGCGCACCGAGTCCTCGCGCTTGACGTATTTGCCTTCGAGGCCGGTGAACTGCGAGGCGACGAACATCGGCTGCGAGAAGAATCGCTGAATCTTGCGCGCGCGCGCGACCGTCTGCCTGTCTTCCTCCGGCAACTCTTCCAGGCCGAGGATGGCGATGATGTCTTGTAGGTCCTTGTAGCGTTGCAGGATTTGCTTCACGTCCTGTGCCACTTTGTAGTGCTCCTCGCCGACGATGCGCGGGTCCAGGATGCGCGAGCTGGAGGCGAGCGGGTCAACCGCGGGATAGATGCCTATCTCGACGATCTGACGCGAGAGCGCCGTGACGGCGTCGAGGTGCGCGAAGGTCGTGGCCGGTGCCGGGTCGGTGTAGTCGTCCGCCGGGACGTAAACGGCCTGAATCGAAGTGACCGCGCCCGTCTTCGTCGAAGTGATGCGCTCCTGCATCTCACCCATCTCGGTAGCGAGGTTCGGCTGGTAGCCGACGGCCGAGGGCATGCGGCCCAACAGCGCGGAGACTTCGGAGCCTGCCTGCGTGAAGCGGAAGATGTTGTCAATGAAGAGGAGCACGTCGAGTCCCTGGTCGCGGAAGTACTCCGCGACCGTCAGGCCGGAGAGCGCGACGCGCAGGCGCGCGCCCGGCGGCTCGGTCATCTGGCCGTAGATGAGCGCGACCTTCGACTCTTCGATGGACTTCATGCAGACCTTCGTCATGTCGAAGTCGCCGGTCTTCTCGAAGTGCTCGTAGAACTCTTCGCCGAAGTTGATGACCCTCGACTCGACCATCTCGCGCAGGAGGTCGTTGCCCTCGCGCGTGCGCTCGCCGACCCCGGCGAAGACGGAGAAGCCGGAGTGCGCCTTGGCGATGTTGTTAATCAGCTCCATGATGAGCACGGTCTTGCCGACCCCGGCACCGCCGAACAGCCCGATCTTGCCGCCGCGCAGGAAGGGCTGAATCAGGTCAATGACCTTGATGCCCGTCTCGAACATCTGAAGCTCTGTTGACTGCTCGTCGAAGTCCGGCGCGTGGCGGTGAATCGCGTAACGCTGCTCGTACTTGACCGGCCCGAGGTTGTCCACCGGCTCGCCGATGACGTTGAGCACGCGGCCCAAAGTCCCTTCGCCGACTGGCACGGTGATGGGGCCGCCCGTGTCGAACGCCTTCATGCCGCGCACCATGCCGTCGGTCGGTAGCATCGAGACGGTGCGCACGCGGCCCTCGCCCAGGTGCTGCTCGACTTCACAGATGAGATCAATCGGCGTGGGCACGTCGAAGCCTTCGGACGTGATGCGTATCGCCTGATAGATGGGCGGCAACTTATGCTCTTCAAATTCCACGTCAACGACGGGGCCGATAATTTGCACGACGCGGCCGGTCGCCTGGCCGGCAGTCGTCGCGTTTCCGTTGGGCGTAGCCATCCTGTTCAACTCCTCTGAATCAGCCTGTAAAGGCGAAAAACTGGCAGGTTTTATAGAAAGTTCAAGATATCACAAGGCTCTCGCCTTTGGCAAAGAGCGCGCCAACCGGCCGCTTTTGTTGGAACGTGCCCGCCCCAGGGCTCGTAAGGGTAAACATCAAGGCCATCAAACGCGGGCACTCTTCTTCCGGTCAACTCTTGCGGGAAAACTTCAAACCTCGGAACCCCCCTCGGCGGAGGTTCGATTCTTCTAGTGGAGGCTCAAGATGAAAAGATACAGGTACGCGGCAATCGGTCTGGCGGTCCTCCTCGCGCTCGGCCTCGTCGAGGCACGCTCCAACGCTCAGGGAGGGAAGACGGCTTCCGAGAAATCCTACGCGGAGGCGCGGCGCGTGCTCGACGCGGGGCTGGCGGCGCTCGGCGGGCGCGAAGCCATCGCTAAGGTCGAAGACATCACCGTCAAGTACGCGGGCATTAACTACGCGCGCAACCAGAGCCCGAGCCCCGATACGCCCTACTTCGAGGGGCGCGTCGAGGGCGGCTTCACCTACGACGCCAAAGGCAACCGCGCCGTGATCGAGCAGTCGAGCACCCTGCCCGGCTTCAAGTTCCGCTTCCGGCAAATCTTCAAAGGCGAGAAGGGGCTGGTCCTTGACATGGACAACAAGACGGCACAGGCCGCCGCCAACCCGAACGCCATCGGCAACATCTCGCGCACGCGCCTGCCGCACGTCATGCTGATGACGGCGCTCGACCGCGCGGCGACCCTGCGCTCTCTGGGCCAGGAAGACGTGGACGGGAAGCGGCAGAACGTCATCACCTTCGCCACCGCGGACGGCACGCAGTGGACGCTCTACTTAGACGCGACCACCAATCTCCTGACGAAGTTCGAGAACCTGGACACGGACTCGCGCGCGGGCGACGTGGCGCAGGAGTTCGTCTTCTCGGACTACACGACCGCGGGCGGCGTGAAGATCGGCGGCCGACGGCTCGTGCGGCGCGGCGGCGAGGTCGTGCAGGACATCAAGGTCTCGGACGTGCAGGTCAACACGCACCCGGCGGAGACCGCCTACGAGCGGCCGCAAGGGTTCGACGACCTGCCGGCCAACAATCCGAACCCGACGCCGACTGTCGTCGAGCTGGCGAAGGACGTGTATCTGGTCAAGGACGCGGCCAACGGCTACAACGTGATGTTCGTCGCGATGAACGACCACGTGCTGGTGGTCGAGGCACCGCTCAACGACGCGACCTCCAGGAAGGTGATGGCGAAGATTAAGGAGACCGTGCCGGACAAGCCCATCAAGTACGTCGTCACGACGCACTTCCACGACGACCATTCGGGCGGCATCCGCACCTACATGGGCGAGGGCGCGACCGTCGTCACGACTCCCGGCAATCGCGCGTATTTTGAGAAAGTGGCGAAAGCCGTGCGCACCATCGCCCCGGACTCTTTGACGATGAAGCCGCGCCAGCCCGTCATCGAAACGGTCGAGAACATGAAGCGCGTCTTCACGGACAGCAACCACACCATCGAGCTTTACGACATAGGCCCCGGCCCGCACACTAAGGAGATGCTCGTCGTCTACCTGCCCAGGGAGAAGATACTTTTCGAGGGCGACATGCTGGGCCTGCCACCCGACAGCACGCTCGTCACCGCCGCCAACGAGACGACCGAGCACTTCGCCGAGAGGATTCAGGCGCTCGGCCTCGCCCCCGAAAAAATCGCGTCAGTTCATGGGCGCACCGCGACGATGGCCGAACTCCGCGCCTCGCTCGAAAAATCACGCGGGGATAAAGCGGCGAGGTAAGGCAAAAGAAAAAGTACAAGGGAAGACTGATGAGCAACCGCCGCTCGTTAGCCTTCCCTTGCTTTTTTCTCAATAAACCGTAGACAATCAGGCCATGAAAAGGATTATTCAGGTACGCATCACGCAAGGCGAAAGTTACTATGTGGCGGAGTGTCCTGATCTCGCTGTAGTCACGCAGGCGAAGACGCTCGACGAGCTTAAAGAAAATCTTCAGGAGGCAATCGCGCTTCACCTGGAGGGCGAAGATTTTAGTGAATTCGAGCTTGACCCGCAGCCGTCCGTCCTCGCCAGCTTTGAACTTGATCCTTTAGATTATGCCAAAGCTTAGAAGGCTTTCGGGCAGCGAAGTCATCAAGATTTTTGCCTCGTTCGGCTTTGAGCAAGTGGCACAGCGCGGCAGCCATGTAAAACTCCGGCGTGTGCTCGCGGACGGCTCACGACAGACTCTCACCATTCCCGCTCACGTAGAGTTGGACATCGGGACTTAAAGGCTATTTACCGGCAGGCGATCCGTTACGTAACTGAGAGTGAACTGCATCCGCACTTCTACGCCGCGTAGAGAAGAAAAATTCCCCTCTATTCTTCCGTATCAATGCGAATCTTCATCCGGCGCAGCGTGTGCAGGTCTTCGTCGGTGAGGTCGAGCGAGGTCTCTTCCGCGCCGGCTTCCTCTTCTTCCTCGTGCGCGCGCAGGGCAATCTCCAGGCGCAGGGTCAACTCCATCTCGTAGCCGGCCTCGCGCAGGCGCTCGATGGCCGCGGCGACCTGGGACGATTTCTCGACGGCCGAGTTGATGGCCGTGCCCAGGTCTTGAACGATCTGTTTGGCTTCGTCGTTGATTTCCAAAACACACCCGCCGCGCGCTCTGACCACACTCTGAAACTTTGAAACCGATGCTAAGCGACCCGAGCAGTCGCGGTCAACCCGCTCGTGCCGAGGCGGTCGAAATTGCGGCCCTCGCTCGGGCTGTGCTAGGCTTCGACAAACAAGAGCGCAGCCTGTGCATCTGTCTGATCAAGCCTTCGCAGAGGTTCGGCAACCATCATGGCGACAAAAACCAGCGTCGAGCGCCGGGAGCATTTCGAGACACCTTCGGGCATAGAACTGCCCGCGGACTTCAACCCGTCGAACACCGAGCCGGTGGACTACGAGCGCGATTTGGGCACTCCCGGCGAGTACCCCTACACGCGCGGCGTCCGCCCGAATATGTACCGCGGCCGCCTCTGGACCATGCGCCAGTACGCGGGCTACGCGACGGCCGAAGAGTCTAACGCGCGCTACAAGTATCTGCTCGCGCACGGGACGACCGGATTGTCGGTCGCCTTCGACTTGCCGACGCAGATCGGGTTGGATTCGGACGACCCGCTGGCACAGGGCGAGGTCGGCCGCGTCGGCGTCGCCATCGATTCCATCGAAGACATGCGGCGGCTCTTCGACGGCATCCCGCTCGACACGGTCTCGACCTCGATGACCATCAACGCGACGGCCTCGACCTTGCTCTGCCTCTACCTCGCCGTCGCGCGCCGCCAGAACGTGAGCTTCGACAAAGTCAACGGGACGATTCAGAACGACATCCTGAAGGAGTACATCGCGCGCGGGACTTACATCTACCCGCCGAAGCCAAGCTTGCGGCTCGTGACGGACACGTTCGCCTTCTGCGCGCGCGAGGTCCCGAACTGGAACACGATTTCGATCAGCGGCTACCACATACGCGAGGCCGGCTCGACCGCCGTCCAGGAGGTTGCCTTCACGCTCGCCGACGCCATTGCTTACGTCGAGGCCGCGATGGATGCCGGGCTGAAGGTGGACGAGTTCGCGCCGCGCCTCTCCTTCTTCTTCAACGCGCACAACAACCTGCTCGAAGAGGTCGCGAAGTTTCGCGCCGCGCGCCGCCTCTGGGCGCGGCTGATGCATGAGCGATTCCACGCGCGCGACCCGCGCTCGATGATGCTGCGCTTCCACACGCAGACCGCGGGCTCCTCGCTTCTGGCACAGCAGCCCGAAGTCAACGTCGTGCGCACGACGATTCAGGCGCTCGCGGCCGTGCTCGGCGGGACGCAGAGCCTGCACACGAACGCGATGGACGAGGCGCTGGCGCTCCCGACGGAGCAGGCCGCGCGCCTGGCGCTTCGCACGCAGCAGGTCATCGCGCACGAGTCGGGCGTGGCCGACACGGTTGACCCGCTCGCTGGCTCTTACGCCGTCGAGGAGTTGACCGGCGAGATAGAGCGCCGCGCCGCGGATTACCTGGACAAGATAGACGCGCTCGGCGGGATGCTGCGCGCGATTGAGACGGGCTACGTTCAGCGCGAGATTCAGGACGCGGCTTACCGCTACCAGCGCGCCGTCGAGAGCGGCGAGCAAGCAATCGTCGGCCTCAACCGCTTTCAGGTCGAAGAAGACTCGGGCGTGCCGACCCTGCGCGTTGACCCGCAGGTTGAGCAGGCGCAGGTCGAGCGCGTGCGACACTTGCGCGAGCGGCGCGACGGCGAGCAGGCCGAAGTGGCGCTCGTCCGCTTGGAGGAGGCCGCGCGCGGCACGGAAAACCTGCTCCCGCGCATCCTCGCCTGCGTCGAATCAGAGATCACCGTCGGCGAGATCAGCCACCGCCTGCGCCGCGTCTGGGGCGAGTACCAGGAGGCCGTGACGGTCTAGTAAGAGAAGGATGATTTCGGTGGGGAAGACTTTCAAATACCGCGTGTGCCAGACGCAAGCCGCGCGCGTGACGTTCGTCAACGGGCGCTGGCAGGGCTTGCAGGTCCTGGAAGAGACGGACACCGCGCAGCTCTACAACTCTTGCCCGATGGTCTGGGAGTACCTGGAATCGGCGGGCCGCGACGGCTGGGAACTGGTAGCCTCCGCCCCGCAAATCGACGTGACGACCGGCCAGCAAGCGGCGAACCTTTTGTTTCTGAAAAAAGAAGTCTCAGCAAGCGACGACTAAAGGCGGAAACGCGAACGTCAGTGAGCGTGCATGGTGAACGCGAACACGCTCCCTGACAGTCGCGTTTCCGCCTTAGTAATCCTTCCACATTCCTACCCCGCCAATCGCAGACTCTGCGCGATTCTCTCGAACGTCGCCTGGTAGTTTTTGAATTCGTCTTCGGGGGCGATGGTAATCAAATAAAACAGTCGTCCGTCGGCAGTCGCGGTCGTGTAGATGACATCGATCTCGACGACGCCGGTGACGGGCGAGGGGCCGGCGACGATGGTGGCGAAGCCGCGCCGGCCGCCGAAGTCTATCGCCTGCGGGGCGCGCTCGACGCGGAAGTCCGGGTTCATGTTCACCTGCTGCTGGACGAAGGCGGCGTTGGCGCGTTCGAGGTCGCCCGCTTCGGGCCGGACCACGCCGGTCATGACGCCGTGCGTGACGACCAAGCCCTCGTCAATCTGCCCGTAAGCCCCTGGGGGCGCGAAGATCATGTTGGCCTCGTCGGCCGAGAGCGCGTCCCAGTTGTCGGGGTAGGCGAGCGCAAAAGAGTTGTCGCGCGCCTGGAAGTCGCGGAAGGTCGTTGAGGGCTGCGGGGGGCGCGTGCCTGGGCCAGTTTCATTCGGGCCGCCGGACCCCTTGCGCTCCGGCCCCGCGGAGGTCGCGAGCTGCGTCCCGCCGCCGGTGAGCAGCCCCCTGGTCTGCTTAAACTCCTCCGAGTCGTGAGCCGGGTTCGAGCTGACGGTGAGCGACGGCAGTTCGCGCTTAATTGCGGCGACGCGGTTGCCGGGGTCCGGGTGGTCGCTCAGAAACTCCGGCGTGTGCTGCCCGTCGCTCTTGGACTGCAACAGCTCGAAAAAGTTAGCCATGTCGCGCGGGTCGTAGCCGGCCGCGGCCATGATGCGCGCGCCTTCGAGGTCGGCCTGGGTCTCGGCGGTGCGCCCGAATTTCAGGAAGAGCAGGTTCGCGCCCGCCCCGCCGACCTGCTCCAGAATTCCGCCTATCTCGGAGCCCGTCACCCTGCGTATGATTCGGATGCCGGTCTTGGCGACGTACGCCTTAGAGACCTGGTTGGTCGGGTGGCGGAGCGCGACGTGAGCGATTTCGTGGGCCATGACGCCGGCCAACTCGCCCTCGTTGCGCGCGGCGGCGATTGCGCCCGCGTTGACGAAGACGTAGCCGCCAGGGAGCGCGAACGCGTTGATCTCTTTGGTGGCGATGACGTTGAACTGGTAGGTGAAGTCGAAGCCGGGCGCTTTCTGGGCCAGCCGCTCGCCGAGGCGGCGGACGTAAGAGACTATGCGCTCGTCGTTGAGGAGCGGGACCTGGCGTGCGACCTCTTCCGCCGACTGCCTGCCCATCTGTATATCCTGGTCCGGCGTGAAGAGGTTGAAGCCCGGCTTGAAGTGCGGGGCCGGCCGCGTCGTCGCCGCGTCGCCGTAGCCGGTCGAGCCGGACTTGTCGCCGAGCAGAGTCTTGCAGGCCGGCTGCAAAGTTAGTAAAGAGACGAGCAGTAAGACGACAGAGCTTCTTCGTCGGAGCATAACTCTCCCTCGACTGATAAAACCTACGGCCGAGCCGTGTGGCTTCGTCCCGGTAACGATTTCTTGGGGGATGAAAACAATCTTAGATTAGCACGCGTGTATTTGCCACCTGATAATTGGTCAAGCGGCTCGTTCGCCTGCTAAACTTCTCGCTCATGTCGCACCTGCTCGAAGTCAGAAATTTGCAGACGCATTTCCCGGCGCGCGCGGGGCTGGTCCGCGCGGTGGACGGCGTGAGCTTTCACGTGGACAGGGGCGAGTTGCTGAGCCTGGTCGGGGAATCGGGCTGTGGGAAGTCCATCACGGCGCTGTCTGTGATGCGGCTGATTTCGCCGCCGGGCAAGATCGTCGGGGGCGGGATCAGCTTCGAGGGGGAAGACTTGCTCGCAGCCTCGGAAGAGCGGATGCGCGAGATTCGCGGCGACGACATCGCGATGATTTTTCAGGACCCCATGACTTCGCTCAACCCCGTGTACACGGTCGGGGAGCAGATAGCGGAGGCGCTCCGCCTGCATCGCGGGATGTCGCGCAGCCAGGCGCGTGAGGCGACCATCCAGGCGATGACGGAAGTCGCCATCCCCGACCCCGCGCGGCGCGTTGACGACTATCCGCACCAGCTCTCGGGCGGGATGCGCCAGCGCGTGATGATCGCGATGGCCCTGGCGTGCGACCCGAAACTTTTAATCGCGGACGAGCCGACGACCGCGCTCGACGTGACGATTCAGGCGCAGATTCTTGAGCTGCTGAACGAGCTGCGCCGGACGCGCGACCTCGGCGTGCTGCTCATCACGCACGACCTCGGCGTGGTCGCGGAAGTGGCCGACCGCGTGGCGGTGATGTACACGGGGCGCATCGTCGAGGAGTCGCCGGTCGAGGAGTTGTTCGCGCGGCCGAAGCACCCTTACACGGAAGGCTTGTTGCGCTCTGTGCCAAAACTGACGGCCGGCGAGGTTGGTCGCGCCGAGCGGCTCGAAACCATCGAGGGCATCGTGCCGAGCCCCGCCGCGCTCCCGCCCGGCTGCCACTTCGCGCCGCGCTGCTCACACCGCATGGACCGCTGCGAGCAGGGAGTGATTCCGCTCTACGACCTCGAAGGGGGGGGGCGCGTGCGTTGCGTGCTCTACGACTTGGCGGCCGCGGTCGCGGCGGACCACCAGAGTGAAGTGAGCACTCGACCGCAGGAATAAGAAGAGGTGTCTTTTTCTTCGCGCCTTTGCGCCTCCAGCGTGAGATTAAGTTTCACGCTGGAGGCGCAAAGGCGCGAAGAAAAACAAGGGCGCAAGGCGAAAGGTGTGTATTGAGTTCCGAGCAGCAACTTAATTTCGACGGGCGGCCCGGCGTCGAGAGTGTGCCAGAAAGGGAGGCGGCCGCCGCGCGCGCGCGCGACTCGCGGGAGGGCGCGGGCGACGAGCTGGTGCGCGTGCGCGGCCTCGTCAAGCACTTCCCCGTGGAAGGCTCGGACGACGTGGTGCGCGCGGTGGACGGCGTGACGTTCGAAATCTTTCGCGGCGAGACGCTGGGGCTGGTGGGCGAGTCCGGCTGCGGCAAGTCCACGGTCGGGCGCTGCGTCCTGCGCCTGATAGAGCCGACGGCCGGCGCGGTCGAGTTCGACGGGCGCGACGTGCTGACGATTGGCGGGCGCGAGCTGCGCGAGTTGCGCCGCGAGATGCAGATCATCTTCCAGGACCCTTACGCCTCTTTAAACCCGCGCATGCGCGTGCGCGAGATCGTCGGCGAGCCGCTCGTCATCCACGGCCTCAAGGACAAGGAGGAGAGGCGCGCGCGTGTCGGCGAGCTGTTGAAGAAGGTCGGCCTCGACCCGGAGTACATGAACCGCTACCCGCACGAGTTCTCCGGCGGCCAGCGCCAGCGCATAGGCATCGCGCGCGCTCTCGCCTTGAACCCGAAGCTGATCGTCGCGGACGAGCCGGTCTCGGCGCTGGACGTTTCCGTCCAGGCGCAGGTCGTCAATCTCCTACAGGACTTGCAGCAGGAACTCGGCCTGACCTACCTCTTCATCTCGCACGGGCTGGCCGTGGTCGAGCACATCTCGACGCGCGTGGCCGTGATGTACCTCGGGCGCATTGTGGAGGTCGCGGACGCCAAAGAGCTTTATAGTGAGCCGCTGCACCCTTACACGCAGGCGCTGCTGTCGGCGATTCCGGTCCCGGACCCGACGCGCAAGCGCGAGCGCATTATCCTGACGGGCGACGTGCCGACGCCGATTAACCCGCCGTCGGGCTGCCGCTTCCGCACGCGCTGCCCCTGGGCCATTTCCGAGTGCGCGGAGATTGACCCGGACCTGCGGGAAATCTCGCCCGGCCACACGGCCGCCTGCATACGCGTGCCCGGCTGGGCCGAAGCGCCGACCGCCGCCTGACCGTGCGCGCGTCGCGTTTGAAACAACGTTTCCGCGCCGGACGTATAAGTCTGGCCGGCAGGGTATAAAAAATTCCGACTGAAGAGGTGACTTGAGCGATGAAGTGTCCCACTTGCGCCACGGAGCTGCCGCCGGGCGAGAGTTTCTGTAGAGAGTGCGGCCAACAGATCATAACGCCCGCCGCGACGATTCCCGAAACAGACCCCACGTTACATCTGCCGCAGCCGCGTGCCAATCCCGCGGCGCAGGCGGCCGCCCCGCGCACCTACCCGGTCGGCCGCATCACGGGCATAGTCATCCTCTTCTTCGGGCTGCTCCTGCTGGCGGGGAACTTACGTTTCGGCGTCCCGACGGGGAAGGGGCTGGGCATCCTGGGCATCCTGCTCGGCGGGACGCTCATCGGTTTGAGCTTCGTGCCGAACCCACAGCCCGCGGCCGGGGCGCAGCCGCCGCCGCTCTCGACGGCCGACACGCTGACGAGAATCTTTTACGAGCCGGAGCCAGTCTTCAAGAGCCTCAAGCAGCGGCCGCGCTGGCTGGCCGCGCTCCTGGTCGTGGCGCTCGTCGGCGCGGTCTATCAGTTCGCGGTGGTCCAGCGGCTCGGGCCGGAGAGGATTGCCGACGACATGGCGACCCGCATCATCGACGGCGGGTTCCTTCAGGGTGCGCCGATTTCGCCGGACGACTTCAGGCAGATGCAGATCGCGCAGGCGCTCAAGACGGCGACCGCTGACAAAATCTTCCAGCCCGTCGGGGCCGTCATGGGCACCGCGATCTTCATGCTGCTGGTGGGCGCTCTTTACCTGCTCGGCGTGCTCGCGTTCGGCGGGCGGATGAATTTCTGGCAGGCCGTGTCGGTCGCGGTCTACAGCGCGCTCCCGCCCGCCGTCATCCTGACGCTGCTCAACCTGATTCTGCTCTACACGCAGTCGGTGGACGACATCATCCCGATCAAGGCGCAGCAGCAGAACCTGGCCCGTGCTGACTTAGGCTTGCTCTTCTCGCCGGCGAGCCATCCCGGCCTCTACACCTTCGCCAGCTTCATCGGCCTCTTTTCAATCTACAGGCTGTGGCTCGCGGCCGCCGGGCTGCGAAACGCCGCCGACAAAATCAAGAGCGGCTCGGCCTGGGCCATCGTCCTCATCCTCTGGCTCATCGGCGCGCTGGTCCTGTCGGTGTTCGCGCTCTTCTTCCCGAGCTTTATCGCGTAAACGAGACGCAGGGACGCGGCGAGAAAGACAGTTGCTTTTCTTCGCCGCGTCCCCGCGTCTCGTTTATTCGTAACGCAGTGCTTCGATGGGGTCTAGGCGGGCGGCCTTCCAGGCGGGCCAGAGGCCGAAGATGAGGCCGATGCCGACGCTGGCGACGAAGCCGCCGACGGGGGCCCAGAGCGGGACGTAAGAGGGGACGATCAGGCGTATCAGGAGCGTGGTCAGCCACCCGACGCCGAGGCCGATGAGTCCGCCGAGGCCCGTCAGCGTCATCGCCTCGATCAGGAACTGCCAGAGGATGTCGCGGCGGCGCGCGCCGATGGCCTTCCGCACGCCGATCTCGCGCGTCCGCTCCGTGACCGACACCAGCATGATGTTCATCACGCCGATGCCGCCGACCATCAGGCCCACGCTTGAGATGACCACCATCGCAATCGCCACGCCCCCGAGGATCGAGCGGAACTGGTCTATGACGGACTCGGCCGTCGCTATCCCGAAATTGTCCGGCTGGCCGAAGGTGACGCGCCGGCGCACGCGCAGCAGGTCCGTGATCTGGTTCTTCGCCTCGTCCATCATCCCGGCCCGCGCCACGGCCAGGATGAACACGTCCTCGGCGTTCGGCTTGAGCTTGCGCGCGACGTTGTAGGGCAGGTAGATGACGTTGTTCTGCTCGTCGCTGCCGCCGCCGAAGAGGAACGTCTCGCGCTTCTCCAGGACGCCGAGAATGCGGAACTCGCTGCCGGCGATCTCGATCCGCTTGTCCACGGCCGAGGCGTAAGGGAAGAAGTTATCGGCCACGGCCGAGCCGACGATGCAGACCTGCTGGTTCGTCTCGTTCTCGAACTCGGAGAAGTAGCGCCCCTCGGAAATGATTTCGGTCCCGGCGCGCTCGAAGTCCGGCAGCGTGCCCTGCAACTGGACCGCCGCCGAACTCTTGCCGTTGGCCGTGACCGTCATCTTCGCTCCGAAGAAGTTGCTGGAGATGTCCAGGAAGGGCACGCTCAGCTCGACGGCCGGCAGGCTCCTGAGCGCGATGGCGTCGTCGTAAGTCAGCTCCTTGCGCATCCGCTCCTCGCGCGAGAGCCGCCCGATGCGGAGGCCCGGCTGGAACTTGGCGATGAAAACGGAGCGCGTGCCGAACGACTCGACTTCCTTCTTGACCGCCGTGTCGATGCCGCTGATGATCGAGGCAATCGCCATCACCGTCCAGACGCCGATCACCACGCCGATCACCGTCAAAAACGAGCGCAGCTTGTTCTGGCGCAACGTCTGGAGCGCCATCTTCAGGTTCTCGTAAATGTCACTGCGGAGAATCTTCATCAGTGATCAGTGGTCGGTGGTCAGTGTTCAGTTGGGAATCAGTGGTTTTTAACTGACCACCGACCACCAACCACTGACCACTTTTTAGTCTGCCCTTAACGCCTCAATCGGGTCGAGGCGCGCGGCCTTCCACGCGGGGAAGATGCCGGACAGAATGCCTATGCCGCCGGAGACGAAGAGCGCGACGACGACGGCCACTATCGACAGGTAGGTCGGGAAGATGAGCGCCGTGATGACGCGGCCGATGACCCAGGCGATCAGCACGCCGGTCGCGCCCCCGATGCCGGCGAGCGTCACCGCCTCGACCATGAACTGCTTGAGGATGTCCGCGCGCCGCGCGCCCAGCGACTTGCGGATGCCTATCTCCTTGGTCCTCTCCGTGACGCTGACCAGCATGATGTTCATGATGACTATGCCGCCGACGACGAGCGCGATGGCCGGGACGGCAATCGCCACTATCGAGATGGTGCCGAGCACGCGGTCGCGTATGCCCGTGATCGCGTCGGGCGTCAGGATGCCGAAGTTGTCCTTCTCGTCCGCCGCGAGGTGGCGGCGGGCGCGCAGCAGGAACCGCGCCTCCTCGACCGCGTCGGCCATGACCACGCCCGGCTTCGCCGTCGCGACGAAGTAGAGGCCGCGCTGGTTGATCAGGTTGCCGAAGTTGCTCGCGTAGGTCTTGAGCGGGACGGTGATGAAGTTGTCCTGGGGCACGCCGAAGACGGTCCCCTTCGCGGTCTGGATGCCGATGATGCGGTAGGGCAGGCCGGCAATCTGTATCTCACGGCCGACCGCCTCGCCGGAGGGGAAGAACTGGTTGGCGATGTCCGCGCCGACGTAGGCGACGCGCGCCGCGGCGTCGTTCTCGGTCTCGGTGAAGAAGCGCCCGTCCGATATGTCCAGGTTGTCGATCTCGGCCATGTCGGAGGACGCGCCATCGACCGGGACCTCTTCCAGAATCTCCGAGTCGCGCTTGACCTGCGACCTCGTCCCCAGGGCCCGCGCGCCGAGCTTGTCAATCAACTGGACGCGCGCGCGCAGGTACTCGAAGTCGTCGAGCGTCAGGTTCTTGTTGCGGCGCTGCGCGGCGGCAATCGCGTC
The DNA here is from genome assembly GCA_036403435.1 of Pyrinomonadaceae bacterium. Classification (GTDB taxonomy): domain Bacteria; phylum Acidobacteriota; class Blastocatellia; order Pyrinomonadales; family Pyrinomonadaceae; genus QHXM01. The sequence continues at coordinate 51,238 of DASWQY010000038.1, forward strand.
CACGTTCTTGAAGTCGTCGAAGCTGAAGCGCCGGATGCTGAAGGACTGCGAGCCGATGCCGGCGACCTTCTCGTCGAAGTAGGCGTTGAAGCCCTGGATGACGGAGACGACGACGACCACGGCCGTCACGCCGATGATCATCCCCAGCAGAGTCAGCGCCGAGCGCAGCTTGTGCGCCCAGATGGCCGCGAGCGCCAGTTTTAAAGTCTCTACGAATTTCACCGCGAGTTAGTACGTCCGAGTAGGGGGAAGGGTTGCACGAGCGGGGGACGAGTAGTTAACCGTCGGGGCTTCAGCCGAAGATTTGTCGCGCGTGGCATCTGAATCCGGGCAGCACGGGCGAGGTGACTTCGTCGTCGTCCAGCAAGGTCTCCGCGAGCGCGAGCGTGCGTCTCTTCAGGCGGTAAATTTCTAAAGACCTGTTCGATGGATCGGCCACCCAGTATTCCCTGACGCCGTGCTTGCCGTACACCTGGCGCTTCATCTCACGGTCGCGCCGCGCGTTCTCCTTGCCCGGCGAAACTATCTCTATAACCAACTCCGGCGCGCGGACTATTCGCTCGCCTGAAATGATTTCACTTTTAAGCTGGTCGCTGACGAAAACGGCGTCCGGGATGGCGCTATTGAATTCGTCAAATATCATGCCCGGCGTCAATAAAACTTCGCCCGCCGGATTCTGTTCAAGGTAAGCCCTGATGAGCGCGTAAATATTCCCGAGGACTCGCTGGTGAGAGATGCCGGGCGCACGTGACACGAAAAGTTCTCCCTCGAAGAGTTCGTAGCGATTCCCGTCGTCGGGCAGCACTTCGAGATCGTCAATCGTTAAGAGTGGCTCGACCCTGGCTGACATGAAAATCTCCTGTTCACCGTTTACGCTAAGAGACCTTAGCACAGCCTAAAGAGCAGCGTCTAACGCCTTACTCGTACCTCAGCGCCTCAATCGGGTCGAGGCGGGCGGCCTTCCAGGCGGGCCAGAGGCCGAAGACGATGCCGACGGCCGCGGAGATGCCGAGGCCGAGCAGAATGGCCCAGAGGGGGACGAAGGCGGGGAGCGGCGAGTAGAGGTTGGTGAGGAAGCTGAAGAGTTCGCCGACCAGTAATCCTGCGACGCCGCCGATGGCCGTGAGGAAGATGGCTTCGATCAAAAACTGCGAAAGGATGTTGCCGCGCGTCGCGCCGACGGCCTTGCGGATGCCAATCTCTTTGGTGCGCTCCGTCACCGAGACGAGCATGATGTTCATGACGCCGATGCCGCCGATCATCAGGGCGACGAAGGAGACGGCCGTCAGCACGAGCGCGGTTGCGCCCGTCAGTTGGTTGTAGATGTCGAGCAGAGAGTCCTGCGAGGAGATGCCGAAGTTGTCGGGCGTGCCCGCGGGCACGCGCCTGCGCCGGCGCAGGATGTCGCGTATCTCGTCCATCGCGAGCTTGACGTAGGCGCGCGAGACGGGCCGCACGATGACGAAGAAGACGGACTCGGGCGCGGGGATGTCCGGGTAATATTTTTCGTAGGTCGTGAACGGGATGAAGACCGAGTTGTCGCGCGACTGGCCGAAGAAGCTGCCGAGGGGCTCCATGATGCCGACGACGCGGTAGGTGTTGCCGTTAATCTTGACCTCCTTGTCGAGCGGCTCTGCATTCGGAAAGAGCGCCTGGGCCACGTCCACGCCGAGGATGCAGATGTTGGAGCGCGCCGTCATGTCGCCGTCCGTGATCCAGCGGCCGCGCCCGACGTACTGCGAGTGGACGTATTCGTAGTAGGGCGTCACCCCGAGCAGGATGGGCGTGTCGGTCTGCTTGTCCTGGTAGCGCATGGTGATGGCGATCAGGCGCATGATGGGCGAGACGCCCGCGACCGACGGCGCTTCGCGGCGCAGGGCGTCGGCGTCCTCATACGTCAGGTCTTTGCGGTGCAACTCCTCGGCGCGCGGCATGCGGCCGAAGGAGGGGTCGAACTTCGAGACGAAGATGGTGTTCGAGCCGAGCGATTCGATCTGCTGCGCGAAGGCGCGGTTTAGTCCCTGTATGATCGAGACCATGAAGATGACCGTGATGACGCCGACGCTCACGCCGAGAATCGTCAGCGACGAGCGCAGCTTGTTGGCCCGCAAGGTGGAGAGCGCGATGGCGGCGGACTCTTTTACGTCGTCGAAAGTCATAAAGCAGTGGTCAGTGGTCGGTGGTCAGTGGTCAGTTAAGAGCCAGTGGTTTTAACTGACCACCGACCACCGACCACTGACCACTATTCGGCGCGGAGCGCGTCAATCGGGTGCAGTCGCGCCGCGCGCCACGCGGGCCAGAGGCCGCTGATGATGCCGACGATTGAGGAGACGCCGACGCCGAGGACGGCCGAGTTGACGCTCATCAACAGGGGAAAGCCCATCAGCAGCGAGATTAAATAAGCGAGGCCGAAGCCGGTGGCGACGCCGATGGCCCCGCCGATGGCCGTGACGGTGACGGCCTCGATTAAGAATTGCCTGAGGATGTCCGACTGGCGCGCGCCGACGGCCTTGCGGATGCCAATCTCTTTGGTGCGCTCGGTCACCGAGACGAGCATGATGTTCATCACGACGATGCCGCCGACGACGAGCGAGATGGCGGCGACGCCGACGGTGACGATGTAAATGTTGGAGGTCGCCTTGCCGTAGAGGTCCAGAAACACGTCCTGCGTTTCGAGTGCGAAGCCGTCGTCCGCGTCGCGGAAGGTGCGCGCGCGGCGGTTGCGCATGAGGGAGCGCACCTGGTCCTGCACCTCCGCCAGCCGCTCGGCCGAAGAAGCCTGTATGAAGACGACCAGCGAGTCGCGCGCGCCGTAGAGCTTCTGGTAAGAGGTGTAGGGGATGTAGATCAGGCTGTCGCGCGAGAAGCCGAAGATTTTCCCCTTCTTCTCGGCGACGCCGATAATCTGGAAGAGGTGGCCGGCGACGCGCACCTCCCGGCCCACGACTCGCTCGGGCGCGGCCCCGCCGAAAAGGTTTTCGGGGATGTCCGCGCCGACGACGCACGCGTCCCGGCCCGCGGCGTCCTCGCTCTCGGACCAGAAGCGCCCGGCGTCCAGATTAACCGCGTCGATGTCGAACATCGAAAGCGTGATGCCGCGGATGGTGACGCCGTCCATCTTCTCGTCGCCGTGCTTGACGGTCGCCTGGGGCACGTTGGCCGACAGCCCCGTGCGCCAGCACAAAGTGCAGAGGCGCGCGATGGCGTCCGCGTCGTCGTGCGTCACGTCCTTGCGCTTGTTGAATCTCAGGAAGTCCTCGCGCGAGGTGATGATCTGCGGGCGCTTGGAGATGGTGAAGACGGTCGAGCCCTGCGAGGAGAAGGTCGAGGCAACCGTCTGGTCTAATCCTTTGATGATGGTGACGACGGCGATGACGGCCGAGACGCCGACGATGATGCCGATGAGCGTGAGGCCGGCGCGCAGCTTGTTGGCGCGCAAAGAGCCGAACGCGACGCGGAAAGACTCCCAGAGCGCGGAGGCGGCAATGCGACGCGGGGACGCGGCGACGCGGCGACGCGGCGAAAAGGACGGCTGCTCTTCCTCGCCGCGTCCCCGCGTCTCCGTGTCTCCGCGTCCGGTCATTTCAATCGCTCGTCCTTCTCGATCATCCCGTCGCGGATGGAGATGACGCGTTGGGCGCGCGCCGCTATGTCAGGCTCGTGCGTGACGACGATGATGGTGTTGCCTTCGGCGTGGAGCCGCTCGAAGAGGTTCATGATTTCGTAGCTCGTCGCCGTGTCGAGCGCGCCCGTCGGCTCGTCCGCCAGCAGGATTGACGGGTGGTTGACGAGCGCGCGGGCGATGGCGACGCGCTGTCTTTGGCCGCCCGACAGTTCGTTCGGCCTGTGCATCATCCGGTCGGTGAGGTCCACGGCGGCCAGAGATTGTTTCGCCTTCTCGTGACGCTCGGCGGAGCCCATCCCGGCGTAGATGAGCGGCAGTTCGACGTTGTGCAGCGAGGTGGCGCGCGCCAGCAGGTTGAAGGTCTGGAAGACGAAGCCGACCTCCTTGTTGCGTATCCGCGCCAGCTCGTCGTCGTCCATCTCCGAGACGTTCTTGCCGTTGATCCAGTACTCGCCCCTGGTCGGCGTGTCGAGGCAGCCGATTAAGTTCATCAGCGTGGACTTGCCGGAGCCGGAGGGGCCGATGATTGCCATGTACTCGCCCTTCTGCACGTCGAAGGAGACGCCGTGCAGGGCATGGACCTGCTCGGAGCCCATCTGGTAGGTCTTCCAGATGTCGCGCATCGAGATGAGCGCGGCGGGGACCGCTTCGCGCACCAGGAGTTCGCCGGGTTCGAGCGCGCCGCCCTCCGTGGGGGCCGCAAGGGTCGCGTCACTCATCTCTCATTTCTCCGCGACGGCGTCAGTGCCCTCGCCGGGCTTGCGCGTCTGCCGCTTGATGGTCGTGTTATCTTTCAGCTTCTTCAGCTCGCGCCCCGGCCCCGTCACGATCTCCGTGTTCTCCTGCAAGCCGCTCAGGATTTGAATGTCCGACTCGCCGATGATGCCCGTGGCGACTTCGACGAACTTGACCTTATTGCCCTGCACGACGTACACGCCTTTGACATCCTTCGGCTTGTCGGCGGGCGACGGCACGCTGCCGGTGGCGGCCGGGGAGGGCGCGGGCCCGGCGGGCTTCTCGACGATGGCCTGGAGAGGCACGGCGATGACGTTCTGCGCGGTCTTGGTGGTGATGACGGCGGTCGCGCTCATGCCGGGCTTGAGCCCGTTGCGTATCTCGTCGGAGATGTTGAGCTGGACGACGACGCGAAACTCTTTGGCCTCCTGGACGTTGATCTGGTTCTGGAGGCCGCCCTGCGTCGAAGACTTGCCGACGGCGAGCGGCGTCTTCTGCATCACGGTCCCGTCGATCTCGCGGTCCTGAAAGGCGTCCACCTTGACCTTCGCCTTCTGGCCCACCTCGACCTCCGCGATCTGCGTCTCGTCCACCTTGACCTCGACGTTGACCGTGGACATGTCCGCGATGGTCAGGAGCGGCGTGGTCGAGAGGCCGGCGACGGCGAACTGGCCCACTTTCGAGGGGATGTCGGCGATGACTCCCGTGATGGGGGCCAGTTGTGTAGCCTTAGCGAGCTGGCTGCCCTGGCCGCGCAGGATCGCCTGCTGCTGTGTGGCGCGGGCCTCGCTCGTGCGGACGCTCTGCTGCGCGGCGACGACGCTCGTCTGCGAGTTGCGCACGGCGACGCGCTGCTGGTTGACGCGCGCCTTGGCCTCCTCGACGCCGATCTTCTGCGCCTCCAGGTTGGCCTGGGCCGTGCGGAGGGCGACGCGCGCCTGCTCGAAGCGGTCGTGCGCCGCGTCGTACTCGGCGCGCGAGGCCACATTCGATTCGATCAGCTCGGCCGTGCGTTTCAATTCGCGCTGCGCCGTGTTGAGGTCAACCTGCGCGCTGTCCACGGCCGTCTGCGACGAGACGACCTGCTGGCGCGACTGGGCCAAACTCGCCTCCGCAACCGTCAGACCTTGCTGCGCGGTCGAGACGCCGTTCTGGGCCGCGATGACCTGCGTGCGCGCGTTCTGCGTGTCGCTCAGGGCGGCCTGGAGCGCGGCGGCCTGCGCCGCCTCGTTCGATTGCAGTTGCGTCGGGTCCAGGCGCACGAGCGGCGCGCCCCTGTCCACGAGCTGGCCTTCCTTGACGTAAATCTCCTCGATGCGGCCCGCCACCTCGCTCGTCAGGTTGATGAACTCGACGGGGCGCACCTCGCCCGAGGCGGTGACGGTCGAGCGCAGCTCGGGGCGCATTCTGACGGTGACGGTCGTCACCTCGGGCTCGTCCTTGCCGCCGGCCAGGATGCTGACGACGATGATGATGCCGACGAGCGCGGCGGCCGAAACGGCGATGATGATCTTTCTTTTACGGCTCAGGGCCATCTGCTTTAGTCCTTAACTCACGAGAAGGGGTTTAATCGAGTCGGGTCACAAAAAGTCTACCTTCAAAGTCGCGCGAACGTTGGGCCGCCCTCTGCGGCCTCCCATTGCCAGAGAGTCTTCTACGTCCGGGCGGCCCACACGGTTTCATTATACGCGATAGCGGAGGCGACGCCGAAACCGCTCGGGCGGGAGAAAATAGACAAGCTCGGCCCGCGCCGTTCGCGCTCACTGGTGAGGGTTTCGCAGCAGCTTGCCGACCTCGCGCCAGGTGATGAGCTTAACGTTGTGCTCCGCGAGCAGGCGCTTGAAGGCGTCGCCGGTGAAGAAGTCGAAGTCGCGCTGACGCCAGGCCGCGCCCCAGTCCGGGTGGTCTATCGTCACGGCACGCATCTCTTCGTCGTCGTAGGCCAGGTGCACGACCATCTCCGTGACGCCCGGTTGAAGGTGCTTGACGGCCTCCGCATAAAAGACCGCCCACTGGTCCGGTTTCACGTCCGGGCCAATCTCCACGATGCTGTCAAGGACGACATCGCCCGGCCCGACCGCGGAGGCCAGGAACGGGGCCTGTGCGAAGCGGTCTTTGGAGATTCTGACGGGCAGATGGTTCTCGCGCGCCACGCGGAGGAACATTTTGAAGAGCGCCTCGCTCTGGTAGAGCGTGCCCATGTGTGAATCGAGGTGCGTCGGATTGATGCCGAACGCGCGCGCTCGCTCGATCTGCGCGCGCACCTCGGCCTCCGCCTCGCGCACGTCCGCGTGAGCGGCGGCCTCGTTCTCCAGCGGGTAGAGGTAGCCGTCTTTATTGAGCAGCGACGCCGCGCGGTCCTTCGACAGCACAGGCCCCCAGCGGTAGAAGGCCCACTCGCTCGTCAGTGTCAGGTGGAGGCCGAGGTCCGCGCCCGCATTCTTCCGCGCGTAAGCGGCAATCTCCGTGAACCAGGGGCACGGCACCATGATGCTCGCGGACGAGACCTGCCCCGTTCCCAGCGCCTTCATCGAAGCCGCGTTGATCGAGTGCGCCATGCCCAGGTCGTCCGCGTGAACGATCAGGAGCTTCGCGTCGGCCGGATAACCCAACCGCTCGACGAGCGACCTCGCGGCGGACGATGTCGTCTGCCCGAGAGCGAGCGAAGAGATGCTAAAGAGAATAAGCGCGGCAACCGAGGTTCGTCTCATTCGCGTGCCCTTCTTCCGGTTAAACTGAGGGAGCTGTTAGGAGTCTCTGACCGGCATCTTATCATGCATCGGGGCGGGCGATTCTGAAAATCCTGCGCCACGTCTCTTCCCGGCCTGCCGATAAAGGGTCATTGGCGCGGCTCCTGATTTCGCGCTACAATAATCGCCGTTTCTCGCGCGAGCGGCGGCGCGGCCGAAATCCCTGCCGGTCGGGGGGCGGCCGGGCTCTCCCACTGGCACACCGCGCACGAGGGGAAATTTACTATGACAATCTGCGAAAGATGCAGTACGGAAAATCTTGACGGGTCGCAGTACTGCGACGAGTGCGGTGCGCCCTTGAGCGCCGCCGTCGCGTCGAAGAAGCCTGCCGGGACCGGCAACTCCGGGAGCCCGACCGACAGCCGCGAGATCGCGGACGCGCAGGCCGCGCTCGCGCGCAGCCAGGAGCAGTTGCAGCCGGCGGCCGCAGGGTCCAACGCCGGGGCGGCCCAATCTTCTCCGGCCTACGCCGTCTCCTCCGGCTCGATTGCGTTGATGGACGGCGCGCATGCGCGCCTCGTCATAGAGCGCGGACGCTCCGCCGGCAAGCAGTTTCCCTTGAGCGACGACGAGTCGCAGATCGGCCGCTGGGACGCCGACGGCGGCATCTTCCCGGACGTGGACCTGGACGCCGACGACCCGGAGGCGAAAGTCTCGCGCCGGCACGCGCGCATCATGCGGCGCAACGGCCAGTATTTCATAGAGGACCTGGGCTCGACCAACGGGACGTTCATCAACCGCGGGCGCAGGCTGCTGCCCGGCGACCGTCAGCCCCTGCGCGACGGCGACGAGATTATAGTCGGCAAGACTTTCTTACGTTTTCATATTGTTCAATGACAGTGAAAAGCAGAATACAGAATTCAGGAGTCAGAAGTCAGAATGAATAAGGCTGAGAGCCGCTTCGACAGGTTTTCTTTCCTCCTAACTCCTGTATGCTGACTTCTGACTTCTGCTTTTAACGATTTACCCTTGTCCCTCGCCAACGAGTCATCCAGAGAGATGTCTTTGTCTTTTTGCCACGAATGCGGCGCGAAGGTTGCGCCCGACGATCCTTTCTGCGGTAACTGCGGCGCGGCGCAACTCGGCCCGCCGTCGTCCGCGGCCCCCACCATCGTCGCCAACGGCGCGTCGGCCGCCGCGGCTCTGGCGTCCGAACCGGCGAACCCGCAGATGGCCGAAACCACGAACACGCGAATCAACGAAGAGACGAGTGCGCAGTTAGACGACACGGAAGCCCCGGATAAAGAGGCTGCTGCCGCCGCCACCGCTCCCGAGGAGAGCAGGGCAGAGGAGAAATCGCCGGAGAATTCTGCGCCGGAGACTGTCGAGCCGGAGACTGTCGAGCCGCAGTTCGGGGTGCAGACCGTGGGCGGGACGGACGAGATTGGCACAGAGGGTGAGGCCGCGCCTCCGCCCGACAAGTCAACGGGCGAGGTCGCCGCCGAAGAGGCCGCGGAAGACGAAGTCGTTGCCCCCGTCGCGGGGACTGCGCGCGCGGGCTCGACCGGCGGCCGGCAGCCCGCCGTCAAGCAGCTCGAAACGGGCGCTGTCCTGAACGGGCGTTATGAAATAGTCCGCCGCATCGGCGGCGGCGGGATGGGCGCGGTTTATCTGGCGAAGGACCACCACCTCGGCGACGCCGCGCGCGCCGTCAAGGAGATGGTCGAGTCTCACCTCGACAGCTCGCAGCACGAGAAAGCCATCGGCGATTTCAAGCGCGAGTCGTTGCTCCTGACCTCGCTCGAACACCCCTCGATTCCGACCATCTACGACTACTTCTACGACGACGAGAAGGGGCGCTTCTACCTCGTCATGAAGTACATCTCGGGCGGCGACTTCGCGGGCCGCTTGCGCAACGCGCCCGGCGGCCGTATTGACGAGAAGACCGTCACGGACTGGGCCGCGCAGATCGCCGACGTGCTCGACTATTTGCACAAGCGGCCGAAGCCGATCATCTACCGCGACCTCAAGCCCGCGAACTTGATGATCGACGGCAACACGGGCCGCGTGATGCTGATCGACTTCGGCATCGCGCGCTGGGTCGCGCCGCAGGAGAAGGGCGTCACGGCCGTCGGCACGATGGGCTACGCCCCGCCCGAACTCTTCAGCGGCAAGGTCGAGCCGCGCTCCGACATCTACTCTTTAGGCGCGACGATATTTCACCTCCTGACGGGCTCGGACCCGCAGGACAACCCGCTCCTGATTTTCGACTTCACGAAAAACCCGCGCCCGCGCCAGATCAACCCCGCCATCTCCTCTGAGATGGAGCGCATGCTGATGCGCGCCGTCGAGTACAAGCCGGAGAACCGTTTCCGCTCGGCCGCCGAGATGCGCGACACGCTCGCGGCGCACCTCGAAAAGCTGCGCCGCGGCGAAGTCAGCTACGGCGCGACGCCCGCACAGCAACTCGGCGGCGAGACCATCCAGGTCGAGACGGTCTTCTGCGGCTTCTGCGGAGGGCGCATCGCGGCCGACGACGTTTACTGCGCGCACTGCGGGATGAAGCAGCCCCTGGTCGGTGCCGGCTCAAGCGCGGCGCTGCGCGCGGCGCGGGCGACGGCGAAGCTGATCGTCGCCGGAACCACGGAGCTTGACGTGTCGTTCACCTTGCAGAAGGAGAGCAACCTCGTGGGGCGCAGCGACCCGCAGTCGAACATCTTCCCGGAGATCGACCTCTCGCGGTTCGACCTCGAGACGAAAGTCTCGCGCCGGCACGCGCGCATCTGGCGCGAGGGCGAGACCTTCCTGATTGAAGATTTGAATTCGGTCAACGGGACCGTCATCAACGACGCCGTCCGGCTCGCCCCGCGCCAGCCGCGCGTCCTGGAGAGCGGCGACAAACTGCGCCTCGGCGAAACGACGCTTCATTTTTTAGTAGGATGAAAAAGCAGTGGTCAGTGGCCGGTGGTCAGTTGAAGACGACTGGCTTTTAACTGACAACTGACCACCGACCACTGACCACTGATTTATGACTGCAAGAGTAGAGACAACCAGACTGGTCCAGGCGGACGCCGAGGCGCGGGCTCGGGGCGAGAGCTACCTTGAGAGGTATCGCGCGCCGTTCTCGCTGCGTTGCGGCGCGCTCCTGATCGACTACATCCTGCTGGTGGCGATCATCGCCTTCAGCACGGTGCTGGCCCGCTTCGGCGGGCGGCCGCGCGCGCTGGCGAGCACAGCCGAGGCCGTCGGCTTCTTCGTCGCGGGCGGCGCGGCGCTGTTGAACTTCGTCGGCCTGACCATCTGGCGCGGGCAGACGCTCGGAAAATGGGCCACCGGCCTCTGCATCAGGCGCAGAGACGGCGAGCCGCTGACGGTCGTGCGCGCGCTCCTGCGTCACCTCGTGGCATACCCGCTTTCTTTCCTCATCCTGGGAATCGGGTTCTTCGTGGCCGACAGGCCGACGGCCGCCGCGGTCGCGGCCGCGGGCTTCGCCCTGACGATGGGGCTCGGCCTGCTGATGGCGCTCTTCAGCGCGAACGGCCGCGCGCTGCACGACATCATTGCCGACACGGTCGTCGTGCGCGAGGACGTGCGCCGCACGCGCCGCATCCGCTCTAGCTAATTTTGGCGAGGACCGAAAGCGAAGGATTGATGGTCAAGCCCTGTCCAGGCTGTGGAGCGACGACGGTGCCGGAGGCGCGCTTCTGCCGCCTGTGCGGGACTCCGCTCAAGGTCGGAGGCGGCCGCGAAGACGAGGCCCCCATCTCTCCCAAAGCCCAGACCATTCCGCTCACGGGCGAGGCCCGCTCGACCGACGGGCTGGGCCAGGACGAGCCGCGCCGCCCCGCGCCCCACACTTCGAGGGTCGGCCGCGCGGAGATGGAAAACCTGCTGCGGAACGCGTCCGCGCCCGTCAACGTCAAGCCGTCCGGCGACGGCGATGCGGAGAAAAACGGGGCGCAGACGACCGCGCTCGACTCCGGCAAGGGCGCGGCCGACTCCGCTCCCGCGGCGGCGGAGAACGCGTCGGCCTCTTCCAGCACTTCATCGAAGCGCCGGTGGCAGGCGGCGGCCATCGTGCTCCTCTGCGTCGCGCTCGTGGCCGTGTTGCTGGCCTTCGTGCTTTCCCGCAGGTCCGCCCCGACGGCCGAAGACGGCTCGTCCCCCATCTCCATCAGCGACCAGCAGCAACTGGTCGCCGAGAAGCTGGCCGAGGCCGAGACCCTACTCGCCTCGGGCGAGTTCAACCGGGCCATCACGGTCCTGCGCGCGGCCGCGAAGCTGGACCCGTCGAACGCGGAAGTTCGTGTGCGGCTGGGCAACGCGCTGGAGAGGATGGGCGAGCGCGGCGAGGCGATCAAGGAGTATGCGGCGGCGACCGAGGACGACCCGAAGAATATTTCGGCCTGGAGTTCGCTCGCCTCCGCGCAGTTCGAGGAGAAACTTTATGAGGACGCCGCGGAGAGCTACCGCAGGCTGATCGCGGTGCCGACCGAACACAGCGCGGAGCCCGAGACGTTGCTGGCTTACGCCGACGCCCTGCGCCTCGCCGGGCACGCGGAGGAAGCCCGCGCGGTTTATCAGAAACTCAGTTCCGTCATGGGCGCGCAAGCGGTTGGTCAAACTGCGCGCCAGCGACTGGCGGAACTGGGGCCGGCTCCTTCTCCTGCGCCTCCGGCGGTCGCCGGCAACGCGGGACAACAGCGCGCGCCGGCCCAGGAGAAAACGGAGCAGGTGATTCCCGAAGTCGAATTACCGCCGCCGGCCTCGCTCCCCACGCCGCTCGCGGCGGCGACGCCCGTGGCTACGACTGTCGGGGCACCCAACGCCGAGACGCGCGTTGACTACGACTCCTACTACTTTCAGGCGGTCAACATCGTCAACGGCCGCGACCCGAAACAGATCGCGCGCGCCGAGCTGCTCCACGCCCTCGCGCTTTTCCAGAAGGCCGCCCTCGGCGGTACGCACCGCGGCGAGGCCCAACGCTACGCCGACCGGCTCGGCAAAGAGTACGACCGGCGGAGGAAAATATGAATGCGGAATGATGAATGATGAATTAAAGACAAATTGCTTTTCATTCATCATTCCGCATTCCGCATTCATCATTGCCTTTTTATGCCTGACCTGATCGTCAAATATCCTGACCGCAGCCCGGACACTTTCCCCCTGGGGCGGCTGCGCATCACCATCGGGCGCTCGGCGCGCAACGACCTGTGCATCCCGGACCCGTTCGCCTCGCGCGTCCACGCGGAGGTGCGGCGTGAGGGCGACCGCTACATCCTGCAAGACCTCGGCTCGGCCAACGGCACGCTCTACAACGGCGCGACCGTCGAGGGCGCGGTTCCTCTGACTTCGGGCGGGCGCATACAGATCGGCGAGACCGAGATAGTCTTCAACGACGGCAGCGCGGGCGTGGGCGTGGCGACGATGATTACGGACCCGGACGCCGCGCCCGTGCCCGAGGCGACCATCGCCATGAACTCGGCCGACCGGACCACGTCGGGCCTGCTCGAAGCGATAGAGGGCGCGCGCACGCAGCCCGACCAGGACTCGCCGCGCCAGGCCGTGCGCCAGAGCGACCTGCTCGCTCTGATCAGTAAAGTCGGCATCACGCTCCTCGCCTCGGGGACGCTCAACGAGACGTTGCAGCAGGTGGCCTCCCTGGTCTTCGAGGCCGTCCCCGCCGAGCGATGCTCGATCATGATGCGCGACGAGGGGGGCAAGGAGTTGAAGGTGGCGGTGGCACGCCTGCGCGACCGCCAGGGCGAGGTCGGTGAGATTCGCGTCAGCCGCACGATCATGGAAGAGGTCGTCGGCCACGGCAAGTCGGTCCTGACGGCGGACGCGCAACAGGACCCGCGCCTGATGAGCAGCACGATGACGCTGCAAGGCATCCGCTCTGTGCTGGCCGTCCCACTCGGCGTCGGCGAAAAAGTCTTCGGCATCATCTACGCCGACTCGCCCATCGCCGAGAGCCGGTTCACGGAAGACCACTTGAAGGTGCTGACCACACTCGCCTCGGTCGCGGCCATCCGCGTCGAGAACGCGCGGCTGATGGAGGAGCAGATCGAGCGCGAGCGCCTCGAACAGGAGCTGCAACTGGCGAGCGAGATTCAGCAGAGGTTCCAGCCGACCGCGCCGCCCATTGTGCCAGGCTACGAGTTGCAGGGCATCAGCTTCCCCTGCTACGAAATCGGCGGCGACTACTACGACTTCATACAGCGCACGGACGGCCGCCTCGTCGTGACTTTGGGAGACGTCTCGGGCAAAGGGACTGCCGCCGCGCTTCTGATGTCTTCCTTGCACGCGGCCGTGCACGCGCAGGCCGCCTCCCACAACTCGCTCGCCGAGACCATCAGCGCGGTCAACAACTACCTCGCCGACAACACGCCCACCAACCGCTTCGTCACGCTCTTCTACGCCGAGCTTGACCCGCAAACGGGCGGCCTCTCCTTCATCAACGCCGGCCACAATCCTCCGCTCATCGTCCACCACGCCGGCACGGTCGAGAATCTCGCCGCGGGCGGTCTGCCCCTCGGCATCCGGCAGGACGCCGAATACCGCGAGGGCCGCACGCAACTGCAACCCTCCGACGTACTCGTCATCTACTCCGACGGCGTCTCCGAAGCCACCAGCCCCCAGGGCGAAGAGTTCGGCACAGACCGCCTCTACGAAGTCGTCGCCCGCAACCTCGACGCCTCCGCCGCCGGCATCCGCGACCGCATCGAAGCGGCACTCACAAAATGGGCACAAGGCACCCCCGCCGGCGACGACATCACCCTCGTCATCGTCAAACGCCAACCCGCCGGCTTCTCCCTCTCCTCCACCCGAGGCTGAACCGCAGTTAGGAGGCTGCCTCAACCCTATGCCTCAACTAAAAGTCATGATCAGCAGCACCGCGCGCGACCTGCCCGAGCACCGCAAGCAGATAGTCGAGGCGTGTTTGCGTCAGAATATGTTCCCGCTCAGGATGGAAGACCTGCCTGCGAACAGCGATGAAGCCGCGGCGGCTTCACTGAAGATGGTTGAGGACGTGGACGTTTATATCGGAGTGTTCGCGCATCGGTATGGCTACGTGCCCGCAACGAATAACCCGAAGCAAATCTCCGTCACCGAGATGGAATACGACCGTGCCGTCGAGCGAAAAATTGAGCGCCTCATCTTCGTCATGGACAAGTCTCACCCGATTACGGTCGAAGACGTAGACATCGAGAACGCGGCGAAGCTCAAAGCATTCAAAGACCGAGCCCAAGCCGAGAACATCGTCAAGTTCTTCAAATCGCCGGACGATTTGCGGGCCGAAGCCATCAACAGCTTATCCAAACTCCGCCAGCCTGACCTCGCCACATTCCATTACGTCAGCGAGATTCCCGCGCCGCCTGAAGCCTTCATCGCGCATCCTTACACGCTGCTGCAAACCCACCGCTTGGTCGGCCGCCAGCCCGAACTCAACTTGCTGACCGACTGGGTCGCCAAACCGGCTTCGGAAGTCTACAGCGCGCGCATCCTGAACGTCGTCGCCATCGGTGGCATCGGCAAGAGCGCGCTCACCTGGCACTGGTTCAACGACATCGCTCCGCAGGAAATGAAGACGCTCGCCGGGCGCATGTGGTGGAGTTTTTACGAATCGGACGCGACGTTTGAAAACTTCGTCAGTCGTGCGTTGGCTTATGTCACCCGGCGGCCACTCGATGAAGTGCAGAAGATTGCCGCGCCAGAACGCGAGACACAACTGCTCATCGCGCTCAACCGTGAGCCGTACCTTATCGTGCTCGACGGGCTGGAGCGGATACTGATTGCGTATCCTCGGATGGACGCGGCGCATCTGCAAGACAGTCAGGTGGAAAACAAAAAAAGCCTGCGCCAGACGGCGGACCCGAGAGACGGACGATTCTTGAAGAAGCTAACGCAACTCAAAAACTCTCGCCTCTTAGTCAGTACACGTCTCTACCCCGCTGCGCTTGAAACAGACGGGGGCGACCCGATTCCCGGTAGTTATCGCCATCTAATTGAGGGGTTGAGCGATGAAGACGCCGTGGAACTCTGGCGCACGCTTGGAGTCAGCGGATCGCGCGACGAGTTGCTGCCAGTCTTCACAACTTTCGGCAAACACCCCTTGTTGATTCAGGCTCTAGCAGGAGAGGTTAAGCGTTATCATCGCGCGCCGGGCAATTTTCAAGAGTGGCGCGCGGCTCATCCTCAGTTTGAGCCGGCCGAGTTCCCCCGCTTGCAGGAAGCAATGGCGCATGTACTGGAATTCGCTCTGCGCGGCCTCGACGATAAGGCGCAGCAAGTATTGCGCACCGTTGCCGCTTTCAGAATGCCCGCGCGCTACGACACGCTGGCTGCGTTGTTGATAGGAGAGGGAAAGCCGTGCGACGACGAGCGCGAGCTGGATGATGTTCTGACCGAATTGGAAGACCGCGGGCTGGTCGGCTGGGACAGGCGAGCAAACCGCTACGACCTCCACCCGCTCGTGCGCGGCGTGGTGTGGAGCACTTTGGGGGACGATGCCCGGCGCGGCGTCTATACGAGCCTACACGCGCACTTTGAGGCAGTGCCAATGATTGACGATCATCTCAAAGTCAACAGCCTCGAAGACCTCACGCCCGCCATCGAGCTGTACAACACGCTGATCGGGCTGGGACGTTATGACGATGCCTGTGATCTCTTTTACGAGCGGTTGAATAAAGCCACGCTCTACCGTCTGAGCGCCAGCCGGCAGCGGGTCGAACTTTTGGAGTTGCTCTTTCCTGACGGATTGGAGCAGTTGCCGCGTTTGAACAGTCAAAACGATCAAGCCTTCACGCTCAATGCGCTGGCGCAGGGATATCAACTTAGCGGACAGCCGGGGCGTGCAGCCGCGCTGTTTCGCCGCCATAACACAATTTACTCGGAGATGAAGGATGACGACTCCCTCAGCGTTGGTTTGGGCAACCTGTCATACACGTTGCGGCTGTCAGGTGCGCTGCGCGAGTCGGAGGCAGCCGCGCGGCGCGCGCTGATCATCCCACGCGAGCAGGATGATCGTTTCTGGGCAGCGGTTAATCTGCGTTGGCTTGGCTCAGCGCAGGCGGCGCGTGGGCTTGCGACTGAATCCGGGTCTGCACTACAGCGATCTTTGCGCCTGTTTAGAGCGCAGGCTAGTAGTATAGGTGAAGGCTTGGACAATTCTTATCTCGCGCAGAGAGCACTGTGGCTCGGAGAGTTTATGGGCGCGTTCTCGTTCGCCAATCGGGCGTGGGAATTGGCTCACGTTCAGGGCTTTGAGGGTGATTTCATCCGCGCTGCGCGAGTGCAAGGCGAGGCGGCATTAGGCTTGGATGATCTTGCCGCCGCCGACGAGTGGCTGCATCATGCGCTCACCCGCGCGCGGACGGTGAACTTAGTTGAAGAAGAACTGACCGCGCTTGTGGCGCTGGCGGAGTTGCGGCGGCGGCAGGGAGAGATGCAAGCAGCGCGTGAACTGTTGGACGATGTGTGGGAGGCGGCCGAGCGCGGGCCATATCCGCTCATCCACGCAGACGCCTGTAACGTGCTGGCACAGATTGAGCGCGACGAGGGGAATGAGGAGAAGGCAACCGAGGCGGCGGTGAAGGCGTATAGGTTGGCGTGGTGTGATGGGCCGCCGTTCGCGTACCATTGGGGGTTGGAGAAGGCGAGGGGGCATTTGAGGAAGTTGGGGGCGGAGGAGCCGGGGTTGCCGGCGTTCGATGAGTCGAAGTTCGAGCCGATGCCGGTGGTGGAGATTGACCCGGAGGATGAGTTTCATGCGGGGGAGAGTGTTGAGGGGTGATAAGGTGAGGGCGCGTTGTTAATTCGTGGGAGAGGGTGAGTGAGTATGTATTGTGCGTCGTGTGGGGCGGAAGTGTCAGAGGGGATGAGTTACTGCAATCGGTGCGGGGCGAAGTTGAAGCCTGTGTCGGAGGAGGTGGCGGTGGTGTCGCCGTCTCAGCCGCCGGCGAGGGTGTCGGCGGGGGCGGCGTGGGCGATGGCGGCGGCGGTCGCGCTCATTACCATCGTGGGGTTCGGGATCGCCTTCAGTCTGGTGATGGTGTTCGTGGAGAGGGGCCTCAGTTTGGATGAGGGGCGGCTGGCCGTCGTCATCATGACCCTGGTGTCCGTCCTCCTGATTGACTGGCTGCTGCTGCGGCAGTTCACGCGGCTGACGAGCGGGAAGGCTCAGGCGGCGGACGACGCGCCGGCCAAGCCGGAGAAGCGGAAGCTTTCGGAAAAGGCACCGCCGCAACTGGCCGCGCCGCGCGAGCCCGTACCGAGCGTCACAGAGCACACGACGCGCACCTTCGACACGGTGTACAGGGAGCGTGAGACGAAGCCGTGAGAGTTGTTTTCAGTCGCGCAGCGCGGCGAGGAGTTTGTCGTGGATGGCGTCGAAGCCGCCGTTGGACATGATGGCGACAACGTCGCCCGAGCGCAGTTCCGGCGCGAGGTGCCTGACGATGCCGTCCGCGCCCTCGATTTGTTGGGCGGGCTTGCCGCGCGAGGCGATGTCTTCGATGAGTTTGTGCGTGTCGAGGACGCGGCCCTTCTCGGTGGCCTTCGTGCTGTCGAAGACGCTGGCGATGACGACGTAGTCGGCGGGCTCAAACGCCCTGGCGTAGTCCTCCTGGAAGACGGCGAGGCGCGACGACCACGAGCGCGGCTCGAAGACGGCGACGAGGCGGCGGTCGCTGTACTTGGTCCGCAAAGCCTGTAGCGTCTCGCGCACGGCCGTCGGGTGGTGCGCGAAGTCGTCAATGACGGTGACGCCGCGCTCAAGCCCGCGCACCTGCATCCGGCGGCGCACGCTCTTGAACGTCCTCAGCGCCTCGCCGATTGACTCGCGCCCTATCCCCCAGGCGTCCGCCGCGACGATGACGGCCAGGCAGTTGCGCACGTTGAAGTCGCCGATGAGCGGCGTCTCGAAATCGGCCCAAAAATTTCCTTCGCGGTAGACGCTGAAGCGCGCAAGCTCGCCGGAGTAGTCTATGTCGCGCGCGCGCCACGCGGCGTCCTCGCACGTCCCGAAAGTTTCGAGACGCGTGTGGAGCTTCGTCCCCATCTCGGCGACGACTTCGCGGACGTGCGCGCTGTCCCAGCCCGCTATCAGCCGGCCATTCCCAGGCACCAGATTCATCAGGCGGCGGAAGGCCGTCTTGACGGCGTCGAGGTCTTGATAGATGTCCGCGTGGTCGAACTCTATGTTGCCGACGATTGCCAACTCCGGCAGGTAGTGCATGAACTTCGGCCCCTTGTCGAAGTAGGCCGTATCGTATTCGTCGCCCTCTATGACGAAGTAGTCGCTCTCCGTCACGCGGAAGCTCGCGCCGAAATTCTGCACCACGCCCCCAACCAAAAACGTGGGGTCGAGCCCTCCCTGGTCCATGACCCACGCGGCGATGCTGGTCGTCGTCGTCTTGCCGTGCGTGCCGGCGACGACGAGCGAGCGGCGGCCGCGTATGAACTCCTCCTTGACCGTCTCGGCCTGCGAGCGGTAGAGCAGCCGCCGGTTCAACGTCTCTTCGACTTCAAGGTTCCCGCGCGGGATGGCGTTGCCGACGATGACGCAGTCGGGCGCAGGCTCCAGGTGCGCCGCGTCGTACCCCTGCGCGACGTGGATGCCGAGAGACTCAAGCATCGTGGACATGGGAGGATAAACGTTCTCGTCCGAGCCGCTCACCTCGTGGCCCCGCGCTTGTAGCATCCCCGCGAGTGACGCCATCGCCGTCCCGCAGATTCCGATCAAGTGATAGTGCATGATTGGCGAGTAGTGAATGGTCAATGGTCAATGGGAGGCATCCTTCCATTGACCATTGATATTTACCTTCTTAACGTCTCGTAGCCTGGGAGGTCCGCGTTTCTCTTGTAGACGGGGAGGCTCTCGTCCGGCAGCTCCTGCCTCATCTCGGCACGCCTGCACGAGGCGCGACGCTCGCGGCCGCCCCTGGAAGTGTAGGTGATGCTGAAGCAGCTATCCGTACTCCGCAGCAGCTTCCCGTCGGGGCCGTAGAAGTTCTCGCGCGTGACGTGGACGCCCGCGATGTTGCCGTAGTAGTCGGAGACGATTTTGGCGAGCGTGCCGTCCGGACGGAAGCAGTATTCGTGGTGGCGGCGGCTGTGCTCGCGCGGCTCGGCGAAGTCGGCGTAAGCGATCTCGCCGTCCTTCGCCTTGACGACGAGGGAGTGGTTGGCGTAGGCGCGCTCGGCATCAAGCATCTCGTTCTGCGACTTCACCTCGTGCCAGTCGAGACGGCCTTCGGCCGGGGGCTCCCCGTCGGGCAAGGCGTCCACGAAGAAGCGCGCGGACCTGGCGTTCCTCCTGAAGTGGCGTTCGAGTGACCGGCAGTAGGCTTCGATGGAAGCGATGCCGCTCGCCCCGCGGCGCGCGCGACGAGAGGCGCTTTGAGGTTGCCGTTGAAAATTGGTCCGGCCCGCCGCCGCGTGCGGCGCGAGCAGCGCCGAGAGGGAAAGGATGAACAGGAGTCTTCTCATAGCGTCTGCCCCTTCGTTTTCGCGCCGCCCGCGGCGGGCAGCGTGAAAGAGAAAGTTGAGCCTCGGCCCACTTCGGACTCGACCTTGATCTCGCTGCCGTGCAGCTCGACGAGCTGCTTCGTGATGTAGAGGCCGAGGCCCGTGCCCTTCTCGCCGCGCGTGGCGCGGCTGCGCGCCTGCTCGTACTTGTCGAAGAGGCGAGCCACGTCGTCGGGCGCGATGCCGACGCCCGTGTCAGAGACGGCCACGCGGACGCGGTCGCCCTCGCGCGCGGCGCGGACCTCGACGCTCCCGCCCTTCTGCGTGAACTTCAAGGCGTTCGAGAGCAGGTTCAGGAGCACGCGGCGCAGCTTGGCGCGGTCGGCCTCGACCGGCGGCAGGTCTTCGGGCAGCGCCTCGACCAACTCAATCTCCTTCTCCTTCGCCAGCGGCTCCATGGACTGGCGCACCTCGTCCACCACGCCACGTACGTTGATCGAGGCCATCTCCAGGCGCATCGTGCCGGATTCGAGCTTGGAGGCGTCGAGCAGGTCGTTGACCAGCTCGATCAGGTTCTGCGTGTTGCGCTCCATCATCGCCACCATGTTCTTCTGCTCGGGCGAGAGTTCGCCGAGGCGGCCCGAGGTGAAGAAGCTGATGACGCCGCTGATGACCGTCAAGGGCGAGCGCAGGTCGTGGGTGGTGAGCGCCAGAAACTCCTCCTTCATCTCGGAAAGCTCGCGCAGCTTGGCGTTGGCCTCGTTCAGCTCGCGGTTGGTCTCGCTCAACTGGACGTTGAGCGTCTCCAACTGCCCGCGCTTCTCTTCGAGTTCCGCGAGGACCTGGGCCAGGTCGCGGTTCTGCTGTTGCAGCTCCTCCACGGCCGAGTCCTGCACGTCCTCGCCGAGGTGAGCGCGCAGCTCTTCGACCCGGCCCCGCGCGTCGCCGGCCGCGCCGCGCGGCATCCACTTGACGAGCGTCACGCGCGTGCCCTCGCCCAAGCGGGTCTGGATGTCGAACTCGTCCATCAATTTTCGCGTGCCCGAGAGCCCGACGCCGAGGCCCGAGGCGGACTGGTAGTGGCCGCGCAGGATCGAGCGCAAAGTGGCCTCGTCAATGCCTGGGCCGTCGTCGCGCGCCGTGACCTGCAAGCCGAAGTCCGGCCCGCGCTCCGCCAGCGCCAGCATGATCGCGCCGGACATCGCGTACTCGTAGATGTTGCGCGTCACCTCGGAGACGGCCGTCGTGATCTTGATCTGCGTCGTCGAGTCGAAGCCCATCTCGCGCGCGAGCCTGCGCACGCGGTCGCGCACCTTCACGATGTCGCTCTCGCGCCTGACGTAAACGTCCCCGAGACGTGTGGAAACAATATCTTTCATAGTGGTCAGTGGTCAGTGGTCAGTGGTCAGTGAGAAATCAGTTTTTAACTGACCACTGACCACTGACCACTGACCACTCTTTATCTTGCCACAAGCACGGTCGCGTCGTCAGCGTGGCGGCCGTAGTCGCGCATGAGGACGCCGGCCAGGAGTTGGGGGCTGCGTTCCAGGATGCCTGGGTAAGAGCTGATGTCCCAGGAGGCGCTCAGCCCGTCGCTCGCCATGACGAGCGTGGCGGCCGGCGACCAGTCGTACGACCAGACGCGCAGCTGGCCCAGGCGCGCGCCCAACGTGCCGTTGGCCGAGACGGGCGAGGCGTGCTCCGGGGCGTTGAAGACCCGGACCAAAATGTTGCCGACGCCCGAGTAAGAGAAGCGCCCGGCCTCGTGGTCAACCGCGGCGAGCCCCGCGACCGCGCCGCGCGTCGAGCGCAACGCCTCGTGCATCCCGAGCAGCAGTTCGTTGAGCGGCTCGCCCATCCACTCGTCCAACTGCTCGGCGGCCGCGTCGGCGGCCTCCTTCGCGCCCTGCCCGTGCCCGAGCCCGTCAATCACGGCGAGCAAGGTCTGACGGCCGCGCTCGCGTATGAAGTAGGCGTCGCCGTTCATCTCCTCGCCGGGGTGCGGGCGGGTCCAGACGCCGAAGCGCCGCGCGTCCTCGTCCCCGGCCCGCGCGCCGTCGCCATCAGTCCCGCCGAGCCACTTGCGCGCGAGCAAGGCCGTGCCGTGCGACGTGCGGCGCTGCGTGTGCGCGAGCCGCGAGGAGATGGGCAGGGTCGAGTAGACCTCGAACTCGTCCATCAGCCGGCGGATCGCGCCTAATCCAGCGCCGAGGCTCCCGGAGGTCGAGACGCCGTCGCGGATGGCGCGGTCCAGGTCGTAGATGCCCGGTCCAGAGTCCCAGTAGAAAAGCTCCAACCCTGGGGCCGCGCCGAGCGGCTTCGCGTAGTGTAGCCAGCCGCCGCTCGTCGCGTAGCGCGCCGCGTTCGTCCCTATCTCCTGGACGACGATGTCCAGCTCGGCCAGCCCCGTCTCGCCGAAGCCCAGCTCGCCCGCGAACCTGTGCACGGCACGCCGCGCCGTCCCGACCTGGGCCAAATCTTTAATCTCTACGGAGTGGATTGAGCGCATAAGGCAGAATTCAGAATTCAGAATCCAGGAGCCAGCATAAAAGAAAGAAGGTTTCAGCCATTCCTTCTGGATTCTGACTCCTGGATTCTGAATTCCGCTTTTAGCGCCAGCGCGTGACGGTGACGCGCGTGCCGCGGCCGACCTCGGACTCGATCTTGAATTCGTCAACGAGGCGTTTCGAGCCCGGCAGTCCCTTGCCGAGGCCGCGGCCCGTCGAAAAGCCGTCGCGCATGGCCGCGTCTATGTCCGGGATGCCGGGGCCGCGGTCCTCGAAGATCAGGCGCAGAGCCTGGCGGCCGTCCGGCGTGGTCGTCGGCTGCGCGATGAGCCGGCCGCTCCCGGCGTACTTGACGACGTTGCGCGCCAGCTCCGAGGCGACCGTGGCGAGCCGCGTCTGGTCCAGGGCGCGGAAGCCGAGCGCGGCGGCGAGTGCGCGGACCTCGTTGCGCGCGACCGCGATGTCGTGGTCTTGCTCAAGAGTGATGGTCCTGCTTTCCAAACGCGCCCAACCCCCAGTAAGCCTGGTCTTCCTCGTCCTCTTCGGACTTGAACTCGCCGCGCAGGAGCCTGAAGCCCTCGTCCACGTTGAGCACCGTGTCCACGCCCTTCAACTCCAGCCCCAACTCGACGAGCGTGATGGCAACCGCCGGCTGCATCCCGACCACCACCGTCCGCGCGTCCATGATGCGCGCCATCGCCGCGATGTCCGAGAGCATCCGCCCGATGAACGAGTCAACCATCTCAAGGAGCGAGATGTCTATCAGGACGCCGCGCGCGCCCGTGCGCTCAAGCTCGGCCAGGATGCGCTCCTGCAAGTGGATGACCGTCTGGTCGTCCATGTCCACCTGGATCGGCACGATCAGCACGCGGCCGACCTTCAAGATAGGAATACGCGCACCATTCATGAATCTTTGCTCCGCGGGAATCAGTGGTCAGTGGTCAGTGGTCAGTTAAGAACGAAAGCGTTTTTCTTTTAACTGACCACTGACCACTGACTACTGACTACTGCTCTTCCCTCCGCTGGTTTTCGCTCGCGATGCTCGCGCCGTGGGCGGCGAGCGTGGCGGTCGTCTGGGCCGCGGCCCCGGTGCCGTTGGACATCTGGGCGAGCGCCTTGGCGGGCACGACCGTGCGCCCGACCATCTCCAGCGCGAGCTTGATGCCGTCGGACATCTGCGCGCGCGTGGTGATCTGCGTGAGGTCTATGCCGAGCTGCACCATCGTCTGCGCTATCGCCGGGGAGACGCCCGTCAGGATGCAGCGCGCGCCCATCAGCCGCGCCGCCGTCACCGTCTTGATCAGGTGGTTCGCAACGAGCGTGTCCATCGTCTTCACCCCGGTGATGTCGAGGATGGCGATGACCGAGTTGGTCTCGACTATCTTCTGCAAGAGGGCTTCCATCATCATCTGCGCGCGCCGGGAATCGAGTGTGCCAATGATGGGCAGCGTCAGAATCTTGTCCCAGACTTTGATGACCGGCGTGGACAGCTCCATCATGTCCTCGCGCTGCTGGCGGATAATCTCCTCGCGCGAGCGGATGAAGTTCTCGACCATCACGAGGCCCATCTTGTCCAGGAGGCTCGTGAAGTACTGCATCTCGCGCACGAGCGCGTCGTTGTTGCCGTCGAGTTCTTCGGCCAAAAGCGGCAGGAGGGTGTTCCTGAGCGAGAGGATGTAGGTCGCGTTCTCCAGCGGCGTATAGCCCTTGACGGCGCGGGCGCGCGAAATCTCGTTGAGGAAGACGCGCATCTCGTCGAAGGCGGCCGAATCGAAGTCGCCGCCCTCCGAGTCCTTGATCGAGCGCGCGAGCATGTCCACGATCTGCTGCGACTGGCGGCGCAGCTCCTTCTTCGGGATCAGCTCGTCGCGGAACTCGCCCGACTCCAGGCGGTCCTTAATCCAGAGGTTGATGATCTCGTCGTGGCGCTTGACGAGCAGGTTGACGACCGGAGTCGTGTCGTGGTTCTGGGCCGGATTTTCAGCAGCCATCCTTAAATCCTCAAGAGACGCGTAGCCCGACCCGGCGCAGGCGGGCGCGGTCAGGGACGCACAAAATTCCGAACACGGGGGAGATTTTCGCCACCGTCTGCGGCGGCCGCTTTATGAGTAATGGAGCTTCGGCAAACATCTTAACACCGCGGGGCGGAAAAGCAACCGGCGCGAGAGCGGGCGGAAAATTTATCAGGCGGCCGCGATGCGCACGCGGAGTTTGTCGCGGACCAGCACGTTGAACTTTGCGGGATGCTCTTCCTGCGGCATCATGCGGCAGCGGTCGAAGATTTCGAGGCCGGCGCGCGGGTTGAGGCTCAGAAGCTCAGCCGCGTGTTCGAGCGGGTTGGTCTCGTCCTGCTTGCCCCAGCAGAGCGTGACGGGCTGGCGCAGGCGCGAGAACGCCTCGCGCGTGTCCGTGTTCAGGTAGCCGGAGAGGAAGGCCGCGATGGCGTGCTGCGCGCCCGGCTGGTGGCTCATCGCGTAGTACTGCGCGACGAGGCGCGGCGTGGCGCGGCGGCGGTCGTAGAAGAGTTCGCGCCGCGCGTAGTCGCGAATGCTGCGCTCGCTGGCGATGACGTTGTAGAAAGAGGTGCCGAGCACGGGCGATTGCAAGAGGCCGTAGAAGGCCGCGCCCGCCACGCCCGGCCGCGCGCGAAGGCTCCCGCCCGCGCCCGTCGGCGCGGCGAGCACGAGCGAGCGCACGAGTTCCGGCCGCTCGTAGGCGACGTGCACGCAGTAGGCCGCGCCGAGGGAACTGGCGACGAGGTGCGCGCCCTCGCCCGCGACCTCGCGTATGAAGTCCGTGATTAACTCGACGTAGAGGTCCGCGGAGTAGGAAGCGGTGGCGGGCTTGTCGGAGAAGCCGAAGCCGAGGAGGTCGGGCGCGAGGACGCGGAAGTTTTGGGCCAGTTCGTCGAAGTTGCGCCGCCACATAAAGCTCGACGCGCCCGCGCCGACGCCGTGGACGAAGACGAGCGGCGGCCCCTGGTGCTCCTCGCCCGCCGCCTTATAAAAGATGTCGCCGTGACGCCAGGAGAACGCGCGCGGCTCGCCGCCGAAGGCCGCGTCGTCCGGCTCCTGCGCGCGCCGCCGGATGCGCGCGTTGACGGCCGCGAGCGTTGCGAACCCTGCGCCCGCCGCGCCGATAGTCTTCCAGAGCTTTCCCGCTTTACTCATGACAGAGAGCAGAGGCCAGAGGTCAGAGGCCAGGAAGTCAACGACTGACCTCCGACCTCTAACCTCTGGCCTCTGCTTTTAGATGAAGGCGAAGTCGAACTGCTCCTGGTGAATCTGCGGGTCGCTGGTGATGTCCACCGCGCCCAGGTAGTCCTCTATCTCGTTCAGCACGTCGCGCTCGGGGCCGCGCAGCGAGCGCGCGACTTCCGGGTTGATGCGCAGCGTCGTCTGCTTGACGCCGTCGTCGCCGAGGCCGCGCGAGAGGCGGCGCGATTCTTCGAGTATCTCGTAGCAGACGGTCTGCGCGGATTTCACGAGCCCCGCGCCCTGGCAGTACGCGCACGGGCTGCACAGCGTGCGCTCCAGCGACTGCTTGACGCGCTTGCGCGTCATGATGACGAGGCCGAAGTCGTTAAAGGACAAAACCTTCGTCGGCGACTTGTCGCCGTGCAGCGCGTCTTGCAGCGCCTGCATCACGCGCGTGCGGTTGCGCCGCTCCTCCATGTCGATCAAGTCCAGCACGATGATGCCGCCCAAATCGCGCAGGCGAATCTGGCGGACGATCTCGTCTACGGCTTCGAGGTTCGTGCGCGTGATGGTGTCTTCGAGTCGCGTGCCGCCGCGGCCGACGAACTTGCCTGTATTTACGTCAATGGCGACGAGCGCCTCCGTCTGGTTGATGACGAGGTAGCCGCCGGACTTCAACCAGACGCGCGGCTTGATAGCCTTATCAATCTCGGCCTGCACGCCGTAGGCTTCGAGGATCGGCTCGTCGCGCGTGTAGAGCTTGACGCGCTTGACCATGCGCGGCTGGATGCGGTTGATGAACTCGACGATGCCCAGGTATTCCTCCTCGGAGTCAACGCGAATCGCCGTGAAGTCGTCCGAGAGCTGGTCGCGCAGGAGGCGCTGGACCAAATCAAGGTCGCGGTGCACGAGCGCCGGGGCCTTCGTCTTCTCGGCCGAGCGGCGTATGTCGAGCCAGGTGCGCACCAGGTAGCGCGCGTCGTCGCGCAGGTCTTCCTCGGAGATGCCGACGCCGGCCGTGCGGACGATGAAGCCGCCCGAGGGCACGTCCTCTTCGGCGCGGATGGCCTGGATTAGTTTACGCAGGCGGCTGCGCTCGGAGTCGCTCTCGATCTTGCGCGAGACGCCGACGTGCTCGACCGTGGGCATGTAAACGAGGAAGCGACCCGGTAGCGCGATGTGCGAGGTGATGCGCGCGCCCTTCTTGGCGATGGGCTCTTTGGCTATCTGCACGAGGACTTCCTGGCCCTCGCGCAGGAGGTCCGTGATGGTCGGCTGGTGACGGTCGCGCCGGCCGCCGCTGCTGCTGCTGCGTTCGCGGCGCTCGCGCCCGCCGCCGCCGTTGCCGCCCGAACGCTCTTCGCGCGGGCCGCGGTCTTCGCGGGGGGCGCGCTCGGGGCGGTCCTCACGGGAGCCACGCTCGGGGCGCTCACGCTCGGGGCGTTCACGTTCAGTGCGGTCGCGGCGCGAATCACCGCGCGACTGCGAGGCGGAAGCTCTCCGCGGCGGCGGAGCTTCCTCAGCCCTGCGCGGCGGGGGCGCTTCCTCAGCCTTACGCGCCGGGGGCGCTTCTTCGACTTCCGCGACTGTTTCTGTCTCTTCGTCCTTCCCGTTGGAACGGTCTTCGCCGTTCGCGTCCGACGACTTGCTGCCGGTCGGGCGGCGGCGGCGGCGGCCGCCGCGGCGCGTCGCGAGTTCGCCGCGCGAGCGGCCCGACGAGATGCTCGCCTCGCCGTCTTCGTAGTCGTCACCAGCGCCCGCCTCGAAGTGCTCGCCGTCGGCGGCCTCCGCGGCGACGAGGTCCGTGCTCTCGGCGCGCTCGGCTTCGGATTCGAGCACGGCAATGTCCGTCTCACCCTCGCCGGCCTCTTCGGCCGCGGCGGCGCGCGCGCTGCGCTTGCTCGCCTTCTTGCTGGACTTCTTGGCCGCCGTCTTCTTCGCCGCGGCTTTCGCCGCGCGTTTGGGCTTCGCCGTCTCTTCGCTTTCGGTCTCCTTCCTGGCGGCGGCGCGCTTCGTCGCGGCGCGCTTCGTGCTCGCGCGCCTGGCCTTGGGCTCGGCGGCCTCTTCGCCGCCCGAGTCGTCGTCGCTCACGCGCTCGAAGGCCGGCGACGCGGTGCCGGTGGTCTCTTCGTTAATCTCGTCAATGAACGCGCCGACGTGCGCGGCGACCGTCTCCTGGACAAAGGCTGTCTCGGGACGTTCTTCCTCTGCGGCCACGTCGTCGTCTTCGATGCGCTGGAAGGAGCCCTGCTGCGGGGCCTCGCTGCCCAGCAGTGAACCGACCTCCGTGGCCGGCACGTCCTCCATGTCGAACTCGACGGCGTGGATTTGGTCCAGGATGCGCTCCTGAATCCGCGCGTCCTTGAACATCTCGCCGTTCTCGGCGGCCGTCTCGTCCTCGTCCACGACGCGCTGGAAAGAGGCGTCGGCGATGAAAGGCGTGGTCACGTCATCCTCGGCCGGCGAAGCATCGCGGCCCCGGCCCGACGGCGCGTGCTCTTCCGGCGCGTGCTCTTCGCCGCTGCGGCCCCTGCGCCGCCCGCGGCGGCCGCGCTTGCGCCCGCCCTCTCTGGTCTGCTCTTCGGCCTGCGCTTCGGCCTGCGCGGCGGGCTCGTCGCCGGCCGCGGTTTCCGGCTCTTCGACCTCGACGGCCTCCAGGACTTCCGGCTCGATGGCCTCGATGGCTACCGGCTCCGCGTCGAGCAGCGGCTCGACGCGCTCCTGCGCAGCCTCTATGTGCTGCTCGCGCTCGACGCGCGCCTGCTCGATGGCTCCGCGGGCGGCGCGCGCGGCCTCGGCCGGGTCCGCGGTCTTCTTCGTCTTGTCCATCACGATGCGCTCGAACTCTTCCTCCTCGTCGAAGAAGTCCGAGACGTAAAGGAAGGCGTCGCGCTCAAGCCCTACGTCAACGAAGGCCGACTGCATGCCGGGCAGGACGCGCATCACGCGCCCCTTGTAAATGTTGCCGACGATGCCTTGATTCTCTTCGCCGCGCTCGATGTAAAACTCCGTGACCTGCTCATCCTCGATGATGGCGATCTTCTTCTCGCGCCCGTTGACGCTGACGATTAACTCTTTTGCCATGTTGACTGAAGTCTCTCCCCGAAAAAAGGCCGCGAATAATTCGGAGCAACGGCGGGGCCGCAGGCGTCTCCCCCGGTTCGGGGCGCGCGGCTCCGCTTGCTCATCCTTAATTTGTGGGCCGTGAGTTTGATGGTGTGAACGCGTCTGGACACAGGGCATAGGTGCGGACAGTGTCCGCCTTCCGCCGCCGCGGCGCGAGAGCGTGCTGAGTTGTTCAAACAGGAATCCCCGACGGCTCGGCCCGGTAAACTGAAGCCGCTATCGCGTCCAGCGCGCAGGGAGCGCATCAAGCACTGTTTCGTCTTGCGCTCGCTCGGAAAACCTGCCCGGACGGCCGTCTCTCAAAAGTTGCAACGCGCGGGACCGACAACCTCGGCGGCCCGCGAAAATTCGTGTCTCGCCTGTCACGGCGCACGGGGAAACTTCTGTTCACCTGTGCTTCCGGGTCATCTAACGCTCCGGCGCGAATCATGCCCCGCGCCGAAATGAAGGGACAAGGCGGGACGAACAGTCGGCAGTATAACCGAGCGGGCCGCAAACGTGAAGCGGCGCGAAGTAAGTTCAGCTCCTTTCGTGCGGCTTCGCGTGTTTTCGTGGTTCCGTATTTTTAAGGTCGTAACAGTGTCACACAGAGACAGGATGCGTTAGAATCATGCGCGGGGCTGAATTTTATGTTCGCACCTCAACACACGCGGCCGCGAATTCTCATCGCCGACGACGACGCGCAGATCAGGGAAGTGCTGCACGAGTTGCTGGGCGAGGATTACGAGTGCGCCGAGGTCTGCTCGGCCGAGGAGGCGCTCGCGGTGCTGCGCCGGGAAGAGTTCGACCTCGTCCTGAGCGACATCATGATGGGCGGCATCACGGGCCTGGAAATGGTCCCGCAGGTCCTGGAGCTTTCGCCCGACACGGTCGTCATCATGATCAGCGGCGAGCAGAACATCGAGAGCGCCATCCAGGCACTGCGCGCCGGGGCCTTCGACTACATCACCAAGCCCTTCGACTTGCGTCACGTCGAGGCCGCCGTCAAGCGCGCGCTCGAACACCGCGCCTTGCGCCAGTCCAAGCGTTACTACGAAAACTTCCTCGAAGAGATCGTCCGCGAGCGCACGGCCGAGCTGCACAAGTCAAACCAGACCCTGAGCGTGCTGATCGAAGCCTCGCCGCTCGCCATCTTCGTCCTCGACACGGAAGGGCGCGTCAGCCTCTGGAACCCGGCCGCGCGGCGCATGTTCGGCTGGGACGAGCAGGAGATTTTGAATCAACCTTTCCCGCTCGCGCCCGGCGGCCGGGACGCGGGCTTCGAGGAGGCGCTTTCAGGCAGGAAGCCGGTCGTCGGCTACGAGACGCGGCGGCCGCGCAAGGACGGCTCCGTGGTTGACGTGAACGTCTGGACGACGGCGCTGCGCGACCAGCAGAGCGAGGTCAGCGGCATCATGGCGATGGTCGCAGACATCACCGAGCGCAAGGCGGCCGAGGCGAAGATCAATTATCTGGCCTACCACGACACGCTGACGGGCCTGCCCAACCGCGTCTCGTTCGAGGAGCGCCTCACTGAATCGGTCGCGCACGCGGGCCGCGCGCGCGGCCGCCTCGCCGTCATGTTCCTCTCGCTCGACCGCTTCAAAAAGTTCAACGACACGCTCGGCCACGTCATCGGTGACCGTCTGCTCAGGAACGTGGCGGAGCGCCTGACCGTCGCCGTGCGCGACGGCGACACGGTCGCGCGCTTCGGGAGCGACGAGTTCGCCTTCCTCCTGACGCGCATCGAAGGGGCGGACGACGGGGCGCGCGCCGCGCGCGAGTTCCAGCGCGTGCTCGACCCACTCTTCGTCGTCGAGGGGCACGAGCTTTACGTCACGGCCAGCATCGGCATCAGTGTCCACCCGGAGGACGGCGCGGACGCGCAGGAGTTGTTGAAGTCCGCCGGCTCCGCGCTCTACCGCGCCAAGCAGTCGGGCGGGAACAATTACCAGTTCTACACGGCCGACATGAACGAGCGCGCGCTCCACCGCCTCGCGCTCGAAAACAAATTGCGCTGGGCCATCGACCGCGGCGAGTTCCGCGTTTACTACCAGCCGCAGGTCTCAATCGGCACGGGCCGCGTCACGGGCATGGAGGCGCTCGTGCGCTGGCAGCACCCGGAGATGGGCCTCGTCTCCCCGGCCGAGTTCATCCCGCTCGCGGAAGATACGGGGCTCATCTCGCCCATCGGCGAGTGGGTCCTGCGGACGGCCTGCGCGCAGGCGCGCGTGTGGCGCGACGAGGGCTTCGAGGGCTTGCGCGTCGGCGTCAACCTGAGCCCGAGGCAGTTTCAGCAGCCGGACCTCGCGCCGATGGTCGCGCGCCTGCTCAAGGAGACCGGGCTCGACGCGGCTTCGTTGGAGTTGGAGGTGACGGAAAGCTCCGTGATGAAGAACGCGGAAAGCTCCGTCCGCACGCTCGCGGAGCTGAAGGCGATGGGCATCAAGATCGCTGTGGACGACTTCGGCTCGGGCTATTCGAGTCTGAGTTATTTGAAGAGCCTGCCGATTGACGTGCTGAAGATTGACCAGTCTTTCGTCCGCGACATGACCGCGGACCCGAAGGACGCGGCCATCGTGATGGCGATCATCCAACTCGCGCACAGCCTGCAACTGGAGGTCAAGGCCGAGGGCGTCGAGACCGAAGAGCAGTTGCGCTTCCTGAGCCTGCTGAGGTGCGACGCCATGCAGGGCTACCTCTTCTGCAAGCCGCTCCCCGCGGACGCCTTCGAGCAGCTTCTCATAGAAGGCCGCTCGCTCGGCACGGCGAGGCCGGCCGCAGCGCCCGCGGCCACGCAGCCGGCAAAAGCCGGCTGACCATTCGCGTCTAACGTTCGATGAAGATGAAATTCCAAACGTCGTCGAGCCGCAGAACCTTCGCCCTCTTCGCGTCGCTGGCGCTACCGGTCCTCGTGTTCATGCCCGCGCTCTATTTTGGCACACGACGGACGCCCGCCCGTCAGCCCCCGGCCGCCGGCCCGCAGGTTACGCCAACGCCGCAAACGTCAGGCACGCCGGCCGCCGCGCGCAGCTTCACGGACGCGGATTTCGCGAGCCACATCGCCGGGCTGAAGAAGAAGCTCCCGTCCCGCGACTTCACGATTATTATTCAAAAACCTTTCGTCGTCGTCGGCGACGGGACGCCCGCGGTCGTGCGCTCGCAGTCCGAGACCGTCCGCTGGGCCGTGGATAAACTCAAGCAGGATTTCTTCACGAAGGACCCGACGGAGATTCTGGACGTGTGGCTCTTCAAGGACGAGGCGTCGTACCGCAAGCACACGCGCCAGCTCTTTAACGACGAGCCGGACACGCCCTACGGCTACTACTCGCCCGCGCACAAGGCGCTTATCATGAACATCGCGACCGGCGGCGGCACTCTCGTTCACGAGATCGTCCACCCGTTCGTCGAGTCTAATTTCCCGGACGCCCCGCCCTGGCTCAACGAGGGCTTGGGCTCGCTCTACGAGCAGAGCGGCGAGCAGGACGGCCACATCTACGGCTACACGAACTGGCGTCTGCCCGGACTGCAACAGGCCATCAAAGACAGCGCCGTCCCCGCCTTCAAAGAATTGACGGCGATGAACGCCGACGACTTCTACTACCAGGACAAGGGCACGAACTACGGCCAGGCGCGTTACCTCCTCTACTATCTACAGGAGCACGGCCTGCTGGTCCGCTTCTACAAAGAGTTCTACAACAGCCGCCAGACGGACCCGACCGGCTACCGGACGCTGCAAACAGTCCTAAACGAAAAGGACATGGCCGCCTTCCAGCAGAAGTGGGAAAAGTTCGTCCTCGGCTTGAGCCAGGGGTTCACGCTCACCACCCCTGCGAACTAATCAACTAATGCTGTAAAATCTGCGCGAGATGAGTAAGGAGCAGAGAATCGAGGAGCGGCGCGCGACCGAAGAGATCGCGAGCGCCGCGCAGCCGACGCACTACAACGTCGTGCCGCACGAGCGCGAGGCTGCGCCCACGGCGGGCGGCGACGCTTCGGAAAAGGTCGAGCATGAAAGCGCGGCTCATCTCCCGAGCGCGCAGCCTCCGGTCGAGACTTACGGCATAGAGGTCAAGCAGGCGGGCCATGCCGCGGGCGGCATCCCGGCGGTCGTCCAGACGGTCAAGCACGCGTGGGGCGAGATGGGCGTCGGCCGAAGTCTCAAGACCCTGCTCGCCGTCAACCAGCAGGGCGGCTTCGACTGCCCCGGCTGCGCGTGGCCCGAGCCGGACGGGGAACGCTCGCACGCCGAGTTCTGCGAGAACGGGGCGAAGGCCGTGGCCGAAGAGGCGACGACGAAGCGCGTCACGCCGGAGTTCTTCCGCGAGTGGAGCGTCGAGGAGCTGGCAAAGAAGTCTGATTACTGGCTCGGCAAGCAGGGACGCCTGACTCACCCCATGCTGCTCCGCCGCAATGCCGCGCACTACGAGGCGGTCGGCTGGGACGAGGCGTTCGCGCTCATCAGTAAAGAGCTGAACGCATGCGCCTCGCCCGACGAGGCCATCTTCTATACCTCCGGGCGCACGAGCAACGAGGCCGCGTTCCTTTACCAACTCTTCGTCCGCCAGTTCGGCACGAACAACCTGCCGGACTGTTCCAACATGTGCCACGAGTCTTCCGGCTCCGCTTTGACCGAGACCATAGGCGTCGGCAAGGGCACCGTCACGCTCGAAGACTTCAACCTCGCGGAGGCCGTCTTCGTCGTCGGCCAGAATCCTGGCACAAATCACCCGCGCATGCTGACGGCGCTGCAAGCGGCCAAGCGGCGCGGCTGCAAGATCGTCCACGTCAACCCGCTCCCCGAAGTCGGCGCGACGCGCTTCAAGCACCCGCAGGAAATTCTCGCGGCGTTCGGCCGCGGGACTGAGCTGGCGGACCTCTTCCTGCAAGTCCGCATCAACGGCGACGTGGCGCTCCTCAAGGGCATCATGAAAGAGCTGCTCGAAGAGGAGTCGCGGCGTCCGGGCGAAGTCCTGGACCACGAGTTCATCGAAGAGCACACCGACGGCTTCGAGAGTTTCACGAGCGCGCTCCGCCAGGTTAATTGGGACGACATCGTCGAGCAGAGCGGCGTCAGTCGCGGTCAGATGCGCGAGGCCGCGGAAATCATGATTGGCTCGAATCGCACGATCATCTGCTGGGCGATGGGGCTGACGCAGCACAAGAACGCCGTCGCCAACATACAGGAGATCGTCAACCTCCTGCTGCTGCGCGGGCAGATGGGCAAGCCGGGAGCGGGCGCGTGCCCCGTGCGCGGCCACTCGAACGTGCAGGGCGACCGCACGATGGGCATCTGGGAGCGGCCGACCCGTCCGTTCCTCGATGCCCTTGCGAAGGAGTTCGACTTTGAGCCGCCCCGCCGTCACGGCCTCGACACGGTGGAGGCCATCAAGGCGATGCACGCGAGGGAGGCGCGCGTCTTCTTCGCGCTCGGCGGCAACTTCCTTTCCGCCACGCCCGACACCGAATTCACCGCCGAAGCCCTGAGACGCTGCCGCCTGACCGCGTACGTCTCGACCAAGCTCAACCGCGCGCACCTCGTCACGGGCGAGCAGGCGCTGATTCTGCCGTGCCTCGGCCGCACGGAGCGCGACGCGCAGGCCGCGGGGCCGCAGTTCGTCAGCTGCGAAAACTCGATGGGCGTCGTGCAGGCGTCGCGCGGCGTGTTGGAGCCCGCCTCGGAGCATCTACTGAGCGAGCCCGCTCTCGTCGCGCGCCTCGCGGCGGCGACCCTCGGCGCGCGGAGCCGCGTGGACTGGCTCACGCTCGCGGGCAACTACGATCTTGTCCGCGCGTCAATCGAGCGCGTCATCCCCGGCTTCGCAGACTACAACCGGCGCGTGCGCGAGCCCGGCGGTTTTTATCTCCCGAACATGGCGCGCGAGCGCCGCTTCAAGACCGCTACGGGTCGGGCCAATTTCACCGTCCACGCCCTGCCGCGCCACGACCTCGCGCCGGACCAATTCCTGATGATGACGATGCGCAGCCACGACCAGTTCAACACGACCATCTACGGGCTCGACGACCGCTACCGCGGCGTTTACAACGGCCGCCGCGTCGTCTTTCTTAATCCGCAGGACGTGGAAGAGGCCGGACTCCGTGCGGGCCAACTCGTAGACCTCACGAGCCACTTCGAGGACGGCGAGCGCACGGCCCCGCGCTTCGTCGTCGTCCCCTACAGCATCCCGCGCCGCTGCGCCGCGACCTACTTCCCCGAAGCCAACGTCCTCGTCCCCATCGGCAGCGTCGCCGACAAGAGCAACACGCCCGCCTCGAAATCCGTAGTCATCAGCCTCAGACCTTCGCCCGCGTCCGTTTGATTTTTTCGGGGAGGCGTGAGTAAATGGTCAGCTTTGCGGCGGCCTGTCATTTCGGCCGTCGTCGTCTTTATCCGGTATCGTCAGACCCGGCACATTTCCAGGAGACTTCTTGATGAGCAATGATGGACAGAATTTGATCGAGCCATACGGGGGCGAGTTGGTTGACCTCGTCCTGCGCGGCGAGGAGCGGGACGAATTGTGGGCCAGGGCGGCGAGTTTGCCGCGCCTCCAACTGAGCGCGAGGAGCGTCTGCGACCTTGAGCTGTTAGCCACCGGCGGCTTCTCGCCGCTCAATCGCTTCATGAATCGGGCGGACTACGACCGCGTGCTCGAAGAGATGCGGCTCGCGGACGGTACGCTCTTCTCCATCCCCGTCACGCTCCCCGTCCGCGCCGAGGCCGGCGTGAAACTCGATTCAGAAATCGCGCTCGCCAACCAGCATAACGATCTGCTCGCCGTCATGCGCGTCGAGGAAATCTACGAATGGGACAAGGTGCGCGAGGCGCGGCTTGCCTACGGCTCGACGGACCTGCGTCACCCGCTCGTCGCGGAGATGAACTCGTGGGGCGAGTTTTACATTTCGGGCGAGCTGAAGGTGCTGGCGTTGCCGCGCTACTACGACTTCCGCGGCCTGCGCCTCAATCCCGTGGAGGTGCGCGAGCGCCTGAGCGCGCTGGGCCATAAAAACGTCGTCGCCTTCCAGACGCGCAACCCGCTGCACCGCGCGCACGAGGAGTTGACGGCGCGCGCCGCGCGCGAGATCGACGGCGCGCTCCTGCTTCACCCCGTCGTCGGGATGACCAAGCCGGGCGACATAGACCACTACACGCGTGTGCGCTCCTACAGGGTTCTGGCCGAGCACTACTACGACCCGAACCGCATGCTCCTGGCGCTCCTGCCGCTGGCGATGCGCATGGCCGGCCCGCGCGAGGCGCTCTGGCACGCCGTCATCCGGCGCAACTTCGGCGCGAACCACCTGATCGTCGGGCGCGACCACGCGAGCCCCGGCAAGGACTCCCAGGACAAGCCTTTTTATGGCCCGTACGACGCGCAGGAACTGGTCGCCAGGCACGCGGACGAAATCGGCGTCAAGCCGATGCCTTTCTCGGAGCTGCTCTACATCCCGGAAGAGGACCGCTACGAAGAGTCTTCGCGCATCCCGGAGGGCAAGCGCACGGCTTCGATTTCTGGCACAGAGGTGAGGGAGCAGTACCTCCAGCGCGGGCGCTCGCTGCCCGGCTGGTTCACGCGGCCCGAGGTCGCCTCGATTCTGGCGGAGGCGCACCCGCCGCGCCACGAGCAGGGCTTCTGCATCTGGTTCACGGGGCTGAGCGGCGCGGGCAAGTCCACGACCGCCGACATTCTCATCATCAAGCTCCTGGAGCACGGCCGGCAGGTCACGTCTCTGGACGGCGACGTGGTCCGCACGCACCTCTCGAAGGGCCTCGGCTTCAGCAAGGAGGACCGCGACACGAACGTCCGGCGCATAGGGTTTGTCGCCGCCGAGATCGCGCGTCACGGCGGCGGCGTCATCTGCGCCGCGGTCAGCCCCTACCGCGCCACGCGCAACGAGTGCCGCGCGATGGTCGGCGACGACCGCTTCGTAGAGGTCTTCGTTGACGCGCCGCTCGAAGTCTGCGAGGGGCGCGACACCAAAGGCATGTACGCCCTCGCCCGCGAAGGCAAGATCAAGAACTTCACGGGGATTGACGACC
Organism: Pyrinomonadaceae bacterium; assembly: GCA_036403435.1. GTDB lineage: Bacteria > Acidobacteriota > Blastocatellia > Pyrinomonadales > Pyrinomonadaceae > QHXM01. The sequence goes on from DASWQY010000038.1 coordinate 87,603, forward strand.
CCTACGAGCCGCCCTCAAACCCGGAGATCACGGTTGACACCGTCAAGCTCTCGGCCGAAGAGAACGCCGACCGCATCCTGGCTTACCTGATCGAGCAGGGATTCATTCTCTCTTCCGCGAACAAGGCGGAGGATGAGAGGGAAGTGGCCGGCGCTTCGGCGGCTCAGTAGTAAGGGGTTTGGAAAGTCCCGCTAAGGACAGATGAAAATGGCCCGGCGCTTCAGTGCCGGGCCATTTTCATCTGTCCTGACGGGACAGCGCGGCTCGACTGTCTTTGGGCGTCTTCTTAACTTAACTCATCATCCTCTTCACTGTTCATTTAATTTCCGCCAACGACTTGCGCGTCGCCGTGAGCAGCGCGTCGGGGCCGACGGGAGCGCCCGTGGCCTTCTTCATCCAGAGGTCCGGGACGACGCTGCCCGTCTTCGCCATGCGCTCGAACTCCGGGCCGATGCTCCCGGCCTTCTCCATCTGCTCCTCTATCTGGAAGGCGATCATGTGGCCGATGGGGTAGTCGGGCAGGTAGAGGAACGAGTCAATCATGTGCGAGTAAATCCCGAGGAGCACCACGTCGCGCTGCTTGAAGACGGGCGCGTAGTACTTGTTCCAGATGTCCTTCGCGAGCCCGAGCGTCGCCTCTTTTAATTCGGCCGGCGTGGCGTTCGGGTGGTCGTACATCCAGTGCCAGACGGCCATGTCCACGAGCGCGACGCCCGCGATCTCGTAAGCGCCCCAGAAGTCGTCGAGCGTCTTGAAGGCGCGGCTCTTCGAGTCTTCCCTGGCGAGGCCGAGCAATTCAAGGTCGTGGCCCTGGAAGACGAAGGCGAGCGCCTCCGTGAAGGCCGTGTTGGGCACGCCCTGGAGCGTGTAGTAGTCGATGTCGTTGAGCGAGAAAGTCTGCTCGACGTTGTGGCCCATTTCGTGGATGGCGATGTTGAAGCCCTTGTAGTCCATCCCGCCCTTGCCGACGCGCGTTCTCAGGTGCGCCTTCGCCTGCCGCATGCTCGCGCCCAGGGCGTGGCCCGAGCCGCGCGCCGGGTCCACCACGATGTTGTTCGCCAAATACTCCGCGCGCTCCTTCGAGAAGCCCAACTGCCCGAGCAGAGCGGGAATCTCTTTCTTGTAGGCGTCGGGGGTCGGGTAACGCTTCGAGACGACTTCGTCGAGCTGAGTCTCGGAGTACGCGCCGCGCGGGCGGAAGCCGTTGTACCAGATGTCGAAGGGCTCAAGGGGGCGGCCCAGGCGCTTCTCTATCACGCGGGCGACTTCGGGGACGAGCGGGCTGGAGAGCACCTGCTCGAACATCTGTTGGACGCGCGCCTCTGGAATCTCGCGGTTCTCGTCGAAGCGGCGCGCGATCAAGGTGGGCGCGGTCGGCGAGTAGGGGTCAACTTTTCTCGAAGCCTGGAAGGTCAGGAGCAGTTTCGCGTAGCGCGTGTTCGGCTCGGGCGCGTTCGTCAAGGGCTTCGAGTCCGCGCCGTCGCCCTGAGCCTCGTCCGAATCTTTCACGGCCGCGGGCCTGACCTCGTTCGTGAAAGGGTTCCAGTCCACTGCGGGGTTGTTGACGACCACTTGTGGAATGGTCTGCGTGACGATGCGCTCCATCACCTGCTGCATGACGCGCTGCCTGGCGAGGCCGTTCTGCCCGTCGCTGTAGTCTGCCTTGATCTGGTCGCGCAGGTTCCAGTGCGAGAGCAGGCGCATCTTCGCGGGGAAGAGGCGCTGGCCCTTCTCGTCCAGGACGTGATGCATCCAGACGTTGTACTCGGCGATGTAGCGGTCTGCCTCTGAGGAAGCCTGCGCCAGCGCCAGGTTGACTTCGGCCGGGACGCGTTTGGAGAACCTCTGGGCCAGACGAGCCTCGGCCCACTGCCGGCGCGACCAGTTCTCGCCCTCGGTCAATCTCTGTTCGAGCGTGGTCAGCGGGAAGTTGAGCAGCACGACGAAGGCCAGCTTGTTCTGGAAAAAGTCGTCCGTCACGTGCGCCGAGGCGTCGTAGCCGGCGAACATCTCGTCGAAGGGCAGAATTGGGCCGAGGTCCAGGTCTGACTGCTGGCGGAACTCGCGCCCGATCTCAAGCATGTGGCCGTCCACCATCTCAAGGTTGTGCTGGAACCGCGCGAACATGGTGTCGAGCGTCTGCTGGTCGCCCGCGAAGTTCGTGCGGACGAACTGCTCGAAGGCCGCGGCGTCGCCGTCCTCCGCGCGCCAGAAATTCGCCACCTGTTTCAGGCCGCGCGCGAGGCGCGCACGCACGCCCTCACCGTACCTGGCAACCAGTTCGGTTTCGAGTTTAGTCATTGATTCCTTCAGCCAGGGCAGTTGGGCCGCGCCCTGCCGCGGACCCCGCGACGCGCCGACCGCGAACGTGCCGCCCGCGACGAGCGCCAATGAGAGACAGAGAACAACGAGTGTGCGAAGAAGGAAGGAACGCATAGTTGACCTCTAAGGTTTGGACGGAGTCGGACTGTCGAAGCTTCGTGTGCCGCCTCTAGGGCTCGTTCCCCAGCTCGGGGATGGGCCGCCCCATTGACTTGTAAATCTCTTCGATCTGCTGCTTCCTGTCGCGCGCCACTGCGTTCGACGGGTCGTACTTGAGCGTGCGGCGGAAGTCGCGCAGCGCGAACTTGTAGAGGCTGGGATTCTGCGCGGCGTAGAAGACGTTGGCGCGCGCCAGATAAGCTGCGGCGGCCGCCTGCTTGTCGGCGCTGCCCGCGCCCGCGGCCTTCGCCCTGGCCTCTGCCTGCTCGATCTTCGCGTCGAGCGCGGAAGTGTCCGGGCCGGACGCGCCGCCCGCCGCGGGGCCTCCGGCGTTTGACGGCGCGGGCGGCGCTGCGTGCGAGGTTGCGACGGGCGGCCCGTCCGTCGCCGGTTGGGCAGTAGTCGTAGTGGTCGTGCGCGCGTTGGCCGGCTGTGCGGCGCTAGCGTTCCCCGCCGAAGTATTAGCTTGTTCGGACGAGTTGCACGCGGCCGAGAGCATTAAAGCGACCGCCATCGTCAGGGAAAGAAGAATGATTCGCATGGCCCGAATTATGTCCACGTTTCCCGGTGAAAGCAACAGCCGGCAGGGGGCGTGACCTGCTGCCGCGGCGTCGCCGCCCTTCACGGCCGCGCGGGGCCGTCCGGGGTGGGCCATTATTATTGGTCCATGATCATTGACCGGCCCCGGCAATTAGCATATCTTCTCCGGCGGACTAGAGACCACGAACAAAATCCCTTGCCTTCGGCTACACGCGGTTCAGCCGCCCTAACCGTCTCCGGTAGCGATTTCATTCCCTGAAGGAGTTTCCCTTATGACCATCCTGAAGTGTTTCCCCTACGCTCTCGTCGTCAGTCTGCTCGCGTTGACGGCGGGCGTGCGCGCTCAATCCACTGCTATCGAGATGGCCTCCGACGAGGCGCGCGTCGAGTTCTCGTCCCCTGCGCGATCCGCCGAGATGCGAATCGAAATCTTTGCGCCCTCGGGCGAGTTGATCTTCGACAGCGGCGCGGTCGTGGGCCAGCCGGTCGAGTGGAGGATGCAGAACGCGGCGGGCGAACGCGTCGCGGACGGCGTTTACCTCGCCACCGTCACGGTGACTGACTCTTCGGGCAAGCGCCGCAAGCGCATCGAGCAGCTCACCGTCAGCAGCGAGGCCAGAGAGACAGGCCCGACGCCGACGGCGCTCAGCACCATAGACGGAGTGGGCACCGCCGGCAAGATCGCCAAGTTCAAGGGCACGAACACCATCGTTGACTCGATCATCACGGAGACGGGGAGCGGAAGGGTCGGCGTGGCGACGACCGTGGCCCCGACCGCAGTCCTGCAAGTCAACGGCGTGCAGCCGCCCGCAACCGCAGTCACCGGCACGGCCGCGCCCGTGCTGTTACAGACGACGGGCGGACAGGGCGGCAACACCAGCAGCAATACGGCGCAGGCCGGCACGGGCGCGAGCATCGTGCTCGCGGCCGGCAACGGCGGCAGCGCGACGGTCGCGGGCGGCAAGCGTGGCAGCGGCGGCTCGATCACGCTACAGCCTGGGGCAATCGGCGGAGGCGGCGCGGGCGCGGCCGTCAACGGCAGCGTGCTGATTGCGCCGAGCGGAGTCGGCAACGTCGCCATCGGGACCAACACGGCCCTGTCCAGACTGACCGTCTCGGGCAACATACAGATCAGCGGCGCGGGCAACGGCGTCAAGTTCCCGGACGGCAAGACGCAGACCACGGCCGCTCTCCCCGCCGTCCAGCACAACACGACGCTGACGGGGCAGGGCACGGCCAGTTCGCTTTTGGGCATCAATCCTCTCGGCGTCACTTCGGCCCACCTGGCAAACGGCGCGGTCGGCGTGACGAAGCTGAGCACGACGAACGTGCCGGCGGCAGGGAAGGTGCTCACCTATAACGGCTCGGCCCTGACGTGGGCGACGCCCGCGGGCGGCGGGGGCGGCGTCACTTTCTTCCAGGTCACGCGCACGGTGGGCAATCAGTGCAACGGAGACTTCACGCTGATAGACAACGCGGCTGTGAACGGCAACGCCAACGCGCAGGTGCTGCTCACGGCGATACTCGGGCGTAGCGGGGATAGCACGAACCCGAATTCAAGTGAATTTCTGGTTTATACCGGCGCGACGGCCTTCGGCGCAACGGTCCCTTGCCCTGCCAATCGGTGGGTGATTAGAGGCGGCGACATCATGGCGGGAGCGAGGTTCAACGTGCTGGTCGTGAATTAACTTAACGTGAGTTCGACATCAGCGATGCGGCTTTCCGCACATCAGGCGGCAAACCCGCATCGCTTACCCGTTTGTTCCGTTCTCATAAAACGACAACGGCGCGGCCGGGAAATCAATCCGGCCGCGCCGCCGAGGGTGGGTGTCTCAAGCCGTCGCGCCTCGGGCGTCATCCCTTCTTGACGTGGCAGTCGTCGCAGGTCACGGGCGCTTTGATCTTGGCGTCGCGCTTCTTGGCCGCCTCGTGGCACGTGTTGCAGTTGAGGTGATAGGCGATGTCGTTCGTCAGCTTGCCCGACGGCGGCCTCTTCATGTCCGCCGGATAGGTCACGCTCGCTGGCGGGTAATCGTCCGTCTCTTCGGCCGACGGCTGAAAATGGCACGCGCGGCAAGACTTGACCGGCTCCTTCGAGGCGGTGAGCTGCGCGGCCGTCAGGACTTCCTTGCGCTCGAACTTTTTGAGGAACCCGACGGTGCTCGAAGGCTGGTCCGTGTGGTGGCAGTCAACGCAGGCGGCGACCGTCTTGCCGTCCGGCCCGTAGAGCGGGAGCGTGCTGTGCTTGACGTGGTCGAAGGCCGCCTCGGGCTTCAGCTCGCCGGACTTCGGGTCGTCGCTGTCCTTGGCGAGGAGGATGGGCTTGTCCGGCTGCGTCGCGCTCTCGTTGGGGATGGCCTTGCCGGCGGTGTCAACCGCGTGCGGCGGGTCAACGCCGTCCGGGAGCGGGGGCGCTGCCGGGGGCTGCGGGGCAGAGCCGTTGACGAGCCCTGCGGTCGGCGTCGCCGTCCTGGAATTGCAGGCCAGCACGCCGAGCGCGATGGCTACCGCCGACAGCAGCACGAAGAGTTTTAGTTTCATGATTGCACGTCCTCGAAAACGAATGGCCCGGAAGCAGCCCTTGTGCTTCAACCGTCGGGAAGAGATGTCAGGACGCGAGGGAGGACGCCGACGTTAAGACTGGAACTGATTGGCAGCGTCCGGGCCAGAATATAGTTGCGCCCGCGCGCGCTTGTCAAACTTTTTCCAGTTCGCCAAACCCCAGGCCCATCATCTCCTGCGCGGGAAGGCGTCGGGTCTCGGGGCGGGCGCGCGCGCGCCGGGCGGCAGCAGCCACAACTCCGCCGCGCGCACGCTGCGGTAACCGCCGTCCACCAGCTTAATCCTCGAAGCCGCGATGCCGAACGTCCCGGTCAGATATTTCTGCTCCGTCCTCAGTATCTTTCGCGCCGTGCCGGGAGGGTCCAGGCGGACCCTCCGGGCCGCCCGCTTAACTCTCCCCGAAGCGTCGTCATCTTCCAGCCGCTCGACTCGGTACTGCGCGTAAACGATGACGCAGGCTTGCGAGTCAGGCGCTTTTCGCAACTCGGCGGCGAAGGCTTCTAAGTTATCCGGCGAGTCTTCGACGGTTATGTCGTCGTCATACCCGAAGTCGTCCTGGACCAAAGGGTAGTAAAATTCGTCGAACTGCCACGCCACGTCTGCGGGTCGGTAATGGCGTGAGTAGGCGTCCGCCCTGGGTTTCGGCGCGGCTCCGGGCTCGACTATCCATAGCTCCTGCGCGAGACACAAAGCCTCGCCCCCGTCCACCGTGACGATTTTCTCTTTGGTGAGGCCGCGGTTGTAAATCAGGTAGTTCCTCATGCGGAGGGCGAGCCGGTGGCTGAGGCCGTTCAGGTCGCGCCGGCTGCGGTAGACGACGAGGAAGCCGCGTGCTTGAGGCTCCCCAAGTAAAGCTATCGTGAAGCCGTCGAGCCGCGCCTTGATGTCCGTCATCAGGATGTCGCCGAACTCGTCGAACTTGCGCGCCGAAGGCTGCGGCTTGTCCTGCGCGGCGGCCGGGCTGGCGTAAAAGAGCAGCGGGCCGAGGGCGGCCAGGATGATCGTCAGCTTGAGTAATCTTCCCCGGCTCGTCGTCTCGGCCCTGCTGCTCATGTGTCGTCCTTTCCGTCTTACTGCGCCGGCATGGGCTTGCGCGGGAGCTTCTCGTCGCGCGTCGCGGTGTTGTAGACGAAGGCGGCCATGATGGTCGCGGCCTGCTTCAGGTCGTCGCCCTGTATGCGGTCGAAGACATCCTGGTTCGAGTGGTGCGTACGCGTCGAGTATTCGACCTCGTCCTGTATGAACTGGAAGCCGGGCAGGCCGACGGCGTCGAACGAGAGGTGGTCCGTGCCGCCCGTGTTCGAGATCGAGAGCGTGGAAGCGCCCATGTCGCGGAACGGCGCAAGCCACTGGCGGAAGATGGGCCGCACCGCCTCGTTGCCCTGCATGTAGACGCCGCGGATTTTGCCGGTCCCGTTGTCCAGGTTGAAATAGCCGCTCAGCTTCTCGTGCTCCGGCCCGAGGGTCAGCGGGGGCTTCGGACCCTGGTTGGAGCCGAAGAGGCGGAACGCCTCAATCGAGCCGTCGCCGAACTTGCCGAAGTGCTTCATGACGTAGTAGCGCGAGCCAAAGAGCCCCTGCTCCTCGCCGCTCCAGAGAGCGATGCGAATGGTCCGGCGCGGTTGAAGTCTCAACGCCTGCAATATGCGCACGGCCTCCATCGCGACCGCCACGCCCGCCGCGTTGTCGGTCGCGCCAGTGCCCGAGTGCCAGGAGTCCATGTGGCCGCCGAGCATGACGATTTCGTCCTTGAGGTCTGTGCCAGGAATTTCGGCCACCGTGTTGTAGCCCATCAAGTCCTTGTCCTGAAACTCGGCGGTAATCTGGACGGCCATCTTCACGGGCTGGCCCGCTTGCAGGATGCGTATGATGCGGTTGTAGTGCTCGGGCGCGACGACGACCTGCGGGACGATTTGCGGGGCGTCCTTGTCGTAAGGGTTGATGTGCTTGGGTGTGCCCGGCGGCGGGTTGAAGGGATTTTCGACGAAGGGCTGCGGGACGACCGCGTCCTGCACGAAGATGGTGCCGCCGTCGCCGATGCGGCTCGGCTCGACGAGCAGGGCTGCGCCCTCGTCCGTGAAAAACTGGTACTTCTTTGCGAGCAGTCGTCTTGCGACGATCTGCTCCGGCGTGAGCTGGAACGAGCGCGGCGGGACCATCTTCGGGTCGGGCGCGTCCGCGAGGCTCAGCAGGTTCTTCTCGTCGCGCCGCGTGCCGAGCGGCTCCCAGCGCGCCTTGACTTCGGGCGGCGCGGTCATCAGCACAATCGCGCCTTTAAGTTTGCCTTTGTACTGCTCAAGGTCCGCCTCGGTCTTCGCGTCAACGTAAACGACGTTGGCCGTGAGCGTGCCTTTCGTCGAGGGCGACCAGGCTTTCGGGTAGGCGATGAGCGGGATGGCGACGGGCTCCGTGACCTGCGCCGAAAAACTCTTGAGCGTCCAGCCGCGCCCGAAAGGCCCCCACGCTTCGAGCTGCGCGTTCTGCAAGCCCCACTGCGTCAGCCGGTCGCGCGTCCACTCGTTGGCCCTGAGCATGCCGGGCGAGGCGGTCAGCCGCGGCCCGATCACGTCCGTCAGGTAGCTCAACGTCTGCATCACCTGCGAGCGGTTCATCCCCTCGTCCTTGATGCGCTCAATCGGGTCGTTGGGGTCAACGGGCGGCGACTGCTGCTGCTGTGGCTGCGGTTGCGCGGGCGCGGGTGTGGGCGTGGGCTGCGGTTGCTGCGCGATGACGGCGAAACTCTGAAGCAAGAGGGCGCACAGGACGAGCGCGACTAACACTGAACGGCGAAGCATTGCAGGGAAATCTCCTTTGACGAGGCGTTGATTACTTGTCTGATTAAATTCTGGAAGCCGGAAAACGATTTTACTTTATCGGAGACGAAAAGTCTGCCCCGTCTGTTGTCACAGGCGGAAGGTCTGCCCCGTGTGGCAGCGTTTGCAGTCGTTGAAGTTGACTTCGCCGAAGCTGCGCTGGCCGTTGTGGCAGGTGGCGCAAGTTTGCGCGCGCGTTTGGGGGAAGTGTTGTGCGGGCGTGGTCGAGGTGACCTGCCGGCCTTGCGCGAGGCCGCGCGCGCCGACCGTGTGACACTGCTCGCAGTTGAGGTTCTGGCGCGGGCCGTGGTCGGCGTGGCTGAAGCCTATGCCGAAGGAGCGCGCGGTGGCCGGCGTCCGCGCGTAGCGACCGTAGTTGTGACAGGCCCCGCACGAGGAGATGTCGTGGCCGCGCGACTGGCGGCCGGGCGTGTGGCACTGGTAACAGGTCTGGTGGGCGCTCAGGCCCGCCGGGATGGTGCGCGCGACGCCGCCGCGCGCCGCCGCGTGACAGGCGGCGCAGCCACTTTGCGCGCGCGCTTCGCCCGTGTTGTGCTGCGCGTGGTCGAACTCGGTGTCGAAGCCGGCCAGCCCCGGAAACTTTTTGAGCGGCGGGTTCTGCTGGCCCAATCCTCCGGCCTGGTGGCAGATGGTGCACAAGGGGCTATCGGGCGTGGTGAACTGCGTCTGGTGGCAACTGATGCAGTCCTTGTGCTGCGGGAATGTGGGCTCGACCGCGTTGCCGCGGCGGTCGTGGCAGATCGAGCAGCTCCAGCGACTCGTCAGCGCGGCGTGCGCGCCGGGCGTGGAGTGCGAGAACCTGGAATAGTCCTGCGCGGGGATGGCGGGAGGCTTGACGAGTCCGCGCGGCGGCCGAGTCCCGCCGTCGTCCGTGACGGCGGTGGCGCGGCCGGCCGCGAAGAGTGACGCGAGCGCGCAGGCCGTGAAGACGAGGACGAGGACGAGCGGCAGGGCGCGGCGGCGCGGGGCCGCGGCGGTCGCGCCCGCGCGGGCCTGTCTTTCATCTCTCGTCTTCTCGTCCGTCATCTTCGTCATTGCGGGCACGGCTGGCCCAGAATCAGATAGTGGCTGCACGGCGGGCGCTCGCGCCCGATCAAAGTCGTGTGGCAGCCGACGCACGTGTTCGCCTTGTTGTCAGTGTCTTTGGCCTCGTCCGCCATCTCCGAAAAGATGGTCACGTTCGCGCCGCCCTCGCGGCGGAGTACGGGCGAGCTGCTGATATGGCAGGGCGCGCAGGTCGCAATCGGCACGTCGGCCTTCGGGATGTTGAGCGTCTCCATCTGCGTGATGTTGATGTGGCAGGCGGTGCAGCCTATGTCGTGGTTCGTCGTCTGGTGGCGGAACTTGATCGAGAGCCGCTTGGGCCAATCCCCCGGCCAGGTCTTGAACCATTGGACCGCGTTCGCGGAGAGCACGCCGGGCAGCGCGGCCTCGAACGAAGCGGCGCGCTTCCTCTTCGTGTACTCGGCCTGCGAGAGGTGACAGCCCGCGCAGTCGTCCTTCAAAGGCTTCTGCGCCTGCCAGTGGCAGTTGAAGCAGGAGGCGTGGCCCGCCGGCACGGTCTTGAACGTCCCGGCCTCGGGCTTGAGCGTCGCCTCCGTGCCGCCGACCTTGATCGCCTCGGGCGCGCGCCCGTCCGTCAGGTGACAGGCCGCGCAGTTGTCCACCTGCTGCGCCGTGTCAGGAGTTTTGAAAGAGACGCGGACGAAACTCCAGCTTCTTTCAAGAGCATCGTGGCGCGCGAGCACGCCTTGATGAAGGCTGTGCGGGAAGTAGCCTGGGAACTCACGCGCGACGGCCTGGCCCGTCTGCCTGGGGAAGGGGCGCATGTCGCGCGCCGTCAGGCGGGGGCTTGAGCGCGTGTGGCAGACGGTGCAGATGGGGGGCGCTGCGCTGACGAAAAACTGTTGGCGGTGGCACTGGACGCAGCTGTCGTGATAGGGGTAGCCGTCCGCCGAGGGCTTCGTCGCGGCCGTGACGCGGTCGGGCGCGGACGCTGACGGAATCGCGTGGCAATCGTCGCAATCCAGTTTGGCGACGGGCGGCCGGTGGCTCTCGTGCCTGAAGTGCGCGTAGTTGCGCCCGCCGGTCCTGCCCGCCTGCGGCTGAGGCTGAGGCGGGCGGCGGCGTCGTCCGCCCTGCGGCTGCGGGCGTCGTCCCTGCGGGGCTGGGCCAAAAGCGTTGGAAGAGGCGTGCGGGTAGAAGAAGAGGAGCGCGAGGAGCAGGAAGAGAATCATCAGGGCGACGACGCGGCGTCGCACGCGGCGCTTCCAGTGTTCGCTCTGCCTCGGATTCATCAGCTTCTTTCCGCGCCGGCCGCGGTTTATTGGCCCACAGGCTTCCCGGCGTCTTCCGCCCCGGCGGCGGCGGAAGCGTCCGCGACTTTCCGGCCCACGAAATAGTTCGCGCGCTTCTTCTTCGACGGGACGTTCGCCAGGAAGACCGGCGTCACCGCGAGCGGCTGGTCCGGCTCGCCCGCCTTCGGCCCCTTGATCGTGATGGCGGTCGTCTCCCAGACGATGCGCTCGCCCTCGACCTCGACGGGCGCGAGCGTTGAAACGTAGTAAGTGCCGGGACAGAGGTCGTAGAAGTAGGCGACGCCGCGCCTGTCCGTCATCGTCGTGCGGATCGTTCCCGCCGGAAGCGACGCCGCACGCTCGGCCTCTTTCACGACCGCGTCGAGCCACTTTGCCTTCTGTTCGTAAAAGCCCACGCGCAGCCCCGCGGCGGCGAGCGGCCCGTAGTTGGTCACCCACTTGCGCGCCAGCTCCGCGTCGCCCTTGAGCTTCCTCATGGCCTCTTCGTAGGAGCTGACGAATTCGGGGACGCAAGTCGCCTCGCCCGACTTGCAGGCGACCTCGGCGGTCGTCAGCTCGCGGCAGTAGATCGTGTCGCAGTTGTTAGCTTCGAGCCACTCGACGAGCTGCGGGCTGGCCTTGATGCCCGCGTAGTAGGCGCGGCGCGTCGGGGCACGCGCGGCCGAGGGAAGCTTGGCGAGGTTGAAGGGGCAGGAGGAGAGATAGAAACGCTTGCGCGCGAGCTGCGTGACCTTGTCGTCCTGCTGCAAAGGCTCCGTGCCCTTCTTATAGACGGCAGTCAACTGTATGACGCGCGGCGCGAGCTTCGGGCACGGCGTTGGCTGCGTGCAAGGCGACTGCGGAGCGGGCGTGGGCGAAGGAGTCGGCGGTGGCGTCGGCGTCTGCGCGCGGGCAGCGTGCGCGAGGGCGAGGAGCAAACAGAGCGCGGCCGCGGCCGTCATACAGACTCCAACGCATTTTCGCAAGGGAAGCGACATCTGAAAGCGCGAGGGGCTGACAATTGTTTTAAGCCGAGCGCCGGGCGGCTACAGTTTATAGCGCCATCGGGAGCGATTGGCAATAAATTTCTGGGCGGCCGCCGCTACAGCATGGAGCGTAGTTCGGCGAGCGCGGGGTTAGAGGGGTTGATGGCGGCAAGCTTGTTGATGGCGTCGCGGGCCGTCGCCTTGTCGCCTTTGCGTATGGAAACGTCGGCGAGTCGGGCCAGCGCCTGCTCGTGCCTCGGGTCAACGGCCAGCGCCTTCCGGTACTCCGCGAGGGCGCGGTCGAGGTCGGGCGGCGTGCGTTGCGCGTAGGTGCTGCCGAGGTCCGCGCGCAGGTCCGCGTCGTCTGGTTTTTGTGCCAGCACCTTCTCGTAGTAGCCGGCTGCGCCGACGTAGTCGCCCGTGTCGTAGAGCGTGTGGCCCATGCCGGTGAGCGCGTCCGGGTCGTCCGGCTTCAAGGCGAGCGAGCGGCCGAGGTAGAGCTTGGCCTTGTCGTAAGAGCCTAGCTGGTAGAAGACGGCCGCGGCGCGGATTTGCGCGGCGAAGTCCTTCGGGTTGCGGTCGGCCTCGTCCATCGCCTGCTGTGCCTGTGCGGAAGTGGAGGCCGCCGCGCCGCCGTCGGCGGCGACGTTCGGGTGGCCGGGCGGGAGTTGGCCCCCGGCATCTGTCGAGTCAAGAGGCCGCGCGGAGTTGGCGGTGGGAGTCGCCTGCGTCATCTGCCCCGCGCCCGTGCTGTTCGCAATGAAGAAGCCTATGAAAAAACCCAGCACGATGCCGGCGATGGTGAAGAGAATGTTTTCCTTCATCGTTGATAAAAGCCCCCGGCGAAAAATTTCCGTCCCCGAAGTATAGCACTTGCCGTTTCAAACGAGCGCGGGTTTCAAAGGAGGGTGATCGTCTCTTGCAAGTGCGCCGCGCGAGGCGTATAAGGCACGAGAAGCACAGTTAAGCGGAATCCGTCGCGGCGGTCACGACTCGCCCGGCGGGTTTTTCATTTGGAAGGAGGAACGCGCGTGAGTCAAGAGACGACGCCCGAGGAGATTGTTAAAAAAGAGGTGGTCTACAGAATCCCAGGCATGAATGAAGTGAAAGTCACGCGGGATGTCGAATACCGTGCGACGGACGAAGGCGCTCTCACTATGGACATCTACTACCCGCCGGATTCGAGCGGCGGGGAGCGTCCGCCCGCGGTCGTCTTCGTGGCCGGGTATCCCGATCCGGGGTTTGAGAAAATGCTCGGCTGCAAGTTCAAAGAGATGGGCGCGTCCGTCTCCTGGGCGCGATTGACGGCCGCGTCGGGGCTGGTCGCGGTCACGTACACGAATCGAGAGCCGGCGGCGGACGCCCGCGCCTTACTCGAACACGTCCGGCAGCACGCCGACACGCTCGGGATTGACGGGCAGCGAATCGGCCTCTGGGCTTGCTCCGGCAGCGTGCCGCTCGCTCTATTAGTTCTGATGAGCGAAGCCGGTTTGAAGTGCGCGGCCCTGTCCTACGGCTTCATGCTCGACTCGGAAGGCGCGACGCACGTCGCGGAGGCCGCAAGGAAGTGGGGCTTCGCCAACCCGTGCGCGGGGAAATCGACCGCGGACCTCCTGCGAGATGTGCCGCTGTTCATCGCGCGCGCGGGTCAAGACCGGATGCCGCACCTGAACGAAACGGTTGACGACTTCGCGGCCGGAGCCCTGGCCCAAAATCTTCCCGTCACGCTCGTCAATCACCCGACGGCCCCGCACGCCTTCGACCTCTTCGACGATACTGATGCTTCGCGCGAGATCATCAGACGAATACTGGCGTTCATGCGTTTTCATCTGCTGGGAGCGCCGTGATACAATTTTTCCAAAGTAGGAGACCGGATTGTTTGAGCCCTGAGAGACCCTGACGGCGCGGCTTCAGACGACGCGCTCCGCCCTTGATCGGATGAATCAGCAAGCACAGTCGAACATCGGATGAGCCCGAGGCTTGAGGCTCACGCTCTGGAGTGCGTGCGCGGCGGGCGCACGCTTTTCCAGAATCTCAGCTTCGCGTTAGAGGCCGGCGAATTGTTGGAGGTCACGGGGCCGAACGGGAGCGGCAAGACCAGCCTCCTGCGCATGCTCTGCGGCCTGCTCGCCCCGGCCGCAGGCCACATTCTCTGGCAGGGAAAGAAAATCTCTTCGCTCAAGGAAGAGTACCTGAAAGAGCTTGCATATTTGGGCCACGCCGGCGGCGTCAAGGCCGAGCTGAGCGCCGCCGAGAACCTGCGCCTCCACTGCGGCCTCGCCGACGGCCGGCGGCCCCGTGACGAACAGATCGGCGCGGCACTGGCGCGCATGGGGCTCGACGGAAACGAGGCGCGGCCGGCCAAGACTTTATCTCAAGGGCAGCAGCGCCGCCTGGCGCTCGCGCGCCTGCTGGTTTCCGAGCGCGCGCTGTGGGTGCTGGACGAGCCGCTGACGGCTTTGGACAGCACGGGCGTCCGATTGATCCGCTCCGTCATCGAAGAGCATCTCAAAGCGGGCGGGCTGGCGGTGCTGACGACGCACCAGCCTCTGGAGGTGAGCGCGGGCCGTGTGGGCCAAATCCGTCTTGTGCCAATTTGAGAAGTTGAATGCTGGCAACTCTGCGATGGGTCATACAGAGGGACGCGATGCTCGCGTGGCGCGGGCGCGCGGGCGTGCTCTCGACGCTCCTTTTCTTCGTCATCGTCGTCAGCCTCTTCCCGCTCGGCGTCGGGCCGGAGTTGAACGTCCTGAGGACCATCGCCCCCGGCGTCGTCTGGGTCGCGGCGCTCCTGGCCTCCATGCTCTCGCTCGACCGCGTGTTCTCGCACGACTACCTGGACGGCACGCTCGAACAGTTGATGCTCACGCCGCAGCCGCTCTCCGTGGTCGTCCTCGGCAAAATCGTCGCGCACTGGCTGGTGACGGGAGCCCCGCTCGTCCTGCTCGCGCCCGTCCTCGGGCTGCAATTCGACGTGCCGCCGGGCGCGCTCCTGACGCTGGTGGCGTCGCTCGTTTTGGGCACGCCGGCCCTGAGCCTGATCGGGGCGTTCGGCGCGGCCTTGACTCTAGGTTTACGGGGGGGCGGCGTGCTGGTATCCTTGCTCGTCCTGCCGCTCTGTATCCCGGTTCTGATTTTCGGCGCAGGCGCGGTCGAAGCGAGTATCACGGGCGCGAGCGCGGAATCTCATTTGTCTCTGCTCGGGGCCATGCTCATTCTGGCCCTCTTGTTCGCGCCCTGGGCAACCGCCGCCGCGCTACGTATCTCTATGGAGTAAAGAGGGACTGTAGAAGGTATGGCTCGACGCAAAATCAACTGGTACAAGTACACGTCGCCCGCGAATTTCTACCCGCTCGCCGGGAAATTGATCCCCTTTTTCGCCATCCTGACGGCGCTGCTTCTGGCCGTCGGCCTTTACGTAGGCTTCTTCGTCGCGCCGAAGGACGCCGTGCAGGGCGAGGCGTACCGCATCATCTACATCCACGTCCCGGCCGCGTGGATGGCAATGTTTCTTTACCTCTTGATGGCGGTTTACGCGGGGCTCGGGCTGGCCTTCAACGCGCGCATCTGGGCGATGATGGCCGCGGCGATTGCGCCGACGGGCGCGATGTTCGCCTTCATCTCGCTCTGGACGGGCGCGCTCTGGGGCAGGCCGATGTGGGGCACGTGGTGGGTCTGGGACGCGCGGCTGACTTCGACGCTCATCCTCTTCTTCCTCTACCTCGGCTTCATCTCGTTGCAGTCGGCCATCGAGGACACGCGCCGCGCGGACAGGGCCGGGGCGCTCCTGGCGCTCGTCGGCGCGGTCAATGTGCCAATTATTTATTTCTCGGTGCAGTGGTGGAACACGCTGCACCAGGGAGCGACGCTCAGGCTGGGCAGGAGCGCGTCCATCGCGCCCGTCATGCTCGCCGCTTTGCTCATCATGATCGCGGCCTGCTGGATGTACTCGATCACCGTGACCCTGATGCGCGTGCGTAACATCATCATGGAGCGGGAGCGGCACGCGCCCTGGGCCGCCGAACTTTTGGGGGAGGCGAAATGAAGGCTTGGGCGCAATTTTTCGAGATGGGCGGTTACGCCTTCTACGTCTGGGGCTCCTACGGCGTGGCGCTGCTGCTGATGGCCGCCGAGGTGTTGCTGCTGATGAGCAGACGCCGGCGCGGCAGCTTGCGGCAGTCAGCGGAGGCCCCTAAAATGAAAGTCTTGAAGGAAAATGAAACTACGACATAAAAGACTTGCTCTCATCGGAGTCGGCCTGTGCGGCCTGGGCGTCGCCGCCGCGCTCGTGCTCAACGCCTTCCAGAGTAGCCTGGTCTTCTTCTTCAGCCCGACGCAGGTCGCGGCGAAGGAAGCCCCCCTCCAGAAGACTTTCAGGGTCGGCGGGCTCGTCGAGCAGGGCAGCCTCAAGCGCGAGGACGACGGGCTGACCGTGCGCTTCGTGGTCACGGATTTGGAGCACAACATTCCGGTCGTCTATCAGGGCATCCTGCCGGACCTCTTCAAGGAAGGGAAGGGCGTCGTCGCGCAGGGCCGCCTCGGCGAGGACGGCGTCTTTCACGCGAGCGAAGTGCTCGCCAAGCACGACGAGAACTACATGCCGCCCGAGGCCGCCGACGCCGTCAAGAAGCCGAGTCAGGAGTACCTGAAGCACGCGGCCGAGACCGTGACGAAGTAGCAGGAGAAGTTTTCGATGACCGTCGTCCCAGAAGTCGGACAGTTCGCCCTCACCCTGGCGCTGTTGATGGCCGGCACGCAGTGCGCGCTCCCGCTCGCGGGCGCGGCGCGCGGGCTTCGCTCGTGGATGAACATGGCGAGCAGCGCCGCGCAGGCGCAGTTCATCTTCGTGCTCATCGCCTTCGGCTGCCTGGCCTACTCTTTCGTCACCAACGATTTTTCCGTCCTCAACGTCGCCACCAACTCGAACTCGCTCCTGCCGCTGAACTACAGGCTTGCGGCGACGTGGGGCTCCCACGAAGGGTCGCTCCTCTTGTGGAGCCTGCTGCTCGCGCTCTGGACCGTGGCCGTCACCCTCTTCAGCCGGCAGTTGCCGCTTGAGCTTCGCGCGCGCGTGCTCGGCGTAATGGGCTTCATCAGCTTCGGCTTCCTACTCTTCCTGCTGTGGACCTCGAACCCCTTCACGCGGCTGATGCCTGCGGCCGCAGAGGGGCGCGACCTCAATCCGCTGCTGCAAGACCCGGCGATGGTGATTCACCCGCCGATGCTCTACATGGGCTACGTCGGCTTCTCGGTGGCCTTCGCCTTCGCGCTCGCGGCGCTCCTGGGCGGGAAGCTGGACGCGACGTGGGCGCGCTGGTCCAGGCCGTGGACGACCATCGCCTGGAGCTTCCTGACGTGCGGCATCGCGCTCGGCAGCTTCTGGGCCTATTATGAGCTGGGCTGGGGCGGCTGGTGGTTCTGGGACCCGGTCGAGAACGCGTCGTTCATCCCGTGGCTGGTCGGGACGGCCTTGATTCACTCGCTGGCGGTGACGGAGAAGCGCGGGAGCCTGAAGAGTTGGACGGTGCTCCTGGCAATCACCGCCTTCTCGCTGAGCCTGCTCGGCACGTTTCTGGTCCGCTCGGGCGTGCTCACTTCCGTGCACGCCTTCGCCTCGGACCCCAGGCGCGGCCTCTTCATCCTGGTGTTTCTCGTCGTCGTCATCGGCGGCTCGCTGGCGATCTACGCCTGGCGGGCGCGCAGCGTCGGCCTCGGCGGCAAGTTCGAATTGGTCTCGCGCGAATCGTTCCTGCTCTCGAACAACGTGCTGCTGGTCGTCGCGGCGGCCTCCGTGCTCCTGGGCACGCTCTACCCGATCTTCGCCGACGCGCTCGGCCTCGGTAAACTCTCGGTCGGCCCGCCCTACTTCAACGCGGTCTTCGTCCCGCTCATGGCCCCGGTCGCCTTCATGATCGGCGTCGGCCCCGTCGCCCGCTGGAAGCGGGCGAGCCTGCCCGAGTTGGCCGTCCGCCTGCGCTGGGCCTTCCTCGTGAGCGCCGCGACCGCCGCGGTCCTGCCCTTCGTCATCGGCGGGTGGCAGATCAAGGTCAGCCTGGGCCTGCTCTTGGCGGCATGGATCATCACGACCGTGTTGACGAACGTCTGGACGAGGGCGCGCGGCGAGGGCGGCTTCGTCAAGCGTCTGGCCGCGCAGTCGCGCAGCTACTACGGGATGGAACTGGCACACCTCGGCGTGGCGGTCTTCATCATCGGCGTGACGCTGGTCACGGGCTACGAGGAGAGGAAGGACGTGCGGATGAACGTGGGCGACACGACGACGGTCGGCGGCCACGTCTTCCGCTTCGACGGCGTAAGCCAGGTGACGGGGCCGAACTACGTCGCCGCGCGCGGCGAGGTCTCAGTCAGCAAGGGCGGCGCGGAGCTGCGCACGATGTACCCGGAGAAACGCAACTACGTCTCTTCGGGGCAGACGATGACCGAGGCCGACATCGCGACCGGCCTCACGCGCGACCTTTACGTCTCGCTGGGCGAGCCCGTGAGCGGCGGGGCGTGGAGCGTGAGCATCTTTTACAAGCCGTTCGTGGATTGGATTTGGGCCGGCGCGGCCTTGATGGCCCTGGGCGGCGTGCTCGCCGTCAGCGACAAGCGTTACAGGGTCGCCGTCCGCGAGCGCCGCCGCGCCGCGAAGGTCGAGGCGGAAGAAGCCAGGGCCGCGACCGCCCCGGCGCTCGTGAGGGCGACGACTGAAGAATCATGACGAAGTTTTTACTGCCCCTGATACTCTTCCTGGCGCTGGCCGTCTTCCTGTTCATCGGCTTGAGCCGCGACCCGAGCGAGATTCCGTCTCCGCTTCTGGACAAGCCCGCGCCCGCGTTCAATCTGCCGCAGTTGGCGGACCCGCAGCGGAGTTTCAAGTCCGAGGAGATGCGGGGCAAGGTGTGGCTTCTGAACGTCTGGGCCTCGTGGTGCGAGGCGTGCCGCGACGAGCACCCTGTGCTGCTGGAACTCGCGCGCTCGCGCGTCGTCCCCATCTACGGCCTCAACTACAAGGACGAGCGCAGGGACGCGCTCAACTGGCTCGAAGAGTTCGGCGACCCTTACACGATGATCCTCGTGGACGCGGACGGGCGGGTCGGAATCGACTACGGCGTTTACGGCGTGCCGGAGACCTTCGTCATAGACCGCAACGGCGTCATCCGTTACAAGCAGATTGGGCCAGTTACCGAAGAGGCGCTCAAGAATAGAATCATCCCGCTCGTGAAGGAGTTGCAGAAATGAGGCGCGCGCTTAGTCTTCTGGCACTGCTCCTGTGCCTGTGGCCGGCCGCCTTGTCCTGGGCCAAAGAGGCGCAGCCTTTGGCCGACGACCCCGTGCTTGAGAAGCGCATGATGGCGCTCGCCGAAAACTTGCGCTGCCTGGTCTGCCGCAACGAGACGATTGCGAGTTCTCACGCGCCGCTCGCCGCGGACCTCCGCGAGCAGATTCGCGAGCAGATGCGCGCCGGCAAGAGCGACCAGGAGATTCTAGCCTTCATGACCGCGCGCTACAGCGACTACGTGCTCTTCCGCCCGCCGGTGAAGCTGACGACCTACCTGCTCTGGTTCGGCCCCTTCGTCCTCCTCGGCGGCGGCGTCGTCGCGCAGTACCTCTACCTGAAGAGGCGGCGCGAGCGGTTAACAAAGGAGCAGCCGCTCTCGGAGGCGGAGCGCCAGCGCGTCGAGGCGCTGCTCGGCGACGGCTAGACAGTAAGGGAACCCTTTGATGATGAGTTTCTTGATATTCGCAGCCCTGCTCGTAGCCATCGCGCTCTGCTACGTGCTGCCGCCCCTGTTGCAGCGCGCCGAAGATGCGCCCGACGAAGAGCGCGTGCGGGCCAACGTCTCCATCTACCGCGACCAGTTCGCGGAATTGGACCGCGACCTGCGCGACGGCGTGATAGACAGGGAGCAGTGCGAGCAGGGCCGCACGGAGTTGCAGCGCAGGCTCCTCGAAGACGTGGCGTCTCAGCCTGCGACGAGCGCCGCAGATAAAAGCTCCGCTCGGGGCGGGCGGACGGCGGCAATCATCGTGGGCGCGGCGGTGCCGCTCCTGGCCGTCGTCCTTTACCCGCTGTTCGGAACGCTGAAGGCCCTCGGGCCGGGCCAGCCTGTCGCGCCTTCACGGCCGGCGGAAGCGGAAGTGGCGGGGGCTCCGATGATGGGCGGCGGCCAGCCGGGCACGCCGACGCAGCAGCAGATAGAGGCGCGCGTCGCCAAGCTCGCCGAGCGGCTCAAGGAGAACCCGAACGACGCGCAGGGCTGGGCCATGCTCGCGCGCTCGTATCAGAATTTCAAGCACTACAAGGAGGCGAGCGAGGCTTATCAGCGCGCGGCCGAGTTGACCGGCAACGACGCGGACCTGTGGGCCGATTACGCGGAGACGCTGGCGCTGGCGAACGGGTCCGAGCTAAAGGGCCGCCCGCTCGAAATCATCAACAAGGCGCTCGAACTCGACCCGCAGAATCAGAAGGCGCTCTGGCTCGCCGGGGACGCGGCCTTTCAGGCCCAGGACTTCCGGCAGGCCGTCTCCTACTGGGAGCGATTGCAGCAGCTCCTCCCCGCAGACTCCGACGCCGCGCAGGGCGTTTCCGCCAGCCTCGATGAAGCACGTGCGCGCCTTAAGTAAAGGTGGTCAGTGGTCAGTTTGGACACAACTGCTCTGCTGTTTCTTAACTGACCACCGACCACTGACCACTGACCACTTTCTTTATGTCCAAAGAAAACATTCTCTTCGCGATCATCGGCGTGCTGCTGGGCGTCATCGTCGGGTTCATGTTCGCCACGAGCCTCAACCGGCAGGGCCAGGTGAGGCCCGCGGCGGCGGCCCCGGCGATGGAGAGCGTGCCCGCGAGCGCGGAACTCCCGGAGAATCACCCGCCGATTTCGGCGGACGCTGGTCCAGAAACTCAGGCCGGGGATGCGGGCGAGGACGCCGCGCTGATAGAAAGCGCCGCGGCCGCGCCCGACGACTTTGACGCGCAGATGAAGGCGGCCGAGGTCCACTACCGCAACCGGCGCTTCGACGAAGCCATAGAGCTTCTGGCGCGCGCCAACCAGTTGCGCCCCGAGAGCCGAGAGACGGTCGTCGCGCTCGGCAACGCTAACTTCGACTCCGGGCGCTACGAGGCGGCCGAGAAGTGGTACACGGCCGCGCTCGTCAAAGACCCGAAGGACATCAACGTCCGCACGGACCTCGGCCTGACCTTCCTCGTGCGCGAGCCGTCGGACCCGGACCGCGCCATACAGGAGTTTCGCCGCTCGCTCCAAATCAACCCGCGCCACGAGCAGACGCTACAGAATATGGCGGTCGCGCTCCTCAAGAAAGGCGGCTACGCCGAGGCCGACTCGACACTCAAGAAACTCGCCGAAGTCAACCCGACGAACCCGAGCCTCGACAAGCTCCGCTCCGACCTCGAAGCCGCGCGCGCGTCAGGCAAACAGCCCGCGGGCAAGTAAAGTCTCACGCAAAGACGCAAAGGCGCTAAGAAAACGATTAAGCTTTTCTTAGCGCCTTTGCGTCTTTGCGTGAGACTTTCGTGGTTCGTTTTTAACCTTCTACAGATTCGGGCTGCGCGGGAATTTGACGAAGGGGAGGCGGACGCCGCGGACTAGAATCTGGTCCGCTCGTAGCCCCACGGGCGGCGCGTAGCCTTGCGCCCCGGCGGCGGCGATGATGTCGTCCTGGTCTATGCCGTCGCCGCTGATGCCGACGGCCCCGACGAGCGTGCCGTTCTTGTAGAGGGGCACGCTGCCCGCGAAAATCTGCGCCCCGTTCGCCAACTCGGGAACGTCCGTGCACGGCACCATTGCCCCGCCGAGCGTCGCCAGCAAGTTAGTCTTAATCAAATCGAGTTGGAGTCCGACGTTGAAGATGCTCCATTCGGGGAAGCCCGTGCTGAATGGACCGGGCGGCGTGTCGTTGATGCCGTCGGGGAAGAACGGGCGGTGCAGGAAGCCCACCGAGCGCGTCGTGAAAGCGACAGACCCGTCGAGCCGCAGGCCGTCTGCCGCCGCGCGGTCAACGTAAGAGCCCAGGCCCACGGCGCGCAGCCGCGCCGCCGCGCCGCCCTTCGAGAAGAAGAGCGCGCCGCGCGCCTTCTGGACCGAAACGTCGAAGCCGAAGACGGGCGCGTCCGCCGTGCGGAAGCTGCCGAGCACGCGCCCGTCCGTGTCAACTACGGAGATTGAGACGCGCGCGCTGCTGCCTATCGGCACACGAATGGCCCCGCGCGTGATGTTCGCCTGCTGCGCCGCGTGGCTGATGATCGTGTCCACGTCCGACGCGGTCAGTGCGCCGCTGCCGGCGAAGGGGAAGAACCGCGGGTCAACTTCACCGCCGATGCCGCCGACGACCGCGGGCGTGAAGGCCGACACCTGCGCGCCGCGCACGGGGAACGCGGGGTCAATTGCGCCCGGCAGACTCCCGAAGGGAATCGTCGTGGGCGCGGGCGCACTGTCCACGTTGACGAAGGGCAGGCGCACGCCGTCCACCAGTATGTTGTCACCGCGAATGAGCGCGGGCGTCTCGAAGCCGCGCACGGCCGAGACCGCAATCACTTCCTCGAACGGCTGGTCGAAATCTGACGGGTCTTTGTCCAGCGTGTAGCGCCCGTCGCCTTCTATCCCGATGCCGCCGATGGCGACGCCGTTCCTGTAGATCGGCATGCTGCCGGGGTCCGCCGAGAGGCCGAGCGGGAGGCCGGGCTGCTTGATGTCCGAGCAGGGGAGCGACGAGAACTGCACGCCGTAGAGCGGGCCGCCGGGGCGGTTGTCAACGCCGGGCGGGATGTGCTGCTGGACGATGAAACTCGCCGTGCGCGTCGTGAAAGCATTACCCGTCGTGCTGAAGAACGCGGGCGTGCCCGCCTTCGAGATGGCCGCGAGCGTAGAGGGTACGCTCAAGCCTTCGAGCCCGTGGCCCGCCGTGCCGCCCCCACTAATCAGCGTCATCGCGGGCGCTCCCGTCATCTTGAAAACGCCGAGGACGTTGCCCTCGCGGTCCACGACGGCGACCGTCACGGGCCGACCCAGTTGCGCGGCAGCCGAGACCGCCTGCGCGATGAGTCTTTGAACTTCGGCGGGAGTCAGGTCGCCGGCGAGCGCGGCGTTGGGCTGCGGAATTGGCCCAGGAGCGCCGGGCGTCGGCACAGCGCCGAAGTCGTCCGCGGGGCCGCCGCCGATGTGGCCCACGCCCAAGCGCACGCGGTTGCTCGCCAGGCCCCTGTAAGTGACGCGCACCAGCACGTCGCCGACATCGGTCATCCCGTCACCGAGGCGGACGACGACCGCCGTGAGCCACGGCTGATTGGGCACGATGCCAACGTGCTCGACTTTGAGCGTGTAGAGTTTGTGCGCGGCGTCCTCTGCGTCGGCGGTCACGGCCGAGGCGGTCTCGCCCGGCTGCAACTTCAGGCTCATCGCGAAGAGGACGACGCGCGTTCGATTGTCCGCGCCGAACTGGACCGTGGAGGCGAGCGGGAAGGGCTCGCGCTTCTGCGTCACGGACTCGAAGGCCAGGGCGCGCGTCGAGGTCTGCTGGCTGACGAGCACGGGGCGCGGGGCTTGCGCCGAGGTGCGTTCGACGCGGCACGGCACGGCGGCCAGGAGCAGGGCGAGGAGACAGACAACCGTCAGCAGGCGCACGCAGTTTCTCAGGAGTTTACGAGTCATAACGGCGAACGTGCCGGTCCAACCGCGTCGCGAGGGCGATAACCGTTTGCGATGAAGAACTCTGGTCGGGGCCGCGCACAATGTAGCACTAATCGCCGGGCAGTCAAGACTATTTTGCTCTCCGCTGATTCGGGCTTTTAACTCGCAACGAAAATTTCGGTTGCCAGCCTCTGGCTACTGTGCTACAAGGCTGCAACCTCGCTTGACAGTACGCAAGGCAGTCTGCGCCGGCACGACCACGGCTTGTCACTGGCCCGCCGGCCCTTCGATCAAGGGGGCGTTCCGAGCAGAAGACCGTCTATGCCTACAGCGTCTTCCCGCGAACTTCTTTTTAAGCTGACGAGACGGGCGAGTCTCGTGCTCGGCCTGCTCGCCGCCGGGGCCGTCTGCTCGCTGGGCCAATCGAAAGGTCGCATCACGGGCGCGGTCGTCTCGCAGGCGAAGACTCCCGTCGCCGGGGTCGCCGTCGTCGCCACCAATCAGGTCACGCGCCGCGATTACCGCGACCAGAGCGACGCCAGGGGCCAGTACTCGCTCAAAGTCCCTGCGGGCGCTTACCGCGTGCGGGTCGAAGCGCCCTACGTCGCGCGCTTCCTGCGCGTCAGCAACCTGCCCGAGAAGCAGTACGTCACGCCGGACGCGCCCTACGAGGCCGCGTTCCCCGAAGAGAAGGATTACAAGGCGCGGAATTTCAACGACGAGCAGGAGAACGTCATCGTCTCCGAGGGCTTAGAGACAAAGCTCAACGTCCCGGCCGAGATTCCCAAAGAGGAAGAGAAGCGGCCCCCGAACCCTAACGACCTTATGGACCAGCCGGCGGGCTACGCCGGGGGCAAATCGGTCCAGTCCGCGCCGCAGACTGAGCCTGACCGCCGCGAGGTGCGCGACCGCTGGCGCGTAGGCTTCCCGGAGTACGACCGCTACGGCGACCGCGGCGCGCGTGGGCGCGACATCCCTTTTAAGCGCGGCCGCTGGTACGACCCCTACAACCAGAGCGTCCTCAAAGGCGACTACCCCATCTTCGGCAACAAGACTTTCATGATCCTCTCGGCCGTCTCTACTTCGGCCGTCGAGCAGGGCCGCACGCCCAAGCCTTCGGACGTGGGCAGCGTGCGCCCCGGCAGCGCCGAGTTCTTCGGCAAGCCGGAGCTTTTGGGCGTCAACCAGACGTTTCAATTCACCTTCGAGCTGTTCCGCGGCGACTCGACCTTCAGGCCGCGCACCTGGGCCATCAAGATTTCGCCGACCTTCAGTCTCCCGAACTTCGCGCGCGCGCGAGAGAACGGCGTCGTCAACGTGGACGTGCGGCGCGGACGGACGCGCACCGACACGCACTTCTCCTTCGAGGAGGCTTTCGCCGAAGTGAAGCTCGCCGACACGGACGCCAACTTCGACTTCGTAAGTTTGCGCGCGGGCATACAGCCCTTCGTCTCGGACTTCCGCGGCTTCATCTACTCGGACAACAACCTCGGCGCGCGGCTCTTCGGCGCGTTCGACAACAACAAGCTGCAATTCAACGCGGCCTTCTTCCACCAGTTGGAGAAGGACACCAACAGCGGCCTCAACCGCTTCGACCAGCGCCCGCAGAATGTTTACATTGCCAACGTCTTCCGCCAGGATTTCCTCGCCAAAGGCTATACGCTTCAGGGCAGCATTCACTACAACGACGACCGCCGCAGCGTCGAGTACGACCGCAACGGCTTTCTGGTCCGGCCCGCGCTCGTCGGCGACGTGCGGCCCCACTCGATCAAGGTCGGCTACCTCGGCATCGCGGGCGACGGCCACATCCGGCGCTTGAACATCTCGCACGCCTACTACTACGCCTTCGGGCGCGACGACCGGAACCCGATTGCGGGCCGCTCGACGCGGATCAGCTCGCACATGGCGGCGGTCGAGGCTTCGATTGACAAAGACTACCTGCGCTTCCGCGGCTCGTTCTTCTTCGCGCAGGGCGACAAGCACCCGACGGACGCGAGGGCCACGGGCTTCGACGCCATCTTCGACGACCCGAACTTCGTCGGCGGGCAATTCTCCTTCTGGAACCGCCAGGGCATCCGCCTGACGCAGACGGGCGTCGGATTGGTCCAGCCGAACAGCATCCTGCCCTCCTTGCGCAGCAGCAAGACGCAGGGCCAGGCCAATTTCGTCAACCCCGGCATCTTCATCTACAATGCTGGCCTCGACGTGGAAATCACGCAGCGCATCAAGGCGATCATTAACGTCAACTACCTGCGCTTTCATCGCACCGAGCCGCTCGAATACGTGCTCTTTCAGAACCGGATTCGTAAAGAGATAGGGTTCGACTACAGCGTCGGCGTGGCCTACAGGCCGTTTTTGATTAACAACGTGACGTTCACCTTCGGCGCGGCGCTGATGCAGACGGGCCGGGGTTTTCGCGACATCTTCACGGACGCCTCGCGCAACTGCCCGCCGAACGTCGGCGACTTCTGCGCGTCCGACGGGGTCGTCATAGACCCGAGCAAGCCGCTCTACGCGCTCTTCGGGCAGGTCAAGTTTGTGTTCTGAGATTTACCGGGAAGCTAATCATCATGCGACGCCACCGCAGCGGCGTTGACCGCATCAAGCTAGTCCTCTTATTCACGCTCACGGGCGCGCTCGCCGTCCTGGGCTTCAGCGGCGTGCGCTCGAAAGCCACGAGCGATGACGAGAAACAGGCTCGCGCTTCGTCCGCCGCGAAGCCTGTCCCGCAGCAAACGCCCGCGCCGTTTCAGGAGGGCTGTCTTAGTTGCCACGGGCAGGTAGAGCCGATGCACGAGACGAAGTCGGGCAAGCTCGAAGACGGGAGGGACGGGCAAAAACTTTCGTGCACGTTCTGTCACGGCGGGAACCCTGCGGAGCGGACTAACAAGGAGGCCGCGCACGTGCAGCCGCGATACCCCGACGAGTGGGAGCGCGACGGGCGGCGCACGACCGCCAACCCCGAGCGGACCAACACGCTCCTCGCGCGCGAGAGCCGCGAGTTCGTGCGCTTCATCAACCCCGGCGACTTGCGCGTCGTCGAGATGACTTGCGGCGCGTGCCACGGCCCCGAGAATTACGCGGTCGCCAACAGCATGATGCGCCACGGCGCGATGCTCTGGGGCGCGGCGCTCTACAACAACGGCGGATTCCCGCTCAAGGACACGCGCTTCGGCGAAAGCTACAGTGACGAAACTGGAGCGCCCGAGCGCCTCATACAGCAGGGCGAGATTAAGCCGGAGCTGATGACTTTGCGCGGCATCCTCCCATACCTGGACCCGCTCCCGCGCTGGGAAATCTCGCAGCCCGGCAATATCCTGCGCGTCTTCGAGCGCGGCGGGAAACGTCGTCTCGAAGTCGGCTTGCCGGACAAAGACGAAGACAACGGAAAGCCCGATAAGGGTTTGAGCGCGCGCGGATTCGGAACCGCTCAACGGACAGACCCCGTCTACCTGGGCCTACAGAAAACGCGCCTCCTTGACCCGACGCTCAACTTCCTTGGCACGAACGATCATCCGGGCGACTATCGTTCCTCGGGATG